>NZ_BMGR01000003.1 GCF_014640295.1 Paenibacillus abyssi | reverse complement strand
GTGACGGTGTTGCCGCCTTCGCTGAGTGTTATCGGCGAGCTTGGCGAGCCGCTTGTTACCGCTTCGTTATTCACCTTAACGGTTGCATTCGCATCCGCGGCTGTCGGCGTAACGGTGATGCTCGCTGTCCCATTGCCTACACTCGCGCTGTAACTTGCCGTACCCGCTGTAAACGCCGGGGTCAATGTTCCTGCAGAGACGGTCAATGCGCTCAGATTCGCATTGCTGCTTGGCGCCGGCGGGGCTGATGCGCGATTGACTTCAATCGTGTATGTCTTCTTCGTCGTGCCGTCCTGCGCGGTGACCTCAACTGTGACGGTGTTACCGCCTTCGCTGAGTGTTATCGGCGAGCTTGGCGAGCCGCTTGTTACCGCCTCGTTATTCACCTTAACGGTTGCATTCGCATCCGCGGCTGTCGGCGTTATGCTAAAGCTTGAAACTTCATGGCCTACACTAACGTCATAGCTCGCTGTAGCTGGATCAAACGCCGGGGTCAACGTTCCTGAAGAGACGGTCAATGCGCTCAGATTCGCATCCGAGCTAGGAGGAGTGCTTTGAAAGCGCAATTGGATCGTTGTGCTGTTGTCCACAACTTCATCCGAGTAGAAGAAGGAATAGGCGTCAGACTCAAATTCAATGGCAATATCCACATTTCCCTCCACTGCAGCATCCGCCTGACCTAGGAATGTCAACACGGCATTCTTCGGATCGGCAATCGTAATTTGTGCCTGAAGGCCCGCAGGCAGACCGCTCACATTGGCTATACCCTCTGCTACAAAATCGGTACCAATATCACCCCACCATTCGTCATTGATAAGCCCGATATTGATATTGCCTGCAATTGACCCGTCACCGGATGGATTCTCATACAGAACGTCCTGCGAATAATTCAACTTGCCCCCTTCAAACGCATACAAGTACCAATCACGCGAGGAATTGTCGGAGGCGTAAACCGTGTACGTCACCGGAACCGGATCCGGATTCGTATCACTGCGCATGGCTGCTGTGAAATCCTGCGGTCCTTGCGGCTCATAGGTGGTTCCGGGGCTCGTTGTCACCGTCGGGTTCAAAGCCGATACATCGGTGCCGTACGGCACATAAAAATACACCTCGGATTTGTTTGTGTTCATCCAAACACTATATTCGGCGGGTACAAAATCTGGAATATTAGGATTAAAGCTGGTTATAAACTTTGGCTCCGAGCTGATGCCGACATCCTGCCAGGCCTGATTGACGATGCCCGTGATTACCGCTTGATTCAGCTCTCTCGCTTCGGCGTAATCTCTGGCCGCAAGGATAAATGCTGTATGCGCGTCCTCAAAATTGGAAGTAGGCATCAAGTAGGTTGTCAATGCATTGTACACGATGCCAGCCAGTAATTCTTCACCGTCAAATCCGGCTGCATCGGCTCTTGTAGCGATATAATAAGCCGCTTTATTCGGGATACCGCTGTTGATATGTACCCCGCCATTGTCAAAATCCAGAGGCAAATCTAGATATTCATCCATGTGTGCCGGCTGGTCATAAAGATTAGGATCGCTCAAGCTTCGCAGTGTCGCTCCGGTATCGGCGCCGGTAAGCCAATCCGGATCATCGGCGGTCGGATCCAGAGGATCCTCGACAGGGTTGCGATAAGCGCCTTCAATCAGCTCGCCCATAATATCCGAGATGGACTCATCCAATGCACCCGACTGAAATCGGTATTCCAGCCCTGCGGTGTATTCTGTCACACCATGCGTCATTTCATGGGCAACTACATCCAACGCACAAGCCAAACAATTAAAACCGCCATTATCAGCTCCGGAGCCATTTCCATATACCATGATGCCGAACATTCCGTCCCAGAAGGCATTATCATAACCGTTGCCGTCCTCCGAGTAATGGACAATGGATTGTACAGCCATCCCTGCTCCATCAATACTATTGCGTCCAAGCTTATCCGCGTAATAATCGTATACCACGCCGGCATTGTAATGTGCGTCTACAGCGTGTGGGGCAAATCCGTTTGGATCAGTACTGGAGGCGATTCCGATTGAGTCCGTCTCCGGATCAGATGTATTGTAATCAAAGGTGTAAATGCCTTGCATTCCGACGCGTGTCACATCATAAAGAAAATATGTGCCTTCCTCGTTGTATACATTCAGCTTTTTGGTATCCCCGTTATAACCGACATTGTCCGCCTTCTCACTGCTGAATTTAATCGTACTGTACTTTTCGATGATTTTACCGTTATGCGCATCGACATAAGCCGTCCAACGGCCAAGCTCCGGAATGTCATATGCAAGATTAATCTCGTATGTCAGATAATTGACTCCTTGGTAAGGATAGATCATGATAGCGGTATCATATATGGCCTGGGATAGATCAATGGACATCCCTTCTTCAATTTCAAGCTCCGATACCAAACTCGCGACTGCTTCATCAGGCGTCAAACCCGGAACGGTATCGATACGTTGCTTCTGCAGGGTTGGTTCGGTTTTGTTGTTGACGGCGTAAACCCGGTTGGCCTTGTCTAAATGCAGCTGAATATAATGGCCATACACAGGCACACCGTTCACTTTTTGCTGATACATAATATGTCTTTTTCCCAAATCATCCATCAAACTTCGCAGCAGCTGCAGCTGCTGCCCCGGGTTTATCAGGCCGAAAATTTCCTCTTTTTGCGTTAGATAACGCTCCGCTAAAATCAGAGGGTTCTCCTCTGACAACGGTTCAGCACCGGCCGCCCCCCAGGCAGAAAACAGCAGGACCGCCATTAGCAGGATAGATAAGCCTCTCCTCAACCAACGATTTTTCAACCAACCTACCTCCCTAAATATAATGGTTACAACACCCTAAATGTACAGCGGAATTCATAAAATGTTTGTCATAACCTGTTTGCAATAAATGTAATTTTTTGACACTTATCTCATTTCAAATATATCTGTAAACTTGTTATAATGGGTGTAGCTAATCGAAGAGGAGTCGAGAAGGATATGTTGTCAGATAAGAAAATATGTTTTGTAGGAGCAGGGTCCATGGCAGAGGCGATCATCGCCGGAATGGTGAAGATGCAGATCGTCAAGCCCGATTCCATAAGCGCAACGAACCGGTCTAATCCGGTACGCCTGAATCAGCTTGCCGATGCACATGGCATCCAAGCCGACCCCGCGTTAAAATACCGGTACATACAAGAGGCTGATATCCTCATCCTCGCAATGAAACCGAAGGATATCAAAAATACAGTAGAGGAAATCGGGGAATATACGACGAAAGATCACGTGGTTGTTTCCGTTGCTGCAGGCATAAAAACGGAAACCATCTCCGGGCTGCTCGGACATGAAGCGCCGATCGTCCGTACGATGCCGAACACGTCCGCGCTTGTCGGACAATCGGCGACCGGCCTATGCGGTGGAAAAACCGCGCAGGAGGAGCATATTGAAGTGACTTCGAAAATCTTCGAATCGATCGGCTCTGTGTTTCGGATTCCAGAAGAAAACATGGATGCGCTCACCGCTGTTTCCGGAAGCGGCCCCGCATTTTTCTATTATTTCGTGGAAGCGATGCTGGATGGAGCGAAAAGCGTTGGATTGGAAGAAGGTTTAGCGAAGGAGCTTGTACTGCAGACGATGCTGGGCGCCACGAGCATGCTCATGCAATCAGGCAAGGAACCATCCGAACTTCGGGAAGCGATCTGCTCTCCGGGCGGAACAACGTTAGCCGGCTTGGATGTGCTGCAGTCACACAGTTTGAACGATACAGTGAAAGCATGCGTCGAGGCTGCGACTAAAAGAGCCGTCGAATTGGGCAAAATGAACGCCTGATAAAATCCGGTTCGATATTTCTCGATACAATCAAAAATATTGTTGCAATTTGTACGGTTTTGGCTGTCATTCACTCAACAAATAAAAATGACGTGACAAATGGATACCATCTCCACCTGCACGTCATTTTTATTTGCCTTATTTGTAAAAGAACCTTATTCCTTTTATACCCCGAGGTCCACTTTTTTAGCGGCAAAGAATTTGTCGTAGATGCGATCATGCCTGATTTTCCAGAACGGGATAAAGCGGTCGCAGAAAAATCCGATCGTTAATGAGAACAGAACCGTTCCAATAAAGACAGGACCCCCTAACAAGGTACCGCCGCCCAATACCACAAGCTCAGTTACCGTTCGTACGATGCCGAATCGCGCCCGAAATAACTGCACGCAAGCCAGCGTGAAGCCATCCCGGGGACCTGCGCCGAGTCCAGATGCCAGATACATCCCGATGCCAAAGCCTGTAAGCATGACACCGAGCATGAATTCGACAAGCGATAACGGAAAGGAGTAAAACTGTGGTATAATATCCCATTCCATAATCCGGTCGATCCAAAAGCCGAGGAAGAACATATTAAGAACCGTTCCGATTCCAGGCCGCTTGCGGGTAATCAGCATCGTTAGAGCAATGAGCAGAAGGCCCATGATTTGTGACCAGATTCCAAAGGTAAGACCATAAGTTCCCGTTAACCCCATATGCAGCACGTCCCAGGGCGGTAAGCCCAGCTCCGCCTGTATCATCAGGCTGCTGCCGACGGAAATGATAAATACGCCCACCATAAAAAACACAAAAGAAAATAGATGCCGCATCTGTTTCTCTCCGCTCCAAATTTATATCTCTATATGAATAGTTTCAGTTAAATGATTCCGTGCGTCCATCCAACAAGAGCAAAGTGTGATACAGCAATTCTGTACCCTTTTCACAGTCCTCCTGAGTACTCCATTCCGAAGGTGAATGGCTGATTCCCTCACGCGAGCGGACAAAGATCATTCCGATCGGACAAACTTCCCGGAACTGCATTGCATCATGCCCTGCCCCGCTTGGCAAATAAACCGGATCAACACCGCTAGGTATACAAGCTTCAGTAATAACAGCTTGCAAATCCTCCGAGCATGGCGTAGGCGGAACTCTCTGATAATCTTCAACATCCCACGAAATTTCCCGTGCTTCGCAAGTCGTTTGGATTGCCTTGCGAATTCGTACTTCTGCTTGATCCCGTATAACGGCATCGATATCTCTTAAATCAATCGAAAATTCCACTTTGGAAGGGATGATATTAATTCCGCCCGGATAAACCTGCAGCTTGCCGACTGTTGCTACCGTCCCCGGATAGGAACTCGCAATCTGCTCAATCTCAACCATTAATGCTGCGGCAACCGCCAGTGGATCGCGGCGTAATCTCATTGGGGTTGCTCCCGCATGTCCTGCTTCTCCCTCAAGCGTAACCTTCATCCAGAGCGGACCTGATATCCCGGTTACAATGCCAACTTGTTTTCCTTGCGATTCCAGCACCTTCCCCTGCTCGATATGCAGTTCTAGGTAAGCATGGATCGCGCTGCTTGCAGCCTTTTTCAACTCAGCGGGATTTAATCCGTCCTGAAGCATCGCCTCTTGAATAGACACGCCCTCCTGATCGCAGTGCGCAAGATCCGATGCCTTCAACGTGCCGGCCATCGCGCGGCTTCCGATCATCCCGAAGCCAAACCGGGCTCCTTCTTCATCCGTAAATGCGACAACCTCAACCGAGCGCTGCAGGATTATCCCGTTATCGCCAATAGACTGCAGCACTTCGATTCCGCTGAGCACCCCGAGTGCGCCGTCAAAACGGCCGCCGTCATATACGGTATCGATATGAGAACCGATTATGATGGGCGCCAGCTGAGGATTGCTGCCCTCTTTACGCCCGATCAGATTCCCTACAGCGTCCTCGCGAACCTCAAGTCCGGCCTCCTTCATGTAGGAAGCTGTGAGAGCCTTGGCGTTTCGATCTTCCGGTGTAAATGACAGCCTGGTGACGCCGCCGCTATCCTGCTTGCCGATTTCCCCCAGCTCCATTAACCGATGCCATAAACGCTCGCCTTGGATCATTTTCTCTCCCCCTCTATAAAAGAAGAATAAGAGGCGAAGGCCTCTTATTCTTCTTTCTTCTCATCTTTCATTTGGAAGCGGAAATGACAGGTTCCTTCTTTGAGAATATATTGGTCATGAATAACCTCAAAGTTCGGATTGAAACCTCTGGCAATCGCAGGGTCAATCATCTCGCAGTACATGATGCCGTACTCTTCCATGCCATCCTTTTTCCACTGCTCCGCGAAAGCGCACTTGGTAAACGTTTGTTCGATTTCTTTCGGATGCATGGTAGTTTCGTACTCAAAAAGATCGGAGCGTCCCATATCATAATTAGGCAGGTAGTTCTCGATGCCATTAGGCTCGTCTACAAGTGCTGCACGACGGGCGATGTCGCGGCCGCGCTGCTCCCCGAATGTACGAACGCCTTCCTTAACGGCTTCCCTGCCCTCTTCACCGAAACGGTCGACGACCGCTTTGGATACGTGGGCAAACAATTGCGCCATAATCGCATACATGGATGCGGGCTCCAGGCTCTTCTTCTCGTCCATACCGATACCTCCTAATGGATACCCAAATAAATTTTACGAATCATATCGTCATTTTTCAGTTCATTGACGGTACCCTGCGCAACAATTTCACCGGTTTCCAGCACGTAACCATAATGTGCAACGGAGAGTGCCATTTTGGCATTTTGCTCAACCAGCATGACGGTTGTTCCTTCTTCATTAATCCGTCTGACAATTTTAAATATTTCCTGGACGATGATCGGTGCAAGTCCCATGGAAGGCTCATCAAGCAGCAGCAGCTTTGGCCTTGCCATCAGGGCGCGGCCCATAGCAAGCATTTGCTGCTCTCCGCCGCTGAGCGTTCCCGACAATTGGTTCTTACGTTCTTCCAGCCTAGGGAATAGCGAGAAAATCTCCTCTAAATCCGACTTGATCGCTTTTTTGTCTTTACGGATAAAAGCGCCCAGCTGTAAATTTTCCAATACCGTCAGATCCGGAAATACGCCGCGTCCCTCCGGAACCTGGGAAATGCCCATATGGACAATCTGATGCGGATCGACCTTGGTCAAGTCTTTGCCTTCAAAAAGAATACGGCCTGCCTTGGCTTTAACAATCCCGGAAACCCCTTTAAGGGTCGTTGTCTTCCCGGAGCCGTTAGTTCCGATTAGACAAACGACTTTCCCTTGCGGGACTTCGATATTTAAATCTTTTATTGCCGGGATTACGCCATAATGGACGGTTAACCCCTCAATTTTTAACATATTCCTTTTCTCCCGTGTTTGCATTTTGGCGGTGATGAATGACTCCAGCAAGTGCATAGAGTACGATCGTCGATGCAATGTGTGCCGAGAATTTGTTCGGGTCGCTCTGCGGATAAATTTCCACAAAGTCCATTCCAGCCACACCAAGCTTACAAATTTCATAGACCAGCTCGAGCAGCTCATATGAGCTGAGCCCGTTACCGTCCGCAGGGCCTCCCGGATTAAACGCATAGTCCATTACATCGGAACAAATGCTCAGGTACACCGCATCCGTATTTTTGCTTGCAATGTCATGCATTTGCTTCGCCATTGCCTGCAAATCACCGTTCTTGCGGATATCGCGGATCGTAATTGTTGTCGCGCCAACGGAGTTAGCCAAGCGGCCGTTATCCGGATGGTTTCTTGGGCCGTGAATTCCCGCATGCACAATCGCTTCGTTGCGTACGCCTTCTTGCTCATACAAGCGGGCAAACGGTGAGCAGCGGGCAAACTTGTCGCCGTCAAAATTCGGCTTGTTATCATAATGCGTATCTAAATGAATGATGCCAACCTCGCCGTCGACTTTTTGCGCCAATGCTTTTACGATCGGAAACGTAATGCCGTGGTCTCCGCCCAAAGCGACTGCAAAGGTACCCGAATCCCAGACCTGTGAAGCAAATTTCTCAATGCGGTTCATTGTTTCTTCCACGTCCGCCGGCACGATATCGATGTCGCCCATATCCCCGAGCTTCAAATGCTCGAATACGTCCAGATGATCGATTTCCGGCAGATAGCCGGTATACCTTGCACTTACTAAACGTATCACTTTAGGGGCTAATTCACAACCCGTGTAATCTCCCCAGGTGACCGCTCCTTCCCAAGGTACGCCATAGACCGATACGTCCAAGCCTTCAGTATTTTTGTCTGCGCTAATATTTTTCGCTCCCAAAAAAGTAGGGGTATTTCCATAGATGTTATTACCGCTCATTTTAAATGTCCTCCCCAAGATAGGCCTTGATGACTTCCGGATTGTTTTGTACTTCGGAACCGATGCCTTCTGTGATCTTTTTCCC
Organism: Paenibacillus abyssi; assembly: GCF_014640295.1. GTDB lineage: Bacteria > Bacillota > Bacilli > Paenibacillales > Paenibacillaceae > Paenibacillus_D > Paenibacillus_D abyssi. Next base: position 425,985 of record NZ_BMGR01000003.1, on the reverse strand, counting down.
GTGATCCAGCACAACGATCCGGTCAGCAATGCTCATGACCATGCGAATGTCGTGCTCTATCAGCAAAATTTCAATATTATATTTCTGTGAAAGGGAACGAATAACGTCAACCAGCTGCTTCTTTTCTTGTGAATTCATGCCCGCAGCGGGTTCATCAAGCAAAAGAAGCTGGCATTTGGTCGCCATCGCCCTTGCAATTTCTAACAAACGCTGCTCGCCATAAGGCAGGTTGCCGGCAAATTCATCGATCTTTGATTCCAGACCGACGATTTTCAATACTTCCATGCATTCATTAACTACGGCCTGCCGATTCTCTTTCGTTTTCTTCGATAAGAATATCGACGACCACACCGATTCTGAATTGCAGCCTTGATGGGCAACGAGCACGTTTTCGAGCACCGTCAAATTTTTGATTAGGCGGATGTTCTGAAACGTTCTGGCAATTCCCATCTCAACGCGCTTATAAGGCTTCAGCTTGTTTACGACCTGCTGCTTATATAATACAGCCCCCGATGTAGGGGTATAAATGCCGGTTAACAGGTTGAACAAGGTTGTTTTCCCCGCACCGTTAGGACCGATCAAGGCTAGAATTTCCCCTTTATTCATATGGAAGCTGACTTGATTGACGGCAACCAGTCCGCCGAACTTAACTGTCACTTCATCCAGCCGCAATATTTCCGTGGTCATGGTTTTTTACCTCCCCGTCATCCCAAAAAAGTTCCGTTTCCGCTTGCTCTCTCCCCAGAAGCCCGAAGGTTTGTAGACCATCATGAGGACAATGATTAAACCAAGCAGAATCAAGCGGTAGTCACTGATAAAACGAAGCGCCTCTGGAGCAACCGTAAGGATGGTAGCGCCGAGAATCGATCCAGGAATGCTTGCTGTACCTCCTAGAACGACCATTGCCAAAATATTGACGGACTCTACGTATTGGAAGGAATCTGGACTTACAAACATTGCGGTGACGGCAAATAACGCGCCGGCAACACCGGCGAACAATGCGCCGATCGTAAATGCCAAAAGTTTATATTTCATAGGTCGGATTCCGATCGACTCTGCAGCAATTTCATCTTCGCGCACAGTCAACAGGTTTAAGCCGAATCCGGATTGTACGATACGCCGGATGATAAGTACACTGATGACCGTAACAACCAGCACTAAATAATAAAAGTCCATGTTCGAGCCTAACGTGTAACTGCCTAAGGAAGGCGCAGGAATGCCCGGTATCCCCATCGGTCCGTTCGTCAGATCAATCCAGTTAACAAAAATCAGGCGGACAATCTCGCCAAAACCGAGTGTTACGATTCCAAGATAATCGCCTTTGAGCCGCATTACAGGCGTTCCGAGCAAAAATCCAAAAAAGCCTGTGACGATTGCAGCTGCGGGAAGTGCCAACCAAAATGATACGTCATAGTTCACCATTAAAAGTGCGGCGGTGTAGGCGCCGATGCCATAAAAGGCGGCATGACCCAATGCAAACTGACCCGCGTACCCGACAATGATGTTTAAGCTTAGGGTTAGAATGATATAAATGCCGATCATTACAGCAATCCTCAGTAAAAAGTCCGCATTGTCGAACATTTGCACAACAAACGGCAGCATGAGTAAAAGGATGGCTGCAGGGATCGCCCAGATCTTTATCCGTTTCAAAGGTTCCACCTACACTTTATTAATTTCTTTTTTGCCCAGAATTCCTCTTGGCCGAATGATAAGCACAAGAATCAGAATGCAAAAAGCGATAATGTCCTGATATTTGGCAGCAATATAGGCAATCCCTAAATTTTCAGCAACTCCTAATATCAAGCCGCCTAATACGGCGCCGGGAATGCTTCCGATTCCGCCCAATACAGCTGCGGTAAATGCCTTCAATCCCGCGGTATAACCCATTGTCGGGTAAACAGCGTCGTAATAGATGCTAACTAGAATCCCTGCGGCAGCGGCCAAAGCTGAGCCGATCGCAAAGGTAATCATGATAATCATGTTCGTATTGATTCCCATCAATGTAGCGTTCGTAATACTGATCGATGTCGCCCGCATTGCGGTACCGATTTTTGTCTTGTTAACAAAGAAATGAAGACCGAGCATTGCAATAATCGATAAGCCAAAAATGAGCAATTGCACAGTGGAGAAGGTCATGCCGGCGATCGTGTACGTCTTAATCTCCATTACCTTTGGAAAGGTATGAACTTCTGAGCCCCAGAGCTTCTGGGCCAGGTTCGCCAGAAAGATCGATACCCCCATCGCGCTGATCAGCGGGACAATCCGGTCAGAGAACCGTAATCGCCGATAGGCCAACCGTTCGATCAGAATGCCGAGCAAAGCGGTTAATACAGCAGCAAGCGCAAAGGCTACGACGAAAGGCAGGCCCACATTCCGTATCAGAATAAGCCCGAAAAAACTGCCCATCATAAAAATATCGCCATGCGCGAAATTCACTATCTTCAAGATCCCGTAAACCATTGTATAACCGAGCGCGATAAGCGCGTAGATCATACCGATGGTCAGGCCATTCACAATTTGCTGAGCGAGCAAGGGAATCCCCCTTTCAAAAATTGACGGGCAAGGATTTTTAATCCCTTGCCCGAGTGATATTACTTGGTATAAGTCTGGAACTTGCCGTCTTGTACAATCAATTTCTCTGGGTTTTTCAGAACGTCCCCATTCTCGTCAAAATCGTTCACGCCTGTTACGCCTTCATAACCTTTGAGCGTGCTCAGGTATTCTTGAACTTTCTCACGGTCTGCACCGTTGTTTTTAATCGCTTCAGCGATAATGTTCGTAGCATCGAACGCGTACGCTGCGTATGTTCCAGGCACTTCGTTGTACTCTGCTGTGTAGGCATCTACGAATGCTTTCGTTTTTTCATTGTCGCTGTCTACATTGAAGAAACCAGGAAGCAAGAAACCTTCTACTGCATCTCCGCCCAAGTTAATCAACGCATCCGAGAACAGTGCGTCAACACCGAGGAATGGAAGTGACAATCCTTGCTGTTGTGCTTGTTTTGCGATCAATGCAGCTTCATTGTACAATCCGCCGATAAAAATGGCATCCGGTTGGTTATTTTTGATTTTCGTTAAAATAGATGCGAAATCTTTCGTTTGTCCAGCTGTATATGCCTCAGATCCAACAATTTCAATTCCATAGGATTCAGCCGCTTTTTGATATACTTCAGCAAGGCCTACGCCATAGTCCGTTTGTTCGTAGATGATTGCTACTTTCTTAAAGCCTTCTTCTTGCGTCCATTGTGCTACGAAGTCGCCTTGGAAAGCATCAGTTGTAATGACGCGGAACGTGTAGTCCCCTGCTTCCGATACTTTCGGAGAGCTTGATCCCGGAGAAACTTGCACCAGTTTGTTTTTGTTGTATACCGGTGCACCCGCCAGTGTCGCACTGCTGTTGAAATGGCCGACAACGCCAAGCACGTCTTTATTGGAGGTCAGCTTTGTTGCTACGTTAGTCGCCTCTTTCGGGTCTCCCTTATCGTCTTCAGCGACTAATTCAACATTTTTTCCGTCAATGCCGCCTGCATCATTCAGTAATTTAACTGCGAGTTCCGCACCTTTTTTAATCGATTCTCCGTCTTGGGCCGATGCTCCCGTCAAAGGCGCCGCCAAGCCGATTTTGATAATGTCAGAACCGCTTCCCCCATTTGAAGACCCACCGTTTGCACCACAGGCTGTTAGAACAAATAAAGATGCCGTCACTAATAATGTTATTGCCTTTTTCATTTTCTACTTCCTCTCCTGTTGTTTGAGTATCCACAAGCACATCGCGAATCCTCGATGTTAAGATTTATAACATATTAAGATTTTACTGTAAATAACTATGAAAAAGCATGGATGAAGAGAGTTTGCATTATTGCAAAGAGCCGCACTCTAATCGGCTAATTTACCCCGTCCAAGCGAATGTTGTACTTCTTGCATTTTCTTGAAAGTGTGGACACATCGACCCCTAACTCGGCGCTGCTTTGAAGCAGCGTTTTATTGCGCCGGACGGAATCTTTAATGATCTGGTACTCGTATTGCGCGAGCAATTCCCTTAGCGTGTTGTATTCCGGCATCATTCTTCGTTTGTTCTCTTCAATACTCTCCCAGATTTCAAGCGGGATATGGTGCGTATCGATAAGATCATCCGGTGTCGTTACAACAAGGCGTTCAACCACATTTTTCAACTCTCGGATATTGCCCGGCCAATTGTATTGGAGAAAAATATCAATAACATTTTGGCTGATCGTTTTCCTTTTCGCATACCGGGTATCCAGATGCTGCATGAAAAAAGCAATCAAATCGGGGATATCTTCTTTGCGATCCCGGAGTGAAGGCACCTGAATCGGTACAACATTCAAACGATAGAACAGCTCCTGCCTGAATTTTCCGTCTTCGATTAATTGTCTTAGGTTGCGGCTGGTCGCGCTGACGACCCTAATATCAACACTCACCGGTTTCACTGCATTAATGGGATAAAAATGCCTCTCCTGTAGAACACGCAGCAGCTTCGCTTGTATCGGCAGCGTCAATTCCGCAATCTCGTCCAAAAATAGGGTGCCTTGATTTGCAAGCGAAATAAGCCCTAGCTTACTCTGTTGTTTCGCCCCGGAATAAGCTCCCTTTGCGTAACCGAACATCTCGGATTCCATCAAATCCTCCGGAATTGCTCCGCAATTAATGCGGACAAACGGCCCTCTGCTGCGCGGGCTTTTCTCATGGATCCGTTTGACAACTACTTCCTTGCCCACTCCCGACTCGCCGAGCACAATGACACTGGAATCGTACTGAGCAACTTGATCAATCTTTTCATAGAGCTGTTGAACGGCCTTGGACCTGGTCAATTCATACTCCGTTGCAACGTTTTTTGAGAACAAAGTATCCACTCCAAACGACAATTTTCGCTGCCCTTTTTTTAGTTTTGCATTTTTGCAAAATCGATTGTTTTTTTGCAAAATATGAATTTTTTATTAACATGGAAGAAATAACACTTCCGGGCCCCGTTTTCCCCGGATTATGCAATCCATTTTCGGACACAATCGAGAAATTTAATGGATGCCGGCGAGCTATTTTTGAAGGACGTCGAGGCTAAAGCGATCGACCGGGAGCTTTCCTGTTCAATCGTCAGCATATGAACCTGATCCGCAGCCCCCGTTAAAATCATTTCCGGCAGAATACTGACGCCAAGGCCGTTTTGAACCATCGCTATAATGGCTTGATCCAACGCAATTTCAAACCTGATCTTCGGTTCGATCCGGTTTTCTTTGAAAATTCGCTTCACATCATGGTCGCAGCCATCCTTTGGCATAATAAACAGCTCGTCCGTAATTTCCTCAAGCTTAATACTTGTTTTTTGGCTAAGGCTATGATCTTTAGCCACAATGCATAACATACGGTCTTTTTTTAACGGAATCGTCTCAAAGGAATCAACTGTCGGCAAAGAAATGAATCCAAAATCAACCTCGCCTCTGGAAATCCACTGCTCCACCTCCAAATAGTTCCCTTCCATCAGCTTGATTGCAATGGACGGATATAACATCTGAAATTGTTTTAAAATACCCGGCAGCCACTGAATGGACACACTGGGGAATGTGCCGATTCGTATCGTGCCGCTCTCCAATCCTTTGATGTTATTGGCTTCCTGTTTAATCTGCTCGTTCTTCTGGATAATCTCACGGATATATTTTAAGATCCGTTGCCCGTCAGCGGTTAGGCTAATCCCGGAGCGGCTGCGCGTAAGCAGCGGGAATCCAAGCTCCGACTCCAGACTGGAGATCGCATGGCTGACGCCTGATTGTGTCAGGTGCAGCGTCTCAGCGGCTTTGGTTAGGCTCCCCATTTCGATAACGGTGCTGAAAATCTCATACTTGGCAATAGACAAGTGGTGCCCTCCGATTTACATTAATTTAATTCATTTATATCATTATACACATTCATTTTACTTATAGGTAGATAGGATTATATACTTATTTTTGCTAGCGGCTTGATACAATTTCAGGGCTGACCCTCGAGTAGATGATCCACTTTTGGGACAGCCCTGTCTGATAATTATAAAGCTTTTATGATCCGGGTATTACTTCGCTTCCGTTTTAAAATGCAGAACAAGGTTTTCGAGCTCTTCCGATATCGATTCCATCCTGGAAGACAAGGCCGCCATGTTTTCCATCGTTCCCATTTGTTCCTGCGCGGCCGCTGCCGTTTGATTGGTCTTAGATGCTACCTGTTTCGACATGTTCACGATATCTTCCATGGAAGCATTGATTTCTTCCGCACTGGCTGACATTTGCTGAGAAGCTGCCGATGCTTCCTGCGCTTGGAGTGTAATCTCATTGATCCCCTTAACAATATGCTCGAATCCCATGCCGGCTTCCAGCACCACTACAGCCCCTTGGCTTGCTTCATTGCTGACTTTTCCCATCGCTTGGACTGCTGCACTGGAATCTGCCCCGATTTGACCCAGCAGATCGTTGATCTGGCTGGCAGATTGGCTGGATTGCTCCGCCAGCTTGCGCACTTCGCCCGCTACAACAGCAAAACCTCTGCCCGCATCACCGGCTCTTGCAGCTTCAATAGCAGCATTGAGCGCCAGCAAATTCGTTTGCGCCGATATGTCCGCGATTGTATTTAATGCTTCTTCGATTTCTTTTGTCCGCTCGATTAATCGGTTGACTACTTCAACGGTTTCATTCGTTGCTTCATTTATGATATTCATTTGCGCTGTAGATTTCTCAATGCTCTGCATCCCTTTAGTCGCTTGCTCAGATGTGACAAGCGCCAGCTCCGCCACATTCGAAGCCGACTCAGCTACACGCTGTACGGCAGTAGATACTTCTCCCATCGCTGTTGTGCTTTCCTGCAGGCTGCTGACTTGACCGTTAACCCCTGACGCGACTTCAGACATCGTGCTCACGATCGATTGTGTCGATAACGCGGCATCCGTGGCTCCCGCAGTCACGCTTACCGCTGAGGTTTTGACTTCTGTCGTTGTCTGTTTTACCCGCTGCACAATGTCCCGCAAGCTGCCGATCATCTCGTTGAAATGCTTCGTTAAATTGCCAAGCTCATCATTGGAATGATAGTTGATCGAGTTTGTTAAATCTCCGGAAGCCATTTGGCGGGCATGGTCCGTAATCAGTTGGATTGGCCCCGAGAAGCGTCTGGAAAACATATAGGAAGCTGTAAGTACAATAGCAATAATGATTATCGTGATGATAATGATCAGATTTCTTAATGGATGCAGCTCCGATAGAAGCTCTTCGTTTTCAACAAATGAAACAAATCGCCATCCGGTTCCCTCTGATGTATAGATATTGACCAATTGCGTTTTACCGTTGTAATTCATCTCATAGGAGCCATCCTGAACACCTGGAAAATCGGCTAATTCTGTAATTCCCAATTGTTCGATCGGTTGGAAGTTCAACTCCGGCTCATGAGGGTAGGTAATGATCGTGCCGTCCGGCAGCGCCACCAGAAGGTGGTTGGTTTGGCCGGTGCCCATCTTCTCCAACAGCACATTAAATTTATCCATTGTCATCGCTATAGCCATGACCCCGGTTATATTGCCTTCCCGATCCGTGAACGTTTTTGCAGAAGTGACTTCGATCGCGCCGGATATCGATTGGTAGGGTTCAATCATGACCGCAGTGTCCGGGTTTTCCAATGCTTTTTTATACCATCCGCGCTCCCGTGGATCATATCCTTCATCGGCTCCAGTATCGTTATTCGATTCGGTAAAGCCGCCATATTCGGTTCCAATAAAGGCTGTGGAGTAATCAGGGTGAGTATCGATATATTCCTCAAACGCCAGCTGAATCCGTCTTTCGCTGGCTCCGGCCTGCTCCGGGATTCCATTGATGTAGCTGCGGACGGTATCATCCATGCTCTTCAGAGCGCTATGCCCGGACAAATATGTAACGTTATTTCTTAGTGTCGAGAAATGCTCATTGAGCGTGTTATCCATCGTCATCATACTTTGATGGATATTGTTATTAAAATCCTCGGTTATTGTATTGCCCATTGAAGAGTACAGAATATAACTCAGAACAATGATCGGCACTACGGTTACCAGCATAAAAGTGACAATAAGCTTCTTTCGAATGGAACTGAACTTCAATACATTTAATAATTTCATTACACCCTATCCCATCTCTTTTTATTCGTATGGCTTGATAAACGTTGTACTGCTCTTGAAAAGAAAACATTCCATCTGCTGCATTCAAGCGGCATCTGGACCCATGTTCATTTCAGTTCCCCCCGTTCATGATTTGAAATTTCAAGACAAGGTTTCAAATTCGAACCAACCTTTTTAATTATAATGATAGTTTAGAACTAGTGAACAGGATAAAAGTACCATTTTCATAAATTTTCAACCACTTAATGTCAATAAATCGCCCAATTTTCTATTAATTAATTCTCCTTTACAAAGAAAAGCTATCTGCTCAACATAGATTATAGGCTTAAAGACCCTCTCCAACTTTTGCACTTCACGCAGCAAAAATGGAGTGCCAACGATGCACCATAACACGTTGACACTCCATTTTCATTTAATGCCAGAACAAATCCACTCAATCGGAATCTTCTATATTTCTGCGTTGGTTTAGATCGGCTCGAAGGAATGCCTCATCTGAAGAATTTCTCCGATTCCGCAGCGACGCCTGTACTCTACTTCTGTCAAACCTCGGACTTTTTCATCGGCTTGGCTATAACATGGTTACCGGCAACCTGCTTTATCCATGCTCGTCCTCATCCTGCGTGAGCTCAATGTTTTCATGGCAGCTCGTACTATCTCTCGCATATTTTCCGCAATGAAGTCGGCGATTCCCCAAAGTTTACGACCCACCCGCCAGGACGTTTTCGGGAGCTTTCACGGCAAGTCTCACCGAATCAGCCGGTGGTGGACTAGTCCGCCGTTCATCCCTTTTGCACTTACAGCATATTCCCCCTCTTTCCTCCATAAACATAATAGGAAAACCAACAATCTCCGCGGAGGGGGATACGCTAGTGAATCAAGATGACATCCAGCAGCTCGAGAGAGCCATTGATGAGATTACGGAAATCGCCGTCGGCTTTGGATTGGACTTTTATCCGATGCGGTACGAGATCTGTCCCTCGGACATTATTTACACCTTCGGAGCCTACGGCATGCCTACCCGTTTTAGCCATTGGAGCTTTGGAAAGACCTTTCATAAAATGAAGATGCAGTACGACTTCGGACTCAGCAAAATTTATGAACTGGTCATTAACTCCAATCCTTGTTATGCCTTCTTACTGGAAGGCAATTCACTTATTCAGAACAAGCTGATCGTCGCCCACGTGCTCGCACACTCGGATTTCTTCAAAAACAATGCCCGATTCAGCCGTTCCAACCGGAACATGGTCGAGAGCATGTCCGCGACAGCAGAACGCGTTGCGTTATATGAGATGGACCACGGCGTGGAAGAGGTCGAGAAGTTTATTGATGCGGTGCTCGCCATTCAAGAGCATATTGATCCAACCTTGTATAAACCGTATCAAATGGGCAAAGACAAAAATGCAACGATACAGCGGAAGCAGGAAAATGACCAAGCGCTGAAAATCCCTAATAAATACGAAGAGCTATGGTCGTTAGATCCGGAGTCAAAGGCCGCATCCGAAAGGACGGACGATCAAAATCCCCGCTTCCCTGCGAAGCCGGAGAAGGATCTAATCTGGTTCATTGAGGAATATTCCCCCCAGCTTGAGGATTGGCAGCGCGACATTATGTCGATGCTGCGCGAAGAAATGCTGTACTTCTGGCCGCAGATTGAGACAAAGATCATGAACGAAGGCTGGGCTTCGTACTGGCACCAGCGAATCATCCGTGAGCTTGATCTGACCAGCGAGGAAACGATCGAATTCGCCCAGCTTAACGCCTCAGTCGTGCAGCCGTCCAGGCACAGCTTGAATCCGTATTATCTCGGATTGAAAATTTTCGAGGATATCGAGCGCAGGTGGGATCACCCGACAGAGGAAGAACGCAGCAGGCTCGGCCGCAAGCCCGGAATGGGCAGAGAAAAGATCTTTGAAGTTCGGGAGTCGGACTCGGATCAATCCTTTCTGCGGAATTATCTATCTAAAAAGCTGGTTGAAGATCTGGACTTGTATCTGTTCGAGAAGAAAGGGCCGGAGTGGAAAATCACCGACAAAACATGGGAAAACATCCGCGACCAACTCGTCTACTCTCGGGTAAACGGTGGATTTCCATGCATCGTTGTGAAAGACGGCGATTTCAACCGGGTTGGAGAATTATATTTGCGCCATGAATATGAAGGCGTCGAGCTCGACCTCAAATATGTGGAACGGACACTGCCTTATGTTGTGCAGCTATGGGGAAAATCTGTGCATCTGGAGACGGTCGTGGAAGATAAAACGATTGTATTCAGCTGTGACGGAAAGAAAACAAGCCGTAAATTTATCTAACGAAAAATGAGAAGATGAGAAAACATTCACTTTGATTCACCTTATATTCCGGCGGGTATTAAATAATTAACACAGGGGTTATCCCCGGAATCCAGAGGTGATTTCAATGGAAACGATTCTTATTATTTTAGGCCTGTTAGCGCTTATAGTTATCATTGCCGCGATGAGTAAAAGCCGTTGGACAACACTCGAGTCGGCAAGAGGAAATCAAACCGAAGACATACAAACAAAATACGCTTATCTGCAGTCAAAAGACATCCCATCCCGCTTGAGAACGGAAGCCATCGGACCGGCATCCGGATTTGCTTCCGGCTCTGGAATGAGTATGGCTTCGGGCGGCGGCGGCTTCCAGAATGAATTGTTCAAGCTCCAGGTTCGTCCAAAGGACAAAGAACGGGCACGGGCCGTTCTGCAGGAAATGGAAAAAGAACGTCTGTTACATCATACGCCAAGCTTATAACGATTCTTTCTATCTACAAAGGGGGCAGCCCCATCCTTTCATTCAAAGGATGGGGTTGCCCCTTTCACGTTATGCATCCAGCTTCCACACTTTAACCGGTTGTAAAAATAATCCTCATTATGATATTAATGCGGTGACGCTTCCCTCAGCTTAACAGCCGACCAATCGGTACGATAGAACCTGAAGGTGACCGCTAAGCCGAATACCGCCAGAAACGTGTACAATGCCAGCCACGCGCCCAAGCTGCCCCAACCGAGTACAAAGATAAACAAATAGCTTAGCGGTACGAATAACAACCAACTGACAGCCAGCGATATGAAAAGTAAGAATGTCGTATCGCCAAGTCCCCGCAGGCCGCCGGCAAAGAAATTAAGCAGGCCGTCAAATATTTGCAGAAAAGCGGATATCTTGATCAAATATGCTGCCAGTTCATACACCTGGACATCATTCGAGTAGATTCGTGCAATCTGCTCCGCAAAGAAAAACTCAGCCGTTCCTAGCAAAATAAGAAAAATCGTGCCGAGAATGGCGGTATCCGTCCCCGCCCTTCTTCCCAGAATCGCCTTCCCTTGACCTACATATTGCCCGACTAAGATTGTCGCCGTCGCTCCAAATGCAAAGGCGGGCATGAAGCCGAACGACATGACGTTGAGCGCGATTTCATTGGCGGCCAGCGCCCGTTCCCCGAGGCGCGCTACAAATACTGTGAAAATAAACATCGACAAGCTTAACGAAAATTCCTGCATGCCAAGCTTCCCGCTTTCAAATGCCAATAAACGGAACTCCGGCCATTTGATTCTGACAAGGATACGTGTGGCAAAGCGCTTATTCAATACGAAGAAATAGACATACGCGCAGATAGCAACCTGGATCGCTTCACCGATTAATATCGCAAGTCCGGTTCCTCTCAAACCAAGGTTCGGAAAGCCCAAAGTACCGAACGTCAAGGCATAAACAAGGAAAATCATAATTAAGTTGCTGATTAACGCGATCACCATGGATAACGTCGTCGAGCCTATCCCTCTTAAAAACCCATGAAAGGCAAAACTAATAATGCCGAAGGACATGGCATAGAAGCGAATCTCTAAATATTCGGTGCCTACGTTAACTAAATTGCCGGATTTCGGTCCGCCGATCCACCGCAAAAGTTCACTGGACATCGTCCAACCGACCAGCGCGATAAGCAGTGCAAATATAATACACATATAGAATGCAAGGTAGGTACGTTCGATCCCTTTCTTCATATCGCCCGCTCCGTAGTTTTGGGCGACAAGGTAATTCACCGTGTGGCCAATCCCGGAAAAAATGGCGAAGGCATTGTACATAATGATGTTTGTAACCCCGACGACTGCAATAACTACAAATCCCAAATCTCCGACCATGATTAAGCTGACTGTGCCGGTTAGGGTTGCCGTCGCAAATGAAATCAGCGAGGGGATGGCCAACAGCATAATCTTCTTCCAATTTTGCAACATCCTTGGTGCCTTCTTTCCTATTGAGGATGAATCCTATTGTGTTACAGAGCAGATCATGTGTCAATAGGGGATATCGTTCGCTTTGAAAACCCTTACTTGCATCCCATGAACGGAAAATTAAATGTATTACTGTTTTATGGCTATGATTCGCAGACGGCGGTAGTCCAGAATCCATTCTCCATCACGAAACAGCTTTGGATACAAGCAAACATGCATGATGGAAATCACATCTGATCGCCTTTGCTCATCCAACTGGCTTAATATCCCGCCGGCAAAAGCATCCAGCCATAAAGCCAAGCCATTTTCCCCGCCCTCTTGCTTCGTAGGGCGGTCAAAACAAACCGCTGCATTTACAAACAGACCATGCTTTTCCAATAAGGATGCATATTGTCCGACCGTCGGAAAATACCATGGCAGCAGAAGGCTCTCTTCTTGGCCTATCTGTTTAAATGCGGCCTTCAGTGCCTCTATAACCAATGCAATGTTCCCATGTCCACCGAATTCCGCTACCAATCTGCCCCCTGGCCGGAGCGAGCAGCTGATCCCTTCGGCAGTTGAATTCGCATCCGTCATCCAATGCAGCGCGGCATTGCTGAACACTGCGTCATAAGCCTGCTCCTGGCGGTAAAGCTGCCCGTCTGCCACCAGAAAGGTCAGCTTCGGATATTTCGCCCTCGCTCGTTCGATCATCTCCGCAGAGCCGTCAATTCCAGTTACATCTGCTCCTTTTGATGCGATCCTGCTTGCTAAGTCTCCCGTGCCGCAGCCCCAGTCCGCGATTCGCTCACCGGATTTGGGTACCAGAAGATCGAGAAGCTCTCCACCGAATTGGGTTACATATCCCATCGCATGATCGTACTTTTCAGCCTGCCATTGGTTCTGCATTGTTGTACCCTCCCATATCCCGAAATTTGATGTGATTTATTTTTATCACAGGAGGGCTTATATGTTAAATATATAAAGTGAATATAAATTATAGTTAATAACTATATATTAAATTTAAACCGCTTGATTCACCATGTACAAATCGGATGGTTCATCGATCCAATAACTGGCTCCGGCTTCTCGAATGTAAGGCTTGAGCTTATGTACATTAGTCACAGATACAGTAGCATACACTCCCGCAGCCGTGTTTTCCTGGAAATAGACTTTTCGCTGCAAAGGATCGTAATGATGCACAAGATTCATGTTCACCAGATTATTGCGGTCTAATTGGCAGAAACCGAGCTCGCCAAAAACAGCCAGCAGTTCCACCGTTGTGGAAGGGTATCGGTAACTGTCCGATAGACTAATCAATTCAGGACCCTTCGATGTCGGTTTAAGCATAACCAGCTGCTCAATATCCACCAATTCACACTGATTGCTTGCATTTAATAATGGGATCTTCATAGACGTCCTCCGCTGACTGGTCTTTTTATCCATTATACCAAACATATGTTCTTATTCATATCTTTATTTTATCCATTTTTCTCACAAAAATACCGCCAACCGGGTTAGGCTGGCGGCTCCCGAATGATTCCTAGCGGTTCAGCAAGCTTCCCACATAACGAAGCAGTTCATTCGCACAGACCGGGCAGTAGCTGTGCTCGTCAATTAAACGTTTGGTCACTTCATTAATGCGTTTAAGCTGATTTTCATCCGGTGTTTTGGTGGACGTTGTGATCTTCACAATATCCTTCAAATCGGTAAACAGCTTTTTCTCAATCGCCTCACGCAGCCGGTCATGGCTTGCAAAATCGAACTTCTTCCCTTTGCGCGAGTAAGAGGAAATACGGATCAGAATTTCCTCCCGGAACGCTTTTTTTGCATTCTCGGATATTCCTATTTGCTCTTCGATCGAGCGCATCAGCCTTTCATCCGGATCAAGCTCCTCACCGGTCAGCGGATCCTTGATTTTCGTCCAATTGCAGTAGGCCTCAATATTGTCCAGATAGTTCTCGAACAGCGTGCGGGCGGATTCCTCGTAAGAATATACAAATGCCTTCTGTATTTCTTTCTTCGCCAAATTATCATATTCTTTGCGCGCGACAGAGATGAAATTCAAATACTTCTCACGCTCTTCTTTTGTGATGGAAGGATGCTGGTCAAGACCGTCTTTTAGCGCACGAAGCACATCAAGCGCATTGATGCATTGCAAATCCTGTTTGATGAGGGCACTGGAAATTCGGTTAATAACATATCGCGGATCAATCCCGGACATGCCTTCTTCGATATATTCGTTCTGCATTTCCTTCAGATCCGCTTCTTTGAAGCCCTCTACCTCTTGCCCGTCGTACATCCGCATTTTCTTGACCAAATCCATGCCCTGCTTCTTGGTTTCCCTTAACCTTGTCAGAATGGAGAAAATCGCAGCGGACCGGAGCGCATGCGGTGAAATATGAATATGCTTCATATCGCTTTGGCCGATCAGCTTCGAGTAAATTTTCTCTTCTTCCGACACCTTCAAGTTGTAAGGGATCGGCATGACAATCATCCGCGACTGCAGCGCTTCGTTCTTCTTATTGCTGATAAAAGACTTATATTCCGTCTCGTTGGTATGCGCGACGATCAATTCATCCGCCGAGATCAACGCGAAACGACCGGCCTTGAAATTGCCTTCCTGCGTCAGCGACAGCAGGTTCCACAAAAACTTCTCGTCGCATTTCAACATTTCCTGAAATTCCATCAGGCCGCGGTTCGCTTTGTTAAGCTCCCCGTCAAACCGGTAAGCTCTCGGATCGGATTCTGAACCGAATTCGGTGATCGTCGAGAAATCGATGCTGCCCGTCAAATCCGCAATATCCTGCGACTTGGGATCTGAAGGGCTGAACGTGCCGATCCCTACCCTCTGGTCCTCTGAGATAAGAACCCGCTCCACCATCACCTTATCGATCTGCCCGTCATATTCTGTCTTCAGCCGCATTTGGCAGGAGGGGCATAGATTGCCCTCGATTCGAACGCCTAACGATTGTTCAACCTCAGGCCTTAATTCATGAGGAATAAGGTGCAGCGGCTCTTCATGCATTGGACAGCCTTGTATCGCATACACGGCTCCCGCAGGTGATCGGGAGAAGCGTTCAAGCCCCTTTTTAAGTAAAGTGACAATGGTAGATTTACCGCCACTGACCGGCCCCATAAGCAGCAGAATGCGTTTCCTCACATCAAGGCGCCTTGCCGCCGAATGAAAGTATTCCTCCACCAATTTTTCTACAGCACGGTCGAGCCCGAATATTTCTTGTTCAAAAAACTTATACCGTTTATTTCCCCCTGATTCCTCCACCCCATACGCTTTAATCATTTCATAAACGCGTGCGTGCGCTGTCATAGCCGGAGTCGGATCCTCTTTCAACAAATTGATATATTCCTTGAACGTCCCAACCCAAGCCAATTTCTCATTTTCCGCCTTGTACTCTGATATCCTTCTGAAAATATCCATGCTGTACCTCCTCCCATCGCTCCCGTTGTCTTTTAGCCTCTATACGCCGACGTTATACATGGCTCACGCGCCTGCGCGCTTACCTCATTTACCGAGTAATACATACCTATGCATATCCGACCATGAAGTTGCCCCAAATTTTAATTGCCCGCACATTATTAAATCAACTCAATTTTCTTCGCCGCATAAATCACTATGTTATAATGGGAACAAAAAGCGCTGCATGTGCATTTTAAACTAACAGGAGGGGAACACGGCCATGGCCGTCAAACAGGAAGCCGAGCTGTACGGACCCGTCAAATCGTTTTTTGAGCAGCGAGGCTATGAGGTAAAGAGTGAAATTATGCATTGCGATCTGGTTGCGATTAAACCGGACGGGGAAATGCTTATCGTAGAAATGAAAAAAACGTTCAACCTTGCCCTGCTGCTGCAGGGCGTTGAACGCCTTCGAATATGTGATTATGTTGTGCTTGCCGTGGAACGGAACCGCAAAAAAAGCGGCTCGCACAATCAACGCTTTGGAGATCTTGCCGAGCTTTGCCGAATGGTAGGGCTAGGCCTCATGACCATAACCTTTTTCAAAACAAAAGCCCCGCTCATTGAAATGTTATGCGAGCCGGGAGAATTGCCGCGCAAGCTCCGCCGTCCGACTAGACAGAGCCGAATGATCCAGGAGTTCAAAGAAAGAAGCGGTGACTATAATGTCGGAGGCATCACAGGCCACAAGCTTGTGACCGCCTACCGGGAAAAGGCGCTGCACTGCGCCTGCGCGCTTCAAGAGCACGGCCAGCTCGCGCCCCGCCAGGTAGCCCAGCTGACCGGCAACAAGCGTGCGGCAGAGCTGCTCCGCAATGATTATTACGGTTGGTTCGAGCGTGTCGAACGCGGTGTATACCGGCTGCGGGAGGCCGGTGTCGATGCCCTGATCACCTATGCGGATATCGTGAACGGCTGGCAAGCCAAAAAAGGGGTGTCCCAAAGTAGAGAAATTTACTAGAAGGGGCGGCCTCATTTCATCGGACAAAAGTGCATGCCTCCATATGCTCAAATCGGTCCGGCCTTATCCCACTGTACGTATAAAGAGGTCAACCAGAAATTTCTGGTTGACCTCTTTATGTTAACATCTTGCCATAAATTCGTTCACAGCCTCAGAGAACCGCTCAATGCCAAGCTTCATGCGTTCCCCTTCGGTATAGGTGAAGTTCATACGTGCCGTATTACGCTGCGGTTCTGCCGCGAAGAACGACGCTCCCGGAACAAAGGCCACCCCTTTGCCTACAGCGGCGCGAAGCAGCGCTTCGGCATCCAGCCCTTCAGGAAGCTCCACCCAGATGAACATGCCGCCCTGCGGCTCCACCCAGCTAACATCCGACCATCCCTGTTGGCGAAGTAACTGCTGCATCTGCTGCATTCTTGAGCCATAGGCGGTGGCAATACGCCTAATATGATCATCCAGCGGGAAATGCCTAAGCAGCTGATCCAGCGTTTGCTGATCCAGCGTACTGGAATGTAAGTCCGCAGCCTGTTTTGCTTTGGCCATCATCGAGATGACAGAACGGTCGCCGATTGCCCAGCCCGTCCGAAGCGCAGGCGCAACAGTTTTGGAGAAGCTGCCCAGATAGATCACCGATCCGCCATCCGCTTTCCCCTCCAGCGAGAACAAGGTCGGATAATCAGCCTTCGGATCAAACCGGATATCCCCATACGGATCATCCTCTACAATTGGAACGCCATATTTTCGGCTTAATTCGAGCAATCCCTTTCTCCGCTCAATACTCCATACGCGGCCTGTCGGATTTCCGAAGGTTGGCACGATATATACAAGCTTAGGCTTGTGTTCTTTCATCAGCTTTTCCGCAGCTTCGACAATCATGCCGTCTTTATCGCTTTCCACCGGGATAACGCGCATGCCGTACAATTGGAAGACCTGCAAGCATGCCAGGTACGTCGGATTTTCTACCAGAACCACATCACCAGGATCGGTCAAGACACGGGCAATAAGATCTATAGCCTGCTGGGAACCGGTCGTCAGAAGCATCTGATCCGGATCAACCGGCATTGATTTGGCTGTCATACGCTCACAGAGCTGCTCTCTAAGCGGTAAATATCCTTCCGTTAATCCATATTGCAGCGTGTGCTTCCCACCCGCAAATACTCGCTCAGTTGCTTCTCTAACGGCCTCTAGCGGAAACAATTCCTCAGCCGGCAAGCCTCCCGCAAATGAAATAATTTCTTTTCCTTGTGTCAGCTTAAGAATGTCCCTGACTGCGGACGACTTAAGCGCATCCATCCTTCTCGAAAAACGATAGTTCATTCCGTTACCTGCCTCCTTACATCTATTACACTTATATTACGCTTAAACCTTGTATCGGGCAACATGATTTACTTCGATTGAAGAGTTAGAACGAAAAGGGGGTGCGGGGTATTCGATGAAGAACGTCCAACATTAAATGAGGCTGCCCCACCCGGAGCAGCCTCATCACACATCTTATTATTTTTGACGCAAATTCTCCCAAGACTTATCAAAGGATTCAAACATTTGCTCTTTTGTCTGTTTGCCCGAGATGTAAGCCTGCATTGTGGAGCCAATCTCTTGTACTACGCCTTCTGGATATTTGAACCAGTTCCAGCTCAGCACTTTGCCTTCTTGGCTGTATTTGATGATATCGTTAGCGATATCGCCAAGCACTTCTTCATCTTTGACTTCAATCGACTTGAAGGCCGGGATGAATTTGAACTCTTCTACGATAAATCTTTTGCCTACTTCAGAAGATACCATCCAGTTCAGGAACGCTTTCGCTTCTTCCTTCACTTCGGATTTGTTGTATACAACCCAGTTGTTTGGTACGCCTACATACAGTTTATCATTTTTCTCAGCGTCATCGTCGATCGGCATTGGCAGTACGCCAATATTGAGGTCAGGATTGATACCGTCGATTTGAACCTGCGTCCAGTTACCTTGCTGCATCATAGCCGCCTGACCGCTTGCGAATAATGTAACCTGCGTGTTGTAATCTGTCGTTAATGGATTGTTATTGCCATATTTAAGTGTAGTATCCAGTAAGTTTACCCATTTGTTAAACCCTTCATTGCCTTGAATTTTGCCGGTACCGTCATTCAGCGATTGAACAAAGGCGTTCGGGTCATCCTGCTGTGCAATTGCTACGTTGAAGTTATGATTGCCAAGTACCCACCATTCGCCATAACCGTTAGAGAAAGGCGTGATGCCTGCATCTTGCAATTTCTTAGCAGCAGCATCAAGCTCGCTCAATGTTTTTGGCAGCTCTGTGATTCCAGCTTGTGCGAACAAATCTTTATTATACAGGAAGCCATAACCTTCAAGGTTTACCGGCATACCGTAAATTTTTCCGTCTTTTGTCATCGGCTCTTTGGACAGCTCAATTGCATCAGCAACCCATGGCTGGTCGGACAAGTCCTCAAGATGCTCCATCCATGTGTTCAATTCTTGGAAACCGCCGTTGTTGAAGATATCAGGCTCGTCGCCCGAAGCGAATTTCGCTTTCAGCGCTGCGCCATAATCGGCACCGCCGCCAACGGTTTCAACTTCAATCTTAACATTCGGATGTTCAGCTTCATATTCTTTGA
Organism: Paenibacillus abyssi; assembly: GCF_014640295.1. Classification (GTDB taxonomy): domain Bacteria; phylum Bacillota; class Bacilli; order Paenibacillales; family Paenibacillaceae; genus Paenibacillus_D; species Paenibacillus_D abyssi. The sequence goes on along the minus strand of NZ_BMGR01000003.1, from coordinate 406,608 downwards.
TCAAACGGCTGAACGCTTCAGCAATTTCAACTTTAAACTGGAAAATTCTAATTGTAACCGGTTCTCCCGCGCCTGCGTCTGCTCCGGTATTGCCGCCTGCCCCTTGCGTGTTATTTCCGCCTGCGTTATTGCCGTTGTTGCTGCCGCAAGCAGCAAGCATGGCAACGATCAACACCAGGGATAGGACGAGCATCAATCTTTTTTTCATTTTAAAACCCTCCTCTTTTTTGTACGGTTCATCTGAACAATTGATTAGCTTTTATCTTACATCCTCAGTATAAGCTTTAGCTGAAAACGGATACACCGAGAATGTTGAACAAAAAGGTGGATAATGTTGAACCGCTTATCCTTTTACTGAACCTGCTGTAATGCCTTCAATAATATGCTTTTGCATGGACAGGAAGAAGATAACGATCGGCGTAACGCCCATTACCAATGCGGCCAGCGCAAGATCCCACTGCTTGGTGTACTGCCCGAAGAAAGAATACGTCGACAGCGGAATCGTCCGCAGGTCGGCACTGCTGAGCATCAGCTGCGGGAGCAGGAAGTCGTTCCAGATCCAAAGGCTGTTCAGAAGAATAATCGTGACTGACATCGGCTTCAGCAGCGGAAATACGATCTTCCAAAACACGCCATAAGGCGTACATCCGTCCACAACGGCAGACTCCTCAATCTCCTGAGGGATGGACTTCACAAAACCGTGATACAAGAATATCGTCAACGATGAACCAAAACCTAAATAGGCGAACCACAACCCCGGCATGCTGTTGGTCAGAGAGAACCAATTGGCTACTTTCATCAGCGGAATCATGATCGATTGGAATGGAATCACCATTGCCGCAACGAACAACATGAACAAGATGTTATTATATCGGGTTGGCTTGCGGACCATCCGGTACGCTGCCATAGAGCTGATTACAACCAATCCGGCAATACTTGTTACCGTAATAATTAAGGAATTCAAAAACGCTTTCTGATAGTTCATGATCTCAAAGGCCCGTGTATAGTTTGACCAATTGAGCGCTTTAGGCAATGCTGCCGCATCGAGCAAAATATCCGCGAACGTTTTTAACGAGTTGCTTATAAGGAAGTAAAACGGAATCAAAAACAGTAATACCGCGATGATGGCGACGATTTCCAATATAAACGTTCGACCTTGATACCGTCCTGTCTCCATTATGCCTGCACCTCCCGTTTCTTCGTGAACCACACCTGCAAGGAAGTCAGCGTAGCCACGATGAGGAAGAATATAAACGCTTTCGCCGTACCTAAGCCCATCCGGTTATTTTGGAACGCTTCATAATAAATGTTCAGCGCTACCGACTGCGTGGAATTATAAGGTCCGCCCTTCGTCAAGGACAGGATCACATCGAATGTTTTGAACGACCAGGATAAAGCCAGAAATAATGAGATGGTTACAGCAGGCATAATCAGCGGAACCGTAATATGACGAAGCCGCTGGAATGCCGTCGCACCATCTATTGCTGCCGCTTCATTCAAATCCTTAGGCACATTAATTAATGCGGCAATGTAAATGATCATAAGATATCCCGCTCCATGCCATACGCTGACGATAATAACGCCCCAGAATCCAGTCGTGGCATCCCCTAGCCATGGGAGATTAAAAAATGACCAATTTGTCACTTGCCCAATCGCCGCAAACCCTCTGACAAAAATGAACTGCCAGATAAAACCAAGCAGCAATCCGCCAATTACATTCGGAAGGAAAAACATCGTTCGCAGTGCATTTCGTGATTTAAGCGGCTGTGTCAGAAGCAGGGCTAATAGAAACCCGACCAGGTTGGTCAACACAACGGCTACAACGGTGAACCGCGCAGTAAACGCGAATGAATCCCGGAAGCCTTCATCATTCCATACCGTGGTAAAATTACTGAAACCAATGAAGTTTGCCGTTCCCGAGACCCCATTCCAGTCGGTGAAGGAATAATACATCCCCATGACGAAAGGCAGGATGACAATAATCGCAAACGCTACAGTTACAGGACCCGTAAACACAATCTGTTGAATCCAATCTTTTGATAGCGTACTTTTTTTCATTTGATTCAAGCTCCCCTTTCAACAATCATCCAAACTTCTTCTATATCACATAGTATAAGTTAGGAATATCCCCGCTCCCACCGAATATCGTGACCGGAAAGGTGGAACATATTGATCATCCTTGCACGTCTGTCTATAATACGGTTATAACTTTGAAAGTGGGGCAAGTCATGAGAGGAAATTGGATCGGCCGGAGTTTAAGGGTCAAATTAATTGTATTTCTATTGCTTGCGATTGCCATTCCTATGCTCACCTCGATTTTCGTATCCAATGAACGGACACGGGATATCGTGACAGAAGACGCTATCCGGCAAGCCACCAACCTGATCTTTCAAGGGAAAACCAATTTGACTCATTATTTTAATGTGACAAATCAAGCGTCGCTGCTTCCATATAATGGCGGTGCGCAATTCGAAAATACCTTGTACAATATTTTGGAGCAAGGGCGCACCGATTATTTATCCGAGCAGGAAATATACCGTGCCATGCTTTCCATGTCCCTGGCCGTCAAACAAATTCACCAGATTTATTTGTATTCGGAAGTATCCCAGAAAGGATATGTGGTCTCTAGCGGACGGCTCGGTAAAATTGAAGTCGATTCTCCCTATCACACCACTCAACCGCCTGAAGGGCCGAGCGCATCCATCGAGCCACCCCATCTTAGCCATGATTATGGCATTTATCGCACTTATGATGCACCTAATGAAGTCATTACCATTCACCGGCGCATTGAACAGATTCCTTCCGGCAAGCTTTTAGGTGTGCTCGCCATCGATTTGACGACTGATGTCATCGATCAAATCAGCGAACAGTTGTATGATAAAAGTAAGGAAGAACTGTATTTGATCGATCAAAACGGATTAGTCATCTATGGTCCGGATGCGGATCAACGGGGCGAGCGGGTTGATCAGCCATGGTTAAAAGAAGTATTGGAGGCGCCTTCCGAGTCTGGCCATGTGATGAATTCAGATGTATTTAACGGTGTCTATGTATACGAAAAACTTAATACCAACTATATGAACTGGACGCTCGTCAAGCTTATTCCTATGGAAACATTAAATGCCGGCACAAGACAGATCACTGCGGTCAACACGATTATATTAAGTATTTTTCTAGTGATCACGATTGCCGCTTCCATCTATGTATCCTTCTGGATCACTTCGCCAATCAAGAAGCTGATCGGGTACATGAACCGGATTCAATCCGGTGAAATGGATGTGGATATCCGTCTCCAGCGTTCTGATGAAATCGGAATTCTTGCCCGGCGTTTCCGTATCATGATCGAAACGATCAATAATTTAATCCTGCGGGAGTACCGTTTGGAGCTGGCCAACAAGACCAACCAGCTCAAGGCGCTGCAAGCGCAGGTCCAGCCGCATTTTCTCTATAATGCGCTGCAGTCGATCGGCACGCTCGCACTGCAGCATCAGGCACCTAAAATCTACAGTCTGATTTCCCAGCTTGGAAAAATGATGCGCTATTCAATGAATACATCGGACGATCATGTGACCATTTCCCAGGAAATTGATCATACGAAGGCTTACCTCGACTTACAACAGCAGCGCTTCGGCGATAAGCTGACTGCAATTGTGGAGATGGATCCGGATACGGCCGGCATAAGAGTTCCCAGAATGATCGTGCAGCCCATCGTCGAAAATGTGTTCAAGCACGCCTTTGATCCGGCCGGCGGACAAATCCGCTTATTGATTCGAACCCGGCTGAACGAAAACAATATCCGCATCGAGGTCATTGATGACGGCATAGGCATCGCCGATGAAAAATTGGAAAGCGTCCGCCAATCCCTTCAGATGGATGATGAACGCACATCCGGCCAGGATGAACACATCGGTTTGAAGAATGTTATCTCCAGGTTAAAGCTCTATTGCTCTGATCAATCCGAGATGCTGCTTGAATCAATGGAACCATCCGGGTTAAAGGTAACCTTATTAATTCCACAGCAGAGCGAGGTGAATGAATAAATGAAGGTATTAATTGTCGATGATGAACAGCATGCCCGTGAGGCGGTAAAGCTTCTTGTTCCATGGCAGGAATATGGGATTGATCAGGTATGGGAAGCTGATAACGGAGAAGAAGCGAAACGCATAATAACCGAGCTGTTACCAGATATCGTCCTCACCGATATGCAGATGCCGATAACGGGCGGCGTCGCATTGATGCAGTGGATCACCCAGCACTATCCAAGCATCAAGATGATCGTTATCAGCGGCTTCAGCGATTTTGATTATTTGCGGCATACACTTAAATACGGCGGGCAAGATTACCTCCTAAAGCCGATTGATCCGCTCCAGCTGAACGATGCCATGAGCAGAGTGGTGGAAGAAGCCAAGAAAGAGGAAATAGAGCGGCTGGAGCGTTCCCGGCAGTCGATTGAAATGAATCAATTCAAGCCCGTTTATTGGGATAAAATATTCTCGAGGCTTCTGAGTGAGCCCGCTGTCTTCAGTACAGTCAAGGAACAATTAGAGCAGGAATTCGGATGCCCGGCACAAGGCACGGCATGCGTTGCAGCCGTGTGCAGCCTTGAACCGGTCCCTCCTGCGCTGCTGCGCAAATTTAGAGGCGAGCGTGATTTGCTTGCCTTTGCCGTGGCCAATATTATTAATGACATGGTTCGTTTGCAGTGGAAAGCCGGTTATGCATTCCGTCATTGGAACAATAGTGAATCGATCGTGATTGTGATGTGGAACGGCCTTAAGCATCTTCCTTCGCGTCTGCAGGAGCTTTCAAGCGCGATCTCTTCAACGCTGCGTGTCACCCTTCACATCGGGGTCGGAAGCGAGGTTTCCCTTCCCGAAGGACTGGGCAGTTCAGCCGATCAGGCCAGACTGTCATTGCATCATCGAAACTTGCTCCTTACGTCTCCGGCCGTACATTTTTATGAACGTTCGGTCCGGTCGGGAATGCGTACGTTTCCACATTTGGGGGACATGGAGGAGCAATGCAAGCTTGCTCTGTTAAGCCGCAATGAACGGGAGCTCGAAGCCGTTTGTTCGGGGTGGATGAACCGAATTAAAGAGATGCCGGAGATTACGCTTGAGCATATCGACGTCTGGCAGCGAGAATTTCAAGTGATTCGGACACGTTGGATGCAAACCCTATTGGGTGGCGGCGAGAAACCGGTAACACCTGAATTTCGGGAGCAATCGCAACAATTTCCCGTATTTTACGATGATCATGGGCTGCTGTCTGTCGAGCGAACGCAAGAAAAGCTGCTGCAGCTGCTGCTTGCATTCTCCTCTGAGCTGGCGGAGCGGCAGCGAAACGAGCGTAATGTAATTAGCGATATTAAGGATTACATCAACCATCATCTGAATGAAGATGTTTCCTTGCAGCAATTAGCATCACGATTTTATCTGAGCAGGGAATATGTATCACGTCGGTTTAAACAGGAAACCGGGCAGAACTTATCGGAGTATGTGGAACGGCTTCGCATCGATAAAGCCAAGCTGCTGCTCGGCAATCCGATGTACCGGATTACCGAAATCGCGGAAATGGTCGGTTATCCGGACGAGAAATACTTCAGTAAAGTATTCAAGAAGCATATCGGCTGCTCTCCCAATCAATTCCGTAAGAAAGCGTAACGGAAACTAGCAGCCGCACGCTGCAATATTCTGTAACAATCTGTTCACAAGTACAATCGTTTTCTTTTGCAGCTTGTTTGGGTATAATAGAAACAGCTAATTGGAGGTGTTCTGGATGACAATTTCATTGACCTTTATCATCATTATGACCGTCTTGGCATTGTTTTTGACCGCCATGTTCACAGCGTCTTACAATGACGACAAAACTAAAGGGTTGTAAATGTAAAACAAACAAAGGAGCCTCCGATAAGTCGGATGGCTCCTTTACACGTTCTGGACAATTATTTAACTGCGACGAAGCTGTAACATATCATGTATACAAGACGTACACAAGTAGCGTTCTTTAAATTCGCGGACATCCTCCATCGAACTGCAAAACACGCATCTTGGACGGTAACGTTCCAAAATGATATGATCTCCCTGCACCAAAATCTCTACGGGATCGCCTTCATTCATCTGGTATCGTTTACGAAGCGATTTGGGCAATACGATACGGCCCAATTGGTCTACCTTTCTAACAACACCTGCCGGTTTCACTGATTTCACCTCTCCTGTGTCTAGATTTGCAAGCCAGTTCTGAGAAACCTCTGCACGTATTACTTTCGATGGCAAGGATGGTTTTCCTTCCGGTACACATTATTTCTTAGTATTCTGCAATAATGTCGCTTTCCGCAAACTCAGACAATTGCAAGCGGTCTGCTCCGCATTTGTCCGCAGCATCGCATCAAGGAGGATATTGCCGATCGTGTGGGATTCATTATAAAAAATATCGCTTAAATCTTTATGCTCCCAGTCCTTGATGATGCCCTCTGCGTAATTCACGACCATGTAGACTCCCGCGTAACAAGCACCGATCTCCCTCGCTAGATACACCTCGGGACAAATGCTTTGCCCAACAACATCCCCGAAGGATGTCCGGAACATCTGGACTTCCGCAGGACTTTCAAAGTGCCGTCCGTCGGTATTTACATATACGCCCCGTGTAAACACATGTCGCGGATGATCCTGACGCCTCTCCACACGATCTCGCGACGCCTCTGCAAGCAGCTCCGATTGGGTAGGGCAAATCGACTCACGCATGACAAGCAAGTAAGGACCGCCTAATCCGACATCCTTGCGCATCGAATGGTCAATGTAATCGTTGGGAATGACCAGATCTCGGAGCTCCAACATTTGATTAATGCTTCCTACGCCGCCTTCGGCGAATATTTTTTTCACGCCAGCTTGCTGGAATACCCAAAATATTTGCTGAGATGCCACTCCACGCGTGACTACGCCAGGCTGCCATCCATGCATTTTACAGGTAATAACGCGTTTCCCGCCTATTTGAAACCACTTGAATTCCGGGCTAAGTCCGAACGGGGTCTCATAACGTTTACCCGTCTCGAGCATCTCTACATCCGATCGGTTCAAATCCTCCGGAAAAGAAATCGAGAAGGTACTGGAGCCTCCTATTATCGCAAAGTCTGTTTGTGGAATTCCATTCGCTTGATGTTCTACCATCGTTATCACTTCTCCTCCGAGTAGGCCTACTCCATACCTGGGAAGCCCGTTTGTCTTAAGGCTTCAAACACAATAATCGCCGCAGAGTTAGACAAATTAAGCGATCTAACCTTATCCGTCATCGGCATCCGCATGCAAGTCTGAGGATGCGTATCGAGCAGTTCTTGAGGCAGGCCTTTCGTTTCCTTGCCAAACACAAAAAAATCGCCATCCTCATATCGAAAATCTGAATAGCGCTTTTCCGCCCTTGTGCTGGCAAAGAAAAAACGCGATTCCGGATTTTGATCCATCACTTCCTGGAAGGAATCATGATACTCCACATGGACGGCATGCCAATAGTCAAGGCCTGCCCGCTTCAGTGTACGGTCATCGGTCTGAAAACCGAGCGGCCTCACCAGATGCAGATGTGTGCCGGTTGCTGCACAAGTTCTTGCAATATTTCCCGTATTGGCTGGTATTTCCGGCTCCACGAGTACAATATGAAACGCCAATTTTCTTCACCTCTTTATCCTAGATATTATACACTAACTGCCGGAGAATTTAACACTCGTTTTACGTTTGGTTAATCCGTAGAAGATTGTCCCCTGCCATAATGAGATCAGATAAGGCCACAAAGGAGACATTGAACGATGAAAAAAAAGATTTTGGTCGTTGATGACGAGCCTTCCATTTCCATGCTGATTGAATTTAACTTAAAGCTTGCCGGTTACGATGTACGCTGCGTGCATGACGGAGAAGCCGTATTCGACATGTTAAAACCGTTTCGTCCCGATTTAATCGTTCTGGATCTGATGCTGCCGAAAATGGATGGCATAGAGGTCTGTCGTGAACTCCGTAAGCAAGAGAATGCCGTTCCGATTATTATGCTGACCGCATTGCAGGATATTTCCGACAAGATCGCCGGCCTTGATAACGGCGCCGACGATTACATGGTTAAACCGTTTAGTCCGCAGGAACTGATATCCCGAATCCAAGCCATACTGCGACGTGTGCAATCATTGCCAGCAGCTGACGGCGAAGGGACGGTATATGAAATTGGCCGTTTAACCGTGCTAGCGGACCAACGGGAAGTAATCATTAACGAGAATCAAGTCGAGCTTACACCAAAGGAATTTGAATTGCTGCTTTTTCTGTGCCGCCATCGCGGAAAGGTATTGAGTCGTCAGCAGCTTCTGCATGGGGTATGGGACTATCATTTCCTCGGCGATACACGGATCGTCGATGTCCACATCTCCCACTTGAGAGAAAAGATCGAACAAAACGCCCGAACGCCTGAATTTATTATGACCGTTCGGAATGTCGGATACAAACTGACCGGCTCCCCCGTTAAGGAATCAGCAACGCAATAACTTCCTTCGCGTCAAAAGACCGCCTGGCCCATGTCTCATGAGCCTGGCGGTCTTTTTCAATGCTAAGAACTGCTTGACGACCGAACCATTCTTAACCGTTGCGCTTTTGGAAGTCGGCCATAAATTCAGCTAGTGCCTTACAGCTCTCCAGCGGTACAGCATTGTATGTTGAGGCGCGAAGCCCACCGACGCTGCGATGGCCTTTCAGACCGACAAAACCGTGCTGTTCCGATTCTTTAACGAATAACTTCTCCAACTCTTCATTATGAATACGGAATGTAATATTCATGATCGACCGGCTTCCGGCATGTGCGAATCCACGATAGAACCCGCCGCTTTGATCAATGGTATCATAGATTAACTTGGTTTTATCACGGTTGTATTGCTCCATTTGAGCGACACCGCCTTTGGATTCAATCCATTTCAATACCAAATTGACCATATATACAGAGAATGAAGGCGGTGTATTATAAAGCGAACTGCTCTTCACATGTGTGTCATAGCGCAGCATGGTAGGTATATGCTTCGGACTGTTTTGGACCAAGTCGTCGCGGGCGATAACGATCGTTACGCCGGAAGGGCCCAAATTTTTCTGTGCGCCGGCATAAATGATACCAAATTGGCTAATATCGACCGGACGGCACATAATATCACTGGACATATCTGCAACTAACGTCACGTGATCCGAGTTAGGATAGGCTGCATATTGCGTTCCCTCAATCGTTTCGTTCGAGGTAATATGTAAATAAGCAGCTTCTGCAGGGATTTCAATATCGCCCAGATTCGGGATTCTCGCAAACTTGTCGGCTTCGGAGCTTGCCGCCACAGCCGTTTCCCCGATCAGCTTCGCTTCTTTGAGCGCTTTGTCGGCCCAGCTTCCTGTCATGACATAAGCCCCAGGGCGCCCAGGCTGCAAAAGGTTCATCGGCAGCATCGAGAATTGAGTACTTGCGCCCCCTTGGAGCAATAATACATGGTAGTTATCAGGAATTCCAAACAATTTGCGCATCAGTGCTTGTGTTTCGTTATTTACCTGCTCGTATTCCGCGCTGCGGTGCGACATTTCCATGATCGACATGCCCGCTCCATGGTAATCGACGAACTGCTCTTGCGCTTGCTGTAGTACTTCCAACGGCAGTGCCGCCGGACCTGCATTAAAATTAAATGCCCGTTTCGTCACAAAATCCACCCCAGTCTTTTCTTTATAGATGATATCGCTATGATAGCAAGTTTACTCCTTTGCATCAAGTGCAAAAAACGAACGGAGGTAATACTATTGAAGGAAAACATTCGTCTTTTTCTAGGTTTATCCCTAAATTCGGAACTTCTGTCATTTTTACAAACCAACTTGTCCCATTGGAAGCAACATTTGCCATTTCGAAGCTGGACGCATCCGGATGATTGGCATATCACGCTTCACTTCCTTGGTAATATGCCGCCGGCGATAAAACCGCTAATTGTTCAAGCGATGAATGAAGCCGCGGCGCTGTCTACTCGTTTCACGTTAAGACTATCCACTCTTGGGACATTTGGGGAAGCGAGCAGACCATCTATCCTATGGATTGGTGTAAAGGAGCCGTTCGAGCCCCTTATTCAGCTTCATCATCATTTAGGTGTACAGCTCCGTCACAAAGTGGATTACACGCCTGAAGCAAGACCGTATCATCCCCATCTAACCTTAGCCCGCAAATATAATGGTGAACAGCGATTCTCACGCGAACTTCTTGCGCCAAACAGCTTAGCGATCCAAACGCAGCAGCTTGAACTGCCGGTAGAGGCCTTGTCTCTTTTTCAGAGCAGGCTGGGGCGTTCCCCTATGTATGAGGTCATTGAACGCGTCGATTTAAAATAACCATTTCGGCCGCATATCAAGCAAAATAGGCTCCCAGCAGGGAGCCTATTTATGATTAGGTTCGATGAATTAGCAATCGAAATAAAGGCTGTATTCATGTGGATGAACACGGATCGATACTGCTTTTGCTTCTTGGCGTTTGAATGCCACGTAGTTCTCGATGAAGTCTTTGGAGAATACGCCGCCTTCTGTCAAGAATTCGGAATCAGCTTCCAGTGCGTCAAGCGCTTCGTCAAGTGTACCAGGTACGCTGCGGATTTCGCTCTTCTCAGCATCAGACAGCTCATAAATGTTTTTGTCAAAAGGACCATAACCAAGAGCGGTTGGATCGATTTTGCGCTTGATGCCGTCCAGACCGGCAAGCAGCATTGCAGCAAATGCCAAGTATGGGTTAGCTGTGGAGTCCGGTGTACGGAACTCGATACGGCAGCCTTTTGGTGTAACAGCTGCAACAGGAATACGAACGGCTGCAGAACGGTTACCTTTGGAGAATACAAGGTTAACCGGTGCTTCGTAACCAGGAACCAAACGTTTGAACGAGTTGGTGCTTGGGTTAGTCAAAGCGATCAAAGCCGGAGCGTGGTGAAGGATGCCGCCGATGTAGTGCATCGCCATTTCGCTCAGGTTTGCATATGCGCCTTTTTCATAGAACAATGGGGAATCGCCGTTGAAGATCGATTGGTGAACGTGCATTCCGCTGCCATTGTCACCAAACATCGGTTTTGGCATAAATGTTGCTACTTTACCGTATTGACGAGCTGTATTGTGAATGATGTATTTGTATTTCAACAGGTTGTCGCCTGTTTTAGTCAATGTGTCAAAACGGAAGTTGATTTCACCTTGACCCGCTGTTGCTACTTCATGGTGATGACGTTCAACGCGCAATCCGGATTCTTGCATCAGACGAACCATTTCGCTGCGGATATCTTGTTGGGTATCTACAGGAGCGACTGGAACGTATCCGCCTTTAACGCCCACTTTAAAGCCAAGGTTGCCGCCTTCTTCTTTACGGCCCGTATTCCAAGCAGCTTCTTCGGAATCTACGGAGAAATAAGAAGTGTTCATGGAGCTCTCATAACGAACGTCGTCGAAAATAAAAAATTCGGACTCTGGTGCGAAGAATGCAGCCGTACCCACACCAGTTGTTTGAAGATACTCTTCGGCTTTTTGAGCGATGCTGCGAGGATCGCGGTCATAGCGCTCACCGTCTGGAGTATGGATATTACACATGATGTTCAATGTCGGATGATCCGTGAAAGGATCAACATATGCGGTTTCCGTATCCGGCATCATAACCATATCGGACTCTTCAATACCGCGGAAACCAGGAATCGAGGATCCGTCGAATGCAACACCGTTCTCGAACGTTTCTGCTTCAACCTCAGTCGAAGGAAGCGTAATATGGTGCGCGCGACCGGAAAGGTCAACGAAGCGGAAATCGACAAACTGGATGCTGTTTTCTTTAATTGTGTCTAGAACTTTTTGAACTGACATTTGATATTTCCTCCATTTCCGAACATTAGCATTGGTTTCAACTTGAATCGTTCAAGTTTTGCTTTAAACTCTGACGTTATTATAAAACTCCATAATTCACATCGTCAATAGCTATGTCAGGTATTTTTTAAGCGTATGTAAGCTATACTCACACTCTTTAGAAGATGTTCACAAAATGTCCAAACCCGCATATTGACTTAAATCGACAAATCCGGGTTTTTAGTATTTTCAGTGGTTAAATTTAACTTTTATTCTACTTTTTCCGGTTCCGGGTATGTCTTCCCAAACGTATCCACCGTCATCTTTTTAATCACTTGGTCTTCTAACGGCCGGTCCGAAGCGTCCCTGTCTACCTTCACGATTGAATCTACAACATCCATGCCATCAATCACTTTTCCGAACGATGCATAGCTGCTATCAAGATGGGGGCTGTTCTCCACCATAATAAAAAACTGGGAGCCGGCAGAATCAGGATGCTGTGAACGAGCCATGGAGATTATGCCTCTTTCATGTTTTAGACCATTCTGAAAACCATTGCTTGCAAACTCACCTTTAATGCCGTACCCTGGATCACCCATCCCGGTGCCTTCCGGATCGCCCCCCTGGATCATAAATCCGGGAATGACACGATGAAAGATCAATCCGTCATAAAAACCGTCTTGGACAAGAGAAATGAAATTGTTCACCGTATTTGGCGCAATCTCTGGATATAGCTCAACCTTCACGATCCCTCCGCTCGCCATCTCCATTGTCACAACCGGATGATCGGCTGCCTGTCCTGCTTGTCCTGCTTGTCCTGCTTGTCCTGTTTGTTCCCCGTTTTCCGATGGCTTGTTCCCGCATCCTGCCAAAATCAGGAAGCATGCCAAGGCCAGAACCATCATGCTCCTCGCTGCTCGTTCCATTTTGCTGTTGTTCCCCTTTCAATATAGATAAATAAACTTTATACACCTTATTTTATCATGATTTCTTCGCATTCGAAAAACCGGCCGCCGGATGCAGATATGAAAAAGCGCTCCAGCATATGGCTGGAGCGCTGCTTTCTTTACTTTTTCCAAGTTTCAAACGCGCTCGCAGGCGCTTTTTCCGTATCGAATCGTTTGCCGACTAATTCCGCAAGCTTTTCTAGATCCTTCAGCAAGGCCGCGAATTGATCCGGGAAGAGTGATTGCACGCCATCACCAGTCATTGAATTATCCGGATCAGTATGCATTTCAACGATCAGACCGTTTGCGCCTGCCGCAACGGATGCCTTCGACATCGGTTCAACCAGTTCCCTGCGCCCTGTGCCGTGGCTCGGGTCAGAGATGACAGGCAGATGGCTGAGATCTTGGAGTACCGGGATTGCCGTTAGATCAAGCGTATTGCGCGTATATTGCTCGAAGGTGCGGATCCCGCGCTCACAAAGCATGACATTCGGGTTACCGCCAGCCAAAATATATTCTGCCGCATTCAAAAATTCGTCATATGTTGCACTAAATCCGCGTTTGAGCAATACCGGCGTTTGAATGGTTCCCAGCTTGCGAAGCAAATCAAAATTTTGCATATTTCTTGTGCCGACCTGCAAAATATCCGCATATTCGGCGCATACATCCACATACTCAGGCGTCATGACCTCTGTAATCGTCAGCAAGCCGTGCTTCTTGCCTGCCTCAGCCATCATCTTCAGGCCTTCTACGCCAACGCCTTGAAAGCTGTAAGGCCCTGTTCTTGGCTTAAACGCGCCGCCGCGCAGCACCTGCCCGCCTGCCGCTTTGACCAATCGTGCGATCTCATCGATTTGCTCGGGCGATTCTACCGCGCAAGGTCCTCCCATGATGACCAGGTTGTCTCCGCCAATCTTCACCCCTTTAATGTCGATAATCGTATCGTCAGGATGAAAATCACGGCTTGCCAGTTTATACGACTTTGAAATCTTGATGACATTCTCGACGCCTTTCATCTGGCGTAAATGCTCCGATAATGTGGGCTCCGCTTTGCCTATGATGCCGATAACGGTACGATCCGTACCCCTGGACACATGAGCCTGCACACCTGATTTTTCAATATATTTAACAATTTCCGAAATTCTTTCTTCTGTAATATTCTGATGAGTAATGGCGATCATGAATACCCTCTCCTTTTCGCACTTCAACGCTTATACGCTTTTAAGCTTTTATGCTTTTAATCACTAAAGTAAATATACAAGAAAAAATCACCTCCGTCAAGAGGTGATTCACTAAATCATACGCTGGATTTTTCCCGAATTGTCGGCAGCAGCTTGTTCAGATTGACCGTTCGCTTCAATTCCCACGTCTCCGGATTGGAAGAATCGTACTGCTCCAAGTAGGAAATAACCTCCTTGGTTATCGGAGTTGGCGTGGAAGCGCCGGAGGTTACGGCTACGCAATTAATCCCCTCCAGCCACTCCCGCTTCAGCTGGCTCACATCCGATATCCGGTAAGACTTCACTCCGGCAATCTCTTCTGAAACCTGCGCAAGCCGGTTAGAGTTATTGCTGCGGGGATCGCCTACGACGATGCACAGCTCTGCGCCTTTGGCCTGCTCGGCCACTGCCTCTTGGCGAACCTGCGTCGCCAAACAAATCTCGTTATGGATCTCGGCCGTTGGGTAAGCTTCAATCAACCGGCTGATCAAGTGGCGGATATCCCACTGCGACATCGTCGTCTGGTTGGTGATGATGATGCGGTCCGTATCCAGCGACAGCTGCGCAATCTCTTCTTCCTTCTCCACAAGATGCACATGCCCCGGGGCTATACCGATTGCGCCTTCCGGCTCCGGATGCCCCTTCTTGCCAATATAAATAACCTCATAACCATCCGCTACTTTCTCACGAATCAGATCATGTGTCTTCGTAACATCAGGACAAGTCGCATCCACAACGGTCAAGCCTTTCTCTTTTGCCCGTTTGCGCACTTCCGGCGATACACCGTGGGCAGTGAAAATGACCGTTCCCTTCTCAATCTTCTCTAATATTTGAAGGCGGTCCTCTCCATCAAGGGTAATGATTCCCTCCTTGTCGAAGGCTTCCGTCACATGGCTGTTATGCACGATCATCCCCAAAATATGAATAGGTCGCGGCAGATCGAGGTTTTTTGCGGTTTGCAGCGCGAGCACCATGGCGTCAACGACACCATAACAATAGCCGCGTGGTGAAATTTTCAATACTTTCAAAGCTAGTCACCTGCTTTCTGACCGAACCTTACTCCACAGTTCGATCCGTTGCCTCCATTATACCCCAATCTTCCTGCTGAGAAAAGGCAATCGGCAGCCAGATCACAAAGGTCGACCCTTCGCCTTCCCGCGTTTTCACCTCAATCGAACCGCCGTGCTCATCAATAATCCATTTAGCAATGGATAATCCCAGTCCCGTACCCGAGGTTTTGCCTCTCGATTCGTCTGCGCGGTAAAAACGTTCAAAAATATGCGGAATCTCTTCCTCATTCATTCCGATCCCGGTATCTTTAATGATCAATCCAGCTTGCTCGCTGACCCTGATTGCTTGTAATTCCACATATCCTTTGGGCGTATATTTGAAAGCATTCTCAATAAAAATAAAGAGCAGCTGACGCAAATAATCAGAATTTCCTTTCACTTCCACTCCTTCGAGAGACGATAAGTCGGCTACTCTAAGGTCAACCGTGCGCGGAAGAAGCTGAGCCCTTCTGGCAACCTCTTCCACTAAGGGCAGCAGCGGGATCACCGATTTTTCCATCTCATATCCGGCATCTGCCCGTGCGAGCGACAGCATATCGCTGACCAGCCGGCTCATCCGTTTCGCTTCGTCGGAGATGTCGCGCATCGCCTCCAAAGACATGGTCGCCTTCACCGCATCAAGCCTCACCTCGTGTGGCGCATCCGGGGTTTCTCCCGTAATTTCCAGCTTTGGCTGCCACATCTTCTCGAGCAGATCGATATTGCCGCGAATCGTGGTAAGCGGCGTTCTCAGCTCATGGGAAGCGTCCGATACGAATCTGCGTTGGGCCCGGTAGGCATCGTCAAGCTCATTATAGGTCGTTTCCAGACGCGACAACATCCCGTTTAAGGTATCTGTAAGGCGTCCCATTTCATCATTGGGCCCCTCACGGGGAATACGCACGCTGAGATTAGAGCCGTTCTCAATCTGATTGGTCGCGCGAATGACATTTTCAATCGGCTTCAATGCTTTTCTTGCGATAAACAATCCGATCGTAAAAGCGATGAACACAGCAATCAGTGATGCGAAAACAAGAATCGTCCGCAATATCTCCATCAGTCTATTTTCTTTACTCGTATACGCACCCACTTGCAAGAGCGCCACGGTTTCCCCGGTGGAGCGGTCTAACACCGGCTGTTGATAGATCAGAAAAGGATACTCCTCAACGCTTACATGATGAAATCCGGCTTCCGGGTTTGTTTTCAACTGCGGGTAAGGGAACTTCAGGCTTGCATTAAATAAATTGTCCGATTGCGTTATTTTCTCATTATTATAGTTGACAAGCTGGATATAGATCTCATCGCTTCTGAATTTTCGCAAATCGATAAAATCGAAATAATCCAAATTCGCGAAAACCTGTATCCGCTGCGATTCCTCCTGCAATCTGCTTTTCACTTCGCTGTACGTATTTATATTTACAAATAAATAAATGGCCACGCCAAACGCCAACAGCGTCACGGCCAGGAGACCTGAGTACCACAGCGTAAGTCTAAGCCGGATCGACATGGATCATCCGACCTCCCCTTTAAGCACGTAACCGGTGCCCCGCACCGTCTGGATCAATCGCTTGCCTCCGCCCTCCTCCGTCTTTTGCCGAAGCATGGCAATGTACACCTCTAGGACATTCGATTCGCCGCTGAAATCGTAACCCCATATTTTCTCCATGATCGTCTCACGGGTCAGCACACGCCGTGGATTCTGCATGAACAGATAAAGCAGGTCAAATTCCTTCGAGGTCAGCTCAAAGCTTCTGCCTGCTCGAATCGCTTCCCTAGAATCCAAATCTAACGCCAAATCTTCGTAGACAAGCCGATTTGCGCTTCCTTCCATTTTATCTGACTTGCGCCGCAGCAGCGCCCTCACTCTCGCCAGCAGCTCCTCAAGGGCGAACGGCTTCACCAAGTAATCGTCGGCTCCAATATCAAGGCCCTTCACCCGGTCCCGCACCTCATCCTTTGCTGTCAGCATCAGAATCGGCACCGAGCTGCCACCTTCACGCACCCGCTTTGCCACCTCCCAGCCGTCTACATGCGGCATCATCACATCGAGGATAAGCAGGTCTGGGTCCGTGTTCATCATTAGCTTCAGCCCCTCCAGCCCGTTCGGTGCGGTAATCACCTCATATCCTTCAAAAGCAAGGCTGCGGCGCAGCAAGGACGTAATTTTCTCATCATCATCTATGACTAAAATCTGCGATCTCATCGTTTTCCTCCCCCAATTAATCGAAAAGCGCAGGCGGGCCGGCGGCCTGCCTGCGCTCTGTTAGCGTCAATTATTGCTGCGGTACATTAAACGTATTTCGATCACCGATTTCAACCTTCAGATCCATGTTATTGCCGTTACGAATAACGTTTACTGTAATTTGATCGCCTACATTCTTTTTCTGTATTGCAGCGATTAATTCCTCTACCGTTTCATATTTTGTGCCATCCATGCCTGTAATAACGTCAAACTGGCGCAGATCTCCTTTATAAGCGGGAGAGTTATAATAAACGTTCGTGACTAGCGCACCCTTCTGGCCGCTCAATTCTAGCTGCTGCGCATACTCATCCGTTAAGTTCGTCAGCTCGGCACCGATGAATGGCCTTGGAATGCTTTTGTTCTCCTTCAAATTATCCAGCACTTCCGTGATTGTGCTTGTCGGAATCGCAAAACCAATGCCTTGTGCCTGCGAGCTGACAGCGGTATTAATCCCGATGACTTCACCTCTGGTGTTCAGGAGCGGTCCACCTGAGTTGCCCGGGTTAATCGACGCGTCCGTTTGCAGCAGGTGCTCGTAATTACGAGTTCCCTGTTCATCCGGTATGCTGATCGGGCGCTCTTTGGAGCTGAGTACGCCAACAGTTACCGTATGATCAAATCCATGAGGGTTACCGATCGCAACGACCCAGTCACCGATATTGATGTTTTCAGAGCTGCCAAGCGCTAGGGTCGGAAACGGCTCGTCGCCCTCAACTTTCAAGACGGCCAGATCCATTTCATAGCTCGAACCAAGCAGCTTTGCTTCGAACGGCTTCGCATAGCCCTGTACGGTCACTTCGATCTTAGCCGCATCGCCAACAACGTGCTGGTTAGTCAGGATATAACCGGTATCGTCAAAGAAAAAGCCGGAGCCGATGCCGCTTGGCATCAATTCGCCCGAATTGCCGCCCGAGTTAGGCGCTGTGTAATCATCGCCAAAGAACTGGCGGAAGAACGGATCCAGATTGCTTCCGCTATTCGCACGAGGCTGCACGAATGTTTCAATCTTCACGACAGCTGGACTTGCCTGCTCAAAGATTTGGGCGATATTGTTAGGCCGCGCTGTATCCAGCACATTCGATACCGGATTTGCAGTGTCAGGTCCCGATGTATTTCTCGCTCCTGCGGACTGCTCCAAGGCTTGGGGTGCCAGCACGCCGCTGGAAGTAAACCAATTCTGATAATCCGCCACCGCCATCAGAGAGCCAACGACCAGTACGCCCGCCATAAAGGATGCAAAGATCGCTTTAAACGAGGTCCGCTTTTTCTCACGCACCTGCCATCCGCTCTTCGCTGATTGTGAAGGCACTGCAGGAGCGAAGCTGCGCACGGGTTGAGGCGGTGTAATCTGCACATCCGATGAAACGGAAGACCTATTATCTGTGCTGGAACCTTGTGAGTGGGTCTCCGAAGCTCTCTCTTCCCTATCATAATCGTTCTGCGCGTTCGGCTTGAACGGTCCATAGGAATAATAATAAGACGGTTTATCGGACTCGGTCCCGCCGGCCGCCTTTTCTCGCGGCTCGGTTGTGTTGTTTTCTTTTTCATCTTCCGGCCGATTATGATTTGTGAAAAAATCATCATATGGATTTTTTTTATTATCGTCCATGTATTTGTTCCTCCTTTATTTGAATCGAAGTCTAATGAACTTGGATTTGCTAGTTCTATAATGCACATTCTACCTTAAAACAATCTTAAAATGAATTTAAACGAAAATAAAAAAAATTAACCTTCCGCCTCTGTAAGCGAAAGGTTATGCTCCTGCTCAATGGGAAAGCCGCCGCTCCACCTCGCTGAGCACCTTTTTAGCTTGATCCACCCAGCGATCCTCGATCTTGGCATCGACGTCTAAAGGTTCCTGAAATTGGTCGAACAGACTTCCGAACGTGCGGGGCTGTGCCTCAGGATCCAATCCTTCATTATAGAGATGCTTTAATACGAACGGCTGTCCAAGCCGGATCTTTGCATCATTCTCTTCCGCTTCACTGTCCAGACTGCCCGTAACGACCTCAAAAGGAAGACGCAGCCACACCTTATGCGCCTCATCCAGAGAACGGTCGAACGATCCGTGATTGTATTCCCAATTGCCGCCTAATGTGAATTGAAACGCTTCAAGCTTTCCTTGAAACTCCGTTAATTGCTGTTCACTTGATTCTAGCTTTGATGAAAGAGGTATCATACCTGACGGATCTCCTTTGGGTTGTTTACTGCTATTATTCCCAAAAAAGCGATATTCTATGTAGACTCCATCCGCTGTTAGCGGATCCAACCTTTGCGGTGGGCCAGCACAGCCAACTGGGTCCGGTCCTCAAGCTCACACTTCATAAGCAGGTTGCTGACGTGGGTTTTGACGGTTTTAATGCTGATGTGCAGCTCATCGGCAATCTCTTTGTTCGAACGCCCTTCCGCGATAAGAAATAAAACTTCCTTCTCCCGGTCCGTCAGCCCTTCATCCGATCCCTGCGCAGTTCGTTGGCGAAGCCCCCTCGTTAATGCTTGTGAAACGTCTGCAGTCATAACCGGCATTCCCTTTACCGCTCCGCCCAGCGCGTAGATCAATTCCTCGGCCGACACCGTTTTGAGGACATAGCTAACTGCGCCCGCTTCCACGGCCGCAACTACCTTCTCGTCCTCAAGAAAGCTTGTCAGCATGACAATCTTCGTCTCCGGATCATGCTCCATAATCGCTTTCGTCGCTTCAACGCCGTCCATCTGGGGCATCATCAGATCCATTAAGATAACATCCGGCTTACCGCCTGGAATGCCCTCCTTCAGCATCCTCACAGCTTCTTCGCCGTTAGAAGCTTCGGCAATAACTTCATATTTGGGCTCTAACATCAGATAGGTGCGCAGTCCCGCTCTCACCATATCGTGATCATCAACGATCATGATTCTCCAAGTCTGCGTTATGCTCATCGCTCTCCTGCTCCTTATTCATATATTTAGGAATCGTGACACGCACCCGCGTTCCGCCGCCGGGCTTGCTTATGATTTCGGCCTCTCCGCCCAGCCGCTGCGCTCGCTCACGCATCGTTGAGAGTCCATAGGATCCTTGCTTTACTTGATCGGCCCTAAAACCGCCGCCATCATCCTGCAGCGTTAACACAAGCTGGCGTTCCGTCTCCGCAAGTGTCAATGTAGCCTTCTTAGCTGCGGCATGCTTCACAATATTGGCCATTGCCTCTTGAATAATAAGAAAAAACTGATGCTCCTTCGCTTCGGACAACTTCTCGCTGATGCGCCAATCCATGACGCCCTGCAGGGCATTCTGCCTGCAGTAATCGGGAAACCATTTATCGAGCGCCTGCTCCAGAGAATACCCTTCCAATTCCATCGGGCGCAGCTGCGCAATAAAACCTCGCATTTGCTTCTGGGCAAGGGAAGACATATGGATCAGCTGTCCCATCACATCTTCGGCCCTGCTTCGATCAAGCTCAAGCAGCTTCGGCAGCGAGGACGCCGCCATATGAATAGCAAAGAGCTGCTGGCTCACCGTATCGTGCAGATCGCGCGCAAGACGTCTTCGTTCCTCTAAAACAGCCGCTTCGTTCGACGCGGCTTCCCGCATGACATGTTCCTCTCCAAAGCTTTGCAGCAATTTCATTCTTTGCTCCATTGAGGCAATCATTACGTTGAATTCACGATAAGCTGCAGTGAAGGATCTAGCACCTTCTTCCGGAATTCTAACCGCCAGGTTGCCGTTGGCCGCTTGCTTTAATGCGAAATGCAGCACATCGATTCGCCGGTACAACCGCTGTGCCGCCCAATACCCAAAGCCAGCGCTAATAACAATAACGGTCAAAATGGTACTCAGGCGCTTTTCTCCGGCATTCAGATGGGCTCCCATCCATTCCGGAGCCCAATAGCAAAGCGCTAGGGATACCGAGGTGGAAGCGATGAATAATAAAATCAGCTCCCACTTCGAACTTCGCAGCAGACGTACCATCATATCGCGATCACCCCACTTTGGTTACTCGCACATCACCGATAAATGTGCTCACAACCAGCCGAATCTTTTTCTCGCAATCATGATAAGCCGGCGTTTCGATATTGCTGTTTCTGAATATGCCGCCTTCCTTACGGTCCAATATCGTAGAATCGCCGATAAACGCGCTTGATACCACATGGACGCCAACCTCATAGTCATTCGGCAGAAAAATTTTCACATCGCCGATAAAGGAGGAAATCGTCAGTTTGGTTTCCCCATAAGGGATTTGTGCTTTCGTCAGATCCAGCACGGTGTCACCGATAAAGTGGGAAATGTTCATCGGCTTAAGCTCCCAGTAATCTTGGCCAAGATGAATATCGCCGATGAAGCCGGAGCGCGTCTGCACGCCTGCATCATGGTTCCACCATTCCACTCTCTCGTGCTTGGGCGATGAAGCGCCGCTTCTGTATTTTTCCTCATACGTGGAACGCTTCACGTCAGATCCGTAAGGATCCATATCCGAAAAATCACCAGCACCTGGCTTTGTCGGATCCGGATGAAGCGGCGGTGCCGGCGGTATGTTTGAGGCCGGAGGATATGCCTGCCACTCCTCCTTTGCCGGGCCTTGCTGCTTGCCCTGCGGCCTAAAGATCATGCTCAAGCCGAAAAGAATGATCACCGCCGGTATCGCATAAGGGATAATCTCACCGATGGAAAAATGGAGCATACCCAGATTCCGGCCGAGAAAATAGATGCCCAGCCCCAGTGTCAACCAGCTCCACCAGTTATAGCTGCCGGCATCTTTATAACCGATAAGGCCTTCAATTCCGAATAGAATCAAAATAACCGGCCAAAATATAGAGATGATATCACCGATATCAAAAGGCAGAATTCCCATTTGACGAAGCAGAAAGGCAACGCCTACCGCGATGATAATTAATCCCCAAAAAAACCGTTTCACTACATAACGCTCCACTTCGATTCACCCCAATCTTTCTAGACACGTTTTATGTATTCTCAGTATATCCGATCAGCAATAACACGCAAAAGGGGCGGCAGATTGAAACCTTCCTCCGTCTTGGGACCGATACGGTGGTCATTTTTTACAGAAACGTTATATTCACACATGAATATTACAGCTGACCCTGAAGGCGGGAGATCCGCTCGCGGTGAAAAAAGGCATCCCCTATTAGATCATGGGGGATGCCCTGTAAGCTGGTTTATTTTAACATAATATCAATGCCTACTACGCCGACTGGCTTGCCTCCATGACCGGCAATAGGCATGGATAAGGTCAAACAAGGTTTCTTCGTAATGGCCGATATGTAAATATCCGAAGTATACGGCTTCCCCTCCATCGCTTGCTTCCACCATTCTCTGCCTTTACCGTTCAGCAAGCCGGCTTCCGGCTCCGAATAGATAAAAGAGCCGTCATCACGATTGGACCAGACCGCCTCAATTTCTTCAGAATCGCGCAGCATAGCCGAAAGCCGCTGCTGATGCTCCGTTTGGTTTAACGATATCATATGGGGCTCGGACGCCAGACGGTGAAGCTTCTCAAGCATCACGGATACATTCACATCGATCGCCCGCACCTCCTGTTTGATGCCTGCCTGTTGAATAGCCTGGGTTAATTCACGGGAGGATTTTTGCAAATTACGGCCAATCCGGTCCACCTTGCCAATCTGATGGCGCTGCTCATGCGTAAGCTGCAAGGTTTCATCGACGCTTTGGAGTGTATGGTCAACTGTCTCCACCACTTCCTTCAGCATATCCGTTGTTCTGGCAGTAAGTATGGTTTGCTGCAAGCTGGCCGCGCTTGTCTGACCGACAAGCATATCCACCTCATTGATCCGCTGAAAAATCTTGTCCATTCGCGCTTTGTTATGTTCCATTTCAGCAACACCGCGTTCCACTGCGTTCTTCTCAACCTCTACTGAGTTCACAACCTGCCTGACCCCTTGTTCAATCTCCGTTACGATCGTGCTCGAACGCCGCACGGCTTCATGGCTTTGTTCAGCAAGCTTTTTAATTTCTTGTGCGACAACCGAAAACCCCCGTCCGTACTCACCCGCATGGGCAGCCTCAATAGAGGCATTTAAAGCAAGCAGAGACGTCTGAGAGACGATCTCTTGAATAAAAGCATTAATCTCATTAATTCGTGACGTTTGTTCGATTAATTGCCCGATATGTAATTCCATCGCTTTATTTTGTGCCCGAAGATCATTCATGACCTGATCCGTCGTTGTCAGCGATTCTCGAACCTCAAGCACAACCTCTTTCGTATGCTTGCTCTCTTCATTTAGATGAGCCGATGTGACACTAATCTGATCTGCAGCAGCAGCCACTTCTTGCAGCGCGGAGAACGTTTCCTCAATTCGCTCCTTTGCATGTTGGCTTCGCGAGCGCAATCTGTCCTCCTGGACAGCAGAACGATCGGCAATGTTGGTCAAATGCGTGATCGATTGCTCTACCTCTTCGACAACAGCAGTCAATTGATCGGAGATGACCAACGATTCATTAATGAGCTGCCTCATCGATTCTTGTTCCTGTTCTTCCCGTGAAGCCTCGAACTTGTCTTTATTGGGCTTTAACCATTTTTGCAATCGGCTCATCCATTGCCACCCCTAAACTTCGACTTAATGTTATATTATCTTACATTATAATCCGGGCTTATGAAAATGAAAAGAGAGATCCTTAGCGGATCCCCCTTGAAAGGTATTATTATTTATTAGCGTTTTGCTTTGCAGCATTAGCATTGGCTTTATTATTAACACTATTCTGAGTCAACTCTTCTGCGAATTCAGCATTTTGGTTTTGAGCCGCATTCATTTTGTTTTTCTTATTTTTGGCCATGATCGTCACCTCCCCGTCATTTGTATTATGAGAGGGACGAGGCTGTTTTATGTGCTTGGAAATTACCAAAAATTCGGTGTTGAAATCCACTGTTTCAGGCGTTCTTTGCTCCGGTGAATCCGCGCCTTGACGGTACCGACCGGGATATTCATGACATCTGCAATTTCCTGGTCTTTAAACCCGTAATAAAATTTATATAAGATCATCGTTCTGGAACGAGGATCAAGTGCGCCTAACAGCTCTGATATTTCCATCATCAATTCTGCTTCAGACGGGGTTCCGGTACCCTGTTCTTGTGCATCACACCATTGGCTGGAAGTCCGGACGTTCTCATGGCGATTCACATTGTGCGCCACATTCGCTGTGATGGTCTTGGCCCATGCCGCCAATTTGCTCTCTTCCCTTAAAGAATCGTGCTTCAGCAGCATCTTAACCCAGGCCTCTTGAACAACATCATGCGCGTCTGACTTGTTCTTCACTCTGGCATAAGCGACACGAATCATCTGATTGTATAAGTCTCGCAGCAATGCTTCGTGCTGCTCCAGCTTCGTTCCATCCTGCTCGTTACGATCAGACATCCAGCTTGTCATGAAATAACCGCCTCACATTGATAGCGTTTACACAATTGCGAATTGTAGTGATATTGTATCATAATTAGAATGGGAAAAAAAGAAGATTTGCTGTCATGTCAGACCTGATGACAGCAAATCTTGCCGCTTGTTAAGATTCAAACATCGACTGAGGAATCCGCTGCTCCGCTTTTACAGCTTGATTAATTTTGACAAGCCATGCCTCGGTCAGCTTTCCATCGCCCTTGTGCAGCACCTCTACGAGCACAGTTCTTTTTCCCCACTGCTTATACACCTGCTGTATGGTTTCAAAGTACAAATCGATCTTGTGGCCTTTGATCGCCGAACCGGTATCCGCAACAACGCCATAGCCGTAGCCGGGTATATGAAGCAAGGTCCCGATCGGGAACACCTGCGGATCCGCAGCAACAGTAGAAACATAATCACGACGTACCTTGACCCCGGAATACGTAATTCCATATCCCGGCTCACCCGGCCGCTTGCCGGTCGATTCCACTCCTGCGGTATAACCGGTAGCGACAACCTTGATTTTCTCTATTGCAGCTGCCGCAGCTCCAGCAGTGCTGGCATGATGCTTCTCGATCTGCTTGGACGGTGCGATTCCAGCCGCTCGGTCTGCTGCCCCTACAGCAAATGTTATGAATAACAGAGCAAACGTAAGATGGATCCATCTTAATAAAACATTTAAGCTTGCTAACATCTGGAGAGTCACCTCTAGACGAAAGGTTACCCCCAGATATCAAGCTTTATTCATGCAAGCTAACAAAATATCGGTCGATTTCAATTACACCTGTTTATTTTGGATCTCATCCTGCAGCTGCTTCAGTAATTCAGCAACCGGTTTGGCGCCAATATCGCCTTCTCCCCGTTTACGGACAGAAGCAGTGCCTGACTGAGCTTCATTTTCGCCGACGATCAGCATATACGGAACCTTCTCGAGCTGTGCTTCCCTGATCTTGTAACCAAGCTTCTCGTTGCGCAGATCCGTCTCTACGCGGACGCCTCCTGCCAGCAGCTCAGCTTCAAGATTACGGACATACTCCTCATAGGCAAGCGACACCGGAATGATTCTTGCTTGTACAGGCGATAACCAGAGCGGCAGAGCTCCTGCAAAGTTTTCCAGAAGAAAAGCCGTCATTCGCTCCATTGTACTGATGATCCCGCGATGAATAACAACAGGACGGTGCTTTTTCCCGTCATCGCCTACATATTCCAGCTCGAATCGCTCCGGCAGCAAGAAGTCAAGCTGCGCAGTCGACAATGTTTCTTCCTTGCCGAGCGCTGTTTTGATCTGGACGTCGAGCTTAGGCCCATAGAATGCCGCTTCGCCTTCGGCTTCGAAGAATGGCAGGCCAAGCTCATCGACAACCTCACGCAGCATGCGTTGGGACATCTCCCACATCTCGTCGTTCTGGAAATACTTCTCCGTATCCTGAGGATCGCGGTAAGACAGTCTGAACCGGTATTCCTTTATGCCGAAATCTTCATAAACTTGACGAATCAGCTGAACAACACGAGCAAACTCTTCTTTGATTTGATCCGGGCGGCAAAAGATATGCGCGTCGTTAAGCGTCATCGCGCGAACCCGATGAAGTCCGGTCAACGCGCCGGACATTTCATACCGGTGCATCGTGCCGAGCTCGGCGATCCGGATCGGCAGATCCCGATAGCTGCGCATGTCGCTCTTGTACACCATCATATGGTGAGGACAGTTCATCGGACGAAGCACCAGCTCTTCATTGTCCATTACCATCTTCGGAAACATATCTTCGGAGTAATGCTCCCAGTGACCCGATGTCTTATACAAGTCGACATTTGCCAACACCGGCGTATAGACATGCTGATAACCGAGCCTCTCCTCCAGATCGACAATGTAGCGTTCCATCGTGCGGCGCAGCTTGGAGCCGTTAGGCAGCCACAACGGTAGCCCTTGCCCGACCTCACGGGAGAAGGTGAACATTTTCAGCTCGCGTCCCAGCTTCCGGTGATCGCGCTTTTTCGCTTCCTCAAGAAAATGCAGATGCTCATCCAGCTGCGATTTTTTAGGAAACGCCGTTCCATAAATCCGCTGCAGCATTTTGTTCTTGGAATCGCCGCGCCAGTAAGCGCCGGCAACACTTAGCAGCTTGAACGCTTTAATCCGTCCGGTCGATGGAAGGTGCGGTCCGCGGCACAGGTCAAAAAATTCGCCCTGGTCATACATCGTGATGACAGAGTCTTCGGGAAGGTCGCGAATAAGCTCGAGCTTAAGATTGTCATTTATCTCTTGATAGATGGCAAGCGCTTCATCACGGCTTACAACACGGCGGCGGATCGCCAAATCCTCTTTGACGATTTTCTCCATTTCCTTCTCGATCTTCACAAGATCTTCAGGCGTAAGGGATTGCTCCATATCGATATCATAATAGAAGCCGTCTTCGATTACCGGGCCAATCCCCAGCTTTACTTCATGTCCGCCAAATAAACGTTTGATGGCTTGGGCCATCAAATGCGCAGTACTGTGGCGATAAACCTCCAGCCCGTCAGCCGAATCAAGCGTCACAATCTCAAGTAACGCATGATCTTCGATCGGCGTATAAATATCCACAACTTTTCCATTCATTTTTCCGGCTATCGCATTTTTCTTCAAGCCTGAACTGATGGAGCCGGCCACTTCTTCAATAGTGGTTCCCGCTTCGTATTCCCGGACCGCTCCATCGGGTAACGTAATTTGAATCGACATTTCCAAATCCTCCTCATTCAATTCGCTTCAGAGGCGGGCGCTCAGATCAGATACAGCAGGGCTGCTCGTTACAGGTGAGGAATGCAACAAAAAAAGCACATCATCCCGGAAAGGGACGAGTGCTTGACATACTCGTGGTTCCACCCTCATTCGGTAATATGCTAAACACATTACCCTTGAGTATCCGTTAACGGGGATAAATCGTTACGGCTTACGCACGCAGCCTTAAAGGCCTTGCTTCAACCGTTCAGCTCCAAAGGGGTATCTCTGCTGTGTATCGGGAGGAAATTACAGCCTGGTTTCCTCTCTCTGAACCGTACAGCTTGGCAGAGCGTTGTCTTTATCTTCGCTGTTTCATCACTGGCGCGTCACACCTTATCGGCGTATCGTTGAACACATTATACCCGCCTGTTCTATTCCGGTCAAGTATAACGATGATCTTTGGGCTGAATCTGTTCCAGCATAATCGGATTGTAAGAGAGGCTGTCTTCACAGACGGTTACGCGGCCGTAAAATATCGATTCAATCGTTCGAATGACCTGCTGTTCCGGTTTACACGTGTGAATGACAATTTGCTTGGGTGAGGCCGCGATCAGAGAACTGACTACCCGATCTTCGATATTCATTTCTGACTCAAGCATTTCTGCGACAATCCGGTCGGACTGACGGTATTCCAGCGGAAGAAACTGGTGATTGCATAACTGAAATTGCCCGTCCTCCCGCTGCAGCAAATGCACGATCGGCGTTTTTGTATCCTGGAGCCCGACAAAGTATCGCAGGAGCGATATAAAATCCTGGTACTGTTTCTCCATGACATACTCATCCACCGCATACTCCACGATCTCGCGCAGCGATTCCCGATAATTCGCGAGCCTAAACGTTATAAACCCGTTTAAATTGATTCTTATATTTTCCAACAAATATGGGATTATTTCTTCCGCAATCTGCTCTTTTCTGTGGGTCCGGTCATCCTGCTGGTCCAACTCGATGGAACAAGAATCCATGCTGACGTTTAACATTTGGATGCAATAGCGTTCGATTTTGTCCAGATCTTCCTGCTCTTCATAGCCAGAGTCTTTACGGATAATTGCGCGAAGCAGCTCTGGCTCCAGCTCCACAAGAACGTATTCGGACAACCCCTGTGCCGCCCGGCGCATAATAGCTGCCCGATCTTCCGCCGTACATTGCGCAGACGATGCCATAAGGCAGCAAATCTCACCGCTCGAAACGTCTATATTCCATTGCAAATCATCTGCACAGCCCGAAGTATGTAATTCTGCGAAAGCATCGCTCAAATAACGCGACAGCCTCCATATTTTTTGCTCATCAGCGGAAATCAACGTCACTTTGAACAATTCCATACGCACACTCCCTTCCTCTATATCAGTATATGGCCAGACATTTGCAGATATACGATGAAGGATGTGGTATCTGGGAACGATGGATTGGAACGTCCGGCTTATCATGGAACGGAAAACAAAAAAGGCTTACATCCACTCGTTTAACGAGAGAATGTCAGCCTTATGATTAATTTTGCATCATAAAATCTTTTGCCACTGTGTCCGTCTCATTGTATACCTTCAGCAGCTCATAACGGGTGTTGCGTTGGGCGGGAATTTTGCCCGCTTCACGGATCAGCTTCAAGATCGACTCAATGTTGACTTTATGCGTGGTGCCGGCTGCGGATACGACATTTTCCTCAATCATCGTGCTGCCAAAATCGTTACAGCCATATGTCAACGACAACTTGCCGATCTCCGGTCCCATCGTTACCCATGAAGATTGGAAGTTATCGATGTTATCCAGCATAATGCGGCTGATCGCCAGTGTTTTCAAATATTCTTCAGGAGATGCCTTCTCCCGTTTCATATTCGTATTATCCGGCTGGAATGTCCACGGAATGAAAGCCAAAAATCCGGGGGACGGATAACCGTTATTGAGGCACTCATCCTGCGTGTCACGAATGCGCGTCAAATGGAGCGCGCGCTCCTCCATCGATTCACCGAAACCGATAACCATCGTAGCCGTCGTGTTCATGCCTTGGCGATGCGCTGTCTTCATCACGTCCATCCAATCCGTCCAAGACCCCTTAAGCTTACTGATCTTCCGTCTTGTGCGGTCGTCCAGAATTTCCGCGCCGCCGCCCGGCAGAGAATCCAGGCCAGCCTCATGAAGCTGCCGAACCACCTCTTCGAGCGACAGCCCATCCGATACGTCTTTCATTTTATGAATTTCCGCCGGAGAGAAGGAATGCATCGTGATGCCTGGGAATCGTTTCTTGATTTCCCTGAGCAGATTGGTGTAGTAAGAAAATTTCAGGTTAGGATTCGTCCCGCCCTGCATCAGAATTTCCGTTCCGCCAACGTCGATCGTTTCTTGGATTTTAGAAAATATGGTATCATCGGGCAGCACATACCCTTCCTCCGAACCCGGCGGCCGATAGAATGCGCAGAAGCGACAGTATACGTCACAGACATTGGTGTAATTGATATTGCGGCCGACGACAAAGGTCGTAATCGGTTCAGGATGCTTGCGCAGCATAATCTGGTTCGCCACATGCCCCATTTTCTCGATTTCATCCGACTCGAACAAGGCAATGCATTCTTCCAGTCCGATCCTCTCGCCCTGCAATGCTTTATTTAATATTCCATCAATGGTTAACATCGCTTTGATCTCCTTTTTCCCACACGCCATACTCTTACTTTTGTATAGTGTAACATAAACGGCGACTTCCCGTCACCTGCTGGAAATCGCCGTTACATGCTGTTTTATATACGAAGCGGGCTCAGACGCTGTGCTACCTTCCCTCTACTTCGCGCTTCGCCGCTTCGAGTGCCTGCTCAAGATCGGCAATCAAGTCATCCGCATGTTCGATGCCTACAGAGAATCGAAGCAGACGGTCGTCCACGCCGACCTGGCGCCTGATTTCTTCAGGAATATCCGCATGCGTCTGAACCGCCGGATATGTCATTAAAGACTCGACGCCGCCCAGACTTTCCGCGAAAGCGATCAGCTTGATATGACGGAGAATCGGTTCTACATAGCGGGCATCCTTCAGGCGGAAGGAGAAAATGCCGGTGTTGCCGGAGGATTGCTTGTTCTGAATCTCATGTCCCGGATGGTGAGGCAGCGCCGGATAATACACTTCTTCAACGGCCGGATGCGCCAGCAGGTATTCCGAAATCCGCGTTGCATTGTATTGATGACGTTCCATACGAAGCGCCAGCGTTTTCATCCCGCGCATCAGCAGCCACGAATCCTGCGGCCCCAGCACTGCACCAATCGAATTGTGCAGAACAGCCATCTCTTCGGACAATTCTTTTCCTTTGGTTACGATCAAGCCTGCAAGCACGTCATTGTGACCGCCCAGATATTTGGTCGCGCTATGAATGATGATATCCGCCCCGAGCTCCAGCGGGCGCTGAAAGAACGGTGTAAGCAGGGTATTGTCCACAATCGTGATCAGCCCTTTTGCCTTCGCCCACGAACATACGCGCTCCAAGTCGGTAATCATCATGAGCGGATTGGTCGGCGTCTCGATCAAGATTGCTTTCGTGCTCGGTTTAAGGCTGGCCGACATTGCATCGATATCATTCGTATCCACATAAGTGGCAGTCACGCCGAACCGGGACATAATCCTCTCCAGCAGCCGATAGGTTCCGCCATACAAATCCAAAGAAACGATCAGATGATCTCCCTGGCTGAACAGTGCAAATATCGTCTGCAGCGCCGCCATTCCCGAGCTGCACGCGAAACCAGCATCGCCTGACTCGAGCTCGGCGGCAGCATCCTCCAGCACCTTGCGTGTCGGACTCTTCGTACGTGCATAATCAAAACCTGTACTTTCTCCGAGCCTAGGATGGCGGAAGGCGGTTGACTGGTAGACCGGAAAGCTGACCGCCCCGGTACCCGGTTCGCTCTGTGAACCAATTTGTGCTAAACGGCTTTCAATTTTCATGAATAAACGGCTCCTTTATCTTCTACTCTGTATCGTTAGATGCCCGCTCCAAGCTCGAACGGTGTTTCCTGGTACACGTAATAGTTCAACCAATTGGAGAACAACAGATTCGCGTGCGCCCGCCATGTGGAATAAGGCTGCCGGCTTGGATCGTCGCCTGGATAGTAGTTTTTGGGAACAGCGATGCGCAGCCCTTTAGCTTGATCGCGGTCG
This sequence comes from Paenibacillus abyssi, assembly GCF_014640295.1. Classification (GTDB taxonomy): domain Bacteria; phylum Bacillota; class Bacilli; order Paenibacillales; family Paenibacillaceae; genus Paenibacillus_D; species Paenibacillus_D abyssi. The sequence goes on along the minus strand of NZ_BMGR01000003.1, from coordinate 375,046 downwards.
TATTCCCATTTTAACGTGAACGGGTCATATTCCGAATGGCCGGTTACGAATATCTGCCTGCCGTCTTTAGAAGCTACAATGTATACGCCCGCTTCCTCGGATTCCGACAAAATCTCCAGCTCCGGCACCTTTTCAATATCTTCACGCCGCACCTCGGTATGGCGGGATTGGGGAACATAGAACATCTCGTCAAAACCGCGCAGCAGCTTCACATTGCGTTTCTCAATTGTATGGGGGAAAACCCCGAACACCTTTTCCGGAAGATTGTATTTCGGGACTCCGTAATGATGAAACAATCCGGCCTGCGAGCCCCAACAGATATGAAAGGTTGAAGTCACCCTGCGGGCACTCCAGTCCATAATGTCCTTCAGCTCTTCCCAATAGTTCACCTCTTCAAAAGGCAATTGCTCAACCGGCGCTCCGGTAATGATCAACCCGTCGTACCGTTCATGGGCAATTTCATCAAAGGTTTTGTAAAACGTCTCCAAGTGCTCTGCAGATGTGTTTTTGGAAACATGCGTCTTAGGATGCAGGAAGGCTACCTCCACCTGCAGCGGAGTGTTTCCGATCAGCCGGAGCAACTGCGTCTCTGTTGTTTCTTTCGTCGGCATCAAATTCAGAATAGCGATACGCAGCGGCCGTATATCCTGCTGGTATGCAACGCTTTCGTCCATCACGAAAATGTTCTCATTGCTTAATACTTCTTTGGCCGGTAAACCATCTGGAATTTTGATGGGCATAGGGATCACTCCTTTGTCTGTTTGTAGGGCATGAAAAAAGACCCTCTCTCGGGCGAGAGGGGGTCGTATGGTTATAAATCATCCGCCTCTCTCATCTCCCAGAAACCATTCGTTTCCGCAAGAATTAGCACCGTGCTTTACGCCGGTTGCCGGGCTTCATCGGGCTAGTCCCTCCGCCTGCTCTTGATAAGAAAGTTGATATTCAGTTCGTTTTTCGTTAATCATTGATATTACTTACTTTATCTTATTCTTTTAAACACGTCAAGAACCCAGAGTGTGTTTTTGCGTTATTGCCGTTTAAAGCGCACGAAGACCCTTTCATGCATACGATAATACAGCTCAAAAACCGCGTTTTTTTGCTTGTATGTATACACTTTGTGGGAGTATACTAGACAAGGATTGCCGTGTTATCCAAACGAAGATAAAGGGGTGTTTAGAGCGCATGGATGGCGACCGACCAAAACCCGGAAGCAGCATGAACAAGGAACATAGAAACCCGGTACTACAACATGTTAGACTCGCGTCAGCCATGAACGCTGCTGCCCTTATTCCGTATAGAGCGGCTTTGTGATTGCCAGGCGCGCGCCACACGTTTTTTTCGTACCGGTTTCTCGAGAAGAGAAATGGAACGGAGAGGAGTGACGCGAATGAAAATCCGTCTCGTAAAAAACGGTCTTTTTACTCCAGTTGATCATATTGAAGATACGCTGGCGCCACCGCCAGAGGGCTTCTATTGGATCGACGCCGACCTGGAGGATCTAATTGTCCTTCAGCCCTTATTCGGAATGCATGATCTGGCTGTTGAAGACTGCTTGAACGAAGAAGAACAGCGTCCTAAAATCGAGGTATATGAAAGCCATTATTTTATTGTAATAAACAGCATTCGTTTTGATGATGAAGAAATATTTCTGCGCGCACTGAATATTTTTCTTGGACGGCATTACATCATTACAGTCACCCAGCAAAAGATCAATGAACTGCGCTCCTTGAAGCCCGTGCTTTGGGAGCAGGAGGTCAATCACCCCGACCGCTTCCTGTATCACTTAGTGGATCTTGTCGTGGACAACTATTTTCTCGTTGGCGACCGGATTGAAGCGCGCATCGAGAAGCTTGAAGAAGATATTTTGATGCATACAAAGAAGTCCCATCTGACTGAAATCATCGGTTTGCGCAGCGAAATTTTATGGCTTAAGAAGGTGCTCGGGCCGCAGAAGGAAGTTATCGCCACACTGAATAAGAAAGAATTAAAGCTCATTGATCATCAACTGCAAAAATATTTCAGTGATATTTATGAAAATGCCGTCAAGATTGCTGAAACGTTCGAAACGTATCGCGATCTGATGGGAAACCTGCGTGAAGCTTATCAATCAAGCCTTGCCGGGCGTGCCAATGAAATCATGCGCGTGTTCACGGCGCTCACGACGATCTTCATGCCCCTGACCTTTATTACGGGCATCTACGGAATGAACTTTGATTACATCCCCGGGCTGCACGTTCATGGCGCATCCTACGTTCTGCTCGGCTTTATGCTGCTCGTCGGGTTCGGCATGTTCTATATTTTCCGCAAGAAGGATTGGTTGTAACCGCCTCTAAAATCAGCCCAATCGCTGCGCTTCGGATTTTTTGTCCCGCCGCTGCACTTTGGGCTGTTTTTTTATTCCTCTTTGCTGCAAACGTTATATTCCCCTATAATAGTAATGTCGCAGTTTTGTGCGGAGCTTTACTTCATCCTCAATACAGGGAGGGATTCAATGAACATTAGTCAGCTCGAAACACTGCTTACCATATCCAAGACAATGAGCTTTCGCAAAGCTGGAGAGCTGTTGAATTTAACCCAGCCTGCCGTATCGGCTCAGATCAAAAGTCTTGAAGACGAATTCAAAACCGTGCTGATCGACCGCAACCAGCCCGTTACGTTAACTGACCGGGGACAAGTATTTCTTGAGCATGCCGAACGCATACTCAGCATTGTCGAAGAACTCAAACAAAAGCTTTCCGACTTAAACCAAACTCCCCAGGGACATATTGTGCTCGGCACAACAACTTCCATTGCGATTCAAATTTTACCGAGAGTATTGTCTTATTTTCAAGACCAATTCCCGTTAATCAAAACGACGATTCATTCCATGCCCTCTTCCCAAGTGGTAACCAGCGTTGAGAACGGTACCGTAGATATTGGCATCACCTACTTATCCGAACGCAGTCCAAACGTTGAAACTTCGATCTTATACTATGATACTTATGAGCTGGTTGTCTCTCCGGATCACCCCCTGAGCAGGTTCAAGCATACAACCGTGGACAAGTTAAAGGATATTCCATTTATAATGCTCTCACCCGATACGCTCGGCCGCCGCTTCATTGACAAGATGTTTCGTAAATATGATATTCAGCCGAATATCGTGATGGAATTATCCAGCAGCGAGGAAGTCAAGCGGATGGTAGAGCTGAATCTGGGCGCTTCAATCGTATCCAAGCTTTCGATCGCCAATGAGCTTAGACTGGGTACACTCCGGATGATCAAAGTGAATGAACTTGAATTAAGCCATCCCGTTGGCGTCGTTTATAAATCCGGACGTTATCTGAACTCCGCGATGCACCAATTTTTGAGCGATTTAAAAGGAATGCCTGAAGATCAGTTTATTGGCAGCGAGTAAAGTGCAAACTAATCGAATGGTGCAGGTGCATCATGTTATTCGTTAAGGAGGCATTACAGCATTATGAAATTCGATCTGCACACCCATCATGAGCGTTGCGGTCACGCCATCGGCACAATAGAAGATTACGTACGCGCAGCTATTGCTGCGGATATGCAAGTGATTGGCATTTCTGACCATTCACCCTATTTTGCAAATCCAAAGGATCAACCTCAGCCAGGCATTGCAATGGCAAAAAGCGACTTGGTGAATTATGTAAATGAAGTGCTGCGGCTAAAAGAAAAATATGCCGATACCATTGAGGTGCTGCTTGGCATGGAATCCGATTTTTTTCCCGAACACCTGGAAGTATATAAGCAAGCGTACAGTGCTTACCCCTTTGACTATCTGATCGGCTCCGTACATCAAACACGCGGAGTCAGCATCTTTAACCGGAACCGCTGGAAGGGATTGTCTGAAGCGAATAAGATTGCGGAAAAAGAGCATTATTACGATCTTATCCGCCAATCGGCGCGAAGCGGTATGTTTCAAGTGCTTGGACACATCGATGCGATGAAAGGCTATTATCCCGCATTCTCCGACATTATAGCTGCTGAAGCCATTGACGAGACCATGAGGACCATCGCCCAATATGATATTGCAATTGAGATCAATACTTCCGGTAAAACAAAGGATGTCGGCGGCTGGTATCCGTCTGATGAGATCTTGGAGCGTGCGCTTCATTTTGGCGTCAATGTTACCTTCGGATCCGATGCCCACAGGCCTGAGAGGGTCGGTGATGACTGGGAGCTTGTACAGTCCCGGTTAAGGGAGATTGGATTTAAGCAGTGGGTTTTCTACCGCAGAAAAGAACAGATCGTCGTACCGATTCCAATATCCTAACCAAAAAAATGGACCCACTGCGTTAGTGGGTCCCAATGCTTTATATTAAAAAAGGGGGTCTTGCTTATTATAATAGCCCACCAATGTGAAAGGACGATAACAGAAACATTTCATTTGTGTAACAAAATTCGTGACAGCCGTTATCCATGCTTACTTGGATGCGTTCCGCCCGCCACAAGCGGATGGAATGGAAGTTATCCATTTTTTAAGGTTTAGCTTCGTTCTTTGGTAAAGCGACAGCTTCATCATTGAACCCCAACCGTCATATTTCCCCCTGTACTGCTGCACAAGCGGATGCAATTCTCTGACCCTTTCATTTACCGTCTCCAAGCGTACATCTTCCCATCGGCTTACAACAAGGGAATAGGGATATCCGGGTTGTTCTTCAGAGCTGTCGGCCTCTTCAATCCGATAACCAAGCCGCTCCGCTGAAAGCTTCATTTCCTTTCGGTCATCCAGCCGTTGAAACATAAGCCAATGATAGACGTGGCGAGGCCGCTCGATATGATCGCCTTTATGGATTAACGCGTATACCATCTGCGCATTATGGATGAACATTTCCTCCAGTGCGCTCGGCAGCATATAACGATAGGTTTCCCAATCAGGGTCCGATTTTATATAAAACAACACCCGGTACTGCTTAAACTCCTCTTCGAGTGTTTGCACCATTTCCTTTTGAAAGCGTTCCTTGGATAAATAGTAATAAAGCTCAAGCCGCTTAGACGTGTTGATCCGTCCGATATATACAGCCGCCAGCTCCTTTTTCAGCATTGTCTCTAACCGGGACTCCAGCTGTTCAAGTGTCTTGACGGTTTCCTGCTTGGAGGATTTACTGTCCATCATATGCAGCAAATTGACGGTAACCGATAAAAGCTCCGTATATTCAGCAGACGGCTCATCATCTTTCCACCCGCAATTGATTAATATTCTCATGTGTTCTTGATTTGTCCGGCGTTCAAAGAAACCCCAATCCTCTGCCATGAAACACCTCGTCTAATGGTTCTTTACTCGTCGACGAACATCATCAATCCGGACGAAGATCATCGATTTTATAAACAATTATACCTATGGAAACACCGATCGGCTACGATTTTTTTCAGGAAACCGGGTTTCTGGAAGAGAATTGGGATTTATGCTGGATTGTCCTTACTTTTATCAAGTAAATATATTATTATTAGTTTATAGTTTTTTTTGAGATCACTCTTACGTTTTACATGCCATCGTGTTACAATAGATTAATAAAGTGGGGTGATACCTGTGGACTATTCAAAGATGTGTCCGAAGTACGAATCCGCCGCAGAATTATTGGGTAAGAAATGGACAGGATTGATCATCCGTGTGTTACTGGGCGGACCAAAGCGTTTCAAGGAAATTAAAGAGCAAATTCCCGAGATGAGCGATAAAATGCTGACCGACCGGATGAAGGAGCTCGAAATGATGGACGTTGTTAAGCGAACAGTGTATCCCGAAATGCCTGTCCGCATCGAATATGAACTCACCGGCAAAGGAAGAGGCTTGGAACCTGTCATCCAGTCCATCCAAGAGTGGGGCGAGCATTGGATGTAACGCACCGTTGCCGAATGTAAGGGCTGTTCTCTCTAGGCGATTTATTCGCTTGGATCGAACAGCCTTTGCTCTGTCTTAACACAAAAAAGGCTGTATCCCGACACTTACATTCGGGATACAGCCTTTTCTGCAGGCACTAAAGGCAATTACATGCCCAGCCATTTTTTGAACATTTGTTTAGTCGTATCTTTATTAATTGCAGCGATCGATGTCGTAAGCGGAATGCCTTTCGGACAGGCGCGAACGCAGTTTTGCGAGTTGCCGCAGCCTTCGATACCGCCGTCCTCCATCAAGGTTTCAAGCCGTTCTTCTTTGTTCATTTCGCCAGTTGGATGCGCATTGAACAGACGAACCTGCGAGATCGCGGCAGGACCGATAAAGCTGTTCCGGTCATTCACGTTCGGACAAGCTTCCAGGCAGACACCGCAGGTCATACACTTGGAAAGCTCGTATGCCCATTGGCGCTTCGTTTCCGCCATCCGCGGACCTGGACCAAGATCATACGTACCGTCAATTGGAATCCATGCTTTCACGCGTTTGAGCGCATTAAACATCCGTTCGCGGTTAATGACCAAATCGCGCACAACCGGGAAGGTTTTCATAGGCTCAAGCCGGATCGGCTGTTCCAATTTGTCTACGAGCGCCGTACAAGCTTGTCTTGGTTTCCCGTTGATGTTCATGGAACACGCGCCGCAAACCTCTTCCAGACAGTTAGATTCCCAGCATACCGGGGATGTCTTCTGCCCGTCTTGCTTTTGCGGATTGCGCTGGATTTCCATAAGGGCACTAATAACGTTCATATTCGCACGATAAGGAATCTCGAACGTTTCATCATACGGCTGTGAATCGGGACGATCCTGGCGTTTGATGACCAGTTTAATTGTTTTGTTCGCTACTGTCGCTTCAGCCATTTGTTATTCTCCTTTCTTCTTGTCCGTCGTGTAATCGCGTTTACGCGGCGGGATCAAAGAAACGTCGATATCTTCGTAAGAGATTTGCGGGCCTTCTGCAGTCCATTTCGCTTTGGTTGTCTTCATAAAATTCTCATCGTCGCGCTCTGTGAATTCCGGCTTGTAATGGGCACCGCGGCTTTCGTTACGGAGCAAAGCGCCGAGTGTCATCGCTTCGGAAAGCTCAAGCATATTCCACAGCTGACGGGTGAAGGCTACCCCTGCATTGTTCCAGTTCGCTGTATCATTAATATTGATATTGTTGTAGCGTTGTTTGAGTTCTTTGATCTTGTTAATCGTATCCTGCAGCTTGTTGTTGTAGCGAACAACCGTCATGTTGTTCGTCATCCATTCGCCAAGCTCACGATGAAGTACATATGCGTTCTCCGTGCCGTCCATTTTCAAGATCCGCTCATAGTTTGCCGTTTGGCGTTTTTTCTCGTTTTCGAATACGGAAGAGGAAATGTCCTCTGCCGATTTCTTCAAGCCGCGGATATATTCAACTGCTTTCGGGCCAGCCATCATGCCGCCGTAAATCGCGGATACAAGCGAGTTCGCGCCAAGACGGTTTGCTCCGTGATATTGATACTCGCACTCCCCTGCAGCAAACAAGCCGGGAATGTTAGTCATCTGATTGTAATCAACCCACATGCCGCCCATGGAGTAATGGACTGCCGGGAAGATTTTCATCGGAATTTTGCGAGGATCGTCGCCCATGAACTTCTCATAAATTTCAATGATACCGCCGAGCTTCACGTCCAGCTCTTTTGGATCCTTGTGCGAGAGGTCCAGATAAACCATGTTTTCACCGTTGACGCCGAGCTTCTGATCCACGCAGACACTGAAAATTTCCCGTGTCGCAATATCGCGCGGAACGAGGTTTCCGTATGCCGGATATTTTTCTTCAAGGAAGTACCAAGGCTTACCATCTTTATAGGTCCAGATCCGGCCGCCTTCACCGCGTGCCGACTCGGACATCAGGCGCAGCTTGTCATCGCCCGGGATTGCTGTCGGATGGATCTGAATGAACTCACCATTCGCATAATAAACGCCTTGCTGGTATACGGCACTTGCCGCTGTGCCGGTGTTGATAACCGAGTTCGTCGATTTGCCAAAAATAATGCCGGGACCGCCGGTTGCCAGAATAACGGCATCCGCAGCAACCGTGTGCACTTCCATCGAACGGAGATCCTGCGCCGATACGCCGCGGCAGATGCCATCGTCGTCCAATACCGCGCCAAGGAATTCCCAGTGCTCGTATTTTGTAACCAATCCGGCTGTTTCCCAGCGGCGGACCTGCTCGTCCAGTGCGTAAAGCAGCTGTTGTCCGGTCGTAGCTCCGGCGAACGCAGTACGGTGGTACTTGGTGCCGCCAAAACGGCGGAAATCGAGCAAGCCTTCAGGTGTACGGTTGAACATAACACCCATCCGGTCCATTAAGTGAATAATTCCAGGTGCTGCATCACACATCGCTTTTACCGGAGGCTGATTCGCAAGAAAGTCTCCGCCGTAAACCGTGTCATCAAAATGCTCCCAGGTCGAGTCGCCTTCACCCTTCGTGTTTACCGCACCGTTAATGCCGCCTTGCGCGCAAACGGAGTGGGAACGCTTAACCGGTACAATAGAAAATAGATCAACGTGTACGCCGGCTTCAGCAGCTTTGATGGTCGCCATCAAGCCCGCCAGGCCGCCGCCCACGACAACAACTTTATTTTTTGCCATTTCGATTCGCTCCTTGTCTTGAAAACTAGCCGAACTTCTCTTAAATGGTGCGGACGATATCTAATACTGCGGCTGCTTCTTTGAACTCATCACCGCGGAAAGCAACCAGCGAAGCCAGGAACATCGCAGAAACAAGTACGAAAACAACCATCCATACATAGGAAGAAATGCGCTGTGCGCGCGGGCCCACTGTAATTCCCCAGCTGACGAGGAATGCCCACATGCCGTTAGCAAAATGGAATACTGCAGCGATTACACCGATTGTGTACAATGCAAAGAACAGCGGATTGTTCGCAATATCGTGCATCGTTGACCCCAGCTCACCGTGGGTCGTATTGCCGATAAACACTTGAAAGCGAGTTTGGTAGACATGCCAGAATACGAAAATAAACGTAATTACGCCGGATACCCGCTGCAGCGTAAAAGCCCAGTTTCTACCATAAGAAAACTGACCCAGGTTGTTATTCGACTGATAAGCGATGTACAACCCGTACACCCCGTGGAATAACAATGGCAGAAAAATACCAAACAGCTCAAGTACCGGCACGAACGGAAGGCTGTTCAAAAATTCAACCGCTCTTTGGAACCCCTCCGGTCCGCCATCGACCGCTTGGAAGTTGGACACCCCATGCTGGACAATAAACAAGCTGAGTGGAATCACCCCAAGCAGCGAGTGAATCTTGCGCGAGTAATACGAATTTCCTTTCATAACGTTAGCGTTCTCCTTTCCAGACTGTACGTACGTTAATAACCAAATACCATTTTAACCTTCGCCCTAGGGGGCGTCAATAAAAAGCTAGGGCACGTTCTGACATGTTTTGACACATAATAGTCACACTTCTCATGGTACTCCTTTTTCGCTTATAATGGAATTGCTGATTTTGTATAATAACTTATAACGATAACGCATAAGAGATAATGAAGGGTGAAATAACATGCTGGAAGAAATGCATATGTTCAGTACAATTGTCGAGCAATCAAGCCTGAACCGGGCCTCCGCCAAGCTGAATCTGTCTCAGCCCGCGCTCTCCCGCAAGATTATCAAATTGGAAGAGGAGCTGGGTGTAGAGCTATTCCGCCGGGTTGGCAAACGGCTCGAGCTCACGCGCATCGGCCAAATCACCTATGAATTTGCACTGGAGCTTCGTCAGCTGCAGCTGCGATACCTGCAATCCGTAAACGAGTTCAAAGCAGCCGGCCGCACCCAACTGACGATAGGCGCCAGCTTAACGACGCTGCAAACCACACTGCCGGATCTGATCCAGGTCATGACCTCCTCTAACCCCGATCTTGAGATTAAAGCCGTTACCGGCAAGACGCATGAGATCGTGTCGCTTGTCAGAGAACAGAAAGCTGACCTTGGCGTTGTCGCCTCGCAAATTACCGATCCGAATCTGCAATGCATTCCGTTATTTGATGACCATCTCGAGCTTGTCGTGCCGAAAAACCATTTAGTGCTCGAGAGGGTTCCTGATATCAACGATCTCGACGGCCTGCCGATGATACTGTTCTCGAAGAACACATGGTACCGGATTTTGACTGACGAGCTGTTCCATACCTATCAGCTTGCACCGGATGTTCGGATGGAAATCGATTCATTCGAGGCCATCTTGCGGTTACTGCATACGTGCCGTGCCGCCACACTGCTGCCCAAATCGTATTTGCGTCAGCAGCTGCTCGAGGACAACGAACTGACCGTTGTACCTGTACGCGAGCTGGAACAAACAAAGCGCACAACGTCTCTCATCTATAATAATAGGGTCGATTCCCAGGGCTCTTCCGTCAGGCTCTGGCTGGACGAGATTGCCGCTCTCTATGCCCGCAAAAAAGGGCAATGAAACGATATAAAAAGATAAGGACAGCGCCCCGAAAGAGGCTGCTGTCCTTATCTTTTCCATTATACTACAATTCATCCGTGCAGGCTGATGAATTCATAGGTTGATATTATCGGATGACTGTCTCCTCGAAATCTTCAATCTGATCATTCGTGCCGATAATGACCATGACATCGCGCTCTGACAGCACATCCGTCGCAGTCGGCGCTATGATCACGCCCTGCGGCTTATTAATCGCAACGATACTGCAGCCGAAGCGTGCGCGCGGATTCAGCTCCTGCAGCGATACGCCGGATAAACACTTCGGTACTGTGAGCTCGGCGATCGTGTAGTCTTTTGACAGCTCGATATAATCAAGCAGATTAGGCGAGACCAATTGATGGGCAACCCTGATTCCCATATCCCGCTCCGGATAAATGACACGGTCGACGCCGATTTTTTCGAGCACCCGCCCGTGCAGTTCGCTTAATGCTTTGGCAACGACCTGTTTGACACCTAAGTCCTTAAGCAAAATGGCGGTCAAAATGCTGTTTTGAATATCGTCTCCGATCGCAACTACCCCGCAGTCAAAGTTGCGGACGCCCAGTGACCGCAGCACATCCTCCTCTGTCGCATCGGCCACAACGGCATGGGTGAGAATGTTGCTCATATCGTCAACCCGCTCTTCGTTACTATCAATTCCCAATACTTCATGACCTAATTGCATAAGTTCCTTGCCTACGCTCGAACCGAAACGGCCCAGCCCAATAATGACAAATTGATTTAATTTCATCTTGCTTCTAGCTCCATTCTATCCAATGATGAGGTTGCCTTCAGGATGGCGGTATAATGTTTTTTCCTTCTTCGTTTTCAGAGCGTAAGCAAGCGTTAACGGCCCGAGCCGTCCAACGAACATGGCCAGACAAATTAACAGTTTACCGACGACTGTCAGCTCCGGCGTAATTCCCATGGACAGCCCTACTGTTCCGAAAGCGGAAGTCGTCTCGAACAATATTTTCAAGAACTGCTGATCCTCGGTCGTCGTCAGCACCATCGTTATCGATACGACGAAAACAAGCGATAGAATCGTAATTGTCAAAGCCTTTAAAATTCGTTCTTTTGCCAGTCGCATCCGAAACAATACGACATCGTCTTTGCCCCGGATCATTGCAAATACGGACGCAAGCAAAATAGCAAACGTCGTAGTTTTTATCCCGCTGCCGGTTGATCCCGGAGATGCACCGATAAACATAAGGATAATGATGAAAAATTGCGTTGCCTGCCGCAATGATGCGATATCAAGCGTATTGGCCCCTGCTGTCCGCGGCGTCACGGATTGAAAGAAGGAAGTCCATACCTTTCCGTCCAGTCCATACAATCCAAGCGTCGCCTCATTCGTATATTCAAAGATGAAAACGACGAATGCGCCGACCATAATCAAAACGCCAGTCATCGACAGTACCACTTTCGAATGTAAGGATAATCGCCGGGTCTTCTTATAATCCAATAGATCAGACAGGACAACAAAGCCGATCCCGCCCAAAATGATTAACAGCATAGCCGTTATATTTATAATCGGATCTTCGGCATACAGGGTTAAGCTCCTAAACTCGCCAAACAAGTCAAACCCGGCATTGTTAAATAATGAAATGGAATGAAAAATTCCGAAATATACCGCTTGCTTGAAAGGCATGTCGAAAGCCCAACGAATCGTAAACAATACGGCGCCAGCCAGTTCAATGACGACAGAATAGATAAATACCTTTTTGATCAGCCTGACAATTCCCTCGATACTGCTTTGGTTCATCGCTTCCTGCAAAATCAGCCGCTCCCGCAGCGAGATCCGTTTCTTGAGCATAAATGCGAATAAAGTTGCCATCGTCATAAAGCCTAAACCGCCGAGCTGGATAAGCGTAAGAATCACGATTTGCCCAAATATAGTAAAGTGGGTTCCGGTATCCACAACGACAAGTCCGGTCACACATACCGCAGAAGCTGCCGTGAATAGAGCATCAATATAACTTAACGAGACGCCGTTTGTGGAGGCTGCAGGGATATAGAGCAAAAAACTGCCAATCATAATAATGAGCGCAAATCCCGTCACAAGTACACGCGGAGGCGACCATGTCGTTAACTTCAGCATTCGAAACAAATTCATCACCCCGCAGCCTTTTCTAGATGTTTGTTATGTGTAATTTGCGCACGAAAAAAAGCACTGGAAACCCAATGCTCGTCGCGATGAGTCCTGTTCTGGCAGCCTACGAGGTTAGCTGACGGATTCGGGCACGAACAGGTCGCCCTATTCAAACATCCGGCCAGTACGGCTTGATGATTGAAATTCACCCCTTGCTACCGGTAACGGCAGCATTATGGTTCCCCCGTTTTCACTTGGAAATTCGGCTGCTTATGTAATTGATTTTGATTATATACGCTGCTATTAAGAAATACCAAATTTGAAATGAGTGAAAACAAAGTCAAAATCATCATAAATAAGGGATGAAAATCAATAAAATCATAGTTTGGCGGGGTTATCCGTGCTCTTGCTCCGTTTAGGATAGAAATACGCACTATGGCATTGGATATTCGAGCCAGAACTATGATAATGTAATTGTATACGGTTAACTGACCAAAATTCGTTCACAGAGGTGTTGCAATGAATCCGCTTCAACATGATCCCCCTTGGAAAAAATTAATTTTATTCGGTGCGCTGGGCGCGCTTATCTATTTTATGGCACAGGTGCTGCCCTCCGCCATGGATACTTTCTCCGCCGGCTCAAATGACAGGGTGATCGAGAAATCGGAGGCGCAAGCACAGGCTGTCGCATTTATTACGGAGCAATACGGTGTCCAACCGACCTCCACCCATGTCGTTCACCAATCGGATAAAATACTCAATGGTTATTTATCCAAAGAAAAGCTGCTGGACACCTATGATAAACAATACAATCAGCGGTTTCCCGCTGATACCTTTCAAGTCGAGGTTCGTACGCCAAGACAGGACAATCCAGCGCGCACGACCTTATATTATGTCTATGTACATATGGAATCGGGTCAAATCGTTGCTTGGAATAAATTCAGCCGCGATTTTCAAACCGACGAAGACAAGGCTGCTATAGGTGCAAATTACGAGCAGGCAGTGGAAACGGCAAAAGAGTTTGCGACGCAGCAAGGCTTTCGTCCGCAAGAGCTGAGAGCCCATCCGGGGATCGATAGCAACGGCTTGCTTACATTCGACGTCATAGGCAGCAAAATCAGCGAAGCGCAGCTGCAGCTGCGCATCCGCACGGCACAAACGGCCAACAACGAGATCCTTGCCCTTACTTACAAACCGCAATTCGTTGTTCCGGACAGCTACACGGATTACGTTGAGAGGCAGGACCGTCTCGCTTCTTTCATGTCCTTTGGCGGTTACTTGCTGTTTACTGCAATCCTGTTCATTCTGGCGATTATCTATGCTGCGTTATACAGGCAGTACTCTTCCTTCATCAGAGGATTGTTTATAACCGGCGTATTCCTTGCTTTTTATCTCGTGAATAACTTTAATATGGCCGACGGCATTCGCGCAGGCTTCGGCGAAACCCAAGACGCCGGCAGCTTTGTTGCGGCGGGGATGATCATCACCATACTGATAACCTTGCTTATGGCAGCCTCTGTGTATTTCTCCCTAGTCGGCGGCGATGCCCTCTGGAGGCAGATGGGCTTTAAGCTTTGGCCGCGATTCCGGGAGCAAGGTTACGGCGTCCACGTATGGCGAAGCATGAAGTTGTCTTATCTGCTCGCATTCATGCTGATGGGTGTCCAGACCGTCATCTTTATCGTGCTGCAAAACGGCATAGGCATGTGGACGACAAGCGATGTTACCCAATCGCCGTATAATTTGGGGATGCTGTGGCTGTTTCCGATGCTGGCATGGTGTGCGGCCATCTCTGAGGAAGCCATCTATCGGCTGTTCGGCATTGGACTGCTGTACAAATGGTTCAAGAACAAGTTTTTCGCTTCGTTGATCCCTACCGTAATCTGGGCGATGGGACATGTTAGCTATCCGATTTATCCATCGACTACACGGTTAATCGAACTTACGATCGTAGGCTTGCTCTTTAGTTATATCTTTATCAAATTCGGTTTTATTACGGCGGTATTCACCCATGCGATCTTCAATAGCGTCATGATGGCGATCATGCTGTTCTTCTATGGCTCGGCAGTAAATATTATCGCGGGTATCGTATACATCGTGCTGCCGGTGATCATCGCTTGGATTATAAAATTTTGGCATGAAAAAAGAGGGCCGAAACCGCAGGTCACGGTTCCTCCCTCAATGCAGCAATAATTTGACCGGCGAGCTTGTCGCCGATGGAAAGAGGCCGAAAGTCTTCGACGGAGGCCTCTTTTATTTTTTTCAGCGAGCCGAAATGTTTCAGCAGCTGCTTGCGCCGTTTCTCGCCAATGCCCGGTATCGCATCCAGCCGTGATGCCACCATCGATTTGCCGCGCTGCTCTCTGTGGAACGAAATCGCAAACCGGTGCACTTCGTCCTGAATTCGCTGCAGCAAATAGAATTCCTGGCTGTCACGCGGCAGCGGAACGATGACCGGCGGGTCTCCAGTCATCAGCTGGGCGGTCTTGTGCTTGGCATCCTTGACCAATCCGCATACGGGAATGGCAAGGCCCAATTCATTCTCCAGCACATCCACCGCAGCAGAGATTTGCCCCTTGCCTCCATCCACGACGATGAGATCAGGCGGTACTATTCCTTCTTTCAGCACCCGCTCATATCGTCTCCGGATGACTTCGCGCATCGTTTCATAATCATCCGGCCCTTTTACAGTTCGGACCTTATATTTACGATACTCCTTCTTGTCCGGTTTGCCGTCTGTAAACACAACCATCGCGGATACAGGATCCGTCCCCTGGATATTGGAGTTGTCGAACGCTTCGATACGGCGCACCGTGTTCAGCCCCAGCCACTGGGCCAATCCCTCGGAGGCCTTTACGCTGCGCTCCTCATCGCGTTCGATTAAGCGAAACTTCTCATCGAGCGATACCTTGGCATTGTTCAACGCCATTTCGACGACTTCCCGCTTGCGTCCGCGCTTTGGTACCACGACCTTCACCTTTAACCAGCTCTGCAGCAATTGATCCAGCTCTTCCGCTGCCCCGGCTTCCGTAATCGTGTTATGCTCCAGCTCTTGCGAGGCTGGCTGCTCCGGCAGAAATATCTCTCTCGGAAGTGCAGGATTGTCACTGTAGTACTGGGTAACAAAAGACATGAAATCTTCATAAGCCTCCCCATAAAAGGGAAACGTAGTGGCATGCCGCTCGATCAGCTTACCATGGCGCATGTACAAGATTTGGACGCACATCCATCCTTTATCCACCGCATAACCGAACACGTCGCGGTCGACGGTATCGGTCAACGTAATTTTCTGTTTCTCCATCACTGCGTCGATGGCCTGAATTTGATCGCGGTATTCCTTGGCCTGCTCAAATTCAAGCGCTTCGGCCGCCGCTGCCATCTTTTGCTGCAGCCTGTTCTTTACTTCGTCTTGGCCGCCTCCCAGAAATCGGGAAATATCCTGTACCATTTGATCATACGTGGGCTGCTCAATTTCAACGATGCAGGGAGCAATGCACTGTCCCAAATGATAGTATAGGCATACCTTATCGGGAAGTGTCTTACACTTGCGCAGCGGGTACAGCCGGTCAAGCAGCTTCTTTGTTTCCTGTGCGGCGTATGCGTTCGGATACGGCCCGAAATATTTGGCCTTGTCTTTCACGACCCTGCGCGTAATTTCCAGCCGGGGATGCTTCTCGTTCGTGATTTTAATATAAGGGAACGACTTATCGTCTTTGAGCAGCACGTTGTAACGCGGATAATACTTCTTAATCAGGTTGCACTCAAGGATAAGTGCCTCCATATTGCTTGAAGTAATAATATATTCAAAATCCCGGATTTCCGAGACGAGCCGTTGCGTCTTGCCGTTATGCGTGCCATTAAAGTACGACCGCACGCGGTTTTTGAGCACTTTTGCCTTGCCGACGTAGATAATCGTCCCTTCCGCATTTTTCATCAGATAACAGCCTGGCTGATCTGGCAGAAGCGCAAGCTTGCTTCGGATTCTCTCCGCCGCCTGCTCCCGCTGCAGCTGCTGTGATCGTTCATCCAGTTCCGGTTGTAACTCCATCTTGCTCTCCCTCCAGCCTGTGACATAAGCAATGTATTCATTGTTTCGATGATTCTTTTTTTATTGTATCACAGGGCGCAAGCCTGGCGGCAAGTTGCCTCATAATTGTCACGAAGGCTGTCTTTACAATTGTTCATGAATTTGGGTATACTAATAAGAGTTAAAATTACCGATGCTGATAAGTATGTACGGAGACGCCCGCGCCTAATGGAGTCGGAACGAATCCGTCGGTTCGAGGAGGACTTACGTTATGGAAAATGCAGTAAATGATCCACGCGAGCATTATAACGAGGAACCAAGGCACGATTTCAGTGACGTTGCCATGGGCTTTGCAGGCATGTTCGGCTTTATGTTTGTCGTCTTTGCCGCTGCGGTTGTTATTAAATTTTTGATCTCGTAATAAGTGAAGCAACTCAAAGGGCTGTGATCCAAGTTGAAGGTCAACTTGCGGTCGCAGCCCTTTTTTGAGCCTGCAGAACCATTTCTAAAAATTTCTTTAAATCCTGAATCATTTTCAGCTCTGCCGGTTAATACATTGGTAGTAACCGCTTTTTCCTGATGAGGAATTGCGGTCTTTCATGTTCAGGAGGGGATGGCGGCATGCCGGAATTAAAGCAAATGAAGAAATCCTATCAGCAGCTGATCGAAAACAAAGTCTGGATCGGTGGCCTCTGTGACGTCTCAGCCCTCGTGGAGAAAGAATGCTGTGATGTCATTATCGATTTGCGGGGAGAAAAGGAGCTTACCGGTAAGGAGCATCCGCAGCATTATTTGCATTTTCCGCTCATGGATGGACAGGACAACCAGGAGCCAGTCATCCATGAAGCTGTTGAAACCGTTGCCAAGCTGGTCGAACGCGGGCATAAGGTCGCCCTCCACTGTACGGCCGGACAAAGCCGTACAGCCTGCGTAGCAAGCGGCGCCTTGATCCGGCTGGGCTTGGCAGAAAGTGTGTTGGAAGCGCAGCAGAAAGTCCAAACCATCCGTCCCGAAGCACAGATTCATCCCAAATTAATCTCATCGTTGTCAAACCTGTATTCCTAATTCAAATTCAGCTTATTATTAAAAAAGGATACCTGGCAATTCATTCGCCAGGTATCCTTTCGTCATGCCTATCGGCCGCGCTTATTCACTCCGTTAACCATTACGAAATCTACAAACGGCCGGATCCGGTCCATAATCCGCTGCCCTTTGTGCAGCTCATCGCCATCCTTGCTCGTGAAGCTAAAATGCCGCTCCAGCACGTCCAGATCGTGATTTGAGGTATAAAATGTCGGCTTGCGGTTCATTCGGTAATTCAAAATCGTGCCCATCACATGATCCCTTACCCATGGGTTTAAATTCTCCGCTCCGATATCGTCAAAGACCAGCAAATCGGTTTCCTTCATCATCTCCACCGTTTCCTTAAGCTTTTGCGGCTCTTGGAACATCGATTTCAAATCTTCCACAAATTCAGGAACATAGACGATAACGCCGGAATACCCCTCTTTGGCCAACTCATGCAGCATGTAACACATCAAAAACGTCTTGCCTGTTCCGAATTTGCCGGCCATATAGAGTCCCCGGCTTTGCAGGCCGTCCCGCTTCGTCTGATCGATGTATTTCATCACCTGCCCGACAGCCTTCACCCGTTCCAGGTCGTTGGTGAGAATCTCATCGGTTGAATAGCCCCGCTGCAAGGCGGTTTCATCCACGTAAAAGCTCTTTACGCGGCTGCGGATGTGAAGCTCGCTTTCTCTGGCCAGAAACTTCTTGCACGGTACCTTGCGGTCGTTTAACTGCGTCAGGCCGTTTATCGTCTCACAGGAAAGCATCGTATAATGACCTTCAAGGTCGTTCGGACAACGATCAAGTCCAGGGCAATTCGAGCAGCTGCGGTGTTCATTCGTATATTGATAAAGCCGGTTCAAGTTCAATTGAATCACTTGATCACTCAGCTCGGGATATTTCTCCCTCAGCTTGACGACAAGAGGGTCGGCTAATAATTCTTGTTTGATCTGTACCGCACGATTGGTCATATTCTTACCCGCGGGCCACTGTTTAAGGACATCGCTAAGCGATTCCATCTTTGCATCACCTCCTATGCTTTGCCATCAAGCTTACGTGCCAGCTCGCGCAATTCTTCCAACTCCTCCGGCGTCACGGCCGGACCTTCCGGCATATCTTGTACGATCGGCAGGCTTTGCTTGCGCTGTCCACGCTGGGCTGTGCCTCTCGACTGCCTAATGCCGCTTCCGGACGCGGCAGCTCCACTTTCCCTGCGGCGTTCCTTCTGCTCCTCCAGCTTGCTCTGTTCACGCACATAGCGGACCGCTTTCTCAAACGTATCCACCTGCTTCAACAGCATATTTGCGGCCACCGCATCGATGAACGTTTTACTGACGCGCTGGGCTTCCTTTGCGCCTAAAATATAATGGATCAGGACATTGATGACAGCACCTGGCAGCCGGTAATTCAGATCAATGCGCTCAAAGACGCGTTCAAGCCATTCCGGTACAGCCCCGGGAAAAAACCGCTGCAAAAACCGCGTATGAGGCTCATTGCGCATCAGCATATTGTATTGCGCGATATCGCATCTCCCCGCCAATTGAGCCGGTACCTCCAGCTGATCCTCCGCTGACACTCCATGCTCTTCTTCAGGCAGCTCCTCTTCACTGCTGCCGGCCTTGGCAGACGCAAAGGCGTCCGTTTTTGCAATGACACGCTGACGTTCATTGTCCCGCTTCCGCTCCTGCCGGTAGATTTGATTGGCGCGCAGCTGCAGCTCGTCCTCAAGCAATTCGCCTGAAGAGGAGAATACCCCATCTTCGTCAAGCAGACGGCATAAGTCAACAACATTCAAACTGTACTTATACGCAACATAATTCAAACTGGCCATCCGCCGTTCATCGCTGCGAAGCTTCTCCACAAACTTGCGGTTCACGGAATGACGTGGAAACCGCAATATAATTTCTCCGTATTGAATGCCCGCCGATTCCGGCACCGTCCTTATCTCCGGTTGTCTGGCCGGCGCGACCTCTGTGAGCGCTTGTTCGAGCTCACCGTCGATCGCCTGCGTGTTCAGGCGGAACAGCTCGTAGAACGGAACCGATATATTCTCTTTATGCAGCTCAGCCATCGCAAGCTCGTCGGGCTCGCGCGCTACAAATTCCTCCCGCAGCGCGATGACCGCAAATTTCCCTACTTTATCACGTAAATACATCGTTAAATGCTGATTTTTAAAAAATTCATTCGGCTGCAGCGGCATCGCTAATTCATATTCGTAGATGACATCTTCGCCTTGCGGCAATGCCAGCATGGATGTTTGCAGCAGCCCGACAGCTTCCAGCTTGGATGCTTGCTCGGCCAGGCTCTTGCGCCCCTGCTCATTCATCTCCAGCCCTAAGCCTAAAAACAGCTTGCGCTGGGGCTCAAGCGAGGAATAGCCGACCCGGTCGGCTGCTACCTGATGATAGAGCAATTGATAGAGACTGGCTCCCACTGCGCCGATCATAGGCTGATAGATGAATTGAATGATCTTGAAATCCATGCTGCTTAGCGAAAAATCACGAAATATGTAATAGCGGTGATGCTCTGTAAACTGATGTATATTTCCGATGCGCACCAACATCTACTCCATCCACACAATATACTTTTCTATCATTTTTAATTCTAACATAAATCCGCTTCCCTTTCGATGCAGAGCCAAAAAGAAAAATCCTCCTGTAGGGGAGGATTTTTGGGATTGAACCGATCAGAACATTCTATAGCCGCCGCGTCTTAAAGCACGCATCGTATATCCGCTTACTACGGCCCCGATCAATGCCGCAATCACGGTGATAATGTCGACAAATGTATATGCCGTGAAGTTTCCAACAAAGCTTAAGGAATCGTCCCATGTGTAATAGATGCCCAGCGGCAGCACTACAATGAAAAATAAATAGACCGGAAACCACGTTGTCTTCAATAACATATTCAGAATAAACCCGACGCCGAACATCATGACGAAAAACAGCATCATGGCAATTAGCATTTGCAGCATAAACGTTCCCCTTTCTAACAAGTACAAGGATGCTATTAAGTAGTTTATTAGATGGCACGGTCGAAGTCAATTTGATCGTGTGTTTTGTCACAAGTCCGACATTTGCTCTCATTTGCGCAATTACGATACAATGTCTACAACAAAAGATTTATGTAAAAGGAGAGAATATACGATGAGTGAAGTTGCACAAACGCTGGAAGGCTGGTTTACCCTCCATGATTTCCGTACGATAAATTGGACGGCATGGAAAAACGCCGATGAAAGCGAGCGCCGTAAAGCGTCGGACGAGCTGTCGTCCTTCTTGCAGGAATGGGCCGGATTAGAGCAGAACAAGCAAGGCAGTACAGCGGTGTACAGCATTGTCGGGCAGAAGGCCGACCTGGTGCTGATGCATCTGCGTGAAACATTGGAAGAGCTGGGTGAGCTGGAAAACGCATTTAACAAAACCTCTTTCGCGCAGTTCACGATTCCCGTCTATTCTTACGTCAGTGTCGTAGAACTGAGCAACTATATGGCACAGCCAGGCAGCGATCCGTATCAAAATCCGGAGATCATGGCAAGGCTGAAGCCTATTCTGCCGAAAGCGAACCATATCTGCTTCTACCCGATGAACAAACGGCGGGAGGGCAACGACAATTGGTATATGCTGAGCATGGATGAGCGCCGCGGCATGATGCGCAGCCACGGCATGATCGGCCGCCAATACGCCGGTAAAGTAAAGCAAATCATTACCGGTTCTGTCGGTTTTGACAATTGGGAATGGGGTGTCACGCTATTTGCCGATGATCCGATTCAATTCAAAAAGCTGGTTTATGAAATGCGTTTTGATGAAGTCAGCGCGCGCTTCGGCGATTTTGGCGACTTCTATGTCGGCAACCTTCTTACCAATGATAAATTATCTGCAATGCTGCAAGTGTAACAAAAAAAGGAAAGCTGATTATGATCAGCCTTCCTTTTTCTTTTCGTCCAAGTATTCCTGCGTAGCACGGTCGCGCTCGCGCCCTTTCTCCTTTAACCGCTCGATGGCCGGTTGGATCAACAAATCGACTTCCTTTTGTACCGTATATGCCAAGTCATACCGATTCTGAGATTCCAGAAACGAACCGACCTCCATCAAAGCGTTGTAACGGTCCAGTTCATCTCTGGTCAGCAGCCCACGAACTTGTACGCTGCAGTGGCGCATTACAGAAATTTCCCTTTACGCAGAACGAGCGGAATGCCCCCGATAATAAACAAGTAACGAAGGTCGATCGCGATTTTCAACAATGCTGCAAAACGGCCTTTGTATTTTTTACCGAAAGCGATACCGATCGCTTCACCTTTACCAAGGGATGCAACCGTACCTTTGTTCTTGAATTCAAACCCTTTGAGCGGCTGATTGCGAATCGAAGCCACCAGATTGTGGGCGCAAGTAACCCCTTGCTGCATAGCGATTTGCGCAGTCGGCGGATAAGGACGGCCCTCAGGGTTAAACATCAGGGAGTTATCTCCGACAATATAAATGTTCTCATGACCCGGCGCACGCAGGAACTCATCTACTTTGACACGGCCGCGCATCGTTTCGAAGCCGGCTTCTTCAATTAGACGGTTACCGCGGATACCGCCTGTCCAAATAACGGTTTGGGAACGAATTTCTTCTCCTTCTCCAACGATAACACCGTCAGGCGTGCACTCTTTGATCGCTGTGCCGATTTTGAATGTAACACCTTTCTTGGACAGCACTTCCATTGCGTACTCAACAAGCTCAGGATCAAATCCAGGAAGAGCTGTTGGCGCCGCTTCAATATTGTATAATTTCACGTTAGCAGGATCGATGTCAAATTGCTTGCAAAGCTCTGGAATGCGATCCGCCAGCTCACCAATAAACTCGATGCCAGTGAAGCCTGCGCCGCCAACGACAAACGTAAGGTAGTCGGTACGGTGCGGTTCACGCTTGTAACGTGCGAATTGATATTCAATATGCTCACGAATCAAACGCACGGAGTTGATGCTGCGGATGTTCATGGCATTTTCGATCATGCCCGGAATGCCGAAAGTCTCAGGTTCTCCGCCAACGCCGATTACAAGATAATCGTAGGAAAGCGTGCCATCCTCAAGAATCACCTTTTTGTCCTGTGGGCGAATTTGCACAACGGTCGACTTCACAAAATCAATTTTGAATTCGTCGATCAGCTTGGAAATGCCTACGCGCGCATTTTCCGGATTATCCGTTCCTGCAGCTGGCATGTGCAGATGCGTAGTGAAGTAATGGTAGTCATGCTTATTGACTAACGTTACGTCCGCCTCATTGTAATTCAATTCCTTTTGCAGGCGCAGCGCGGTTAAAATTCCGCCATAACCCGCTCCGAGAATGACAATCTTTGGTATGTTGCTCATAGCCGGATCCCTTCCATTCCTAATTATCTTTTTTATAATACATTGTGAAAAATTACACAAACCACATTAAAAAATAGAATTTCTTGATTTTAGTTTGTGCTGGCCGTGCCGCTCCATTCATCAAGCGGTTCGACAAAATTATCCGCATATATACATCTGAAATAATATCGGCTTTTGAGTAAAAGTTCAAGTGCAAATTATACGAAAAACTTTAGAATAACATACAAAATTTTTATTTCCTTCTTTTTTTGTTAAGACTTATAATGAAAATTGTATTGATTTTCCTTGGAGGTGCAAATTTTGAACAGCCCAGAAGTCGTATCATTTAATACGGTTGACATCGCCATTATCGGCGGGGGTCCAGCCGGCATGTTTGCCGCTTTCTACGGGGGTATGCGTCAAGCATCGGTCAAAATTATTGAAAGCATGCCCCAGCTTGGCGGTCAATTGGCCGCATTGTATCCGGAGAAATATATCTATGATGTAGCGGGGTTTCCAAAAGTAACCGCACAAGAGCTGGTCAACCAGCTAAAACATCAAATGGATCATTTTGCTCCGCAAATTTGTCTGGAAGAGAAAGTGCTTGAAGTGATCAAGAAGGATGAACGTCATTTTGAAATCCGCACGGACAAATCAATGCATACTGCAAAAGCAGTCATCATTACAGCCGGAGTCGGCGCATTTGAGCCAAGACGTCTTGAACTTCCGGAAGCAGCAAAATACGAAAAGAGAAATTTATACTATTTCGTAAGCGACCTGCACCAGTTCAAAGGTCAAAAAGTGCTGATCAGCGGCGGCGGCGACTCTGCGGTGGATTGGGCCCTGATGCTTGAGCCAATCGCGGAAAGCGTCACACTGATTCATCGCCGGGATAAATTCCGCGCGCATGAGCATAGTGTCGAGAACTTAATGAACTCCAAAGTAAACGTTATCACGCCAAGCGAGATCACACAGCTGCATGGAGAAGATCGCATCTCAGCTGTTACGCTTGAACACGTGAAAACGAAAGAAGTGACTACCCTTGATGTGGATGCAGTCATCGTAAATTTCGGATTTGTCTCTTCACTTGGACCAATCGCCGAATGGGGACTGGATATTCAAGGTGGCTCCCTTGTTGTTGATTCACGCATGGAAACCAACATTCCGGGTATCTTCGCTGCGGGCGACATCACAACTTACCCTGGCAAGCTCAAGCTGATAGCCGTCGGATTCGGCGAAGCGCCAACCGCCATCAATAATGCAAAGGTTTATGTGGATCCCAGCGCCAAATTATCGCCGGGTCACAGCAGTAATATGAAGCTCTAATTATGAAATGCAACAAAGCAGGGTATCCTATGCTTGGCTTACATACGCCAATCCCGTTTTATTCGGAATGGCTGCCAAGGAGGATACCCTAAATGTTATGTCCGGTATGCAATGGTATACGCACTTTAGAAGTCGAATGTTCTTTATGTGGAGTGACGATGAGCGACAGCGGCAGAATCCATGATTTTACCGGTCCTTATGCCCCATATCAACCGATCGAAGATGAAGTTGTTCCAATATCCGCATCCGGCGGCGATGCTATTATATGTACCCATATCGCTAATTGCCCGGTATGCGAAAAACGGGTGGAAGTATCGGTCACACAATGGGAATCGGGCACTCTTCGTTAAGCGCCAATACGAAATGTTTCCGGTTCAATGCTCCTGCATTTGATCTCTGCTTGCAATAATGCGATAAACTCCGGTTCCAGCTTCAATTGGACAGCTACATAGTACGTTTCAACAAGCATCTCATCTGAAAGGATCTTCATAATCCACTCACCCTTTCCTTTTTCTTCCTCATCATCTTAGCATGTCACAAAATACAGAACAAGCGTTCCAATTGTCCACATCAACATGTGGATTGCATGTGCATAGGATGTGAACAATCGGCAAAAAATGAGGATTACCAGTGGGTATGATGTGGATAAACTTATTCACACCTAAATTTCTGGTTTTAGCAATAAAAAACTTTAATGAATATCTATCAATCTATCAAGTTTTTATATCGTTATTGCGGCCTTGTATTAACCTCGAATATCCATATTTTCCCTTTTGTATCGATTCCATAATCGAACCCAAGCTGGCCAATCCCAGGAAAGCTGCCTTCCAATACCTTGGTTGATACTTGTGTCAGCTCGCGCATTTCCTTTTTTTTGCTGCGAACAAGGCTGGCTGACAATGATCTGCGAATACCTTCCGCTGCGGCCATCTGCAAGCCCCCGCGGCACAAGTTCGTAACGAACAAACCCCGCCTTGCCAACCTCCCCACCATCGCCCTGTATACCCATCCTTTGCCTTCCTTTACATATTTAACGCGATAGTCGATCGGGCGGCCGCTAATCGACGCCAGATGAATCCCTTTTTGAATGATATACTTTCTCCCCCTCTTTAAAGGGGCCAATGCGCGGACTAAATCTTCAAAGCTGGCAAACACTCTTCGATCCGAAAAATAAGTAGAAGTGTACACTCCATTTTGTTTGCTGATCTTAATGACTCCATGGCCGCCTCCACCTACAACGGGTTTTATGACAACCATGTCATATGCCTCAAGCATGGAGCGAAGGCTTTCATTTGTATACCTTTTCGTAGGCGGAATATGCGGGGCGATTCGAGGATGAGCCAACAGCGCTGTCGTTTTTGCCCATTTACTGGCCAACTGCCTCCCTTGTCCTTCTCCCATATCTTCTACTCTCCTTTTATAAAGGCTTTATGATATGCATATGTGGAGGAGACAGGTTTCTCTTGGATGATTGACACCGGTTACCCGCCTTTATTTGCTAGTTCGCAATGTAATAGTAGAAGGAGCTGCAATAATAGCCTGCCAATCATCATTGCAGGCATCGGTATAGAGACTGTCCTTTCGTTTTGCGATCATCCCCTCGAGCCCATACCATTTCACCGCTTCAAATAGAGCGACCCCTTTCGTTTCAACAGATGTGACCCGACGATAATACGCGTTTTCCTCCAAAATATCGTCAAGCAGCTTTTTACGCTCCGATAACGGACGATTCCGCATGTCCTCGCCATTGTAATATAAAACGTCAAACACGAAATAACGAAGCGGGTACTGTGCCGCCCCTTCCCGAATTTTAGGTATCTTAAGCATCCTGTAACGCTCAATAACCGTCCTAGGCTCCAGAAGACCCGTGTCGGGATTCACATAGGTTAACTCACCATCGAATACAGCATCGGCCGCATCGTTAATCGGAACGTTATGAAGCTCTGGATATTGGCGGGTTACATCAGTCTGATGCCGTGTATATAACCGTACCTGTCCGTTAATAAATAATAGAATTAATCGTTGTCCGCTCAGTTTCGGTTCAAACACAAACGCCTTGTCATCAAATGGATGGTCACAGCCGGTTGCCCGCATAGGCGCATAAAACATACACTCCGCCTCCCTGCTACGATTGTAGCATGGAGTGTTTCATCGGGTGCCCGGTAAATGATAGAAAAAAGAGCCTTCTTCCGAGTAGATTGCTACTCGAAGAAAGCTCTTCCTGGTTATGGAATAATTAGCATTGCTCCGGATTCGGTTTCCCTGCGGCGGTTGCCGTACGGAAAGAGGAACCGCAGCCGCACGTTGCAGTGGCGTTCGGATTCTCGATGGTGAAGCCTCCGCCCATCGCGGATTCCTTAAAGTCGATTTCTAATCCGTTCAAATATTTCAAGCTGTCCTCGTCGACGACAACTTTCAGTCCTTGAAATTCCATTTCCTTATCGCCATTATGCTGCTCATCGTCAAAGCCCATGCCATAGGAGAAGCCGCTGCAGCCGCCCTCCTTCACGCCAATGCGAAGGAACAAGTCAGGCGTTTCTTCCTGAGCCAGCATTTCTTTTATTTTGGTTGTAGCTGATTCGCTGATTACGATCATGGAAATCCCTCCTGTCGAACTATACTTCTTCTTTAGTATACTGCACATCCATGAACTGCTCAAGAGCATCGTGTCTCTCACCTAATGACGGGCCTTGCTGGCATCCATACCGTTCCATATTCCGCCATGAGTTGACTTTTCTTGTTGCCGCTGTCTCACATCAGGTTTATAATGGATACAGTTCTTTTTTAAGAATGGCTATGTTATTTTTTTCACAAACCTGAGAAGGTTCTCCAATCTACTCAGATTCGATCGAATAAGACACGCACATAAAGGTGGTGGAAACAATGGGCTTTGTCTTGACACAAACCTCATTGCATGACATTGAAGAGAAAGTGATCAGAGGCGAGCGGCTCTCTTTGGAGGATGGCATACGATTGATGAAATCGCCCGACCTGCTGACGATTGGCCGATTAGCTGATCTTGTCCGAAAACGCAAAAACGGGGACAACGTATATTTTATCGTTAATACACATCTTAACTACACGAATGTGTGTTATCTTGACTGCAAGATGTGTGCTTTCGGCTTAAAACCGGGGGATCCGCGTGCCTACACGCTCAATCTTGAACAGATCGAAGAGAAAATTAAAGGCATGGTCGGCAAAGGTTTTACCGAGTTGCACATTGTCGGCGGCGTTAACGCCAAGCTGCCTTTCTCCTATTATGAAGAAATGATGCGCATTGCCAAGAGACATCTTCCGGATGTTCATATACAGGCATTTACAGCTGTTGAGGTTGACTATATCGCCCGTGTCTCGAAAATGACCATTGAGGAAACAATTGAACGTTTGCGAAATGCCGGGCTTGGCTCTATTCTCGGCGGCGGCGCAGAAATCTTTGACCCTGAGATCCGTGAGGTCATCTCCGGCCACAAGACTGATGCGGAGCGCTGGTTCCACATTCACCGCTCGCTCCATTCACTGGGCGTGAAATCGAACGCATCGATTCTCTACGGACATCTCGAGTCACCGGAGCATGTTATCGATCATTTCATTCGTTTACGCGAGCTGCAGGATGAAACAAATGGATTCCAGGCCTTCTTTGCATTCGCTTTTCATCCATCCAATACAAAGCTTGCTGAAGAATTTAAGCTTTCTGGGGAAACTACCGGCATGTATGACCTTAAGCTGCTCGCAGTCGCCCGTCTGATGTTGGACAACTTCCCGCACATCCGCGCATTCTGGATGATGATCGGGTTGAAGCTTGCGCAAGTTTCGCTCAGCTTTGGCGTAGACGATCTGGACGGCACAGTCATGGAAGAACAGATCTTGCATGCCGCTGGCAATGAGTCGTCACACATGACGCCTAAAAACACTTTTATTGAAATGATCCGCGAAGCCGGCCGCATTCCGACTGAACGCGATACCCTATATAACATCATTCGGACTTATTAAGGAGGCTTTTGTCATGAGCATTGCCATCTCGACGCCAGATAAACGCATGCAGGAAATAGCCGAGAAGGTTCGGCATAATCAGCGGTTAACGCTGGAGGACGGAATCTTCTTATACCAATCCGACGATTTGCTTTCTATCGGACAAATGGCGAATGAAGCCAACCTGCGCAAAAACGGCAAAAAAGTGTATTTTATTGAAAATATGAGCTTATACTTCACTAACATTTGCGAGGCGCACTGCGCATTCTGCAACTTCCGCAAGGACGAAGGCGAAGAGGGAGCTTACACGCTCTCCGGACAGCAAATGATCGAGTATGTCGAGCAGCATTTTCATCCGGGAGTACGGGAATTCCATATCGTAGGCGGACATAATCCGCATGTGCCTTTCCAATATTATGTGGACTCGCTCAAAGCGCTCAAGGAACGCTTCCCGGAAGTAACGCTCAAAGCTTATACAGCTGCAGAGATCGATTTCTTCTCGCGCATAAGCGGCCTTACTTATAAAGAAGTGCTCCAAGAGCTGATCAAAGCCGGTCTGGGTACCCTTACAGGCGGCGGGGCTGAAATCCTGTCCGATCAATACCGGCAAAAAATGCGTGTGGACAAAGCCGATGTCAGCCAATATCTGGAAGTACACCGGACTGCACATGAATTGGGTTTAAAAACCCATACTACAATGCTGTACGGATCCATTGAAACGCATGAACAGCGAATTGAGCACATGATCAAAATACGCGAGCTGCAGGATGATACGAACGGTTTCATGGTATTTATCCCGCTTTCCATGCAGCCTATCAGTCCGAAGGCAGGCATCCGCCGGCGCAACTCCGCCTATGAGGATCTGAAGACCATCGCGATCAGCAGGCTGATGTTGGATAATTTCCCGCATATTAAAGCTTATTTCATTAATATCGGCACACAACTGACCCAGATTTCTTTGACCATGGGAGCAAATGATGTGCACGGTACGATTGTTAAGGAACGGATCAGTCATGCGGCAGGCGCGCTTACACCTGAGGGTATTACGCGCGAAGACCTGATTTGGCTCGTTAAAGGAGCAGGGCGAATTCCAGTTGAACGAGATACATTTTACAATGAAATGAAAGTGTACGAATAATCAGTTTTTGTGCATACTAAGCCGCAACGAACTGAATACAAATGCTCATTTCGTGAGGCTTGAAGATAAGGTTGGGATACCATGAAAAGATTTGTTATTGTTGGAGGCGGCTATGGCGGCTTAACGATCGCTCAGCATTTATTGGAAGGCTCAATCCCTGATGATACCATGGTCATGCTCATTGACCGGATGCCGTTTCAAGGATTAAAAACGGAATATTATGCACTGGCTGCAGGCTCTGTTGCGGATGTCGATCTTCGGGTCGCCTTTCCCTCCGATCCCCGGCTGGTGATCACCTATGGCGAAGTAACGGATATCGATCTGGAGAATAAGCTGGTTCTGCTTCAAGGACAAGACCCGATCTCCTACGACTGGCTGGCAATTGGGCTTGGCTGCACAGACCGGTATCACGGCATCGAGGGAGCAGAGCAGTATTCCACCTCGATCCAAACGTTCTCCTCTTCAAGAGAGACGTACCGGCTGCTCGGTGATGTAAAGCCTTATGGACAGGTAACCATCGTCGGTGGCGGTTTAAGCGGTGTTGAGGTCGCTTCAGAGCTGCGGGAAAGCCGTCCCGATCTGAATATCCGCATCCTGGATCGTGGTCCGAGCATCCTGTCTGCTTTTCCAGACAAGCTGCAGGGATATGTTTCCTCTTGGTTCCGCGACCATGAAGTTGAGATGCGCGGCCATATATCGCTCACCCGTTTGGAACAAGGGGTGTTATATGACCAAGGCAATCCGATCGTAACGGATGTAACCGTATGGACAGCCGGCATTCAGCCTGTATCCATCGTACAGCGGCTCAACAAGCCGAAAGATTCCCAAGGCCGGTTGATTATCAACAAATATCACCAACTGCCCGACCATCCGGAAGTATTTATCGTGGGAGATTGCGCAAGCTTGCCATTCTCACCTAGCGCCCAAGCCGCTGAAGCGCAAGGAAAGCAGATCGCCGAAGTGATGTTTGCGTTATGGAATAACAAAACACCCCGGCTTGGTCAAATCAAGCTCAAGGGTGTTTTGGGATCGTTAGGCAAAAAAGCCGGATTTGGCATGATGGGCCGAAGGGCAATCAGAGGATACGTGCCACGAGTGCTAAAAAGTGGTGTATTGTGGATGTCCAAACGCCATTTCGGCTAATCCGTACTACATGTCATCCAGCAGCTTGTCCAGCGCGTCGCGCTCCGCTTGCTGCTCATTAATTGATGCCATAATTTTTTCGTACAGTTCATCTGCAGTCTCGGCTGCAACAATTTCACCGTTGACAAGAGCATACGGGAAAAGATAACATTCTCCACAATTGCCTAGACAGCCATATTCGATAACATCTAATTCCGGATCCTGCTCTAACTTTTTCATCACCTGATCGGTACCGTGATGCATATTAGCAGAGCAGAATTCAACGATTGATTTCATTAATTATCACCTAACCTTGTGAGATCCATTTTCATTTGGTCTGTTTTGTACTATAATAAAGAAAGAAAGGAGTTGATGGCAATGAGCGAGAACGCACAAATGACCATGTACGATGAAGTACTGGACGTGCTTGATAAACTTCGTCCGTTCCTTCAGCGCGATGGCGGCGACGTCGAATTAGTTGATGTAGAAGACGGCATCGTTAAGCTGAAGCTGGTAGGAGCTTGTGGCAGCTGCCCAAGTTCAACCATTACTTTAAAAGCCGGTATCGAACGCGCACTTCTTGAAGAAGTTGAAGGCGTTCAAGAGGTCGTACAAGTATTTTAACAATAAAGAGTCTTGCCTCGGAGAGGCTTTGCCAATCCGATGTGCGAGACTCTTTTTTTGTGTTATCCTTTTAAAGTACGTTTGATCGGATCAAGGCCCCCGGTAACATCCAGTATATTGCCGGTTATGAAATCTGATTTCGAGTCACACAGAAAGCCGATCGCTCTCGCAACATCCTCACCGGTTCCCGGTCTTCCGCGCGGTGATTCATCATCGATTTGCCATTGCACATCTTCAATCGACTTTTCCTTATTTACACCCCTGATATCACCAGGACAGACCATATTCACCGTAATGCCATGCGCAGCTTCTTCAACCGCCAGCGTCTTCGTGAACGATACGAGACCCGTTTTAGCCGCAGCATATACCGCACGATGTGGCCAAGCTCTGGCTTCGCCTGCATGGCCAAAGCCAAAATGAATGATTCTACCCCATTTGCGTGAACGCATCCCAGGCAGAACCCGGTGATCGAGCAGCATTACACCAAGCAGATTCCCATTAAGCAAGCCTACGATTTCTTCACGCTCATATTCAAGGAACACTCTCCGTTCCCGAATGAACGGCCCCGCGTTATTAATCAGAATATCGATACCCCCGTAAGCCGCTTCTGCCTGTTCTGCGAGCTGTTCCACTTGTTCCGGCACGGAAATATCCGCACGCAGCGCTGTTGCGCTGACGCCCAGTTGTTCAATTTCATCCTTCAGTTGAAGCGCTTCACTCTCACTGTTCACATAGTTCAACACGATATTGCACCCTTGGCGCGCTAACAGCATTGCCGTACTTTTCCCCAAGCCTTTGGCGCTTCCTGTAATCAAAGCTGTTCTGCCCTTCAATTCCACGGGCGCACTCCCCCTCGCGATGACCGTATGCTTCCAAGTATACCATATTTATTTTGTTTTCCTCATCATTCGGTGAGCATACTCAAATGTAAGCCGAAGCGTATCCATTACCATCTCACAGCCTTTGTCCAAATCGGCAAGCTGCAGCCCGATGTTTTCCAGAGGAACGTCTTTATCCGTCTTGATGTGCAGCCGCTGCAAATCATCATGCATTTCACTATTCATATAGTGGATTTCAGTATTTCTGCGTTTGCGAAGCCGGGCCATCGGTTCCTTATTCCGCTCTTTGATCTCATTTAGAGCCAACGTCAGTTCCATATGCAGGCTCCGGCCCCGCATGTTGCGCAGAACAGTGAAATACGAGAAATGCGCCTTAATGCGCCCCGTTTCCAGCTTAAACATCTCGTTCATCAGGGTACCCAGCTTGTCGAGCAGCGCAAAGATGCGAATAAACGCATTTTTATCATAATAGATGTGGCGGGAGTAGCTCATCAATTCCGCTTCGGATAGGTTGATCAAATAGGTCGACTTGATCTGCTCCGCATAACGATGAGCGGCATATTGGCTTTGTTCGAGCTCATCGAGCGATCCGATGAGTCCCAGCGTCCATATCTCATATTTCCTAAGCTTGATGTCCCCATCAAGCCCTTCGGAAATTTGCCGCTGAAGCAAGGAGACGAACCTTTCCATCGCTTGCAGTGCTTCCGCTAAACGTCCTTGAGCAATTCTAGGCGGTTCGTTAAACAACATGCGCAGCATCTCGCGGGGGCAGCCCCTTTCACTCTGTATTAGCGGAACTATCTATATCCGGCCTTCCCGATATTTCCAAGAACGTATGCACAGATCGGCAATAATCCCGAAGTAAGCTGAAACAATCAAATTATGAAGCAAGCCTGTAAAGATGAACACATTATCATTTGTCACAGTCATCGTCAGCAATGCCCCGCTGAAGATCTGGAACACAACGAGCCCGACGGTCCACTTGCTCGTTAACTTCAGTCCATCATGTCCGCTTACTTTATGAATATGGACCGCAAGTCCGATAACGGCTAATGCCAGGATTAACGCGGCTACACGATGGACGAATACAATTCCAGTTGCCCCGCTCATCTCAGGAATGACTTGGCCGTTGCAAAGCGGCCAACCAACGCAGCCACCGGCAGCATCCGTATGACGAATAAATGCACCGATGTAAACAACGACATACGTATATACAAATATGATCCATGACCAGCGGTATACTGAACGTGGCACACTAATCCTCACTTGATCGCTCTTTGCCTTTTTATTACGGTAAGCCCACATGACGATGAGCATTGTACTTGCAAGTGCAAGCAAGGAGAACCCAAAATGCAGTGCCATGACGGGTGGAGATTGCGGCCATTTCACGGCAGCTGCTCCCAATAGCGCCTGCAGAACGGTGAAAAATAATGCACTGGACGTATAGATGACAGCTTCTTTTGATTTACGATGATACATCATCGTTACAATAAACAATGCCAGAACAAGAAAGCCTACAATGGCACTGACGGCACGGTGTGAATACTCGAGCATGGATTCAAGCGTATAAGCCGGTATGAATTTACCGTGACAGAGCGGCCAATCATCCCCGCAGCCCCGGCCAGAATCCGTGTTTGTTACAAGTGCGCCAGCCAAGAGGACAAGCAGCATTCCCACACACGCTGCGATAGTAAGCATACGATAGCGGCTGGATACCAAATTGATCACCACTTTTCACAATTTAACCACACTCCATTATATCGATAAAAAACAGCAAAATCCATGTTGAAAATGTGACAATCCCCTATACATGGACAGAACGCCCGCATAGGATCGAATGAATCGATACCTGCGCGGGCGTTCTAGGTCAATGTATCTAATTAACTGCTTGGCAGTCCTGCGGACACTTCGATCGCCCGGTTAACGAACTGCTCGATTTCTTCACGCGTTTTCCGAAGCTTGCTGACAAAGCGAACCAGCTCTTTGCCATTGCGGAACGCAATAAAGCTCGGTATGCCAAGAATATTCAACTCACTGCATACATCAGGCATATCATCACGGTCGATCTGTAGGAAGGTGACTTGCTGTGCATATTGCTTCTCTAGATCCGGCATGAACGGTTCGATGAAATGACAATCTTTGCACCATGTTGTTTTAAATACGATAATTGTCAACGCATCACGTTGAATCTGCTCTCGATATTCAGCTTCCGTACGGATTGGTTCCATGTACTACAACTCCCTTTCGAGCAAAAGAATTTTCTCATCCATATAGAATGTGTCCCATTTAATCGTACCGCCAACCGAGGTGATGAAATCTCGGGCAGGCACGTACAATGTTCCGCCGATATTCGCGGCCGGGAAGGACCATGTTTTCTGCTCATTGTTTATCGTTACTTTTTTGCTGCCTCTGCTGAGCACGATTTTCGTGTTGGTTCCTTTATCGAGAATCGTATACTTCTTTGAGGATGCATCATAAGAAAGAGTGGCACCCAACTGGTTAAGCGTATCACGCAGCGGAATGAGAGTGATGCCGTCAGGCGTGATGATCGGTGGGTTTACTTCATACACCGGATGCATCATAACCGTCTGCTTCGTCATTCCCATATCCTTAAGTAGATTATAAACGACAGAGTCCGAATTAAACAAGCGCACAACCTCATAGGATTGCTTCTCCATCAATTCATCCAGTGTAACAGCATTAGCCGTTTGAACAGGCTGCACAGGCGAGACATTCCCATTGACATTCCACATCTCGCTTGTAGAGCGAATAAGGATTCCTTCAAATGGAATCTCGGCAAGCATCTCTTCATCGTCTTGCACTGTCATAGAAGGCTTAATAACAGCTTCCAATACCGACTTGCGAATGTCCAGCTTGGAATCCACATAAAGGTCAGCTTTCATGTACGTATCTTTATTAAGGATAATGCCTAATGATTCTGCTTCTTCTTGCTCTAAAGCAGTAAGCTCCATCTTGACATCATCGAGCAGTGTCAAAATGATTTCAACGTTCTCTTCAATGAATTCTTCCTTCGTCTGTCCTCCAGGATCAGCTTCCGCGAACGGGTTCGAAGTCCCCAGTGATTCCCAGATAGCAGATTCTTTAGACAGCGATTCGAACAGACCGGTCAGCATCGCCGACAGTCCTTCACGGTCGGCAATCAGTGCATCCAGATAGGAATGCAGCCAACCGACCAACTCTTCGCCGTTGATCTCAGCCTGTACGTGGAATACACTCAACGATTCGCCATTGATTGTTTCTTGTACAGGGTTGACTGAAAGCTTCGATGGATTCGGAAGATTATCAATCACATACCCGCCGACGTGATCGATAATCTGTCTGCCGATTTCAGTCAGCTCCGCTTGCGTTTCAGCATCAACAGAAGGCGCAGGCTCTTCCGCCATCGGCAGTATACCACCGAGTGATGCATCTGTCATATCCATTTCAAATGCACGATCCGAGCCTTCAATCTTCAGCACTGCCAGTTGTTCGGACATTTGAAGCGAGAAGCCGATATTGGATTCACCAAGCCACAATTGTCCATTTAGCGACATGTTCTGGGCATCCTTCATTTTAATATCGTTAAACTCCAATTTCATATTGGACAGCATATTCATCAATGCAACTTCTTCTTCGGGCATCCCCTCCGCCGCTCCATCCTTCAGCAGCAGTTGAAGCTCGATGCTTTGCTTGCCTTCCATTGAAGTTACCTTCAAGGATTGCTTAAGCATCTGGTTAAAATCAACGCCGCCTACCGCCTGACACCCCACTGCGATAACCAGTACTGCCGCCAGTAATAGCGCTAATAAGCTTTTCTTCCCCATACTTTTTTTCAATAGATAAATCCCCTCTCCTAGTCAGATATACCTATTTATAGTAGCATGAAAAGGGGATTTCTGGTAGAACTAATAATTAATGCTTAGCGGCTTTCCCTAACCGGGAACCTCCGCAGCAGTATACCGAATAGTTTGCGCAGCGGTCCTGGATAACTCTTCGCATCTTCTGCCGTGACGACTTTCAATGCTACAAGCAGCACCAGATAGAGGGTCAAAATGACTAAGCCCGTTAGGGCTGCCGTCACAAAGTACATCAGCTTGTCCGGCAGCGGCTGCAGCAGTGTCCGGCCGGCCGCATCCAATCCGAAGCCTACGCCTGCCGTAATAGCGATAACTGACGCATATCGCAGCCAACGGCCGCTGAGCACGTTCAGCGTGACCTCTCCACGGATCGTCCGCATATTCAGTACCGTTATGAGCAGAAAACATAAAGTCGAGGCAATAATTAAGCCATATACGCCAAGCAGAGGACCGAGGATCATACTGGCCACCAATTTGACGGCCATTCCCGCGATCGTGTGTCGCATTGGCGCCTTCGGATTGCTCAAGCCGAACAAGACAGAGTTAGTTGTCATCATTGTAATTTGAAAGACCGTACCTGCCGTCAATGCAGCGACAATTCCGCTGCCCCCCGTATCGGTAAATATGAATCCTGTTACGGAGATGGAAGCAACCGTAAGTGCGATGGAGACCGGAATTCCGGTAAACAACACGATGCGCATGACAACGGAACCCTGCCGCTGCACTTCGTTCATGTTGCGGACCGCAAAGGCTGATGAAATAACAGGTATAATCGACTGGCTGAGTGCGATCGCTAGAATAGGCGGGATTCCCGCTAATGCCTGAGCACGGTTAACAAGCCAGCCCAGAATATCCATACTCTCTGTTGCCGAATACAAAGAGCCTGTCAGACGAACAAAGAAAAAAGTATCAACCAAATAAAGGAACTGTACGGTCAATGCCGTAAATACAATAGGCAACGACATCCGAAAGATCTCGCCGTAAATACGACGAAGCTTAAGCTTGACGACTGCGCCGCTTATGGCACCCTTCTTCGCCTGAGCATCCTTAAGCTTTTCCGCAGCATCCTGCCGTTTCAGCTTGCGGGCGTACCAGAGCATGACCGCAAACGCGCCAATGCTGCCGAATACACTGCCTGCTGCGGCGCCCGCTGCAAGCCATTCATTGTCATATCCCCAGGACAAGAAAATAAACGCTAAAGCGACCCCGGTTATAACGCGCAGCACCTGCTCGATGATTTGCGAGATGCCCCCGGCTGTCATCATCTGGCGTCCTTGAAAATATCCGCGCATCATCGCAATGATCGGGAATAATAGAAGTGCCGGAGCGATCGCTTGTACCGCTAATTCAGCCCCCGGTTTCATGGCAATATTCGCTGTTGCAAATGGCGCCAATAGATATAAAGAGGCAGAGATGATCAGCCCCGTAACCGCCCCAAAAAGCAATGCCGCCCGATAAATTTGCTGGGCTTCCTCGATTCGGCCCCGCGCATATCGCTCGGATACCATCTTGCTGATCGTACTTGGAATCCCTGCTGTGGCAATGACCAGCAGGAACAGATAAACGTTGTTGGCCAGACCAAAATAGGCTCTGCCCGCCGAATCAAGCATGTAGTCAAGCGGTACCCTTTGAAACAAACCTAAAAAACGGGCGACCAGTGCGGCCGCCGCCAAAACAATCGTGCCTTTTAGCAAAGAATCTTTTTTAAGCATGTTCATTTCGCCTTAATCGGTTCTAATGGTTGATGATTTCCACGGATCGGCGCTGCTGTTTGCGATGGAGCCGCCCACTGAACACCGTTACGGATCACCTGCAGCACCTGCGGGTTGTAATAGGTCGGGTAGGTTTCGTGTCCTGGACGGAAATAGAAGATTTTGCCTTGGCCGCGATAGAATGTACAACCGCTGCGGAACACTTCCCCGCCTTCAAACCAGCTGATAAATACAAGCTCATCCGGCGCTGGAATGTCAAAATGCTCCCCGTACATTTCCTCGCTCTCAATCGTAAAATGCTCCGGCAGCCCAGCTGCAATCGGATGTGCGGGATTCACGACCCAGATCCGCTCTTTCTCGCCAGCTTCACGCCATTTCAGATCACAGCCCGTGCCCATCAGCACTTTGAAGATCTTTGAGAAATGTCCGGAATGCAGTACAATCAGGCCCATTCCCGCCAGTACCCGATCCTGCACACGCTTGACGATCGCATCGTCCACCTTGTCATGCCCCATGTGACCCCACCAGATAAGCACATCAGTATTGGCCAGCACTTCCTCAGTCAACCCATGCTCTGGCTGCTCCAGCGTCGCTGTTCGCACTTCAACCCCATCTCCTGTGATACCGCTGGCGATCGCTTGATGAATGCCGTCAGGATATACCGCTTTAACCTCTTCATGAACTTTCTCGTGCAGAAATTCATTCCATACTGTTACTCTAATCATCGTTCTCTGCCACTCCTCGTTAACTTGTTATATAATCCAAATGATAAATAAGACAATCATCACCAGCTGCAAAATGATCTTCACAACAATACTGGAAAACAATCCGACAACCGATCCAAACCCAACGCGCAATGATTGTCCCGTATTCGAACCGGCAAACAGCTCGCCAATGACAGCGCCAATAAACGGACCTAGCAATAGGCCGATGCCCGGTATGACAAATGGTCCCACAATCACGCCAACCGTACTCCCGATCACCGATGCCCGCGAACCGCCGTATCGCTTAACTCCCCATGCATTAACCGCATAGTCAGCCAGAAACAACACGGCAACGATTAACGTTTGCAGTGTCCAGAAAACCCATCCGAACGGCTCAAAGCTAATAAAAAAGCCGTAGATGAAAAATGCGAAATAAATTGCAAGCGCTCCAGGAAGAATAGGAAAAATCGCTCCCGCCATGCCTATGGCAAACAGAACGATAATGAGAATCCATCCTACGATCTCCATTAAGCTATATCACCTCTCAAAGGACATACTGCTCTATAACACGGGCAATTGCATCTTCGTTGTTCGTTACGGTCACGACATCAGCCGCCGCTTTTACTTCGTCCTGGGCATTTCCCATCGCTACGCCAAGTCCAGCCTCACGAATGGCCGCCAGGTCGTTTAGGCTGTCTCCAACCGCAATGACCTGCGACATATCCACATCCAGCAAACGACAAACCTCACGAATGGCATTAGCCTTCGAAACACCTTGCGGATTGATCTCAATGTTGGTCGTTGAAGAGTTAGTAATCTCCAAGCCTCCCCAGCTTTCAATCTCGCGGCGAATTTTGGCTCGCACCGCATCGTCGGGCGTATCAAAGCCGAATTTCAACCAGTGCTTTTCCTCCAGCGTCTCATCCGATCCGATCCATTTCTCCTTGTTGTATACATCTTCAATGGTATACGCCCAATACCACGTTTCATACTGCTGAGCCAACTGCTGCAAACGCCCCAGAACAGCCTCACTCATATACGTTCGTTGATGCAGCACATGCGGCTTATGCCATATCTCGCTGCCATTGACTGTTATCATCGGGGTATCCAGTTCAAGCTGTTCTGCATAAGGCAGTGCGCTTCGAAAGCCTCTGCCCGTGGAGAAGCATACGGTAACACCGGAATCCAGCGCCTTATGTATCCAAGCTGCGTTCTCTTTACTAATTTCACTACGATCATTAAGCAGCGTCCCATCCATATCCAATGCAACTAATTTATATTTACCCATCTCCGCCTCCTTGACTACAATACAGCCATTTTATCACATTTGAGCGATAAGCAAACCTCTCCCCCGGACATATCTTTAAAATATTTACACCTCACTCAAACATTTAAATTCAATTCGCGCAGACATAATGATTGCCTTTTTTATGCTGACAGTCTGCTAAAGTGATTGTTCACGCATCGCCATTTAAAGTGTATACGTCATAGTGTCACGCATCACTGTCTGTATTGTTACGTTTCATCGTTTGTATTGTTATCCATCACCGATTGTATTGTTATCCATCACCGTTTGTATTGTCACGTATC
The DNA here is from genome assembly GCF_014640295.1 of Paenibacillus abyssi. GTDB lineage: Bacteria > Bacillota > Bacilli > Paenibacillales > Paenibacillaceae > Paenibacillus_D > Paenibacillus_D abyssi. The sequence goes on along the minus strand of NZ_BMGR01000003.1, from coordinate 335,279 downwards.
ACCATTTAACCACTATCCCTTTTGCGCAGGAGACCGAAGTTACACTACTTAGTATAAATTTTTTTATGACAGAAGCTTCGAATATAGACAAAAGAACGTATGTTCTGTATAATATAAACAAGAACAAATGTTCCTATTTGGAGGTCTGTATGGGTAACAATCCTGCGAATAACGTGATCCCGGATCATGATTACAGAGTCAGATTCTCTGTGAAGAGCAAAGTTTCAGATCGCATCAAAGATAGGCTTGCCATGAATGCCGATAATTCAGATTATTCCTTTTCAGATCGCATTTCTGGGAATACTAACAATTCAGATTGTACTCTTTCAGACCTCATCTCTAGGGATACTGAAAGTTCAGATTGCGCTCTTTTAGTTCACATTTCTGGGAATACTAATAGTTCAGACTATACTCTTTTGGATCACATCTCCGTGGATGCTGATCATTTAGATCATGTTTTCAAGACCTTCCACAGTGTGTTCCCTTCAGAAGACGCTTGTGCCGCTTTTTTATACAATCTCAAATGGCCCTCTGGCTTCATTTGTCCACATTGCTCGCATAAAACCAGCTATCTCATTACATCACGCAGATCGCCGCTGTATGAGTGCCAAGCATGCCGCCATCAAACGACACTTACAGCCGGGACGATCATGGAAAGAAGCCGTACTTCATTGCGTAAATGGTTGTTCACGCTATTTCTTGTCTCCAGAGGTGAGTATATAAATGCTGTCAAACTCTCCGTCCTCTTAGAGGTTACCTACAAAACTGCTTGGTTGATGCTGCATAAGTTACGCCAAGCCATCAGCCTGACGGATACAGCTGTCTTGCTCAACGGTACTGTAAACGCCTCTCTTAGTATCTATGCAAGAAAAATGTACAGCCCTACATTCGCCATTGAGCCCCAGGAACAACCGGTGCTTGTCGGCCTGTCACAACCTGCAGATGCACCTCCTTATGTAAAGATGAAACTAATCCCGCATAACCATATGAACAGCAAATTTTCTATTCTTCCTATGGGTGTACAGGCCATTAAATCCCTATACTTATCCGATAAAGCGAGCCAATTAAATTTAATTACCAAACGCCAACCTATTTACTGCAAGGAAACAGAAATATCAATCCGAGACCAAAAGCTGAATCAAAACGTTTTTAATTTAGATCCGATCAAATATATTTTCAAAAGCGCTGTATCCTGGATTAATGCTATGTTCCACGGGATCGGTCCAAAATATCTGCAACATTACTTGGATGAATACTGTTTTCGTATGAATCAATCGTTTCGTCAGGTATCAGCTTACAACAGTCTTTGTGCGTTGTCTTCTCTATGCCTTAACAGCAGCGCATACTCTAATGCGATTCGCATGATTTAGTGGCTCTAAGCTTGTTTGCTAGCTGGTGTATCCTTCTGATTTAGGTCAGAGGAAAGGCTAAAGCGTATTGAAGTCAACTTGCTTGAATTGGCGAGCGAAGGTTCGCATGCGGTCATTGTGAAGGCTCTGCAGAGTTTGCGTGGGATGGCATTCCTCACGGCTGTCTCGTTAGCTGCAGAGATCGGAAGTTTCCGGCGTCTCGGTTCCCCGATGCAGCTTATGGCTTACTTGGGACTCGTGCCTCGAGAATATTCCTCAGGCCAGCTCATTCGCAGAGGGAAGCTTACCAAAGCGGGGAATTCGCATGCTCGCCGATTGTTTGTTGAGGCTGCGTGGAGTTGCAGGCATCGGCCTGCTGTAAAAGGGGAATTGTCCGAACGGCTGTCGGGAACGGATTCTGAAATGCAAGCAATCTCTTGGAAAGCGCAAAATCGTCTACACACGAGCTCTCCTGACGAAGCATATCCTGTGGACCCAATCCACGAATAGCAGAGTGCTAGCCGTCGACTTGTATTTTTGCCACCGTGCTCAGTAATTCAGGAAGTAAAGTAGTTAATTTGCTATGGGGTTGACAATTTCGTTCATAGCAGCTGGTGTATTTGCCTTCTGATTTAGTTATGCTTGTGTACAAGCTGTTGTATTTGCTAACCTATGCTTGTTTGCTAACTAATGTATTTGTTAACCTATGCTTGTTTGCTAGCTAATGTATTTGTTAACCTATGCTTATTTGCTAGCTAATGTATTTGCTTATACTTTCGTTACAAGCAGATTATATTTTCTTTCGATGATAGCCTTCTGGATTTAGTACCTTCTGATTGTTTGTCTTGTGATTGTTAGTCTTCAAGCTATTGTAACACCGCTTTGTTTCCTGAGTTAAAGGGATAGTGATGCAATGAGCGCTACAACGTTTGCCTGTACACCTAGAGTTTCAATGTAAGCCTCAACTCAAGTTCAGATCAGAGATGAACATAGCCGGCAAAAAACCTCTTTACCCGAACGAAACAGGTTCCTGTTCCGTTGCTTGTTACTGTTGGTTGACTTGTTATGCCAGTCCACTCACTTGTTAAATCTCACTTTCGGGGATATGCGTCGCATCGAAATCCGGTGGATTAAACCAATCTCCCGAGCTGGCCCAAGTTGCATCAAGCGGTATCCACTGTCTTGTTTCGCTTAGCAGCACCTCGTTCCAAGCATGCGGCCCATAACCACCTCGGCCGTCGGCCCCCAAACCCGTTACAACCTTAACCTCCAACCCCACGCTTCTCGCCATCATAGCATACAATCTTGCTACGTCAATGCAAACCCCTTTACGCGTTGCGAACGTTTCTTCTGGCGTCTGCTCCTTCCAAATCCCGCGTTCTTCGTAATTGCGAGCCTTATCCCAATCATAAGCAATGCGCGTGCCTGCCCAATCGTATAAGGCTCGCGCTTTATCCTCATCACTTTGAAGATCCTTAGTAATATGTGCAGCCGCTTGTTCAATTTCTGCAGGCACCGCATAATCGATAATCTCGTATTTACGCTGCAGAATCAGCCTAAACTCCGATTCCACCGCCTCCGTCAACACAGGTCCTTGCTCTGCAATCATATTGCCCGCAACAGGCTCAATCAGCTTTACAGCAGCTTCCTTGTATACAGGTGAACTTTGAATCGAGCTTACAAAGGGACCTGATGGCAGTAAAGATACATAAATGAACAGTACGGCCATTACTACCAAAGCCCGACCAATCCCGTGAACAGCGCCGATCGTTGCACCAGTTACACGGCTGGTCACAGCATGAAGCCAGCTTGGTTGATCGCCAGAGCCCCCCCACAGCCTCCTCATGCCCGAAAGACCGTTGAGCAATAAGTAAACCAGCGGTGTGAGCAGACTGAGCAGTAACCGCAGAAGCATATAGACCACTAAAAAGACGACGCCGAACCGCAGCAGTGAAAAATCTCTTAAGCCTGTCACAAATGTATACCATAGCTGAGAGAATGTGTTCAACTGCTCCTGCGGAACCGTGACATTCCGTTCAATCAACCACGACTGAAGTAGAGGAGATAGCACGGATGCCATACGGCCGGCAAGCACTAACGAGACAATGATTAATAAACCGTCCCAAATAAAATAAAAGAGGCGCCTCGCCGATCCCGATGCGCCCCTCATCATGCCTTGGATCAAAGATCCGATAAGCAGCAGCAGGATCAGAACGGAAACCGGTTCTACAACCGTAAACGCCTTTATCCAGTCCGTCATCCCGTTCCCTCCTCGGCTAATAATGAACTCTTGTTTGCCCCTTAGTCTTAGTAATCCTTGTTAACCAGTAAAAAAATCAAAATGTAACGCTGCAGCAGGTTTATCCGTTTGCCTTGGATTGATCAATCAATGCTTGAATGGTTTCATCAATCTTCCATTTGCCAAGCGGTGCGCCGCGGTAAGAGACGGCTACCTCGTTGTCTCCCAACTTGCCGTTCAATTCCAAATTATTAGTCGTAATCGTAAACGTTCCGTCATCATTCTGGATGTAAGCAGCATCCTCCGCTTCACCGACCATCGCCTGAATCGCTTCCTGCTTCACCGTATCCGCTACCTGAGAGCCCATTGTTTTGATTTCATCAAAATTATTCTCCAAATCTTCCAGGTTGTATCCACTATATACAACGATAGCAATAATAATGACGGCAACAATTGCCCATTTAATAACCGTCTTGACTACGCGCACCACAATGAAAAGCACGATGAGCGCGACAAGCAGCACCAACCAATTTTCTTGAAAAAACTGCGACCACATTTCCCAGTTATAGTCCATCTCTGCTCCCCCATTTTCTCTATGATTCTATCATCATTATACCCTACACAGCATGGACCGTAAACGAACAGGAAAGTTATGTATCTTCCAAGGCATAACCCGTCCGATTCTGACGTACAAGTTAGCTATAGGGAATGATGACCGACAGGAGGTAAGAAACGTGAGGACAGCCATATGGCTTTACTTGTTCTTGTTTGTGGCTTTTTTTGATTTGCATGCGCAGTATCCGATTCTAACACCGTTCGCGTTATCGCTTGGTGCCGCTCCATCCTTTATCGGATTGATGATGGGGTTATACTCCATTACTCACCTGCCGGGAAATTTGATCGCAGGCTTCAGCGTAGACCGCTTCGGCAGCCGGCTCTTTATCGTCTTCAGCTTGCTGCTTGCCGGCATTATACTGCTGCTTCAATCACAGGTTACCGACCCATGGCAGCTCTTGGTACTTCGTTCAATCAGTGGATTTGTGCTCGCGTTTTTATCACCTGCCTGTATGGCACTGCTCGCAAAAATCGGCAGGAACCAACTTGAGCAAGGCAAGCTGATGGCCGGCAACGGACTTGTTCATACGCTTGCATCCGTGGTGTCCCCAGCCGCGGGCGCTTTCCTGGTTGCTCAAATCGGATTCACAATGGCATTCTATGTGCTGGGCTGGATTCTCATCGTAACCGCATTATTCGCACTGTTATTCATTCGCGACAATGTTCATAACAGTTCGGCAAGCTTAAAATCGAGTGCCGCAAAACCCGAAGCCGTTACTTCAAACCAAGAAATGCCATCATCTGCTGCTTCAAGCCTTGAAAAACCATCATCTGCAGCTTCAAGCCTTAAAATACCATCATCTGCTGCTTCCAAGGATGAGCAGTCTGAGCAAGCCACGCCATGGCTCATTTATTCGCTGCCCATCGCAATGGCATGTGCCCAGGGCATTCTTTCGTTCGAGCTGCCGTTCATGGCCGTAACTGCCAATGCGATGATGACGACGGGGCTTCTGTTTTCCGTTGTCAGCCTCGGTGCGCTCATCACGTTAAGCATGCTCTTCCTTAACCGGTATTCCGCTTTTTATAGATCGCTGTGGGGTGCTGTGCTGCTCGCGATCACCTATTTCTTTGTTGCCGCACAAGCTCCGCTTCCGCTTGCGGTGTTATTGCTGTTCTTAGGTATGGCCAAAGGAATCATCTTCCCTGCTTTGACTACACTGCTCATCCAATCAAGCGGAGGTAAACGATACGGCCGCACGTTCTCGATCCTGTCAATTGCCTTTTCCATCGGCGCTTTTCTAGGGCCGATGCTCGCCGGTCAGCTGAGAGACTACATATCGCCTTATTTTATCGCTTTTCTTGTGTTGATGATTGCAGCTTTGATTTTACCTTTTCATTCGACACGCCAACCATCGGCAAATACCCATTTCACATGATTTCACATGAACCGCGCATATGCATAATCAACGCGGTCTGTTCGCTAACCCGCTAATTCGACATTTCCCAGGATTTCGTTACAATAAGGGGGAGGTGAAGAATCGATGGACATTGCGATCATCGTAGAAGGGAAAAACGACCGCAGCCGCTTAAGAAGAGTACTATCCGACGAGGTGCCGATCTACTGCACCTTTGGCACTCCCGGAACGCAGCAAATTGAGAAATTGAAAAAGCAGGCAGGCGACAGCGATGTATTTTTGTTTATGGATAACGACGCTTCAGGCAAACGGATTCGCGGCATGCTGAAAGACGCATTCCCCGATGCCGATCACATCTATACCCGCAGAGGCTACCCCGGCGTAGAAGGAACGCCTGAAGATTATTTGATTGAGCAGTTGGAAAAGGCAGGGCTGGAAGCGTACATCCTGTACCCTGAACCAGACCCTGCCTCCCGCTGGAGCAAGGACGATCAAATTTGAAGCATATAAATGACGACCGTAACCGTGACAATACTCAGTAAGGTGGATACAAATACGGACTGGGATGCGAACTCCGGCTCATTATCAAACTCCACGGCAAGCAGAACGCTGCTGAGCGAGGTCGGCACCGCGGACGATACGATCAATGCCGCTGCCATGAGCGGAGATATCTCCATGACCCATGCGTCCAAGCACCACACAACGATCCACGCCAATGCCGGACCGGCGAGCAGCCTGAGAAAGCAGGACAAGCCCACATCAGCCAACATGGAGCCGCGCAACTGCCATTTCATGCTGCCCAGCTGCACGCCCAGCGTAATGAGCGCCGTGCCGATGAACGCGCCTGCCAAATAAGTGATCGGCGTATCGATAAAACTTGGAATCGGCACCTGCATGCCCCGCAGCGCGAATGCGAGCGGTATGACATAGATTACCGGCATCGACGCAATCGTCCGCCATATCGCACGCAGATCGCTGCGATGAGCATTCACGCTATAGATGCCATATGTATTAGGGATGAGCGATTGCATCATCATGATCAATACCTGTATCGACAACGTATACGGATTGCCGGCAAAAGCCAATTGATTGAGCGGAATCCCGTAATTCGCGCTGTTATAAAACAATACGCTGTTGCGCATCGCAGCGCGCATGCCGCCTTGATAACCGCGTAACCGTACCACAATCTCCAGCACTACGTACTGCAGCAGCATGAACAGCATAAAAAACAACAGCACTTGGCCGATGACTTGCAGTGAGATATCGGTTTTGTATAGTAAATCAAAGATGATCGCCGGAGAAAATAGATAAAAGTTCAGCTTGGATAATGTTTTGATATCCAAAGAAAAAGCCCGCTGCAGAATGATGCCAATAGCAATCATGACCGACAGCGGGAGTACATTGTTCCATAAAATATGCCAAAATATCGTCATATTTCTGTCCCTTTTCTGTTATTCTTTTGAAGCTGCCCCGCAATTCCTATAATAAAGATTCGACATCTTGAATAATCTGTTCCGTTGTCAAGTCTTCATTAGCCATTAAATACTTCCTGATTTTCCCCTCTTGATCCACCAGAAAAATAATGTTTGTGTGGGAGTAGTTGCCATCCGCCTTAATGACGCTAAGTCCGAATTTCTGAGCAACTTCATGGGTATACTGCTCATCTCCGCGCAGCCAATTCCAACCGGCATAATCCACACCGAATTGATCGGCGAATTCCTTAATCCGCTCAGGCGTGTCGCGCTCAGGATCAATCGTGATCGAGGTGATCATGACATCCTTGCCAAACCGGCCCTGGCGTATCATTTCGTCCTGAACCTGTGCTAACTGGGCAGTCGTAGGCGGACAGACATCCGGACAATAAGAGAAATAAAAATAATAAAGCCGTACTTTCCCATTCGTATCCTCAAGTGTCACCTTGTTGCCTTCGAGATCGCTTAATTCAAACGAAGGGGCAGGACCAAAGTCTTTCAACGGTTCGACATCGCTCTTCATGGACAGCAGCAAATAGACCGCCATCGCAGCGCATAATGCAAGCACAGCGATTTTAAAGGAATGTTTTCGTATAAAAGCCATATACTCCGCTCTCTCCTTACTTCAGTTTTTAGGCAGTACCCGTTGTATTAAGAATCATGACAAGGAAGGCAAGCATCAAATAGTTGACTGATATCATGAAATTGGCCTTTGCCCATTTCTCATCATCTTTAGCCTGCAGCCCGATCAAGGTATGCCATAGCCACACAAGTCCGCCCAGTACGCTTACCACTAAAAACACATAGCCGACATAGTCATAATAGAACATCGCGATGCCCGTCGGTATGAGAAGCAGTACATAAGGCACCATCTGGAGCTTTGTACGGCGAATCCCCTTTACAACCGGCAGCAACGGAAATCCTGCAGCGCGGTATTCTTCCACACGTCTAATGGCAAGGGACCAAAAATGCGCCGGCTGCCATAAAAATAACAGGGCGAATAATAACCATGCGCCTGGGTCCACCGCTTCAGTTACAGCACAATAACCGATAACCGGCGGCATAGCGCCGGAAATGCCGCCTACCGAAGTGCTCCAAGTCGATGTTCGTTTCAGCCACATCGTATAGATGACAACATAAACAAACATCCCGAGCAAACCGAGCCAGCCTGTCAACGGATTGACCAGGACGAACAGGACAATTAAACCCAGCACCCCCAAAATGATGCCATAGGCCAGCACAACTCCCGGGCTGATTCTGCCCGTTGCCGTGGCGCGATCCTTCGTGCGGTCCATCTTCTGATCCAGCTCGCGGTCCCAATAATTATTGATGACGCATGCGGATGCCATTGTCAGAGCCGATCCGATCAACATGTAAATAAGCAACAACCAATCAATATTCCATTTGGATGCCACCCAGAAGCCACCGAAGCCGGCAATCAGGTTTAAACGTATGATGCGCGGTTTCGTTAGCGCTATAAAATCCTTAAGCACGGCAAGCCTCCCAATTCTAATGCATAAAAGCGCAATTCACTCGCGTTATTTGGTCTTGAATCGTACTTAATCATACCGAAAAAACAACCCTTTGACAATGTTCGCTCCAGGTGTTCATCATTTTGCCACGTATCGACATTCAATCCTTCGCCATAATCGGAGGAACTTACAATTGAACTGGAACCAAATGAACAGGAGGTCAATACAATGACTATGTAGATTTCAGCCTATCAACTAACGCCTACGGATCTCAGGCAAGTGGAGGGAAGTGAATAAAAGAAATATGGCAGTCATCAAAACAAACACGGAAGATACCAAAATGCTTGCCCGTTTGATGCGGGCCGAAGCCGAGGGCGAAGGCGAGCTTGGCATGCTGATGGTTGGCAACGTCGGGGTCAATCGCGTTCGGGGAAACTGTATTGATTTCCGCAATATCCGTTCCATTCCGCAAATGGTGTTTCAAAGCCCCGGAGGGTTTGAAGCGACACAAAAAGGTTATTTCTATCAGGGAGCTCGGGATAAAGAAATCCGGCTAGCCAAACGGGTCATTAATGGCGAAAGGCAGCATCCTGCTTCCAATGCGTTGTGGTTCTTCAGACCGGCGGGAGATTGCCCTCCCCAGTGGTATAACCAGCCCCACACTGGTCGATTTAAAGCGCACTGCTTTTTCGCCCCACGGCCGGAGGATTGTCCGAATGTTTATTAACTGGTTGTTGTCCATTATTTCCCCCAAATGAAAGCGAGGAATTTTTGTGATGTACAGTCCTTACAATTACAGAAATGTGCAAGGGAGCTATAACGCGCCATACACCGCCTATGCGCAAGGAAACGCTAACCTGCCTTCCGCTCCCCCTGCTGCACAACCGGTACCGACACCTTATATGGCGCAGGGAAAAATGATGCAGCAAGCACAGATGATACCGCCGCCTGTCCCAAGCGGCGCCACCGTAACGCCGAGCGGCACTACGATTGTAACCGCCCCTGCTGTTGAGGAATCCTACGTCGAGAATATTCTGCGATTAAACCGCGGGAAAATGGCGACCGTATATATGACCTACGAAAACAACCGGGAATGGAATGCCAAGATTTTTAAAGGCGTTATTGAAGCTGCAGGCAGGGATCATCTCATTCTCAGTGATCCGGTTACAGGAATGCGGTATTTACTGTTAACCTTGAATCTCGACTACATCACGTTTGATGAACCGATAAAATACGAATATCCGTTCCACGGCGGCATAGTAACGGATACAAGCCCCATCGGGACAACATCTGCAAGATCGCTCAAACCATCTCGCTAATCGTTCGCAGTTCCATTCCTTCATATAATAATTCCGGGCCTATTGACGGCAAAAGCCCCTTCCTGCACAATAGAAGGGGCTTTTGTATGAAAATTTATTAACGGGATTGACCCGCAAGTTGTTGTTCCGCAATTTGGACAAGCTTTCTAGTGATGTATCCCCCCAGAGAGCCTGCATCGCGTGTTGCAATGTTGCCGTAGTATCCGTCTGCAGGAAGCTGGATACCTAACTCTTGCGCCGCTTCCATTTTCATCTGGTTAAGCGCTTGGGTTGCTTGAGGTACCACCAATGTGTTGCTGTTACGGGATGAGCCTGAGCCTGCCATATGAATTCTCCTTTCGTCCTCTGCACGTTTAGTGTAATTCAAGCTTGCAAACTTATTATGCGACAGGATCGTAGAGAATATGCTGAAAAATAAAACAATCTTAAAATCAATAAGGAGAGATTTGAAATGTCCAAACCTTTATCGTTGTTATTCGCTGTTACTTCAGTGTTATTGATGAGCGCAACGGCTATTGCCATCAGCTATAACGGTTGGTTCGCCCTGCTGTTTTTCGCGCTTACAATCTGCAATATTGGCGCCGGTTTTATCGTGCGCGCCAGAATGCGGCGTAAAAACAATACATAACTTAACTGAAACGCTTCCTCCTGTCCATTACCGTGGCAGGAGAAATCCCATTCTTTCCTTCACCTCGAGCAGCGTTTTATCGGCAATTACCGCTGCCTGTTCGGCGCCGCTCTTAAGAATGTCATGAATTTGTCCGGAGCTGCGAATGTCATTGTATTTTGCCTGCAATGGTTCAATCACTGAAACGACATGCTCTGCTAAATCCTTCTTAAACGCTCCGTAGCCCTGCCCTTCGTATCTCGCTTCAATCTCTTCCAGCGTGAGCTCCGCGCAGTGGGAGTAGATACTCATCAAATTGCTGATTTCCGGCTTGTTGATCGGATCGTACTTCACTTCTTTACCTGAATCCGTCGTTGAACGGCTGATTTTTTTGCGGATGACATCCGGAGGATCAAGCAGCGCGATATAACTTCCCGGATTCGGATTGCTCTTGCTCATTTTTTTGCTTGCATCGTCTAATGACATGATCCTTGCGCCAACCTTTGGAATATACGGCTCCGGTACGGTAAAATAGTCGCCGAATCGGCTGTTGAAGCGCTGCGCAAGATCACGCGTCAGCTCCAAATGCTGTTTCTGATCGTCGCCTACCGGCACCAAATCCGCATTATAGATCATAATATCTGCAGCCATTAAGGTAGGATAGACAAATAATCCGGCACCGACGGAATCTTTCCCGGCCGATTTATCCTTGTACTGCGTCATCCGCTCCAGCTCGCCCATATAAGCCAACGTCGTAAACAACCATCCCAGCTCGGCATGCGCCCGTACATGGGATTGCATGAATACACTTGCTTTGGCAGGATCGATACCCGCAGCGACAAATAATGCGGCAACAGCCTCCGACTGCTCCCGCAGCGCTGCCGGCTCCTGCGGCACGGTAATCGCATGCAGATCAACGACCATAAAGAAGCATTCATGCGTTTGCTGCAGCTTTACAAAATTTTGCATTGCACCAATGTAGTTTCCGAGTGTTAACTGGCCGCTTGGTTGAATGCCGGACAATACACGTTTCATATGAAACGACCTCCTTCTGGATTTCCCGTTTTTAAACGCAAAAAAACCCTCGCCGCAAGGGACGAGAGCTCGTGGTGCCACCCTTATTCGTTCAATCGGCAGCGAAATACAGCACCGACCAAACCTTCAGATCCCTTAACGTGGGACAGCCCGGGAGTAGTATGATGACGGCAAAACGCCACTTTCCAACCCCAGCTCCAGACTCCATTCAGCAGCGGCAGCATGCACCGGTTCGCAGCTTCCACCGGCTCTCTGCTTGCAGCAGACCGCGCTTACTTGTTCCTGTCATCGCTATTTACAACGATTATACTCAGCACAAATAAATTGTCAAGCAAAAACGCAGAAAATACTCCTACAGTTGTCCTATGGACGCTCTTCCCAGCATACACTATAATGATCGTAATCTTTACTGAGAAGAGGTTGTGAGAGTAGTGAGATTCGTCCTGCGATTTGTTCCTCCTATCCTTACCTTATTATGTCTGTTCATGATTGGCCTTATTTTATTTGAACGCCAATTGGCCGGCCTCACGTTAAACGTCTCAGCTTTGCAGTCCTTTAAAATTTTATTTATCAGCTTGATTCTCGAGGCCTTTCCGTTCATCCTGCTCGGCGTAATCGTATCCTCGCTGCTGCAAGTCTTTGTCTCGGATCGGCTTATCCAGCGGTTAACGCCCAAAAATCCGATTGGCGGCGTACTGTTCGGCAGTTTGCTGGGTCTGCTCTTCCCGCTGTGCGAGTGCGGCATGATCCCTGTTGTCAGGCGTTTAATCCGAAAAGGGATGCCCGCCTATATCGGCCTTGTGTTTATATTGGCCGGGCCGATCCTTAATCCGATTGTATATACGTCAACGTACACTGCCTTCCGGTCACAGCCGGAAATAGCTTATTCACGTATGGCACTGGCCTTTGCCGTAACCGTAATGATCGGCCTGCTGCTCTATCGGTTTATGCGTTTTAACCCCTTGAGGCACGATAAGCCAACACTCGGCATCCAGAACGCCGGCCACTCACACAGCCATAACCATTCACACGTACATACACATTCCCATGAGCACGATCATTCCCATGAAATTTCCGGCACCGGCTTCCGTGGCCGTTTTACATCCGTATTATCGCACGCCTCGGATGAATTTTTCGAGATGGGAAAATACTTGATATTCGGCGCGCTGCTAACCGCATGGATCCAAACCTCGATCAGCCGTTCGACTTTGACCGGTATTGGCGACCATCCTTGGTTCTCCCATTTGTTTATGATGGGCTTTGCGTTTATTTTATCGATCTGCTCCACCTCGGACGCTTTCGTGGCCGCTTCATTCGGCGGAACATTCAGCTCCGGCTCGCTGCTCGCGTTTCTTGTGTTCGGACCGATGATCGATCTGAAAAATACATTAATGCTTCTGTCCACCTTTAAAACAAAAGTGGTGCTGTGGCTTATTCTGATGTGCGGCGTGTTTGTTCTGATCGGATCCTATCTCATTGAATATTTTTACCTGAACTGATACGTGACTATAAATTGAAGGGAGAATTATTGATGACAATGTCAGCGGAGGAGCGCCAAAAGATGATCCATCATCTGATTCGCGGTATCATCTTGACAGGTTTCGCTTTCCTAATCGTCTATCTTGTCCGCAGCGACAATCTTACCCTCTACATCGCCCCTCGTATGGCAGGTTATGTTAAGGTGTCCGCTCTGGTATTGTACGCTGCAGCCATTTATCAATTTTATGCGGCATTCCAGACGTGGATGGGACGGACGGCAGCGGTAGACTGCGGTTGCGATCATACCCCGTCCCATTCGCTTCTGAAGAACACGCTAATCTATGGATTATTCGTGTTTCCGCTTGCCCTCGGCTTTCTGCTTCCGGACACGATGATGGGAAGCTCGCTTGCAGCCAAGAAGGGCATTAGCCTAAGCGGGTCGCAAAGCATCAACCGGCCTGACGAGACGGCCTCGGCAAGCAGTCAAGAAGGCCCAATCGACGAATTGGACCGGCTGTTTCCTTCTGATATTTACACCGAGTCGTATGCGAAAAACGGTAAGAAGCTGTACCTGCAGGATGTGATCAAGGTGGAGGAAAAGCAGTTTATAGAGACCCTCACAACAATCGATCTGTATCGTGAGCAGTATATCGGCAAAACAATTGAACTCAGCGGATTTGTTTATCGGGAAGAAAAGATGTCCGAGCAACAATTCGTGGTCAGCAGGTTTGCGATGAACTGCTGCTCCGCGGATTCACTTCCTTACGGATTAATGATTTCATCTCCCGAAGCCATCCATTTCGATAATGATACTTGGCTTCAGGTTAGAGGAACCATCATGATCGGCACTTATAACGGAAATGAGATTATTATCGTCAAAGCGCAAAAGCTGGAGCAGATTGCAGCGCCGGACTCACCTTATGTCTATCCCGATTATGACTTCGGATTGTAATGCGATCCAATGGCAAGCTATCGTGGATGGAAAAAATTTACTTTCTTTCTTTTGTATAAATTGTGTCACTCCAACCATACTAAGGGTACAAAAAGGAGGTGACACGATGGCTAATCAATCCCGCAGCAGCAACACCTTGGTGGTCCCTCAAGCTAGTGCAGCCTTGGACCAGATGAAATTTGAAATCGCGCAAGAGCTCGGTATCCAACTTCCGCAAGACGGATATTACGGTTATATGGCTACACGTGATACGGGCGCGATTGGTGGATACATTACTCGCCGTTTAGTGCAAATGGCTGAGCAACAGCTTGCAGGCAGATACTAGAAAAAATGCATATGTAACGGCCTTCCATGAACATAACGAAACCCAAAAATGCTGCCCGGTGGATGGACAGCATTTTTGCTTACGCTTTAATTGGTTTCACGATACGGCTTGTTCTTCGGCTGATAGCGAAACAGCCAATTTGCTGAATTATAATTAGACTCATATTGAATGCTTGCAGACCACGTGTTAGCGCCCTTGCGAACGGAGAAATCATACATGATCTCGCCGTGCGTCCAGTTCCTTTTAAGCTTGAGCGCGTCAACAGCCATTTGGCGGAAAGCCTTCACCTGTACGGCCGTCATTCCTTTCTCACCTTCTTCCAACTGTCCATCCCGACTCTCAATTGGGTTATGGCGAACTCCAAATTTGCCAATTGTGTTGTTCCGAATCTGAATCGTAACCGTTCCAGCTATAGCGTCGGTCAACTCATCCTCTAACTGGCGAAAAACAAAATCGACTTGTCGCGCTAATGGCATTTCCTCCAAATTCATCATTATTCACCTCCCTCAACCCTTTTTTTCATTTTATTTACAAGTAGTTCACGAGACTCATTATAAATGGGACTTTCATTTTTATCAACCATTATTTTCATGAATAATAGTCCCAAAGACCCTTATTCCGACCTGCTTGGTATTAATGATTAGACAGCTGCGGGCCTTTTTCGACTTACAATGCAAAGCGTGTAGAAAAATGTAGGACATCGTCCTCATTGTCATTATTTTGTTTCGTATTGGTAGCCGATCGCTTTCAGGAATGCGCGGGCGAGCACAGCATGGCCGGTCATGTTCGGGTGAACACGATCCCAGGCTAATGTCGCCGGATAAATAGAAGTCATGACACGGTCGAATGCCGCCTGTGTATCAACAAACAACACCTCATGTTTGACAGCAAGGCGGCGAACGACAGCACCATACTCATCCATAGTTGCGCGCATGAGGTCTTCGCGGTTTGGTTCAATATAGAAAGGCGTCATTAAGATCAGACCTTGAACCTGCGGCTTCGTGCGTAGGATAAGCTCCTCCAGCGTCTGCTCATATTCAACCAGATACACATGCGACTCTGTCATATTCGGTTGATCGAATTGGCGCCATACGTCATTAATCCCGATCATAATCGACAGCCAATTCGGATTCAATTCCGACACATCGCTATCCCAGCGTGCTTTCAAATCCCTCACGGTGTTTCCGCTGGTACCCATATTAACCACCCGAATAGCAAGCTCGGGGTATGTCGATGTTAACAGCGCATCCACTAATGCCACATAACCTTTGCCTACCGCCTCGAACAGCCCTTCCCCTACCGGCTGCTTACGGCCGCAATCCGTAATGGAATCGCCAATCATCACAAGTTTGTCCTGGTAGTTAAGCTTCATACGATTTCCCCCTACTCTTCCAAGAACATTTGAATCGTTTTATCCAAAAATCCCGGCAAATTCTCATGGCCGAAATCGGGGTAGATCTCAAGTCTTTTAGAAGAAGTAATCTTGTTGTAAGCCGCAAATTGTGTTGAAGGCGGACAGATCGTATCCATCAGACCGACCCCCATCATGACATCGCCTTTTACCCGATGTGCTATGTATTGAATATCGATATAGCCAAGCTTGGTAAAAATCTCGTCCTCACGCACATGCTGTGGATCAAAGTGTCTGAAGAAGGTGCGCAGCTCTTGGTATGCATCCTTGGCCAAGTCCATCTGCCAGACTCGCTTATAATCAGAAAGGAATGGAAAAACCGGCGCCAGCTTCTTGATGCGGGGTTCCAAAGCAGCGCATGCAATCGTCAGCGCGCCGCCTTGCGACCCTCCCATTGCATACACACGCTCTGGATCAACCTCAGGCAGTTCCATCGCAATTCCCGCTAGCTGGGCTGTGTCCAGAAAAATATGCCGGAACAATAAGTTATCAGGATGATCATTTAAACCACGAATGATGTGGCCGTGATGCGTGGTGCCTTTAACCCCTCCTGTATCCTCCGAGTAGCCTCCTTGCCCTCTGCAATCCAGAGACAATACAGAGAAACCCAATGAAGCAAAGTTTAACTTATCGTGCCAGTCTCCAGAGCCGCCTGTATAACCATGAAATTGCAGTACTGCCGGGTGAGGCCCTGAGCTCCCTTTAGGACGCACGTATTTGGCATGAATGCGGGCATCTCTCACTCCAGTGAAATACAAATCAAAACATTCTGCATTCGGTGTTTGAAATGAACTTGGCACAAGCTCGACGTTAGGGGTAACTGATCTCATTTCCTCAAGAGCCCGATCCCAGTAAGCGTCTACATCATCCGGTTTTGGATTTACTCCAGCGTATTCGTACAACTGCTGGAGCGGCATATCGATTTGCGGCATGGCAGCTTCTCCTTTTCATTGATAAAATCTGGCACTTCCCTAATGGTAATCCTCTGCTATTGGGTTGTAAAGTGTAAAAAAAGACTTAACCGGCCGAAGCCGGTCAAGTCTTTTTGCACAATGTTTATAATCTGTAAATTAAGCAATGAACATCTGTACCCATTCACCTTTGTAATAGGCGACTCCGATTTTCTTGAAGTTTTTGCTCATAATGTTTGCACGGTGTCCGGAACTGTTCATCCATGAATTCATGACCTGCTGTGGCGATTGTTGTCCACTCGCGATATTCTCGCCCGCATACGAATATTGGATCCCATAGGAGCGCATCATATCAAAAGGCGAACCGTAGGTCGGAGAAGTATGGCTGAAATAGTTATTATTATACATGTCCTTCGCCTTATCCATCGCAACTCGGGTCAAAGCCGGATCAGAGACAAGCGCAGGCAGGCCTGCTTTGGCGCGCTCCTGATTCACTAATTTTACGACTTGCGCGGCAAATGCATCTTGATTCACAACGCTCCCGCTTCCCGCGTTGCCAGCAGGAGGCGTATTCACCGGTTTTTGAGTTACTGGTTTTTGAGTTACTGGTTTTTGAGTTACTGGTTTTTGAGTTACCGGTTTTTGTGTGACGGGTTTCCAATTTGGATTGTTAAGCAGCGGATAAGACGCAATCAGCTTATCCAGATCAACGCCGTATTTGTTTGCCAATTGGTATAACGAGTCACCGCTTGTTATCGTGTACGTATAAGGATAAGCGTTCACTGCCGCTGCAGCTTCCACAGGCTTTGCAGCCACTCCCCCTCCGGCCACGATCATCCCTGCGACCAACATACCCGCGATTCCACGATTAAGTTGTTTTTTCATGAAGACCTTCCTCCTCGTGTTCTGTGTAGTAGGTTGTCTAACTCGACGTCCTTCATATTAACACGCCAGACGGAAGGTTTCATGCCGTAAATATTGGAAATTTACTGGGAAACTAGATTTTTTTCATGCAAAAATTCGGCAAATCGGCTATGCTTACGCATCGATTTTTCGTGAACCAAATTCAATTTTCCGTTATCCATCCGGCCGAATCGCTGTTCAAGTTCTTCATTTTGATGCGTCCAATCGAAATCGGCGATAACATTCAAACATGCCGTCCAATCCGGATTGTATTTGCCATCCTTATACAGAAAATCATGAGCATATAATGCAATGCTTTCCTGCACAACCCGTGTAGATGTAATATATTGTGACAACCCGGGCTGTTCAGGCAGATGGGGCAGCACACCATTTATAAATTGATGCAGCATCTCCACATGCGATGCAAGATCGGAGCGAATCCGCCGCGCCATTTCATAAGACGGCTGCATTTTTCCCGTGAACAGTAAGGTTGCCGTAGAATAGAGCCAGCTGAAGCACGTATAATTTTTGTTAAATGAAGTCAGATTGTTTCTGCGTTCAATTCCCGCCGATTTGAGCAGTTCGTTATGATCGGCGACCTGCTGCATGACAAGATTCAGCGGATCGGTAGAGTCGAAGGAGTGACCAAGCTCCTTGCTCACAAGCTGCACCTTGGAGTTAATATCGCCGAACAGCTGCTTCTCTTCCTCCTCGTTCAGGCCAATAAATAATTGAACCGACAGCTCGCTTTCGGTTAAGTCCAGCCTTCTTGCCTCAATCTCGGCGATCAGCCCCTCCGTTTGCTCAAGCTCCTCCGCCAACGCAAGGTCCTTCGGTGCCCTGCGGCATTTTATCTTTAATTGGGAAGCTTTGCGCTCTACTTTGCGGACTTCCTTCAATAATTGTTCATTCACATAACCAAGCGCAAGAATACGATGCTGTCCATCGAGTATGCTCAGCTTTGAGCCATGCCTCAGAATAACTTGCTCACCATCGCGCGCAAGCTTGTTCACTTCCCTCAGCGATAAAGTTACCGGTCCGAAGAAAACGTGATCCAACTCCCGTTCCTGCAAATAGTTGGCAATTTTTCTAAGCTGCATCGCACTCAGCTTACGTTGGACCATCGGGTCAACCGAAGTGTAGTTCAACAAATCCTGCACACGCAGTGAGACAGTCGCTACCCCATATTTATCGCAGTATGGATGTATCGCCATTTGCAATCGTAATCCGTCCATTATTCAGCCGCCTCCTTATCAGTGATCAGAGACATATGCTGATCATTATAAAAGCCGCGGATAAACTGATAGGCTTTCATAATCCGGCTTCTGCGGGGCAGCCGGTCCTTCTCGTCATCCTTGTAAATTTCCTGCCATGGTATATGCGGTAAAATTTTCATAGAATGGGCTAATGCGTATTTATTAAACTGCAGCGATTTATAGGCTTCCTCATGAAAGAACAGTGCGAGCGCAATTTGAATATTTTCGGACCAGCATATGACTGATTTTTCGGGCTTAGGCAAATAGTGCAGCAGCATGCCAAAGTACTCGCCGGCTTGATCCATACCTGTTTTTAATTCATGCTCCGTATAATGGTAACCGTTATTCCGGGCCGCCGATTTCAATCTTCCTTCCTGCAGGGCAATGGCCAGTTCGATGACCAGATGGTAACTGAATAAATAGGACGGCGCTTTCCCCCGCTCAGAGTACATATCGATCGGAATTTCCTGCATCACCGGATATTCCTCCACAAGGCGTGTCGCCATGACATGATAATAACGGCGTTGATCACGCAGAACTGCAAGGTTACCGCCAATTTTTCGGGGCAGCTTATTAATGTCGGAGAACAATTGCCGCTCTTGCTTGGCGTTGATGTCCAAATATATCATGACGGACATCGGAAAGTCATACAGCTTGCGCAGCCTCTCCGTAACTTCTTCCATGCGTTCATATTCCCTGCGGTCTTTGGCTCTGGCCATATTGCTTTGAAGCGTTTCCATTAATCTGCGGAATGCAGCCAAACGATGCTGGCCGTCAACGACATAACATTTTTCCATCGGCTGTAAATTCAATGTCTTCGACTCTGCGTCATATTGGCCGGCCCCGCGGGCGGACAAGATAATTCCCGGGAAGTAAACGGTCTGTCTGTGTTCAAGATACAACAGGATGTAGTCCATTAATTTGGATAAATTTTGAGGGATAAGTTGGCGCTGTACTTCCAGATCAATTTCGTAAATGGAAAACAGCTTGCTCATCGGTAAAGTTGTAGACAACGTAGTCTGTCCGAAGGTTCGCGCTAATGCCCCCGGCACTTCCACATACGAGGCGCTCTTATGCTGTGAAATCAGATCGGATAAGGATTCAATCGTATCCAAAATAAATTCACTCCTTTTATATAATCACTGCTTTGCGTCACTCTTTAACTTCCAATTATAATAAAACGGTCTTGATATTTACATCATCATTTTCCGCTTTAGAATACGGATTTGTATGCTGATTTTTGCGCAATTATGATTTTTTAGACAAAAGAAAAAGGCATCCCCTTGGATAAGGATGATGCCCGTATTTCTTCCTATTAACGATTGGTGAGCTTGGCCCAAAAACCGCCCTTAAATTGCTTCGGTTCATGAGAAATGACAAAGGCCTTCGGTGCCAGCTGGTTCAATGTATCCATTAATCTTCGTTCATTGCTGCGCTTTACCAATACCTGCATGACAAGCCGCTTGCCGTCTCTGCCGTCACCTAACCACGACGTGACGCCGTAGCCAAGGTCTCTTAGCCTGTTGGGCAGATCTGTCGCCAATGAATCTACAATCACTTGTACCACCAAGTAACCTAGCGCCAAATATTCTTCAATCTTACTGCCAAGATATACACCTAGTCCAAAACCGATACAGTAAGCGGCCATATTAATCGGGTTATCCAGATTGCTGAGCACCAGATTCAAGCCGGTCAAATAAATGAACACTTCGGCCATAGCTAATAAAGAAGCCGCGCCCTTCCGGCCTTTGATGACCAGAATGAGGCGCAGCGTAAAGATGGAAACATAAACAACGTTAATGGCGACAATGGTCGCAATAAGTGTCCAGGATATCATCGATGTTCACGGGTTGCAATAAACCCGGGGCGTGGCTTCTGGCCGGAGAAAGGCTCTACCAGGCGGTTTTCCACACTATTATAGACCAAAAAAACGTTACTGCGGGGCAGCGGGGTAATATTGCTGTTGGAGCCATGCATCGTATTGCAATCAAACAATACAATCGAACCAGCTTTACCGACAGCGGTATCAATTCCGCCTTCCTGAACGATCTTCGTTAAGCTCTCCGGATCCGGAACACCATAATCCTGACGCCGAAGCGATTCTTTGTAATGATCCTCAGGCGTTTGGCCTACACAGGTAATGAATTTTTTGTGCGAACCGGGAACAACAAGCAGCGGTCCATTGTAGTGATGGTTGTCTTCGAGCGCGATGGAACAGCTGAGCGCCCGCATCGAAGGCATCCCATCCTCAACATGCCACGTTTCAAAATCGGAATGCCAGTAAAATTCTTTTCCAGTGAAGCCCGGCTTATAATTAATGCGGGATTGATGGATATACGTTTCGCCTCCGAGCAAATGCCCGATGACCTTTTTTAATCGCGGATGCTCGGACACACGCTTGAATACTTCATTGCTATAGTGAATGGCAAAGATCGAACGCACCTCATCGCCGCCCGGCTCCCGAATCACTTCATCGGCAGCTTTCGTGCGATATTCTTCCTGAAGGCGGGAGAGCTCCGCCCGCCACTCGGCGATCTCTTCATCAGAGAAGAAGCTCTCGATCATCAGGTAACCGTTCTGCTCATAAAAGTCCGACTGTTCCTTCGTGATCAAGCTGTCCTCCGTCCACTCCGAATAGACAACCGGATCTTTGCGGTCAATCATTTCCGGCTCGGCACTAATTCTCGATGGATACTTATCCACTATAGTTTTAACTTCCGTATTTACAGGCATGTTTTGAACATCCTCCTTTTTTCTTCCTTCAACTAATTAAACGTTTTGACAGAACATTTATATGGTTCAGCACCACTCCTCTAGTCAAGGAGCGGATAGATGCCTTCTTTATCATGTACCTCGCGCCCTGTAAGCGGAGGATTAAAAACGCAGATCATCCGCATCTGCTTTGTCGCTCTAAGCCAATGCTTCTCATGGCCGTCGAGCGCATAGAGCGTGCCCGGACGAATCGGATAAACCGGTCCGCCCTCTGGCTCAATCTCGCCTTCGCCTTCAATACAATAGACGGCTTCTACATGGTGTTTGTACCAGATCCATGTTTCTGTGCCTTCTTTAATAATCGTATCGTGCATCGAGAATCCCATATGATCCTTCTTTAACAACAATCGCCGGGCGTTCCATGTAGCGGTATCGATATCGTCCTGTGTATTGATAATATCTTCCAAATGTTTAACAATCATGCAAAGAATGTCTCCCTCCGATTTAGGTTTGCAGCTGTAGCTCCGGTGCGGACTTCTGTTTTTGCTCCATCATCTCGTTCATTGCTTCTCTCACAACCCGAAGGCCGCGCTCCAACAATTCCTGTTCAATCGTCAGAGGCGGCATAAGTTTGGCAACCTCGTCCCTCGGTCCGGAAGTTTCCATAATAATGCCGCGCTTGAAGGCTTCGGTGCACAGCTCGGAAGCGAGCTCAGGCTCAGCGAATGCGATCCCTTGAATAAGCCCTTTGCCTCTGATCTCAGCATCGACACCCGGATGCACAAGCAGCATTTGCTCAAGCGATCTGCGTATCATATTCGCTTTCCTGGCAATCTGCGGTTCAAAATCACTGTCGACCCAATAATCAAGCGCTTCCGACGCCGCTACAAATCCGAGATTATTTCCGCGGAACGTGCCGTTATGCTCGCCCGGATTCCAAATATCGTACTCCGGTTTGATCAGCGTTAACGCCATCGGCAAGCCAAAGCCGCCGATCGATTTGGATAAGCATACGATATCCGGGTTAATGCCTGCATCCTCAAAGCTGAAGAACGTGCCGGTTCTGCCGCATCCCATCTGCACATCGTCCACAATCAACATAATGTCGCGCTCGCGGCAAATCCGTTCGATTTCACGAAGCCATTCATCGCTTGCGGCATTCAAGCCGCCTTCACCTTGAACGGTTTCGAGTATGACAGCCGCCGGAATTTCAACGCCGCTACCAGGATCGTCCAGAAGCTTCTCCATATAAGCAGCCGTATTCACCGACTGGCCGAAGTAGCCGTCATACGGCATAAAGGTTGCATAAGGCAAATAGACGCCTGCCCCTTTGCGTTTAAATTGGTTGCCCGTCGCCGACAGAGAACCGAGCGACATGCCATGAAAGGCATTCGTAAAGCTGATGATCTCCGTCCGCCCTGTTACTTTGCGGGCGATTTTCATCGCGCTTTCCACAGAATTCGTGCCTGTCGGGCCGGGGAACATGATTTTATAATCCAACCCCCGCGGTTTCAGAATCAAGTTTTGAAAACGACTCAGGAAGGTTTCCTTTGCCTGAGTTGCCATATCTAAACTGTGCGTGACGCCATCCTCCAGCAAATAATCGATCAGCTTTTGCTTGATTCCCGAATTGTTATGTCCATAGTTCAACGCGCCTGCACCGGCAAAAAAATCAATATACTCCTTGCCGTTCGTATCCCATAGTCTGGCGTTCTGCGCCTTATGAAAGACGGTTGTGAAGCTGCGGCAGTAACTGCGCACCTCGGATTCCAGTTGTTCAAACACCTGCATCGACGGTTGTTCTTGCTTTTGGTTGCTCACCAAATCCCTCCAATTAGTTAAAATTTTATTTTCAAGTATTATTCTTATGAAATGGACCGATGCGAAGCAGCGGTTCATCTTCATGGGTATGACCTGACGGAAACAGTCCGGCTGGATAGCCCTCTTCATGTATAACTTCCAATGGGCAGCTGTGTGCTGCTGCGACCGATTGAAACAGCCGCCTGGAAGCTTCATTCGAAGGACTTACCGTTGCTTCCATAAATACAATACGCTGTGCACCGTGACGGCTCAGCAGTTCATTTAACATCGCTTTCCCCAAGCCTCTTCCCCGAACCTCCGGATCGACTGCAACCTGCCACACGAATAGCGAGTTTTCACGATCCGGCGGGAAAAAAGCGGAGACGAAGCCGACGGTTTGACCCTTCTCTTCCGCAATGACACAAGTGTCCTGAAAGAGATTGCAGAACATCAAGTAACAATAGGCGGAGTTCAGATCAAGCGTTCCTGCACTGCTTATGAGCTCCCACACGGCGGCGCCATCCTTCTTATCCGGAGGTCGCAGCGTAATCGTCTGTTCCTGTTGCATACGGCACCCCCTTTCACTACCTAGCGAATCCGTTTTAAGAACGACTGCAGCCGTTCGCTTTGCGGATTCTCGAAAATTTGCTCCGGCGGGCCCTGCTCCACGATATGACCTTCTGCGCCGAAGATGACCCGGTCGGCTACCTCGCGGGCAAAATCCATTTCATGCGTAATGAGCATCATCGCCATTTCGCCTTCCTCAGCGATCTCTTTAATGACGGCGAGCACTTCACCCACAAGCTCGGGATCAAGCGCCGAGGTCACCTCATCGAACACCATGACCTTAGGACGCATAACGAGCGCTCTGGCAATCGCTACACGCTGCTTCTGTCCACCCGATAGTTTGGCCGGATAGACATCCAGCTTATCGGCGAGTCCCACCTTGCGCAGCATTTCGATGGCACGATCATTTGCTTCTTCCTTGGACAAACCGAGCACCTTACGCGGCGCTTCCGTTACATTGCCCAGTACCTTCATATGCGGAAAAAGATTGAAATGTTGAAATACCATGCCGATCTTCGTCCGCATCTGATGTAAATGCGCTTCACTCGCCCGAACCAAACGACCTTTTTTCTCCACATGCCACAGATGCTCGCCCTCGACCTCAATCGTCCCGGATGTCGGTTCTTCAAGCGTCATCAGCATTCGGCCAATCGTCGTTTTCCCTGATCCGCTCGGTCCGATTAAAGCGATTTTCTCACCAGCCTGCATCTCCAGATCGATACCATGCAGCACTTCAAGGTCACCGAACGATTTCATGACATTGGTATATTTCACCATCGGAACTTTATTGACGGAGCCAACTGATACCTGCTTCGCCTGTTCTTCCATAGTCAAGCTCATCAGTCTCACCCCTTCCTTGCCTATACATATACCCAATTATTCAAATTTGAAAACTTAGAATTTGAATGCAAACATTCATTTGGCACTCCGGCTTAGCGGGTATGTCTTTTTCCCAGATGTTTTTCCATTATGCCGACAAGCAATGATACCAGCAGGCTGATCACCAAGAACAGCAAACCAATAATGGTGTATGGCTCAAACGGCCTCCAATCCATCGAGTTGATGTTTTTTGCTGTTGTCAGCAGCTCCACTACCGTTATCGCGGCCAGCAGCGGCGTTTCTTTAAACATGACAATCAAATAATTGCCCATAATCGGCAGAATCGGAGGGAGCGCTTGCGGCAGAACAACCGAGGTCCACGTACGCGCTTTGGAAAAATTGAGCGCACGCGCCGCTTCCCATTGTCCCTTCTCCACCCCGTCTATACCGGAACGATACACTTCCGACATGTACGTACTGTAATGCAGTCCCAGTCCGATTACGCCTGTCATGAACGCTGTCATAGAAAAGCCGAACAAGAGAGGAATACTGTAGAACAAGAAGAACAACTGCACCAGAAGAGGCGTGCTGCGAATAAATTCCACAAATCCGAATACGGCCATACGTATGGCCTTTACACGCGACCGGCCTAACACAGCCAGCAGCAGTCCGAATACACTAGCGAGCAAAAATCCCCAAAACGTAGCGTATAAAGTAACCTTTAATGCGCCTAGCAGCCTTGGAAGGATTGATAGGGCATAATCCCAATCCCACATTCAGATCACATCCTCCCCGCCGACAGTTTGCGCTCAAGCATTCGCGCGATCATTGAAATAATAGAAGCCATGATAAAATAAATCAGAAGCAGCAATCCGAAAATTTGCGCCGTTTGCGGCAGATAGAGACTGCGCAAAATCATCGCTTGATACGTTAAATCCGTAAGTGTAATAAAATAAATGAGTGAGGTGGCTTTCAGTAATTCAATCATCAAATTA
The DNA here is from genome assembly GCF_014640295.1 of Paenibacillus abyssi. Taxonomy (GTDB): domain Bacteria; phylum Bacillota; class Bacilli; order Paenibacillales; family Paenibacillaceae; genus Paenibacillus_D; species Paenibacillus_D abyssi. The sequence continues at coordinate 309,686 of NZ_BMGR01000003.1, read as the reverse complement.
TTAAACGGCGGCAGCATACGCACCAGAGCCTGCGGGAAGATGACTCTGAACATCCTTTGGGTAGGTGTAAGATTAAGCGCTTGCGCCGCTTCCCATTGTCCTTTCGGCACTGCAAGTATGGAGCTTCGCACGATCTCTGCACCGAATGCGCCGAAATTCAGGCCAATGGCAAGCACCGCAGAGGTCATCTTGGATAGCTCAACGCCCATCAAAGGGAGCGCATAATAAACCCAAAACAGAAGGACAAGCAGCGATACTCCGCGGAAAATCAATACGTAAATATACGATATCCCGCGAATAATTTTAAATTTGGAAAGCCGCATGATTCCTGTCACCGCAGCGAGCAGCAAGGTCACGATTGCGGAGAGGAGGGTCACCTGGGCAGTGATGACCGTGCCCTCCCACAATAGCGGAATCCATTCCCCGATAGACCCCATTTGTTATCCGCACAGCTCCGCGGCGGTCATGTCGCCCGGCAGCTCTTCCTCGGTAAATCCGAACTGCTGGAGAATCGTTAACAGCTCGCCGGAATCCTTCAGCTTCTGCAGCTCCGCATTAAATGCATCGCGGAATTCGGTATCCGCTGGACGGAATGCGGATGCTCCGTAACCTCTAACGCTCTCGCCGTCAATAATGGGCTGCTCAAAATCCATTACCCGCTCAAGGTTATCATCCTGTGCTGCGTCCAAGCGGGACTGCAGTGCAGGGCCTGTCATGGTCATCACGTCTGCTGCGCCGGATTGAAGCGCGCTGACTGCCGCATCCTGATCCGGAACGATAACCATACGATCCTGCGGAATTCCCGATTTTTCGAGATATTCAATTTCAATCGCGCCGGTCATAACAGCAACCTTCGCCTCGCTGTTTGCGATATCTTCATAGCTGTTCAGTCCCAATGGATTGCCCTTTTTCACTGCAATCGCTTCACCGATGCTGTATTCCGGATCGGCGAACGCAACCTGCGCGCAGCGGTTAGGGTTGATGAACATCCCTGCTGTAATCATGTCGAAGCGGTTGGCCTGCAGGCCGCTGATCAAACCGCCGAATTCCGTCAATTCTCCGCGCATCTCCTCAATACCCAGATTGTTAAGAATAACGCGGGCGATTTCTACTGCTTCGCCAGTCAGCGTGCCGTCAGCTTCTTTGTATGCATATGGATTTTCATTAGCAAAACCTACGGTTATGTAGCCCTGCTCAATTGCTTTTGCCAAGGTCCCCTGCTCTCCTGTATTTTCTCCAGACCCCGTTGTGTTTCCATTTCCGTTACCAATTCCATTAGACGTCCCCTCATTGCCATTTCCGCATGCTGCAATCAGTGCGATCATCGACACCAACAGCACCATCCATAATCCCTTTCTCACTTGAATCCCACAACCTTTCTCTATTTTTTGGTTCGCACTAATAATGCTAACATGGATCAACAGGCGAGTCATTTCCAGCAAGTTTCCATATTTCCGGAGAATTTCTCCTCACTTGGTAAGTGAGGAGATTAACTGGCTGAAACTCCTTATTCCTCCAATATATTGCCATATCTTTATAGATACGGCGGTTTACCCCCTGCATAGATCTATGTTATAAAAGCGAGCCATGCTCAGAAAATAAACAAAAAAGCAATGAATTCAACCATAATCGGCTGAATTCATTGCTTTTTTTGTTGTTTTTGAAAAATATTAGCAAAACAATTGCGTTTTCAGCCATTTCCCGCAGACGGCTGTCCAATTCGCGATATGCTCGTCATGTTCGGCCATCCCGAGCCCATGCCCGCCGTGATCATATACATGAAGATCGAACGGTACCTTGGCACGGCTTAGCGCAGAAGCAAACATCAGGCTGTTCTCAACGGGTACCGCCTGATCTTCTGAAGTATGCCACAGAAAAGTGGGCGGCGTGTCTGCGGTTACGTGCAATTCATTACTTAATTGCTGGATGTACTCATCCTCAGGTGCCTCGCCGAGCAAATTCTGCTTGGACCCTTCATGGGTATACGGTGCCTTCATCGTAATGACCGGATAACATAACACGAGCAGATCCGGCCTGCATGATAACCGCTCCATGGGATCATCCGCCTGCTTGTTTCCCAGATCGTAACGGGTGCCTGCCGTAGAGACCAAGTGACCGCCTGCAGAGAAACCGAGAATCCCAATCCGCTGTGCATCGATCTTTAAGTCCGCCGCATGATGGCGAACATACCGGATCGCCCGCTGCGCATCTAGCAGCGCGCATGGATACTTATAAGGCGCCACACGGTAACGAAGCACAAAGGCGGAAATGCCAAGCGAATTCAACCAGCGTGCAATCGGCTCTCCTTCGTGATCGGCACGCCTTCCATATCCGCCTCCAGGGCATACGATAACGGCCGCGTGGTTATCGCCCTCCAGCAGATAAGGAAATAAAGCCGGACGGTCCTCATCCGCTGCTCCTTGAGCAAACGGCGCCCCGTCCGGCCATAATTCAAACATTACGCTCTCAGGTCGAGCCATCGAATTTCCTCGTTTGTCAGCTCGATAAGAGCCGCATCGCGGCAGGATACCATCTCTGCTTCATTGCGCGCGCCAATAATGGCCGCAGTAGGAAACGATTGATTCAGCACATAGGCCAGTGAAATTTGAATGGTCGCCACACCTTTTTCTTTACCGAGCTGCTCGGCCCGGCGGTAGCGTTCCCAGTTCTCATCGTTGTAAAATACGCGTACCAGATCGGCATCGGAATGATCGTCCGGGGAAAAGCGGCCGGTGAAGAAGCCCCTTGCCTGGGAAGACCAGGAGAAGATCGGCATACCGGTGCATTCATGCCACTCCAATATCTCTTGATCGACGCTGACGCAATCATGCCAGTAGGGCTCTTTTGCTTTGGCTAAGCTGAGATTCGGACTGTTAAAGCTAAATCCGCGAAGGCCGTGCTGCTCCGCATAGGCATTGGCCTCTTGAAGACGCTGCCACGACCAATTCGAAGCACCAAACGCCAGGATCCGACCGGCTTCGACATGTTCATTGAGCGCTTCCAGAATAACACCTACCGGAATGTCCGTATCATCGCGGTGCAGCGCATATAGATCAACGTAATCGGTACGCAGGCGGTCCAGGCTGATCATCAATTCTTCCCGAATCGCTTCAGGATTCACCCGCTTGCCGTCTTTGTTCGGATGAGCGCCCTTTGTCCAAAGATTGATCTCTTTGCGGTTTTTGCGCTCCTCCACCCACATGCCGATCGCCTGCTCGCTTTTTCCGCCGCAGTATACGAACGCGGTATCGATCGTGTTCCCGCCGATGGAGACGAATGCGTCCAGATTTGTGCTTACGAGGTCATAAACCTCCGGTGCAAAATAGTCCGACCCCATGATCAAACGGGAAACACCCTGATTCAATCCATCAATATGCAGTGTTTTCATTTGCATTCAGCTCCTTTTAGGATAGAGTAATACGTTTGCGCTCATACGCGGATTGCAAACAAGCATCAATCACCTTCATGCCCGCGACCGCATCGGCAGAAGCGAATTTTGCCGCCTGATCGCCCCACACTACCGAAGTAAAAGCGTCCGCTTGAAGTGCGTATTGGTTCAGCTCCGGCTGTTGTTCTTCGCGGCGGCCATCCTTGGTTGTCACAAAGAAATTCGGATTGCCAATATAAGCCGACGGAACCTCGATAATGCCATCTGTCCCGAGCACCTCAAGCGTATTGCGGAAGGCAGCCCACATGCCGCAATCAAACGTTAATCCGACAGCATTCGGGAATTCGACGATTCCGGAAGCCATCATATCGACATTGTCATGCTCCGGAGACAACAGCGCATGAACGGTGACCGCTTCCGGCTCTGCTTCGAGCAGCATACGAGCGGCACTGATCGGGTAACAGCCAACATCATAGATCGAACCGCCCCCCCAATCCTTACGGTAACGGACATTTGTTTTGTTGCTTGCATTATTAAAAGTGAAGGCGCCATGGATACCGCGTATTTCACCGATTTCACCTGATTGGATAATTTCTTTGATTCGGTCATAACGCGGATGATGACGGTACATAAACGCCTCAGCCAGATGAACGCCTGCAGCTGCACAAGCCTCCACCATCCGCTGCGCTTCCGCTGCATTAAGCGCGATTGGCTTTTCACAGAGCACATGCTTGCCTGCTTCGGCCGCACGAATGGTCCACTCCATATGCAGATGGTTCGGCAGCGGAATGTAAACGGCATCAATTGAATCATCGGCAAGCAGCTCTTCATAGCTTCCATAAGTCTTCGGAATTCCCAGCTTTGCCGCGGTTTCTTGTGCTTTGCTTAACTCCCGGCTTGCAATAGCGGCGACCTCGCCTGTTTCAGATTCCTGGATACCGGGAATTACAGATCGTATTGCAATGCTGGCACAGCCTAAAATGCCCCAACGTAATTTTTTGGCCATGGTACACTTCACATCCTTTCAAGATTTCGACTTTATTATAAAACAACTAACGCCAGCGCGATATAAAAGGGTTTTCATTCCGATAAAACAATATTCATCTCGTATACCTTTCTGACTTTACCATCATCATTGTGATAACGACGAAAAGAGAGCTGCCCCTTCGTAGTTATAAAACAAACTACATGGAACAGCCCTCTATTTACACGTATTTAAGATACCGTTGCCGCCATCGCTGATTCTGTCAATCGATCCATGGACGACCGGACCGCCTCCGCCTTCACAAGCTTTAGCCGCTGCTCATGGGAAGCAGAAGTGAAGAAGTGATCCTGTCTGTATAGACGAAGCAGAGCTTCCTTAGCCGCTTCTGCAGCACAATGCTCCGATTGCAGCAAATGGAAACAGATTCGGTAGCAGTCATTTTCTGCCTCGCGCAGGCATTGGATCCGCTGTGCTTTGTCCATCGCAGGCACTCCTCCTTTATTACTTCAATGTAATGATATGCGTTACAAATTGGTAGGCATTATCCACAATCTTCGTGCTCGTTGTCATAATCTGTTTGCCGGATGGACTCCAGCGCAGCGTATTGGCCGCATACTCCATATCGACGGCGATTTGCGTGATCTTCCCTGTTACCGCATCCGCTACGAATACGCCTTTGTCTCCTCCCGTCTCGGATATTGCATTATAGACCAGCCGAGTGCCGTCAGGCGACCAGCTTGTTCCAAAGATTTGCGTGGTGCTCATCGTCAGCGTTGTCTTCTCTTTTCCATCCAAATCGGTGATAAGCAGCGTCATTTCCGTTTCCGAGGTACGCTTAACAAGCGCCAGCTGCTGGCTATCCGGGGAAGGGATAATCCATACGACTTCATCCATTAATTTGCGCGGCTCTTCAGATTGACCTTCGATCATATACAAGACATTTCCCGATCCAATATAATAAATCCGGTTTCCTACCTTTTGGGCATCAAATGCATAATCGCCTGTATCCGCTGCAAGCTCGGTATCTCCGGTAATATTGGCCGTGTAGAGCTTTCCGTCCACTGTCGAGAAGATCACATTCTCGCTGTCCATCCATTCCCCTTCATAAACAGGAATCGGATCATCACTTAATTTGACGGATTCCTTTGTTGCCATATTCATGATCATGCCATACGCTGTTTCCTCGATCGATTCTTTATAGAACAGAAACTTTTTATCCGGAGACAGCATGGCAAAGCCTTGATTGATGCGTGCCGCCTGGAGCGGACCGGTCGATTCACCTTCGCCACCCAAATGATGGACATACAGGTTTTTCGGATACATCTCTTGGCCCTCTACGTTTAACGGATCCATATCAAAATTATCTTTACTAATAATGATCTCCTCTTCACTGATCCAATCCATCCCGCTTACGCCCTCGATCTCATTAATGTGATCAACGACAACCTCATCCGACCTTTGCTGTTCTTTGTTATCGATTACCGTTATTTCCTTGCCCGGCTTTTCAATGACCTGCCGTTCTTCCGCCTGCGGCTGGCTGCAGCCGGCTGCCGCAGCGGCCATCAGGCACGCTGCCGCACAAGCCAATACCATTCGTTTCATGTTAGATGCTGTCATATTACATACCCTCCTGTTTGTTATGACATCATCATAACCGGCAAATATTTCGTCTACATCTCAGCTTGTTTCGAAGTTGTAAACTTTTCAGCATCAATTGGAAAGGTAATCATAAATATCGTGCCCTGCTGATCTCCACTGTGTATAGTCAGTTCTCCCCGCTGCTTCTCAACCAATCGCTTCACAAGCGATAACCCCAATCCTGTTCCGCCGGAGCCGCGGGAACGATCCTTATTGACGGTGAAGAACGGTTCGAATATTTTGTCTCTTACTTCCTCAGGAATGCCAATGCCCGTATCGATCACCTGAATGCGCACCCGCCCGCTGTCAACCTCACTTTGAACCTTAATATGCCCATCCGGAACATTATATTTGATCGCATTGTCAATGACATTAATGAAGATATGCATGAGGCTCTCCCTGTCGGCCCACAATACAGCCGGCTCAAGCGAGATTTCAAGGCCGAGCCCGAATTTGGCGGCTTTGCCGCGCATTCTGCCGCAAATATCAAGCAGCAGCTCCTTAATTTCTACAGGCTCCGGCTGCATTTCAAAATCGTATTTCTCAAGCGCCGACAGCTGCAGCACTTTCTCCACCATCTCGTGCAGGCGCTCCGTTTCTTTGCCGATATTCATATGGGCTTCCTCAATCAGCTTTGGATCATCACGGTACATATCAAGCAGATCAACATACGCTTTAATCGAGGTCAGCGGTGTCTTAAACTCATGGCTGATATTTCCGATAAATTGCTTCTGCTGCTGCTCCAAGGCCTGCAGCTTCTCAATCGCCAGCTTCAGCTTGCGCTGCTCGTCTTCCATCGCCTTGATATGGTGCTCCATTTCTCTGCTCATATAGAAGATTCCTTGGCTGAGCTCGCCCAATTCGTCTCCGCGCTTGATCGGCTGCTGCTTCAGGAAACTGCCTTGGCGTATCGATTCCGCCGCATTTCGAAGCTTATAGATGACGGCAGCAAACCGGTGAAAATAAACATAACCGAGCAGAAAACCGGCAACCAGCACGACCAGCCCGGCGGTCAGAAACAAACGTTCAATCGCCTGGTAGAAGGCTTGATTGCTTTTTAGCGAGTAATGAAATTGAACGACTCCGATTTGCCCGGATGAACCGTATAAAGGAGCCATGTATACGAGGGATTCCCCTGAAATCTGATAGGCCGTTTTGCCCTGCAGCGCATAGGATAGCGTGTCCTCTACGCTTGGCATCTCGATGAGCTGCAGCGAGTTGCCGACTTCCCGGCCTTCCGCATTATAGATGATGACCGTCAAGCCGGACAGCCGGCTTATATCCATCGCCAGCTCTTGGCCCCGGCGCTGCAAAAAGATTCGATCCTCTACGCGCTCATACATCAAATAAGTTTGCCGGGCCCGCAGATTGGCAATCTCACTGTGCTTGGCCAGTTCATTTTCCACTGCAAGCCGTTGGTTCCTTTCAATCCCCTGCAGCACCAATTGGCTTAACACGCCCACGGTAGCGATCAGCAATCCGGCCAGCACGATACTAAGCTTAAGCTTTATGCTTATCTTCATAGCTGCAGATCTATTGCCTTATACCCCACGCCATATACGGTTTGCAGCAGCTCCTGATAAGTTTGGCCCAGCTTTTTGCGCAGGCGCTGGATATGGATATCCACAGTGCGGGTACCTCCTGCATAATCGATGCTCCAGACGAGCTCAAGCAACTCATCCCGCGTATAGACGCGTTCCAGGTGTGCAGCAAGCAGCGCCAGCAGATCGAATTCCTTTGGTGTTAATTCAATGGGCTGTTCCTTCAAATAAACCGCACGCTGCTGCAGCATGATGCGCAGCTCGCCGATTTTGACCGATAGCGGCGGCTCCTCCTGTGCCGAGCGTTCCATACGGCGAAACAGCGCTTTGGCCCTTGCCACCACTTCTCTCAGATCAAATGGCTTGGTCATATAATCATCGGCGCCAAGCTCAAGGCCGAGCACTTTGTCGACGATATCATTTTTGACGGTTAATAGAATGATCCCTACACCCTTGCGATTTTCAAGCCTCCGGCATACATCGTAACCGTTCAGCTTCGGCATCATCACATCCAGAACAATGACCTGGGGTTTAAAAACGGCTGCCTTGGCCAGCGCCTCTTCCCCGTCATAAGCAATCTCTACATTATATCCTTCACGGCGAAACGCATAAGCAATTGCCCCGGCAATGCTTTGCTCGTCGTCCACGACTAAAATTTTTTTCTCCATTACGTATTGCCCCTTAAGCGTAAACGGCTTTTATCCCAACACAGAATCCGCGCCGCGTTCGCATGTTTTCCGTTGTACGCATCATACAGTAAAACTATATCGCGAAGATGTCCAAAATGTTTCGAACTTGTATCCGTTATAAAGCCGCACTCATGTCATGCCAATTAACGGGAAGGCGGATCTGAATGCTCGTACCGCCGGCCTCTGCAGCCATCTCCAAATTCCCGCCATGTTCAATACAGGTGTGATAAGCAACCATGAACACGACCCCGGTCCCTTGTTCCTTCGTATTATAATGCAGCTCGCCTGCTGCATGACTCATCCAGTTCCCTGAGTCATCCGGGGAGCTGCGAAACCAAATGGACAGCTCCGCTTGGCCTCCTGCAGTCCGGCTTAAAGAAATAATCGGAGGCGATTCATCCGTGTGCATGTCCGATACTTCCATAAATAAACGGTTAAAAACCCGCCCAAGTTTAATTGGATCGCAAAAAACGGACGATGAAGGAAGGCCGGACCCCGGCTCATCTGCCTGGAGCAGCTTTGAAGCCGGGATTCCGGTTCGCTCCAAGGCCTTCAGGATCAGCGCTTTCAAATCCACCCATTCATATTGGGAAGGAGAAGATGCAGCCAGCATCAAAAAATCCGTTACAATCGATTCAATATGCGATACCTCGGACAGAATGGTCTCATAATGCAGAGGCTTTTGCGGTTTTGTTCTCATAAATTGCACGAGCCCTTTAACGGTTGTCAGCGGATTGCGTATTTCATGTGCGATCCCCGCCGCCAAATTGCCGATCACGGCCAGCTTTTCCGCTTTTTTAAGCTTCTCTTCACTCTTCATCTGATCGGTTAGATCCTTGCCGATTAGATGCACGCCTATCACTTTATCCTGATTAATAACGGGAATCGCAGTCATATTCAGATGTATGACCGCTCCTGCTTTATGTACAGCACGGATGTTATAATTTTGCGGAATTCCCCGGTACGTTTGGGATTCGAAGATTTTGAAATGGTCCCGGTCCTCTGGTACAAGCAAGGTCAGAAGCTCGCTTCCATGGAGTTCTTCCACGGTGTATCCGGTTAATTTTGTTACTGCAGGATTGGTCATTGTAATTCTCCCTTTGAAATCAAGAGAAAACAGCATGTCCGGGTGATGTTCAAACAGCGCATTCCAGCGAAGCGAAGAGATCACGGACCGCTCAATGGTGATGCGCCTGTCGAGAAATACGCCCAGAAATAATAATGCTGCCAATACGACCCCGGAAAGTCCCCCGGCTATGGCCAGAAAGCTTAGATTCATGGTATATGCTGCTGAAGACATGTGGCCCGTTTCGCTGCCAGGCACGAACACAGTTGCATAATTGCCCACATAATGCATGCCGGACACCGCTGCCCCCAAGCAAAGCGCATTGACAAGCTTCCATGGCACATTAATCGGCCTGGTTTGTTTTTTAGCCTGATAGAACTTAAATAAAGCCATATAGGAAAAAACAACAGCAAATAGAATGGATAAAAGGAAGGGAACAGGAAGATAAACAATACGTGAAGAGGTCACAATAGCCGCTATTCCTGTATAATGCATCGAGGCGATCGCCGCCCCCATAAACAAACCTGAGAGCAAATAACGCGTGGTGTTTACATTGCACATCAGCCAGAAAGTAATCAACGATACACCAACAGCAATGAACAAGGACGATACAGTCTTGAATAAATCATAATGTACGGGTTGCCCATAATGTTGTGCCAACATGCCGATAAAATGCATCAGCCATATTCCAATGCCCATTGAGGATGCACTGCTGAACAGCCAAAAATGATGATAGCCCGTCATCGACCAACTGCTTGCCCGCCCTGCCAACTCCAACGAAACATAGGCCATAACGATGGATACGACCACAGATAATACAACCAGCGGCACATGATATTCAATGGCATGCAGTTCCAAATTCTCACCCCATCTTCTCCTCGTGCTGAAGAACAATCCTTATCATTTATTGACAAAAGATGTCGAGTGACTCATTATATTACATTATCTATATTAATGAAATGCTATCATAAAGATATTAATGGAAATAACGACTTATGCACCATATGTTTCTATATAGACCAGGACTTTCTCTTCATTTATTCGCTTATGAATCTCCAAATAGCCGCATCGCTTGAACAGCGCTGCGGCTCATTGCAGCCAATCGGGTCCGTAAGCGGGACAGAAACGTCCCTTCCTCCGAGCCGACAACATAGGGACAATAATTGATTATCTCCCGTTTGCCTGGATTATAACAAAATTTTCCTGCTCTGTCTATTGGCTTCATTACAGTGAAAAGGGATTCCCAGGTCCGGAAATACCCAAGAATCACCCTATACGCTTCGTTAATCTGAATTATCACAATATTGTAAATAGTTTTTAAGAATCTTTTAATAATCGTAATGTATACTGTTATCAATTAATAATTGTTATTATGAAAAATTACGAAATTGGAGTGATCACATATGAGAACCATAATTCTATTTCAAAATAAAACAATACCAGTGTATCTTACAGAAGGCAACAAAAAAACAGTGGAAAAGCTCGCCGATACATTAAACCGCAAGTGGAGCACCGGAAAAAATGCGCTTAAGCATTGTCTCCGCTCATTGATCAGCGTAGAAGTTGTCGGCAGCGAAGCGACGCTGCATGCAATCAATGAGAAGGATACATTGACCATCTCTCTTTATTGATCTTTCCGAACCTATACAGGGCGATGCATCTGCCATCGAACGAAAATACAGCCAAGAGTGAAAGCTGTGCCGCATTTGCGGCCAGTAATCCGCTCTTGGCTGTATCTGTTTTTTCATAAGCTTGAGAAGAACTTGTTATATTATATAATAAAGGAAAACAGGAAAGGAGTAATTGCGCTTATGAGTTCCTTCCCCAAACTGCTGATCGTTGCTGGCATCGTCCTAATCGTTGTCGGTGTGATCTGGATGATTGGCGGCCGTTTTTTTAACCTGGGGCGGCTGCCCGGCGATATCGTCGTTGAAAAAGAAAACGTCAAATTTTATTTTCCGGTTGTCACTTGCATTATCATTAGTATAGTGGGCTCGCTGATTCTTTATTTAGTCCGCTTTTTCACGAAATAGGACTCGTATTTGTTATCCCGCAGGCGCTTAATTAAGCTCCACCATCGCCTTGATGACTTTCGATTCCGGCTTAAGCCACGATTCGAAATGCCCGATCATCTCGGAGAAGCCTGCGCGATGCGTAATAAAGCTGTCCACATCTATGCTGCCTGACCTTACCGCCCCGATCACATTGTCGAAGTCCTCCTTCGTCGCGTTGCGGCTGCCTATCAGTGTCATCTCCCGCTTGTGAAATTCCGGATCATTGAAGGAAATATCCGCTTTCACTAATCCGACGTACACAAGCTTGCCTCCGTGCGCCACATAGCCGAACGCATCAGTCATCGATCTTGCGTTGCCTGTCGCATCGAAAACAACGGTCGGATATTCTCCATTGGTTAATTCAGACAGCCGTTCCTTCGACTGCTGCAGCGCATTAACCGAATCGTCGACCTTCGCCCATCCCCTACAGAACTGCAGACGCTCATCGTTAATATCCATCACGATAACCCTTGCGCCCCGATGCTTGGCAAAGGCCATCACACCGAGTCCGATCGGGCCCGCTCCTATGACAAGGGCGGTTTCTCCTGCACGGAGCTCCGATCTTCTTACCGCGTGCGCCCCGATGCTGAGCGGCTCGAGTACGGCCGATTGGTCCAGCGTAAGCCCGTCTGTTCTGATCAGATGGTCGGCAGGCACTGCGATCAACTCGCTCATCCCGCCATCGATATGCACGCCGAGCACCTTCATGTCGGTACAGCAGTTCGTTTTGCCATTGCGGCATGCGATGCAATGCCCGCACTCCATATAAGGAATCACACTCACCTGATCCCCTTTGCGCAAGCTTTGGACATTGTCGTGAACCTCTTCGATGATCCCCGCCAGCTCATGTCCCAGCACGCGCGGGTAGGAGAAAAAAGGCTGATTTCCTTTATAGGCATGCATATCCGTTCCGCATATTCCAATTCGCTTGATCCGCACCAAGGCTTCGCCTGGATTGATAGACGGCGCTTGGACTTCCTCCATGACCAAGCGGTCAGGCTCTTTACATATAATCGTTTTCATCAAGCACTCTCCTTTCTAGGACTGCTCCGAAGCAAGATTATACTCCGGCCTGCCGCTTATCCAGGTTTGATTATGAATCGGCGCGAGTATGCCCAGTACTTCCTTCAGCAGCTGCTCGTCGATCGGCCCTTCTGTCCACTCGATGTTCCGGCGGATGTTATCCGGGTTGGCCGAGCTGACCAAGGTTGTCGGTATTCTTTCATTTGCGGTCGAATACTGGATAGCCAGCTTGGCAATGTCTGTTCCACGCTCCGCGCAATACTCGGCGGCATGATGGCAGATCCGCTTGATCTCTTCCGAGGCCGGGTGCCACTCCGCAGGCTTCCTTAGGTTTAGCAGCCCCATAGAGAGCGGCGAAGCATTAATCAGCCCGACCCCGCGCTGCTCCAGCAGCGGAAGAAGATGAAGCAATGAATGATCGTTTAATGAGTAGTGGCAGTAGGACAGCACCACATCAAGCTCTTTATGGGCGAGCGCCTTTTCGAATAAGCCCAGCGGCAAGCCGGAAACGCCGAAAAACCGGATTTTCCCCTGCTGCTTTAATTTGTCGAGTGCCGGATACGCGCCGTGCAGCACCTGCTCGAACGGCACAAATTCAATATCATGCAGCAGCAGAATATCCAAGTAATCGGTTCCAAGCCGCTGCAGGCTTTCATCCACACTGCTTAAGATGCGCTGCTCCGAGAAATCAAAATCATCGGATCCGTAACGGCCGGCCTTTGAGGAGAGCAGTAACTTGTCACGCGGAAGTTCCCGGATCGCCTCGCCGAGCACGGTTTCAGCCTTGGTCAAGCCGTAAAACGGGGAAACATCGATGAGATTGATCCCTGCATCAACCGCCGTATGTACCGCCCGGATGCCTTCCTCCTTACTGATATCCCGGAATACGGAACCGAGTGCGGAGGCGCCATAGCTAAGCACGGAAACATCTAAGCCCGTCTTTCCAAGCTTTCTATATTTCATCAAAGCACTTCCTTTTATAATTTATAAAATGCCTTCGCATTGCCTCCAAATAAACGTCCGCGTTCCTCATCCGTCATGGACGCAGGCAGCGCTTCAAAGAGCACCTCCATCACTTGATCGTAGCTGGCCGCCATATTGCTGACCGGCCAATCGCTGCCGAACAGGATGCGGTCCGTGCCAAAGTGCCTGATAATATGCTGTATATATTCCGTAAATTGTTCCTTCTTCCAATGCTGATGATCGGCTTCCGTTACCATGCCGGAAAGCTTGCAATGCAATTTGGAATGCGCTGCCAAAGCTTGCATCTGGCTCTTCCATGGGTCCATGATGCCGTCCGCAATTCTTGGCTTTGCGATATGATCGATGACTCCCCTCAGGTTCGGCACCAAATCCAGCAGCTTAACGAGCGCATCCAATTGGCGGGAAACAACCAGCAGATCAACCGGTACATCCAATGCGGCAAAATAATGGACAGCCTCCACAAAATGCGGCCGCAGGATGTCCTGCTCGTCCGCCATTTCCTGAATCATGATGCGAAAGCCCAGAAACTTCGGATGCCGGCTGAACCGCTCGTAGTGTATCCGATAAGCCGGATCGTTCAGATCGAGCCAACCGACAACGCCGGCAATCGTATCATCGGCTGTGCTAAGCGATAGGAGGTATTCCGTTTCTTCCAATGTTGGCGCAGCTTGAACTACGATCGTCTTATCAATTTGATGCTTCTTCAGATGCGGCAGCAGATCTGCCGGCAAATAGTTGCGATAGAGGACCGGCTGTTCGGGAGATAGCCAGCCATAATCGCCACGGTCGATCTTCCAATAGTGCTGGTGTCCGTCAATACGCAATGCAGGCTCCCTCCTAACCGTTCGTAATAACGCCTTTCTTCAATATAATATTCGCATATAGAGCGCTCTCGCCTGTTGCCACGATTGCGTAAGCTTGCTTTGATCTGTCATAGAACTCGAATCGCTCGACCATCTCGAATACCTCTTCGGGTCCGCCATGGCGCGAAATGATGTGTTGATATTCCTTCCAGATTGGCGTCTCCACCTTGTCTCCGGGAACCACTCCCATCAATGCCGCAGGCTTCGCCACATATTGATCCAGTGGGAACAACTGCATAATGGCATCAAGAAGCTCGGGGATGGGATGTCCGTCACAGCGTACTATCCGCTGTGCCATGCTTGCCGCCGGGAAATTGGCGTCTGATAACACAATCTCGTCACCATGCCCCATTTCCATCAAAATTTTTAATAGCTCCGGTGAAATGATCTTTGGGATTCCTTTTAACATCGTTATCGCTCCCTTCTAATTTCACAACCTCACAACCTCATTTTAACGGCAATCACTGATAATGAAATGCTTTATTCTTGCAGATTTATACCTTATTTTGATATTTGGATGGATGTACTACCTCTCGATCTTAGCGTATACATGGGTCAACTTAAAAAAGCAGGAGAGCCCGCTGCTGCGGACTCCCCTTAATTCTATATAGCCTATTATTAGTTATTATTTCCCGAGCAGATCCAAATGGCGTCCGATATGGGAGGATAAGGACTGGTCATACTGCTCCTCCTGCTCGATTAAGGTGCGGAAGAATTCTTCCTTAAATAAAGAGCCGCCTTCGGCGTTTCTGGCTTGCAGCAAAATACCGTACGTGATGTGAATCAACTGGCGGGCGTTATCTTCATTCATATAATCAGGCAGGTCTGCATCGGATACTTCCGACAACGGCTTGATCTTGGAAATGTCAGTTGTGACATGATAGTAGACCGTCGCTTCTTCGAAGTGCTCCAGCGCATACTGATGCATCGCACGGTACAGCCCCGGGTTAACTTTCGCAACGGTACGTACCGCCTCCAGCCAGTTGGTTCCCGCTGTCTTCACGTGGAAGCGTCCGCTGGTGTACTTGCCCACGAGTGGAAATACGCTGAATTTATCACTGCCGGAGTGGATGCTCAGCTTGTAACCGAAATGATCGGCGATCGCCGCGTGCAGCTTAAGCTCTTTTTCGAACTGGGCGATATCGCCGATATAGTCGATCCCTTTTTGGAATTCGCCGCAGAAACGGGGTGCCATGCTGAAAATGTCCACCTGGCGGTCATACAGCTCTTTGGCAACGAAATAATGGGATTCCGGCGCTGTCGGCGTCATCGTCTCGTCGATTGAAATTTCAAAATCGATTTCTCTGCCGGCGTTTTTAATAAACGTATCGTAAATATGCAGCATATACCCTACGGCTGCGTCATAGATCAACACGTTCTTCATCAGGCTGAGTTCGTTGAAGAAAACCGTCTCTGTCCCGATTGCAAAGGATTTGTTCACATATTTCGATTCATAATGGCTTCTTTTTTCTTCCGGCAGCAGGCCGTACTTTGCCTTTAACTCCGCTTCGCTAAGCCCTTCAATGCTGTTGTCGATATGCTCCGAGCAGTCCAGCGTCAACATCGTGAAGCCCAGCTCCAAGGACATCTGGATATCCTGCTCCAGCTTCAGATGATCGCCGTCTGCCCCGAAGCCGTCTTTGTAGCCCTCTTGAAATACAGCGAAGCAAGCCGCGTCGATGACTTGGCGGTAGTCGCGTCCTGTCAGTGCCAGCTCCCGGATGCTTTGCTGCGCCAGGACCGGCTTCACATCTCTGCCGCGGATCGTCTGGATATGGCCCGGGCTGGCCAGTCCAAGACGGTCGCCAAGTCCGAAGGTGGATATTTTCTTGCCGAACGCTTTCGGTACGGTGTAATCAAAATACCGATTCAGCACCAGACGGTTCTCATGCGTCAATGGGCATAATTTGTAGCCGTCCTGCTCCGTTCCTTGAAGCGTTTCGTACAGTTCTCCGCTGCCGCTGGCCAGCAGCTTCTTCTCGATGCCTTCCCGCACCATGACCAGCTTTGTATTTCCATTCTCGGAATAGGATTTCTCGTATACCTTTACTTCCTGTCCCTGAGGAACTGCCTTGCCTTCGGTAGCCATCGTCTGTGCAATCGCTGCGATCGAACTCATCATTATCCACACCTCTCATTAGTAATTAATTGAATGACCATTGACATATCAGTATTAAAATTTAATAACAACGTTGTTATTTTTGATAAAAAGAAGCTGCTTGGTGATAGACTACTACTTCACCAAGCGTTCAGCTTCTTTGTTCAACCCTCTGTTCATGCTGCCGCTTTGATAGCCCAGCAAATCCGCCGTCACATATTGAAATCCATAGGAGACCAGCCTGCTGCCAATCTCCTGATTTCGTTCCAGCAGCGCGCCGATTTCTTCGGGATACACTTCGATTCTGGCAATTACCCCGTGCACGCGGACGCGTACCTGCTTGAAGCCCAGGGAGCGCAGATAAGCTTCAGCCAGCTCGATCCGATTCAGCTTGTCTCCTGTAATCTGCTCTCCATACGCGACTCTGGAGGACAAGCAGGCAAAGGACGGCTTCTCCCAAGTGGACAGGCCAAGCTCGCGGGAAGCATCGCGGATCTCGGCTTTCGTCCAGCCCGCTTCCTGCAGCGGCCCTCTTACACCCAGCTCCTTGGCGGCCTGCACGCCGGGTCGGTGCTCATTCATGTCATCGGCAATTAGGCCGTAAATGATCCCGCCGCCGCCCCGCTGCTGCACGATGGGAAGCAGCACTTCGAATAAATTCTTTTTGCAGAAATAACAGCGGTTTGGCGTATTCTCCGAATATCCCGGAATGTTCAGCTCGCTCGTTTCAACCACTCGATGCGTCACTCCAAGCTCCTGTGCCAGCCGTTTTGCTTCTTCCAGCTCAGTTGAAGGATACGTTTCCGAATCAGCCGTAACGGCGAGCACCTTCTCCTTGCCGAGCGTATCGAGAGCGACCTTCAACAAAAACGTGCTGTCAACGCCGCCGGAGAAGGCGACAACAACGTCATCCAGCTCCAGCAGAATCCCTCTTAACTGTTCCATCTTGCTCATTGTCATCTAGATCACACCTTCGGCCGATATTTTCATGGACCCATCCGAGTTATGGAAACCACCTGTTTTTAACTACTCATTCTACCCCCGAGGCTGAAAACGCACGATCTCTGTAAATTGGCCTTTGAGCTGCTCATAAACCTGCTGGTATAAAGGAAGCAGTTGCCGGTAACGTTCATGGGTAACCGGATTCGGCACATAACGGACGCCTTCACGTTCATCACCGAACGAGGTGAGCGTGTCAACTTCGCCAAGCGCATATAATCCAAGTCTGGCCGCACCAAGGCCTGAGCTGTCCACAACCTTCGGTATGAGAACCGTCATGCCGAAGATGTCCGCCATCATCTGGCACCACAGAGCGGATCTCGCGAAGCCTCCCGAAGCGATAATCTCTTCGCCGGGACCGCTCATTTGCTGCAACAGCTCTTTAATCACCGCCAGTTGGAACATGACGCCTTCCAGTGCGGCGCGCAGCATATGAGCTTTGGTATGGGAAAGGGACAGTCCGAAGAATACGCCGCGTGCATCCGCATTCCAGAATGGCGCACGTTCACCGGTAAGCAGCGGCAGAAACAGCAGTCCGTCCGCGCCAGGATCAATCTTCTCCGCTTCCTTCAGCAGAACTTCATAGGGATCCTGGCCATTGCTTTTGCAAGTCTCCGACTCCATGGCGTACAGCTGTTCAATCACCCACTGCAGTACGATCGCACCATTATTGGAAGCTCCGCCGATTACCCAATGATCCTCCGTAAGAGCATAACAGAACAGCCGCCCCTTCGAATCGAGCGCAGGCCGGGGAACGACCGTACGGATCGCGCCGCTTGTTCCGATGCTCACCGCCATATGACGGGCATCAAGCACGCCTGCACCCAGATTGGCTAACACGCCATCGGATGCCCCCACGACAACAGGGGTGTCCGGTGACAGACCCATGAAATCCGCATACCCATCATGAATGCCAGTCATACAGTGTGTGGTTGGAACCGTCGTCGACAGCTGCTGCTCGCTAATTCCCGCTATGGCGAGCGCCTTGTCGTCCCACTGCAAGGATTCCAGATTGAAAAGTCCCGTAGCGCTTGCCAAAGAGTAATCGATGACATACGTTCCGAACAGCTTATAGAATATATACTCTTTGATGCCAATAAATTTATGGGCGGACTGATAAGCCTTGATTCCCTGCTCTTTCATCCACGCCAGCTTCACCAAAGGAGACATCGGATGGATCGGCGTACCTGTAGCATGGTAGACTTCCAATCCTTCTTCCCCCTGAAGCAGTTGCTCTGCAGCCTTCTGGCTTCGCGAATCCGCCCAAGTAATCATACGCGTGAGGAGCGCATTGTTCTCGTCAACGGCGATTAAGCTGTGCATAGCGGCACTGAACGAGACGCACACGATATCTTCCTTGGATACGTCCGGGGAAGCCATAACCTGCCGGATGCCTTGCAGCACCGCCTGGACAATCTCGTCCGGCTCCTGCTCGGCAATTTCCGGCGATGGCGTATGCAGTGGATAACCCACCGTATGGGATGAGACTACCTGTCCTTCCCGGTCAAGCAGCAGCGTCTTCGTGCTGGTCGTTCCGATGTCAACGGCAATAATCCGGTTCTTTTGCGGTTTCACTGTACTCACTTGTCCAAATATCCTTCCTCATCAAAGGTCCAGTCATAGGGCTCCGATAATATTTCGATTTGGGGATGGCGTCTGGCTTCCTCCAATAGCGTTTCCGAGATTTCAATTTCTCCCAGGTGAAGGGTGTCGCGGAAGCGGATCAAACGGCAGGTTGTGTAATCCAAAATGTTGCATGTTTTTACAGCCGCCTTAATCGCTTCCCTGTCGCTTGGCAGGGTGGTCGCCTGTTTGGTTGGCGCACATACCGTCGAGGTCAAGCCGTTCGCATAAGTCGAAGGCCAATCCGCTTTGTCCACCAGCCGTTGCGTCGTAAAATCCGCGGTTCCAACGCCATTGGCATTGCCCTTGGATTCTTTCGTCAGATCAAGCACGACGATTTTGGATACCTCGGGTCCTCCATGGGCATAAGGCGTAGGATACCGACCGACGACATTCGGATCAAAGCCGTCCCCGCTGATGTTTTTGCCGATGTAATCGATGACCAGCACATCAAGCTGGGAGAACAGTATTTTAGGCAGCCTCTCCTTCGCTTCCGCCAGCAGCCCCTGCTCCTTCGCTTCCATTTCTTCTACGCCGAGCACTTCTATCTTATAGATTTGGTCATAGGCATTCTCAACCACTCCGACCCCGAATACGATCGGCAGCTTGTCGATCATCACCTTGGCCATGGCCGGAACATTCTCCGCCATATATTTAAAGCCGAGCTGATGGCAAGCCTCTGCGCCTTTTTGCTTCCCTAATCCGATCGATATCATCTTCAGCAGGCCGCTCTCGATCGGTCCGCGAAACGCAGTATGCGGTTTGATCCGGTTGATGACGATAATCGCATCGGCTTCCGTTGCCGATATCCGGTCCACATAAACAGGAAGCCCATTCGGCAGATGGTCAAGCAGGATGACATCCATGGAAGACCGCACCGGCGCGCCCATTCTAGCTTCGTCGATGCCAAGATGGGCCAGCACCTCGGCCTGCCCTTCTCCTGTCGCTCCGCCATGGCTGCCCATGCAGGGAACGATAAAGGGCTCCGCGCCGGCTGCTTTTAATTCATCGATGACCGTCTTGGTCAATTCGTCGATCCTTGAGATCCCTCTGCTTCCGACCGCCACGGCTACGCGTTGGCCGCTGCGGATCTTGCTGATCTGGCCGCTGACATGCAGTTTCTCCTTGAGTTCTCCAAGCGGATCATTCAGCTTCGTGCCATCAAACTTCTGACGGATCTTGACCATCCGGGGTACCGGAATATCCGCCAATAACTGGCGCAGCAAATCACTCATATCGTCATCGCTCCAAATCCGCCGTCCACACGAATCAACGCGCCCGTGACAAAAGACGATGCTTTCGACGACGCCAGATAAACGACTGTTCCCTGAAGCTCTTCCGGATCACCGAATCTGCCCATCGGCGTATGGCCCATAATCGACTGCACCCGTTCCTCCGACAGAATCTTGCGGTTTTGCTCCGCCGGGAAAAATCCCGGGATAATTGCATTCACGCGAATCCGGTTCGGCGCGAACTCCCGCGCCAGAAACTTCGTGATGCTGTTTACGCCTGCCTTGGATGCGGAATACGTAAACACCTTCGATAACGGCGGGTCGGATGAAACGGAAGAAATATTAATGATGGAACCGCCCTGTCCCTGCTCGATCATAAACTTGCCGAAGATTTGGCTGGCCAGCACAACGCTCTTCAGATTCACGTCCATGATCCGGTCCCATTCTTCCATGCTGATATCAAAGAACGGCGTCGCGCTGTTCGTGCCGGAGCAGTTCAACAGCGTATCCACACGGCCGCTCCAAGCCAGCACCTGAGAAAGCACAGCCTGCAAATCCTCCGCCTTTGTCGCATCGGCGGCAAAGCAAGCGGCGCTGCCTCCCTTCTCCTCGATGCGCTTCTTCACTTCATTGGCTTTCTCCATATTTCTGCCGACAATGGCCACTTGGGATCCTCCAGCTGCAAGCGCTTCCGCCATGGCGCCGCCTAACACGCCGTTTCCTCCGATGACGACCGATGTCGTGCCTGACAAATCAAACATACTCATTCCTTGCACGTCCCTTCAACAAAATGGCATCCTATTTGCATGAATCATAATCAATGTAGTAGCAACGTTATTATTTTACACATTAAAATGAATAACAACGTTGTTATCTTGATTTTATTTGATATATAATAAAGTTGTCAATGACAGTTTTACTCGGGGGTTTATGATGACAGTTACAATCAAAGATATCGCCCAGCAAGCAGGCGTCAGCTTCTCGACGGTCTCCAAAGCGCTTCGGAACAGCCCTCTCGTACAGGAGAGCACCAAGCGGAAAATACTGCTGCTCGCAGAGGAAATGGGTTACCGGCCCAATACTGCGGCACAACGGCTCGTCTCCAAAAAAAGCTGGGCCATCGGTGTCGTCTGGCCGAGCGTGGAGAGGGTCACCCCTTCCATACTAATTACACTAATTAATGAAGAACTTGAAAAATATAATTACACTACGCTGCTCTCGATGAACAAGATCGAATCGGCGATCGACGTGTTCAACCGGTTCCAGCCCGATGCGATTCTCATCTTCTATGACCGGGATCAATCCTTCATCGAGCAGATGCCTTATCAGACCAATATTCCGATTCTTTATTACGGGATATCAGGGTTAACGCCTTATCCGACCATCGATGTCCTGCGCGGCAAGGCCATTCGCCTGGCTGTAAAACACTTGACCGGGCTTGGCCATCGTCGCATCGCCTATTTAGGCGACATGGCCCACTCCGATCTGCTGCAGAAGGAGAAAATCGCCGCTTATGAAGAAGAAATGAAATCCCTGGACTTGCTGCCGGGCATCGTCCCGATTCAAAGCATGGAATCACATGACGGTTATGTCGCGGCGATCAAGCTACTAGCCTCCGGCAAGCGCCCGACAGCGATCATCAGCGGCAGCTATGACCTGACCAGAGGGATTATCCGGGCAGCAGCCGAGCTAAAACTGGACATTCCAAAACAGCTCTCGATCGTAAGTTATGATCATATTCCGCAAATGGCCGAGTTGGAGCTGCCGATTACGACGGTCGGCGTGGAGGTTGCGGAGATTGCCAGAAGGACGGCCGAGCTGCTCGTACAGCTTGCCTCCAAGGAACCGGATGCCGGCATCGATGATCACATCCGGTTGGAGCCGGTGTTAACGGAGCGCGCCTCCACCTGCCGGGCTGATGAGGGCGATATGGGGAGCGAAACATGAATCCAATCCGGAAAACATTCAACTCCAGCAGCATCTTCCCGTTCGATCTCGCCTACCGGGACACAAAAAGCTCGCAAAGCGAGCTTCCGGATCATCTGCATGATTGGCATGAATTAGTGTATATCTACAGCGGCAAAGGCGTATTTTTCATCGATCAAACCTTATACGATATGGAACAGGGGAATTTGTTCCTAATTCCGGGCAATACGATTCACCGCGCATTTCCCGATCGCGATACGCCCGTAACATCGACCGCCGTCTTCTTTAGTCCGATACTGATCGGGCAAAATTCGCTGGGCGATGCGTTTTCCTACCTGGATCCCTTCGCGAAAAGCAGCAAACGAAAGAGCTACAAGCTCGAATGCTCCGTCTCGTTTCAACAGCGGTCACAGCTGCTGCTTGATGATATCCATGAGGAGATGCAAGCCAAAAAATACGGATACCGCAATGCGATCATACTCGGCCTGCAGCGCTTTTTGCTCGAGCTGTCCCGGGAATTGCAGCCTAACGATCCGCCGGATACCCGTCCATCGACTTCAGGGCCCCTATGGATGAGGGAAATTCTTGTATATATCGATGCGCATATCGCCAGTAACATCGGCTTATCCGCGCTGGCCCGCAGAGCTTCCGTGAGCCCGGCGCACTTTAGCCGCGTATTCAAGCAGCTGACAGGAATGAATGTCACCGAATATATGACAACAAAGCGGATTATTCATGCCATGGAGCTGCTGCTCGAAACCGATCACAACGTGAGTTATATTGCGTCCATGTGCGGCTTCGAAAGCCTGCCGCATTTTCACCGCGTCTTCAAAAAAATAGCCGGCATCACGCCGGCAGCTTACAAATCCAAAACACATATTATGCCCTGATCACGGGAATCCCGCGTTCCTCCAGCCCGTTCATGACCTCCTGTGAAGCTCTGCGGTCCGTAATGATCGTGCCGACTTGATTCAGATCGGCAACATGGGTAAACGCCTGCACGCCGAACTTGCTCGCATCGGCAAGCAGGATCACTTCGTCGGCCATGCCGATCATTTTCTGCTTCACGCGGGCCTGCAGCTCGTTGGATTCGCTGATTCCCCGCTCCAGGTGAACGCCCTTGCAGGAGAGGAACACTTTATCCACATGATAAGCGTCCAGCGACCGTTCCGCAAGCGGCCCAACATAGGACAGCGAGCGTGATGCCAGTTGCCCCCCGGTGGAAATAACCTCCACCTTTTCCTTCCCGCTGAGCTCCATGGCGACCTTAATCGAGTTGGTCAGCACAGTAAGCGGAATGTCAGGCAGATTGGAAGCCATATACCATGCGGTGGAGCTTGCATCGAGCAAAATGCGGTCCTTCGGCTGAATGAGCTTGATCGCTTCTTCAGCGATCCGCCTTTTCTCCTCCGCATGGGTAATTTCCCGTTCAAAGTAGGGTATTTCCGGCTGCTGGTCCTTGATGCTGACTGCCCCGCCATGTGACCGGCGCAGACGGCCCGCCTGCTCCAATCGATCCAGATCCCGCCGGATCGTCTCCTCCGTCACCTGGCACAGCTCACTCAGCTCAGATACCCGAATGCTTCCATTCTCATTGACCAGCTGTACAATTTTTTCGTATCGCTCCGCAACCAGCATACCCTACCTCTTTTCAACTCATTATTCTGAAAGGCCGGCGATAGACAGAAAACGTCCATACGCCTCTTCCCACGCCTGCAGTTGCGCAGGCTCATAGATTGTAACCGGGAACGATTCGCGAATCACTTTGCGCGCTTCCCAGATGTCCGAGAACATGCCCTGCGAGATCCACTGCACGGCGAGATTGCCGATCGCGCTGCCCTCAGCCGGGCCTGCCCATACGGGCTTGCCGATCGCATTCGCCGTCCATTGGCACAGCAGTTCATTCTGAATGCCGCCGCCAACCATATGCAATCCGTTAAATTGCTTGCCCGACAGACGTTCTGTCAATAACAGCACATAACGGTATTTAAGAGCTAAGCTTTCCAATATGCAGCGAACAATCTCACCCGGTTGTTCAGGCGGCTGCTGCCCGGTCTGTATGCAGTATTGGCGGATACGCGGACGCATATCCCCAGGATGCAGAAACAAAGGATCATCCGGATCGATGAACGCTCCGAATGCCGGCGCTTGCTGCGCCAACTTTACTAATTCGGGGAAGGAGTACGAAATTCCTGCTCTGTCCCACTCCCGTTTCATTTCCTGAAGAATCCACAGGCCCATAATGTTTTTCAACAGGCGGTAGCTGTGGCCCACACCGCCTTCATTGGTGAAATTGAGCTGCAGCGCCAGCTCGCTCATCACCGGTTCATCGACTTCCGTGCCCATAAGCGACCACGTGCCGCAGCTCAAATAGGCAAAAGAACGATCCAACGCCGGCACAGCGGCAACAGCTGAACCCGTATCATGCTCCGCGACGGCTATGACGGGAACAGCTCCGATTCCGAGTTCATCGCTCACCGATGGAAGCAGCTCACCCGCATATGTCCCGGAATATACTACACGGCCAAACAGCGAGCTTGGAAGCTCAAGCCTGGCAAGCAGTTCCGCATCCCAACCGCCGGTCCTCGGATTATACAGCTGCGTTGTCGTTGCATTGGAGAATTCGTTCATCATTTCCCCGGTAAGAAAATAACGCAGCAGATCGGGAATCATCAGGAAGCGGTCGGCTTCCCTGAAGATGGCCGGATTGCTCTGCCGATGAGCAGCCAATTGAAATATCGTGTTGAACTGCAGAAACTGGATGCCCGTCCTGCCGAAAATGTCCGCACGCGGAATCGTCCGGAATACCTTCTCCATCATCCCGTCCGTATGCTGGTCACGGTAATGATAAGGATTACTAAGCAGCTCGCCGTTTCTGCCGATCAGACCGTAGTCCACCGCCCAGGAATCGATTGCCATACTCTGCAGCTTGACGCCTTTGTGCTTGGCCTGCAGCAGGCCCTGCTTGATTTCGTGATACAACCGCAGGATATCCCAATGCAGGCGATTGCCTACCTTGACCGGATCATTGGGAAACCGGTGAAGCTCCTCGACCTCGATCTTCCGGTCCGACAAGCGGCCGAGCAGCGCGCGACCGCTGCTCGCTCCCAAATCGAATGCAAGGATGCTCACCAGCTCGCACCGCCCTTGCCTCGGGCCAGGATCTCCTTTGGATAACCGCTGCTCAGATAAGCCTTCATCGGGTCAAGCGGCAGCCCCTGCTCTTCGCGGATTGCGTGCAGCAGCGGCGTCACGTCGAATTCGAACGCCCTGCGGACCGCATCCTCAGCGGCAAGCACATCATTGTTCCGCTGCGCTTCTTCCACTTCCGCGTGGTTGATCAGCAGCGCCTTGGCGTATTGGGTCTGCACGTTCAATACCGAACGGAGCATGGCCGGAATTTTCTGCTCGATGTTGTGCGATTGGTCGATCATGTAAGCGATGTTATCCACGTTCTCGCGCACCGCCGGATCGGCATCCTGGCCTGCGCTCAGAATCTGATAGAAAATCAAGAAAAGTTCGTAAGGGTTCGTAGAACCGACGATAAGATCGTCGTCCGCATACTTGCGGCTGTTGAAGTGGAAGCCGCCAAGCCGCTTCTCGTCAATCAGATAAGCGACGATATGCTCGATGTTCGCTCCCTGCAGATGATGTCCGGTATCCACGAGCACTTCGGCTTGAGGGCCCAGCTTTAATGCCTGATTATACGCCATTCCCCAATCCGCCAGATCGGTATGGTAGAAGGCCGGTTCGAAGCATTTATATTCGATCAGCATACGCATGTGCGGAGTCATCGCTTTATACATTTCCGCGAGCGCTTCATGCATCCATGCTTTGCGCTTGCGGATGTCGCCCTGTCCCGGATAGTTGGTGCCGTCTGCAAACCAGAGGCTGAGATCGCGGGAGCCTGTTTCCTTGGCGATATCCACGCACTCGAGCAGATGGTCGGTCGCTTTGCGGCGGATCGCCGGATCTGCATTTGTCACACTGCCCAGCATGTAATCCTCTTCTTGGAACAGGTTCGGATTGACTGCACCGATCGATAAGCCCAAGCTTTCGGCATGGCTGCGGAATTTACTGTAGTCCTCCACCTTATCCCACGGAATATGGATCGCTACCGATGGACAGAGTCCTGTCAGGGCGTGCACCTGTGCGGCATCCTCGAACTTCTCGAATGGATTGCGGGGTACGCCCACCTTTTGGAATACCTTGAACCTTGTTCCCGAATCTCCGTAGCCCCAGGAGGGAGTCTCGATTTTGAGCGCTTTCAAACTCTTTTTCACTTGCTCCAGATTGATGCCTCTTGCCTGCTGCTGTTCTTCAAATAATTGATATGCGCGGTCCGTCATGCTCTACACCCTTTCCGGATTGTCATTATTTAATGGGAAAAGCCATCGTTGACATCAATGCGTTCTCCGCTTGGGTGGCATCCAAACGGCTGTACTGCACAACAATCGGGATATCGCTGATGACTTCTATGGCGTAGGGCACACCGATCGGTATCGGCGCCCCGTTCTTCATTAATGAGCTGGTTCGGATATGTCTGGTTCGTCTGGGCGGTACGGTTACGAGAATATCTTCCATCGGCTCGCGGTCCTCAAAGAAAATCGTAAACTTCAGCAGCGCCTCCTCGGAGGAACGGTTCAATACGCAGACCGATTCATGACTAGTCAACATGCCCGAGCTTACTTCCGGAATGTAGCCGTCCGGAATGAACCAATGCTTTTCCCCTTTTCCCTGATACATCCGCTATCAACCCTCTCTTATCTTGTAAATGCCGCCGGTACGCCGCCGTCGACGGTCAACATGCAGCCCGTCGTTTTTTCCGATTTGGATGAAGCGAAGAATGCAATGCCTTCGGCAATATCCTTCGGATAAATGTTCACCAGCAGCGTAGTCCGTTTGCGGTAGTACTCTTCCAGCTGATCCGGCTCAATACCGTAAGCAGCCGCCCGCTCGTTCCGCCAGCCTGAATTCCAGATTGCTGAGCCCTGCAGAATCGCATCCGGCAGAATCGTGTTCACGCGAATGCCGTATTCTCCGCCTTCGGCTGCAATACACCGCGCCAGATGGGCCTCCAATGCTTTGGCCGCGCTGTATGCGGTCGCGTTCTTGCCGGCATAGATCGAGTTCTTCGAGCCGACAAATACCATGTTGCCGCCGATGCCCTGCTGCTTCATCAGCTTGAAGGCTTCGCGGGCGACCAGGAAGTAGCCGGTGCCGAGCACGTTGATATTCAAATTCCATTCCTTCAATGACGTTTCATCGAACGGGCTTGAAGTGGCAAGGCCCGCATTGTTGACGATCGTATCTACGCCGCCGTAGGCAAGCGCCGATTCCGCATATGCCGCTGCTACATCCTCTTCCTTCGTTACATCCATTTTAACCGCAATGGCACGACTCTCGCCGTACTTTTCGTTAATTTCGGCAGCAACCTTCTGTGCGCCCTCCAGATTAAGATCCGCGAGCACCACATGCGCGCCCTCCGATACAAGACGGCGTGCTGTTTCGCTGCCGATTCCGCCGGCTCCGCCCGTAATGAACGCCACCTTGCGGGAGAATTCAGCCTCAGCCGGGGCAAGCGACAATTTGTACAGCTCAAGCGGCCAGTACTCCACATTGTAGGATTCATTCTCGCTCAGCGAGACGAATCGCCCCAATGCCGAAGCGCCTCTCATGACCGCAATCGCGCGATGGTATAATGCGCCGCTTACTCTGGACATCGCCCAGCTTTTACCGGTATTGATCATGCCGACGCCCGGGATCAGAATGACGCGCGGCGCCGCTTCGAACATGACGTCGCCTTCATTTTTGTTGCGTTCGAAGTAAGCTTTATATTGTTCTTTATATGCGGCAATGCCTTCCTTCAGCTTTGCTTTCAACCCTTCGATATTCTCTTCATTCGGCTCCCAATCGATATAAAGCGGGACGACCTTCGTATGTACCAAGTGATCCGGGCATGCCGCACCGACCTGGGAAAGCTCCGCTGCATCCCTGCCGCCTACGAACTGCAGCACGTCTGCCTCATCGTCAAAAGTGAGGATCATTTTCTTCGCGTCGCTAACCGCGCCGCGTACGGTCGGCATCACCTCGGCTGCAATCGTTCTGCGGGTCTCTGCCGGCAATGCTTCATATTTTACGCCGCCGAACAGCTTATCTTCATTAACGCGCGACTCTATGAAGCTCTCAGCTTCACTAATAATAGCAATCGTCTTCGCATAACAAGCTTCAGAGGTCTCACCCCATGTTACCAGTCCGTGCTTCTCCATCAGCACGAGCTCCGCATTCGGGTTGGCAAGGACGCCTTCGGCAATCATTTTGGAGAGTGTGAAGCCTGGACGGACATACGGCACCCAGACAAAACGCTCCCCGAAAATGTCACGGGCGATTTCTTTCCCGTTGTCCGCACAGCACAAGCTGATAATCGCATCCGGATGCGTATGATCCACATGCTTGAACGGCAGGAACGCATGCAGCAGCGTTTCGATCGAAGCGCGCGGATGCTTGGCATCGATCATACAGTTCGCCAAGTAAGCGACCATCTCTTCATCCGGCATCTCGCTGCGTTCGAACAAGGGCCTGATATCGTCCATGCGCAATCCTGTGAAGTTGCCCGCTTTCATTGTCGCCAGGTCGGAGCCGCTGCCTTTTACGTACATCACTTCCACATCGCGGCCGCGAAAATCCTTCACAATTGTTTTGCTCGATGTATTGCCTCCGCCCCAGTTGCATACACGGCGATCCGTACCAATAAGATTAGACCGGTAAACAAGCTCATCAAGCCCGCCCTGCAGCTCAGCTGCTTTGGATGTATCCCACAAACTTTGTACCATGATTGTACCTCCGAATTGTTTTGTTTATATGCTTTTTATGTTTTTTTCATTTTATCATCTTTGTTTATCTTTGAATAGCTTTATTTTTATCGGAAACAAACAAAAACAAACAACAAAAAAAACGGTCAGACAGCTGCCCACCAGCATACGTCCATACCGTTCTTCGTTACCGTGCCCTATGCACTATGCGACCAACACTCAAAACAATGCCTCGCCTTCTGCGGTGTACCAATCCCCGTTGACACTCCTATACATGGCTTGACGGTCGCAGATAAAACATTTGATCCGATGCAGCTCGAGCAGCTGCTCTTCCTTGACTAACTGCTTGACCTCGCAGCAGGTATACACGACAAAAAACGTTGCCAGATTCGTTTCGTTCAACCTGACCTTCAAGCCCATCGCCTCCTTAGCCGTTATCCGGTTGCAATTATAAGCGCCTAAAAGAGTGATTGCATCTGCTTCATACAATATATGTTTTAATCATACCATTGTATGCTTGGGGGTTCCATGCTGGTTTGCATTAGCATATTCCAGGAAACTGGAGCTGGTTATTTATTCTGCAAAGGGTTACGTGTAAGAAAGCGTGCATATTCGATCGGCTTACTATAAGAGTGATCTTGAAACGGCGGACCCGCCATCATTATCCGCTTTGGTTCAAAGAGCGTGGAGGAAGGGTAATCAAACAATAGCGAATACCACCTGCGAAAAGAGACGATTTAGTCAGTTGCCGGAAAGCGAGGGCTGCGTTATTTTAAAACTGTTGACCTTACGGATTAGAGAAACCATCTGGCTTACTCCTGCTGTCTACTGCCTGCTATCCTTTATGCTGGCGATTGGGGTCATTTTGGCCGATACGCACTATGCTGAGTATACAAAGGAGCTTGTGCCTTCTTTCCTATTGGTAAAAATCGGGTTGGGGCAAATGATTTTAGGCGTCATCGCCGGCTCGCTGCTGACCATGATCACGATTACGTTCTCCACGATAATGGTGGTTTTGACGACCTACTCCTCCCAATTTTCCCCCCGGACGCTGCCTAATTTCATAACGAACAGAATAACGATGCAAGTGCTTGGAATTTTCATGGGGGGATTTGTTTACTCCATCTTCTCTTTACTATTCATGAGGGAGGGTTATTCGCAAGATGTAATTTCGGCGACAGTCGGTGTCGTTGTCGCTTTTATATGCCTTTCGTTCTTCGCCTATTTTATTCATCATGTGGCGACCTCCATTCAAGTGTCCAATTTGATTGAAGAGCTCGCGGAAGATGCGATTCAAACCATGAACAAAAGCGAAAGAACTGCTTCTGCCGATTGTACAGCCGATATTACCTTTGAAAAGCCCGATCTGAAGGTGAACAGCCTGCTGATGACGCATGCCAGAAGCCGAAGCATCGGTTATATCCAATATATCGATTATTCGAAAATGGTAGCCGCAGCGGAGCAGCACGATTTAGTGATTGAAATGAATCAACCGATCGGCGCTTTCGTTACACCTTCGAAGCCTCTGTTAACGATTTATCACAATAATGATGAAGTCAATTTGGACACTGATTCTTTCATCCAGGTGGGGAGAGAGCGCACAACGTTGCAGGATGTTGAATTTGGTCTGCAGAAAATCGTGGAGATCACGCTGCGCGCCATTTCTCCCGGTATAAACGATCCGAATACGGCTGTAGCCTGTATTCTTCGCTTAGGTACGATTTTGGCAAAGGTTTGCAAAGAGGACGGCAGCTATCTCATCTATCGAAATAAAAAGGGCCGGGTGAGATTAATCGGGCGTCATCATAGTGTAGAGCAGCTTTTGTATTCAACGTTTTACCAGATATGCCATTATGGGCGAAAGGACATTTCCATTTTATTGGCTGTCTACGATGCGATTATATTGGTCGCTGAAGAAAACGCGGATAATATAAGGCAAAAAGTGCTGGCGTTCAGCCAGTATGTGGAGAAGGCGTTCGACCAAAGCGTTCTTCAAGCCTTGGATTTTGAACGCATTGTTGAAAAGAAGCGCCAATTGATGGCGACCGCAAGTCAACATACATAGGGATCCGAAAGATGAGGCGGCTCTTGCAAACCAGAAGACGATGTTTTAATGCTCTTGCGATCAGCAGACTACCCCTTAGTAATAAAATTATTCAATTCCACTACTACCTCTACCTTCGCTTTACCACTATTTGTGATACGGTTCACCTTACTCCCTCTAACGGCGAAAAAGGCACTCGCATGGAGTGCCTTACTTTATTTTTGAAGTATCGATAATAATGCCGCCTGTTTTCATAAAGTCAAAATAGTTTAAAGTAATAAAGCATTTCTTTGTAATGGGAATGCTTTTTATTTTTGTCTATAATCAAAAGGATATATTTATAACAATAATAATGTATTTTTTTACGATTATAATTTATTGTATTTCGATAAATTTTGTGTTAGGATCACATCAACAATACATAAGTGAGGTGCTCTTTATGAAACGAGGAACAACATTGTTTTTAAAGATAGCTGTTTTTCTTATTGGAACGCCAGTTCTTGCTTTGTGTATATTTGGGTTGCCTTGGGTAGCTAATAATCCAGCAAATTCACAATATGCCCATATACTATATCCCATTTTAATAGGTATGTATGTATCAGCGATACCGTTTTACATTGCATTGTATCAGGCTTTTAGACTTTTAAGTTATATTGACAAGAACAAAGCTTTCTCACAAATTTCTATTAAAGCTTTAAAGAATATCAAATACTGTGCAATCACAATCAGTACCTTGTATGTGGTCATAATGCCATTCGTTTATCTCATAGCTGAGAAAGACGATGCCCCAGGCCTCATAATAATCGGAATGGTCCCTATCTTTGCTTCAATGGTCATCGCAGTATTCGCTGCTGTTCTTCAAAGACTTTTACAAGAAGCGATTAATATTAAATCAGAAAATGATTTAACGGTCTGAGGTGAAAACAATGGCGATGATAATCAATATTGATGTGATGTTGGCTAAAAGGAAAATGAGCGTTACAGAGCTTTCGGAGAAGGTTGGAATAACGATGGCTAATCTTTCTATATTGAAAAATGGAAAGGCAAAAGCGATTCGATTATCCACCTTAGAGGCGATTTGTAAAGCTTTAGAATGTCAGCCTGGAGATATTTTGGAATACAAAAGTGATGAAGACACCCAGGGTTCAAACTTATAAAAGGGGAAGAAGCCTATGCAAAGACGCTTAAAGCATGCCCTGCAGCAGCTGGTACGCTTCGGCTGGCAGCAAGCGCTTTCCTGTGTATTTCCCGTGGTCATCTTTGCCTCGCTGGCTCTGACACAGCTCATCCCCCTTCCCTGGCTGACCCGTTACGACTGGCTGCTGATCATCTGCCTGGCCATGCAGTTATGGATGCTACGTTCCGGACTTGAAACACGCGACGAGCTGAAGGTAATCACCGTCTTCCACCTGATCGGCTTGGCTCTGGAACTGTTCAAAGTGCATATGGGGTCCTGGTCGTACCCGGAAGAAGGCTGGACGAAGGTCGGCGGAGTCCCCCTCTATAGCGGATTTATGTATGCCAGCGTGGCCAGCTACCTGTGCCAGGCCTGGCGGCGCCTGAATGTCGACCTTATTCGTTGGCCCCCACTCTGGCTGGTCACTCCGCTTGCCGCTGCCATCTACCTGAATTTCTTCACCCACCATTATTGGATCGACATTCGCTGGTGGCTGTCGGCCTTGGTGCTGATCGTATTTTGGCGAACATGGGTTACCTATCAGGTCGGCCGTCATCGCTATCGGATGCCGCTTGCCCTCTCGTTCGTCCTGGTCGGCTTTTTTATTTGGATTGCGGAAAACGTTGCCACCTTCTTTAGCGCGTGGGAATATCCGAATCAATCCGACACCTGGCGGCTCGTCGATGTCAGTAAGATCAGCTCCTGGCTTCTGCTCGTTATCGTCAGCTTTCTGATCGTCGCCGCGTTGAAGCAAGTGAAGGAGCAGCGACCTGTGGTTGAAAAGGATAGCCGCAGCTCCTCTCGAAATGGCAGCAGCTTGCATCAGAAGCCCGATGAAGCGGTGGACAATTAAGCGCTTTCTCCCAAGCTTATCCCACATTCTTTCATCCCAGCTCCTGCGGGTCGAAACCCATAGGAGCTTCTCAGAAAGCATCAAACTCTTTTTTGACCCGACCACACATAGCCATTTCCCTCGAATTTGTCGTGCTTTTTTGCGGCATTAAAGAGAGCCCGTCAAGGCATGATCTGCGCCTTGACGGGCGTTTTGCTTTCACCCACGCTCGGTTGTGCCCCAGCCTAACGGCTGGGGTTGGCACACCCCGAGTGTGGGAACGCAGGGGGACGGAAGGGGGAGGTTTTAAGGATTTTCCTTCTTATAGCAACCTTGAAAGATGTTGTAAATAAAGCTTCTTCATAAATACTTATCATTTATCAGTGCGGATAGGCGATGTCATATTCAACTCCACAAGGGCCTCCATCCGGATTGGGCTGCATATCGACCGGTGTGCCGTCAGCGCGGAACAAAGGCCGGTAATGCTCGCCGATGCGGGTGGCGGATTCATTGGCATAATGGCATATAAATGCCCGGCGGAAGCGGTCCTTCGTCTTGTTGCGGTATGATCCGTGAATCAGATTGCCGTTGAAGAACAAGACGTCGCCCCTTTCCATGACAGCGGGAATGGCCTTTTCCTCTTTCGGCGGCTTTACGTAATGGGTCGTGAACGATTCATTGGCATCGGCCACATCAGGACAGACAATGTCATACGAATTTGTTTTCGGCACGACAAGCAGTCCGCCGTTTTCCTCATCTGCCTCATCGACGGCTGTCCATGCCGCGATGCAGTTCCCCGGCTCGACCTTCAAATAGAAATTATCCTGATGCAGCGCTTGGCCTCGTGAACCCGGCGGCTTGTAATAGAACATGCTCTGCGCGGCCAGCGCTTCTTCTCCATACAGATCGGCCAATACATCCAACACCGGCTTATGCAGCATATATTTCATCGCGGTTTCATTGTACCGGTGGGGGTGCATGACACGTGGATAACGCCCCAGCGGATCGGACGAATCCGTATCCAGCTCCGGCTCAAAATAGCCGGGAATCACTTGATGGCTGATTTCCTCAAATGTAGCTTCGATCTCTGCAAGATCCTCCTGGCTGAACAATCCTTTGACGATCAAATAACCTTCTTTTTCAAACGTGTCTATCTGCTCTTTTGTTAGCGCGCGATAAGTGCTGGACATCTGAACTCCTCCTTGTAAACAGAGAATCATACTTGATGTCTTCATCATATCGCTTTCACACGTAGGATTGAATAAATAATGATGCTAATTAGTCACACAATCCTGCTATAATGTTAATTAATCTATGAGCCATAAGTAGATGATTGTGCTTAATATAAGCTTGAGGAGGGGAAGCAGGTGAGGGTGAACAGCTCTACGGAATTCGACGGCCAGGCCTACGGCTTTGTCATCGCAGGGCATTTCAATGAGGACGATACCTATGTCACCAAGCGCCCGCAGGGCATGAGTGACTGGCTGATCACCTATACGCTCGGCGGCGAAGGTTATTTCATCACCCCGGGACAGGAAACTATCTGCCGGGCGGGAGATGTAACGTTATTAAAGTCCGGCCTTCCTCATCAGTACGGCACCCGGAAAGGCCAGACCTGGCATTTTGTCTGGGCTCATTTCTCCCCGCAATTGATGGAGCCCAGCCTGCTGCCGGATGAAAACCTTTTTCTGCAATCGGTGACCATTGAATCGACGCGCAAGCGCATCTACCACGCATTCAGAAGAATTCTCTCGGACTCAAGGGCACGCGGCGATTATTGGCACGAGCTTTGCATGAATGCTTTGCGTGAGATCCTGATGCTCGTGGCGCAGAAGAAACGGCAAACCTACGATGACCGGATCGGAGAAACGCTGCATCTGTTATCCCGGCATATGAAGGACCCGCTTCGTATTGAACAGTTGGCCAGAACGATCGGCCTTTCTCCATCGCGGCTGTCCCATCTGTTCAAAGAAAATACCGGACAATCGATTGTCGATGCGCTCAACCAGATGCGGATTCGCCAAGCCGCCCTTCTGCTTCAGCACACGGAGCGCAGCGCTTCTGAAGTCGCACTGGATGTGGGCTTCAACAACTATAACCATTTCATCAATCAATTCCGCAAACGGTTTGGCGTCAATCCGAGCACATTCAAGAAAAAGATACGGGAGTAGTGCCCCCCCCTCATCTCATGATCCGGTAATCCTTGGGCGAGTATCCGGAGAAGGCTTTAAACAACTTGATAAAATAACTGGTATTATCGTATCCCAGTGATTCGGCAATGTGCTCGACCTCAGTACGTAGTCATTCACACCGAGCCTTACTGCTTTTTGCGCATAGTGGAACTCATCATGACAGGAGAGAATGATGACCTGCAAGGCCGGGTGACGGCCAAGAAGGCCTGGTGACGGCCAAGAAGGCCTGGTCGGGCAGGACGTTCCCGATTGATCGCGCGCTATCATAACAAAAACCGTCAGGGAATGTCCCTGACGGTCGAGCTTGTCGATAAACCCGAATGATACTCATTACAAGCTCTGATAAAACCTTCTCGCGCTTTCTTTCTCCGAGAGCGGCAGGCGCTGCTGCACAGGCAGAATTTCCGGGAACGCCTTATGCGGCTCTCTTTGATACCAATAGGCGACCGATGAATAATCATTCGACTGGCAGTTGGCATGGCCGTGCTCGATGCTGAAGAGCAGGGACTTCTCAAACAGAATCGGGTCTGTGATATGGAAGCGGTACGTCGTCCATTTGCCGGAGCAATCATGGAATGGGATGATGTTGCGGTCGCGCCAAGCTTCTCCGTAACCCCGCAGCGGAGCGGCTAAGGAGATGCCGTGAAACGGTCCGTCGTACTTGCCGGACGGATAACCCCATGCCGCGCAGAAATAATCCTCCGTCCCCGTGCCATGCAGCGTCGGCGGCCACGTTTCCCCGTCGATGAAGAACATGTCATCGCCTTCCCCCGGCCATACAAAACCCGGAATCGGATTAATATGATCAACGCTGAGATTGCAGCCGACATAGTGGCCTTCTCCGACCGCATCCAATATGACATAATTCTCTTTGCCGTCCAAATTCGGTACCGCGTTCACCTTGTCCTCCGAATGCCAAGGATTCCCCTGCCCGTCATGCTCCGGTTTCAACGACAGCAAATCCATCGTGCCTATCGTAATCTCCCTGCGCCAATGCGCATGAAAGTAGAAGCTCTCCGCAGGTACAGGCGTTTCCAGATAATCGATATAGAAGTACATAATGAGATCCTGCTCACAATCATTGGTTATCTCGATACGCGCTTCCTTGGCAAACGGCATCTCAAAAAAACAATTCATCGCCGCTTTATTTTCCACCACGCCCTGGGTAGTGATCATATTTAGCGGAAGGGAAACGTAATGGCTGGCTACCCCGTGGCCGACGCCGAAGAAATCTCCGATCGGACTCTCAACGCTGGGCTCGGTTTCGCCATCCCAATACATTTTCAACATCACTTTCCGGAAGGAGTACTGTTCATTAATCGCAATTGTCGTCCAGATATGCTTAATGATGCCTGGCCCCTTGATATCCGCGATAACGGCGGTTTCACCGCTCTTGATCGTGATATTATCTTTATTCCGCCCCGTCTTGTCCCAGCTGGAGACACGTCTGGATTTTCCTTGCTTACGCAAGCTAAGTCCTTGTAGATCGAAACTCATTTAGAAAACTCCTCTCTTGATAACAATCCCTTAAAGCATAAGCCCCAAGGGAATCGTTATTCCATTCAAAATTATTGAGCAGCAAATTCTTCCCACGTCTTTTGAAACTGCTCGAACATCTGCTCCCTGGAAACCTGATTGCCTACAAAGGCTTGCATCGTACTTGCCATTTGGGATGTATTCGCTTCGTAACCCGGATAACGCTGCCACACCCAAGGAATCGCCTTACCGGCGTCGCTGTAGGCGATAATGTCGGCTGCCAGCGGCCCAAGCTGCGACTCATCCGCAGAAATTGTTTTCAATGCAGGGATAAATTTAAATTCTTCAACGATGTATCGCTTTCCTACCTCCGAAGTGACCATCCAATTCAGGAACGTCTTCGCCTGTTCCTTTACCGCTGAATTTTTATGCACAACCCAGTTGTTCGGAACGCCGATCGGAAGCTTATCCATTTTCTCCGCATCATCGTTAATCGGCATCGGAAGGAACCCGTGCTGCAGATCAGGATTAATGTCCAGAAGCTGGATTTGCGTCCAGTTCCCCTGCTGCATCATTGCCGCTTTGCCATTGGCAAAATTAGTAACCTGGGTGTTGTAATCGGTTTGCAGCGAATTAGGCTGCCCGTATTGAACCGTCAACTCAAACAGATTTGCCCATTCATTCAATGTTTGGTTTCCAGTGATCGTCTCTTGACCTTGTTTTACAGCTTCGATATAAGCTACAGGATCATCCTGCTGCGCAAATCCAATGTTCATCAAATGGTTCCCTAGAATCCACCACTCTGCATAACCGTTTATAAAAGGAGTGATTCCGGCATCCTGCAGTTGTTTAGCTGCTGCTTCCAGCTCGGAAATTGTTTTGGGAAGCTCTGTAATTCCCGCTTGTGCAAATAAATCCTTGTTATAGATAAATCCCCAGCCTTCCAAATTGAGCGGCATGCCGTAGACCTTGCCGTCCTTCGTCATTGGAACCTTGGCAAAATCATGAATATCACCTACCCACGGCTGATCGGTCAGATCTTCAAGATGCTCCTCCCACAAATCAAGATCACTGTGTCCTGCCACAAAGAAGATATCGGGCTTGTCTCCAGCGCTGAATTTTGTTTTCAGAGCGGCACTGTAATCGCAGCCCCCGCCGCATGTTTCCGTAACGACTTTGATACCCGGGTTCTCGGCTTCGTATTCCTTGGCCAACCGGTCCAACTGCTCCGCCATTTCCACCTTAAAGTTAAACACTTTCAATGTAACCTCTTTGGTTCCGCTGGCATCTCCGCCAGCCCCTTCGCTTGCCCCATTGTTGCCGTTGCCGCATCCGGCAATAATCAGCGTAATGATCATACTTAGCAATAATAATGTTTTTTTCATCTGTATGCCTCCCTTTTCTTTCTATGATTGTGTGATCATTATATAAGATATTTTTTTCGCCAAATACATCAATTATTGAACAACTTTGTGCAATTTTGTGACGTTATCCTTTGACCGAACCCGCCGTAATCCCTTCTACAATATGCTTCTGCATACTTAAGAAAAGAAGGATAATCGGCAGAATCCCCAGTACCAGCGCTGCAAGAGCCAAATCCCACTGCTTCGTGTACTGCCCGAAAAAATCATAGGTTGCAAGCGGTATCGTCTGCAGCTCTTTCCCGCTCAGAATCAGGGAAGGAAGCAGAAAGTCATTCCATAACCATAAACTGTTCAGCAGTACAACCGTTACCGTCATCGGCTTCAACAACGGAAATACAATCCGCCAAAACACCCCATACGCGTTACATCCGTCAACGACCGCAGACTCCTCGATTTCCTTAGGAATCGATTTAACAAAGCCATGATAAAGGAATAGATTCAGCGGCACGCCAAAACCGAAATAACAAATGATTAAACCCAGATGGCTGTTCATTAATCCCGCTATACTGCCTACCTTTACCAACGTAATCATGATGGATTGAAAGGGAATAACCATAGCCGATACGAACAAAATAAACAGGATATTCATCGCTTTACCAGGTGTACGAACCATCTTGTAAGCCGCCATTGAACTGATGATCACGAGCCCGATGTTACTGAAAATCGTAATAATCAATGAATTAGTAAATGCCCTCGGATAACTCATAATCTCCCAGGCTCTGGAGAAATTCGTGAAATTCAGCTCAGCCGGAAGGCTTGCCGAGTTGGTTAACAGGTCGCCATAGGACTTCAAGGAGTTCACAATGACGAAATAAAAAGGAACTAAAAACAGCAGCGCCAAGCCAATCACAATCATTTGAACGGCAGCTTTTCCAAGAAAGGAGAAACGTTCAGATCGCCCAACCATTAAGCTTGCACCTCCTTCTTCTTGGTGTACATCACTTGAAGGACAGTGACTAACGCGACGATAACAAAGAAGATAAATGCTTTTGCCGTTCCTAATCCATACCGGTTATTCCGGAAGGCTTCATAGTAAATATTGAGCGCCACCGATTCCGTTGAATTAAATGGGCCGCCTTTCGTAAGCGACAAGTTCAAATCAAATACCTTGAAGCACCACGAAATGGAAAGAAAGAAACAGACGGTAAATGCCGGCATGATTAACGGAACCGTAATCTGTTTAAGCATCACCCACTTGCTCGCCCCGTCGATATGGGCCGCTTCGATGAGTTCCTTCGGGACATTAATCAAAGCCGCAATGTAGATGACCATGACATAACCTGCGAACTGCCAGCATTGCACGATGACCAGTCCCCAGAATGCAGTTGCTGCATCCCCTAGCCAGGGAAGTTGAAAAAATCCGATACCCGTTAATTCCCCAACCGTTGCAAAGCCTTTTACGAAAATGAACTGCCAGATAAAGCCCAGCAGTAAGCCCCCGATTACGTTTGGAAGAAAGAAAACCGTCCGGTATACGTTTCGAAGCTTCATTTTCCTTGTTAGCAGCATTGCCAGTCCAAATCCGATTAAGTTGGTCAGCAGCACCGAGACGACCGTAAACCGGATCGTGAACCAAAAATCCTTGCGGAACAAATCGTCATCCATAAATATCTTTTTAAAATTATCGAGTCCGATGAAGGTTGCTTTGGAACTGACGCCATTCCAATCCGTTAAGGAATAATACATGCTCATCAAGAACGGGATGATTACAATGAGCGTGAAAAAAAACATTGCCGGCCCGATAAATACGAGATACTCCGGCCATTTAGAGCGTTTGATTGCTTTTGCCATTCTTCCTCCCCCTTGCTGTCCATCTGAAAGTAAGATCATTATAAAGGAGCGAAGACACGTCAAATACAACCGTATGTGATCGATTTTGTGCAAATTATTGAACTATAGCAAACTATGAACCGAGGTGTTAAACTGGAATACATCTTTGGAAAGCGGGGCGACCACCAATGAAATTACTGACAAGCAGTCTTCGAAATAAGCTCATTTTATTCCTGGTGATTGCAATTGTGCTGCCTATGGTGACTTCCATTGGGATCTCTTACTTCTATACAAGAGAGTCGATGAAAAACGAATTTATTCGTGAGAACTCCAATACCGTCTATCAAGGTAAAATCAATCTCTCCGAATACTTGGAGCAAATGAACCAGATTTCGCTGTCCGCTTATAACAATTTGCAGGAAAAAAACAGCTTGTATAACATAGTCGCGGATGGGCGGGGGGATTACCAAACCGAAAAACAGCTCTATAATGCACTAAACTCCATCGCTTCTGCCAATAAAGATATATTACAGGTCTACCTGCACCGAAAAAAAACAAATGATTCCTTTTTGATTATTGACGGCTTCTTTAAACGCGCCGAAGGAATCGATATTCTGGGTGGCCGTTTCCCCCTGCCGGATAATCGATACGACCCCTATTTCGAATTTGCTCATACGGCGCATAATTACGGGATGAACGATTTCCCTTATGCGCCCTCCGATACGGTCTTTACGTTGCACCGTCCCATATATAGGGCCCCATTAAAAGAATGGATCGGCACCCTCTCCATCGATTTTAAATTAAACGCTCTGGCTAATCTTTCCGACCTGCTCTATATCAAAGGTTCAGAAGA
The DNA here is from genome assembly GCF_014640295.1 of Paenibacillus abyssi. Lineage (GTDB taxonomy): Bacteria > Bacillota > Bacilli > Paenibacillales > Paenibacillaceae > Paenibacillus_D > Paenibacillus_D abyssi. The sequence goes on along the minus strand of NZ_BMGR01000003.1, from coordinate 268,997 downwards.
AATCTATATGATGGATATGAATGGCATGGTCATCTATTCCTCGGAAGAGGAGCTTATCGGTACGACCCTTGAGGACAGCTGGACGTTGCACTTAAAGAGTATGACATCGCCCTCCGGTCATTTTGACTGGAGCAGTCAAACCTTTAAAGGCACGACTATCTATGAAACAATCGGCATGTTCAACACGAAATGGCTATTGGCCAAGCGTATTCCTAACGATGTGATGTACCGAAATGCGGAACAATTCGTCAGAATCAATGCCCTTGTCATTGCATTATCGTTAGTTGTTATTGTAGCGGCTGCGGTATATATCTCATTTAAGCTGACCTTACCGATAAAACAGTTAATTGCCTCGGTCAAAAAAATAAAGCTGCGTAATTTAAAATTGGATATCGACTCAAAGAGCACCGATGAAATCGGCTTATTGGCCGACACGATACAAAATATGGTCGGTACAATCGACAGCTTGATTACGAAGGAGTACCGCCTTGAAATCGCGAATAAGGATAACCAGCTAAAGGCGCTGCAGGCCCAGATTAACCCGCACTTTATCTACAACACGCTGCAATCGATCGGCTCAATCGCCTTGCAGAATAATGTACTGAGAATATATGATTTGACTTCTTCTCTAGGTAAAATGATGCGGTATAATATGAACACCAATGAAACCATCGTACCGCTATCCAAAGAAATCGAACATATAACCGCTTATTTGGAGCTGCAAAAGCAACGATTCAAACAGCAGTTAACGTCTCATATGACGATTGATGAACGGGCCAAAGATATTCAAATTCCAAAAATGATCCTGCAGCCGATCATTGAAAACTATTTCAAGCACGGCTTCGATCAGCAAATCGGCGTAGGTGAAATTTGGATTCATATTGAACAGATCGATGCATCCATGCTGAGAATCAATGTACAGGATAACGGCAAAGGCGTAGAAACAAGCCGTTTGCAGCAGCTGCAGCAGCAATTGCTCGAAGGAAATGAACAACCCTCCCATCAGGAGAGCATTGGATTGTTTAACGTATTGTCGAGATTAAAGCTATACTTTCATCCCGAAGCGACAATTGGAATCGCCAATCGTGAGCCGAACGGCTTCTCGGTTACCCTTTGGATTCCTTTACAGGAGGAGCGACAACCAGAATGAAGGTACTAATTATTGACGATGAAGAAGATGTGAGAGAATCGATCCGGCTTATCATTCCGTGGAAAGATTATCAAATCGATACGATATTTGAGGCAGCCGATGGCATCAGCGCACAAGAGATCATCCAAAACGAGAAGCCCGAAATTATTTTTACAGATATCATTATGCCGGGAAAGAACGGACTGGAATTACTCGAGTGGATCCAGCAGTATGCTCCTAAAAGCAAAACAATCGTCATTAGCGGACACGATGATTACCAGTATGTGAGGCATACTCTGCAGCACGGTGGAATGGATTATATTCTCAAACCCATTGATCGGCACGAGATCATCAAATCGCTGCAGCAAGCACTCTCGGATTGGACCAAGGACGAGAGCCACCGCCAGCAATTGCTGGAGAGGAATAAAGAAATGAACCACATCAAGCCCTTCTATTGGGACAAGCTGTTCAGCAGCTTGATCACGAATCCCGAATGGAATCAACAGACTTTACGTGAATTAGACAAAGAATTCAATCTTCAGTCAGCAGATACATGTCAGATCGCAGTGTTGAGCATGCATTCTCTGCACGAAAAAATCATCCGAAAATTCGGAAACAATGTGGATTTACTGTATTTTGCCTTAACTAATATAGGCAACGAAGTGTTGGGGCAAACAAAGGAAGGTTATATGTTTCGGCATGTGAATAAAGATCAAGAAATCGTTCTGCTGATCTGGAAGAACCATAAACAGTTTATCAATAAAATCAGGAAAATGAACGAGACCTTTAAGCAGCTCCTTCATGCTTCCTTTCATTTTGGAGTAGGAGAAATCCAATCGTTCTCCGAAGGATTGGCAGATACATATAAACAGGCAAAACGGGCACTGCGCCAAAGCAATTATTTAGAGGAGCAATCCTATATTCATGAATTTACTGAAACGGAATCGCTCAAGTCACACAAACTGTTTTTCGCCGATTACGCCAAATCGATTACGATTGCGATAAAGAGCAACGAGCTCGAGCAAATTAATCAAGCCGTCGATCAATGGATTGAGGCCGTAAAAGAATTGCGCGTCATCACCCTCGATCAGCTTGAATATTGGCGGCATGAATACCATTTGATGAAAACTTATTTGTTGAAAGAGATGTTTCCGGATGAAGATGAGCATCAGCTCTCCTCTAAAAATCTCTTTTTCCCTTTAAACAGCGACGGCATGTTTTCGATCACGTTATGGCGGGAGGAGCTCATTTCCAATTGTGCGCAATTCGCTGCTATTCTTGTGCAAACGCAGAAAAAAGAGAACAGCGTGATTCATGAAATAAAAAAATATATCGACGACCATTACAACGAGGACTTAATGCTGCAAACCTTAGCCGACCAATTTTTTATAAGCAGAGAATACGTGTCCCGGAAGTTCAAGCAGGAATTCGGACAAAATGTATCGGATTATATCGAGTCCAAACGTGTAGAAAATGCACGAATACTACTGCTAAATGATACGTTCAGCATTTCGGAGATCGCAGCTTCGGCAGGATATCAGGATGCCAGATATTTCAGCAAGGTTTTCGCAAAGGTGGTGGGCGTCTCCCCCATGAAATATCGGAAGAAAATGCGAAACGAAGGATGAGGCAAGAGGGGTCCCCCCTCGCCTCATCCTTCTTCATTCCCTACAATGTCCAATACGTAATGGTATCGCTGATGCCAAGAATCAAGAACAGCACACCTGCAAGCCTTTGAATCCATCTCCCCAGGCTTTTTGCTCTTTTGATCATAAATCGGTCTATGCCGAAGCCTGCGGCAAGCCCGGCAAACAGCAGGAAGGGCATCGCCGTGCCCGCTGCGAACACGGAAGGCAGCACAGCGCCATACGGGGCTTGCAGCGCAAGCGGCATGAGCGAACCGAAGAACAGAATGAACATCGTGGGGCAAAATCCGATCGAGAAGGCGATCCCCATCAAAAAGGCTCCGCCTTTGCCACCCACACGATCAGCCGCACGCTGCAAACCTCCGGACAGACGACTGTGAAGCTGAAAGGGAAGACGCACCCATCCAAGCAAAAACAAACCGATGATTATTAGCAGAGGCCCCAGCAATTTTCTCGCAAATGAAAAGAGCGGAATAAAATCGCGGGCAATCTGCTGTCCGAACATCCAAAACAGGATGCCCAGCAGGCTGAATAATACGATTTTTCCTAACACATACATCGCCGTTTCCGGCCAGGTAAGCTTCGATAACGCGTGGCGGTTCCCAAAGTACGTGATCGCCGCCACATTGGCCGAGATCTGGCAGGGCGCCACCGATCCGACAAATCCCAGCAACAGAGCGGCGATCAGCGCAGTACTTGATTCCGATGCATGCAAGAACGGCTCGCTTAGGAAGGAACTGATTTCACTCCAAAATGAATACATATCCGTCTCCTCTTAGAATCCTGTAAAACCGCCATACAGATCAATAAAGAAAATCGTAATATCGGTCATCTTATCGGTATAGAGCAAAATGCCTGTCACCACCATCAACCCGCCGCCGACTTTCATGAGGGCATTGGAATGCTTCAGCAGCCATCGCATCTTGCCCATGAAGAAGGCCATCACGAAGAATGGAATGGCAAAGCCAATCGTGTAAGCAGTGGTATAGATCATTGATTCACCTGGACTGCTGATTCCCAAGGCAAGCACGGCAGCCAGTATCGGTCCCACGCAAGGCGTCCACCCCGCCGCATAGGTAATGCCCACCATCACGGAACCGAAATAACCTACCGGCTTTTGCTTCCACTCGAACCGCACATTTTTCATAAGAATCTTTGGAGTAAACACTCCGAGCATAACAAGTCCAAAGAGAACGACCATTATGCCACCCAGCTGCCGGATTAAATCCTGATAGTCGGCAAACAGATTTCCGATTAAGCTTGCGGACAAACCGAGCGCGAAAAAAATGATCGAAAACCCGACAATAAAGAAGGCGGTGTGCAAAAGAGCCTGTTTCCTGAACGCCCCTTTGCCTTCTTTCAGATCCTTGACGGAAACTCCGGTTATGTAAGATAAATAAGCGGGATAAAGCGGCAGGCAGCAAGGTGAAATGAACGATAGAAATCCGGCGCCAAATACAATCCACAGCGTTAAATCAGCAGCATTCATGAGATGTCCCCTTTTTCAAACTATTCATTGTAGTGTATTTAAATAAACCCCTTCGCTTACCGCTGGCCTTACATGGAAAACACGGTAACTTGGCTGGGTCGATGCGTTTATTGACACTACAAATTGTAGTATATAAAAATCTTGAAGGTCAATTCTCTTCATTGGATTGGCAAATTTGAAATGACAATTGCGTGAACGTTTAAGCCTCAGGCCTCTTCCTTGGAGGCTTCAATCGTTTTCACGATGATCTGCTCGAGTGTTTCGGGTGAGACAACGCCGTTCATAACGTGGACAATCGTTCCACTGCCGTCGACGAAATAAGTGACCGGAATGGATCTGACATTGTAGAGCTTTTTTACTGTTCCCTGCTCGTCGAGCAGCACTGGAAAGTCGAATTGATATTCCTCCGCGAAAGCGGCCGCCCCTTCAATGCTGTCGTCAGACGTTAAATTAACCGCATAAAACTCCATCTCGCCTTTATACTTGTCATAGAAACGAACGAGATCCGGTGCTTCGATCCGGCAAGGAGCGCACCAGGATGCCCAAAAGTTAATTAGAACCGGTTTGCCTTGAAGAGACTCCAATGCGTAAGATTCGCCGTTAAATCCTTGGAGCTCAAACCCAGGTGAGGGATTGCCAGCTTTGGCAGGCAGATCTTTCTCGGGACGTCCCGATTGAATGACGGCTAAAATAACCAGAATAGCGATAGCGCTTAGCAATAACAGTTGTTTACGCAAGCTTCATGTTCCTCCTTTGTCGATACCGGGCTACATACAGCCGCTGGCCACAATGCTGCTTAGTATGAACATCATGAATGATGAGATGGTTAAAGGCATGAGTTTCAGCAGCGGCACATGTATTTTCTTTTTCGGATCAATTAACCGCAGCATCCGGTAGTTGATGGCTTGATCGGAGACAAAACCAATGCCGACAGGCAGCCTTTGGCTCATCCGGGAAAACCTTAATAATACGCTGGCTAGGTCTACCCGTGTTTGCATTTGCCTAACCGCGTAACCATCCGCCTCCAATTCGATCCATACTTCAATATAATGCGACAATCGTTTGAGGATAGGGATGTAAGGCAGGCTGTCTTTCATGACCTTCATGATTAACATGCGGGCAGGGTCGTAACTGCGGCAGTGGCTGCATTCATGCAGCACGATGGCTTCTATCTCGCGCGCCGAGAATTCGGATAGAAGAGCCGATGAGACAACAATTCGCGGCCGTATAAAACCTGAGGTTAGCGCCAGTACAGCGTTATGGCGGATCACGATAATTTCTTGCCCGTACTGTCTATACTTCCTGTTCAGCTGTTTGGACAACCGGTTATGCCGGGCTGCCTTGACGTAGATGTTCCATCTTCCGGCCAGTACAAGCTGCTTATACAACGACCACAGAAGCATTCCGAAACTGAATGCAATCAAGACGTGGATTCCAAGAACCATCATTTGCTGCGAGAGTGTTTGTCCATTTAATGCGGTAACACAATACTGTACGATGCCCCCTATCGGATCGAATCCGAATAATTCATGGAGAACATAGATTGCCATTTGAGTCCAGACAAAGCCGCTGATCAGCATCATAACAACCAGGACAACGTGATGTTTTTGCAGCTTCATGGCTTTCCACGCTTCCACTCATCCAGCCTGGCTTCCAATAAACTCATCAGCTCGGGGTCAGCTTGTACAGCGGCATCAAACATTTGATTAACGACCAGCTCACCGTATTCATGTACCAGCTCTTCGGTTACGATCCGGGTTTGCTCATGAATGAACTGCGCTTTACTCTGTATCGGCTGGTAACAGCTTGTTCGATTGCGTCCACTGCCGTTTACAGTCTTCTTGAGAAACCCTTTCTCATATAGACGGTTCAAAACAGTCATAACTGTATTAAAAGAAAGCTCTTCATCAAGCAAGGATTGAACCTTCTTGATCGTAATCTCTTCATGCTTCCATACAATCTCCATGATCTGAGCTTCCAGTGAGCCAAAAAAACGGTTCAATCCTTCTTCCCTTAGTTTCATGCGCTGTATTTTCAACGTCTGCGCCTCCTTTCCTTCCCTCGTATCATATCACATCCCATCAGCACACTAATACAATAGGCAAGCCCGCAATGGAACGCAGGCTTGCCTATATGTTTCGGATTATGTAATTGCGTTTAATTATTACCAATCATAGCTTTATAATCCTCTTCGCTCACAACTCGGCGTGCTGTTACATATCTTTTCTCATAATAGGTATCCGACATGTTGCTGATTCTTACGCCTCTACTGCTGGAGGAATGTGCGAATTGGCCGTCTCCTATGTAGATTCCCGCATGCGATACACCTTTGCCGCTTGTATTAAAAAATACAAGATCTCCCGGACGAAGGTTATCTTTGGTTACCCTGGTTCCTGTTTCTGCTTGCGATCTCGATGTTCTTGGAAGCTCTACATTATACTGATTAAAGATGTGCAGGATGAATCCGGAGCAATCAAACCCTGCTGTGGTCGTTCCACCCCATTTGTAAGGTGTGCCTACAACCTCGTCGACTGCATCCCTTAAGTCAGGGCGGTCAGCAAATGCGACTCCTGTGATGGATACAAACAACATCAAAGCTCCTAACAATGACACGACAACTTTCTTCAACGACAAGTTCTCCTTCCGGTGCCTACGAGGTTAGCTAAGGATTCGGTAGAAGGTTCCCTATAATCCCTCAACATCAGGATTAATTCACCCGCAATGGGTCCCCCGTTTTTCATTACTGAAAATTCGGCAATTATTATGTTTTATTTCACATAGAGTAGAATAATTCGGTTTTTGGTGTCGTTTTCCTTCTGAGAAAACATTAGAATACTTTCATTTTTTTCATAATTTTCTAATATAAAAGGCCTATTAAGGGCCTCCCAAAAAGGTGTACAACCTCGAAAATTGAAGCGGCCGGGCAACTGCCCGGCCGACAACTATTGGTTAATGTTCTCATTATTCTAATAAATGCTGATTCCTTCATTTTCCTTAAAAAGTGCTTCAAGATAGAAGTAATCGCCCCAGCTTGTGCATTCTATCTTCCCTTTACCGGCCGGATAATGGTAACAGCCCTCGATCAGCAATCCTTCCTGCCCATCCTCCAAGCTGCAGGCGCATTCCGCCTCCAGCGCTTCTAACATCCTCCTTGCGTGCGTTGCCCAGACCTTGGCATTCGACATAGAGGATTCCTGCTGGGCCAGCTCCAATAGTCCTGCAGCCGCAATTGCCGCAGCGGAAGAATCCCGCACTGTCTGATCCCCCTGCGGCCTGTCGAAATCCCACGGCGGAATTCGTTCATCGCCCTGCAGCAATTGAAGATACTTTTGCGCCGCTTTTCTTGACGCCTCCAAAAAAAGCGGTTCGTGCGTATGTTTATAGGCAAGCGCAAAGCCATAAATCGCCCAAGCCTGTCCTCTTGACCACGTGGAATCGGTGGAATGGCCCTGATGCGTACCAGGCCCGACAGTCTGACCGCTTACCGGATTGAAATCATACGTATGATAAAAAGTGCCATCCTCCCGCATTAAATAGCTCAGGCTTGTGTGGGCATGGCGAAGCGCGATTTCATGCAGGCGTGATTCTCCGCCTTCTTGAGCCGCCCAGAACAGCAGCGGCAAATTCATCATGCAGTCGATGATGATTTTCCCTGCATCCTCATCTGTATCTATAGCCCCCCATGCCCGGATGAAGCCGCCCCGTTCATTGTAGCGCTGAGCCAAATGTCCTGCCGCCTTTAAAGCAAGCTCACGCGCCGCGAGATCTCCTGTAAATTGGTAGTTCGCTTTGGCAGAGAGATAGAATTGAAAGCCGAGATCATGCCCGGAATTCGGACCGGTCCGCTCGAGCCACTCAGACAGGCTGCGCTCGAACACCACAGCCTGCTTCGCATATTCCCGCTTGCCGCCATGTGCGTAAAGCAGCCAAAGCAGGCCCGGCCAGAATCCCGCAGTCCACATTATTTTCCCGTGGAGGCCTTTGCGGTAGGAGTACCCTTCGGAAACATGCGGGTTTTGCAGTCCTGTATACCCTATCGTGTAATCTGCCGCTTTCACGGCACGGCGTATGATTTCAACAGTATTTGATACCATTTCCGACATCTCACTCATTCCATCAAGTTATTTTTGTAAACCCGAGGTTTGCCCTGCCTTCAAGAAGCAATTCTTGTAATTTATCGATCGGCACGTCGCCTGTCTTACAATCCAGCTTTGCCGCAAGCGCTGCAGCCGCTCCTGCCGCTTGACCGATCGCCATACAGCTCGGGGTTAACCGCGTCGTGGCTTGAGCCTCATGGGTGGTAGAAATACAGCGGCCTGCGAGCAGAAGATTTGTTATCGTCTGCGGCACGATACACCGGTAAGGAATATCATAAGCCCCGCCTTCTTTAATAAAATTCGAGGTGATGCCTGTTCCCTCCGGATTGTGGATATCGACAGGATAACCGCTTCTGGCGATGACATCATCAAAACGCCTGGCGCTCAGCACATCTTCCCCATTCAATATATACGCTCCTAATATCCGTCTCGTTTCCCTGATGCCGATCTGCGTCCCAACTTGTGATAGATAGGCATTCTCAAAACCGGGAACAGCATCCCGCAGAAAGCGCTCAAGCATCATCACCTGGTATCTTCCCTCAACCTCCGCGCTCGACAATTCCAATTGATTCAACGGATCCAGCCCCGATACGCGGGATACATTGACAAGCACCTCGTCCTCGCCGGGACCTGTAAATAACAGCACGCCATCCCTTGGGATCGGCAGGTCGGCTTTCTTCCACTGCCGGTAAAATCCCATTACGCCGGTTAATGGCAGTTCGTCGAGCTGGGAGATCAGCGATTTCTCATAAAACTCCTCCGGATGATCCTTCATGTACTGCTTGATTTGATCAATCCGAACGCCGCGCATCCGAAATTTCATCGTCAGGGGCTGAACCTTGTTCTCATCATTGCCTTTTTCCCAAGGCGCCCCAGCCAAATAGGCGACATCTCCGTCACCCGATGCGTCTACATAAGCGGATGCACGTATCGCAAACCTGCCGTTTTTCGTTTGAACCGTCACAAACTTAATCTCGCCTTGCTCCGATTCCACGTCCGCAACCATGGCATGCAGAAGCAATTGCACTTTGGCGTCTTCCAATAATTGAAAGGCTAGAACTTTATATACTTCCGGATTATAGGGTGTAAGCGTATGGACAAAACCAACCGTATCCCGCAAATGTCCGGGAGATGCGTGAAGCTGGATCAGCCGGTCGACAATTTCCTGAGCAATGCCGTGAATCACCTGCTCCCCTGATGCGGAATGAAAGGTCATCCAAGGATACACAAGCGCCAAGGTGGACATGCCGCCTAGGAAACCGTAACGTTCAACGAGAATCGTCTTTGCTCCTGCGCGAGCTGCAGCCAATGCGGCATTAATTCCTGCAGGACCTCCTCCAAGCACCGCTACGTCATAATGATGTTCGAGCATCGACACTTTTTTCAACTCCTCTTTTTTGGAGCGCTCCCATTTTGTTGTGCAGAAAACGGCAGCCGCCATCCCTTAACAGTTAGCGGCACCGTTTCTTGATTCTCACAAATCAGGTTTCCGGCTGCTCCAAAATTCCGAAAACCTGTAGATTCCAGTTATTTTTTACCAGTTAAGCTCCTGAATAATAAATCGGGAGCGCTCCCACATTCTATATTATGCGTGAATTCATCTAGGATGTCAACTCTCAGTTTGCTGGTTGCAAAGCGCTGTCACCCGGGCGGCATAGACATATTCGCCTTTACGCGTAAAGGAGACCTTCTCGCCATTAAGCATTACGCGATTCGCCTTCGGTGCATAAATGGCTATAGCCGTCTTATAATCCTCGTCAGCGATCAACTCTCTGCCGTTGACCGATAAGGTTGTGTCCTCCCATGAGAGGCTCAGATCTTCAATGGGCAGGGAAGATTTAATTATATCCCTATCCTTTTTACACAGTATAGAACCGGATACGATAAGTGCGCTTCTCAGCGCGCCACGGCCTTGTTCCTCTACATAGACGGATTTCCCGTCGAATCTGTAATCACTGAAGCCTCTTTCTCTCGGAGGATCGGCCTGTTTTTCATGAGATAAGTAATAGTAGCCGGTTCGCAGTCCGGCTGCGCTCGCCTTTTCAATTTTCAACGCTGTTGCTGTGCTGCGTTCCACATCCAGATTAAGCCGTTCTACCGTTACTTTTGTGTCATCGTCGTTTCGCACCGGATACAGAACGGTATCAAAAGTAACGTCACCCTCAGCTTGTTTTAGGTAAGACACATACTTGGCATCCGTAACCGTATAGAATCTCTCAGAGTAGTAACCGTTCGTTAAACCAGCATGGATATCCGCCGGATCGGCAGGCACGATCTGAATATTGGGCCCCCCATCCGCAAATGAAGTAGCCGCCGCTTTCGTACCGGGATCTATGGATACGCCTGCTTGTGGCAGCACATGCCAGTTTTGCTCGTAATTGTTTACTCCTGTACCGCCTGTTATATGATCCGATACGATCCAGAAGCCAGGTTTCACAAACAAGATGCTGCGTTCATGCTCATAGCCAGGAGTGCCTAACGTATTCCCCGCCAGGAAATCAAAGCCCTGATTATGAATCAACGTATGCACATCGCCATCACAGCCGACTTCCTGGGCTTTCCCGTTAATTTCGATCGTGTTGTGAGCTTTCGTCGTTTTGCGCAGCCAATTGGAAATATCATCTTCGGAATATGTGTATGCTCCCGGATCAACGATCAGCGGCCTGCCGTAACCATAGACGATCACACTGAGCTTATCCGGATGCTGATGAGCGCCGGCGGCAGTATTGATATGCAAGTACAGATCATTCTCATTCCATCCCGTTCTGAGCACTCCGCTGTTGTGGACAGGGTATAACGTGGAGGTATAAGGAGGCACCGCTCCTTCTTCGCCTCCACTCCCTGCATAGATCAGATAAGGATCATTGGTTTGCCGCCCGATCTCCAGCACCAATGGCTTGTGATCATTATATGCCCCGTCCCCCAGCATCGGATCTCTTCCGTTAGGAAACGAGATATCCATTACATATTTGCCCGCTCTGCGCAGCTGTTTGTCATAATCTTCAGAGAAACGCTTGTTGTTCAGCGTACCGAATCTCTTGATATTCAGAAACTCTTGGATAGCGATCGCCGCATAAGTCGTCGATGATTCGGTATAAGCCCCGTCCTTCAAGTAAATGCTGGAGAACAGGTGCTCAAGTCGCTGGCCGAGCAGCTTCTCCCATCGCTTCGACTGTGCAAATTCCGGAAAGTAAGCCGCGATATGATAAAAGCCTTTGGACTCGATCGCTCCCCAATTCGAGTTATCGGTAAACCGGTTCTCCAGGAATTGCGCTGTTTTCCATAATGTTTTTAAAATCGCAACATTGGAGGAAGGCGTAAGCGAGGGGCTTTCCCTCAGTACTTGGTACGCATTAATCCAGTTGTACGCCCGGATCGCCGAATCCAGCGTCCTCGGGTAGGAGCCCGCGCCCTGCTCCCCGCCATAAGATTCGGTGTCATAGATAAAATCCATCATCATCATGACCAGATGATCAGAATATACCCGATCCGATGTTGCCAGATATTCAGCCATTAACGGGTTCACAAAATAAAATCGCGGGATCTGAAACCCGTATTCCGCATCAGATGCCGGAGGTTCCTTCCAGTCCGTGCCGCCTGTAATGCCTTCCCAGGAAAAGGTCTTGCCATAATGATTATTCCAATTCAGCTCCTGCTCACTCCAGCCTGTGTTGTTCGTGCCGTACACCATCACCTGGAAACCGCCGGTCTGTGAAACATTCACTCCGTATACATGCAAAGATGCGCTCTCCACATCCCCTTCAAGCCCGCTCAAATCGAACTGGATGTAGGATTTGCTCGTCTGAGCACTGAATGGGGCTCCTGCATCCTGCACCAGCAATTCCTTAGCCGTGCCGAAATTAGTGCCGCTTGCTCCAGCCAAAACGTAGGTATCTTTGATCGCGCTGCGTTTATGAATTTGACCGTCGATCATAATCTCCAGCTGCGGCTGGTTTACAGACTGTTTACGGCTGTGGAACTTCGCCAGATCTCCTTTATGCCGGGCCATTAGGAGGAATGACAATTCGTTGCCGGAAGCGACAGCTTGCTTCACATGTTCCGTGACGTCGCCCTGCACGGCCTGATACTCGTTGCCGACTGTGATCGTCGTTGCGTAACTTTCCCCGGACAAGGTCAATATCCAGTCCATGAGCAGCTTCGTCACTTCCGTATTACGAGCACTCTCGAAATCCGCTAATACCCGATATCCGTGACGGGCTTGGTAATACGCGAGAAGAGCGGCTTTGGCTGTTTCATAATTCCCCTGTTTAACCGCAAACTCCACATCAGCAAGACTGAAGCAGTATTGATAATTGATCTTCCCTTCCATCTTCCAGAACTCGGACTGCGTATCCCATATGCCGAAAAATTCGCAGTCCGACATCGCGCTTGGTTCTTCCATATTCCGGTTAACCTTTGTAAACATCAATGAAATAAACCTCCGTCATACGAATGCCCTATTTCAACGATCAGCCCTCGAGAAGCTTCAGGAACCTCATGATGATCATCGCGCCTTGTGCTCGCTGTGCGCCGGACTTCGGAGCAAAAGTGCCGTCTCCCATCCCTTCAATGAGTCCGATGGAAGCCGCAGCCTTTATATCGTTTACAGCCCACACACTGACACTCGCCATATCATCAAACTCGACTGAAGGTGATTGCTCTGCTGCAGTATACAAGCCGCGGTCCGAGGCATATTGCAGCGCTCTAACGGCCATAACCGCCATCTCTTCACGTGTGACGTAATCGCCCGGCCGGAATAAGCCGTTTGCTCCGTGAACCAGCCCTGCTTCAACAGCCGCCTGAACCGGCAGGGCATACCACGCCCCGGGATCAACATCGTCAAACAAAGCGGCATGGTCGGCACCCGGACTCAAATTCAGCGCACGAACGAGCCATGCGGCAAATTGCGCACGGGTTACCCCGTCAACCGGCCCGAAGCGGTTGTCATCATAGCCATCTGTGATGTGTCGTCCGGCCAATAGCTCTACTGCGCTTTGCGCCCAATGGCCCTGAATATCCGAGAAGGTCTTGAAGTAATGAAACACAGCATATTTGCTAAAATGTCGGGCATTAAAGGTAATCCACGCTCCATCCTCACTAACCGAGCCGCCGACATACTCCCAAACGTTAGCAAGCTCATCGAAATGGTAGACGCCTAATTCCCCTCCTGTTCTATCCAAGAACGGATCGGACACAGGAAGCGTCACCTTTACTGCCGGTTCAAATGCTGTTATGAAATGATCGCCTGCAAAGATTTCAAATTCATAGATGTCGCCCGCTGCTTCCAGCTCTGCATAATCGTCCGCTTGATTCCTCCGTGCGGTCTGCGCATCACCAAGCTCCGATTCATCCGGTACAGTCGCACTGAATGTCAATTGTTTACCCATCCGATCGGCTGCTAAACCGGCAGCCAGCGATGGCTCAAGCATAAAGGAAACATTGCCCAATTGCAGATCAAGGGCGATGTTATGCTCCTCCAGACCTTTAAGCTCATCTACGGACAGATCAAGCATGACGCCGGTTTCATGCAGCGGCACTTCGATACGAAGCATTTGTTCCGCAGCCGGCATTAGAACGGAATATCCATTATCGCTTAAAGCCTGCCGTATATCTGCGGCCGTTTCCAAGTATAACTGCAGATGATCGGCCAATACGCCGTTAGGCAATGAAGCGCGGAGCGTTCGTCCTGATCTGTCCGTCCGAATAAGCGCGGCATTCAATGTCCCTGCATGGTTCAATGCGTTTTGCACCGCTTCAAGTACGGCGCCCGCTTCCGATCCTTCGGAGCGGATCAGCTCCAATGCCGATGTTAGAGCTCTTGCCGCTTCTGAAACCGGCGGGTTAATGATCGGTTCCAGGGATGTCGGACGATCTTCAACCGGAACATACTCGAACTTCACCGTATACGTTTTTGTCGTTCTTCCATCTTCAGCAACCACAGTCACGCTCGCCTCTCCAAGAAGAGCGTCCGCTTGCCTTATATGGATCACAGCACGGTCGCTTGATGAAACGGCCTCTACGGTTGGAATTACCGAAACACTGCGTTCCAACCGCACCGTATAGCTGAATTGATCTGCGGAAAATCCTGAGATTTGTAGTCCGTCAACCTTCAACTCAGCCAAATAGGCATTGTTGCTTTTAACCAGCGGAATCCGGTACAGCTTCGAATCCTGTCCATAATATATCGACCCGTCCCTGGCGATCACCATTAATGACACATTGCCCAGGTCATTGAAAACCTTGTGCTGCAGCGTTTCCGGATTGATAACGACCAGCTTCCTGGACAGTGTCGTGTACAACAGGCCGTCGTTGCCCCACCGCAGGTAATGCGGACGCCATTTGCTCGAGCTGTAGGTGCTCGGAAGGATGACCTTGCTCTTAACGACTTGTTTGGTTACCGGATCCATGGCAAATATCGTGCCGTCAACCGCCCCCCACAATAAACCGTCATGGGGACTGAACGATAAGGAACCAATCATCTTCGGTGACTGATCGATGCCGGGAATTTCCGGTGTAAAGGAATCAATAAGCTCGCCTTTCTCGACATCCCAGATGAACAGCTTCGCTTCGCTCTGGGATGGGCTGCCTCCTTGCCCGCCCCACACCGAAGTGCCGCCATAAAGCAAGCCGTTGCGATATGCCAGGCCAATGATGCTTTGATCCTGTACGACATTGCGGTGAGACTCCCAATGATCCCGGGCTTCATCATAAATGGCTAAAGATCCGCCCAGCAGACCATATCCCGGCGCACTTCCGACGAATACATGGCTGCCGCTTGATTCCACCACGAACGGCCGGTCCTGCTGGTCAGGCATTTTGTAGATAAATCCCGGATTATTCAATGGCGACGTTCCGAAATTATCAGGCCGTTCAGGATTATACCGGTAGATCTCAGCGCCTGTGTACGTTCCGAAATAAGCCACATTTCCTTTGAAGCCGATACCCTCGGCTTGACGGAAAATACCGAAGGATTTACCGGTTTGCCCGGTATCAGCGTCGACAATCGCTAATCCCCGCTGATATCCGCCAATATAAAGCTTATTGTCCGGACTGATTTCAAGGGATTGAATACTTACCGCCTGCGACTCGATTTCCAATGGGACGAACCGCAGTGTGTTCAACTGAGGATTATAAATAAAGTACTCTGAATATTGCGAGACAGCCGCAAGCACCGTTTGCCCTGCTTCTTCCCCTTGCGATAGCGTCAGCCACTGCAGGGACTTCATTCTAGGCGTATCCGGCAGGCGTGGAATGCCTTCTACTTTAACGACTTCATTGCTTGCCAGATTATACGTGTGCAGTTCATCTTCGGATTTAAAATAGATCAAATCGGGTTGGACCGGTGACGGCGGCGAGATCTGATCGTTCACGCTAAACGAATTTATAATCTGCAGCGTTGAACGGTCAACCACCAGAATGATGCTTGCGCCTGATTGAAGGAACAAACGGTCTCCATAGATCCACACATCGGAATAAAACCCGCTTTGTCCCGAAGTATGCTCCAAATATTTCGGATCCCCTTTGATGAGCAGCTCTTCTTTCGCCCCGGTAACCCGGTCGATTCGGATCAGATGTTTTGTCGATCCAATCGCCGCATAAATATGCGTATCGGTTGCCGTAATGCCCCGAACATACTGCTCTACCGGATGGACACGGCCATAATTTCTAAATGCGCCCGTTAGGGTGTCATATTCAAAAACTTCCGCTCCCGGCCAAGTACCGCCATAAATTTTGCCCTCCGGTGTCGCAGCTAAATCCCAAACTTTCGTATCCCCTGACGGTATGCTGGCAATGCGATGCAATTTCTTCTCAGCCGGAACATAACGATATAAAATACGTGAGCTTTCGCTGGCAAAGTAAACATCACCGGCGGCATCGATCGCCATCGCCCATACGGTATCGTCCCCGCGCTCCAGCACTTCCTTGAATTTCAAAACGCCTGTCTCGGCATCGTTCACATGAAATACGCCGGGACTGCCGTTGGCAACGACATAGACCTCACGGTCCCCCGAAGGTGTTGTTCCAATTAATCCGCCCTGAGCCAGCGGCACTTTTACCGGTTCCCCAAGCGATACCGGCGTACCCAGATTCGTCTCCAGCTCAGCCTCAGGCACTTGAGCGCTCCACTGCAAGTCGTCAAAGTAAACCTCTGTAATGCTGATTCCGCCCGAGTAGAAGTACAGCTTCGCATATACCGCTCCTTCTGGAGCTGTCGCGCTTATCGGGAGTGGTGTCCATACATTTAATGGCAGGTTATTAAATAGCGAGGTCTCCTTACCGACGGCCTCATCCCTCGCATTATAAAACTCCAGCTCCAGCACGATCCGATGGGATTGATATACGATATTGCTATTGATAGACGCATTGTATGTCAGGCCTGGCGTGACCCCAATCGAAGCACTCTGTACGCGCAGGCCCGCTTCGTTGTGATTATCAAAGAAGTGAAGGCTTTTGCTGCCCTCGCTGGCTCTTTGATCCGTTATGGCTAACGTTGAGTTCGGATGTGTCTCCGTAACCGTCCAACCCGGAATCCCGCCGCCTTCAGTCAGCGTTTCTTCAAAGCTTGGATTGACCGGAGCCTCAGGGTAGATTCCCGGCTCGGGTAGGGTATCCGGACGAGTCTTATCCAGATAGACATTATCGAAATATCCGTTAAGCGGTTCCGTACCGTTCGAAGCGATTGTCAGAGAAGCGAATACCGCACCTGCCGGAACAACCAGTTCCTCTGCCTGGGACCGCCAATTACCCGGCGACTGATCCTGGTTCACATCTATTACAGCCTCGCCGATTTTGGCATTGCCGCTGTCAAAATACGAGATCAGAATACGCGCTTTACTTTCCGGATCACTGAATAAATAACGGAAGGAAGCATAGTATGGCTTGCCGGCTTCCACCATGATCCGATCGCTCACCGCGCTCAGCTGCTCATTCCGCCTGTTATCAAAATGCAGGCTGTAGGTCCCCTCGAATCGCTGCTGGCTGCTTAACCAGATCCCTAATCCGTTTAAGGTCCATTTATGGATTGTAGGCTTCTCCTCAAAATCCAGATTGGGGTGGACAATGGCGGTTTCTGTTCCACCGGAAATTTTTGTGATCCGGATATTATCGACGTAGGCGATCGTTGCTGTCGGCTCACCGGTATACATGCGAAGCATTAGATACTGCGAGTTCGCAGGCAGTGTGGTTTCAAAGGAAATCTCCACCCATTCTCCTTGTTTGAAATCCGCTGCCCGAAACGCTTTACTGCCGCCTCCTATATCTTTGCGGTCGCTGTCATAACCGTGCAGATACCAGACAAAAGAGTTATTGACCATTTGATCCATCTTCACATGCGCATTCACACGGTACGTGGCTCCGCTCTCTGCCGGAATTAAAGGTGTACGCACATCCGTCCAAGTGCCGCTCGTGCTTGTTGCTACGAACTTCAAGCTTTGCGAGCCGGTAAAGGCACTTTCATCCGTCACATAAGGGCCGCCCCGGTCATCGGCAAAGTGCCATCCGGGAACGGTATATGCCGTAAAGCCTCCATTCTCCAGATGAAGCGGGACAGGTTCTATCGGCGGGACAGGCTCCTCAGCTCCTGGATCCGGCGCCGGGTCATTGCCATCCGGGGTCGTGCCGGTGCTCTCAAATCCGCCATTCACTAAAGGAACCGGAATTTTCGACTCGCCTGCTCCCTCGAAAAATTGAACATTATCAATATAACCGATCATCGATGTAGGATCGCCGGTATACATCCGGATGCGGACAGTGGATGCCCCTTCCGGCACCGTAACGGTATGGGCGATTGGCGTCCATTCCCCTGCTTTGAACGCGCTCGGCTGCAAGCCTACCCGGCCGCCGTCCCCAACCTCAGTGCCGGACTCATTATAAGAGGTAATATAAACCCCGAATGTTCCGCCTTTCAGCATTTCCTCCATGTATACGCTTGCAGTGACCGTATACTGCTGCCCGGCTTTAACCGGCACATGCTCGCTTCGCACATCCGTACGCGACTGGCCGGCGACTGTGCTCGCTTCAAACCGCAAGCTCTTCAAGCCCTCGTATGCTTGACTGTCCGTCACCCCAACTAAGCCTATTCCTGCCTCAATCACCCACCCTGGGATGACAAGCTTCGGGTCCGCTTGTTCCGCTTGCGCCTGAGCGCCCATCCAGGTGAACTGTGAAAACATGACTAAAAAGCATAGGCTTACGATTGCACTCCGACGATAGCCTTTCCAGTTCATTCTGTTCCACCCTTCTTATTCATTTTGTATGTTTTTTCCATGAAAAACGCAGCCGGATAGAGGTCAAAATCAGAGATTTTAACAGGTTCTACTCCGGCTGCGCAGCACTTCTTGTTTATAATACTCGTGATGAATTATTTCTTGTTCGCTTGATACCATTCATTAACTTCATCGACAATTTCTTGTCCGCCCCGCTTGTAATATTCTTCGACGAACTCGTCAAATTTGTCGATATCATACTCGCCGGTAATGATTTTCACTGCGTAATCCTGCCACAGCTTCGGTGTGAAGCCTTCGATATCCGGGTATTTCCCAACATGCGGAAGCGGCGGGATGCCTGCGGTCGCCTGGTTGGATATTCCCTCCTGCTCGGTGATTTCATACGTTTGCCTTGCCAGGTCCGCATATTCTTCGCCAAAAATAGATGTGAGCATTTCCGTCGTGTAGCCCGGGCGTTTCATCCAGTCGATATTCCATTTCTCACTAACTTCCGGAGAACCGTTCACATAGAAATCATGGCCTTCATCCGAAACAAACCAATCCAAAAGCTTAATGACATTTTCCGGGTTTTCCGTACCTACAGGAATGATCCACCCGCCTTGCTCAGGAGCTGTAACGATACCGCCGGAAGTCCCCGTCGGCCCGACAGGCGAAGGTGCCGGAACGAATTCCGCATTCGGGTCGCCCTTCTTCACATTTTCAGCCCAATAGGCAACGTCACCCGCCAGATGGCCTACGATACCTACGCGGTTGGTGAATACTTTCTGCTCCATGGACTGACGGTCCTGGGACAAGAATTCCGGATCGATCAGACCTTCTTCATACATCTTGTTCAACCAAGCAAGAGCATCCTTCATGCCAGGCTTCACTTCCGCTGGAAGCAGTACCCCATCTACTTCACTCCACGTAGTCGGCAGGGCGTCAAAAGCGCCGAACCAGATCCAGTTGGTCCAGTGGAAACCGCCGCGACCGGTGAAAGGATACGTGTCATTCTGGCCGTTGCCGTCCGGATCCTGATCCCTGAACGCTACCATGACCTCGTAATATTCATCAAGCGTACGGGGCATTTCGAGTCCTAAGTTATCGAGCCAGTCCTTACGGATAAAAGTGGCGCGGTTGTGGTTGCTGACAACCTGCGGCTTTGGAATAAAGAGGATCTCGCCGTCGTAGGTCGCATTATCCCACATTTCTTGCGGAATGTGCTGTTTCAGGTTAGGACCATACTCATCAATCAGATCATTGAGCGGCATAACCGTCCGATGGTCAGCATCCAGTGCTCCCGGATAATCGGAAATGACATAAATTTTCACCATGTCCGGGAGATTGCTGCCTGCGGCAAGCATTTGCAGCTTTGGTACATATTCTTCTGCCGGGTACATCTCCAAGTCCAATTCGGTATTGGTTTTTTGCTCGATAAAGCTGAAGGTTGGGTGTTCCGCTACATTTGCCGGCAGGTTCTGTGGATCTGTTCCGCCTGATGGAAACAGTGCTTTAACTGCCGCAGGCGCTGCGACGACCGCTTCTCCCCCATTTGCTCCATTCGCGTTCGTATTCGTTCCGGCGGCTTTATTGCCGCCTCCATTGTTATTCGCGCTGCTGCAGCCGGTAATAACCATGGATAAAGTAAGTAATGATGCCGCCCACATTTTCCAAGCTTTCATTGAGACGCTCCCCTTTCTCATAATCGATTCTTAGAATTGTCGTTTCTGTCACTCCCAAACAAGTCTTACGATAAAAATGAGAACAGCTGCTCTTCGAACTACTCTTTGATCGACCCGAGCATCACCCCTTTAGTAAAGTGTTTTTGCAGAAACGGATATACGAATAAAATCGGAACCATCGCAAATACGATCGTCGCGTAACGGATGCCGTCCCGGTTCAAGTACCCGATCCCCTCAACAAAGGCCCCGGCTTGCTCTTCTATCGTAAACAGCATCCGTACCTTGACCTGAAGCGGCCATAAGCTGTGGTCGCTAATAAACAGCAGCGCGTGGTAATAGCTGTTCCATTTCTCAACCGCATAAAACAGCGCGATTGTCGCTAATGCGGGTTTGGAGAGCGACAAGAATATACGGAGAAGAATATGGAAATCGTTGGCGCCATCCATCTTCGCCGATTCTTCCAGCTCCATCGGCACATTCTCGAAAAAAGACTTCAATACAAGCAGGTTAAAGGCGTTAATCGCCGACGGAATGACGAGTGAATGTACATTATCGAGCAGTCCGGTACCCCGAACCGCCAAGAAAAACGGAATAATCGGCGTCCCGAAGATCATGACGAACAATACGGCAAGCAATACCCCGCCCCGTGCGCGCAAGCGCGGCTTCGACAACGGATAAGCCATCAATATCGTACATATCATTGCAAACAGCACACCGGTCACCGTGATGTACACCGTAACCATAAACGATCGCCAAAGCGATAAGTCGCTTAAAATGTACCGGTACGAATTCAGATTAAAATCAACGGGGAATATCGTCACTTTACCGGAAACAATCGCAAATTCAGAGGAGAGCGACCCGGCAAGCACATGCAGAAAAGGAATGAGCATCAGTATGCCGGTTAAAACCAGCAATGTTCCGTTTACGATTTCAAAGAGGCCCGTTCGCTGATCAGGCAGACGATTCCGGGAATGCCGGCCTGAAGTTTTCAATACACCAGTCTTCGCCTTCAAGTTTCATCCTCCTAATACAAGCTGGAACCGGTCATACGCCGACTCATGTAATTCGCGCCCACCAGCAGCACAAACCCTACAACCGATTTGAACATGCCGATTGCTGCCGTGTAGCTGTAAAAGCCCTGCATGATCCCCGTCCGGTAAATATAAGTGTCTATAACGTCGGCTACATCATATACAGCAGGATTATAAAGTACAAAGATTTGTTCAAAGCTCAGATCAAGCAAGTGTCCGATTCGCAGCAGGAACAAAATCATGATCGTAGGCAGGATCGAAGGAATTGTAATGTTCCACATCATCCGCATCCGGCCCGCCCCATCCATCCGTGCCGCTTCATACAAAGCCGGATTCACGCCGCTCATCGCAGCCAAATAAATAATGGTGCTCCAGCCGACTTCCTTCCAAATGGAGGATGAGATGACAATGGATCGAAAGTAAGATGATTCCTGCATGAAAATGGTCGGCTCCCGCCCGAACATGCCCAAAAATTGATTGAGCGGCCCTCCCATCGACAGAAAAGCGGTTACCATACCCCCGACGATGACCCAGGACAGGAAGTGCGGCATATAAATGACACTTTGGATCGTTCTTTTAAACGCCATTGCTCTTACTTCATTCAGCATCAGCGAAAGCACGATCGCCGCCGGAAATACAATGAGCAGATCAAGGCCGCTTAAGATCAGCGTGTTTTTCGTGATGGTATAAAAATCATTGGATGCAAACAGATACTTAAAATGTCTTAACCCTGCCCAATCGCTGTTCATGATTCCCCGGTGAATTTTGTAATCCTGGAAAGCAATAACTAAACCGCCAATAGGGATATAACGGTAGACCAAGAAGAAAAGGATGCCCGGGATGAGCATGAGATACAACAGGGGATTCTTCTTCATGTTTTTCCATACCGATTCCGGCTTTACCGCAGAGATCATCTCATTCCACCCTTTGATTGTACTGTCTGTAAATAAAACGTTTTCACAATCGAGTAATTTTTGGAGCGCTCCCGAAAATTCCGATAAAAAAAGGCTATGATTTCTGTCATTACCTGTTGGATGGCTTTCGTTAAGTTTTTTGAGCGCTCCCAATTGCTATACTAGAATTATATTCTTTTTGTTAAAGATTAGTCAATAACCTTTTTGAATTTTCCTTGATGTTTGTCTGTTTACGGCCATTTATTCCGGTATAGGTACCATAATACGCTTTTTCTTGCGAAAAAATGCCCAATCGCGGTATCCGATTTCGCGCAGCGTCCTGCACACCTTATTCCAATCTCCCATCAAATGCTCCGGACGATGAGCGTCCGACCCGAATGTGACCTGGACCTTGTAATAATGAGCGAGCTCCAAAATTTCAATGGAAGGAAACCACTCAGCCAAACCAAGATAATGTAATCAAACGGATACCGGTCATATTCCTTCGCATATGCTTCGATCCTGCCGGCGATAATATCGGATTCCACCCCAATCAGCACCTCGATGCGTCCTTGGTACTTGGCTTTTAACCGAAGCGCTTCCTGTACATATTCAGGAAAGGCGCTCTTGGCCATCTTCAGCCGTGGAGTGGGGTGGTCTTGCAGGTCGTCGAAGCTTGGACAATGGTCCGAGATGCCGACCGCATCAAGCCCAAGCTCGAGCGCTTGCTCGATATAATCCTCCATCCTGCCGTAAGCATGGCCGCATCGTTCATGATGTGTGTGCAGATCAAAGCGCATAACAGTCCCTCCTAAGCATGGTGTACGATCGGCTTATTCAGCTGCTAACCAATGCTGCTCCAGCTTTCCTGCCTCTTCCTTCAAGCCATTCACATAAACAAGAAAGGCATGAAAAGCCCGCGAAGGTATAACATCCGGCGGTAAGCTTACCTCAGGCAATGATGCAATGCGTCGAAGCATCATTGTTATGCCGGCCCGGTCAGGCTTGCCCGTAATCTTCTCCGGATCAACCGCTCTTGCCGGAAAAAGCGGAATATTCCACTCGGTTACTTCAGACACTCTTTGTTCTATATCCGCCAATAAACGTTTTACTTCCGGCCGCTCGGAAGGCGTAAATACTGACAAATAATGCTGCAGCACCTCTTCAGGGCGATCTCCCCAGGCAAGCCGCGCGAACCCGAAGCTGTTACAGCCGTGCGCCCACCTCCAGTCATAACCGTCGCCCGGGCCGGCGCCGGGCAGATTCGGTTTTGGCACAAAGGGCACAACCAAATTAAGCAGGCCGTCTACACCCAGTTCGTTATATTCCCTCATATCGTGCGCCATCCGGCCCAGTAAGGCTGGAAACAACCAAGTCAGCATGAAATGATCGCTGTAATATTCGAAAACAGTAAAATGGCGTTTACGCGTTTTTGTTTCGGCGCGCCAATCCATCAGGCTATCCAAAGCCCGGCGTTCGAAGGCACTGCTGTTGTTCATCAAGCTTCTCCCGTAGCTGCGTCCCCAATAAGCAAACAGCGTGTCCACAGCGCCGGATCCGGCAATTTCGCCGCGTTCCAGCATATTCCATGATAATCCGGCATTATAAGCGATATGCTCCACCTCAATGTTTAAGCCTTGCCGTTCCAAAGCCTCCTTCAAGCATTCCGTAAATCGTATGTAACCGGACAGAAACCGGGAAGCATCTTCGGGACGATGCGAATTCCGGCCTGTTCTCTTCACGGCAACATCTTCCGGCCATAATGAAATACGCTCCAATCCGGCAATTCCTTCGCAATAGGACATTATCCGCTCACAAACCTCTGTCTGCCATGTCAGGTCATCATAATCAAACTGCCTTTTCACCCCATAAGGATCAGACTCCGTGAGCTCTTCAAGCCCGTCCGGATGCTCCTTGCGTGTGAAAAACTTCATGCTGTGGCCACCAAGCGTAAGCTTCATGCCGCGTTTATTTATTTCCGGAGAGATAGCGTTACGCAAGCGATCCCAGAGCATGAAGGTTACAAAGATTTCCGAAATCCGGTTTTTCGCCAGCCAATCGATCATACCCACCATATAGTCAACGTCATATATCGTTTCGAACACAAATCCGCGCCGTTGGAACAAAGGCGAATAATAAGCCTGTTGATCCCGATCATCGAATAAATCCCTGCCTGTTTCCCGGTCATATCTCATCCCAAACAAGTCAGGATACACGTAAGAACATCCCAAGTAACGCCGCCCATACTCATACACCGCATACAAAGTTGACCGTTCCGTCTTGCCGGCCAATATAATCCTGCCTTTGCCACCGGATTCCACCATCATATAATCATCGTCTCCGGCTTTCTCGGGCGTGTTTCCATTGCCAATAAATTGTTCGCAAGGAATGCCGGCCTGTTTGCAATCCTCCCAGGTGCCCACAAGGATGCTGTTGTCCACCATTACATCTTTACATGAATGGACAGCAGGCTTGATACCAGCTTCCTCAAGCATCCGAGCCAGCTCTTGCATGGCAAAATCCAGTGTTATATGCGACCGCAGTAAAATCAAATCCTTCTGCAATTGAACCCCCCCTTTTTTTGAGCGCTCCCAAATAAAAATAAGGAAAGCGGTTATTGAACAACCGAGCTTTCCCGAATCATTATTTGGTTGTCCACCATGATATCGAAGCCTGCTTCCTGCTCCGTTAATTCATTGCGCATCAGCTTTAACAACAGCTCCGTGGCTCTCTCGCCAAGCGCCTGCTTGTCCTGGCGCACCGTTGTCAGCTTGGGGTTATAATATGCGGCTGCCTGAATATCATCATACCCGACAACCGATACATCACGCGGCACCACCAGCCCACGATCCCGCAGCGCCTCGATCACACCGAATGCCATCAAATCATTGCCTGCAAAGATGCCGTCAATTAGAGTGCCTTGCCCAAGCGCGTTGTTTATCTGCGTCCTCGCGATCTCTTGGCGGGCTTGCCCATCAATGATCAGAGAGAAATCGAGCGGCAGGTCCGCTTCCTTCAATGCCCTTTGGTAACCGGCAAGCTTCTCTCCTTCATGATAGGTGTCCGGGTAGCCCCGAACAAAGGCAATATTGCGCCTTCCTTGTTCAATAAGGTGTTTTGTCGCCTCATAAGCGCCATTGCGGTAATCGGAGGTCGCACAAAATAACGGCACCTGGTGAAAGTGACGCTTTCCTACAAGCACAAATGGCAGCTTTTTCTCGTAGTAATATAACAAGTATTCTTCCCGGATGTTCTCCCCCATCACGATGAGCCCGTCTACCTTTCGTTTATCGCCGATCCGTTTCCAATACTCGTGGTCGCGTTCCGAACGATTCGCAAAGATGAGCAGATCGTATTGATTTTGAACAACCTTGTTCTGAATTCCCTGCAGAACCTCGTAGAAAATGTGATGCGTCAAAAAGTTGGCTTCATTGCCAAACACGACGACACCTATATTTTCAGTTTTGCCTCCGGCAAGACTTCGGGCCTGAGCATTCGGATGATACCCGGTTTCCTTGATGATTTTGATGACCCGATCGCGCACATCAGGCTTAACGCCTTGCTGATTATTGACGACACGGGATACGGTCCCGCGTGAAACACCTGCCAATTTTGCGATTGATTCCAAGGTATGGCTCATGATACTCCACCTTTCCAGACTTTAGAGCGCTCCCATACCTAACATTATCTGCGTCTGGAACGATAATGTCAATCTACCAATAGGACTTAATCCATAGCCGTCAAGTCCTTGGTTGCTTGAGGTCAGGCAGCAAACCTTCCGCTAAGAAAAAAAGGCTACCCCGCAAAATAGATCTCTTTGGAGTAACCTCTTTATCTCAGCTCGGACGTCCATTCACGCCAGCATTCGCTTATTATGGCAGAACCGGATAGTCCACGACAATGACATTGTCTATGATACCGTCAAGCGACTGCACGAACTGCTGATGAACCGGATGCGGCCCGTACTGCCGCAGCGCCTCCTGATTCTCGAACGTGACGCGAAGCCCTAATGTATAACCCTGTTGGTTGTCCGTTTCTTCCGTCACATTAATGCCGGCCGTCAAGTCGACGATGCCCGGGATGTGGCCTTTAAAGGAAAGCAATAAGTGAAGCAGCTCCTGCTGCTTCTGGGGTGTGATCTTGTTGTTGAATTTGAAGGTAACGAGATGCTCAAACATGTTAAAAAATCCACCTTTCTCGCTTATGATCTATTTATATTTCTATCTATTTATATTTCTTGCCGGTAACAGGAAATACCTTCTTCCCGCTTCGTTTTGAAACGTAATGTCACCGTCGTCGTCCCGGACATCTACTACAGCTCCGGACTCCGAGAGCATCGTATCTGCCAGCGATTGAAAACACCCCAGTCCGAACAAGAACAAGGACTGGGGTGTTTTCTTTTTATACGACGCTGCCCTTGGCGGAATTGGAATCATTGACATCCTGATCCAGAATGATCGATAGCGGAAAGAAAATTTGCACCACATCGCCGGTTTCTTCGCCAAACCCCTGATTGATTTTCGTTGAAACAAACAAATCGACCTGATGAGAAGGACCGATGCTCATCTGGGCCGCCCTGTCCATAATATTGATTTTGAACGCCAGCAGATTAACGACCATTGGAGAAAAACTCAACACGATCAACTCCTCCTTAATTATTCGTTATTCACCAGCGGCGCCGGCATCACCGGATGGAAAAACGAAGGCGAGTCGACCCCGTCTTTATCATCGACAAAACAACGCGGCTCCATAAAATCAACGCCGTCCCCGCTGTTTTGCCCGTATCCTTGATTTCGTTTATCCGAATTCGACCACTCGGCAAGAAAATTCTGGCCAATATTAACAGCTGAAGCATTTTCGAAGGAATTAATTTTTAATATAAAAATATTAATAACTGTAGAAGGCGTACTCATGTCATCACCTCATAGCTCAAAGATAGTAATAATATGACGATATCGTCCATCATATGACACAAGAACCGGGCGGGAGGAACGCATGGAAATTAATAAAATGAAGCAGTGGCTGGATATGGCCAAACAGTTTCATCAGGGACAATTTTGGGATAGTGTGTTTGACCAGGACTACACCAAGCAGGTTATGGAACAGTTCACTAATCCGGCAGTCTCCGTCAATCAGGCGGCAGCAGCTCCCTCATTCCCGCGGGCGGAGGTGCTAAAAAGCAATCGCGAAATCGTTATCCTGATCGATCTTCCGGGGGTCCGGAAGGAAGAGGTGGAGTTATCGATCATGGATGGCTCTTTGTATATTAAAGGTGTCTCCAATCAAAGCTATCCGGATCTGCAGGTCGTTCAAGCGGAACGGTTCAAAGGCGAGTTCGAGCGTGCAATACCACTTCCGGATAAGGTCGGCTCAGGGGCGAAAATTTCAGCAAAATTCGACAATGGAATGCTGGAAATCCGAATCCCCAGGCCGCAAAGGCCGAGGGAAAATATTCGGATTGAATAGGTTAAAAGTGATTTCTCATAAAGGCATCGGCATCCAGAATCTCTTGATCATCAATGGCGGTTTGGGGTAACACGATGCTCACGCGGTCACCGGTTTGCTGGCCGAATCCATGGTTTCTTTTATTGCTGTTCGCCTTTCTTACCTGCGATTGCTTACCGATGGCTATTCTACTAGCTCGAACAGCATTAATTTTAACGTCAAATAGATTCAATTCCATTCCTTTATCCATCTCTCACAAGCCTCCCTTGTCTATACATCGAACTGTTTACTGGCAGTATATTTAGGCCATTGGGGAATTATCACTTTAATGAATTGCGGGGTAGTCCATATGAACTTTCAATTGCGTCAATGGTTTCGCCGAAAGGACCCGTTCTCGCTCTACAAAAACAACCGGGAACAAGACAAGCTTTATAAGCAGCTGTTAACCAGGGTCTGTGAAATGGAAAAGGAGCTTTCCTTATTAAAACAAACCAATGGAAGAGAAAAGTCCGACGCGCAAATCGTGATTGAACATCTCCATATTGAACACTTTAAAGTGGACAAGGTCGACTACGAAAACAACTTTGGCGCACTCGGGATCAAGGAATTAAAAGGACAGCTGAACATTGGCGCAAATTACCGGACGGGGATGCCGGGGCAAGCGGAAGAGGTAAAGGAGGCGTCCCAAAAAGCGCCGCAGCCCCCAAAGCCAGGTGAAAGCCCGCGTTATACGATCAAAGCCCGGGAGCAGAAGATTCCCCCACAAAATAAAACAGCTTCATCCTAATTAGCGGACAAGCTGCTTCTGGCGTTCTGGTTATTTCGTTAACCGCTCTTCTCGGCACGGTGCTGGCTCGGCGTCATATTGTAATATTTGCGGAATACTTGCGTAAAATGCCTCACATCCGGGTAGCCCGCCAGCTCACCGATTCTCGTCACAGTCAGTTCCGTCGAAGCCAGCAGCTCCGCCGCGCGTTCCATGCGCAGCTGTGTGACGTATTCTTTATAGCCGGAACCCGTCCTCTGCTTAAACAGCTTGCTGAAATAGACCGGGTTAAGAAACACGACGGAGGCCACCAGTTCAAGCGATAAATTTTCCTGGAAATTGCTCTTTATATACTGCAGCGCAATATCGATCACATCATCCTTTGCCTCAGGTGAAACCGCTCCGATCCTCTCGCCTTCGAAGCCTACGTGAAGCTTACGAAGCTCGGCGGGAATCGCGTAGAAATCAGTGAGCAAGCCGCTCATCAGAAACTGGTAAGGAACCTTGAGACAACTGTTGAGATGCGATACGGCCCCTGATCGGAATTGTTCAGGCTCCACGCCTTCAGCCAGCGTCACAACGCCTGCGAGAAAGTCGCCTTCCACACTAACGATAAAACCTTTACCGTTCATGCCGATATATTCCGACATCACATTCTCGACGATGAAGTTTCGCAGCGTGAGCTCCCGGCTGCTCTCCAGCTTGACGGCCAGCAGATGAAAATGGTCATGTTCTTCCTTAATGGCCGTCAAATCAAAACGGCCGATATCCAGACCCTGAATCCAGCGCCTGAACACGGCTTCACGCAAATACTTCAAATTCGTTTCAAGCAGCACTTGATCTGACATCTGCCGCTGTTCTTCTTTCCATTCCGATTCCAGCACGGTAACCGCCTGAATGATCTGATCCTTCCCGAACGGCTTGAGGAAATAATCCCGCGCGCCCAAACGAATCGCCTCTTGAGCAAAGGCGAATTCGGAATGGGCGGATACGACCATCCATTTAATATTTGAATGCGTGGAACGCACCTGTGCAAGCAGTACAAGGCCGTTCATGCCCGGCATCATAATATCGAGGAAAACCGCATGAATCCGGTTATGCATCAAAACCTGAATAGCCTCCGCAGCGGAAGCGGCCGTACTCACAGTGATTTGTGGAAATGAATGATTGATTGTTCGTTTGATCCCTTCCCGGATCGCTCTTTCATCGTCCACCACCAAGATGTGCACTGGCAGTCCCCCTCTTTTGCAAATCTCTCTATTGCTGCTTCAAGACCGGAATGATTACCGTAACGGTGGTACCCGCATTCTCCTCGCTCTGAATCTGAAGTCCATAACCGGAACCGTATTCCAGAACGAGTCTGCGGTGAACATTGATCATCCCGGCTCCCGAACGTGCAGACTCCCCATAGACTGAAGTCTCTACTGTCTGATTTCGCTCCTCTTCCTCCGCCAGTTGGTTCCACTCCAGCATTTCCGCACGTTTCAATGCGTTTTGGAGCTCTCTCAGCTTTGGCCCGGACATCCCTTTGCCGTTATCATGAATATGAATGCAAAGCGTCTGCCCTTCTTCCCACTCCGTTGTATGGATCCGGATCAGGCCTTTTTCCGAATAATCGGTCAAGCCGTGTATGACGGCATTTTCAATCAACGGCTGAAGCGTCATCTTTGGCATAGAGTTTTGAAGTAGTTCCTCCGCAACCGAAAGCTCGATATCGATACGGCCGTCCGATCTTGCTCTTATGATTGTCATATAATGGTTGATCTGCTCCAGTTCCTGCCCCAAGGTAGCAAAGGAACTCCGCCAATCGCTGCTGTACCGGAACATCCGTGATAAGGAAAGGACCAGATTGGCGAGCCGCTCATCGCGCCGTTCGTCAAGCATCCAATAGATCATCTCTAGCGTGTTGTACAGAAAATGAGGATTGACCTGGGATTGAAGCGCATGAATCTGCGCATTCTTCTCACTCGCGGCCGCAATGCGCACCCGTTCGACAAGCTGGTTGATTTCACCGATCATCCGGTTGAAGCTGTTGTTTAAATAATTGATCTCGTCATAGGATTTTACCGCATCGAGCTGCGTTTCCAGATCACCGCGCTCCACCCGCCTCATCTCATGCACAATCGTCTTGATCGGTTTGGAGACCGACCTTGACAGGAAAGTAGCGAGCACAATGACAATCAGAAGCAAAGTGCCGATGAGAATAATGAAGTAACGGTTGGCCTTCTCCTGCTCCACTTGGGCAACCGGCTTGGGGGTGAGATTCAGCAGCTTCCAGCCGAACCATGGCTCCCGTCCCGTAACAATCATATGGCTGCTGTCGCTGATCACGGAAGCGTGATTGCGGAACGTATAATGCGACAGGTCAGTCAATTCCTCGGAAAATTCATCATCTGCGCTGGACGATACAAGCAACCGGTTGTTGGCCGAATACACGAATGTCCGGCTCTGCGGCGTGATGATCAGGTTGTTCATCGAGGATATGAGCGCCTGCGGATCCGCTTCGACCAACAGGACGCCAAGCGGCTGCCTGTTGTACAGATTGCGTATGACGCGGCCGAACGTAAACACTTTGTCGTCACGCAGCGTAAGCGGCTCATCCAGAATGCCGCCCCACACCATCGTGCCGTCCGTTTGTCCGAGCTTTTCGTACCAATCGCTCTGCAGGAATTTCTCATTAATCGGATAGTTGACGGTCTGGTAATTATACAGATGTCCCGAATTCGTAATGATGTGGATCCCTTTGACATCGTTATAGCTATACATAATCATGCCGAGAGCGCCCATGATCGTTAATTCCTTCTGGAATTGCGCGGCAGGATTCGTCTCCTCCACGGAGATCATGCGCTGGATCTCGACATTGTTCATCACCGATTTTGTCAGGCTGTCATAACTTCTCGCCAGCAGGGAAAAGCTCTCCAGCGCCTGGGACACGTTCCGCTCCGCAGCCTCTCCCACTCGCAGATCGATCTGCTGGGTGGTGTACCGGTAGAAGAGGCCTGACAGGATAGCAAGCAGTGCCATGGTGGAGAGCAGAAACCACAGGAATAACTGGGCGCCGAAAGAATTAAGCCGCAACCGTTTCATCATCGTATCCTCCTACAGCGAAACCAATCCCCTGCTTATCGGCGAAAGCAGACTCAGCCTTTGACTGCGCCGGCTACCATCCCCTTCGTAATTTTCTCTGAGAGAATGAAATAGACGATAATAACGGGCAGCGCCCCGAGCACCAGGAAAGCGCCGATCGCGCCGTAATTGGCTGTATACTGTCCGATAAAGCTGTTTAGTCCGAAAGGAAGCGTCTTAAGCCCTTCCGCAGACAGGAATGTAGCTGCGATAATAAACTCGTTCCAGATCGAGATGAACGTAAGAATCGTTACGGTCATGATCGGAGGTACGGTAATCGGTAAAATAATGAAAGCGAACGTGCGATAGATGGACGCGCCGTCGATCATCGCAGACTCTTCGATCTCATGCGGAATGCCTCGCAAAAAGCCCGACAGAATAAACACCGCAATCGGGATCGAGAAGGCTACATAAGGAATGATAATGGACAGATGCGTATTCAGAATCGACATGTTCTTGAAAATAACCATGAGCGGCAGCAGCGTCGACTGAATCGGGATCATGATGCCGATCATAAACAGCAGCAGCACGGTATTTCCGTAGCGCCATTTGAACCGTGTAATCGCATAAGAAACCATCGCGCTGAACAAAATCGTCAAAATAAGCGTGACGCCCGTTACAAAAATGCTGTTTGAAATATACCGCAAATAATTGCCTGCCGTGAAGGCGTCGGCATAGTTCTGCCACTGCCACTCTTTAGGCAGCGCGAAAAACTGTCCGGACATGATCTCGCTGTTTGTCTTAAATGAGTATAACAGAAGCCAGACAAGCGGGTAAAGCTGTGTGACGGCCAAAATCCCCAAGAAGATCCATGCGCCGGCCTTTCTTAACTTGCGCCGGTTGAAGATGCCGTTCTGTCCGACTGCCGCTTGCGGAGCCTTATTTGCTGCTGCGGTTTCCGTAATCATCGTAAGGCCAACTCCTTTCCTATGAGGCAGATGCCTCGGCACGCTTGAACATCCAGTTCAGCAGTACTGTCATGACCAGACAGAACACAACGAGAAACGTAGAGATCGCGCTGCCATAACCGTATTTAAACGAGTTGAAGGTCATCAGATACATATGGGTCGATATAACCTGCGTACTGTCGGCAGGCCCCCCGCCCGTCATGACCACAATCAAATCGAATGCTTTCAGAGATCCGATAACGGCCAATACGACCGAAATTTTGATAACCGGTGCAAGAAGG
This sequence comes from Paenibacillus abyssi, assembly GCF_014640295.1. GTDB lineage: Bacteria > Bacillota > Bacilli > Paenibacillales > Paenibacillaceae > Paenibacillus_D > Paenibacillus_D abyssi. The sequence continues at coordinate 236,299 of NZ_BMGR01000003.1, read as the reverse complement.
GGAAGCGTGATATAACGGTCCGCCTTAAAGCCTTCCGCTCCGTCGATGCTAGCCGCCTCATAAATATCGCTTGAGATATTTTGGACGCCGGTAAATTGAATCAGCACATGATAACCGATGAACTGCCAAAAGATAACGAAACAAAGCGCGAAAATCGCAATATCCGGATCCGCCAGCCACGTTCGCGTCCACGATTCAAGTCCGATCGAGGTTAAAAGCTTATTCAGCATACCGCCAAGCGCTGCCGGGTTGTAGATCGCCTTCCACAGCTGGCCAATGACGACGACCGACAGAATAACCGGCAAAAAGTAACTCGATACAAGAAAATTGGCCCGACGCACATAACGGCTGAGCAGAATAGCCACCACTACGGCAATCGGTATCTGCATGAGTGAGAACACGGAAATATATAACGTCCGCAATACGGATGGCCAGAAAACAGCATCCTGCGTAAACATGACGATAAAGTTTTCCAGACCTATGAATTTCGCTTCCCCCATACCCGACCATTCCATGAAGGAATAATAGACGGATACCAGTATGGGAGCGAAGACGAAGGCCAGGTAGAACAATAAACACGGAAGAACGAATACGGCGATCGTTCCTTTACTTACTCTCAATACACCATTCATCTGTTATTCCTCCCTGGCGATGCGCGTTCATGAAGCATGAACGGGTCTATAGCTTAGTAGCAAAGGGAACCCTTCGGTTCCCTCTGCAATTTTGCAATGCAACTTATTTGTTCGCTTCCCATGTCTTCTGATGCTCTGCAGCAAGTGCCGCCGGATCCGCTTCTTTGACAAGCAGGCCTTGCAGGCCGTTCAGATGAGTTTGCGTCGTTGCAGGCTCGATGACGTTGTCGAAGTTCATGTCGCCGCCTTGTACTTCATTGAACAGCGCCATCGCTTCAATCGCGAGATCGGAGTATCCGGCCGCTTTCATATCGCCTTCCACCTTCTGAGCCAGGCCGACTGCCGCTTTTTTCTCAAACGCGACTTTCGGATAGTTGAGCAGCAGGTATTTCAGGAATGCTTTGCTCTCATCCAGATGTTTGCTGTTCGCACCTAGCGCATAAGCTGTGCCTGGCGCGATGACAAAATCGCTCGCGTTTCCTTTGCCGCCGACAGTCGGGAACGGCAAGAAGCCAATTTTACCTGCGACTTTCTCGGATGAGTCAATTGTGGAGATTTCCCATGTACCCATGTAGTACATCGCGCCGATCCCGTCACGGAACTGCTGGGAGGTCGTGTTATAGTCATACGTCGCTGCGCCTTCTTGATAACCGCCGGCCTGAATCAATTCCTGCAGCTTGGCAATCGCCTCCACAAACACCGGATCGGTAAACTGCTTGTTGCCTGCTACGACATCATCCAGAAATTTAGGTCCGCCATTGACGCGCTGCAAAATGTTCGTAAACATGAAGGACAGCGGCCATCTGTCTTTGCCTGCCACCATCATCGCAGGAATGCCGGCTTCCTTGAACTTTGGAACGGAAGCGATGATGTCTTCGAACGTAGCCGGCGGCTCTACGCCTGCTTGCTCGAACAGCTCTTTATTATAGAAGATTCCTGCGATGTTCATGTTGTAAGGAAGTGCATATACATTGCCGTCGAACGTGTAGTAATCCAGTACGCCTTCGAGGAAGGTTCCCTTCAGTTCGTCATCGAGCATATCGTTCAATGGAGCCAATACTTTTCCATCCGCGAATGGCTGGAGCTGAGCGCCCGGGTTAACCATCGTGATGTCGGCCACTTCCCCGGAAGCCGCTTGTGTCTTCAGCTTCACCTTCTGCTGTTCAATATCCAGGCGGTCCCACTCGATCTTGATGTGCGGGTTTTCTGCCATATAGTTATTTGCGATTTCTTCCTCAACTTGATACTGAGGTGCGGATTTATCCGTCTGCAGCGTCTGGAACGTAATCGTGATGTTCTCTTTGTTCTGGTTTGCCGCCGGGGTGTTAGTTGCACCGTTCTCGCTGGCTGAGCCGCCGCCGTTGCTGCCGCCGCATGCCGTTAAGGTGATTGCCAATACCGTCGACATAATCATGGTTAACGTACGCCGTTTCTTCATTCTGTTTCCCCCTAATTCATATTGTAAACGTTTTATTTCACATTTTAATATTACAAGCTTCCCGCTCTCCGCGAAATGTAAAAATTAAAGAAATCATGTTTAATTTTTTTACTTTTTATAACGGCCAGGTACAGCGCGCTACATAAAAAAACGCTCTGCCTGAGCCTCGACAGAGCGTTTATATTTAATTCACTCGCTTTCCAAAAAGGAAGCGGCCTCTCCAATAATCGTTGAACTCGCTAATCGTTACCCCGGGTTCTCCGTACGTATGGATAATCTTCCCATCACCCTCGTAGATCCCCACATGCCCTACAATACGATTGCTGTCATACCGGCCGGGTGTATAGAAGAACATCAGATCTCCAGGCTGCAGTTGATCGGCGGATACGGTTTGTCCGACTTCCGCTTGCGAACGTGACGTTCTTGGGAGATTCACACCGTAGTGGGCATATACATATTGCACGAAGGAAGAACAATCAAAGGTACGCGCTGCTTCGTAATTACCTGCTGAAAATTGATATGGCGTTCCGATAAACGTCTCTGCAAACTGGATCAAATTATGTTTATCTGCCGTCGGAACGGAAAGGCTCCGCAGCCGGCCTGAGCCTGGCCCGGACTGTTCCGGCCCGGATGCGCTCTGCCGCTTCGGCAAGAAACCATCATCAATCGGAGCAATATTAATTTCTGAATGCTGTGCATCCCATTTTACGGAAGTGCCCAGCAAGACGGAAAATGCCTGCGTGGTCATGTAGGGCCTGCCGGCAATTACTTTGGGCGCATGGGGCAGCTCAATCGGCTGGTCGCCTGCATAGGCTAACTTTCGGTTCACTTTCACCGTATAGGCAGCATCTGTGTTGCCAATAGCCAAACTGTCTTTGGCCTTGTGCACATCTAAACCAAGCGACCTCGCGGATTCCCTGAGCGGAATCCAGACCAATCCGTTCTTTTCTTTAAATACAGGAACGTTATGATAGGCGGCATTATTCGCCACAAGCATGGTGGCGGTTTGCCCCACTGAGAATGCCTTTGGTTCAGCATTGCCTGCGGGCTGCTTGTTTGTACACCCTACGCTGCTGATGGCAATGATACAAAGAGCGACAGCCACCCCGCATTGCGATTTCTTTAGAAACAGCATACAAAAAAACTCCTTTTCCAATTGTTACTGGTTAGTTTTTTCTATATATCGATAATTATGCACGTTACAAACTCTTATCATTTTAATATTAGTATATAATTGAATTATTATATGATTATGTTATAATGCCAATGGTTGATTTTGATAATCTGAACGTTATGGGATTACAAAAGAAAGGAGGCACATATGGATCAAATTGAGGAAATGGCTGATAACTTAAAGCTTCTCGGTGACAAGACCCGCCTTTCCATATTAACGCTGCTGAAGGAAAAAGAGCTTTGCGTATGCGATATTGTTGAAGCTTTAGAAATTTCACAGCCGAATGCAAGCCAGCATCTGCGCAAATTGAAGGCAGCCGGCTTCGTTAATGAAACGAAAAAGGCCCAGTGGGTATATTACTCGCTGAAGACGGACGAGATCCCTTACATCAAAGCCGTTTTGGACCTCGCTCCTTCAATGCAAGAGAAATTAGCTCAATTACAAAACAATCACTGTTGACGTCCTGGAGGAATGTATGGCTTATATCGCATGTATTATTTTTCTGCTGACCTTGGTGTTTGTCATCTGGCAGCCTAAAGGCTTGAACATTGGCTGGTCAGCCACCGGCGGTGCCATATTGGCATTGGCGTTCGGCGTTGTTACCTTCCCCGATGTCATTACCGTTACCGGAATCGTATGGAACGCCACGCTGGCATTTGTCGGGATTATCCTGATCTCACTTGTGCTGGACGAGATCGGCTTCTTCGAATGGTCCGCCCTCCACATGGCCAGGCTGGCAGGTGGTAACAGCACATTAATGTTTGTTTACATTATTCTGCTTGGCGCGGCGGTTTCCGCCCTGTTCGCCAATGACGGGGCCGCGCTGATTATGACCCCGATCGTACTCTCGATGATGCGCGCGCTCAAGTTTGAGGATAAGCTGGTCTTTCCCTTTATAATGGCGAGCGGCTTTATCGCGGACACTGCTTCCCTGCCTTTAGTCGTCAGCAATCTGGTAAACATTGTGTCCGCGGATTATTTCAGTATCGGCTTCGCCGAATATGCGAGCCGGATGATCGTTCCGAACTTTTTCTCGATCATTGCGAGTCTAATCGTGCTGCGCTTGTATTTTAGAAAAAGTTTGCCCGGCAATTATAATTTCGCTGAGCTCAAACACCCCCATGAGGCCATTCGGGATAAGAAGCTGTTCCGGTTATCCTGGGTGATCCTGGCCGTCTTGCTGGCCGGTTATTTCCTTGGGGAGTTCGCAGGCGTTCCCATTTCCTTTGTCGCAGGAGCGGCAGCCATCGTCTTCCTTCTGGTTGCGCGCAAAAGCCCGGCAATTGATACAAGGAAGCTTGTTAAGGATGCGCCATGGGCGGTCGTTGTTTTTTCCATTGGGATGTATGTCGTTGTCTATGGACTTCGAAATGCCGGGCTTACCGATCTGCTTGGCGGCGTCATTGAAGCTGTTGCGGACATGGGCTTGTTCGCCGCTACTGTCGGAATGGGCTTTATCGCCGCGATATTGTCCTCGATCATGAATAACATGCCGACAGTCATGATCAATGCGCTTGCGATTAATGGAACGCAGACGGAAGGAATTATTAGAGAAGCTTTAATTTACGCCAATGTCATCGGTTCGGATTTGGGTCCGAAGATCACCCCGATCGGCTCCTTGGCCACCTTGCTGTGGCTGCATGTTTTATCCAAAAAAGGCGTGAGAATAAGCTGGGGCTATTACTTCAAGGTCGGAATCATCCTGACGGTTCCAACGCTGTTCATTACGCTCGCCGGCCTTTACCTGTGGCTGTATTTCATTTCCAATACCGGGCTTAATATCTGGATTTCAATCGCGGCTGTCACACTCGTTCTGATTATTGCGGGATTCATGCTTAAATTTCTTCAACCCAATCGCCAAAAACGCCAGCAGCGCGTAAACAACTAACATATAAAGGAGTTTTATATCATGGAGAAAAAACCTTTCGTTTACTTTTTGTGTACAGGTAATTCCTGCAGAAGCCAGATTGCCGACGGATTTTTGAAAGCACTGGGTGGTGACAAATACGAGGTGAAAAGCGCAGGACTGGAAGCGCATGGCTTAAATCCACGCGCCGTCCAAACGATGAAGGAAGCCGGCATAGACATTTCAACCCATACGTCGGATGTGATCGATCCTGAGATCTTAAACCGCGCAGACTATGTAATCACGCTTTGCGGACATGCCGATGAGCATTGCCCTGTCATTTCGAACCCGAATGTCGTGAAGTGGCACTGGGGCTTCGAGGATCCTGCCAAAGCAACGGGCACTGAAGAAGAAATTACCGCTCAATTCCGTGCAGTGCGCGATTCCATTCAAGCCCGCATCAAGCAGTTTGTGGAGACAGGCAAATGATGGTCCAGCCGATGCACATTTGAGAAGAATGGCGCATTGAACCATCTCGGTTTTCAAGTGAACAACACGGAAGAGGTTCTGGCTATCGGAGAGCGGCTTCGCCAAGCCGGCCTGCTCACCATTGACGAGATGGGAACGACATGCTGTTATGCGGTTCAAGACAAGGTATGGGTATATGACCCGGATGGGAACGCTTGGGAAATCTTCTTCACTAAAGAGGATTCAGAATTTGAATCCGCAGGAGAGCAGCGGGACTTGTCTCTATGCTGCGCGCCCCCATCCCAACCGATCAACATTGAAATGATGTCATTTAAGAAGAAGTAAGGGGCTGTTACGATGGATAAAAATTATCATAGCTTAATCAGCAACAAAATATTTATGGGCGGGGCTGCGGATATCGAACAGATGATTAAGAACGAGCAGGTCGAGGTCATTGTTGATTTACGGGAGGAATCCACCGGTTGCGCTTATCCGAGCCCAGACGTTCAATGGATACAAGTACCGATCGGCGACAATGCCCAAACCCCTCAAGAGGAGTTGTTTCAAGCAGCCATCGATCATGTGGTCAGTGCTTATAAAAAAGGCAAGAAAGTAGGCTTTCATTGCGGCGGCGGCAAGGGCCGCACAGGGGCCGTTGCGATTGGAACACTGATCTCGCTGGGCTTAAGCGGTACGATAGAAGAGGCTGAGGAAAAAGCTAAAAGCATTCGCCCTGTCATCCAAATTCGTCAGCCGCAAAGAGATGCATTGGAAAAATTGTATTCGAAATAAAACGGTATAAGCAATACTAATGGTTACCGGATGGTTTGTCTGTGACAAGCCTTCCGGTAACCTTTATTGTAATGATCGGTCTGGATCGACATTCACGATGCCATTAAACATAACAAAGAAGTGATTGCAAATCGGGAAGCGTCAATGGGGTTCTCCATCGAAAGAGAGACGTATGTGCTGGAGTTAGTGGCGAAAGAGCTGATCTAATCACCTACTGATAGACCAGCAGGTGATCTTGCAAGCTCCGCAAGTCATTCTAGAGGATTGTATTAATCGCTCATGGCCATAAAATATTGATTTTTCACCGGATACGGTATGCTCGGAAGCTCATTGACCGAAACCGTATCATTGTGCTTCTTCACGGGCTTTTCCCAATGCAGCTCATTTCCGGGAAGATCGTCGAACCACTCCGCTTCCTTCGGACAATCGAGGATCATCATTTTACCGTAATGCCCGTCTCTGGACTGATGATATTTCAGGTATGCTTTACCGTCTTCGATCGCCAGGATCTCGATTTTGCCGGAAGTATGGCTCATCGAAAGCCGCACTCTCTTGCCCAGGCCCGAGGTTCTGGCCTTTGCTTCTTCAACGAGACGGTACACTCTCTCAAGCGGAAGGACAAACTCCCTATTCCCGGCTACAGGACGGTTGACGAAAAAATAATAAGGTGTAACCCCGGCCCAAGAAAGCTTATCCAGCAGCTCGCCGAGCACGGCTGCATCATCGTTGATCCCGCGCAAGACAGGCGTTTGATTGACCACAACCGCCCCCGCCTGATGCAGGGCTTCGAATCCTTTCTTCGCTTCTTCCGTAATTTCGCGGGGATGATTGATATGCGCCATGACATAGATCCGTTTTTCCGGCGTGGAGTACTGCTTAATCAGTGCGAGCAGCTCAGGATCTTCATAGATTCTCATCGGATTAAATACAGGGATTTTTGAGCCGAGACGAATGATCTTTACATGTTCAATCTCGCGCAGCCGTTCGATAATACTGCGGAGCTTGGAAGTCGCCAGGATGAGGCTGTCTCCCCCTGTAAGAAGAACATTATTAATTTCCGGATGCTCTGCGATATAAGCCAAGCCAGGAGTAACATCTGCTAAGGCCTCTTTGACGTCGTTGCGAAACAGGCGTTTGCGGAAGCAATATCGGCAGTAGGCGCCGCAAACTTCGGAAACGAGAAGCAAAGCGGTCGTATCGTACTTGTGCTGGCAGCCTGGAACGACATAGTTGGTATCCTCGTCTGACGCATCCCAGCGGCCATATTCCTTGAGCTCTCCCGTGTTGGGAATCACCAATTTGCGGATCGGATCAGCAGGATCCTTCCAGTCAATCAGGTTTAAGTAATAGTCATTGACCCGAAACACAAATTTATTCGTGATTGCTTTCAGCTGTTCTCTTTCCAGCTCCGGGATCATCGTTAGCTTCCCGATGTCGGTAATATACTTAGCTTTCGCCATGTTTACTTCTCTCCTTTACTTGATCATCAGGGGATACTGTAAAACGGCAATGTTATAGCAGTCGGGTCCAAAGAACACAAAAAGACCCTTAAAATAAGGGTCTAGGCTCTACTTATAGTGGCAAGTAAAACGACCCATCTAACTGCTGACGAGGTTAGCTGACGGACTCGGGTAAGATGGTACCCTACATTCTGTCAAGAATGATTCGCCCCAAAATAACTGGTTCCCCCGCTTTCCGGACATTGCAACCGGAAATTAAGCGCAATTTCATAATAATTAGAAAAAACTCGTTTGTCAATTTCTAAATATATACAGCAAGCTCAACTTTAATGTCATCTTATTTCCGCGCAACAAAAAACTTGCGGTAGTCCTTAGCAGACTGTTGCAAGTTCTTTTAAGAAATAATCTTTATATGGTTGTCACAAAGATACCGATCGGGAGCATTGAATCTCCGGCATGCATGATTTGAAATGAAAATGTGCTTGTCCCGACCGGAGCGGTGTAGTCGGCGAGATAGCAGCCTTCCGTGTTGTCTGATAATGTCGGAATCCCATACACCCTACCATCGATAGCTGCTGCCCCGGCATATTTACCGCCACGGGCATTCAGTGAGATCCGTATCATCTTAGACTCATTCGTGTTGTTTATGATCGGGATGTTCACCGTGTAGTTCACGCCAAATTGGCCGATGTTATTGACCGCACCCTCTTTCATTTCACTCGTGACGGAAGTAAACAATAAATCTGCAGGAGCTGCTCCATCCAGCGTTGCTTTGGTGCAAAGCCGGCAGAGCTTTTCCTCCCCAACGGTATAAGGCGACATTTGCGCGATTGTCTCCGAATAAGGCCAACTTCCGCGCGGATGGGCATGTATACTTGGAAGAGGCTCGGAAGTAATCGATCTTATGTCTGCTTCCTGTTCTTGGCTGGCAACCGTGCGGATAATATAATCGAGATTTCCGGTCCCTGATGTGCGGACGATCGTAAATTCATAGATGAATCCATATAAAAGGTCGTCGGATACAGCAGTAGACTCGACTAGCGAAACGCCTTTTGCAAAAGGTTGATGATCATCAGCGGTAAAGGCTTCCATCATTCCGCTAAGACATAATGTTGCCAGGCTTTGTCCAATATGTATGAGCCAATCATGGTTATGTAGACGCAATTCCCGATGTATCTGCCTGATTTGAATCTGATTCGTTTCCGATGTATTTTCTATGATGAGTCCAATATGAACCATTCGGCCCATCTTGTTATGATGCCACCCGAATACACGATGCGTTACCGAGCGCTCAGAGGTGTTCACTTTATCATACCAAAGCGTGCCGACCGCAGCCGGAAAGCTCGCGGCATCCAGATTTTCAGGATTATCGCTTACCATTAATCGTCTTTTGCTGCCCGGTTCCGCAGACGAAATTTCTGTAAAGGCAGTACTTGGCACATTCATCGTGCTAATATTAAGATCAGCATGCAAGCTCGTCATCCCTTTCCCTCCCAAAATGTTACGTTAAAACAATCTTATCATAAAATACAATCAAACCTTCGCTCGCCAATTCAAGCAAGTTGACTTCAATACGCTTTACCCTTTCCTCTGGCTCATGGATAACATGAAGATATAGTGAGCTGGACTTTTCGTTCATCTTAACTAGTTGAACCAGTTTTTGTAAAAGTTTATTGTAAAGTTTGTAAAACACAAATATAATAAAAATAACTTGATCGACATAATACGCTATTGAAACGGCAAACCTACTGAAAATTAGGGACGCAAAACTATGGGCCTAAGGAAGATCATTCTATGGCTGCCAAGTTACCAAATGTGTGATGAACGTCTAAAAACATCACTTTTTTCATGATGTTTTTATTTTTATATCCGGTTGAAAACGCATTCATATCGAACTCGAATAAGTGAATTCCATAAATCAGGAAGGAGGCATTCTAATTATGCCCGTAGACCATTCACAGCAATCTTCATTCCATCCTGAAAACGAGTGGAAACGTATAAAGGCTTTGCAGCGGTATCAGATACTGGATACACCCCCTGATGGGGCTTTCGACCGGATTACAGCCCTCGCTGCCCAGCTCTTAAATGTGCCGATCGCAATCGTCAGTTTAGTGGATACGGATCGGATATGGTTTAAGTCTCATCATGGATTGAGCGTTCAAGAGATTGACAGGGATCCGGGACTCTGTGCTTCAGCCATCCTTGAGGGGATCCCCTATGTCCTTACCGATGCCAGCATTGATCCTCGATCACTCTCCAATCCGCTGGTGGCGGGAGAGATGGGTTTCCGCTTTTATGCCGGCATCCCGCTGAATACCCATGACAGTTATAATCTGGGCGTATTGTGTGTCATTGACCTTCACCCGCGTACGATAAGCGATCAGGAGCTCAATATCCTTAAGACCCTCTCTCAAATCGTCATGGACGAGATGGAGCTCCGCTTGGCCGTGCGCAGCATTGATCGGCTCAATAAAGAGAAGGAACTGCTGATTCAATCATTAGGAGAAGGCATTTATGGATTTGATCAGAATTTAAATACAACCATCTGGAATCAAGCAGCGGAAAAAATGACCGGATTTTCAAGTGAAGAGATGTTAAATCGTAATAGTGAGATCATTCTTCATAATCCAAAAATAGATGGGGCTTCTTATAAAAAAAAGGAGTTCCCTATTTATCAATCGTTCAAGGACGGCGTAGTGATAGAAGTCGCTGAGGATATCTTCTGGAGAAAAGACGGCACTTCGTTCCCGGTCGAATATGTCAGCACCCCTATTGTACAGGAGGGTCAAGTTACTGGAGCTGTTGTCATATTTAAAAATATTGAAAAGAAAAAGCAATTAAATGAATTATGGAGAAGAGCAGACAAATTAAAAACGGTAGGACAATTAGCTGCTGGAGTGGCTCACGAAATTAGAAATCCTTTGACAACGTTGAAAGGATTTTTACAAATATTAAGCAAAGACAGCGACAACCAAGATTATTTCAATATTATGAAAGAAGAGTTACTTCGCATCGAATCGATCACGAGTGAGTTTTTGGTGTTATCCCAACCACAAGCCGTGCAATTAGAGAAAAAAGCGGTGGTTCCCTTATTGCTTCGTATGAAGAAGCTGCTTAAATACGAAGCACGCCTTATGGAGATGTCCATTGAATTGCATTTTGAAGAACATATGCCCAGCATATACTGCGATGAGCAGCGATTAACACAAGTATTTATCAATGTCGTCAAAAATGCAATGGAAGCGATGCAAAAAAGAGGCATCGTCTCCATTCAATGCAAAACAGTAGATCATAAGGTGCTTATCCGTTTCATCGACCACGGCTGCGGGATCGCTGCCGATCGCCTCAAGCATTTGGGTGAGCCGTTCTACAGTACAAAGGAAAAAGGTACAGGGCTAGGCTTAATGATGAGTTACAAAATTGTACAGGAGCATAATGGAGAGATTCTCATCCATAGCGAGGTGGATAATGGAACAACGGTAGATATTTATTTGCCTGCTTATTCACCAGTAATGGATGCATGATATTCAAGAAATGCATATTCTCAAAAGAACAAAAAAAGCCTTGGATATCAAGGCTTTTTCGTTGTTATGTATGGTGCGGTCGAGAGGACTCGAACCTCCACGGGTATACACCCACTACCCCCTCAAGATAGCGTGTCTGCCATTCCACCACGACCGCATGCTTGTTACTTGCTTATTATACATCTGCGACTGAGGAAGAAGCAAATGGTGAGCCATGTAGGACTCGAACCTACGACACCCTGATTAAAAGTCAGGTGCTCTACCAACTGAGCTAATGGCTCATGGTGACCCGTAGGGGATTCGAACCCCTGTTACCTCCGTGAAAGGGAGGTGTCTTAACCCCTTGACCAACGGGCCATAATTCATGAATGTGTAAGTGCTCTCTGATGACAACAAAAATGATTATATCTGAAATCCGAGACGATAGCAAGTCCTTTTTTTCATCTTTCTTTGAAAAAATTTCTTCCATTATATACCCGAAAATCAATCTTTTTTTCGCATCAATCAGGCAAACAAAAAGGACCGTTGAAACGGCCCGTCCGTTTTCGTAAAATATGGCGGAGAGAGAGGGATTCGAACCCTCGCACCACTTGCGCAGTCTAACCCCTTAGCAGAGGGTCCCCTTGAGCCACTTGGGTATCTCTCCATGAATGGCTCCCCGAACAGGACTCGAACCTGTGACAACTCGATTAACAGTCGAGTGCTCTACCAACTGAGCTATCAGGGAACGTCTACAATATAAACTCGATCACTTAAAGTGACAAGAAATAATTTATCACGATTCGTTTTTAATGTCAAGCGTGATTAATAATAATTTTCCGCTGCATTTGCCGCACGCATATCTCCGTGGATCCAGCTTACGCTTGCGCAAATATTCCAGGCCGCATTTCTTGCATACGAGCTTATATCGATAGGGCTGCACACGCCTTTCCGTGCGGCTTCCGGGCAGAGAATTGCAAAACCGCGTACCTCCGACCTTGGCCAACAGCCTTTTAAAATCTGCATCCTTATGCTGATACCCCCGCTTTAAAATATGAAGGTGATAGTGGCATAATTCATGTTTTATAATCTTCTCGGTTTCTTCCGCCCCGAAGCTTTCCAACTGGTGTGGATTGATCTCGATATTATGAGATTTGGTGAAATATCGGCCGCCCGTTGTCCGCAGCCTCGGATTAAACGTAGCCCGGTGACGGAAAGCCAGCCCGAACGATTCGAGCGATACCTTCTCCACCCAAGCTTGCAGCATTTCATCATTCATGGTTATTCTCCCCCAACTACTTGAATTTATAAGGCTTTTTGCGCTACACTGTCAAGTAGTATTTATGTGTATTAGATTAGAATTTGAGGGGAGTCAATTTACATATGCCTACAATGCGCTACATAATCATGAAGAGCGATGCAGCCATCTCCGTGGTGGAAATGCCCGCCTCTCACGCTTACCAGCTAAGCGCGCTCAATCTGAGGCTGCATAAAGAGATCGATAAGCTGACAGCGGACAACGTGCCCCGGCTTCCCTATGCGATTGCCGAATGCGCGGATTTGGAGCTGCACAGCCCATCCATCACCGTAACTGGCGGTTTGGATTATATGAATGCGCTGGAGAAGGACTTCTCCGGTATTCAGGAAAAATCATACCCGCTGATTTCCTTATTGACCGAAATTCGTGCCCTGCAAGCGCAGCTTGAGCAGTGGTATGAAGAAGAAATGGACATGTAACTGCAAAAAGCGTCCTCTTGGACCTGCACGGACATTCGCCCAACTCCATATGCTTAATCATACATCCGATTCCGGAGGAGGGCGATTCGTATGCCGCAATGGCTTTGTAACCAATTAATGCGCGCATTTCTGAAGAAGGACCGCCGGCAGATCCGACTTCTTAACGATTGCTGGTTTTTTTACCGTACAAAATCCCAACCGGCCGATCAGCATTCAGCTGGATTCATGCCATGACAAGAAAAAGCCAGTGATCTCTCCCGTAGAGAAATCATTGGCTTTTTTATATCAACGATTAGAACGTATTGAAATAAGCAACTTCGTCGACCGTCAGACGAGTTGTAGCGTGGCCTGGCTTCGCTGCTTTACCTACGGCAATCAGCATGACCGGCACGTAATGCCCGGGCACCTCAAAGGCTTGGACAAACTGCGCCTTATCGTATCCGCCCATAGGCACGGTATCGTATCCCCTGGCCTTTGCCGCCAGCATAAGCTGCATAGAGACGAGGCCTCCATCTATCAATGCTGTCTCACGGTATACTTCCGGCTTTCCTTCATAAGCCCCTGTAAGGCGTGTTACGAAAGCATCCTTCGTCGCCTCTGTCATGTAACCTGCTTCAACCGCGCGTCCATAGATGGTCTCCGCTTGCTTATACGCCTCCATGTCTGCAAACACAGCCACGATAGCCGATGCTTCTACAACCTGCTGTTGATTGTATGCAATGGGCAGCAGCTTTGCTTTCAACTCCTTGCTCTGAATGACAAGAAACCGCCAAGGCTGTAAATTATTCGATGATGGCGCAAGAATCGCATCGCCAAGCAATTCCTTCATTTCCTGCTCCGAAATTTCATGGGATGGGTCATAACTTCTGACCGAATGGCGATCCCGAATAACCGATGAAAAGTCTTGTTTATTTTCCACTTGGGTTTGCATCATGTTGTCCTCCTTTGTCTGGACCAGAAGTTCTGTGTAATTTTTAGCACAGTTATAACTAAAAAATAAGTCTCCAATGCCGACTATAACAGGGAACCCATCCTGTTATTCTGTGGTAAAACCATCACAGTTATATAAATTAAAAACAAAACAACACTAACTGTTGTATATATTGCACAGTATAGGGCGGGCTAAACGAAATGTCAACACCCTCCGTTCACTTCGTTCTTTCCGCCAAGTCAGCAATTGTGTATCGCTCCAGCACGCTAACAATTTGCTGATCGATCTCTGATGTAATGTCGGCAAATGCCGCCTTCATCTCCTGCCCAAAAGGGTGAAATCCAGTCGTATCGATCATTCCGTTGCACAGCGGATCTCCGACTTGAAGCGCGCAATAGACATCGGCTAACGTAATTTCATCCGCCGGCTTCTTTAGCCGGTATCCGCCCTCGCGGCCCTCGCGAGTTTCCAGCAGATTTTCCTTCGCCAGCTTTGCAAGCACGCGCCGCAGCAGCGTCGCCTCGGAGTGAAGCAAACCGGCAATCTCCGAGCTTGAACAGGTGCAATCGCTGCGTGTCATGACAACCATCGCCTGCAGCGACAACCCGTACCATTTATGGTTTGGCGATCCTGAACATCGATCTATTTTCATTCGTTTGTCCCCCTCTTCCCATGAGAACTTTATGTTAAGGATACTCTAAAATGTTCCCGAAATCCTGCATATTGTTCAAGAAGAACAGCCAGTTTTTCCAGCTGCTCCCCTTGAAAGCAATGTCTAATCCGGCTTGCGCATCGTCAAGCTGACACGTCCTTTTTTCAGGTCAACGCTCAGCACCCAGACCGTCACATTGTCGCCGACGGAAACAACATCCATCGGATGTTTGACAAAGCGATCGCTCATCTGAGAAATATGGACAAGACCATCGTTCTTAATTCCGATATCCACAAATGCCCCGAAGTCAATGACGTTACGGACCGTTCCCTGCAGCTCCATGCCAGGCTTCAAATCTTCAATTTGCAGCACATCGGTATGGAAAATCGGAGGCGGAAGCTCTTCACGCGGATCGCGGCCTGGACGAAGCAGGCTATCCACGATATCCCGCAGCGTCGGCACACCGACGCCAAGCTGCGGCGCTACGGCCTCGGGCTCGATCTGGGAGAGCTTATCGGCCAGTTCCCGCGTTCCAAGCTGCTGCAGCTCCAGACGCAACTCTTTGAATAACTGGTCAACAACGCCATAGGATTCAGGATGGATCGGTGTCCGGTCGAGCGGGTTGCTGCCGCCGGGAATGCGTAAGAAACCGATGCACTGCTCGAATGACTTTGCCCCCAGCCTAGGCACCTTCTGCAGCTGCTTACGATTCTCGAACTTCCCGTTCTCCTCACGGAATTTGACAATGTTCTTCGCAATCGTCGCATTTACGCCCGCTACATACGATAGCAGCGAAGGCGAGGCTGTATTGACATCCACGCCGACATGGTTAACCGCCGATTCAACAACGCCTCCCAGGCTCTCTTCAAGGCGCTTCTGGCTGACATCATGCTGATACTGGCCGACTCCGATGGCCTTTGGTTCAATCTTTACCAGCTCAGCCAAAGGATCCTGCAAACGGCGGGCAATCGATACGGCGCTGCGCTCAGCAACATCCAGCGCGGGGAATTCTTCCTGCGCAAGCTTGGATGCCGAATATACGCTGGCTCCGGCTTCGTTGACAATAATATATTTCAACTGCTGCCCATTCCCGCTTTTACCACTGCGCTTGGCGATCAGACCGGCGATAAATTGCTCTGTCTCTCGCGAAGCTGTGCCGTTGCCGATTACGATAAGACTGACCCCATAACGGTCAATGATGCCGTTGATGATCTTCTCAGCTTCTGCAACTTTATTGTTCGGAGGCGTCGGATAGGTCACGGCAACCTCCAGCAGCTTGCCTGTATCGTCCACTGCGGCCAGCTTACAGCCTGTGCGGTATGCCGGATCGACACCGAGTACGACACTGCCCTTAACGGGCGGCTGCAGCAGCAGATTGCGCAAATTAGCGGAAAAAATTTGAATGGCATGCTCTTCCGCTTTCTCCGTCATTTCAGCGCGCACTTCTCTTTCAATGGAAGGTGCGATCAATCTTTTGTAAGCATCCTGAATCACGCTGACCAGCGCCGCTGCGATCGACGGCGTGGTGTGATTGCGCAGGACTTGACGGTTGAAATATTCATGAATCCGCTCTATGGGAACATCAAGGTGTACGCGCAGCATATCTTCCCGTTCTCCGCGATTGATCGCCAGAATCCGATGAGGCGGCAGCTTGCGGACAGGCTCTTGATAACTGTAATACATCTCATAGACCGACTCAGCAGCAGCGTCCTTCGCTTCTGTACGGAGCAGTCCCTGGTCAAACGTAAATTTGCGAACCCATGCACGATACTTGGCATCATCCGCCAGGTTCTCCGCTATAATGTCCATCGCGCCCTGCAGCGCTTCCTCCGAAGTAGCGACGCCTTTGTCCGCATCGATATATTTCTGCGCCTCAACAAGCGGCTCACCCTGCTTAGGCTGAGCGAACAACCAGTCCGCCAACGGTTCCAAGCCGCGCTCTTTCGCGACACTGGCACGGGTCTTGCGCTTCTGGCGATAAGGACGGTATAGATCCTCAATTTCCTGCAGCTTGACCGATTGCTCGATCGACGCCCGCAGCTCGGCTGTCAGCTTGCCCTGCTCGTCAATCAGCCGGATAACTTCCCGCTTGCGGTCTTCCAGGTTATTTAAATATTGTAATCGTTCTTCGATGCTGCGCAGCTGATTCTCATCCAGCTCACCGGTCATTTCCTTCCGGTAACGCGCAATGAATGGTATCGTGTTCCCTTCCACGAGCAGGCTTACTGCCGCTTTCACTTTTGTCATCGGAATTTGCAGCTCTCCGGCAATCTGCTTTTCTATGCGCTGCTGCTGATTTGCTTTTTGTTCTGGAGTAAGCTCTGTCTTGCCACCCAAGCCATCTATAATTTCATCGATTGATTTCGTTTCAGCCACGCCGTTAACACCATCCTTTATTCCTTGTCGATTGACGACCTTATCACTTTCATTTTCGCAGATTTGTGGATATATTACCAGAAAAAGCCGCCAGCTGGGGCGATCACTCGTCCAGTGGCGGCTTTGACCGCTCGCAGCCGATCAGGATTGCTGGGCTACATAGGGGTTATTTATCATTTCATAACCGATTGTCGTCTGCGGTCCGTGGCCGGGATACACCCTAACCTGCGGATCCATCTTGTACAGCTTGCCGCGAATGGAGTCGAACAGATCCCGTTCGCTGCCTCCCGGCAGATCCGTCCGGCCCACTGATTGGCGGAACAGTACATCCCCTGAGAACAGATGCGTGCCGCACAAAAAGCTTACACTGCCCGGCGAATGGCCCGGGGTATGGGATACGCGAAACTCCAGCCCGATCAGCTTCAAAACCTGGCCTTCGTCCAATGCGTATTCGGCAGGCCCGGTCGACAGCGGTTCCGTCACATCGCTCCAGCGCATCGACCCGTTCTTGCGGGGATCCGTCAGCCAATCGGCTTCCAAGTCATGAATATAGACCGGACAGCCGCAAGCTTTGCGAACTTCCTCCACGCCGCCCATATGATCAAAATGCGCATGCGTCAGCAGAATCGCCTCTACTTGCACACCGCGCTCCCGAATCCGCTCGAGCAGCTTTTTCGGATTCATGCCCGGATCGATTACAATGGCATGTTTTCCGGATTCCTCTGTAATGAGGTAGGCGTTTGTCTGCAGCGGCCCTAATACGAACGTTTCAATATTCATCATCTTATAACGAGGAAATGAGCTCGCGCAGCTCTTTCAGAATAACCGCTTGATAACCGGTGCCTTCCCCGTAACGGCGGCCCATTTCCTGCCGTGCTTCAGCCAGCTTTTCTTGATAATCCGGCGCTTCCCGATCGGGGTTCGCCAGCTTGAAGGCTGTCATCGCTTCTTGAACGTGGGACGGGCGCGGACCCCATTGCCCCAATACAAATCCGCCGGTATCGGCGATAATAACGATCGGCACTGCTTCGCCGCCCATCGTCAGGAACTGCTGCATCGTATCCTGATGCTCTTCCTTGATCAGCACTTCAGTTGGCACGCCGCTGATCTCCAAAGCACGGAACACGACCGGAATATTTTTCACTACATCTCCACACCAGTCCGCCATCAGGATGAGACAGCGCAGATCATCGCGGTTGTTCAGCGATTCGAAGAACTCCTTCTCTTCCTCATTCGGCCATTCGAATTGCTCATACAGGGAAACAAACGTTTCCTTGTTGCGCGTCATGCCGTCGATAAATTGCTGCGGGCTAATCCCTTTGTTAAGCTTCTCACTCACATTTTTACCCATTCCCGATTCTCTCCTCGTCCATCTTTTTATTGTTATTGTAACAAAACCGCAGTGATTTCTACAATCGGAACCGGTTAGACCGTTTTTCCTCTGCTTCGCAAAAATTTGATCATGAAATAAACGATCGCAAGCGCAATGGCTCCAAGAATGGCCGGTTGGACATAAGGCGCTGCCTTCTCGTCAATCAGCTCCCACTGCTTGCCAAGCTGCATGCCTAGATAAACAAACAAAATCGTCCAGGGAATAACCGCCAATGTCGTTAAAAGCGTAAATTTCCCAAGCGGCATCCGGGTAATACCGGCAGGAATCGAGATCGCATGCCTGATCACGGGAACAAACCGGGCGAAAAAAATCATGCCTGTGCCATAACGGTTAAACCATTCCTCGGACAGGTCCAAATGCTTCTTATTGATGTGGAGGTGCTTCCCGTATTTCTCCAGAAAAGGACGTCCGCCATACCGGCCAATCCAATACACGAACAACTGCGCCAACGTTCCTCCAATCGTTCCGAACACGACTGCGCCCAAAAACGATACGCTGCCCAGATTCACCAGATAGCCGGCGTATGCCAGTACGATTTCACTTGGAATGACTTCGACCATAAGACCAAGCATAACCCCGAACACACCGAGCTGCTGAATCCATTCAAACAGCAAATGGACAACATTTGAAATCCAATCCATCACTTTCCCGCACCTGCCATTTTAAATTTAATATGTACTACCGTTAACGTATTCTAACCTATCGCGAGACATTCCTTCAAGAGGAGTCATGCCTTGACAAGCCCAAGCATAGACTAGCTGTGAGAACGATACAAGAAAAACGAGGTGTTCGTCATGTCCAAAGTGTTTGTAATTAGCAAAAAGCAGATTCGCCTGTTCGCCATTCTCGCGCTTGTCGTAATTATGGCGGCCGCCTATCTGCGATGGGATCAGACCAAAACGGCAAGCAGCACGCCGGGTACGGAGCGCGTTATCCATTTGATCACGACCGAATTTAAAACCAAAACGGCAGACGGCAAAGAACTTGAAATCTACCGTTTTGATCCCGGAACGATCGTCGTTCAGCGCGGCGAGTTAATCCAGTTGAACATTACGGGGATTAACGGACAGAGCCATCCTTTTGTGATCGAGGGGCTCAATGTGAAAGGTGAAGTGAAGAAGGGCCAAACCACCGTCGTCCGCTTTACCGCCGATCAGCCCGGCACCTACCCGATCCTTTGTCTGACCCACACCGAAATGAAGCACGGCGGACCAATGGTTGGCTACCTCGTAGTACAAGAATAAAAAGCGGTAATATACAATAGCCCCTCCCTCAATTGTAGCCACACCTATACAGGCAGCATACCTATATAGTGGAGAGGAGAGGGTCGCTATCAAGCCAACAAACGAAAAGCATCAGCCCCAATATCCGACCGCCCGCAAAATCCGCCGCGCTTGCAGCAATGAGCTTTATCGGGCCATCAAGCGGTTGAAGCTTTGGGTTCCCCAGGATCGTCTGGAATCGGCCGAGCAGTTATACTTCAAGAAGGTTATCCTTAATCTTCAATGGATTACGGAAAATCACAGCAACCGCAAGCTGCTGGCCAACTGGTGGGACGATAACGTCAGCGCCGAAATGGCTGAACTGTTGAACGTTGACCGCAAACGGTTGTGCGAGGCCTTCCGGGAAGCATTTGGCGGATAAAAGCAGCATAAAAGGGGTGAGGATGTCCGATAAGTATATGCTTACGAAGCGAGGGCTCTCCCATAAGTCATCGATGATGACGATGGGATAGCTCCTTTGTCTTAAAAGCTTTGGTTTTACCGCATTCACTGCGCAGTCGAATGTTCTTCCGATCGCTGTTGTTCCCGGATTCCCTTGCATGAATAGGCCGAGGTGGGAATCCGGGAACAAAGGCGAAGCTTCTCCAGAATCATTCGATCCGCTTCGTTTAGGCGTAACCGTTTCTTTCCTAAAAACAAACAAAAAAAAGCCTTTCCTTGTTAACATGTAAGTACGACCAAACATGAACAAAGGAGAGGCTTCTTTTGTACGTCGAATAGCAAGATCGACAACTGGACCTACCTGACTGAGGAAGACAGCCGGGTTTGTCCGGCGGGTCAGCGACTGACCTTCCGAAGAGAAAGCCAAGAGTGGACCGAGGACAAACTCCCGTGGCAGCTGCCTTTTTTATGGCTATTCAGGCTTGATCAAGCTCGGATCGGTCTGTTCAAGCAGCTTGCGGGACAACTCCGCCGCCGTCCGCGCTGCCGCCGTCAACTCGAAACGGCGGTCATTGGACAGGCGTACCATAGCTTGGACCTCCCGGTCCAGCGCCTCGTACGCCCCATACAGTGACAGCGCCGCCTGCGCCGCAAGGCGCGCGTCGGCTTGGCGCCCGGCATCGCGCAGCTCCAGCGCGAGCCGCGTGAGCAACTGCACCGCTTCGGTCTGCTTCGCCTTATCGAAGCGGTCCAGCCGCAGTGCCTCGCGCAGCAGCTCCTCGGCCTGCGGCACATCCCCGAGCTCGGCATACGTTCTGCCGAGCTCCCAAAGCAGCAGCGCGGACTGCGGTTCATAGCGCAGTCCTGCTGAAAGCAGCTCCGCCCGCTCCTGCGGCGGGGCGAGCGGCGCCAGATCGAGGCGAATCCGCGTCGAATACGGATTCGCTTCGAGCCCCGCGCGCAGCGCAGATTCGCGCGCGGCGCCGGCGGCCGCGCTTGCGGCTTCGCGCGCTTGGCGCGCCCCATCGAGCCGCACGCCGGCATAAACGGCTGCGGCCAGCAGCACCACGGCGAGCGTTGCAGCCAGCACGCTGACAGCGATGCGGCTGCTGCGGAGTGCGCCGCCTCTTAACATTAACGTAAATGCTTCGCTTGGTTCACGGGCAAAGGGCTCCCTGAACGACGGTGCCGTCACGAAATACGCGATAAATGCAAACAGAAGCAGCCAATAAAACCCGTAAGCCATATCAAAATCGATCGCCGCATGCGATAGCAGTACAACTGCCGGAATCAACCCTTCCCGGTTCAATTTCCAGAGGCGCAGCAGCAGCATGGTCAGCATAATACAGAACAAAGCGAATCCGATGACGCCAAGCTCAAGCAACATATCCAAATACCCGCTATGCACCTCATTGCCGACATAGGGCTGCTGCTGAATCCGCAGAAACTGCAGCCGCCAAACGTCTCCGCCCCTGCCAAACCAAGGCGCCTCCTTGAACAGACGCCAAGCATCCTCATAAAACAACCTGCGCGCGCCGGCTGTTTCATAATGCCCGCCCCCCAGCCTTCCTTGAATCGAGGCCGGAAGCAGCGTTACGAAAGCAGCAGCGCAGGCAATCCCACAGATAGAAGTCCGCCAAACCCCGTCAAATCCACCTTTTAACATAATAAATCGCAATACAGCAAATCCTGCAAAGCACGCTGCCAGCAATACGAACAGCGTCACCCCTTCGGCCCGCATATCACGATCAACTGCCGCGATGCCGGCGCCTGCTCCTACAGTATTTCGATACAGAGCGGCAGCTGCCGCCATCGTATAGCCAGAATACAAAATCCACTTTTTCCTGCCTTCGCGCCCGGTCAGCAGCAACCCCGCAGCCCACCCGATAGCAAGGGCAACCCATGCCCCTCGCGACTCAGTAAGCAGCAGTGTAAGCCCGACGGGAATCACTTGTGCCATGAGAAACAAAAAAGCCCGCCACGTTTGAGCGGCCAGCATCCGCAGCCAATACCACACGAGAAACGCGGATAACACCGCGCCCAGCATATTCGGATATTGAAAAAAGCCCGCAAGCCTCGCACCTACAGACGAAAGCTGCTCATCTCCGGTGTACATCACGATATCCGGAAATGTTGACCATCCCATCCACCCGGCAAGTGATCCCCATCCGATAAAAACGCCCGCGCCATGCAGTCCGAATTCAATCCCTTTATAAGATTGTCCGATTTGGCCAATGAACAGCAGCACCATCAAAAAAGCGCCGTACGCTGCCCAGCGGAGCGCTTGTTCGAGCGAGCCCAGCATCGAGACCGGCGTCCCTGCAAACTGAATCACATAACAAGCCGAAATCAAAAACGGCGCACACGTTACCAGCAGCACATTGCGATATTTACCCAGATGATTTAAAGGCATAACAAAACCGGATACGGCTATGGCCAAAATAACACTAATAGCCAGGACATATAAAATAATTTCCAACCGATACAACGAGACATCAAAATACATTCCATAGCGATAAACCGCATAGCTTAATACGACTCCGACACCCAGTGCAGCATAAGCTAGCCGTATATTCACCAAGACAGTCCCACCATAAACCGCATCCTTTACATAATGATTTGCAATCGAAGTCTCTTAATAACACGCCATTCTGTCGATTTCCCGGGAAATAAGAGAATCTTGTCGTAAACATGAAACGGCTCTCGCCGTCTTTACAGCGCGAGATTCTATTACACCACTCATTATACTAGGATAGTCCAAACTAGCGAGCGTAAAACCTGTTTTACCCGGAAACACATAATGTTGGCGTCTGCTGCCCCGATCCTCGTGAAGAGCAAATGCTGAAATGCACAAAAAAGCAGCTTCCTGAAAGGAGCCGCCTTAATTGTGCACCATGCTTGCATTTACAATTTGATTGCGCCCGCCGTTCTTTGCCTCGTACAGGGCCGAATCCACTTGCGCAAACAATTCACGAAGATATGCTTTGGGATCTTCTATCCCTGTTTTTTCATAAGCTTCAATGGCCAACACGCCCATGCTAATTGTAACGGACACTTTTTTCTGGCCGCCCCCTATCGAGATGACGTTCCGCTCAATAGACTTCTTGATCCGATCCGCCAGAATCTCCGCTTGCTCACTGTTCGTGTGGGGCAGATAAACCGTAAATTCCTCGCCCCCGTATCTCGCAAGAATATCGGTTCGACGTAAAGCGCTCTGAACAATCTCTGCCGTACTGCGTATCACTTCATCACCGGCCACATGACCGTAAGTATCGTTAATCCCTTTAAAATAATCAATATCGAATAAAAATATCGCAAACGGAATTTGATACCTTATATTCGTTGTCACTTCATGCTCCAGCTGCTGCATGAGATACCGCCGGTTATAACACCCTGTTAAGCTGTCCGTGATCGCCATATGCTCCAGTTTCTGGTTCGCTTTGTACAAATCGTCCTGCATAATGATCAATGTGCGGTTACGCTCCTGCAGCATTTCATTATGCCGATGGGAGGCATCGACAAGACGGCGCAGCTGACTGACATCTTGAAAAGTGATTACCCGGCCGATCATCGATAAATATTGGTCAAAGATCGGTGCCGCATAGATTGACGCATGTTGATAACTGCCTCTTTTCATGGTCACTTCAATCAGAGCCCGCTGAGGCGGCTGACTGTAATAAGCCTCCATAAACGCTTGTAAATCGCCTTCAATCTGCAGCGGAGCGAGAAATTGCTCCATGTCCAGCCGGTCTCCAATACGGATATCCACATATGGACGAATCACCTTGTTGACCTCGAGCACGACGTCATATTGGTTAAGAACGATAATCCCGGTATTGATGCTGTCAAGGATGCCCTGCTGTGCAACCTCTACAATATTGAACATCTTATAGCGTTGGATCGCCATTAAAAAACAGAATCCAGACAACAGGATGCCGAGGGATGTTAAGCCTGCAATTAACGAAAACCTAGAACCAAAAACAACATTTACTATTACATCCGCCGACGCAAAGCCCGCCAATATCAACATCCCGATCGCCGCCACTCTAATCTGTGCCTTATGACGCGATGTAATGTCCGAAATATACGTTTTGATCAAATGGTTGAAGGATACAATGCCATAAAAAACCAATGTTGCAATCAAAAACCAGAAAAGCGGTCCGTACTCCCGTAGTGCGTACGTACCATTAATTGTCCCCATAAACAGATCACCCGGATTGACGATCACCCCGAGCGAGGACAGCAAAGAGGGAAGAGAGATAAGGAATATCGACCTATGACCCAGAAAATAAGATTGACCTGTGAGAAAAATGGCAAAGATCAGCCACCCTGCACCGAGCAAGGACAAGCCGACAAACGAAACGGTGATGTAAAAAAGCTGATATTGGGGGTTGTCGGTGGTTTGAACGGCGAATTGGCACAAAGGCCACAGCATCATCAAAAAATGAAACAAAAGATACACTTTATGCAATACTGTGATTGTATTGAACATAAACACACAGGCAAACATGAACAGCATGAATAAAAAGATCGTGAATTCCAACCAAATGATGAGTCCCAAAACCGTTCACCCATTCAAAATAAGTAATCATACTAAACCTGGGACCAGCCTAAAACACTATGGTATATATCTTATCACACTATGTTTTTTGTACACAATCACAAAGAGCTTGGAATTCTTTGTTTTTATGCTAAAAACAGCTGATTTTTAATCAATCTTTAGGCAATAAGTCATGCAAAGTTCTCTCTAAGTAGGGATTCAGACATAAAGAGTCCCGGAATGCAGTATATTCTCGCCAATGCTTCTCTTGAGTTGGCAAGCTGCTCCTAAAGGCCCGGATTAATAAATTTTTAGGCGTATGCTCCGGATCGATAAACTCGACCATCTGGGTCCTGTAGCCGATAACCTCCAGCAGTTGCGCTCTAACCGCATCCGTAGCAAGCGCGGAAAACCGTTCCTTTAATAATCCATGAGACAGGATAGGCTTTAACATGTCATTGGAGATTTGTCCAAACAGCTCATGCTGACAACAGGGCACAGACAAAATAACGGATGCTCCCCAGCGCACCGCTTTTGCCAAGGCGGCATCAGTAGCCGTATCACAGGCATGCAGGGTAACGACCATATCGACTTCCGAATGACCTTCGTAATCCGCGATATCTCCATGCAAGAATTGCAGCCGCTCATAACCCAACGTATCCGCCAAGCTGGAACAGAAAGCAATCACATCCTGCTTGAGATCCAAACCGACAATCCGAATCTCTCTCTTTTGGACGATTGCAAGGAGATGATAAAGCGCAAAGGTCAAATACGATTTGCCGCAGCCAAAGTCCACGATCGTAATTTCCCGATTTTGCGGCAAATGCGGCAGCACATCCGATACAACCTCAAGAAACCGGTTGATCTGGCGAAATTTATCCTGCTTCTGTGCGTGCACTCTGCCCTCCTTTGTCATGATGCCCAGCTCAACCAGAAACGGAACCGGGGTGCCTTCCTCCAGAACGCGCTGCTTGCGCCGGTTATGCAAAGCGGTATCTCCGCTTTTCACGGACGTAGGAGGCTTACGCAGCAGGCTTGCTTTCCCTTTCTTGCTCATCAACAGCTGAACATCGGCTTCAACTGTTTTGAACAGGCCTTGACGATATGCCTCTTCCATTAATCGCACGGCATGATCAGCGGCTTCTTCGGGAAGCAGATTCTCATGTGTGACCTTATTCAATTCATGATATTCAAACTGATAATGCAGACCCGACTTGAGCTCTACAGGACGGATCACGGTCTTAGGAGAATAAGACGTATCCTTGCGGCGAAGCTGGCTAAGCGTCGCCTGAATGAGTGATTGTTCTTTTATCCATTGACCGATCTGCGGTTTCCAGTTATCCATAACTCTATTGTTACACTCCTTGTTTTTGCAATTCCAGGATGCCTTCTTCT
Organism: Paenibacillus abyssi; assembly: GCF_014640295.1. GTDB lineage: Bacteria > Bacillota > Bacilli > Paenibacillales > Paenibacillaceae > Paenibacillus_D > Paenibacillus_D abyssi. The sequence continues at coordinate 210,298 of NZ_BMGR01000003.1, read as the reverse complement.
ACTTCTTCTCTGGACAAACCGCCATTTTCCAATTGATCATCCGATAACCACTGCAGCATGGTATAGAATTGGACGGCTTCCTCAGCCGATATCTCCTCATCCTCCAACAGCTCATATAGTACATTCTCGGCCTGATCGTAAGCGCCATCCAGTTGATACCACTCCAGCAGCAGCCTTTTCGTATCCGGCGGCAGCTCGTACACCTCCAGCATGGCCAGCAGCAGCCGCACTTCCTGTTTAGGATCGGCTGCGATCGCATCGCATTCCGCAACGGCCGCCCGCAGGAACAGGTTCAACGACTTCAGCCGAAAGATATAGCTTAATCCTTCCTCGCCCTTCTCTTCATAGATTTGCCCCTTTTCTTTAAACAGCACGGCGATGGCTTGCACACTGGCGAAATCAGTCACGCCGTTTGTCGTAAGAAGCTCCGTCAAATCCTTATCCGACAGAGAATGAATGAGGCGCGAGTTCAACCTGAACTGCCGATCGAGCAACTCGTCTATCACCTGCAGCGCCTCCAGATGCTCTTTGCGCTCCCGCAGGCCGATCACCTGGCCGATCGCGCCGGCCATTTGCTCAATCATACGCATGAAATAGTCACGCTGAAACATTGTTTTACCTCCTACAACGACCTAATGAACCGATCAAGCGCCGACGCCAGTTCAGGAGCCGCTTCCACCATCCCCATATGACCCGCATGTTCAAGGACAACCGTACTGATATGCTCTTCTGTTGCGCTGAAGGTGCGCTCCGGCGGGATGACTTTATCCTCTTCACCGGCCAGCAGCAGCACTGGAAGCTCTGTCTCCCGCAGCACCGCATTCCGATCCTGTCGCTCCTTCATCCCAAGCGCAGTCGCTGCTGCAGCATGAACAGAGGTTGCGTAACCGATCTCTTTTATTCTCGCAACCTCCAAAGCCATCTTCTCCACATGATCCGGAGCAAACAGCTTTGGCACCAATCCGTCAACAAACACGCGAATGCCTTCGCCGCGGATCGTTTGCGCCGCTTTGTCGCGGTTTTCTTTGGCTGCCTCGCTATCGGAGTGCGCAGTTGAATGAACAAGCGCAAAGCCGTTTAACCGCTGTGGAAAGCGTTCCGCCGCCGCTAAGGCCACATAACCCCCCAACGAATGTCCTATGATGCAAGCGCGTTCGATCTTCAGGTGATCCATAAGAAGTTTAACGTCATCTGCGAAGTCTTCTATTGCATAGATTTCATCCTCCGGCGCAAAGGAAGCGCCGTGACCTCTCATATCAAGCGCAATGATCCGGCCTGCAGCTTGAAGATAAGGAAGCACCTTCTCCCAGTAAGCCGAGCTTCCGCAGTAGCCATGCAGCAGGATAACCGTCCCGCCTGTATTTTCCTTTACTCCGCTGTCATAAAAAGCTAACTCTCCACCGCTGCTTATGACCATTTTTTCATTGGCCAATGTCGTTGGTTTCATCATTAATCACCCTCTCGATTCAAAGTTGGATTGCGGCCATGCAGTATGTATGGCCTCAGCTAAGCTCTTCGCCATTTGCATAACAGTAAAAAGTGAAGTCGTCTGAAGTGTTGTATACGGCTTAGGACCATATACGTTTACAACGCCGGCAATACTATAATTACCCGCTTCGGGCATTGTTGTACCTAATGCCTGTGCAGGAATCAGAGGACCGCGCGCGACCAGATAAGCGCCGACGGATTCCGGTTTTCCCAAACAGGCATCTATAGCAATCACAACTTTGTCCTCGGGAAGGGAACTCAGAGTGGTTAACAATTGCTGCGCATCGCATGGCCGCTTTAACGTTCCTGTCACATGCGGCCAGCCTTGCTCCTGCAGCAGATTTCCTACCAAAGGACCAAATGCGTCACCTGTAGAGCGATCACTCCCGATGCACAGAAATAAAATATCGTCTTTACAGGGATGCCTCTCTGCAATGGAAGCCAAAAAAAGCGTGAGCTTGGCACCGTCTGCCCTTTCCCGTTTTGTATTCTGTATTGCAGGCGCCCTTACTATTGTACGCCGTTTTCTTATCTCATCATCACGGGTGCTGACACGAAGTCGTTTCATGTGCAGAAGCCTCCTGTACTGCAAATCACTGATCCATCCTACCTTTTTATTGTATCGAATTTGCGCAGCGGCAGCAATTTATGGCGATGTGACCCCGATCATGTTAAAATATCGATGGAACCAGTCCAAGGAAGGATGATAATAATGGCAAATTTAAACGAACCGACCCAAGAGAATGTGGAGTATATGATAGAGGCGATTAAGTCTAAGCTGAAAATGGCTACAGCGGCCGCGATGCAAGCCTCGCATTTCAACGTGAAGCAGTATGACGATATCAAGGATCTGTATGATGTAGTAGCAGATAAAAATAATTTCAGCATTAGCGAGATCGAGGCACTCGTATCCGAGCTGGGACGGTTAAGAAATAAATAAAATAAATATTATCCATAATATACCATTATTTAATACATTTCGACATTATTATTGATGAAAAAACGAGGATATTGTCGATCCTCGTTTTTCTTTGTCGTGTTTTATTCTTTCAAGTTTGTACGGATCGCCATGGATTCATCCCTTTCCAGTCCATCTTCACTTTCCGCGGCAAGCGTCAGCCGTACCGTTACCTGCTTGTGCTCACCTCTCAAAAAGTAGGCGATCCGCTCCAAGCGATCCGCGATCTCCGGGCCGCTAAGCGTCGTATTCAACTGGTAGTCAAAATGATCCTCACGAAATTTGTAAGCCGGCTGAGCAGCAGGCGTTTGATAACCATAATAAGGTTCGGAGCCCGTTCGGGACGGCATCATCTGCTCTGGGAAGAACTTGTCCGATTTGTTCACAACGCGCTCATAAATCCGGAGTTTCTTCAGCAGCATGTAATACTGTGCGGAATGCTTGAAGCCCCAAACCTCCCGAATGTCCTTTAATGTATAATCCATCTTCCATCTTTTCAGCTTTTCGACTTGTTCCTCCGTCTCCAAATTCATAAAGTCGTCAAGCGGCATAATTTGCAATGACATGCCGTGACCTCCAATTCATTATTTTTTTCTAAACTTATCCATATATAAATTCGTTAATCACATCAAGAATCCTCCAAGTGATGTTTAAAATCGCCTCATGGGGTATATCCCGCTGATATTATCTACCCTGCGCATATTTTACAAGATTAATAAATTCCTGATTGGACCTGATTGTATTGTCATTTAGGCTCGATTATAATAGGTATATTGTACTAATTGTTTCTTGATTAAGGTAAATCTGCAGAAATCCGGAGATTGAAATCGTTGATACTCCGGGCAAAGATGCCATTTTATAGTTGTGCGTATATCAATGGGGAGTTGGAATCATGAAAAAAATCAGGTTGCTGCACAATGAAGAGCAACAGGAGCTAGGGCTGATTTGTCTGAGCGGCGAGCTGATGGAAGCTGTAGCTTTCACCGCTTGTTCCATGGAAGTTGGCGATGTTGTAACCTGTCACATCGATGAGCGTTATTACGAATGCAGGCTCATTCGTGTAACTGGAGAGCATTTATTTTTCTTTGTTCCCTCCACCCAGTTTATTGAAGAGGACACAGCATGCCTCCCCTCCAAAATTAAAAGTCAAATGTCGGGGACACTGATCAGCAAGGATACGATCATTGCCGCCGAGGTGGTTGATTTAAGCTCGCAGGGTATCGGGTTTATCTCCAGCCGGCATGAGCTGCAAATCGCTCAAACCTACTTTATATTGCTTGAATTTAATGCCAATTCATTGTTCTTTCAGATCATTATTATGAACCGTAACGATGAGACAGGCCGATACGGCGCCCTGATTGATTATATTGAACCTGCTGAGCGAAAAAAGTTCAACCAGCTTATATTCCAAGCCTTATTAACCCCTTAATAAGCACAAGCGAAAGTGGCATTCTTTATCGGTGAACTGCAGCATATCACAGTGAACAGCTTCAGAAAAATCCCCTTAAGGCGATCAACCTTGCCTTAAGGGGATTTTTCTGCTAACCCTCTTGCAATCCTATGCTTGCAAGGAAGCGACGGAATGCATCCGCACCCGCTTTCGTCCCTTTGTACACGCCCGCATCCATGAGCACCTGCAAAAACTTCTTGCCTGTCTCATCCTCAACGACTGCCGCGGCTTGCTCTGCATTAAGCGAGGTCCCGTACTGGCGCTGCAGCGTTTCGATCCATTCCGCATGGCTGTGCAGCGGATGTCCTGCCGTGCGTACCGCCGATGCCTCTTCATGGGCCTCTCCAGTCAGATAGGCGGCAATCTGTTCGAGCTCGGATCTGAGGCGGCCGGGCAATACAGCGAGTCCCATCACTTCAATCAGGCCGATATTCTCTTTCTTAATATGATGCAGATGCCGGTGCGGATGGAAAATACCTTCCGGATGCTCATCGCTGGTTCGATTATTGCGTAATACAAGGTCCATCTCATATTCGCCATTATCCCGCAGCCGGGCGATTGGCGTGATCGTATTATGAGGTACCCGTTCACCGCTCGGCTGCTGTGACCAGGCGATAATATCGGCATCCGGGTCGCTGTAATCGCGCCACGAATCAAGGAGCAAATTAGCAGCCTCCAGCATTTCCTGTTTGTTGGTTCCGTTAATTCGCACGACCGACATCGGCCATTTGACGATTTGAAAACGCACGCCAGGCAGCTCCGGATGGCGGAACATCGCCTCGACCGGGGCGATTTCCATCGCAAACGTATGGTTGCCTGCCTGAAAATGGTCATGGTTCAAAATGGAACCGCCGACAATCGGAAGGTCCGCATTCGAGCCAATAAAATAATGCGGCAGCTGCTCTACGAAATCAATCAGCCGGGCAAAGGTGGCTCCGGATATTTTCATCGGCACATGCTCACCGCAAAATACGATGCTGTGCTCATTATAATAAACATAAGGCGAGTATTGGAAAAACCATGCTTCATGCTGAAGCGTCAGCGGCAGTACACGCAAATTTTGCCGGGCCGGATGATCCGGCCGTCCCGCATAACCGACATTCTCCGCACATAACAAGCATTTCGGATAACGGCTGGGCGGCAGCGTCTTCAGCAGCGCTATCTCCTTTGGATCCTTCTCCGGCTTGGATAAGTTGATCGTTATTTCCAGGCTGCCATATTCCGTTGGCTGCAGCCACTGTTTGTTTTTGCGGATCCGGTCCATCCGGATGTAATTCGAATCGATGTTCAGCTTGTAAAAATCATCCGTCGCCCGCTTTATTCCTTCGGCTGCCGCAGTACGCCGGAAAGCTTCCGCTGCCGCCGAAGGGCGCGGCATCATCAATCCCATAATGCGCGCATCGAGAAGGTCACGCCATGTGACCGTATTGTCTGGAATTAGGCCGATTGAACATCCGTAATCAAGCAGCGCTTCGAGCGGTTCGAGCGGACTGCACGGCACTTCCCCAGGCAGCTCGCCCTCATAAGGCTCCGTGAAACGGAATAGATCAAGCAGCGCATTGCGGGTAAACCGCTCATCGAGCGGTGCAATTAGACCGTTCTTTCTTCCAAAACGAACCAACTGTTCGATTTGGAGCAGCGCTTCCTCCTGTGTCGGCGCTGCCACCAAGCTCTCCGCATCGGCGATCTCCTTTGTCATGTTGCTATCCCCTTTCTTCTTGGGATTGATATGTTAGTCTTTGGCGGAATAACCGCCCGGATTAGCCTGATGCCATGTCCAAGCGCTGCGGATGATATCTTCTAATTGATTGCGTTTCGGATTCCATCCCAGCTCATTGCGGGCACGGCTTGATGAAGCGACGAGCACCGCAGGATCGCCGGCACGCCTAGGCTCGATGATCATAGGAATCTCACGGCTTGTCACCTTGCGGGCGATCTCGATGACTTCCTTAACAGAGAAGCCTTGCCCGTTGCCCAAATTGTATACGGCGCTGTCTGCTCCGCCGCGAAGCCGATCGACGGCAAGCACATGCGCGTCTGCGAGGTCGCTTACATGAATATAATCCCGGATGCACGTGCCGTCCGGTGTCCCATAGTCATCCCCGAATACGGAAATGTGTGGACGCTGCCCCAGTGCGGCTTGCAGCACGATCGGCACCAGATGGGTCTCCGGAGCATGATCCTCGCCAATCCGGCCGCTCTCATGTGCACCGGCTGCATTGAAATAACGCAGCGATACGAATTTGATGCCGTGCGCGGTATCAAACCATTTCATCATCTTCTCCATCGCCAGCTTTGTCTCGCCGTAAGCATTGGTCGGAACCGTGCGGTCCAGCTCATCGATCGGCACATTTTCAGGCTCCCCGTATGTGGCCGCCGTTGAGGAAAACACGATTTTTTTGACGTTGTATTCATTCATTTTCTCAAGCAGACACAGCGTTCCGTATACGTTATTGTGATAATATTTTCCCGGGAGCTTCATGCTCTCGCCGACGAGCGAGTTTGCAGCAAAATGAATGACCGCATCAATATTGTTTTCTTTAAATACCGTGTCCAGAACATCCGCGTCTCTTAAATCGCCTACATAAAGCTTGCCGCCGATCACCGCTTCGCGGTGTCCCTGCTGCAAATTATCGATAACCACAATCTCTTCGCCGCGCTCAACCAGCGCAGCAACAGTATGGGAACCGATATATCCTGCTCCTCCGGTTACGAGTACTGCCATCGTTCATCCACTCCTCCGCTATGTTAGGATAATTGCTCTACTCCATTACCGATGTCGCATACATAGAAGTCCGCTTTCAGCCCGGTAACCTCGTTATATTCCCGCCCTACTTCATCGATGAACCGATCCACACTGTCTTCGTGCACAAGCGATACCGTACAGCCGCCAAAGCCAGCGCCTGTCATACGGGAGCCGAGCACGCCCGGCACCTTGCGGGCCGCAGCAACCATCGCATCGAGCTCCGCCCCCGTCACTTCATACAGGTCGCGCAGCGAGTCATGCGAATCGTTCATCAAACGGCCAAACATTTCCAGGTCATCCTGCTTGAGCGCTTCAACAGACCGGACCACACGTTGAATTTCTTCCACGACATGGCGCGCGCGATTGCGGGTGATCTCATCGTTGATCAACTGCTCATGTGCGTTAAATTGCTCCAGGCCAATCTGGCCCAGCAGCTCCAGCTTCGGAAATTGCGCCTGCAGGTCTTTCACTGCCTGCTCACATTGGCTGCGGCGTTCATTGTACTTAGAGTCCACCAGCCCGCGCCGTTTGTTCGTATTGCCGATGACCAGCTTGTAGCTGCCGCTGTTAAACGGCACCAGCTCATAGGCTAATGTGTCGCACATCAGCATAATTGCATGGTCCTTCTTTCCGTTGGCCACGGCAAATTGATCCATAATGCCGCATTTTACGCCATTGAATTCATTCTCCGATTTTTGGGAGAGCAATGCGATTTCCACCGTGTCCGTCGGATGTCCGCTCAGTGCCAGCAGCGCATAAGCCGTTACGACTTCAATGGAAGCAGAGGAGGATAAGCCAGCGCCGTTCGGAATTTCGCCATGATAAAGCAGGTCAAAACCGGCAGGCAGCGCATATCCGCGCGATTGCAGCTCGTTCACGATGCCTTTGGGATAATTCATCCAATCGTCCGCTTCGTCATAAGCGATCTCATCGATCGCAAATTGCTTCTTGAGTTCAAAATTCGTCGAAGCCAAGCCAAGCAGTTTGTCGTCACGCTCGCGGATCAGAAGAGTCGTGCCAAACGTCAATGCCGCGGGAAATACATAACCTCCGTTGTAATCGGTATGCTCGCCGATCAGATTGACGCGCCCCGGCGCGTGGAACGTATGCAGTCCTTGCTCTGTACCGCCGTATACTTGCAGAAATCGTTGTGTCAGCTCTTGTAGGTTAGCCATGTTCACACCACTCTCTCATCGTTATTATTTCATTGTCTATCAGATTGCTTCTCAACAACTCTTGCTTTTCTTAGTATAAAGGAAGCCGGATGGCAAAGAAATGGCCGGATGTGAAGTTGACATGTCTAAATGTGACTTCTTCTTATGACGAAATACATAAGTTATGATAAAATTTTGTAAATAATATCATGAGATTATTATGTTTGTGTTGTTAATTTAGGATGGAGGAAAGGGGCACTTCAATGCATAAGGAATTTACATACTCCGTCGTTTCCAATCCGGTGTCCATCGAACACGGCAGTCTTAATGTGTTATTCGCGGGTGAGAGCCAGACGAAGCCTTCGCATAAGCTCGGGCCTAAGGTATACGATTTTTATTTGCTGCACCATGTGTTATCCGGAGAAGGGACATTCACCTGCCGGCAGACGGATTACCGGATACGGGCCGGGCAGAGCTTTATCATCGAGCCGGAGCAGCTTGTCAGCTATGCCTCCGATGAAAGCGATCCCTGGCATTACCGTTGGGTCGCATTCGCAGGTACGGAAGCAGCTAATCTGGTTCATTCTGTTGGGTTCGGCTCTGCCCGGCCTATCGCCGATACGGGGCGAAACCGCCGGATCGGCGTTTTGCTGCACAGCATTCAACAGGCCTTCCGCCGTGCCGGTAACGCTGCGCATCTTCAAGCGGCGGGGTATTTGCAGCTGCTGCTTGCGGAATTCGGGGATGCAATGGGCGAGAAATCAGAAGGGGCGGTGCGCACGGGAGGGGACGGCGGCGAACACCTTATACAGCAGGTCGTGCACTACTTGTCCACCCAATACGCGGAACCGGTATCCATGGAACGGATGGCCCAGACGCTCGGGTACAACCGGGCCTACCTATCACGCATCTTCAAGCTGCGGACGGGCATGTCCCCGGTGACCTTCCTGTTAAAGCTGCGGATCGACAAAGCCCGCCAGCTCCTGCGCGAGCGGCTGGAGCTGACGGTCGAGCAAATCGCCGCATCGGTCGGCTTTCAGGATCCGCTATACTTCTCCAAGCAGTTCCGCAGATTTTACGGCCTGCCGCCGACCGCTTACCGTGAATCGATGCGCACGGGACAGCTGAAAGAGCGGTGACAGATCACGGGCATAGCGGACAGCATGGTGAATGATAACGCTTCGCCTGACCTTAGCCCGTCGATTCCTGTGCCGTAAAGAACGGTCATGCGGCGGCAGTCTGCCGCACAGCTACATAAACTTGGAGCGCGGGTAACGCTCTCCATAGCTCAGCCGCACCACGGACTCGAAACGTCCGACTGCGTCGCCCGCATCGGTGCGCACTTCGGCGGGGAAGCGCTCGCGCACCGCCGCGGCAATGTCTTGCAGCCCGCGCTGCCGCGGCGGGCCGGAATGGGCGGATGCGGCGAGCGATTCGAGAATCGCCGCAACCGCAATCGGCAGCGCCGCTTCGGCGCCGTCCGTCACCTTGACGGCGACTCCAAGGCGCTGCCGCCGCAGGGCGAAGGCGAAGACGCCCTGCGCCCCGCTCTTGGCGAGGATATTGTCATCGCCAAGGAGCAAGCTTGCGAGCCGCCCGGGGCCCTCGACGAGGGCCGGGTGGCGGTTCATCGCCGCGGCTGCGCGCTCAGCCGCGGCACGCAGCGCCGCGTCCGCCCAGCCGCTCGGCGGGGCGGCCAGGCGCGCGTATGCGAGCGCTAGCCGCCATAACGGCAGCGCAAAAACCGGGAAGCCGCAGCCATCCGTCGCGCGGCCTACCGCACCTTCGCCGATGCCAGAGAACTCGGCAACCCGGCGCAGCATCTCGCGCTGAGCCGGGTGATCCGGCTGCGTATAATGTTCAAGCGGCCAGCCCTGCCGCTTGCATAACGCCAGTGCACCGATGTGCTTGCCCGCGCATCCGTGATACAGCTTGCGCGGCGCGGCGCCTTTGCGCAGCAGCGCATCGCGTTCCTCCTGATCTGCCGGATATACCTTCGGCAATGCGAGGCCATCTTCCGTCACACCAATCTGTGCCAGCATACGCTCCAGCTTGGTCACATGCTCCGGGCCGCCGCAATGCGAAGCGGCCATCATCGCCACAGCTTCATCGTTCAAGCCATATTCCTTGGTCACACCACCCATCAGCACCGGTATCGCCTGAATCGGTTTCGCCGTTGAACGCATAAACGTGATTGCCCCGGGATCGCCTGCCCATGCCAGCAATCGACCATCTGCGTCGGCAATCGCCACATGACCGTTATGCACGTTTTCCGTCCATTTTCCTCTTGTTACTTCAACTAGCGGTGTTCCCTCGCTGCGCAGACCTGCTCCCATATCCGATTCCACCCTTCATCTGATAAGGTCCTTATGAATCTGCAACTTTACCGACAGCAATCCATCATTTTTCTCCATTGTATTCTTGATCGTCTGAAATAATCATCGCTTTCTTTTCCCATCCAAAAATTGCGATCTTTATTTAAGCAACAGGTTGCTCTCCTTTAGAAAACCCGCGTTTCATTTTCCTCTTATTAGGTTAATAATAAGGCAAGACGTTTGAAATGAAGCTGAATTAAAGGAGATGACCGATATGGAAAACATGGAAAAGGAACTTCCAATAAAGACCGAAAACGGTATGATGAAAGGCGCACTGATCGGTGGATTAATCGGCGCAGCGGCAGCCCTTCTTTTCGCTCCGAAGGCAGGACGTGAGCTGAGAAGCGATCTTCGCGTGAAGGCAGGTGAAGCGACGGATGTTGTTAAGGCTAAAGGCGCTATAATGGCCGAAACCGCGCAAGGTGCGGTAAAAGCAGTCGGAGAGCAGGCCACTTTACTGAAAGGTAAGGTTCAGGATATTGCGGCATCCGCCAAACAACGCGCTGCCGACACAGCTTCGCAAGCGCATGAGCTGGTTGATACCGTCGCTGATAAAGCGCGTGAGACAGCTAACGTTATCGGCATGCGCGGTAAAGAGGCCATCGATACCGCTGAGAGCAAAGCGCATGAAACCATTGACCAAGCCGAGAGCAAGGCAGAGGATCCATCAGCAAATAAATCTCCCAATAAGGCGAATACCGCAGCAAACACAACGAATACAGCAGCAAAAACAGCGGAAAAGCATTAAAACGATTGAATCTGAATCGCGAGAGATTGCTTGCAGCTCTAATTAAGGAGTGGATGATAATGAGCAACAAACAAAAAGGTTCTCCAAACAATACAGCCGGACAGGCCGGTCAAAAGAGTAAACCGGTCGATCAAGCCAATAACGGCTCCATGGTTCAGGATGAGCAGGATATGAAGCGGCTCGGAAAAGACATGGAATCCATGAAAACAAATCAACAACTACAGCAGGACGGGCTTGTTCCCGATCCCATTCAAGAATAAACACATACAGCTTTATAAAAAGAAATACCGGACCCTAGTGTTCCGGTATTTCTTTATCTCTTTCAGCATAATTATATACGTGCTCATTAATCTGGCTAATTTGTACATATTAATTATTAGGAGTGAAGACGTTGGGATTGTTTACAGGAAACTTATATTGGCCCACTACAATGGATACGAATGCCCCCTTCCCCGCTCTAAAACAAAACCTTCGCAAACAGGTCGCCATCATCGGCGGTGGAATGTCCGGATCTATCTGCAGTTATGTGTTGACGAACTGCGGCTTTGCTACCGTTATGCTCGAGAGGGAGCATGTAGCAGGAGGCAGCACATCCGCTAATACCGGATTGCTCCAGTTTTCCAATGACATCATGCTGCATGAGCTAATGAAACAGATCGGCCATCACCAGGCCATACGTTTCTATACCGCCTGCCGTGAGGCTGTGCTGCAAATCGGAAATATCGCGATGAACCTCGCGCGAGATACCGGATTTCATAAACGCAGCAGCCTCTATTATGCAAGCACGGAGCAGCATCTTCCCAAGCTGGAGAAGGAATTTCACACCCTGCGTCTTCAAGGATTCGATGTTGAATTCTGGACCGCGGACGATATTTCCGCCCGCTTCCCTTTCTGGAAACCTGGAGCCATTGTGACACATGGCGATGCCGAGATAAACCCTTACCGGTTCGTCCGAAGCGTTACGGAGGCGGCCGTACAGTCCGGACTGGAGGTATACGAAAATACGGAAGTCGTACTCCATGATACGAGGGATGGAATTCACCGTTTGGAAACGGCCGATGGATGTGTTATTGAAGCGGATTATATTGTCTATGCCATTGGGTACGAACCGGACGAGCTGCGCGGCAAATTGATCAAAGCGAGCCTCAATCGCTCGTTTGTGGCAGTAACCGCACCGCAATCCACCCTAACTCCCTGGTATGGAAACTACCTGATTTGGGAGACAGCGCGCCCCTATCTTTATATGCGAACAACGCCCGATGGACGGGCAGTCATTGGCGGTTTGGATGAGAATAAGCGAGATCCGATTCTGAGTGAAAGCGCCCGTGATCATCGGATTGATATACTTTTAAAACGCATAACGGATCATTTTCCAATGTTTGATGCTTCTATCGAATATGCCTGGAGCGCCACTTTTGGCGAGTCCCGCGATAATTTGCCGTTTATTGGCGAAGATCCCCTATGGCCTGGCGTTTATTACTGCCTCGGATACGGTGGTAACGGGACAGTCTACAGCATGCTTGCCGCTAACCTGATCCGCGATGCCATCCGGGGCGATAAGAATCCTATCGCCGATATCGTGAAATTGGACCGCCCCTCCCTAATAAACAGTTAATCGCAAAAAAAAAGCCGCCCAATCCTGTATCAGGAAAGGCGGCGTGTGCTTCACGTCCATGCATAGGACGGCCTATACTGCTCAAAGTCGATATGATCAAATATCTAATGTTAATGCACCATCTCGGCTCCATTGCTGCGGAGAGCGACTTCCGCCTTTTCTAGGCGGCCGATCTCGCTATGCGGCTCGTCCGAGTTGTCTTTGTCTTCTTCAACCATGATTATCAAAGATCCTGCACGGATGGCTTCTCGGCATTCTTTAGCTTCCTTTTTATCCAGCCCAAGCGCCATCAGCGTAGATCCGATCCCTTCCTCGTCATTGCCAAGGACTGAACCGGTAAACCAGCCAAATATACCGCCGGCTCCGTTACTCGCAGGCACTGCGCCTGCTGCACCGTTCATTGTCCCGTTCGTTGCGCCTAGCCCTGCTGCAAATAAAGGAAATCGTCCCTCGTTGTATTGATCGCGGGTTTCGGCAAGCTCCTGCACTTCATCCGCATCCACATCGGTTTCTGCTTCCAGCCTGCGGGAGTGCTCCTGATCTTTAGCCAGAACTTTCAACTCAGTCGGGCCAAAGCCGATATCCTTCAGCACCTCGATAGCTGATATCGCCTGCTGTTCATTGGAGAATATGCCTATTTTTTTTGCCACTGCCATCACGCTCCTTTCTATTCGTTATACCCTTCTTTGCCTGAAATGCCAGGATTCAACCACCACTTAAAACATTGGAAATACGTAGGCGACCAAGAAATACAAAACTCCGAAGAAAATGATGAGATAGGCCGCATACTTAATAAATGTCGAAGCTACAAGACTGGAATCCGACTTTTTCTCTACATGGCGTTCCTCAACGTCTACCGTTTTATTTTGTTGCATGACGATCATCCCCTTATCGAATAGTGATGTTGTGTTGCCTTTTTTTACCCGGCTGCCGCAACTCTAAAACATCGCTTATCGTCCATTTCATGCAAATGAAAATTTTTTTGTTTTGTTCTGAAAAACTGTTTCGTTATAAAAAAGACTGGTTAATGAATTCTAGAATACGATACAATAATCTTCAACAGCATTTCTTTAGTCAGGAGAGGAAAAGATGAAACAGACGGATAAATTTCAATTACGCACCGAGACAAAAGAAGGAAGGTGTATCGTCTATGTGAGCGGTGAGTTCGACCTTGAAGTCGCAGCGCAAATGCGTGCAGCCATGGCGCCGCTCGTTGAGCTGACTGACCGTGAGCTTACCCTTAATCTAAGGGATTTAAAGTATATTGACAGTACTGGAATCGGAATTTTGGTTTCTGTTCTGAAAGCCCGTAATGCCAAGCAAGCTTCCTTTACGGTAGAAGCGATTCCGCCTACCATCCGGAAACTGTTTGACATGACCGGCATAACTCCATTTCTTACTAGACAAAATCAGGAATCTTAAGGCAGAGAAAGGATCGAGGATGAACGCGATGAATGCACATGAAGAGCAAGTGACCCTTGAGGTACCGGCAACCGCTGAATATGTGGACCTTGTTCGGATCACCTTATACGGAATTGCAGCCAAGATGGGGTTCACTTTCGAAGAAATTGAAGATATGAAAGTAGCAGTTTCCGAAGCCTGTAACAATGCAGTATTACACGCTTATGGCAACCCGCCTACGGGTACGACCTCCCAAGCGCCCGCTATACAGCCAAAGATGGAAATCCGTTTTATCAAAAAGGAAGACGCTCTTTCAATCATTGTAAAGGATGAAGGACAAAGCTTTGATGCAATGGCAGTAGCCCCGCAATCTTCTCCGTTGCACGGCAAATCGATCAGCGAAATCAATGCCGGCGGGCTCGGTCTTTATCTCATGCAGGCGTTAATGGATCAAGTGGAGGTGCACAGTGAAGAAGGCACCCAAGTCATCTTGACCAAACGCCTTGTCAGGAGTGAAGAAACGGCATGAATATCCAACCGGCCAATCAGTCGCCGCTGACGCCAGCCGAGCTTATTCTGGCTTACCAGGATAATCCGACAAATGAAGCGGCTACACTGCTGATCGAACATTATGAACCGATGGTTCGAATGGCTGCCGGCAAAATTTCGCGAAACCGTCCCGATTTGTATGAGGACTTATACCAAGTCGGGCAAATGGCATTGCTTCGCTTATTTGCGCAGTATGACGCCTCTGTCGGAGTCCAATTCGAGCCGTACGCCATGAAAAGCATTATCGGACATATGAAAAATTACTTGCGGGATAAATCCTGGTATGTCCAAGTGCCAAGGCGAATCAAGGAAAAAGGCATTGTTGTCCAGCAAGCGATCGATGAGTTGACCGTGAAGCTGGAGCGCTCGCCTAATGTGGAAGAAATCTCTGCACATCTGTCATTATCCTACGAGGAGACGTTAGAAATCCTCGCAGGAAGGGACTTATACCATTATGTTTCTCTAGATACACCGATCTCCGAGGAAGAAAGCAATACCACGCTGGGAGAATTAATCGGCTCTCAAGCGGATGATTACGATTCCGTCGACAAGAAGCTCGACCTTCAGGCTGCAATGTCGAAGCTTAAGCCCGAGGAGCGACGAGTATTATTGCTTGTATTCGAGGAAGGATTGCCGCAGCGAACGATCGCCGACCAGCTTGGCGTATCACAAATGAGCATTTCCCGAATTCAAAAACGGGCAATGGACAAATTAAAACAGTACTTAACGGAAGAAACGAAGAAAGAATCATGAATGACCAATCCAATGCAAAATCGACTTATTCGTCAACATCATTCTATTAAAGGCACGTACAAGCCGAATTCGGCGAAGACGTGCCTTTGTTATGAACTGTTTTACAATCGCTTCCGCTTTGGAGTATGATGGTTACATACTATTCTATTATTCAATGGATCGGACAAGATGGCCTTGTGGCCTTGGAGGACTGGACCGATGTTACATCGCAAGCTTCGTTACGCCACAGGTTGGGAATGGCACCTTGTGCTTCAAACCGAGGATCAATCGGTTCAACAATTGAAGCGTGCATTTCCCGAATGTGCAAGCTGGATAGACGAGTGTATAAATCGTGAAAATAATAATATTACCGTATATGAGCAGGCTGGCGGAGAATCGGTGCTGCATGGAACCTTGCTGTTCCAAATGGCTGAAGGCGAAGATGTTCAGTCCATGCATTTTTGGATGGTAAAGGACAGGCTCATTACCCTGCATAAAGATCTCCGTTTGTCCATCCGTCTGCAAACTCCCCCTTGGGAAGAGAAGCTCGAGCGCTGCGTCAGTGCGCCGGAGGCTTTTTTAGTCATAACCAGCGCGATCCTGGAAACGTTACATACCGGATTAGATGCTTTTGAAGCAAGGCTGAGCCGATTAGAGGCAGCAATGCACCGGCGCAATCGTACCGGATTAATCGATGAAATATTTGAACGCCGTTATGATCTGCTTCACTGGAGCCACTTGTTCATCCCCATCCGGGAGATTCACGGCGCAGCTAAGGAAGGTTTTGTGAAGACGCTTGGACAGACGGACAGCTTTGAGCGATTCGAATACAAATTAGAGAGAATCGAAACGCTGCTGCGGTATTACAACCAGGAAATCGATACGCTCATTTCCATGGATGATGCGATTGCCACTTTCCGCGGAAACGACATTATGAAGACGTTAACGATTTTTACGGCTATGTTCACGCCGGCTGCTGTGATCGGAGCGTTATGGGGCATGAATTTTGAGCCTCTGCCATGGTCAAATGAGATGTGGGGCTTTACCGCCATGTGCGGTATTATCCTTGTGTTGACGCTTTGTATCTACGCTTGGCTGTGGAAAAAGGGCTGGACAGGCGATCTGCTGAAAGGCTCCAAGAAGAAACAGCCAGGTACCGGCAGCAAGAAATCAAATTCCAGAAAGAGCAGACATGCCCGCTCATCTTCCAAAAAGAACGCTGCCCCTTCCGGTTTTTCAGGTGAACCAGAACCATTGCGCCGATCCAGACGGCATTCCTGACAAACATAAAATTAAGCAGCTGTGGCTGCAACGAAATAGAGCATTTGCGAATTTAGCCGTTTTTCCACCGGCTATACTCGCAAATGCTCTTTCTTATTCAAACGTTATTATTTGATTTTAACCCAGACAAGACAACGGTCATCAGGCCGCTTCACCTGTACGCTATCAGCGAAAAATGATTCCTGCCATACGGTAAGAGCCTCATTCTCATGTGCGGCTGCAATTTGTTTGAACAGCAGATCCAGCTTTTCATCTTCTTCAGCATCCATAATATCGACAACGCCATCGGTTACCATGATAAGACGGTCTTTCTGGCCGACCTCGACGGTTTGTTTCTGGATTTTCATCTCCTCGAACATACCGATCGCTGTAGTTCCGCTCTCCATCCTCTCCGTTGTTCCATCACTTCTCAGCAAAAGACCTGGGGGATGTCCAGCATTAACATACTCTGCTGTTCCCCTGCTAACATCAACGACCATATAAATCGCAGTGTAATAGTATTGAATGAGCTGATCGGCAAATTGCAGCTGCAGCGCTCTGCGATTCAGCTCATGGATAACACGTACCGGATCGATGAGCTTTATCATAGCGTCCTTCAGCACCGATGCAATAAACATGCACACGAGCGATGAAGAAATGCCGTGTCCCATTGCATCAATGACCGCTATGCCATATCGGTTATCATCAATGCGGTGCCACGCGTATAAATCGCCCGCAAGCTCTTCAGAAGGGCAAAAAATGGATCCAATCTCGATATGCTCTTCAGCAATGGGTTGGGGAAGCACAGCAGACTGTACTTCTCTGGCAAGCTGAAGCTCTTCACGCAAACGCCGATCACGTTCTTTGTGCCAATCCTTCTCTTCTTTTAGACGCAGTGCTACCCGGATACGGGCTAACAATTCGATTTTGTTAATCGGCTTCGTAACATAGTCAATTGCTCCTGCGTCGAGCGCTTCGGCAAGCTTCTTGGAATCACCGATCGCTGTGACCATAATAATCGGTATATCCCGCAGCCTCTCCGAGTTTTGAACCGCCCGGCAAGCGGCAATGCCATCGATGCGCGGCATCATCATATCCAGCAGTATAAGATCATAGCCCGGATCCCCAAGCGACTGGTTCTCCGGCTCCTCTCCATTTTCATTCAACCCTACCAGTTCAAAGAGCTCTAGTCCGGAAGATGCAGAATGAACATCCCGGTAACCCGCTCGCCTGAGCATTTCCTGAATAACGGTTACGTTCATGGGATTATCGTCAACAATCAGTATTCTCATCTTCCAACTCCTTGATTTCCGTTCCTGTCTCTCCATCTGTGGTATCCCCTATCCTAGCTTAACCGCCTGTTCATGTCTATTTTTGCTTTCATGATCAAGTGGGCTCTTCGCTGTCATGTTCGTATATACCGTCGTGCTCGCATCATGAGTTTTACGCTGTTCTGAGTACAGCACGTTTCTGATCACTTTTGCTGTTTTGATCCCTGTTTCAATCCAATCAAGCCAAGCCGCCGCCTTCGGCGCCTCTGCCGGCGTTACCGCAGCCGTCTGGGCTCTACGCTTTACCTTGTCTATCCAGGTTGTCGACACTTCTTTAGCCGCTGTTGTTACTTCATTGACAGCCACGCCGACATCCTTGATGGAGGACATCAAAGGATCAACTGCGCTAACCTGATGGTTCACTTGATCAATCAAGCTGCGCACACTAATAACGAGCTCCTCAACATCATCCTTCGATCTATGGATAAGATCCTGAGCTTCTTTTAATGTTTTATTAGCTGTATCAATAGACTCCTGTGCCTTGCGTAAGGTTTGCACCAAATAAATAACTAACACCGCTACCGATATGGCCATAATCATAACACTGACTTGCATTAACATCTTCTCATCCCCCTCCGAAATCATCCGGCCTCAACCGTACTCTCATAATAATGTTACCCGAGCACAAACTCGCTGAATCAGCTGGCAGAGACCGATAAAGGAAGTTAAAGACAATTTTTAAACCGCCTGTTTCATCTTCGAAAGATGCGGTTAATCATCCCACAAGCGGGGCTAACCGGTTAGCCTGAATTCCCGATCACAAAAATTCTAAACAAAAGGATGGGTGGTTAATATGTTAAGATGGGCAGCAATATTCTTTATTATCGCCATTGTCGCAGCTATTTTCGGTTTTGGAGGCATTGTAGATGCGGCTGCAGGAGTTGCTAAAGTCCTGTTTGTTGTCTTCTTGATCCTGTTCGTCATTTCCCTTATTACGGGCAGACGTTCAGCCAGGCCTTAAATAAGCAGCATTAACAAAGGTCAAACATCAGATCTCAAAGAACCGCCATCACGTTTGTCTGCGATGGCGGTTCTTTCTGTTCGGTTACACCCCCAGCTTGACTGGCAAGCCGCTTTGCGCAGATTCATTAGCCGCAACTGTGACCTGTTGCGTCCGCCAAGCATCTGCATAGGTTGAAAGGATACCGGAAGAGTCTCCTGTACGAACAGCATGCAGAAATGCTTTATTCTCATTTTCATATGGATTGGAAACATTCTTAAACTCTGTGGCACGTTCACCCGATCGATCCGATAACGCTCCGCCCGTCAGCTCCAAAGTCCCTCCATTCGTATAAATCTGCAGCCCTGAAGAAAAACCCTCCGACAATATGCAGGTATTCACAATCGCCGCTACCGCTCCGCTTGCCAGCTTCATCGAAACGGTGCCGACATCGGGCACGGTAACGGCTTCTTCCTTATTATGCATGACCTGTTGTCCGTATGCCGCGTACACCTCTGTCACTTCACCTAACAAGTAACGAAGCAGATCCACGATATGCGTCGTCTGCTCGACCATCTGTCCGCCGGAGCTGTGCAGATTTCTCCACCAATACACGCTCGGCATATTGCCCATCCAGCGCCCCACTGCCATGCCTATCGTACGATCTTCAAGTATTCGCTTGGCCTGTGCAGTACTGTCCATATAACGAAAATGGTATCCGACAGATGTCAGCAGCTGTTTTTCCTCAATCGATTTCAAAATCTTGCTTGGAGTGGCGAGATCGACGCCAAGCGGTTTTTCAACAAAGAAGGGAATACCGCGTTCGACCAGTTCACGCTCGATGTCCCCATGTGCAAAAGGAGGCACACAGACGTACACTGCATCCAGCTTCTGCGCATCCAGCATATCCTGAACCGTTGAGTAACCTCTGGCTCCATCGAAATAGCCCGCCATAAGGTCAGATTTCTCCTTGCTTGAACCGCAAATGGCGCTGACTGTTACTCCCTCCATGCCTGCCAGCATCTCCCCGTGCATTTTGGCAAACCAGCCGGTTCCTATTAATCCAATATGTAAGGTCATTATAAGCTCCCTCCAGCATGTAATGCTACTACATGTTCCAAAATTTTGATTGCTATCTTGATTGTAAATCAATGTGGATCAGAATGCCAAAACAGGAATTCACCGTCTACAATTAGGCGCATCACCCCATCCCCATTCGCCCAACAAAGACATAAGATAATCTATCGGAGCATGTATAGAACAGTTAAAGCATCTTCGGATCATCGCTCATTTCGGGAGGGGAAATCATGGCGAAACAAACCATGCCCATTGGAAACGCATTGTTTTTGGCAGCCGTTTGCGGACAGACTTATGTACAGCACAACAATAAAGACGGATTGTTTCTTGCTCCCCACAGCTACAGCTCCGTAGATGCGATCGAGGCACAGTCCTACAACAGCGGATACGAACGATTCGGATTCATTCTCGAATCCGATCAGGCATTAATCGTGGCATTTCGGGGCACCAGTACTGCAGTTGAATGGGTGTCCGATTTTATCGCACGGCAAACCCCATACCTTCCGGTAAAGGATTTCGGCCTCACACACAAAGGGTTTACCGATATTTACATGTCTGCACGCGAGCAGCTGCTCCGGGCTTTAAATAAGTATTCCCATCAAAAACCATTGTTTGTTACAGGGCATAGCCTGGGAGGCGCGCTTGCGACTCTTGCCGCTCCGGACATCGCCGCCAATACGCCTTTCCGCAATCCCCATGTCTACACATTTGCCTCGCCACGAGTGGGAAATCCTCAATTTGTCCGTAATTATAACCAAATCATTCCGGTCAGCTGGCGGATTTGCAACGAACATGATATCGTTCCCCATTTACCCCCGCTTATCTATCGATCCCCAAAAACCGACAAAACCTATTACTATCTTCATGTGAAGGACGAATACAAGTTCAGCTTCCTGGCAGGCTCAGTTCCAGGCAACCATGTGATCCGTAATTATTTTAGCAAGTTAAGCAAAGAAGATCCCCACTTCACCAAAGCAATGTGCAGCTTTCCGCCCGCATGGTGTCCGGATGGAATAGATTAAATAAGTCCATTGTTAACGAAAGGGCATATTCCGTGTACAATGATAGCTAATCCTTATTTCTTTGCACCTATTATTCTTTGGAGGAATACGATGAAACCACGTCCAATTGCCATGATTACCGGCGCTTCAAGCGGCTTTGGTCTGCAGACCGCAATCGCTTTGGCTAAGAACGGATTTATAGTTGCCGCTACAATGCGCGATACTCAAAAGCGGGACAAACTGCTGGCCACCGCTGTGGAAGCGGATGTCACTGACCTTATTCACTGTTTAAAGCTGGATGTGACGGATCACGAAGCTGTCCGGACCGTCGTTCAATCTATTATTGAAGCCCACGGTACGATCGATGTGCTTGTCAACAATGCGGGGATGGCTGTCGGAGGTTTTGTGGAGGATGTCACGATGGAGGAATGGCGAAGGCAGATGGAGACCAATTTGTTCGGTGTCGTTGCGGTAACGCAGGCGGTGCTGCCTTTCATGCGTAAGCGGAAGAAAGGGCTGATTATTAATATCAGCAGTCTAAGCGGCCGGGTCGGCTTTCCCGGTTATGCGCCTTATGCCGCATCAAAATATGCGCTGGAGGGGCTAAGCGAAGCATTACGTCACGAGATGCTGCCCCACGGGGTCAAAGTGGTACTGGTCGAACCCGGCGCCTATCGGACGGAAATATGGCAGAAGGGTTTTGATTCCATCCCGCTGCATCCCTCTTCCCCATATTATGAGCAGCTTTCGTCCGTGCTCGCGTATTCCAGAAAGGCTGCTGCCACCGCCCCCGATCCCCAGGAAGTCGCGGAGACGATTGTGCGTATCGCCAACCATCCGGCCCCAAAGCTCCGCTATCCGATGGGCCGCGGCGCGAGACTTTCGCTATGGAGCAAAGCGCTGCTGCCATGGCGCACTTTCGAGCGGGTAATTGCCAAGCTGCTTCACAACAAAAAAGCTCCCAATTAATTTGGGAGCACGTACAGCAACATCATAAAGAAGTGAAGAATGGAGCCGGCAAGCACGAACAAATGCCATACCGCATGATGATAAGGAAAGCTGCGCCACATATAGAATACAGTGCCGAACGTATATAGCAATCCGCCGCCAATTAACAGCTTCAAGCCGCCGGGAGCTAGATTTTCGACCAGAGGCCCCCAGGCAAATACGATGATCCAGCCCATTGCGATATAAATCAGTGTAGAGGTAAATAAAAATTTCGACGCAAAGAACGATTTGAACACGACCCCTACGAGCGCAACCCCCCATACGATGCCGAACAGCACCCAACCGAGCGTTCCCTGCACCACGTTAAACAGGATTGGCGTATACGTGCCTGCGATGAAAATGTAGATGCAGGAATGGTCTGCGATCTCGAACCAATTCTTAACCTTTCCTTCCGGAAAGCTGTGCACCAGCGTAGAGGCCAAGTACAGCATCAGCATGGCGCTGCCGTAGATGGTAAAACTGACCACATGCCATGCCGTGCCTTTCAAAGAAGAAAAAACGATAAGCAGCACCAGAGCGGCTACGCTGAGCGCCGCCCCAATGCCATGCGTAATTGCGTTGGCGACCTCTTCTTTTCGGGTATAGGTGTGTGTATTCGCCACTGTTTATCACCCTTCCAAACCAAGGCTTTCCTTCACTATACGCCCATACGTTTCCTTTGGTTATTGATTTTTTTGGTATTCTGGCTTTTCATCTTCGGCTGGTTGCCCGCAACCTGATGTTTCTTCTGGTTGTTGGCATCCGCTTGCGCTTGTTTCTTCTGAGCAAGCTTCTGTTTCATTGCTTCAGCAAGAGAAACTTTCCGCGGCGCGTTCTCCGCTTGGCCAACTTCTTCATGTTCTGCCATTTTATTCTCTTCGGTCATGACTATTCACCTCATATGAGCTTTGTAATTCTAGTTTAGCGCTTTTTCAGTAGAATTTCCACTCAATATGCTCGTTCGTACTGTACAGGCACACTGCCTTCTACAACGCCGCTCACTTCGGCCAGCGCATGTACAGCCCAATATGGATCCTTCAGCATGCCTCTTCCAACAGCTACCAAGTCGGCTTTGCCCTCTGCCAATGTCGCTTCTGCAAGCTGAGGATCATCCAGCATGCCTACCGCAATGACCGGCATCTCCAAAGCATCCTTTAACGCTTTGGCAAAGTCCACTTGATAACCGGGAGCGTATTGGGGCTTCCGTGTCGTGCCTACAGGACCTTCGCCTCCGGTGGAAACATGGAAAACGTCCACGCCTGCAGCTTTGTACTTAGATGCGATCTCAATCATATGATCCACATCATAACCGCCATCCATATATTCAACTGCCGACACCCGCATGATGAGCGGCATATCCTTCGGCATGATCTCCTTAACTGCCTTGATGACTTCTACGCCGAACAAAGACAGGTCCTTTCCGTATTCATCGTCACGATTGTTGATTCCAGGGGAATGGAACTGGTGGATCAAATAACCGTGTGCACCGTGCAGCTCGATCGTATCCACTCCGGCTTCCAGAGCACGCCGAGCGGCCTCTTGATATTTCAGGACCATTGCTTTCACTTCTTCCGTTGTAAGTGCACGAGGAGTTTTGAACGTATTGTCTACTGCAATAGTCGATGGACCAACCGGCTGTGGGGCATCCTCCGCTTTACGGCCGGCATGCGCGATTTGAATCGCCACTTTCGCTCCGTATTTCTGCGCTTCCTTAATAATGCGCGCGAACTTTGGCGTATGCTCGTCCGACCACAAACCAAGACAATGATCGGTAATGCGGCCGTCCGGCTCCACATTGGTCATCTCGATGATAATCAAGCCTGCGCCGCCGACAGCACGGGAGACATAATGTACATAATGCCAGTCGGTCGGCATGCCGTCTTTGGCTAGTGCGGAATATTGGCACATTGGCGGCATGACAATCCGGTTTTTCAGCGACAAGGATTTGAGCTCAAAGGGTGTATTTAGATGATTCATATCGTTATTCCTCCTGAATGTAGCGCGTTGGCTTTTCTTTTGGCGCATTTCGTGTTAAACAATAATAGTGAAACCTACAGTTGAATCGATGAACCGAAACAGGAAAGGACTGAACAAGCTATGCGGAAAATGATCTGTCTGCACGGTTTTACGCCGGAGCAGCAGGAACAGGTTCGTGCGATTGCAGCGCCTCCGGAATGGGAGGTTGTATTCGGCAAAGCAAGCGAGATCGACCCGCAGCATTTTCGGGATGCCGAGGTTGTATGCGGCTGGAGCTCCAATGTTGTCAAAGAGACCCTTCATTCACAATCGAAGCTTCGCTGGGTGCAGGGTTGGTCAGCCGGCGTCGACAAGCTTCCGCTTGAGAAACTGGAGCAGCACGGCGTGCTGCTGACCAATGCAAGCGGCGTTCATCCGAAGCAAATGTCCGAGACCGCCTTTGCGCTGCTGCTAGGATTAACGCGTAATATACATCAAGCGGTGCGCAACCAACAAGCGAGGCATTGGGATCCAAGCGGTTCCTATGGAGAAATCCACGGCAAAATCATTGCCATCATCGGGGCAGGCGAGATCGGCGTGGAAATCGCAAGGCTGTCCAAAGCGTTTGGGATGCGTGTCTTAGGCGTTCGACGTTCGGGCAAGCCTGCCGAGTTTGTCGACCATATGGTCGATTTGAACGGCTTGAATGGCGTACTCGCGCAAAGCGACATCGTCGTCAACGTGCTGCCCTCAACCGACGAAACGAAATGGCTGTTTGACGAAGCAAGATTCGACCAATTCAAGCAAGGCGCCTGCTTCATCAATGTTGGCCGTGGAGCGACAGTAAAAACCGATGCCCTTGTCGCCGCTCTTCAGGATGGCCGTGTGGCAAGCGCCGGATTAGACGTGTTCGAGGCCGAACCGCTGCCGGAGGACCATCCGCTGTGGACGTTGGGGAACGTTATTCTGACTCCCCATATCGGCGGGGCAACTGATCGCTATAATGAAAGGGCCGTTTCCTTGTTTCTGGATAATCTGACCTTCTACCTGAACGGCCAATTGAACGAGATGATTAACCGGGTCGATTATAAAAAGAACTATTAATTCGCAATCACCTTGTCATTGGAATAGGCAACTCTGGTATCTACAATAACCTCCAAGCGTTGTGCGGCCGCGTCATATTGAAGACGCGGTCTTTGTTTGTCGTATAACCACCATTTCCGCACCTTGGAGGGGTCACTCTTAAGCTCTTCGAAATAAAACAAATTCAAATCATCGATCAGCTCCTGCAATTCGTCGACGAGCGGCTGCCCGACCTGCTCGATGACCACGCGCCATCCACCATCGGCCTCAGCCAGCTCGAATGGGTTCGAGCCCTTCGAGGTATCGAACAACAACCGTCCAATCACTTGTTTGATCAGCAATCTGGGCACGTACTGCTCTTGCTCCGTCATCCCTAGTTCCTCCTTTATTAAACAGCTGCAGCAACGGTTAAGGCAAATCGATCAGCATAAACCGCGCGTTCTCTTGCGCTGTAATCGTAAGCTCGGATACCTCCGTAATGCGGGCGGAATCACGGCGATTCAAGCGGTGCTCATCCGACAGCAGAACTTCCCCTTCAAGAACAAATACATAGATCCGTCTGGATGCTGGTTGATGAGTGCGCAGCGTTTGCCCTGCCTCAATATCCGATAAATAGATCGTCAGATCCTGGTTAATATGAGCGATACCCGGGCCGGATTGCTTGGATACAACCGGAAGCAGCGCGCCCCGCATCTTCGCAGGTTCATATTGTGAGGTTTCGTAAGACGGCGGCAATCCTTTGCGTTCGGGTGTGAACCATAATTGCAGCAGCTTTACCTCTTCATCTCCCGGGTTCACCTCGGAGTGAATAATGCCTGTTCCCGCACTCATTCGTTGGATGCCGCCAAATCCAGTGACCGCGACATGCCCTGTGCTGTCTTCATGCTTCAACTGGCCGCTAAGCACGATGGTAACGATCTCCATCTCACGATGGGGATGTCCCCCAAAGCCGCGGTTGCCTGCTACAATGTCATCATTGAATACCCGGAGGGCTCCAAAGTTCTTATTCTCCGGATCATAATGCTCCCCGAACGGAAAGCTTAACCGGCTGTTCAACCACCCCAGATCGGTATGAAATCGGGATTCAGACGAATAAATCTTAATCATAAGACAACCTCCCTCTCCCTGATAATTACTCCGCCATTGTACGCCGCGGCATGCTGTCATGCAGCCACTGCCAAGCGCGGCCCAGTGTCCGTTCCATATTCGAAACCTGCTCGGTATCGACAAAGGGATGGTCATGGCGCAAATAATCCGCGTGTCCGCCTACTAGCGTTAAGCCTTCAACATGTCCAGGCGCATACTTGCGGTTGTTCCAGCTTGGCAGCTTGAACCGCGATGCCGTCCAGCCTCCCCAACTGCCAAGTCTTGTAATCGGATCGATGAATTTGCCGTTTACATCAACCAAATGAATATAATAGACATGGCGGCGATAATCCGGATGAATGGGAACCTTAGGCGAACCGATCTGTATGATGCGGTACTCGCCCAGCTTTCTTTCCTTGGAAAGGATCCGGATCGCCTGATAGGCTGCCGCGCCGCCACCGCTATGTCCAATCAGAATGAGCGGCTCGCCTTCATAAGTATCCCGGATCTGCTGCGCTACATATCTGCCGCCGACACAAAACCCGGTAAACCGCTGCGTTAAATCCCCCGCTACCTCTCCAACCTGCGCGTATACGCTGCGGCTGTTATCCCCATAAGGAAACAGGACGCGTACACGTGACTTCCACCCTGATTGACGGCTGAGCTGCTCCACCGTTTCACAGCATTTATGAAAGAAATGCGGGGCAGTCGCCACGCCTGCCAGCAAGTAAATGCTTACCGTCTCGTTTGTTTGGGCTGTCTGGCTTTCCATCCTCATCCGCTCCGTTTCTGCATGTTGATCTGGTTTGTATGAGGGTTAGTATGCGGCAGGATTCCACATATTCATGCATTTACCGTAGCGGTCAGCAATTTGAAACGCCTAGTATAACTTTTCCAATCACTTACCTTATTATAGTATATTAACGTTTGAAAATAAAATGAATATCGTTACTCACACACAATGATTTGGCGGGCAAAGGAGCTTTTGTGGACAATACAACGATCTTGAATCATCCACCCTGATGATTGTATGAAACGATCAATCGGTTCCACCGTCACAAAAACTGCCCGCTGAGCGATTTTTCTTGCCTGCTGCAGCATCCGGATAAGCTCGTCGTTTGTTATTATCGAGCATACATTATAAGGAAAATCGACGATAACGACGTCAAAATCTCCATTTAACTCACCTAGATCAGCTACTCGGACCACATCCGGGTATCCGTAATACGTCAGGTTTGCCCGGGCACCCCGCACGGCAAGCGGATTGATGTCATAGCCTATGATATTTATGTTCATGGACAGCGCCTCAAGCAGCACTGTCCCGATGCCGCAGCACGGGTCGACCGCTTTTATGCCTTCCGGCTGCGGTACAGCGATATTCGCTACCGTACGGGCGACTTTGTCGCTAAGCGCGGTTGAATAGCGCTGCGGTTTATCGTGATGCCGCTGCCAGCCCGTCTCAATCTGCATAAGCTCTCCAAACAGCCAGCGGCCTTCTACCGAGGCAACGCCGAATAGCTGGTCAGGGTGCCTCATATCCGCTATACCGCGGATTTTCGCGCCGATCCGCCGTTCTATACTGCGCTGTTCCCCGTATGTTACCTCACGATTTGTTTTGAGACAGACAACCTTGAACGTTCCCTGAAGCGGCTGGAATCCATCCATTAGCACATCCATCTCATCAAGACTCGCGGCTTCTTTAGTTACTAACAGCCTTTGTTTGATGAAAGGGCTCCTGTCCGGCTCGATTCGCCTGGAGCTCTCAAAACACCGGTCGTTTCTCCAGATGATGTCCCCGAACAATGTACGAAGCTCCAGCTTGCACAGATCCTCTTCATCCTCATGGCAGATATAGGTATACAGATAATGATTCCGTTGCACTTTCCCGCTTAGCGGTGCCATAACAAAACTCCTGCTTTCCGAATTTAAAAAAGACGTCAACAATCGACGTCTTCTGTACTATCTATGCCGTTTATTATTCTGCTGGAGGCGTAAATTTACGCTGTGCAAATTCGCTATCGAGCATAAAGAATGCATTGCTGTCCTTATCGATCCGCTTCAGCTTCTGAATGATCGAATCGAACATCGCCTCTTCCTCCACCTGCTCATCGATAAACCATTTCAAGAATTGGATCGTTGCGTGCTCACGGTCATTCATTGCCAAATCGGACAAATGATAAAACCGCTTCGTGACCTCAATCTCGTGTTTGTAACCATCCTCGAACACCTCAAGAACGGAATGATAATCGTTGTTCGGCGTATCCATTCCATAAATCGTGGCACGTTTGCCGCGATTATTGAGAAATTGATAAATTTTCATCGCATGAAACTTTTCTTCCTCCGCCTGGACGATGAAGAAGTTTGCGAATCCATCCAAGCTTTCGCTAGAAAGATAAGCAGCCATGGATAAATAAACTTGCGAAGAGTAGAATTCAAAATTCATTTGATCATTTAATGCCTTATGCAGTGCATCGTTCATCATGCGCCAGTCACCCTTTCTAATCAGGTTAGTCCATTATCTTCTATCATATATTATTAATAAGGCAACAGCAACAATCCGAAACGCTTGAATGACTGACTGCAGCTTTAATAATACCGTTTATCCGATTTCTTTGCGCAGCGCCTTTAAGAGCTTTTTCGCCGTAGGCTCGCACACAATCTTTTTCTTCCCGATCATGACAAAGCATTGCTTGGTGCACAGCTTGCAGCTTCCAAGGCAGTCCTGTTTCTTATGCTTCAATTCCGGGAACGCTTCTTTCATCGCTTTGTATACCGGCTTGGTTCCAAACTTAAGGTTTCTGCAGCAGTACTTGATTTTCTTCATCGCTGTTGTCCCCCCGCTTTATCCGTTCTTGCTTCTCTTTGTATGATAATGGTTCTCATTATCATTTGTCAATGCTATTTTTCGATGCTATTTTTCGATGCTATTTTTCGATGCTATTTTTCGATGCGATAAATAACAGTTGCAAAAACTAATGTGATTAGTTATATTAAAACTAATACAATTAGTTTTCGAAGGAGAAGAGATTGACTATGCGAATAACACGCGAAAATAAAGTTTATCAGCTCTCTTTTTTACCCCGATTCTTTCCTGTTAACTGCTACTTTATTGAAGAGCATAATGAGCTTACATTAATTGATGCCGCACTGCCCTACAGCGCGAAGGGCATTATCCAAGCAGCCGCACACATTGGAAAGCCGGTTACACGAATCGTGCTGACTCATGCGCATGGTGACCATGTCGGCGCACTAGACACGCTGAGAGAGATGCTGCCGGATGTAACGGTGTTTATCTCCAAGCGTGATGCCCGGCTGCTATCAGGCGACGTCACGCTTGATCCGGAAGAAGCTGGCACCCCGATACGAGGCGGCGTACCGAAGAATATCCAGACGATTCCGGATGTGCTGCTGCAGGATGGCGACCGTGTCGGTTCGCTGCTTGCAGTCTCCGCGCCGGGACATACGCCGGGATCCATGGCTTTTCTTGATACTCGCAGCCGTGCCCTCCTTGCAGGCGATGCCTTCCAAACGCGCGGCGGCATAGCCGTATCCGGTCAACTGCGGCCTTTGTTCCCTTTCCCCGCAATGGCGACGTGGAATAAACAGGCTTCTCTTGACAGCGCCACCAAGCTGGCCGCACTGAAACCTTCACTGCTTGCTGTCGGACACGGACCAATGCTGAAACAGCCCTTGCCGATGATGGAGCATGCGATCGCGAAGGCAAAAGAGTAACAGAATAGCTAAAAGAGGCCATCTCTCCACTCGAGAAACAGCCCCTAAAGCAATCGTATTCTTAAGAACAGTTATTCGTTCGTAAAATGACGGATAAATGCAACTTGCTTTTGGAAATGCCCCCCGCTTGTGAAATGGCCGTTGAACGGATATATGTGCAGCTGTTTGGGCGCTTCCATGCGGTTGTATACTGCGAAGATCGTCTCCGGCATGCAAACCGGGTCCTTCAAGCTCGCCGTAACCATAACCGGCACTTTAAGCTTCCCAACCAGGTTGAGCATATCAAAGTAGCTTAAGGTACGCAGCACCTGCTCCAGCTTATCCGGAAACTTCGATACAAACGAAGCCGCTTCCGTTAAAGAGCCTTGAGCGTGCATGATGCCATAATCCATATGGCACATATTCGGGATATCCGCAATAACCTTGCTAGGTATATCGCTCAAAGCGCCAGTAATTAACGCCAAACCACCGCCCTGGCTGCCTCCCACGACATAAATTTCCTGTGCATTGATCTCCGGCTGCTGTGCCGCCCATTCGACCGCACGGATCGCATCGACCGTGATCGCCCGGTAATAGCTCTGATTCGGATCCAGCAGCCCTTGCGTGATCCAGCCGCCGCTCATCCCAAACGTCTGAGGAAGCGCATTTCCGGTCTCTCCGCCTTGGCCCCGGACATCGATTGCAAATACCGCATACCCCTGCAGCAGCCAGTGTGCATAAACTTCCGGGCTGCCTTTGCCCCCATGATAACCATGATAAAAGACGATACATGGCAATCCGTCCTGGCCGGCTTTGGCAAATTGCGGGAGCAGAAACCATCCGTGAATCGGCGTCTCGTCAAAACCCTGATATGTAACGTGATACTCCTCCGTGTAGGGCGATAAGCCCTGCTTGCGTTCCTTCCGATCCAACAGCGGACGCTGCTTCGCCTCGGCAAGGGTGCGTTCCCAGAACTGGCCCAAGTCCTCGGGAGAGGTTTGGGGTGCGGAATAGGCTTGTAATTCCATTACTCTTTTATCGATGAAGCTCAAGTGATCACGACCTCCCATTTAAGGCTGTTGAACCTTGGTCAGCAGCTCGGTTATGCGCTGCCGCAAGGAATGAATCTCCTCCAGTGAAATTCCCGATTGCCCGTAAAGCTTTGCAGGAATCTCCCTTGCCTTTTCCTTCATCTCGGTACCCTGCTTTGTAAGCGCGATGATGACGCTGCGTTCGTCCGCCTTATGACGCGAACGAGTGATCAGACCCATCGACTCCAGCTTCTTCAGAAGCGGCGTAAGCGTTCCGGAATCCAGATACAATCTGGCGCCAAGCTCCTTAACCGTGACTTGATCCTTCTCCCACAAGGCCAGCATCGTAACATATTGTGTATAGGTAAGGCCAATTTCCTTCAGCAGCGGGTGGTACAGCTTCGTCATTTCCCGGGAACAGGCATACACGGCAAAGCAAAGCTGATTCTCCAGCTTTAATGCCGCATCCCGCTCTTCATCCGAGACATTCCCATGTTCCATCCCTCTTACCTCCATTCTAACCTGCGGGCCATTTTAGATTGCATACAACCTAATCGGAGCCATTATAGCACCCTCATTAATAGGTGTCAAAACCGTTTAAAAGTTGACAACCACCTTTTAAATTTTATACAATTTAATTGCGATAAATTTATCGAGGAGGTTTTTATAATGTCTCTGTATGATATAAAAGTAAACACCATTCGCGGTGAGGCGCAGGACTTGTCCTCTTGGAAGGGCGATGTTCTGCTTATTGTCAATACAGCTACCAAGTGCGGTTTTGCACCCCAGTTCAAAGGGCTGCAAAAGCTATATGAAGAATATAAGGATCAAGGATTTGCCGTCCTCGGTTTCCCAAGCAATCAATTTGCAGGTCAAGAGCCAGGAGCTGAAGAAGAGATTGCTCAGACATGCGAACTAAATCACGGCGTGACCTTTCCGCTGTTTGCAAAAATCGATGTCAACGGCGCTAATGCCCATCCTCTTTTCCAGCACCTTGCCAAGGAAGCGCCCGGCCTTCTCGGCTCCAAATCGATCAAGTGGAATTTCACCAAGTTTCTTGTCGACCGCGATGGCCGTGTCCTGAAACGGTTCGCTCCCACTGACAAGCCCGAGCAGATTGAGCCGCACATCAAACAGCTTCTGCAGCAGTCTGCCGCCAAACGTTAGGTTTCACCGGGGATGGGCTTGAGCCCTCCGGCCGACCGATTCCATCCCCACATTTACGATGAAATAATATCTTTTACCCTCCCTACCTGGCCATCCTGCAGACGCACTTTAATGCCGTGAGGATGAGTAGGCGAGTTAGTCAAAATATCCTTCACGATCCCTCGTGTTAATTTTCCGCTTCGTTGATCCTGCTTCAATACGATATCTACCGTAATGCCCGGTCTGATCGATGCTCTGTTGTTTCCGTTCATAATAGGCTCCTTTTGCTTGTTTCTTTGTTTTTGGTTCGTTTCCCTCACTATGATAAAATGAATGGGAGACAAAGTAAAATTAAGGAGGAGATGATTATGGCCGGCCCTACAGGCGCAATCGTACAGCAATCCTTAAATGCGCTGCTGGAGGACACTTCCTTCCTGCCGAATTTGCAAGATACGGCACGCAAGCAAGCCTTCACATCGCTAGCTTCCATTCTTTCCACACCAAACAAGGTTCACAAATCATTTTTGCGAATCCCCCTTGATAATGGCAATGTCGTCCGTATTCCCGCCTTTCGTATTCAGCATAATGATACATTAGGACCATACAAAGGCGGCATCCGGTTCCACGAATCGGTCAATGAAGACGAGGTCACTAATCTTGCCGCATTGATGACGTTGAAAAATGCGCTGCACGAGGTTCCTTTCGGCGGAGGTAAGGGCGGGGTCGTCCTTAACCCGCGGGAATACTCCATGAAAGAGCTCTATTATATATGTAAAAAGTATGTGCAATACTTCAGTGATGTGATCGGACCCGACAAGGATATTCCGGCGCCGGACGTTGGCACAGGCGAACGGGAAATGGATTGGATGATGTCGGAGTATAAGAGTATTCATCCAGGCAAGCCATACCGCGGCAGCTTTACCGGCAAAAGCGTCATGAACGGCGGCTCGCTCGGGCGCAGAGAAGCGACGGGAAAAGGCGTCTACTTCACGTTCCGTTATATGATCTATGATTTCTTGAAGGCGCAGAGCAGTTGGCTTAACGGCAGCAGCAATCCCTTCGCGAAGACCGCCCTCGACCATACAAACCTGGCGTTAAAGCTTGCGGTCCAGGGATTCGGAAATGTGGGCTCGGTGGCCGCATTAGAGGCTTATCACTGCACTTCCTTGCAGAACAAGGTCGTTGCTGTTAGTGACCGCAACAAGACTTTATATAATCCCAATGGTTTGGATATCCCGGCACTTGCCGATTACACCTCCAAGTCCGGGGGCGACCTGCCGGCAACAGACGAGCAGCTTACCGAGTCTGGCATCAAAGCCGAGCTTCTGGACCGGGAAGAAGTGCTCTACCTGGACGTTGATGTATTGATCCTAGCCGCACTGGAGGACCAGATCCATCAAGATAATGTGGATCAGATTAAAGCGCGAATCATCGTCGAGGGCGCCAATGCTCCGGTAACCGGTGAAGCGGACCAAGTGTTAAATGATACAGGCGCCATTGTCATTCCCGATATTCTGGCGAATGCGGGCGGCGTGATCGTATCTTACTTTGAATGGCTTCAGGGAAGAGAGACGCAGTTCTATAGCGAAGCTCAAATTTTCGAAATGCTCTATAGCAAAATGAAAGGCACGATGAATGCCATTCTGCCGCAATATTTTGGCGATTCATTCCCGCTGCGCCACAACTGTTACACCCATGCGGTAATGAAACTGTCAACGAATCTGTATATTCAAGGGAAGCTCTATTAACGTCCAAATAGCGCCGCATCGGGTATGCGGCGCTCCTGACTATCGATAACTCGAATGATGAGCATTAGAGCCTTTTTGGGGCGGGGTATCCGATTCCGTGAAGGGAGGACCAGAAGGCCATCATGTACATTTGAAGAGGCTGTCCCAAAGGGATCTTCAATGAGAATATTGAAGCTTGATAGGTACCTCTAGAACGGTAGGTCTCCTATCTGTGGCGCCATTTATCGTCTTCGGTCAACTGCGGCCTTCTTCAGCAAATGATGGGCAAGCAAAAGCCACCCGACCTCTAAACTTACTTTTTGTAAGCCGCGATGTCATGTGAAAATAAAGTTTTAGACTGAGGGGCCCGATTTAACGCGGTTTTTTGAGTTTAAAAATCGCCAGACTTCGAAAATAAGTATTAGACTACCTATAAAAATGAAACAGTAGCGGACCAAGACTTGAAAAATAAAGTCTTAGACTGCCGCTGTCTTTGTTCAACTAACGTTCCCCGTTAGGAGTTTAACGTCGAAAAGGGTATTTGATCAAATATTCATTGATAATATTTGACGAACTACATCACTGTTTTAGAGGCTCTGTTAATCTAGTGTTGATTTCGTGTAATAGGAAAATACGCCCTTAGCTTCCCTGCTCGGCTTCCTCCGCTATGTTCATGAACCAGAACGTATTACCGGTTTCATCATCATCGCATCCGATTAGCTTGTAATGGGAGCCGGACTCCTTGTTCTCCTCGAGCTCAATACCCCGGCACACCGTGCTC
This sequence comes from Paenibacillus abyssi, assembly GCF_014640295.1. Lineage (GTDB taxonomy): Bacteria > Bacillota > Bacilli > Paenibacillales > Paenibacillaceae > Paenibacillus_D > Paenibacillus_D abyssi. Next base: position 175,965 of record NZ_BMGR01000003.1, on the reverse strand, counting down.
GGACGACCTGCATCGCTGCCAAATCCGTCCCTCGAGTTGTCGTACGTATAGGCAATCACCTCAGCCCCATCATAGACCAGCTCATAGAGGATCGGGTCACCTTCATCAGTATACTGCGTAATACGCACCTGATTCGGCACACCCATATCGAGATTCGCCAAAAACAGCTGCCACTTGTCGAGATTGTACATCTTCCCGTGAACGTTCACCACATCGCCATTCGCAGCTGCTTGGTCAGCATCATAAGGGTCTGACACAGCGGGGAACGTTTTCGGCTTCGCTCGGGGTGTAACCGTCTCCCCTGGAGCAGGTGCAGTAGAAGGATTGATAGTATTGTCGCTAGGTCTGCCGGACTTCTCACTGCAGCCCGATAGCAGCATCAAGGCAGGCAGCTGCTAATGTTAACACCCATTTGATCATGAAAGATCACCTCACATTTAAGAACGTTGCCGCGAGTACGAATGTTTCACATGCGAGTAATATACATTAGCTCCATGACAGATCTTATAGTATTATTTGCATAAAACTACCCCTTACTTCAATAAAAACCAGGGAGCAGCTACCGATGCGATCTGCTCCCTGGTGATTCACTATCGTTCTCCGTTAATCTTAAAGAATCTTTTCCATATGTATACCAGCAATAAATTCCCCTGATGGCTTAACTCTTATAGAGATATCGAAAGGTCTAAACCCATGCTTTTTATAAAATAAAATTGCCCGTGTATTAGTGTTATGACAGACCAGTTTCAGTTTATTTACATTCATATTTTGTTTCGCAATTGATTCCATAGTTTCAATTAAAAATTGAGACACACCTTTTCCTCGATAATCCTGGGAAACAATGACATTGCCTAGCCAACAAGATTCGCCATCATGATCATAAAAATTAGCGTAGGACACAACTTCATTATTAAACAAAACAACAGTGGGTTCCAATCTACTTTTAACGGCTTCCTCAATTTGTTTTGGTGTTAACGGGTATGTCGCTTTAGGGAACATATAATATAATTCCTCTTCGCTTTTCGGAAAAGAGCAAATAGTTTCAAGATCATTTTTTTGTAAAGATCGATAGTTATACATATGTTCCTCCCCATTTAAGAATTAGAAAATCAGCCTAGATTACCTATAAAAAAAATCAAGACCCGCGGATCTTGCCAAATTTGCCCGTCTCACCCGATTCGCCGCGCGTGGAGTAATGCAAAAAAGCAGCCCATTCCCGCAAGGAACGAATTGCTTTTTTCTTTGATTGCTCGTGTTTTTGTAGTCTAATTCCGAAAATCCGGCTGCCGGTTAAACTAACGTTTCCCGTTTAGCTCAACCAATTAGCTAAAAATGTACAAGTCAAAGTCCACACCCGCATTTATCGTATGCACAAAGCTAATAAATCTCTGTTCTAAACACATAGCTGGTGTTTCATTATTTTCGATATTTATCACAATCATAAATGTGAACGAAACTTTATACTCATCTTTGATTCTAATTAATTCGCTCACCTTATTTTCCAATGTATCTAAGAGTAAATACAATTGGTCATTAATATCAGTGGACTCTTGGTAACCTGTACTAAGTTCCCAATCAGTTTCTTTTCTGTAAATGGTGGTGGTAATAATCACATTGTCATTCTTCGGTCTGACAATAACTTCGCCTTTCTTGTACGATCTGGTCGGTTCAATATTCAGTATTTGCGTAACTTTATCTAATGGAAAGTCGTCCCCAAAGATGCTGAAATACGCCATTACACTGGTCTTATCCATTCTCAACCACCCCAGTTTAACTTAGAAATCCCTTCAAGTCGATTGTATCACTGACTAAGCAAAACTGCCCAATAGCTTAATGCACGCGGCCAGTCTACAACTTTATTTTCATGGTCTAATACTTGATTTTCAGTCTAAAACTTTATTTTCAATGAACACGCGAAGCAGGAATCTTCTGATCTCGACCGCCGCCGGGATAAGCTTGAGTGAAGATCTTCATAGGTAGGCGATTGACGGCATCATTGATAACGCGGACGAGATGGTTTTCGGGGATATCTTCCTGCAAGTCCATGGGCAAAGTAAGCTGGTCCATGGTATATTCGATGTACAAAAGAAGCCTCTCCTTTGTTCATGTTTGGTCGTCCTTACATGTTAACAAGGAAAGGCTTCTTAGTTTTTAGAAAAGAAACGGTTACGCCTTAACGAAGCAGATCGAATGATTCTGGAGAAGCGTCAGCGGTCGCCTTTGTTCCCGGATTCCCACCTCGGCCTATTTATTCAAGGGAATCCGGGAACAACAGCGATCGGAAGAACATTCGACTGCGCAGTGAATGCGGTAAAACCAATACTTTTAAGAGAAAGGGGTTATCCCGTCGTCATCATCGATGACTGATGGGACAGCCCTCGCTTCGTAAGCATATGCTTATCGGACACCCTCACCCCTATTTGTCATTCCGAGCTTCCAAGGCGGCAGGCAGGTGCCTGCCGATCAGCTCCAGGCATACGATCAGATTGATCGACCACTGGGACGCCGTGTTGGTGGAGATCCAAGGAATTTCCCGGACCGGCCTGACATACTCCGCAATCGGTACCGGCTCGCTCTGCAGGGCCGTCCCGATGTGCCAATGGGACCGGTCGTTAAGCAGAATGTCCCATGCCTGCCGCGCGAGCTGTACATCGCCGGAATGGGCGGCCGAGTAGCCCATCATGGCTGTTGAGAGCATGGGAATGTTCCAATCCTTGCCGTTGATCGCTCCAGCGGTCCGTCGGCTTTTCTCTTCCGGAGAGAGGTTGTAGAACTCACCAAACTCCGCAAGCATGCCGCTCCACTCCGGATCATTCAGCAGCATCGCCATCTCCGTCCATACTTGAGCGCCGCCCATACAGATGATGAGGTGATGCCCGTAATTCTCATGCCCCATATGCTCAAGAATCCCTGTTTTCGGATCATAGCCGAATACAGGTCCTGTCAGCAGCCGGTAAGGCATTTGCTTCAGGCATTCAATGCCCCTCAGCATTTTATCGCGGTAAGCCGTATCCTCATAGCGTTCCCACTGCAGCAGCCAATTCGAGCAGAAGGCCGACCAATCGGGACCGCTGCGCGTATGGGTCGGGAACTCATCCTTCGGATAATAGGCCCGCATCGGATCGAGATTTAGCGTCGTAAAGTCCGAGTCCTTGACTTCGTCCATAATGTCGCCGATCCTCTCATCCGTCGTCAAGTAAAAGTAGAACTTATGCAGCCCGGCCATGCCGATCCGCGCCTCCTTGCACCCGCAGCCCCAATGCAGCACATTGTGTCTGGAACCGAGTCCCGCATACTCGCCGATATGATAGACATCGGTTTCACTCGTATGCCTTGCCATCGCTTCAGCCAGCCGGAAGATATCCTCCCGGCCTGTGCGCAGGAAGGAATACCAGAGCCATATATTGGGCGCCAGCTCGGTATTCTGCCAGGCGCAGCCGCCGATATCGTATCGCCACGTATGGCGCACCGGATCGTAGCTGTGCATCACATCGCCGTAATCCCAAAAGCCATACCAGCCGCGCTGCTCAATCTCTTCCTGATAAAATGCAATGATGCTGCCCAGCGTGTCCTCAAGCTGGGCCTTCAGCGGCGTGCTGCGGTCCGGCAGGCTCCACACGCCGAGCGTCCGGGAAGCATGATAGTGCTCCGGCTCGCAAATGAGCAGCGGCGGCGACTCCTTTAGCTCCGTCATCGCGTCCAGTTCGGAAGCACCCGGCGTGCTACCGCAGCACCAAATGACGCATTCGCTCGTGTTGCCAACCCCGTAAGGCGTACTGCGCAGCTCATCCGCACCCTCATATGCAGAGGCCACATGTGTCTGCGTATCATAATGCCGAAGATCCATCGCCCCGGCATCCGGAGACCAGAACCAGGCTGTCATCCTCGCTTCGTCCGTGGCCGTATCATCAACCTCCAGTGCGGTGGGCGATTTTTGCCAGAAGCTGCGCACGCCAACCGCCAGGCCGCCCCCCTCTCCGCCCGCATACAGCAGTCCGCGGGCACGCCTGCCTACCGCCGAGCGGATCCAGCTGCAGCCCTCCTGCGTACGCTTTGTGATCGTATAGGAGTCCGCCGATAACTGGACCTGCTTGAAGCCGTTCCATACGGCGGAATCGTTCAGCAGCTTAAGGAACGCTTCATCCTCTTGATCATCAAACTCAATTATCTCGCCGTTCATTTGTCTCCGGTAATATTCAGCCACCCTGTCGGATAACCGCATGGTCATCAAGCCTTTTGGAGATTCGCTGAACCATCCCGTATCGCCCGCTAACCTCACATGCCGATTATAAAGCGGTCCCCTCATCGGAACGCCAAAGGAGATGCCAAGTCCTTTGATGAAATCCTGCTGCGGGTTGCCGTCATACAGAAACGTGTGCATGACCCGAATCGAAGCCTGGCCGGCGAAAAAATACAATCGGAGTGTAAAGGGCAGCCACTGCCTCCCGCCACCGTGTATCTCATGCCGACCGGTCATCTTGATCACGGTGCGCAAGGGACCTCGCTGCTCCACCTTGGCAGTGAGAATGACACTGTGAAACGTCTCTTCCCTGACGGTTTTCTGGCCAGATATGACGGAAGCAGCTTCACGGATCGCAACCAGCCTGCCGTCTGAGCAGATGCGGCTGCCGCCACGGACAATCTCCCGGATCAACGAATTTCCGCTGCGGTTCAACCGGCAGATAATAACGCCGGTATCCACCTCGATCCCGTTCTCTGTTTCTGTGACAAAGATCGGCTGGTCAACGGATGACGGGGTTCCTTTCGTTATCTTATAATCGCCTGCCGAAGACGCTGGCAATACGGCGGCGTGAGCTGTCCATTTCACACTGCCATCCGGCCAATATGCCGCTGACCAGCTCTGTACCGGAACGCTTACTCCATCTGGCCCAAGCAGTGCAAGCTGTTCCTCCCGCTGCAGCGTCCCTGCCGCCCATGGGATGCCCCAAGTGCTGCTCACTGTTCCAGCTGGAGGCTCGCCGAGCCACCCTAATTTTACATGTTGTCCTTCGCCCATAAGTTATCTTCTCCTCACTTTGTAGATCTCCAGATCAGAGTATTCCGCGACCAGCGGCGCCATCTGCCGGAAGCCGATTTTTCCCGCTCCAAGAACAGGACCATAAGAAACAGCATCATCGGTAAAGTGAAATATAGGTATGTCTTCAATTGAAAATACAATGTCCGCGCCGCATTTAAGCACTTCCATGCGGTAGGGCGGGTCGCAATCGACCACGTGAGGGATCGGGTCAGCGCCCTGCGCCACCAAGTGGAAGCCGTAGCTTTTGCGCAGGTTCGCCGTTTGCAGCCTCCGCTCAGACGGGTAGCTCTTGCGGAAATACGAGACATGATAAGCGTTGATGTCGCCATGATGATATTGGTCGTAGATCCCGTTTCGCTCCTGCAGCGAGGGATCGAGCACATCCTGTCCGTTTCGCCCTGCCCCGCAGAAGAACATAATGGCCAACCCGGGCTGGCCAATCGGCCAGAAGCGCCAGCGGATCGCAATGTCGTCCGGGAATGTCTGCGGGCACCAATACACGACATTTGCAGCCTGGCCCTCTTCCGGACTGCGCGTGCTTTCCAGGCGCATCCTGCCCGTCGGGAAGGTAACGCTCCCGTCCCCTTCCATCACAAAGCCATCGATGTCTTTCGGACTGGCCAGAGCGTTCGTATAGAGCAGCTCCTCATCCTCCACCTTCAGCCGCAAGCGTCTCCCTCCTTTTTTCTTTGTTATGTGTGGCTTCATTTCATCCAATCAATGCTGTTTTTCCACCAGCCCTGCTGTTTTCCCGCCAGCCTGCAGCTTTCTCTGCAGCTTTAACACCTCGATGCCAGCCAGCATCACGATTCCGATTCCATGGGTATCATTCAAATTCCAGGTCAGTTCATCCTTATAGTAAAGCGGGGAGAAGGCATACCCGGAGCCTCTGCACACGCCATAAATATTGCCGCTGCGATCAATGGATACTTTGGCAAGACCTTCCCATCCCTTCAAAACCGCTTGAATATAGGGGTCTTGATCCTTCAGCCAGCCGTATCGCAGCCCTCTCGCATAAGCATACAGAAACATCGACGTGCAGGACGTCTCCTCGTACGATTCCGGTACATTCAATACCTGATGCCATAGCCCATTCTCACCTTGCAGCTTTAAGTATCCCTCGCACAGCTCATTGAAGAACGACATCAGCTCAGACCGCCGATGGTGATCCTCAGGAAGCACAGCGAGCAGCTCGGTCAGCGAAAATAACACCCATCCATTGCCGCGTCCCCACGGCACACTGGTCGGTTTGTTGAATTTAAAATCATACACATGCGACATGATCTTCTCCTGCGGCATAAACAAATAGTTCTTGTACAGCAAAAATTGCAGCGCCGCGTCATCCACATAAGCCGGATTGCCTGTCAGCTTGTAATACCGGCTCAGGAATGGGGTGCTCATATATAAGTCATCACACCACATCGTCTGCTGCATGAAATCTGTGCTGCCATGCACCCGGTATAACGCTCCATCCTCGAGCCGGTCCTGCTCATGGCTGATATATTCCGCGATCCGGTCTGCGACGGCACGGCCGCCCTCCAGCTCTCGCTGTTCCATCGCATAAAGCATCGTTGCGGCAAAAGAGCCGCAATCATCCAAGCTATCGATTGCCGATAGCTGATGGTTAACGCCGGCTGCGCCATAGGCCGCTTTATCCCATAATGCATAGCCGTCATAGGCCGTGCACTGTTCAATATGGCTCAGCGCATAATCGACATAATCGCTTCGTCCCAGCTCTCTTCCTGTCTTAAGCAGGCCATAGAGTGTGACGCCAAGCGGATAGTTCCATCTGCCGAAATTCGTTGCCTCCGCAAACGGTCTCACCACGGTATTGGGCTGATCGACCCTCCAATACCGGCCGCCTTCTCCTTCCGCCGTTTTGAACAGGGTATCCATTGCAGGGATATCGTGAAGATCCGGTTCATCCCCCGGTTCGAAGACACCTAAATACAACCACTGATCATCCGAGCCTAATACTTCGTGAGGGCTCTTCAGTTGAAAGCCTGCGGCTGGCGGCTGGAAGCTTATCCCCCAGCTTTCATCCGCGCATACCGAGCGTACAAGCAGATCATGATTGCCGAAGGTGACGGGAAGGGAAATCCGGAACCTGCCCGATGTCTCCGGGGATTCATAGACCGGCATTCCGTCTAGGCAGATCGTGATTGGGCCTTGATGATCGCCCTCCAGCTCGATCAGCCGCTCGCCAGGGAACGCACTGGTCAGCTTCGTCCACGCCCAAGCGGACTTGCCTTTCTGGTTGCCGAATAATCGGGCAAATACGCCCGCAGCACGCTCATTATCCGTCCAAGCCCGGTTTGGCAGCCACTCCAGACCGGTATCCGCCTCGGACATGTCCGGACCTGGCAGCTCAACCAGCTCCTGATCCAGCCCTTCCGTGAAGATCCAGCCTTCTTGGCCTTCGCGCTCGGTGGACGGTACGATAAAATGAAGCGGCAGCCCTTTGATTGAGCCCGTGCCAAAACACGCACCACAGCCGGTTCCAGTCTTCTCGAACTGCAGCACAAAATGATTCCAGCCCTGCTGAAGTTTAATGCGAAACCAGCTTCGGCGGTCTGGAAAGACATCCTCCTGAATATTCGATTTGAATGCCTGCCGGCCATTCACGTGAAGCCGGGTCGGTCCAAAGCAGCTGACGCTGAACGCCCACTCCGACTCCTGCTCGCACCAGCATTTTGCCCACGCATACACAAACTGGCCTAAACGCAGGCCAGGCAGCTTAACATCCATATTCAATTCATAACGGTAATCCCCGCTCCGTTTAAATCCGTTTAAAGAGGATGCCCGATAGACAAAAGGATGCTTCGGGTGGCTGCCGATATAACGATCGGCAATCAACCGAAGCGTCTCTTCGATATTCCCTTGATAAACCGCATAGCTGCTGTGTGAAGGCGGGTGGATATAGCTCATCGTGGGTCACCTTCCAATCGCTTATATTCTCCGCCAGGATATAATGTGGAGCTGTACAGCCGCTTGGGCTGCTGCAGCGTGATACCCGGCCGGAGTGTTTTAAGACCACTCTCTCTGCTTCCGAATATGGATACAGTCTGCTGATTGTAGATCAATACTTGTTCTCTTCCTTCTCCCGTCAAATCGGCATGGGCCGCATATCCGTCTACCGGAAATGTCACGACCGCATTCATATGGCCGTCATAGAGCGTCGGGTTCACACCGCCGCCGCGGCGGTACGCCAAAATATAATCAAGCGGTCCTTCGTCCCAGCTGCGCACCGTCTCGATAATTGTAAGCCAGCCGTCTGTCTTCCTGTCTTCCTTCCATAACTCTTTACCGGCCGCATCGAGCAGGAACAGCCCATCCTTGCCGCGCTTCTTTACCGCCCCGCCCATATCCTCGCGGACAATACGGTCCAGTCCGGCAACCTGCAGGCCCGGCAGATCATCCCTGAATTTGCCGAGCGCCACATGCTGCGACTCAATCGAGCCGTCATAGCGCCAAAGCTCTTTGCCTTCAGGATCATACATGACCGTCACGCTGCCGCCGATGATGATCTGATCTCCGCTGCCATCCACATTGCCAACCCATATACAGTCCGCATGGTCATCCAGGTCCTGACATGACCAGAGCAATGTGCCGTCATGGTCGAGCAAGTCATACCCCGCCATGACCTCGTCACGTCCATCGCCATCGAAATCATAAACCCAAGGATAGTGGCCCGGGTTGCCGCTGAATGTCCATAACAGCCCAAAATCACGGTCAACGGCCCACAGGTTTCTGTACCGGTCCTTCAAAATGATGTCCTGCGGAAAGTCATTGCCGCTCAAGTTCGCGATAATAATGCAATCATGCGCCTCCTCGGCAGGCAGCTCAAACGAGCGTTTCTCCTTGCCGGTCTGACCGTCCAGGACGAGAAACCGTTTATTCATCACGCACAATATTTCGTTGTATCCGTCCCCGTCGATATCATAGATTTGAGCCGGGTAATCCGAGCCGGGCCCTCCTGCATTCGAATCGGGAGTGCCGGCCTGCCACAGCTTATTGCCGTCCAGATCAAAGGCCGTCAAACACTGGACCTGATGCGGAACATAACGGTCGTCGATTCCCCCGTCAGGCTGCACCATGACGATTTCCATCCGTCCGTCCCCGTTGATGTCGCCCAGCAGCATCTTACAGCGCAGCCCGGCCTCTTCAATGTTGATGGTTCCCAGCAAGTGCGGCTCCTGCCGCAGCATCCGCATTAGCCATTCCTCCCTCCTTCTTCCTTCTAGCCTGATTAGAATAGCGACTTTCTTTGATCCCTTTAATGATGAGTTAGAACACATAAGGGCGAGGGTGTCCGCAGGGTCTGTGCTATCGATGCAAAATTTCCCGGATCCAACAGCGGCTGAAGCGGACACCCCGCCCAAAAAAAGTTCTAATTCTCATCATCCGGGTTTAAAGAACTGTTAACTCATCAGGCTTATTTATTTCGCTTCCTCATACAGCTTATTGATTTCCGCAATATAGTCGTCGCCGCCGCTGGAGCGCCACAGCGCAATCGCCTGGTCGAGGCCGTTGTCGTCGATTTGGCCGACAATATACTTAATCCGCGCGTCAGCGATAATGTTGTCGAGTTGCTGCCCCTTCTGCGCATACACCTCGGAGACAAGCGGCTCTGCGGGGTTGCTGACAACGATCTCCTCATTTGCCGTCTGAACCTGCATCACCTTCTCATTGATAACGGTCATCTCAAGCTGCGGCGTTACCGGCCCGATGAAGGTCAGCATTTGGTTCATGCCTTCCAGCTCTTTGACAAGCGCAACGTCTTCCGGTGTTGTGAGCGGCTTGATATAACCGTCTACCATCTCATAGTGGCGGCCTTCGATGCCGTAACCAAGCAGCATTTGCATTTCCACATCGCCCAGCTTATCCAGGAACTCCAGCACGCGCTTCAGCTCTTCCTCGGTTTTTACCGCGGATTTGGAGATCGCGATCACGTTCGCATAACCTGAGGTCGGCATATCTCTGTGCCCCTTCGGTCCAACCGGAGCCTGGAACACGTCGATATACGGCTCTTCTCTTTCCGCCTTTTCCTGCATTCTGCCGTCGATGCGGCGGGCGGCGTCCGCCACGTCAACCATGACGCCGGCTTGGCCGTTAACAATCGGGTCCAGCCATACCGCAGGGTCCATAACCGCAAAATCGGAGTTCACAAGCCCTTCATCATACAGCTTCTTGAAAAATTTAAGCGCTTCCTTATATTCCGGCGTCATATGCGTCGGCACCAATTTGCCGTCCGCTCCCTCGCCCCATTTGTTCGGAGCGCCGAACCATACTTGCATAATGTCCCAAGGACCGGCGTATTTGGTAATGACCGTCCCGTACGTGTCATCCTTGCCGTTGCCGTCCGGATCCTGCTCTTTGAACGCTTTCAGCAGGTTGTAAAATTCATCAATCGTCTTCGGCTCCGAGAGGCCGACCTTTTCCATCCAATCCTTATTAATCGATACGCCCATCCGGCCTAGTGTCCGGCCCCGGTAAATGCCGTAGGTTTTTCCGTCCACGGACGAGTTGTTCAAAATAATCGGATTCGCCTGGCTCAGGTTCGGATAATCCTGCAGGTAAGGGCCTATCTCCCAGAAAGCCCCGGTACGGGCGGCATTAATATAGCTGGCTGAGTTACGGTCTACGACCATCAGATGCGGAAGCTGCCCCGATGCAAGCGTGATGTTCATTTTGTCCCCGTACGAGCTGTTAGGCACAAATTGCATCGTAATATCCGTATTCGTGTACTTTTCCAGCTCTTGAAGAACCGGGCTGCTGCCATCCGGAAGCTCTGTGCTGAAAGCAGGGACCATAATGGTGAGCTCCAGCGGCTCTGCCTGCGCAGCATTTGCATTTCCTTCTCCGGCGCTTTGTCCGCCGGTGTTAGCTGGCTCCTGCGGCGCAGGATCATTACTGCCGCCATTTCCTCCCGAGCATGCGGCAAGCACAGATAACATCATCACAACCGCACAGAGCAAAGCGATCTTTCTTTTTACACCGAGCACCTTCACATTCATCTTTTTATCCTCCCTTTTCATCTTGAACTTTGCGCTGCAATTGCAGCATCTATAGATATCCCGCAGCGGTATCCTGAGCACACACCGGGCAACGCTGCGCGATGATCCATCAATCGAACTTGTTATCCTTTTATCGAGCCTAACAATACCCCTTTGGCAAAATGTCTTTGCAAGAGAGGGTACACCAGCAGAATCGGAATGGTGCCTGTTACAATCACGGCCATCTTGACCGACTGCTCCGGCGGCTTCACATAATTGGGGTCCATATTGTTGATATCACCGATCGCAAGCTGCGACAGCATGACAATCTCGCGCAGCATGACCTGCAAAGGCCATTTCGTATGATCGTTAAGATAAAGCAGGGCCGAGAAGAAATTATTCCAGTGACCCACTGCATAAAAGAGACCGAATGTCGCAATGACCGGCATCGATAACGGCAGCACGATCCGCCACAGGACGCCCAGATCTGTACACCCGTCAATCCGCGCCGACTCCTCCAGTCCGGGCGGCAGCTGCTGGAAAAAATTTTTGATAATGATCAGGTTGAAGGCGCTGATCGCTCCCGGCAAAATGAGCGCTCCGTAGCTGTTGAGCAAGCCAAGCTCTTTCACCACAAGATAGGTCGGAATCATGCCCCCGCTGAACAGCATCGAGAAAATGACCAGATTCATGATCAAATTACGGCCCAGCAGATCGCGGCGGGACAATGCATAGGCCATCGTCAGTGTAAAAGCCAGATTCGTGATCGTTCCGACAACGGTAATGTAGATGGATACACCGATGCTGCGGAAAATCGTATTCGATGAGAAAATATATTGATAAGCGCTAATCGAGAAATCCCTTGGGATTAGAAAGAAAGAACGTTCCGACAGCTCGGCCTCGGTAGCGAACGAGCCTGCAAAGATATAGATGAACGGCAGTACTGTGATTACTGCGAAAATAGACAGAAACAGGTAATTGAAGCCGTCGAATACTTTCTCGCCTAATGAGTCATGATTGGATCCCATGAAATCCCTTCACCCCTTTCATAATCAATACAGCCCTTCCTGGCCGAACCGTTTGGCGAGCCAGTTGCTTCCGTAGATGAGCACAATGCCGACAATCGATTTAAATAGGCCAATCGCGGTACTGTAGCTGAATGCGCCCTGCGTGATCCCTACGAAGTAAACATACGTATCGAACACATCGGCGACCGTTCTGTTCAAGGAGTTCGTCATCAGGAAGATCTGTTCAAACCCGTTGTCCAAAAAGTTGCCTAACCGCAAAATCAGCAGAATGACGATAACGCTGGAAATCGCCGGCAGCGTAACATGCCATAACCGTTGAAACCGGTTGGCCCCGTCCACTACAGCAGCTTCATACTGCTCCACATCGACCGAGGCAAGCGCCGCCAGGAAGATGATCGTCCCCCAGCCGGTTTCTTTCCACATGATCTGTAGAATGATGAGCGGCCTGAACCAATCGGGATCAGCCAGAAAGTCGATCCTCCTGCCCGTAATTTGAAAGACAGCTTCATTCAGGACGCCGCCTTGCGTAGTCAAAAATACATACGTCATACTCGCAACGATTACCATCGAGATGAAATGCGGCACATAGACCATCGTCTGAATAAAACGCTTGATGACGTTGACGCGAATTTCATTGAGCAGCAGCGCAACGATAATCGGTGCGGGGAAGAAAAATACCAGATCGTACACAGCCAATATAAAGGTGTTGCGCAGTAATCGGACAAAATCCGGATTAGCGAAAAAGTTGCGAAAGTTTTCCAATCCTACCCATTCACTGTTCCAAAAGCCGACAAACGGCTGAAAGTTCTGGAAGGCGATGAGCACACCCCACATCGGCAAATATTTAAATACGAGAAAATAAATTAGCCCCGGCAGCAAAAGCACATACAACCATCGGTCCTTCTTTACCTTGCCGATCCAGGATGGTCTTTGTGATCCCAAGACGGTTGCTTTGGACTTCTTCGCCTTCACAGCTGCGTCTGGCCCGGATTGTAATGTTGAGTCCACCTGTTTCTCCCTCTCTATTGTGGATTTGCCTGCCTAGCAGCACGGCTTTGTGATTCTGAGTATCGTCCAAATTTCAAACGCTTTCAATTCTACATTTTTGCATGGAAAAAGCCTTGATATTCAAGGCTTTCTCACGGCTGTGGTACTCTTTTGGCGGATGTCGTCTTTCTTGTAATCCGGCGTAAAATCCCGGTATTCGGTTGGCGTAATGCCTGTCTGCTTCTTGAAAATCCGGTTGAAATACCGCTGTTGGTAGCCGACCGCTTCGGCTATATCATTGATCTTCCAATCGGTGCCCCGGAGCAGCTCTTTCGCCTTGACAAGCCGCAGCTCGGTCACATAATCAATAAAATTGACACCCGTATTCTGCTTAAACAGCTTGCTAAGCGTATATGAGTTCGTTCCGGCAAGGTCAGCACAGCTTTCCAAGGACAGATCTTTCATATAATTCGCTTGAATATAGCCAACGGTCTGTTCGATCATCTGCTTCGACTGAAGGTTAGCGCGCGACTCCCGCTCCTGTATAAACGGAACAACGACCTGTTCCTTCATCCAGTGCTGCATCTTGTCCGGGTCGCGAATGTCGGATAATCGTTCAAACAGATTGGCTCCTCTGAATAATCGAAACGGATTGACCCCGGATTGCAGCATCATATGCTGGATACTGCCGAGCAGCTGCAGCATACTCTGCTGCACTTGAATTTCTGTGCCGTGATAGGACTGGATCACTTTCAAAAATTGCGCAATCAAGTCCTCCGCCGTTGCCAACTTCCCGCTGCGCATCGATTGAATGATATCCAGCTCCAGCGCAAACGGATAATTCGTCTCGTGATTGGCCTCAACGGCGGATAATTCCTCCATATTGAGAATTTGATTCTGATTCACAAATTGCCGGAAGCCGGCAGCCCGTTCCACCTCCATGAAGGTCTCGGCCATTCGCCTTACGGTGTCCGTCTGCCGGCTGATCGTTATGGTGACCTGGAGCTTGAGAATGCGGTTAATGGCCGATGTAATCTCTTCGCCATAAGCATTTAAGCACTCGGAGAGCGGCATATCGGCCGGCGACATAATGAACAGGCCAACAGACAGATCGTGAAAATTCATGACACTGAATTGCTCGAACCGATGGGCGGCCAGCTCTTCCATAATATTAGAAGCTGCGAACGTGACTAAGCTTTGATCGCCATGTGCATATCTCTCATTTAAGATGCGATCTCCCGTCAGCCGGATGTGCAGCACATGGAAGCAATGATTCTCGACATTCCATCCGTAACGTTTCATCCTCTCCCTCAGATCTTCTTCGCTATAAGCATGCAGATGGCCTTGAAGCAGCTGCAGCAGAAACCCGGTCCGCAGGCCAGGCAGTTGATCGTTAAGCTTTGCCTGCAGATTGAGACTTTCACTAGCTGCAACGTTCCACTGATTCTCGATATATTGAAATTCATCCATGCGGCCTTCATGTTGAAAATCCGAATCGCCGCTAAACCTGCGGATCAACCGGGCAATGGGCGAATACATGCGGATGGACGCAAGCCACGACAGCATCAAGGCAAGCAGCAGTCCGGCCAAGCTCACAATTAGAATAATATTGGACAACGCCATCACCGGCGAGGTGATCGCTGTCATCGGCGCAGCGGATACATAGGTCCAAAGTTTATCGACCCGCTTTAATTGCCCGTAAGAAACGGAATAGGTTTTATCCCCTTGCTGCCACATGAACGTTCCGGAGGGCTGCTCCCGGTTCATCACCTCCTGCCGCAGCAATACATCAACGTCATTCCCGGCGCTGTTGTCCGATAAGAGAATATTTCCGCTATCCTCCATCAGGAAAGTCGCGCCTTCGTTATACGGCGTTAATGTTCTGAGCACATTCACGAATCTTTCCCGGTCCAGCGTCACCGTCAGCACGCCGAACGGAGAGGCGCTCCCGCCGGGAATTTTGTGCACGATGGTAACCGGGTCATGCAAACCGGATGGCCGCTGCCCGTTATCGCCTTCTGCTTCCGAGACCCGGTCAGTCCAATAAATGCTTCGATTATCATCCAATAGCTTGCGATATTCCGAGAGTATCGATGGATCGTCAACTTTATAATGCTCGGGCTTAAAGAGGACGGGCTCGTTCCGTTCAATATACAACGACACATCCTGAATTAACGGATTCGAGCCATGCAGCACGACCAGCGATTTGGTTACATCACGCGTATCCTGAAAGTGATAGACGAAATCAAGCTCCTGCAGATCCGCTCCGTAACGCGGGCTGAATGCCCAATGCGACAAGCTCAGCTCGAGATACATCAGTTGGTCATCGACGTTTTTTACCCGTTCTTCAATCTGACTCTGATGAAGCGCGCTTAGGTCATTCTCGATCTGGCTGACCGAGAACCAATAAATGCAGCCTGCCGTAATAAATCCTGGAATGCTTGTGATGAGCAGCAGCCAGATCAGGCTTTTCCGGTAAAAGCTTCCCCGTTGTCTTCTCTTCAACCTGTCCATCCTTGTTATCCCGGCCCGGAACCTCTTTAACAACTTGAGTCACCCGCCTTTTCGTTTAATTTAAGCGCTTTCAAAACACTTCCGTTTCATTTATTTCATTGTATGGGGAGATGTGGAAAGACTATAGTGAATTAACCGTCTTGTTTGTTCAAAAATCAGTGTAATATGGCGGATAGCCTATATTTATCGCACTTTAGGACGGCCTTCAATTGCACTTTTTTGCATGAAGCTGTCTTCTGCTTAAATCGCTGAACAGGAGGTGGTGCACAATACACGGCAGACACGAATCCCGCTCCCAAGCAGGCGCCAGCCATTTTTGCACGCATATCGGTTATAATGATTAAAAATAAAACAATTTGAGGTCATATATGAAAACAGTGGATGTTGTTGGCGCGGTCATTATAAATGAAAAGAACGAAGTGTTATGCGCACTCCGTTCAACCGACATGTCGATGCCCGGTTTGTGGGAATTTCCAGGGGGGAAGATCGAACCCGGTGAAACGCCCGGGGAGAGCCTCACCCGGGAAATAAGAGAGGAATTAAACTGCTCGATCGCAGTTGGCGAGCTGGTGGCCGATGTCACACATGTCTATCCTGCAATCACGGTACGATTAATGACTTACAAAGCAATCATTGTAGATGGCGTACCCAAACCTAATGAACATGAAAAGCTGATCTGGCTGCCATTGGAACAGCTGCATTCTCTGGAATGGGCCCCTGCGGATATCCCAACCGTGGCTCGGATCATTCAGACAAACACTTAGTTTGAGGTCCCGGAATGGATACCTGCAAGAAAGGTATCGATTAAGAGGAGAAAGCTTTTATCCAGATCAAGAGGCAGACCGAACCCGCCCGCCAGCTCAATGGAAGCAAATCCGTGCAAAATGCTTCGAAAGCCTCTAACCGTATGCAGTGCCGCTTCATCTTTCAATCCATACACCTGCAGCACTTGAACGACAAGCTCCACCACCTTGTGTTGGGCTTGTTGAAGCTCAGGATCATCAGTCTCCGGTGCACGAAAGGTCGCATCATACAGTCCGGGATGATTTCTGGCAAAGCTTACATACGCTTCGCTTAGCGCCCGAACGGCTTCATCGCCGGAGCGCCCGACAGCCGCATACACCATCCGCTCATGAAGGTTATGAAGTCCGTGGATCGCGAGCTTTTGCCGCAGCGCCTCCAATCCTTCGATATGGTTATATAGCGATGGCGTGCGAATCTGCAATCGTCTGGCTAATTCTCCGAGCGAGAGATGATCAAGCCCCTTTTCATCGACTATTTCTCCCGCTTTTTGCAATATCGTCGGCAGATCCAATCCCATTCGTGGTGACATGTTGTCCCTTCCTTTCGTTTCGTTTTCCGGTCAGAGCTATTTCTATTATTATAATAACTAATTACATTAGTTTTCACAAGAGGAAAGTCTGTTAAAGGCCACCCGTAATTGGATGGCCTCATTCACTTGATGATCAACCTCTTTGTCAGCTCATTATTGATTATTCATCGCCCGCTCTATTGCCCGATGAATCTAATTCGCTCGTTTGGGGTAAGGAGGAGAAAGGCTCTCTATTTTTAAGGAGGCGGTCACTTTGAAAAAGGCCATTAACGAACTCAAAGCCAATATCGATAATATCAAGCAATCGGTGGATGAAATGAAAGGCGATATACAGGAAACCGCAGAGGATGCCAAAACAACAGCGGACAAAGTAAATGGAACCATAGATGATGCCAAGGGAGCTGCACAGGATCTGAAAGCTTCAATGGCAGTTGCGAAGGCAAATTTGCGGGATACGGGTAAAGCCATCAAATCGCTGCGGCCTCGGGATAAAGAGGATACGCCGGATCGGCCTTGGGATTGAAGGACGCTGTGTGGGCTATTGAGGCCGCCTTGAAGGCAGCCCCTAACCTTATCTTTATTAATAATAAATTAAATATTCTCCAAAGGCTTCGCGTTTCCGTATACCGGTGCGGCGCTTGCAACCGGAGCGGCCCAGCCCACTGCATTGGCGATCACGCGCTGAACATCTTTGTTGAAGTAAGTAGGAAATGTCTCGTGGCCCGGACGGAAGTAGAACACCTTGCCTTGTCCCCGGTTCCAGCAGCAGCCGCTGCGGAATACTTCGCCGCCTTGGAACCAGCTTGTAAATACGAGCTCATCCGGCTGTGGAATGTCGAAGTGCTCCCCATACATTTCCTCATTCTCCAGTTGGATATATTCTCCGATGCCTTCGACGATCGGGTGGCCGGGGCGTACGACCCATAACCGCTCGCGCTCTCCGTTTGGCTCGTGCTCACGCCATTTCAGATCGCAGGAGGTACCCATCAGCTTTTTGAAGATTTTCGAGAAATGTCCGGAATGCAGCACGATTAACCCCATCCCTTTCAGGACCCGCTCATATACCCGCTGTACAATGCGGTCATCGACTTCATCATGAGCCACATGTCCCCACCAGATCAGAACATCGGTCTCCTGCAGTCTTTCCTCTGTTAATCCATGCTCTTCCTCATCTAATGCTGCATAGGTAACCGTATAGTTCTCAGGCATTGCTTGGCCAATGACCGTATGCATCCCTTGCGGGTAAACCTGCATCACTTTCTCATTGGTTTTTTCATGCCTGAATTCATTCCAGATCGTAACCTTGACTGAACGATTCAATACTTTCACGCTCCTCTATTTAGGATGGTTGCTTGGTTGCTGCATCAGTAGTAAACTACATATGACTTTGTCCATCTTATAGGAAAATCGGCAGTAAGCCTATGTCCATATCTGTTATTTATTTATTCGATTTTGTGAAGAGGGATCATCTATGTATAGTGAAGCGCTCCATGAGCAAGTCCATTACCAGAACCCTGCCTTAAGATTAAAAGTATGGCCGATCCTCAACCCTGCAGCAACCGATTCCGATACGCTCGATAAACCATGGCATTACCACGAGCAGGTGGAGTTTCTATATATTTTCGAAGGCAGCATGCTTGTTCAATTGGAGCAGCAATTGATCAAGCTTGAGAAGCACGACGTCATGATTGTCGATTCCAACCAGCTGCACCGCACCGCCATGCAAGGCAGCGGCCCGCTTTCCTACCTGGTGCTCCAGGTCGATCTTCAGGCCTACTATGATTCGGCAAGTATGATGTATTACAGCTCTTTTTCCCACCCCTTTCGCAAGTTAAGCAGTCTTAACAACATGCTGCAGGAGGATCCGGAAGCACGCCAAGCGATGGGCAGGTGCCTGCTCGATATCCATGAAGAAACCTCTGCGAATCGCAGAGGTTATGAGCTGGCGGTAAGCCACAATATAAAACAACTGATGTTATACATGATTCGATACGATCGGGATGGTTTGATCCAACCACATGATAACCGCGAAATGCTGCGTTGGAAGCCTGTGCTGGACTATATTGACGAGCATTTATCCGAGAAGCTCGACATAAAGGATTTAAGCAGAATGGCGTTTATGAGCTATCATTATTTTTCCAAAAGCTTTACGCAAACGATGGGCATGCCGGTAACCACCTACATTAACTGGAGGCGCATCAAGAAAGCGGAGCAGCTGCTGCTCACCCAGGATATCAGCATTCACGAAATAGCGGAAACGGTCGGACTTATCAACCTTTCCCACTTCTACAAGATGTTCAACAAGTTTAACAATATGTCTCCCAAGCGTTACAAAGAAGTCATGCTCGGAGGGCTCTCAACGATGGAATAAACAGCAAGGGCCCCCGCACAGGGCCCTTAAGCATGCTAATGAACAAGGCTTTCCCATTCAATCACCCGGTCGCAGAGCCTCCGAATCAAGCTTGGTTCATGGCTGATGACGAGCAGGCCGAGATTACGCTGTTTGGCGATAGCAAGCACACTATGCCAGACCTGCGCCTGACTGACCGCGTCGAGCATCGTTGTCATCTCGTCTGCAATGAGAAAACGGGTTTGCGGACCCAACGCCCTGGCCACGCAAAACCGCTGCAATTCCCCGCCGCTGAGCTCCCCCGGCCACCGCTCCAGCCACCCCTGATCAATGCCCAGCTCCTGCAGCAAGAAAGGATCCGGCTGCCCGCCCTCATTCAGGATGCGTCCTATTCGCCAGCGGGGATTCACCGCTTCCTCTGGATGCTGGAATACCAATTGCACTGGATGATAACCGCGCTTTGGCAGCGGCTGGCCATCCAGCATTACCGTGCCTTCCAGCGGGGTATCATAACCGGCAAGGATCCGGGCGAGCGTCGTCTTGCCTCTGCCGCTTGGTCCGACGAGGCCGACCGTCTCCCCCTGCTGCAGGCTCAGATCAAACTTCCGGAACAGCCATGCATCGTTTGCATAACGATATCCCAGTTTTTTTGCTTCAAGACGCATGAATACACCTCACCATGCCGCCGCGCAGCTTCCGCATATCCGGTTTGATTTCGGAGCATTCTGCAGATGCTGCAGGGCATCTCGGGGCAAATACGCAGCCGTCCGGCAGCTGGCCGGGAAGCGGTTGAGCGCCCGGAATCGGCTGGAATTGATTTTGCGGCAGCGCATTCCACAGCGCTCTGCTGTATGGATGCCGAAGCCGCTCGCCATGACCTGCGAAATCTTCTGCTGCGGCGATTTCTACTGTTGTTCCGGCGTAAAACACGGCCACTTTATCTGCCACTGTAAGCGCGGATTCAATATCATGCGTAATCAATAGAATGGAGCGTCCTTCATCGGCCAGCTCCCTGAAGTGAAGCAGCGTTTCGCGCGCAGCCTCATGATGAAGCCCCGGCGTCGGTTCATCGGCGATAATCAAGCTGGCGCCGCTCAACGTCGCTGTAGAGAGCAGCACTCTTCTGGCCATGCCTCCGGATAGCTGGAACGGATAGAGCTGTTCTACTCCCGGTTCCAAGCCATAACGCTCGAACAGGTTTCTTTGCTGTGCTGCCTGTACCTGATCCGCTCCCGGTATACGCACCTGCTGTCCGACCCGCATCAGCGGATCAAGATAATTGACCGACTGGGGGACCAAAGCCATTTCTTTGCCCCGCAGCGTTGCCTGTCTCTGCGCATTCAATGTCTCCCCGCCATAACAGATGCGGCCGGCCATTACCGCATTACCGGGAAGGATTCCCATAATTGCATGCGCTAGCAGGCTCTTGCCCGAGCCGCTGGATCCGACAACCGCCACGATCTGGCCTGCCTTGATCGATAGGCTTAGCCCGTGGATGACCTCAACCATCTGCTGCCTAAGGCCTCTGTCATAATGGGAAAATGAGACGGACAAATTTTCAACTTCTAGCTTGCACATGAGACTTCCCCCCCTTCTCTTTGTTCCATCAGGCAATGCACTGACATCTATTCCCTGGACCGGCGGGGATCGACAAGCCCGCGAAGGCGTTCACCCAGCACATCAAATGACCTTACGACAAGGAGCAGGCACAGCCCCGGAAAAAATGCCAGCCACCACATCCCCATCGATAAATATCGCATGGATTCGGAAAGAATAATGCCGATCGCGGGCTGATGCGGCGACAACCCCAATCCGATGAACGAAATGGCTGCCTCGTGAAGAATCGCATGCGGGAACATAAGCAGCACGCCCACGAACAGCTGCGGAAGCAAATGCGGCACCATATGCCTTGTCGCAATCCACCAGCTTGACCTGCCCATACGGCGGGAAATTTGCACATACTTTGCCGATTTCAGCTGCATGACCTCCGCACGGATAATGCGCGCCAGGCTTGGCCAGTGTGTGAGCGCAATGCCGATTACCACGCCTTTCATGCCTCCGCCCATCACAAAGGCGAGCAGAATCAGCGAGACCAGATGCGGCACACTTAGGAATGCATCGATTAACCATGACACTATACGGTCGGCGATTTTTCCCATTGAAGCTAAAAGACCGAGCATAACGGCGATTACACCGCTCGATACCGAGGCAAGCAGTCCAACCTGGATGCTCAAGCCAAGGCCTTTGACCGTTCGTGTGAACATATCCCTGCCCAGCCAATCCGTTCCGAACAGATATTGCAGTGACGGAGCATGATTACGCGATTGAAGATTCGTGGCAAGCTTCTCCAGGTTGACCAGATAACCACCGAGCCAAGCAGCGATAATAAAAGCCGCTGTGCATACGATCACCGTCAATGTCCGCCGCCTGCGATTGATTTGCGGGCGGGGCGCGGCGCTTGGCCATTGGCCGGCTTGATGAGCGCTCATCTTACACCCGCCTTCCGGATTCTCGGATCAATGAACCGGTACAGCAAATCCGCGATTAAATTGCCCGTGAATACAAACAAGGCGCTGAACAGGACGATGCCAAGCAGCAGCGGCACATCGCCGCGTAAGCCCGCATCCACTGCCGCTTGTCCCAGGCCGGGATAGGAAAACACCTGCTCTGCCAGTACAGCGCCGCCAAACAGTTCGCTGAACGAAGCGAACTGCAGGGACACAGCCGGCAATGCAATATTGCGCAGGCCGTGCCGCCAGAACAATCGGAATCCCGTTTCTCCCCTTGCCCTGGCAAACAGCACATAATCGCTCTCCAGCACATCGACCAGCTTTTGCCTTGTATGAAGCGCAATATTCGAAATGCCGACTACACTGAGCGTCAGGGCCGGCAGGATTAAATGCCGGATCCGGTCAGCCATCGTCACTTCATCGGCCAGTACCCCGGCCGGTACCCCGAGTCCTACCGGGAACCATCCCAGCCAAACGGCAAAAATCATGAGCAGCAGCAGGCCCAGCCAAAACGCCGGTGTCGAAGCCAACGTATAACAGTACCATTGGATGCAACGATCGATCCAGGTATCCTTCTTCATTGCCGCCACTACCCCTGCGATAAAGCCAATTATGCCTGACAACAGCCATGACACGCCCATAAGCGCGGCAGAATTCAAAAATCTCTCCCCGATAACTTCCTCTACCGGCTGGCGGTAGATCATCGAAGTACCCATATCGCCCTGCAGCAGGGCCGAGCTCCATATGACGAACCGTTCCAGAGGAGGCTTCTCAAGTCCCCAGTAGGCCGCAATCTGCGCTCTCTGCTCCGGGCTTACCCTCACCGCATCGGCGCCGACATAAGCTTGGACAGGGTCGATGGGCGAGTTTTGGACCAGCATGAACGATATTAAACTAATGGCAAACATCAGTGATGCCAACCGCACCGCCTTAAAGCCCAAAAATGCCAACAGCTTGCGAATCATGTCAGATGCCTCATTTCATTTCGCCTATTCGATCCATTTCCACTCTTCGATATTGTCCGTAACAGGCCACCCGTGGCCGTGCGGATGAATACGCTGATTTCCGATATCAAGCTTGTCCTTAACCAAATACAAATGATCGATGTTCACAAGCCATGCCCATGGCGAGTCTCCTCTGGCACTTAAGCCTGTCGTGCCGTCCCATTGGGCTTTTTTCCAGTATTCCAAAGCCTCTTCCTCGCTCTTTGCCTGCAGTGCTTTATTCATCCATTCGTCCACCGTCTTGCTGCTGTAGCGGCCTACATTATAAAAATCCTCGCCTTGATAGCTGCTGCTGTATAGATTATACATTTCCAGCGGATCATGGCTTCCCCAGCCGAACAGCACCGCATTGGCGTACATCGAAGCAGATAGATCGTCCCAGCTTTTTCCTTCCACATCGATCTGGATGCCAATCGGCTTAATCATGTCCGCTGCAGCCAGTGCGAGCGATTGGCGGGTCATATCACCGGATGGATACTGAAGCGAAAAACGGGCCTGCAATCCATTTTTCTCCACGATGCCGTTGCCGTCCGTATCGCTCCAGCCGGCATCCGCGAGGATTCGCTTCGCTTCCTCTGGATTGCCGTCTGGAATCACAGAATCGGGATTCCACCAAGGGAGACCGTCGTTAACGGAATATGCGGGTGAACCGAAACCTTCTAATATACCCTCTACTAACGCTTCCCGGTCGAGCGCGGCGTTGACCGCTTTCCGGATTGCCAGATCCGCTGTAACATCGTTACCGATTGGATAGCCCTCTTCCGTCTGCAGCCCCGAAGGAACATACGGAAACAGAATGCCGCGATTATCCACGGTTTTTACGGCCTCCAGCCGCATGCCATCCACAGATTGCTTATTAAATGAGGCCGGAATATAAGCGACATCAACCGCCCCTGCTTTAGCAGACGCAAAAGCGGCGTCCTCGCTCAAGAACAGAAAGGTGATTTTCTTGAAATAAGGTTTCGCGCCGTAGTAGTCTTCATTCGCCTCAACGATTAACTGCTGCCCTTTATCCCACTGAATAAGTTTGTATGGTCCCGAACCGACCGGCTGCTGTGCGTAATCATCAGAATAGGCATGCTCCGGCACAATGCCGGTCGTAACCAGCAAGCTGATAAACGTGGATTGCGGCTGCTTCAACGAAAACTTAACAGTGTACTCGCCATCTGCCTCAACACGAGCCATATTCATCAAGTCCACCACGCTTCCGCCTGCGGCCGCTGTTTTAAAAGTGAACTGAACATCTGCCGCGGTTAATGGCTCCCCGTCGGAAAATTTCGCATCATCGCGAAGCTTGACGGTCCAGAGTTTTCCGTCATCGCTCACCTCGTAACCGGTAGCCAGATCGCCTACCGGCCTCAATTCGTTATCGCGTTTAAATAATGTGCTTTGGAACAGCGGCGATCCATAACGTCCCCAGCCGGTTGTCGGATCGAAGCCTGCTTCAGGCTCCGCCCCGACCGCGAGCACGAGCTCATCTTTACTGCTGCTGGCTCCTGTTGCATTGTCCGAGTCTGAGACACAGCCTGTCAGTAAAATGGAAGCTGCAATAATTGCTGTACCAATGAACTGCCATTTGCGCTTCATCGCAAGAAAACCTCCTAATGTCTGATCATGCTAACAGCACCGCATAATCGTGTTACTATTTATATTTATGGTAACACATCATCTAAAAATGATCACTCATTTTATAGAAAATACTGACAAAAAATAAAATCAGGGGGTGATGAGAAAATTTTAAGAAGATTATAAAACGTTTAGGATTGTTAATTCTCACAAAGTGCTGTGCTAGAATCAAGACTGTCGATGACGTCGTTCCAAAAAACACCAACAAACGGAGGGATTCATTCATCATGTACAGGCTTTTAAGCTTAGTCGCGTTACTCTTATTAATTGTCGTAGCCGTCGAACATAATAATGCCGATGCCAGATCATCCTCTATCTTAAGAATAGGCAGTGAGGGGTCGGAAGTTAAAATATTGCAGCAAAGGCTGAAAACACTTGGTTATTACAAATTAGCAGTAGACTCGCAATACGGTAAGGCAACCCGAAACGCAGTCCAACGATTCCAGAAAAAAAACAGGATTGTAACTAATGGTCTAGTAGGACCGCACACATGGTCGAAGATCAATAACAAAGCAGCGATTAAAACCAGAGCTTCGAACAAAGTTTCGAACACAGAGCTTTCCTTGCTGGCCCGAATCATTCATGCCGAAGCAAAAGGCGAAAGCTATAAAGGCCAAGTGGCGGTTGGTGCGGTAATCATGAACCGGATGAAATCTCCGCAATTTCCGAAAACATTAAAGGGAGTCATCTACCAGCCGAATGCATTCTCCGTCGTGAGGAATGGCCAATATAAAAAAGCGCCGTCTCCAACGGCGGTCAAGGCAGCAAGAGCCGCACTACAAGGAACGGACCCGACAAATAATGCATTGTTTTTCTACAACCCGAAAATTTCCAAATCGAGTTGGTTCAAATCTCGTCCCGTGACAAAAAAAATCGGCAATCATCAGTTTACGATGTAAGTAAAGTAACATATAGAATGGGAGAAAAAACATGAGAGTTGTCAACAAACACCAACTGGAGGCTAGAGTGGAGGCGGTAATAGAAATCATCCAAGAAGTTACTGGAAAAGAGACCGTTTCAAACGCCATCAAGAGTAGACTAAACTCGATGAGCTATGAAGAGTTGGGCATACTCGCGATGAATATCGTCAAAACAAGGTCAATCGAAGAGATTCTTGGAGTAAATGAAGAAAACATGCCTGGCGTTTGATGACTGCTGTTTCACAAAGTGGCCATAAAAATGACGTGCAAACTGATTACAGTTTGACACGTCATTTTTCTTTGTGCTTCAAAACGAACCGGTAAATGGATAAATAGTTGTGAAGTGCCGGCAGTCTATACTAAAATAATTGCACAAGCGTTGAACGAGGAGACGATGACAAATGAGTTTTTCACTGAGCAGAATCGAGAACAAAATCGAGTTTTTCGAGGCATATGATCTGATAACATTGGAACAAAAAATAAACATTCAGATCGAAAATAACAAAGCGCTGCTGTTGGATGTTTTCTCGATCAGCCATAACGCGGTATTTGACCCGAACGCGAACAAAATGCTGTACAGCGCGGTTGTACACTTCAAAGCAAAATAAATGACAAAACAGGCTGCCGCACATGCTAAGATCAGCACATCACTATGATGATAACCAAAGCAGAGGCTTGGTCATTGATTGACTAAGCCTCTATTTGTTACGGCTGCCCCTCTATCCGTTTTCGTGTATTCCCCTTTCCCTCGCTAGTTGCCATCCGTTACCCTATTTTATCCTCGAATGACAGATTAATCGGTTCATCCAGAAGCTCCTCATGAATTTCCAAGTTTGTCGATGCAACCGATTCATCCACCTCCACAAATGAAAACTGATCCATCCAAACACTCCCCTGTCCGGATAAAAGTACGCATGTTTGACCCTCCTCTCATTAAAAATATAACGAAATTCTAATGAAGCTTTTTGATCTTTTTTGCTATGATTATCGTATTGTTATTAATCGACATTATTTTTGTGTGCATAATCTTTTTTGGTGGTGAGAGACATTTTATACGTTTTAGCATTTGTGGTATCGTTTCTCGTAGTCTATCTCTTAATTCCCCCATTTGGGAAGCTCGCATTTCGATTGGATTTTGTGGACAAGCCCCGGAAAGACACGGAACGCAAAATTCATCGTGAACCGATTCCTTTGACAGCAAGCTATGTCATCTTCATTGGTTTTTTTGCAGCCTATTTGCTCGTAACACGAGAATTCAACTTGCAGACAGCAGCTCTTTTTGCGGGTGGGGTTTTGCTGCTGATTATCGGTACGATCGATGATTGGTATAAAACAAAAGGAAAAGATTTTCCGGCTCTTCCCAAGCTTGTCGTACAGGTATCGGCAGCCGTCATCGTCTATGCTTCCGGGATCGCGTTCACCGGTTTTTACAACCCTTTTACCGGCGATTATGTATGGCTACCGGTCTGGCTGCAATTTATCTTAACGATATTGTGGATTTTCGGCGTTACCACCGTTATTAACTTTACAGACGGCATGGATGGACTTGCCGGAGGAATTACCGCGATCTCTGCGGTCACTTTGTTTATCGTTGCACTCACCAAAGGACAGCCCAACTCAGCCATTATGGCTATTATACTGGTTGGTGTCTCGATCGCTTACTTACGTTATAATAAACCGCCTGCCAAAATTTTCATGGGAGATGCAGGGGCTACTTTCCTCGGTTTTATTTTAGCGGTTATAGCGTTAGACGGCGCCTTCAAACAAGCCACCGTATTGTCGCTCTTTATTCCGATTCTGGCTCTTGGCGTGCCGATTTTTGATAATCTGTTCGTTGTCATCAAACGTTTCCTGCAGGGGAAATCCATCTATCAAGCCGATGCAAGCCAAGCGCATTATCGTCTGCTTCGCGCGGGCCTTAATCATAAACAAGCTGTTATGGTTCTTTATTTAGTAAGTACGTGCCTATGCTTGTCATCGATCATATTACTGCTCATCGCTGAAATATGATGAAAACTGCCGAGAGAAGCCTCCAGGCAGTTTCAGATTGAGGACAAAGCCCTTGTGCTGGTTCGAGCAGCCTATAAGCTGTTAAAACCAGCCAATCATAAGAAAAAACGCCTCACTATATCTGGTGTCCGGATACAGTGAGGCGTTAGTGATTTAATTAAGGAATGCTACGATTCCGGTATTAATCATGATGATGTCCGTTCATGCCCGTGTCCTTTTCATCGGCGTAAGTAACGGAAAGCTCGGCATACAGCACCCCTTTTTGTACCTGAATCTGCTGGTGCAGCATCCGGAGGCGGTTCAGCTTACCCCTGACAACGATGACCTCGAGGCATTGATTATGATTTAAATGAACATGCATATTCGAGATTATGTCGTGGTGAAAACGATGCTGAAGCTCCATCAGCAGCTGCGGCAGCTCGCTGACATGATGATCGTAAACCATGACCACGGTCCCCGCGACAAATTGTTCCGAGTGCATCCCCGACGGCTCAAGCAGCGCTCTGCGGGCGAGATCCCGGATCGCTTCAGAACGGTTCGTATAGCCCTGCTCGATAATATATTGATCGAATTGCTCGATCAACGGAGCCGGGAAGGACACGCCAAACCTGGTCAACTCTTCTTTATCTGCCATCGGAACCACCTAACTTGGTTTGTTTCATATTACAGAAAGTGTAACACAGTTATTCGGAATTGAAAACTTCCGCTAGTGCCTCACGAAACAGCTCATCCAATTGCTTATCCAATCCGCCTCCATTTGCAGCCAATTGAACAGCGGTCTTTTCGAAATGCGCGATCTGCTGCTCCAGGAACTGATTAATCGGCTCAATCCGCGGCTCGTAATCAAGCTCCTCCCCTGCCTTCTTTCGCTCCAATAGGCGCCGGATCGAACTTTTCAAGGAACTGCCTTCAGGAATTAGCTGTGCAACCAGCTCATCAAATTCCATTGGCGGCATCGTGCCTTTCTGCTCGATCCATGCACAGGCCAGAATCGGCCGCAGCACGTAGAAATATTTCTTGATTTTCACCTGCTCCCCTTGCAAATACTCACGGTAATTGCCTTTGGCCATATTCAAATAGTGAAACATACACGACTTCGGGGAAAAGGTAAACGGCGAAATTGCGCGTATACGTTCGGCCACGCTGTACTTCTCCAGATAGACAATCGGAGATGACAGCCACTCCAGCAGCGGCGGGTTCGACCTGCGGAACAGGTTCAGCGCCTTGCGCAGATCCCAGCCGTTTATATCGAGCATGTCGCTGATCGGCCGCTCTATGACATCGCGTTTGTCAAAGATGGACAGGTACCAATCCACTGGCCTTACATAGATGAAGCGAACGTCATAATCGCTGTCCTGCGACGGGAATCCCCACGCCCTGCTGCCCGATTCGCAGGCGTACAGAATACGGACTTGCTCCTGCTGTTCGATCCTTTGAAGCTCTTTTATGATTTGTTCGTTGATATTCACAATATAACCTCCCGCTTCATTTAACCGGATGAAGACAGCCGCGTCAGCCTGCCGATTGCCAGCCGCACAATGGGCGGAGCAACAAGAAGCACAAAGAAAAGCCGGGTCAGCTGGTAGGCCGTCACCTGGGAGACATCCGCGCCAAGCAGAAGAGCCGTTACTGCCACTTCTCCTAAACCGCCGGGAGCAAGCGCAAGAAACCAAGTGACGATCGTTGGAACGGTCCACGTCGAGATCAACCATGACGCGCCGGCAGTTATCGCTACAAGTAAGCACGCTGTAGCCAAGGATAGCGGACCGAGCCGTTTGTTGATCCATATCATCCGCAATTGAACCCGTTTACCGATAAAAATGCCGATGAGCAGCTGTGCCGCTGCAAGCAGCGGACCCGGTACATCAGGCCAAGGGTTACCCATTATTGCAAGTGCCCCGACAACAAGCACGGGCCCGAGAAATTCCCCTGCCGGCAAGCCCAAACGGCGCGTTATCCAAGCGGATAAGGGAACAAGCGGCATAAGCAGCCAGCCCAGGAACGGCGGCCATTGACTTGCGGCCGCTTCGTTTAAGATGCTGCCGGCCCCCGCGCTGGCGGCCGCTGCCGCTTGCATCGCCTCCGCCGGCGCCGCTATCCAGGTCGCAAGGAACGGCACCGTATACAACACGACGATCAAGCGGGAAGTCTGCATGATTGCGACCGTTCCCGGATCGGCCTGCTTGAAATGGTCAGCGATCAGTACCATCTGCGTTAATCCGCCCGGCACGCAGCCGAGCATGGCGGTTGCGATATCAATGCGGGCAGCTCTGGCAAACCCCCATCCCACAAGCAGACACACTGCAACCCACAGAGCAGCGGCCGTGAGCATCCATGGGAGATCGTGAAGCATCATGATCACTGTCTCCAACGTCATTGATTGCCCTAACAGGTAGGCGACCACAACAATGCCCGCATATCCAATCCAATCCGGCCACTCAATGGTTCCTGGACGCAGCGCATTTAAGACCATGGCGGCAAAAGCCGGGCCCAATATCCAAGGAAGCGGCAAATGCGCCGCATGAAACAAACCGCCCCCCGCCAGTCCGATCAAGAATGTAAGAATAAACTTGTTATAATTCACAGATTCTTGCTCCCTCAGTTGGAAATGTTAGTCATCACTAACTTTACCAAAAGAGCCGAGACTTTGTCACGGTCGAAAAAAACCGCCATGGAAAGAACGAACTTTGCCGCCAAAGTTGGTCACTTCTAGTCAGCTTCACACATTGCTGCGCTTCCGCCCTGAACCTATAAGTGATATATTTTGCGGAACAGTTCACTTCCATGACGGCCCATTGTGCAATTCTACCTCTGTAACCCGCTATCGCTTTTGTTTATGATGTTTTTCATCCGTAACGCGATTGGATCTGCCTAGGCATACCACCATCGCTTGACGGGTGTTTTCCATCATCCGCCTACATCGTAAGTACGATCCGGTGTTCCTTCCCATCGTCCAGCAAATCCACGTAGAGCCCTTGCTGCCCGTCATCCTTCACAATCGCCGTATCCCTTCCATCCACCTGAAGCGCGCTTGCTCCTGACGATTTGCGGGATGGATTGCTGATCGTGATATGGTAATGCGATGTGTCAAAGCGGTAGCTGACGGAATATTCCGGCCACTCGGAAGGAATGCACGGGCATAGATGCAGCCGCGCTCCTTGGCGCGTAATGCCGAGAATCCATTCCACACCTGCCTGATACATCCAGCCTGCGGCTCCGGTGTACCAGGTCCATCCCGCATGTCCCCGATGCGGATCAGCGGTGTAAATATCCGCCGCCATTACGTACGGCTCGCCTGTATATTGCCGTACCTCATTGGAAGTCAGCGCATGCGTGATTGGATTTAACAGATGGAACAGCTCGAATGCTTTGTCCCCCTTGCCGAGGCGGCACCAGGCGACGATACTCCAGATGACACCGTGAGTATACTGCGCACCGTTCTCGCGAATACCCGGCGGATAACCTTGAATGTAACCGGGGCTCGGCTTCGTATTGAAGAACGGCGGGGTTAACAGGCGGACAAGCCTCAGATCCCGGTCCACCAGCTCGCGGTCGAATGACTGCATCGCCTGCATCGCTTTGTCCATCGGCGCTCCTCCCGAGATTACTGACCACGACTGGGCGATCGCATCGATCCGGCATTCCTCGCCGCGAATCGTACCCAGCCACTCGCCATGATCCGTGAAGGCCCTGCGGTACCATTGGCCATCCCATGCATGCGTATCCAGCGCTGCGGTCAGCTTTGCCCTGACTGCTTCGTAGTGATCAGCCTTCTTAGCCAGATCATGCTCCCTGCATATCGCTTCAAACCGTTTCAGCACTTCAATAATGAACCATCCGAGCCACACGCTCTCGCCGCGCCCTTTGGAACCGACATGGTTCATGCCGTCGTTCCAATCTCCAATTCCGATGAGCGGCAAGCCGTGCTCGCCAATCCGCTGCAGTGCCCGGTCAATCGCCCGCAAGCAATGCTCGAGCACTGTCCCGCTCTTTGGAGATAACACGGTTTCCTCATATCGCTCATGCTCTCCCTCTTTCAGCAGTTCACTGCGAAGAAACGGCTCCGTCTCCCCTAATATGCTGTCATCCCCTGTATGGACAATATATCTGGATACCGCATAAGGCAGCCACAGCAAATCGTCGGAGAAATGGGTACGAATTCCGCGTTTTGTCTCTTCATGCCACCAGTGCTGTACATCCCCTTCTTCATATTGATGAGCGGCATGCAGCTTGATCTGGGAACGGGTCAGATCAGGCCGGGTGTGCAGCATGGATAAGGAATCCTGCAGTTGGTCTCGATAACCATATGCACCCCCCGCTTGATAGAAAGCGGAACGCGCCCACATTCGGCAGGCAAGCGACTGATAAAGCAGCCAGCCGTTCAGCATGATATCCATTTCCTTGTTAGGTGTAGATACCTTCGTCTGCCCCAGCGTGCGCTCCCAGAATTGCCGCACCTCGGCCAAAGACTGTTCGCATACCGCAGGCTGGCTGTACTTGCGCGCAAGCGCAGCGGCAGCCTCGCGAGAATGCTCGCAGCCCAGCACAATCGGCACGATACGCTCCTCGCCCGGATCCAATACCATTTTAGCCTGTACCGCGCCGCACGAATCATAGAGCGTTCCTGTCTGTCCCGACAAATACTGGCGGCTCATCGCCGCAGGCCGTTCGATCGTACCGTTACGTCCGATAAATTCGCTCCGGTCGGCTGTCCAGGACAATGCGTCACTATCGTCTGTCGAACCATCCTCCCCGTACACACTTACAAATGCATGGGCATCACGGAACGTCTCCTGATAAGTGTTACGGGCCAGCAGAGCACAAGCCGCCTCATCCCACTCCGTTACGATAAAGGAAGCATTCGTCTGGCGTTTGACACCTAGCACCCATTCCGCATAATACGTAATGGATAGCCTTCTTTGAACCGATGTTCGATTGCGCAGCCTCAACAGCATCACTTTAACCGGCTCAGCCAGCGGTACAAATACGGTCAAATCGTGTGAAATGCCATTTCGTTCATGGCAAAAGCGCGAATATCCGTGGCTGTGCGTTGCGCTGTACGGCATAACCGAGGATGCTTCGGACGGCGTCAAGGACCACAGCTCGCCGCTCTCTTCATCCCGTAAATAACCCTTCTCAGCCGGCGGATCAAGCACAGGATCATTAGACCAGGGCGTTAACTTGCACTCGCGGCTGTTGCGCCACCAAGAGTATCCCGTACCCAGCTCCGAGACAAGACAGCCGAACTTCTCATTCGCCAGCACATTAATCCAGGGTGCCGGCAGATGATTCCTGTTCTTGATAACGATCCGGTACGCTTGTCCATTCTGCTCCGGCACGAATCCTCCCCAGCCGTTGAAAAAGAGAAGGTCGGAAGTATCCTCATGCTGCCGGGCCTCTGCGCTGCCGAATCGATCTTTTAACGCGGTCGGAACAAGCTCAGGCGGCAGCTCGGCCGCTCCGCGAAGCAGTTTCATTTGCGCCTTCAGACTAGGACCGTTCGCCCGCAGCTGTACGCGCGCAGCCGCAATTAATAAGGTTCGATCCTCTTCCGGCAACTGATTGGCAGGAATAACCGCGATGCCTGCAGGTTCCGCCCCATGCCGATCCACATCCTGCCTGACCGCACGCATTAACGCATCCTGCAGATCCTGCTGATAGCCGCCCGCCGATTCGTTCAAGATGATGAGATCGAATGCAAGTCCGGCACGACGCAAATATTCATGGCCGTACAGCAGTTTTACGATGAACCCCATATGGGTTTGGTTATCAATCCGCACAAGAATGATCGGCCGATCGCCGGATACGCCATAAGCCCACAGGCCGGACTGCCCCTTTGTATTATCCCTGATCCGGTCCGCGCGTTCCTTGCGAAGCGGCGGCGTGTACAGGATCTGGCCTGCAAAGGATTGAAACGACATCGCTTCGGACGGCATCAGCTGCAGATGCCTCAGCTCGATATTTCCGCGTGTCCAAGCAAGCTGGAAAGACCGCTCCACGACTTGCTCCGTCCTGTAGCGCTGGACAGTGTTAACGGCCTCTTCCTTCGTGTCCGCGACAGCGGTGACGGCATACAATCGAATGTTTTGCCCGGGTTCTATGTTTATACGTCGCCGAATGATAAACGCAGGATCGGCGACCGAGCCGCACGTTCCGGTCAAGCGAGAGCGAAGGCCCCTGGGATCGGACAACGAATGTCCGCGCCCGACAAACCGGGTCCGGTCAGTCTCAAATTCCACCGGCCCCAAAGCATGCCCCTCCACCATTAAAGAGTGGGCGGCGCATAAGGTCTGCTCCTTTTCATCGCGCGGACGACGCCTCGCAACAATACATTCCTCCTGCTCCGCGTATTCCGTATTAATGAACAGCTTGCTGAAAGCAGGATGCGCATCGTCCGCAATCGGGTGTGCCAGAGCAACCTCCAGAAAAGTGGTAACCTCGATGATTTTCGTTTCTTTGCCTGTGTTCGTAAGCGTTAACCGCCGTATCTCGGCGTTCGATTCCGGCGATACCGTAATTTCAAGCTTTGTCTGTATCTCGCCATCCATACGCATGAACAAGGCTTTGTCCAACCCGAATTGAATCCGCTGCTCCGCGGAAGGCACCCGGCATGGTTGATACGATGGAGACCATACCTTATCTGCCGCGACATCCCGAATATAAAGGAAGCTGCCCCAATGATCCGTTACCGGATCCTCCCGCCAACGCGAGACAGCCACATCGCCATACCGGCTGAATCCCCCGCCGCTTGCCGTTATAACTGTTGAAAAAGCGCCATTGGAAAGCACGCATACCTCCGGCGTTCTTGTATCGGCATTTGGATACTCGCGGACAGCCGTCTCTTCAGCCGATTTTGCCGCAGGCGAATGCACCCGCGTCATTGCAGGATGTTGAATGACTTTTGGCTTTACAGGAACCCGCTCCTGCAGCAGCAGCTCTGCAGCACGCACTCGTTTATCCCGGTGGAATCTGCCCTGCATCGTTTGCGGGAGCAGCAGGTTGGAAAGCGTAAGCAGGCTCATTCCTTGATGATGGGCCATAAAGCTTTGGATCGTCATATGTTCTTTATCTTTGGGCATGCGGTCCGGTGTAAAATCAATCGCCTCGTAGTAGCCGTATTTACCGCGTCCGCCAAGCTTTTCCATCCTGCGCAGTGTCTCAAGCGCTTTGTCTTTGGCAAATGGCAGCGCAAGCACCGTCGCATAAGGCGCCACCACCAGATCCTCCTCCAAGCCGCGCTTGAATCCGAGGCCGGGAACCCCGAATGCCCGGTATTGATAGTTCATTTGGAAATCGTAAGCGTAATATCCCGACTCCGATATGCCAAACGGAACTCCCCGCTGCTCGGCATATTCAATCTGCCGCTGCACAACCGCCTGATAGGTGCTGTCCCAAAGCGTATTTCGATAGGATTTCATCAGAAGGTGAGGCATCAGATATTCAAACATCGTACCCGACCATGACAGCAGGGCGGTCCGTTTGCCGGCTTTCGTCATCGTTCGCCCGAGCATGTTCCAGTGCGCCACCGACACCTGGCCCATAGCGATCGCCACGAAGCTGGCCTGCCTGGCCTCAGATGCCATCAGATCATAGAGCACCTGATCACGCCTGCCTTCTCCGGCATGGTAGCCTAAAGTAAACAGCTTCGACTTCTCATCGTAAAGCGGCCGGAAATTCGTCCCTTCGACTAAAGCCTCCAAACGCGTTAATAAACGGTTACCCCGTTCAGTCCATTCATTGTCATCATTCCTTCCCGACCTCGTCCGCTCCACCGCCGTTATTTTGTCTTTCTTCATAACAGGCGTCAGCTCTTCAGCGAATGCGACATTCAGCGCTTGTCTCGTATCCAGGCCCTCATCCGGATGGCGCTGCGGCATAAGATCCGCAGCAAGCCACTCGGTCAACCCTTCTTTAACCGTCAGCAGACACGCAACAAAGTTACCGGAGTCCACGGTTGATACATATAAAGGAAACAGTGTATTCAGTGTTGAGGTGTCGTACCAGTTATACAGATGCCCTTCCCATTTATCGAGCCGTTCAATCGTATCCACCGTCCGCTCCAAGCGTTCGATCAATTCTGCGGTCGTAATGAACTCAAAATCCCTTGCGGCCAGCGCACAGGCCAGATACAGCCCGATGTTCGTAGGCGAGGTCCGGTGCGCAATGCCGTTCGGGGGCTCGATCTGCACATTATCAGGCGGCAGCCAGTGTTCATGCTCCGTCACATAGTCCTCAAAGAACAGCCAGATTTGCCGGGATAATGTCCGCAGCTCAGTCGCCTCCGCCTCGGATATCGACGGCACAGGCTGGTCTACCGGTTGGTCCAGCCAGCGAATAACAAACGGTGCGCAGGCCCACAGCGCACTGAGAATCAAACCGGTGAATTGCACTGAAATCTCACCATGCCGGAACGCCGCCCCTGCAAAAATCAAAATCAAGGCATATCCGGCCAGCATACCAGTCAATGCAGGCTGGCTGCCGCTTTGGCTGTGGCGTTCGATCTCGGCCGAGCTGACCCACTCCAGCAATCTGCGCTTGGTGAAAAGCAAACGATTCACCGTTGTGAAGATTGCACTAATTAGCAGTACACACTGGAAAGGAAGAGTGATCAAGGTAACGGCTGCTTGTCCAAGCGTAACGAGCAAGCTCTTGGGATACCGAATAACCTGCCGCAGCGATATCAATTGGCGGATCACCGGCAGTAACAAGGTTGCCAGCACAAGCGTCAGCCAAACACCCGGCGAGCCGGGAAGTCCGATCATGGCCAGCAGCGCGATCGCAAACAGCACCGGAGGAAGCAGGCTGCGCCTCATATTATCGATGATTTGCCAACGGGATAACGGGGTTAAATCAACCGGCGCGCGTGCTCCCCGCCGATCCTCTACGCGGGGCAGCAGCCATAAGAGCAGCTGCCAATCGCCGCGTACCCAGCGGTGCAATCGTTTCTGATAGGCACTGAAAGTAGCTGGGTGACCATCGATCAATTCAATATCCGACAGCAGTCCCGCACGCAAAAAACCGCCTTCTAGCAAGTCATGGCTGAGCACGCGGTTATCGGGAATACGATCACACAACACCTGATGAAACGTATCCACATCGAATATTCCCTTCCCGGTGAAAATCCCCTGCCCCACTCCATCCTGATAAGGATCGGAAACCGCGAAAGCATAGGGATCAACGCCTGGATCAGAAGACCACAAATAAGCCAGCCGTGAACGCAGAGCCGACTCATGGCTCATGCCAATACGGGGCTGCAGCACGCCATAACCTTCGACAACCCGTGTCTTGGTATCATTTAATCTCGGATGATTGTAAGGCAGGTGCAGCGTTCCGATCATCCGCTGCGCACTGCCCAGAGGCAGCTGCGTGTCGGCATCAAGCGTAATGACGTAACGAATCGACGACAATATCGACGAGTCTGAGGCAATGGCATTATAAGTTGTTTCCCTGCTTCCCTTCAGCAGCTCCACGAATTCCACTAATTTACCGCGCTTGCGCTCCCATCCCATCCAGACACCCTCGGAAGGATTCCATAAACGGCGCCGTTGAAACAGATGAAACGTACTGCCGGGGTACGCTTTATTCAGCGCCTCGATACCCGCTCTTGCCGCGTCGATAATGCCTTGGTCTTTGGCCTGCTTTTCTTCCTTGGCGTCAGTGAAATCACTGAGCAGAGCAAAATGAATATTCGCATCGCGGTTAGCCAAGTAATGAAGCTCCAGCTTCTCCACCATTTCTCTGACTTGTTCAACGGTCGACCAGATCACAGGAATGACAACCATGGAAGCTGCTTCAGCCGGAACTTGCCGGGAGAAATCATAGCGGAGCAGCGGCAGCGGACGTTTCACACATTCGATCAGCCAATGCGCCCCCGCGATCGCCCATTCCATGGCAAGCGGGGCCAGCACGAGCAGAGCCAGCATCCATTCCAGCGGAAGCAGCCCTTCCCCGGTACCTGTCCATAAAGCAAATCCTGTCAGAAAGAGTACAAATGCGACGGCAATCAAATTGAAATACGTACCTGTAGCGCGCCGCAGTATCCCCGCCTCCGGCATTGCCCTCGGAGCGCTGCACGCGGTAAGTGCGCGCCGCAGGTCGTTAACGCCAACGGGATCTAGCAAATAGTAGGCGACAAAAGCTTGTCTCGGCATCTGTCTGTGGTCGGCTTGGGCAAGGTCGCCCAATTCTCCCCATGTCTTCTCGTAGGCTTGCGCAGCCAGCTCCACCGCCTGGACCGCGATTAGATTTTCCGGAACCCGCAGTCGTCCTGCAAGCTGCTCGACCCGTTTGCGCAGTGAATCACGGCTTGAGAAATCCAGCAGCTTATAATCGCCTGACGTTTCTTCACGCAGCGTTTGTTCAACGATATTGATCCGTTCAAACAATTCATTCCAATCCAAACGCGACAAAAATCTCAAACTTCCGATGAGATTGCCGGTTGTCAGATGAAACGACGCTTGAAGCTGATATTCATAGGAGACGATCCTGTCAAGACTCTCTGCCCCGTTCTCCAATTTGCAGATGAGCCAATCACGCACCTCTGCCGTATCCTCAGACCACTCGCGCAGATGCTTGGTCAAATGGGCAATTAACGGCCCGGAGAGCGGCATCTCCACTCCGGCCCCTTCGAGAGACTTGTTCAGCCGCTCCGGCGACAGGCTGGACGGTTCAATCCCTTTCAATAATCGTTCGACGGTACCGCACAGCTGCCGGCGCTCCTGAACCACATCCATCGTACCTGCCAATTTGTCGATCAGGGCCATACGCATCATAAGCGGAATTGCCCATACCTCGGCAATCGTCAGGACGGATACTTCCTGATAGGATTCGATGTAAGACATAAATGAGTACTCGTCCAGGCTGCCGTCCATATGATCAAGATAATCACTGCAAATCGCCAGCACCCTGGCTTCACCGGTCTTATGCAAATGCGGCAGCTTTCGCAAGAAATCGGTCGAGGATTGCTGGAACACAACCAACACTTGCTCTTCGATAAACTCCGCATGATCGAGAAGCCATTCTTCCGCAGGCTGCGCGCAAGCCGAACGCTCCGCCCGCAGCTCGCTTACGAAAGCTCGTAATCGTTGGACATCGGCATCCATCCTGCCCCACCAATGCTTAGACGGCTTTCTTCTTATATAAGGGTCGTGGGTAAGCGCAAACTTGTGCGCATGTTGCCTGAGCTGTTCTCTATTTAAAATCATCATTTTCCCCCAGGTAATGGAAATGTGTTTGGAAAACCGTAACAGTTTAAACATGTCCATAAAGGGAGGAAATTATGAGTTTTTAGAAAAAAAGAGCAGCATGGCATTCAAATGTTACCCGCTACGTGCGCCTATGACCGTTAAAAATGGAAAGTTGATCCATTACATATCTAAGTGTCCGTGGCGGCCATTACGCGAATGTGGCGAATTGACCGGCAAAACAAAAAAGACCTGCGCGATTGAGCACAAGTCTTATGGTAATTCTACTATTCTTATAGGCTTATAGTCTTCCGTTATTATTAAACGACTGAATCGGACCATTCCAGCGCTCGTCTTGCTGATCGATTTCCTGATACCCGCCGTTGGTGTATTCATGAATGACATTTCTCCAAAACTGCTGCGCATTCACGTTCTCGCGCTCCTGCCTTATTTCCCAGTGGCCTTGATAATTATCAAAAATTTCAGTTACGATGGCCTTCCCGATCTGGCGGCGGCGCCATTTGCGCATAATGAAAAACTCGGCGAGATGGCGGGTTTCCAACGTTCTGGGAACAACCAGGCTGAAGTTATTAATTAGCGCAAAGCCAGCCAGCAGATCGTTGATCTGAATGAGAATCGGGATGCGGCCTTCTTCCGCTCTTCCGTGCTCTGTCCAATAATGATCCAGATATTTATAATCGAATATCCCGTGTTTGTCCGGGTCTTTGCCATTGAATTCACTTGTATCGTACCGGTAGAGCTGCAGTAAATTCCGAAATACAGGCTTGTCCGCAACCGCTCCATCTAATAATTTAATCTGATAGCCATTATGGTTGATCGAGATCATTATGCTCACACACCTCTCAAGTAACGATCTTAGATCTCCATTATAAATCCTTTCATGGCTTTTGAACAATGTAAGATAAACTTACCGCCTTTAGAATGACAGGCTCTTTATCCCGGTTAATCTCCAGCTCAAGCGGTTCTTCACCGACATGAAGCTCCTTCCATCCCTTGTATTCCCGGCGAAATGCCGATAAAGCCTTCTCTTTGTCCAGGATGACCTCGAAAAGCGTTTCGCGTTCGGTTCCATCCTTCTTATTGAATTCTTTAATATTGGTATTCATAAGAATACAGTTTATTCCCTTCTCTCTCGTCCCTTTCGCCATCCTTTGAAGAACCTTCTGCAAGAGATCCTCCGAACGGACGTGTTCAAGGCTTGAGCCTGCAACAATGTAGTCATAGCTATTCTCTTGAATTTGATAGTCGCTGATATCGCCTTGCTCCGTGCGGATCGCATCATCAACACCGTAACGCCGGCTGTATTGATTCAGCTTTTCCAGTGCCTTTTCAAGCAGATCAACACATTGCACATACCCGCCTGTCACCCGTACCTTGTCGGCTAAAGGTATGCTATGACGACCGACGCCGCAGCCCAAATCGAGAATAGAGAGCGGCTTGTCGGTCTGTAAATAATCAAAGTGATCCATGACCAAATCTACGGGTTCATGCAGCCATGTGCCCTTTTGATATAATTTAACATTTTCAAAGCATTGTTCGTGGTATTTGCGCTCCTCCTTGCGGATCCGCTGTAATCGCGATGCATTCATGACATCTCCTCCAATCCAAAATTTTTTTTACGAATCTCTTACGGAAAAGATACTTGCTTTTCTCCATACGATTCATGTTATTCCGCGTTTCCATAGCTTGAATGCCATCGCGCTTATCGCTCCGTTGAAGCCAGTACGCCGTCCATCATGGACCTCATTTCACTAAGCTTCTCCCATGGATCGCCGCTGCCGAGATATGTCAAAGAATAAGGACCTTCCAAGCCTGCCTCCTTGCAAAGCTCCAGACAACGGCGGAAATCTTCCGTATTGATCATTCCCTGGCTGTCCACTTCCGCTTTCGCATGAACCGTATCGGCATAAGGGAGCACGCGCGCAAGCTGATTATATTTGTCCTGCTTAAAATTGCCGAAATCGCAGGTAAATCCGACTTTTCCTTGACAAAGCTCGAGCAGTCTCAAGCAGTTATCCGCATTAGACAGCAGCTGCCCGAGGTTCTCCGTAACGAGTTGAATGCCGGCTTCAGCGGTGTATTCATACACCTTCATCAGACCCTCTGACGCACGGATAAGCGCAGCCAGATCATCCGGCGGCGACTCTCCCGCTCCGATTCGCACACGACGAAAGCCAGCCTGTGCAGCAATTTCAATCCACTTTCTGAGCCAGGCGATATCTGCCTTCGTACGCAGTGGATCCGTAGTCGAGAGATCACCGTAGTCGAGCAGTAATGAAGTTAACTCCACGCCGGCCGCTTGCGAGTTGTTTCGCAGCCTGCTCAGCTCCTCTTTTGAGGTCTTATGCAGCTGGGCATAACTAAGCTCCAGCCCGCTGTAGCGCTCTGCTTCAAGCTTTATCAAAAGCTCATCAAGCGTAATCTCCTCCGGATAGACTTCAACTTGCAGCACATGCTCTCTGCTGCCTTCGTTCCATTCCGTCATCCGCAGCGGTCCCATCATTTTTTCCAATGACCAGCTATTAAGTGAAATCATCATTCTGCCGCCTCCCTGCCGGGGTTGAATGTGGCTTTGGTTGTTCACATAAACTCGAGTGACCGCCTGAATGGCAGCCAATCTCCTTTACTAAAGTTATGTTCTTTATAAACGCCCGAGGGAGGCATGAATCATCTCTGCATGGCTCTAACCTGAAAGCTTTGGGAACAACAGCGATCGGAAGAACATTCGACTGCGCAGTGAATGCGGTACAACCAAAGCTTTTAAGAGAAAGGGGGCTATCCCATCGTCATCATCGATGACTTATGGGACTGCCCCCTCATCCTAGGAAGATTTATTTTTGTTATAGATATCAAACCCTACCGCCAGCAGCAGCACGAGTCCCTTAATTCCTTGCTGCCAGTCGATGCCGAGGCCGACCAGCGACATCCCGTTATTCATGACACCCATCACGAGACCGCCGATGATCGCACCGATAACGGTACCGACTCCGCCGTAGGCTGATGCGCCGCCGATGAAGCAGGCTGCGATCGCGTCAAGCTCGAACAGGTTGCCGGCCTTCGGTGTCGCCGCGCCCAATCTTGCCGCATAGATCAACCCGGAGAGCGCTGCAAGCACACCCATGTTGACGAATACCCAAAACGTTACGCGTTTTGTTTTTACGCCGGACAAGCCAGCCGCTTTTTCATTTCCGCCAAGTGCGTAGATATGGCGGCCCATAACCGTCTTTTTCATAACAAACGTGTAGACAATAACAAGGACAAACAAGATGATCAGAATGTTCGGAATGCCTTCATAATTAGCCAAGATGTACGTGAACGCATTGAGTACCGCGATCATCGCCGCCAGCTTGGCGATAAGGAAACCTATCGGCATCACTTCAAATTCATATTTCTTCTGTATTCTGCGATTGCGCAGCTCACTAAAGATGAGAATAACGGATAACACGACGCCGAGCGCTAATGTTGCATTATGCATCGTCGCTCCGCCCAGAAAATCAGGCAGGAAGCCTGTGCTTATTTTCTGGAAGCCGGATGGGAATGGAGAGATCGATTGTCCCTCGAGAACAATCATCGTCGCTCCCCGGAACAACAGCATGCCTGCCAGGGTAACGATAAATGATGGAATCTTCACATAAGCAATCCAAAAGCCCTGCCATGCTCCGATTAAAGCGCCTACTGCCAGTGAGATCGGTACCGCGATCCATGGCGACATCTGCATATCGACCATAAGAATGGCCGAGATCGCGCCGACAAACGCCGCCACCGAACCGACGGATAAGTCGATATGCCCGGTGATGATAACAAGCACCATCCCGATCGCAAGCACCAGAATATAGCTGTTCTGCAGGATCAGGTTTGTTACGTTGAGCGGTTTGAGCAGTATGCCGTCCGTCAACACCTGAAAAAGTAACATAATAAGAATCAGTGCAACGAGCATCCCGTATTGACGGATATTCGCTCTAAACATTTTTGACAAGTCAGCCATGTTGGGACCCTCCCGTTCTGGTCATAAATTTCATCAGTTTCTCTTGTGTCGCTTCTTTACCATTAACTTCACCGGTGATCCGGCCCTCATTCATGACATAAATCCGGTCGCACATGCCTAAAATTTCCGGAAGCTCGGAGGAGATGAAGAGGATCCCTTTCCCTTCCGAAGCCAATTGATTGATGATGCTGTAGATCTCGTATTTGGCTCCGACATCGATTCCACGCGTCGGCTCATCCAGCATAAGCAGATCCGGTTCCGAGAAAATCCATTTGCTGAGAACGACCTTTTGTTGATTTCCGCCGCTTAAGTTTCCTGTTTTC
Organism: Paenibacillus abyssi; assembly: GCF_014640295.1. Lineage (GTDB taxonomy): Bacteria > Bacillota > Bacilli > Paenibacillales > Paenibacillaceae > Paenibacillus_D > Paenibacillus_D abyssi. Next base: position 133,137 of record NZ_BMGR01000003.1, on the reverse strand, counting down.
TGCAAAATGCTCGGCGTTTTGATTTTTAACTTCTTACGGAACGATTCCGCTTCTATTACTTCTTGATTTTCATCGACAACCATATTTCTCGAAATTTTATTTAAGCTCGCGAGCGTAATGTTCCGTTTAATATCGTCCATCAGGATCAAGCCGTAATGCTTCCGGTCTTCCGTTACATAGGCAACCCCGTTATCAATCGCTTTATTGATATCCGTCAATGAAATTTCCTTGCCGTCCTTCACCAGCTTGCCTGAGATTTTCTTGCCGTACGATTGTCCGAATATGCTCATCGCAAGCTCCGTGCGGCCTGCACCCATCAAACCGGCGATCCCTACGATCTCACCTTTACGAATATGGATATTCACATCATCAATCACCTTGCGTTCGGAATGCAGCGGATGATAGACATTCCAGTTCTTCACTTCAATGAAGATTTCACCGATGTTCGGCTCCCGCTTAGGATAGCGGTTGGTCAGGTCCCGGCCGACCATGCCTTTAATAATCCGATCCTCTGTGACTTGATCCTTCTTCATGTCCAGCGTCTCGATCGTCTGGCCGTCCCGAATGACCGTCAGCGCATCGGCTACCTTCGAAATTTCATTCAATTTATGGGAGATAAGAATCGATGATATGCCTTGCCGTTTGAATTCGAGCAGCAGCTGCAGCAGATTTTCACTGTCATCTTCGTTCAGGGCCGCTGTCGGCTCATCCAGGATTAGCAGCTCTACTTCCTTGGCCAGTGCTTTAGCAATTTCTACGAGCTGCTGTTTACCGACACCGATGTTCGTGATCAAGGTGTTGGGGGCTTCCAGCAAGCCTACTTTATTGAGCAGCGTCTTCGTTTTCATTATCGTGTCATTCCAGTTAATGATGCCGCTCTTGGCCTGCTCATTACCCAGAAAGATATTTTCCGCAATCGATAAATAAGGAATCAAAGCCAGCTCCTGATGAATGATAACAATCCCTAAGCCTTCGCTTTGTTTGATGTCTTTAAATTCGCATACTTTCCCTTTATACAAGATGTCCCCCGTGTAGCTTCCATGCGGGTAAACACCGCTCAAAACTTTCATCAATGTGGATTTTCCGGCTCCATTCTCACCGACTAAAGCGTGGATCTCGCCCTTCTTTACCTTCAGGTTGACACCGTTTAGCGCCTTAACGCCCGGGAACGTCTTGGTAATATCCTTCATTTCCAATAGGATGTCGGTCATCATGCTCACCTCTAGCTTCACAATATAATAAATGATTTAGTGACGGTCGCTTGGCCATCACTAAATCATTTAAATCTTCACATTGGTAATACTTCGTACTACTTCAGCTGATCTTCCGTGTAATAACCGCTGTTCACGAGTACTTCCGAATAATTAGTGGCATCAACCGATACCGGCTCTAACAGGTAAGAAGGGACTACCTTAACGCCATTGTCATACGTTGTTGTGTCATTGACTTCCGCTTCCTCGCCTTTCAGCAGGCTGTCAGCCATTGCTACCGCTTTTTTCGCTAATTCGCGGGTATCTTTAAATACCGTCTGCGTTTGTTCGCCGGCAATGATCGATTTGATCGAAGCAAGCTCCGCATCCTGGCCGGTAATGATCGGCATTGGCTTGCTCTCGCTGCCATAACCGACACCTTTGAGCGAGGAAATAATTCCGATGCTGATGCCATCATATGGGGACAGAACCGCATCCACTTTCTCTGTGGAATAATTCGCGCTCAGCAGGTTGTCCATTCTGGACTGTGCAAGCGAGCCGTCCCATCTCAAGGTTGCCACTTGTTCAATCGTCGTTTGGTTGCTGCGGACGACCAGCTTGCCGGAATCGATGTAAGGCTTCAGAATCGACATCGCGCCATCAAAGAAGAAATAAGCATTATTGTCATCCGGTGATCCGGCAAACAGCTCAATGTTGAATGGACCCTTTCCATCCTTCAAGCCCAGCTTTTCTTCAATATAGGATGCTTGCTGCACCCCTACTTTGAAGTTATCGAAGGTTGCATAGTAGCTGACATGCTCGCTTTTCTTGATCAAACGGTCATAAGCGATAATTTTAATGTCTTCGTTGTTTGCTTTATTCAGTACATCTGTCAACGCTTCTCCGTCGATTGGAGCGATAACGATGACATCTACGCCTTTGGTAATCATATTTTCAATCTGGGACACTTGGTTCTCCACAACGTCTTCCGCGTATTGCAGGTCAGCCGAGTAACCCAAGGCTTCAAATTCCTTCTTCATATTAGCCCCGTCGCCAACCCAGCGCTCGGAGGATTTTGTCGGCATCGAGATTCCTACGCTTCCAGCCTCTCCGCCGCCGCTGCTGCTTCCTCCGTTGCCGCCGCAAGCCGCTAAAGCCAGCACCAATGTTGCCATTACCAATCCGGTCCATACTTTCTTCATCTTTTTCTACCCCTTTCATTCCTTGCCTGAAGTAATAACTTGATTATAGTGAGAATCGAATAACGGGTCTTTGCAATAAAACTACTCTTTTTATAAAAAATCTACTTTTGTGAAAACGCTCGCATAAAAATGTGCAAACGAAGCAGATCGAATGATTCTGGAGAAGCGTCAGCGATCGGAAGAACATTCGACTGCGCAGTGAATGCGGTACAACCAAAGCTTTTAAGAGAAAGGGGGTGTCCCATCGTCATCATCGATGACTTATGGGACACCCCCGTCTTCTGTAAATGCGGCGCCTTTGCGATACTGATTCGGCGATGCGCCGGTCACCTTCTTAAAAGCCGTGCTGAAATAATGCTGTGTGTCATAACCGACGGCTTCTGCAATTTCCTGAATCTGCATGGTTGTCGTATTTAAAAGCTGAATCGCTCTTTGGATCCGCAGCTGCGTGAGCAGGCTGACGAAGGAAATGCCCAGCTCCTGCTTGAGAACCCGGCTCAAATACACCGGCGATACCTGCAGCGATTGGGCCACCAGCTCCAGCGTCATTTCGGGATTTGTGAAGTGGTCACGTATATATTGGCGGGCCCGGCGAACCATCGGCGAAATGTGCGCTTCCCGGTAAACATTGGTTTTGCAGCGGCGATATGCGGCAGGCACGGCCGTCACGCCATCCTCTACCGGTTCAAAATGCAAATAAACGGCGATTTTCAAGTAGGTTTGAACCGATCTCTCAATTTCCTTCAAGACAGATTCCGGGATCCCTTCCCAAGCAATTAGTACGATAAGTCCGGAGTGGTCTCGAAACATCACTTTTTGATAAGGCTCCAGCCATTCCGATACGATATTCTCGATCGCATACAAGAGCAATTGCCGATCGCTTTCTTTCATCAACGGTTGATTCACGATCAATTCCGGCCAGCGAATGACGCCGCATAACTTCGGACAGCTAACCGGAAGCTGCAGAAATTGAAGCTGCTCCGTAATTTCCTCCCTGGTCAGATCGCCTCCAAGCCATTCATGGCAAAACCGTTCTCTAAGCAGCGGAAAATTTTTATTAATCTGCTGCGAGGCCATTCTTAAATGCTCATTCTTCTGTTCCATCAATTCCAAATCGCGGCGGGCATTTTCAAGTACCTTTACTAATTGGTCAGGACGAGCAGGCTTTAGAATATAATCGTCGACACTAAGCCGGATCGCTTCCTGTGCATATGTGAACTCATCATGTCCTGTAATAATAATAATTTTGCAGTCGGCATGTTTCTCCCGAATATGCTTGATAAGCGTGATGCCGTTCATGATCGGCATATTTAAGTCGACCAGCATGATGTGAACGCGATGCAGCAGCGCCAGCTCGAGCGCCTCCTCCCCATCCTCGGCTTCCGCAGCAACCTCCATCTGGAGCGAGCTCCAATCCACCGCTTCGCGAATGCCTTCTCTGATGATCGATTCGTCATCAGCGATCAAAACCTTCCAAGCTTGTTCCATGGCTTACTTCCCCTCTTCCAAATCAATAGACTGTCTCTTGTCCATGCGGATGATTGGATGGACAATCGTAACCGTTGTTCCTTGCCCCAGCTCGCTCTCAATCGAAAGTCCGTAAGGGTCTCCGAACGTCAGGTTGATTCTTGCCTGAACATTCATAATCCCGTACCCGCTGGAATCCTTTTCTTCATTGACCTCATCCTCTGTGATGGAATCGGCCAGCTTGCGCCTTAACAGCTTAAGCTGTTCCTCCGACATTCCCTTTCCATCATCCTCTACTCGAATGACAAGATTCCCATCCTGCTCCTCTGCGGAAATAAGAATATGCCCTGGTCCTCTTCGCTCCTTGATCCCATGGTAGATCGCATTCTCTACAATCGGCTGCAGCAGCAGCTTTAGAACCGACAGCTCCTGAACCGACTCTGCGATCTGCACAGAATAGTTCAGCTTATCCCGATACCGGGTATGCTGAATCTTGAGATAGCTGTGAATATGCTCAAATTCATCAATGATCGTGATCATATCATTTCCTTTGCTCAGGCCGATCCGGAATAACCGGGACAGGGCATCCACAACCTCGGCTACGTCGTCGGCTCCTTTTTTGCGGGCCATCCAATGAATGGTATCCAAGGTGTTATAGAGAAAATGCGGTTTAATATGCGCCTGCAAGCTTTTCAGCTCGGCTTCCCGCTTCTGCCGCTCCTGCAGCTCAGTTAGGGATATCAGCTTGTTAACTTGGGTCAACATGTTGTTGTAGCTGCGTCCAAGCTGTCCCACTTCATCTGTCCGGCTTCCCCAATAACGTACTGTCATATCGCCGGATTCCGCTTTGTCCATGAACGACATCAACTGCCCGATCGGTCTGGAAATGCTGTGTGATAAATACAATGATGCCGCACTCCCCAGCAAGCAAACAAAGAAAACAAAGCTGATCACATAGAAACGAATTTCCTGCACCTCGAATACCGAGCCCTCCGTAGAGAACACGCCTACAGCTGTCCAGTTCGTAAAGGAAGAGGTGCGGAACAGGAATTGCAGCTTTCTCCCTTCTACTTGCTTGGAGAAGCTGCCTGATGGATTCTCATCCAGCCATTCTTTTGGAATATTAGTAATATAGGGCTCGGAAGGGGAGTAGATCATCTCGCCGCGGTCATCCATTATCGTAAGATAACCGGTCTTTCCCAGCCGCACATCCTTGGCAGCTTCCGCAATCACGCGAATCTTAAGGTCGATGAGCACGACACCCTGCACCTGCTGTGTGTCAGGATCCAAAATTGCCCTCACGACTGTAACGACCTCGTTGTCTTTATAGTAAATATGCGACGTAAGGTTGCGTCCAACAGGCTGTCCGATAATAGTAAAGATCCCTTTCTTGTCCACCGCATCCTTGTACCAATATTCCTCTGTCAGCGGTTGATCAGTTCGTGCATAAAGCTCGTTGCTGATATAGTCTCCCCGGCTGTTCACAACCAGAATGCCCGCAATTTCCGAATGCAAATTCGAGAAGCCCTGCAAAAACTGGCGAATATTATAATCTGTCCCCGCTTCCCGCTCCGCCTCCTGCTCCGTAAGAAATTGCTTTACCTCCGGATTGAATGCAATAAAGTACGTAATATTTTGCATATTGTCAACGTAGGATTCCAATGTTTTATTTACCTTGCTGATCAATTGGAGCGTGTTGTCAGCCACCTGCCGTTCAATAATGCGATCCACGGTCCAACTGATCAACAGTCCCAGGCCAATGGACGGCAATATGCTGATCAGCAAGAAATGAGTGATCAGCTTGTACCGTATCGGCAAATTATTCATCTCAAACCTTTCCCGCAAACGCAAAGCCTTTCACCCCTTATCCATAAACGCTACTTCGCAATATAATCGTCAACGTTCTCTTTAGTCACAACCGTAATGCCGGTATCAACATACACAGGCAGCGGATAAGTGCTGGAGGACGATTGGCCGTTCATCGGTCCAGCCAGCCCATGATGGAGATGGAACAAAAACTGAAGTGACCAATATCCCATATTCCATGTGCCCTGCGCAATCGTTGCCGAGATTGTACCTTCCTTAATCATATCCAGCGTTCCTTTGTCCGTATCAAATGCGATGATCTTTAAATCTTTCGCCCGCTGCTGCAGCCACGCCGCTTCCCCGATTCCGATCCCGCCGATGGCATCGGTATTAAAAATCCCTTTCAACTCCGGATACGCCGTCATCATATCAACCGCACTTTGTCTGGAAAGCACCTGGTCTCCCTTTCCATCCTTAACGGCAACGACACGCATCTTGGGATATACGCTGCGGATCGTTTCTTCAAACCCGAGCGTCCGCTCTTTATGATTCAGTTGATTAGGAAGCGTAACAACGCCAACCTCACCGGAACGCCCCACCAGTTCGGCCATTTTGTGGGCAGCAGCCACTCCGGCATCATAATTGTTGGTAGCGAGTAAGGAATACGCTTTACTGTTCATAACGCCCGAATCAAAGGAGACGATCGGAATCCCCGCATCGATAGCTTTATTGATCGTTGGCGTCAGCGCATCGGGATTCATCGATGAAATCGCAATGCCGGCCGGCTTCTTGGCAATGACCTGCTCCAGCACCGTGATCTGCTCCTGCAGATCATAGCGGGTCGATCCGCGGTATTCAACAGAGACGTTCAAGGTTTGTGCAGCATCCTCAAAGCCCTTCAGTATGCTTTTCCAATAGTCAATGCCCGCTTGAAAGGTAACCATCACGTATTTTTCATCAATACTTCCCTGCAAGCCCGCCTGAATCTGTTCATCTCCCGAAGCGCCGCGCAGATAAGTAAATAAATAGAGCAGAAAGCTACCAATTAATAGAACATAAACAAAAATTAGCTTTTTCAACGTTGTAACCCCTTTCAATATAAACCGTTCGCAAATGCATAAAGTATAGTAACATGAAAAATGGACATAGAAAAGAACCAATCGCTTGATTGGTTCTATGCATATCTTTCGCCATCCAAGACGGCGGCAATATTAATCGAATGGACTGCAACCTTGCTCCCCAGGAGTTCGTCAAAGAGAATAACATCTTATACGAACTTAAGCGCTAAACGAATCTATTATGGGGAGGTTTATACATGCGAAGAAAAGGAGCAGTCGCCGCATTGCTGGCGTTCATCCTGTTCATATCGCCTGCCGCAGTTGGGCAACTAACAAAATCGACAGCCGCTCCGGCCAACGTTGAAATCATCATGCACGGCCAGCCGATACAGCTGGCTACTCCGGCGATTATGGAAAACAAGACGACCTTAGTTCCACTGCGCGAGGTGGCCGAGGCGCTTGGCGCTGCAGTGAGCTGGAACAAAGACAATGGGGACAGAACCATTATCCTCAGCCGTGAGGAAAGATCTGCAGCGGTCAGGATAGGATCGACCGCGCTTATTGTAGATGGAAGAATCATCGAGCTGGATACCGCTCCCCGCTTGCAAGGCAATGTGACCATGGTACCGCTGCGGGCGATATCCGAATCGCTTGGAGCAGTCGTCGCTTGGGACGGAATCAACCGGATCATCCGGATTGACGATCCTGCCGTGTTGCCAGTCATCGGGACAGCCGAAAAGCTGAGTGAGCTGCTGAAGCAGCTGAACAACAATAATATGAAAGTATACAGCCGCAATGAGATAGCGGAGGAGAGCGCGGCAGACAGCGGCGCTGCCGCCTCTGCGGCATCAGGCGGGGCTTATTCAAAAACAAACGTCCAGGTCGATGGAGTAGATGAGGCAGATTGGGCGAAGACCGACGGCCATTTCATCTATCAGCTCAGCGGTTCCCGGGTGTTTATCTCGGACATTTCTAATCCCGCTGCACCGGTGCTTGCCGCAACGATCGACTACACGGAAGAATCACAATTTTTCCCGCAGGAGCTGTATGTCGACGATAATCGCCTGATCGTCATCGGCCAACATAACGTAATGATGGCCATGCAGGACGAGGAAGTTACCGGCAATGGTAAGGAGAGTTCCCTGCAAAAGGATAGCCTTACCGCAGAATCCAAAGCAAGCATCGGCATTTGGCCGCCTAGGCATCCGATGCGCAGCACGGTGAAGGCAATGATCTACGATGTGGACGGCGAAGGTCGCCCACAGCTCTCGCGAGAAGTAGAGCTGGAGGGGAGTTACATTTCCTCGCGCAAGGTTGGCAGTGCCTTATATCTTGTAACCAACAAATATAATAACATATACCATATCATGGAATCCGGCGCCAATGACTTGAATGCCTCAACATTCGAGCCGGTGTACAAGGATAGCGCTGCATCCGGCGAGCTGATGACATTGCCGCTGGAAGACATTCGTTATTTCCCGGCATCACCCGAAAGCAGTACGCTAATGATCGGCGCCCTCGATCTGGAGCGTCCGGATCAAGCGATGCAGGTATCCGCGTATCTTGGTTCCGGCCAGACGATCTATGCATCGACTAAACATTTGTATATCGCGATCGGCAGCTATTTGCAAGATGGGGATACCTATCGCCAAGAGACCCGGGTGCACAAATTCCGTCTGGACCAGGGACAGGTCGTCTACATCGGCGAAGGTACCGTTCCGGGAACGATTTTAAACCAATTTTCGCTTGACGAGTATGAGGGTTACTTCCGCATAGCCACAACCGATGGCGATATGTGGGCGAGCGGTGAAGCAACCTCCAGGAACAACCTTTATGTGCTTGATGAGCAATTGAAAACAATCGGCAAGCTGGAAGGACTCGCTCCGGGGGAACGAATTTACTCTGCCAGGTTTATGGGCGGACGCGCTTATATGGTCACATTCCGCAATGTTGACCCATTGTTCGTCATTGACCTGAACAACCCTGCCAGCCCTAATGTATTAGGCGAGTTGAAAATCCCCGGATACAGCGACTACCTTCATCCGTATGACGAGAATCATCTGATCGGTTTCGGTAAAGAAACGATCGAAGTTCCTTCCAGCGGCATCGGGCCTGATGAAACGATGGCGTTCTATCAGGGCATGAAGATTGCAATGTTCGATGTATCGGATGTCAATCATCCGAAAGAAAAATTTAAAGAAATCATCGGTGACCGGGGGACCCACTCCGATCTGCTCTATGACCATAAGGCACTCTTATTTTCCCGCAATAAAGGACTGATGGCGTTCCCTCTGCAGCTTATGGAGATAAAAAACAAAAAACCAATCGAATCTGGAGAGTTTCCCGGCTACGGGAAGTTCGCTTATCAAGGCGCTTACGTGTATCACATCGATCCTGAATCCGGCTTCACGCTGCGCGGACGCATCTCCCATCTATCGGATGAAGAGCTGGCTGCAAGCAATCGAAACGGCTACGATTACCGCAAAGCCGTTCGCCGTATCCTGTATGCGGGCGATACACTGTACACCCTGTCCGAACGCAAGCTTATAGCAAGCGATCTGGGTCATCTGCGGCAGCAGGGCGAACTCATATACCCTGAAGAGAAAAGTCCGCTGAATAAGCCAACGCGTTAACAAAACAGTAAGGCCGGGAATTGAATCCCGGCCTTAGCTATTGTCGGTAAGCCCGACTTCTTATAATGTTAAATAATCGATTAGTCCTTGTGCGATTGCCTCTGTCGCTTTTTGTTGATAATCGGATGTACGGACAATTTCCTCATCCTTCTCATTAGACAAAAATCCTAGCTCGACTAATGCAGATGGGGTGCTGTTCTCCCGCAGCACATGATAGTTGCCAAATGCGATGCCATTGCTCTTCAAGCCGGTCCCTTGGGACAACCGCCCTTCGATCGCCCTCGCCACGCGTTCATCTTTATCCGCGTAATAGAAGGTCAATGTTCCGGAGGTCTTCTTTGTCGAAGAGTTGTAATGAATGCTGACGAATACGTCCGCTGCCGCAGATTGGCTTACCTTTACCCGCTCGGAGAGCTTGGGCTTCTCATCGTCCCTCGTTCTTGTCATGACCACCTGGGCGCCTTGATTGCGCAGCTTCTCAGCCAGCAAGAGAGCCGTTTGCAGATTGAGCTCCTTTTCCAGCGTCTCATGCTTGGCGCCGATCATCCCCGGGTCATTCCCCCCGTGTCCGGGGTCGATCACAATAACCTTGCCTTGCAGCTTTCCGGATTGTATCTGCTGTGCACCGGCTTCTCCAACATATTGGCTGGATACCCAGCCTGCTTGTCCATTCGAAGATTCCACCTGATACCAGCCCTCTTTGCCATTCAAGACAATCAGCGGATCCCCCGCATATACAGAGCCTAACACTTTATGATTGGTTCCCGGACCTTCTCTAACCCGTAAAACATCCGCTAATACGGTTACTTGTTTCGTTATCGGCTCAGCAGGCTTGGCCTCTGGCTTCGCTTTCAGTTCAGCGGGCTTAACCGCTGCTTTCGCGTCTTTGCCGTCTACCTTTTTCAAATAGTAACCAGCCACCCAACCGGACAGTTGATCTGTGGAGATGCTCAGCCAGCCATGCGCTTCCTTGGATACGGAAACAACGTCGCCAATTTTCAATGAACCTATTACCGCTCCTTTCGAGCTAGGCTCACTACGGACATTAAGCGAGTCGGCATATACCTTGTAATAACCGCTAATGCCGCTAGCCTCGGCTTTGCCCGGAATGGACCAAACCGTACTCAGTAAAAGACAGATCAAAATGACAGAAATCAAATTTTTCATCGATTACCTCTCTGCTATGTATAGAATGATTATTGCTATTATAGCAACTTTAGTAGAATAATGGCAGATAATAATAGATTTTGCACAAAAAAACTCCTCCGGTAATACCGGGGAGCTCAGTAAATCGATCGTTAATCTATCCTTCATGGGCTCTTTCCTGCCTGATAACCGGGATCGTACGCTCCCGATCAAGCTTGGCAAGGATGTACACAATGTTGATGATCGTTAGAAGCGTAAGGATGAAATATATTGTACCATAGGTGGAAGGCATGCCGACTGCCGTAACGTTCAAAACGCTCCAATCAAACTCAGCCGCTTTGCTTACCATCGCTCCGCTGATGGCCCCCGCCATAAAGTTAACCAGGTTAAAGACACCCATGCCAATTCCAGTCTGTTCTTTCGGAAGCGCCGAGGAAACCGTCTTCGCCAATGCGGCTTGCACGAACGTAAACGAAATATTAACAAAAGGCAGCGCCAGTGCGATTACCCATGGTGAGAGCCCTGTAACCGAGGATAGGCTCAGCAGTCCAAAGGAAAGAATTATAAAAGCAATAAACAAGGTATACCTGCTGCCGCGGGAATCGACTAATTGACCTCCGAACCTCCCCATTACCGCAGCCAGCATCGCCGCAGGAAAAAGCACATATCCGATGGATTGGGCGTCCAGGCCATGAATGCCCTTCAACATAATCGGTGTAATCAGAAAAATGCCAAACACCGCAAACAAAGCGATGAAGCCAATGACCAGCCCATGCACAAAAGCGGATATACGAAACAACGATAAACGGATGAACGGATTCGGCACTTTGCGGACCCTCATAATGAACAATCCCATCATAATGATGCTCCCTGCCAACCACCACACGTTAAACTGGGTGACGGACAGCATAAATGCCGCTACGCTTACGCCAAGCAGGCCCGCTCCGACAAGATCGATCTTCTCCCCGCTGCGAGGCTCTTCATCGGGAAGCGCCTTGCGGATGAAAGGCAGCGCTACAGGCGCAGCCAGCGAGATAAGAAATAATCCGGTCCAATGGAAATGCCCGGCTATAAAGCCGCCGACAATCGGGCCCAGCCCTGATGAGAATGCAATCGTTGACGCAATGACGCCCATGACCTTACCGCGCTGTTCCGGCGGAAAAAACCGTACCGGGATCAGCATCACCAATGCCGGTACACACGATGCTCCAGCAGCTTGGATGAACCGGGAAATCAACACAAGCGCATAAGAATTCGAGAAAAAGCCCAGCGCCGAAGCTCCGGCAAACAACAACAGCCCGATCGTAATCAATCTTTTCAACGGGTATTTGTCAGCCATCTTGCCGAATAACAGGGAGCCCAGCGCATACAGAACAGAATATCCGGTTACAATCCAACTAACAGAGGAAGGACGCAGTTGGAATTCAGCCGCGATTTCGGGAAGAGCAACATTAAACATCGTCGCGTTCATCACCGAGAAGAAAAGCACGAAACAGAGCGCTTGAACCAGATGCCTCGACGGTACCGGCCTTTGTTCATTACGTATACTTTCGAACTGCCCCATTCTTTTTCTCTCACCTCTTTGACCTATATTTTTCAAGGCGTTAAGCCTCTTACAAATAACGCTACACTATCAACAACAAACTGTTCTTCCGATATGGGAGTGATAAGCTCATTCGCATACAACCGGCCGATAAAGGCGCCGTAATTGGTCCATATAAAAAGCATTGCCTGCGATTCAGCAGAGCATGGAATCATTTTGCCTTGCTCCTGCATCTGTACGAAGTAGGCAATCAGCAATTCCTTTAACCTTCGCGGATGCCTGGAGACTGTCTCCTGCATGCCCGGCACACTATGGGATTCCTTGAGCAGGATCAGAATCAAGTTTCGATTTCCGGTCATATACGACTGGTACTTGTTGCTAATGCGGGTTAAGTCCGACCGCAAATCCCAAGAGAGCTCCGCTGCGAACAGCTCCTCCATCGATTTCGTATAATATAAACGGTCGATCACCTGCTCCAGCACGGTCTGCTTGGTACCGAAATATCGGAACAATGTCATCTCACTGACGCCTGCAGCAGCAGCGATCTCCTTTGTCGTAACGGCTTTAAACCCTTTTTCCGCCATCAGCTCCGCTGCTGCAGCCAGCAGCTTGTCGGCTGTATTATTCGTGCACTCGTTCATGCCATCACAACCTGTTCATCGGAATGATCTATGTTAGTGAGCACTAACATCACAACCATTATCATACCCCAGCACAGAAAAGCTGTCAAAACAAAAAGGCTGCCACCGTCCATAGGCGAGCAGCGATATTTCGCGCGTTAAAATAAATAAACGTTGTCACATATTTTCACTTCCCAGCATATATATGTTCTGTTTGAATACTTTATCCGAGGTGATGATGGTGGTACTGGCAACAAAAGAAGCGGAAAAAGAAGCAGTCATAAATAAACTGAAGGAAATGGGCCTTGATCAAATCGCAATCTGGATTGATCGGCTGCCTGACGACAAATGGGAGGGGCTTCTTCAAGCCACTTGGCCGAGTTTAGCCAAACAATGCGGCCTTCAGAGGGATTAACTTGCAGTAAATCCCTCTACACACTCGCATTTTTTATAAGATACATAGCATAGGTTCGATACGAATCGGCTTTAAAAATATCTCTCTTTATCCGATATTACAAAGGGTAGGATTACGTAATGATGCAGAGGAGAGAATACTTGTAATGAAAAAAATCGTCACACTATTTGTACTAGTATGTATCGTCTTTCTTGTACCGACTGACTGGGCGGCAGCCGGACCCAAAAACTTCGGTTATGTCGATCAGCAGAGCAATCGCACCTTTGTGCCCATCCGCTTCCTGAGCGGATATGCGGGCGCCGATGTGAAATGGACCTCCGCTGAACAGCGGATTGATATCATGAACGAGCAGAAAAAGGTCACGCTGTACGTCGGCAAAAGAGCAGCTTACATAAATGATTCCCCGGTCGTTTTAGAAGACGTCCCTTTCATTGATAACGGCATAACCTACGTGCCGCTTCGTTTCGTCAGCGAAGCCCTTGGCGTGCAGCTTCAGTGGAATGCCGATATCGCTTCGGTAATGGTCACCTATGCAGATCGTTCGACTCCGCTTCCGGTCATCAAACGAGGCTTCGGACATCACAGCTCCAAGCCGATTGTCAGCGAGCGGAAAACTTACAGAGTCGCCGGCCGATCGTTTAGCGTACAGCAAGTCACCCTCTCGCTTATGCATTCCAAAATTCATCTTGATGTTGCATTAGCCGGCAATACGATAGGCAAGGTAGAGAATTTGAACAGCATTGCCAAACGTAACAACGCCATCGTCGCGATCAACGGCACATTCTTTGACGCATACACAGAGGCGGATTTCAAAACGCCATACGGATATATTGTTAGCAAAGGGCAAATGAAGCGGAAAAGCTCGGGAGACCGCCGGACAATCTTCACCTACGACAAAAACAATCTGGCGGAGCTGATTCCGGGACCGGGCTTCAATGACCGGTTCGCTTTAGGCACGATGGAAGGCGGCTTGCAAGCGGGCCCCCGTCTGCTAAAAGATGGGAAAGTCGCGCTGAACGTCAAGGAGGAAGGCTTTAAAGATCCGAAAATATTGACGGGCGGCGGAGCGAGAAGCGCTCTTGGCATTACCCGTGACCACAAGCTGATTCTTCTGACAACAGGCGGGGCTACAATTCCACAGCTGGCGGAGATCATGAAGCAGGCCGGCGCCCACCAAGCGATGAATCTGGACGGCGGCGCTTCAAGCGGGCTTTATTATAATGGAAAATACCTGACGACGCCTGGCCGCCAGATCAGCAATGCACTCATCGTCAAATATCAGTAAGCGGCCCGAAACAGTTTGGAGCAATTGTTCCAAGCCGTTTCTTTCATTTCTGCACAAACAGCATAAGCTGCCGTCAGGTTATGCCGGAAAACTTCACATCCAATGCTGTCCCCGATTTGCCAGCCGGAAACGTATTTGCGATAATGCTTATAATACATAAATGGAACAGAGGTGTACGTTATATGGACAATAATAAGAAGATCTTTGCTTTTGTAGGTTCCTACGCCGATTCGGCTCAGCCTGGATTATACACTTGCAGGTTCGATACGGAAACCGGAATTCTCGAGCTGCTCGATCAAGCGGACGGCCTGCAAAACCCGACTTTTCTGGATGTAAATGCAGACAGCCTGAAGCTCTACGCCATCACGGAGGGAAAAGACGCTGAAGGCCAGCGCACCGGAGCAGCCGCCGCATATGACATCAATCCTGCAACCGGACAATTATCGCTGCTTAATAAAGAGATTACCGTTCCGGCGCCAACCTGCCATATTACCCTGGATCATACGCGGCAGTGCGTTATCGTATCGAGCTACCATGGCGGCATGATCGGACTGTCCCCCCTGCTTGAAGACGGACAGATCGGTTCGATAGCTGATATCCACCAGCACGAAGGCTCCAGTGTCCTTCCGGTTCAGAGCCAGCCGCGTGCGCATTCTGTATTTATTGACCGGTCCAACCGGTATGCTGTCGCTTCTGATCTAGGAGCGGACCGCATCTTCATCTACAAGCTGGATGTCCCTGCCCGTCAGTTAATTCCGCATGGAGAAGTCCAGATCAGTCCTGGGTCCGGACCGCGGCACTTCGCCTTCCATCCCTCGCTGTCTTATGGATACGTGATTAATGAGCTGAATGCGACGATTACTGCTTTCGCCTATGATGAAGAGCAAGGAAAATTGAGCGGAATCCAGACCATATCTACACTGCCTGAATCTTATGAAGGGGAAAATGCATGCGCCGATATTCACATTTCTCCGGACGGCAAGTTCCTTTACGGCTCTAACCGCGGACATGACAGTATCGTAGTCTATGCGATCGACCCATCAAGCGGAAAGCTCACCTTAGTCGAGCATGCCTCCACGCTTGGCGGCCACCCGCGTAACTTCGGGCTCTCGCCGGACGGACGATTCCTGCTCGTTGCCAATCGGGATGCCAATAATATTGTGACGTTCGCTAGAAATGCACAAACAGGAAAGCTGGGGCCTACCGGCAGCATATTGGAAGTTTCCAAGCCGGTTTGCATTAAGTTCGCCGCCCTGAACTGACGCGGCTGGTCCATCCTCTGATAAAATCCCCCGCCGCGCGGGGGATTTTTGTATTCCGCATATTCTCCTCTCCTCTCCTCAACCTAGACCTGAGACGGGTAAATATTCATTCGTGAGCCTGATGTTTGGAATCCGCATGAATTGTAAGATTATAACTAACGAAGAGGTTAGTCTTCTTAGAAGAAACTAATAGAGCGGGGTAAAAAACATGCAGAATCGAAAGGTGAAGGGTATCATCCTGGTTGCAGTGGGCATTGTTGCGATGTGGTTTACATTTAGTCCGATAAATTTGTTTCCCAGCGCATTTTCATTCGATACGGAAAATATTCATGTTGAACGTTCCGTCGAGGCAGATGCTTTTAAAAACATCGTCATACACACCAGAAGCACGGACGTAAATGTTGTACGAAGCGATTCCGAGCAAATAAACGTGCTGCTTCAGGGTTCGGCAAGCGATAATGCTGCAGATAAGCTGGACTTAAACATTGAACCAAAAGGTGATACGCTTGAACTGGGACTGAATGTGCCTGGAGGGTTCTTGATCAGCTTTAACCGTTCCAATGTCGATCTTACGGTCGAGCTGCCCGAAAAACAATGGAACAAAGTCGTGGTGAGAACCGGGAGCGGCGATATTGACCTGAAGAAGATCGAAGGAGCCTCCTTGGAAATCGAAGCTGGCAGCGGCGATGTCCAAGCTTCTCAAATTAAAGGTGAAGTACTCGTTGTAAATACCGGGAGCGGCGACATAAACATAACAGAGTTTGAAGTAAATAAAGCCAATATAATGGTCGGCTCCGGAAATATAACGGGAAGTGATTTCATCTCCCAAGAGCTTAAATTCACTGCGGGAAGCGGTGACGTAAAGCTGGCCAACGGTCAGTCGCAGCTCATCGGGGAAACCGGTTCGGGCAATGTTCGCATCGAGTCCGATGATCTGCTGTATGATGCGGATTTGCATGCCGGGAGCGGTGATATTACCGTAAATCTGAGCAATCAGCCCCAATCGTTGGCGCTCGATTACTCCGGAAGCTCCGGTGAGGGCCGTATTGAATGGGATGGGATCGCTTACGATGAGAACAGCGAAGATCGGGACCGGATTAGGGGCTCCTTTGGCAGCGGTAACGTCCAGCTCAAAGTCCGCACCAGCTCAGGAGATTTCACATTGGGGAAAGGTTGATGGACAACGTAGAATCGGGCTATCTTAAAAAACCTCCAAACCCACTTTTTAAAGTGGAGTTGGAGGTTTTTGAAAAAGCGGGTGTAATAGCAGGTCGTATCCATTCCCGCCGCTGCCGGGAAACCCAAGCGTAAAGCTGGCAAAAGCGCCGATCGGGGAGTGATGCGCGTTAAAGAATTGTTAGCCATTGTATTCCTTTCTCCAATCGGCAATTTTCCAATAGGATTCTTTGGGCTGGTGTTTCTCGTCAAACACAAAAGGCCAGTTTTTCCTGCCCTTGACCGGAAAATCATCCAGCCATGTATAGTCGTCGGCCGCTCCCCAGAAGGTAACCGCTGTAATGACATCCTTGTACTCGCGGAAGATCCGGAATATTTGGCCATACCGCTCTGCTTGCTGTGCCAGCATCTCTTCCGCCGGCTGTCTCAAATCGGTACGTCGATCATTATAATCAAACACGGAAATATCCAGCTCTGTGACCTGTAATTGCAGACCTAACGCTGCATAACCTTCAATAGCCGCCCGGATATCGTCCAGGCTTGGGCCGTTCAAATTCCAATGGCCCTGCAGACCCATGCCGTGCACGGGAACCTCCTGCTCCTTCAGCATTCTCAACAAGCGGATGATCTTCTCCCGCTTCTCGGGATGGCACTCGTTGTAGTCGTTGTAAAACAAGATTGCTGACGGGTCTGCCTCATGGGCGTAACGGAAGGCTTGGGCGATGAAATCCTCGCCGATCTGATCCAGCCATGGCGAGCTGCGCAGCCAAATATCGCTCTTGTCCTCGATCACCTCATTGACGACATCCCAGCCGTAAATCCGGCCTTTATACCGCCCTGCCACCGTCTCGATATGGGATTTCATCCGCGCGAGCAGCGTGTCCCTGTCCGCCGGTTTCCCATCTGCGCCTGTGAATACCCAAGCCGGGGTTTGGTTATGCCATACAAGCGTATGGCCCCGCATCTTCATGCTGTGCTGACGGGCAAACTGAACGATTCTATCCGCCGCCTCGAAGGTATATATCCCCTCCTCCGGATGAACGCGTTCAAATTTCATATCATTCTCAGCCGTCAGGCTGTTGAAGTGAGCTGCCAGCAGCTCCTGCTGGGTATCGATTGTCGTTAGGTTTACCGCGGCGCCGATATCGAAGTAATCCTTGTACTGTGCGCATAAAGCAGGAATCGGTGCGGTTGATCGTTGAGCCTCCCGTGTCATAGATACACTCCCTTATGTAGATTTATTTATAATTAAAAAATCTTGTGGCAGCCTGCACATCACTCGGTATGCTAATAAATCACACGGTTTTTCTCATCCGGTATTGCGGATTTACGATAAAAGTAGGTGTTGATCACATCGCGCCACTCCTTGGCATTTTCCAATTGCGCCTCAAGACGGCCGCATACATGCCGGTAGCGTTCCGCATCGATATCGCCTTCCAGGCCCCTCCAGCGGGAAATCACCTGTTCAACCTGCTCCACGCCTTCGAAATGCGTATCGTAAATATGCTGAATGACCGTTTTCCCTGACTTTAATCGATGGGTGTACGGCACATGATGGAAGAACAACAGCAATTCATCCGGACATGTCTCCAGGTTCTCATACAGCTCGCTGTTCGCTTTCTCGTACTGAGCGGAATAACCGGTCCCCGTCGATTGCGTCCGGTCCACCCCGATACCATGGCAATCGGCAAAATGATAGGTCCCCCACTTGGAATATTCATAACCGTCGATATCCGGCCCGTAGTGATAGTGAGGCCTCACCATCCAGCCCACGCCAAGCGGAGAGGTGTACTTCTCATAAATCGGCCATGAGGCCATCAGGATGTCCGCGATTGTATCCGCGGCGGCCTTATTTGGACCGAAGGTAAGAAGCGCCCATTCCTTGGCAATCAGCTCCGAGGATAGCTCCGGGTTCCAGATCAACCGGCCATAACCGTACAAATTCGCCTGGGCCAAATGATGTCCCGTCCAGTTAAGGTCATCCCCGATATTGGATACGGCGGTGATCCCGCTATGAACATAAGGATGTACAAGACCTGCCGCAATTTCTTTGACCGTGCTGCCCTCGCCCTTTATGCGGGTGTCAAAATCCAGCACTTCCTTCCACTGCGGGATTAAGTAGCACACATCCTTCTGCTGTCCGGTATATTCCTGTGTAATCTGGAACTCCACGATTTGATTCGTTTTCTCCATTGCTCCGATAAGCGGCGAAACCGGCTCCCGCACCTGGAAGTCCATCGGTCCGTTCTTGATCTGCAGCACGACGTTATCCAGAAATCGTCCGTCGAGCGGCTTGAAATGATCGTAAGCCGCACGGGCACGGTCAGTCGTCCGGTCTCTCCAGTCTTGATGGCAGTTGTAAACAAAGCATCTCCACAGCACGATACCTCCATATGGCTTCAGCGCTTCGGCAAGCATGTTGGCGCCATCAGCATGATCGCGCCCGTATGTGAACGGACCGGGACGGTTCTCGGAGTCCGCCTTCACGAGGAAGCCCCCGAAATCGGGAACATAACAATAGACGTCGGCAGCCTTTTCCTTCCACCACTTTTGAACATCCGCGTCGAGCGGATCGGCCGTCCTCAAGTCTCCCAGCTCGATCGGTGCAGCAAAATTGACGCTCAAATACAAGCGGATCCCATAGTTCCGGAAAATATCCGCGATTCTAGCTACATCCGGCAGGTAGACCTCGGTAATCAGCCTTGTCTCATGACGGTGCACATTTACGTTGTTAATGGCAATTCCGTTGATGCCGACAGAAGCTAACAATCTCGCATAATCCCGTACTCGAGCGGATCGCGACAACAAAACATCATTGCGGTAAAAAATAGATTGGCCCGCATAACCGCGCTCTACACTGCCGTCCATATTGTCCCAATGATTGACCATACGCAGCCGGTATTTCGGCACTTCGGTCACATCCACTTGGTCAGTCAATCCGCCCGTCTTCAGCAACCGCAGAAAATGAAAAACGGCATACAGAAGCCCTTTCTCTGTCTTGCCTGCCAGCACGATATACACGTGTTCCCCTCTGTCCACTTTGCGGATCACGAATCCTTCGTCTCCCAGCCGCTCCGCTTCCCCGGCTTCGATGGACTGATCAATGAACGAGGAGCTGCCGATCGTACCTAATGTCAGATAACGTCCCGAGCCGGATTCCATACACACGGGCTTCTGCCCCGTTATGGAGCGGATCCCGTCCACCAGCTCTTGCACAGCGGTTTGATAGATTCCGGAGCCCGCTTGCGCCGTTGTAATGATTTGCTGCAAAAAGTCGTGAATCGGTCCCATCGCAGCATGATCCGGCTCAAAGCCGTTTTGCAGCCAAGCCTGATAGCCTTTACTGGTCATATGGATCCCCCTTTTGTGGCATGTTTATCTTTGACAAAAAGAGCATAGGCAGACGCCTCCCCAGGATTGGCTGCCTATACTCCCTCGTGACCTGGACGGAAGTGGTTTTAGCCCTTTACGCCGCCAAGCGTCAACCCTTTTACAAAGTATTTCTGCAGGAACGGATAGACGCAGATGATCGGAAGGCTTGCCACAATCGTCATCGTCGCGCGCAGTGCCGTAGGCGTAACGACCGCTTGGCCGCCTTGCGCGCCCGCAAAGGCATCTGCCGCATTTTGTGCGCTTGCCGCCGTATTCGAGGTCTGCAATATTTTCTGCAATTCATATTGAAGGGTACTTAAATCTATATTCGATGAATTGTAGAGAAAGACGTCGAACCAGGAATTCCACTGTCCCACCGCCACAAACAGCGATACTGTAGCCAATACCGGAACGGTAAGCGGAAGTACAATCCGGACAAAGGTTGTAAAATCGCCCGCGCCGTCGATCTTGGCCGACTCCAGGACGCCATCGGGAAGGCCTTCGATAAACGAACGGATGATGATCATATTGAACACGCCGATAATGCCCGGCAGGATGTAAACCCAGAAGGAGTTCGTCAATCCCAGTTCACGGATCAGCAGGTATCCGGGTATCAATCCGCCGCTGAAATACATCGTCAGAACAAAAGCCAGAGTAACGAATTTACGGAGCACATAATCCTGGCGGCTTACCGTATAGGCCAGCATCGCCGTACAAAACACGGATACGAGCGTCCCGATTACGGTACGCAATACCGAAATCATCGTCGCGTGAAAAATCGTCGCTTCATTGAGGACATATTTATAGTTATCCAGCGTCCACATGCGAGGCCACAAGTAAATGCCGCCTCTGACCGTATCGTTCGCATTATTCAACGAAACAGCAATCATGTTGACGAACGGATAGAGCGTGACGATCATTAGAACGATCATGAACAAGATATTTAATGTGTCGAAAAGATTGAATTTCTTGCGCCTTAAGCTCACTTGACTCATTGGTAATTGGCCTCCTTAGAACAGTCTGCTCTCCCCTAGTCTCTTGGCAATGTAGTTGGCAGAGAATAAGAAGATAAAGCTGACGACAGTTTTAAACACGCTTGCTGCAGTTGATAAAGAGAAGTCTCCAATACCAATCCCGTATTTAAGTACAAATATATCAAGGTTTTCGGAATATTCGGCGTTCATCCCATTGCCGAGCAAATACTGCGGTTCAAATCCCGATTCCAATATATTTCCGATATTAAGAATTAATAAAATGACAATGACCGGCTTCAGCCCGGGAAGGGTGATATGCAGCATACGCTGAAACCGGTTGGCTCCATCAATTTCCGCCGCTTCATACTGCCCCGGATCAATCGTCGTAATGGCCGCCAAATAGATAATTGTGTTCCATCCCACATTTTTCCAAACCTCGGTTGTACCAAGAATGCCCCAGAAGTACTCACCTCTGGCCAGCCAAAGGACGGGATCTGAAATGATGCCAAGACCTACTAGAATTTCATTAATAACGCCTTCTGTCGACAATACGGTCGTTACGATGCTCGCTGTAACTACCCAGGAAATAAAGTGAGGCAAATAACTGATCGTTTGTACGACCCGCTTAAACATGACATTCCGGAGCTCATTGAGCAGAAGCGCAAGCGTGATTGCGGTAACAAAGCCCAGCACCAGATTGATGATGCTCATGACCAGCGTATTGCGCATAATCAGGTGGAAATTAGCGTCGGTAAACATGAATCGAAAGGTTTCCAGGCCGATCCATTCCTGATCGAATAACGGCCGGGCCGGCTTAAAATCCTGAAATGCAATTGTCCATCCCCAAAGCGGAACATATTTAAATATAAACAACCATAATAGGAACGGTACGGACATCATGACCAGTACTTTTTGCTGGATCAGCCGCTTGAAAAAAAGCCGAATGCCGGTTACGCGGGGTGCAGGTGTACTGTCGATCGAAATATTAGACACAGGTTGGTTTTTCACTTATCTGTACTCCTTTCCGTCACCCTGTTTAAGCTTCTCCTAACCGGAAAGACCGGAATGCATGGCATATCCGGTCTTCCGAGTATCCTTGCCTTATGAATTATTGTTCGGCGCGTTTTTTAACCTCTGCTGTCATTGTCGCCTCATAGGTTGCCTTATCCAGCTTGTTGAACTCCGCCACGTACTCCTCCCAAATTCCGTCCACTTCTCCCGGCTTGGCAAGAATCATTCTAGGCAGGTATTTCTGCGAAAGGTCTGTTGAACGCTGGCCGAAAATTTGCTCCGGCGAGCCCTGACCTAATTGAATACTCCAGGCAGGGAACCATGGACGCTCATCCGGCTCTGCGAACATGCCCGCAAATGTATTCGCATCGTAGATTTCCATTATTTTTCGATCGCCATCGGTGTAACCCATGTTCGCAACTTCCGGCTGATTGCCTACACCGTAGGAATTGCCGTCCGCCAGAATGGAGTTGCTGCCGTAACGCGGCCAGCCGTATTCAAAGTACTGGAAGCCATATTTCAATTTGAAGTCATTGTCGTCGCGATTTAACTTTTGTTCTTCTGTCAGGAAGAAGCGTCCGTTCTCATCCACGCTGTAAGTGTCGTCCTTAACGCCCCACTGCACGAGAATTTGGTTTTCTTCCTTCAGCAGGTTATCGAAGTATTTAATAATCCGAACCGGATCCTTCGCTTTGACGGAGATTCCGACACCGCGGTTGCTAACGAATGCAGGAGGATCGACATATTGGTCTTTGATGCCTTCCTCGAATACGATCGGCAGCGGCGCATAACGCTTCTCATCGATGCCGGCAGCTTTCAGGTTGTTCGTTGCTTCACCGATCTGCCAGTTGTATGCAAAGTAGCCGAGCACGCGGCCGGAAGTGACTTTTGCCATGAACTGATCCTTGTTCATTACGAAGGATTCCGGATCGAACAGGCCTTGATCGTTGACTTCACTCAGCTTTTTAATCCAACGCTTCTCAATATCGGTGGCGGCATACACTTTCGCTTCCAGCGTATCCATGTCTACAATGACACCGCCGTCATTCGGATAACCGGCAAGATGCATTGGAATGTTCGTCAACGTATAGAAGGAATCGGACGGTGCAAAGATATTAAATCCGATCGTAGCTTTGCCATCGACCTGCGGGTATTTTTCTTTGTACTGCGTGATCAGGTCAAAGTACTCGTCAACAGTTGTAATTTTCGGATATCCGAACTCCTTCAGAACGGAGCGCTGAATCCAGAAAGCGCCCTGATTAATATTGGGATCGCCAATATATCCTTGGTTCGGGGAATAAGGAAGGTGATACAGTTTGCCGTCCGGTTGACGGAATTTCTCGAAATAAGGGCCATATACACGTTTAATGTTAGGGCCGTGCTCCTCGATCAGCTCATCAAGCTCGATAAAAGCGCCGGCATCAAGGAATTTGTCGATTTCAGCTTCCGGTGCGATCACATCCGGATAATCACCGCTGGCAATCATAACGCCCGATTTTGTATCCGGGTCGCCGACCAGATATTCCAGCTTGAAATTTACGCCGGTTTGATCTTCCAGCATTTTGCCGATGGTTGTTTCATTGGCCATCACGTCCTTGCCCCGGCTCTGGAAGTTGAAATAGGTGAAAGTAACGGGTGAAGTATCCTCTTGCTGTTCCCCCGCGGCATTCGTATTCGTTGAAGAGTTAGATGGTGCATTGTTGTTGCCGCCGCTGCATCCAGCTAAAGCCGATGCTGTCAAAAACACGGATAAAGCGACCGTCAAAAGCTTTTTCTTGCTCATTTGCTTTTTTGCCCCTTTCTATATATCGTTGTTTTGTAAGCACTTTCAGTATAATTCGAAAACGCTTTCGCCAAAACCCGTCAATGTTTAGTTCCTGCTTTGAAAACTATAGATGATCCATCTGCAAGCAGATCTCAAAAATAAAGGCACGCATTAACCACGCGGCCCGGGATAATTGAACGTGCCTTTTTTGAAGCTATTCTTCCGCTGCCGTATACAGCGGCAATCGGATTTCAATGCGGGTTCCCGCCCCCGGCTCACTCTCAATATGGAAACGGAAGGCATCTTTGTAATACATGATGAGCCTGGAGTAGGCGTTCTTCATGCCGATATTTTCGCCAATGGCTTCGTCGGATTGCAGGTAATGAATAATTTCCTTCAGCTTTTCTGCGGACATGCCGATTCCATTATCCTTCAGAATGAAGATAAGCTCATTAGATGAGCGATGAATATCAATCGTAATAAAGCCTTTGTACGGAGAAGATTCGATGCCGTGAATACTCGCGTTCTCTACGTAAGGCAGGAAAGTCATTTTGGGAATTAATAGCTCCCGCACCGACTCATCGATCCGCAGCTTATAGTCCAGCTTGTCCCCGAAGCGGTATTTCTGGATCTCCAGGAAACACGAGATGAATTCCAATTCATCCCCCACGCTCACCCAGTCCCTCCCCCAGGAGATGGATCTGCGGAATATTTTGGCCATATTATGAATAATCTTCGCCGTTTCTCCTTCTCCTTTAATCACGCTGCGCATCCGGATCGTCTCCAGCGCGTTGAACAGAAAATGAGGATTAATCTGGCTGTGGAGCGCATTCAGCTGTGCCTGGCGCCGCTGGAGCTCCAAATCCTTCTTCTCGATATCCGCGATATAAACGTCGTCGATTAAGCTCTTGATCCGATTGGTCATTCGATTGAATTCTGTCGTCAATTGGCCAATCTCGTCCCGATCCTCGCCCATGGGGACCGGTTCAAAATTTTGGTTCTTCACCTTTTTCATATGCTTCAGCAGACGGACTAACCGTTTGTGCAGCGAACGGGAGATGTAAGCTATGATGAGTGTCGGCAGTACGAAATTAATACAAACCAGGTAAACAACAAATGCTCTTGATTTGCGCACTTCCTCGAATGCAACCTTTTCATCCATTGTCCCGTATACGCTCCACCCCTGCAAATAGTTGGCATTGGATAACGGAGTCGGAAATTGGATTGTTTGCGCTGTCACCGGTATGGATTGAATCGTTGTACGGCCGCTCATCCAATCAATGGTCGGATCGTTACTAAAGGTAATCATCCCTTCGGGACTTAAGATATACAGGTTGCCGTCAAAGGCTGAATTTTGAATGACTTGCCTGATCGCCGTTCGGTTCAGATCAATTTTAATTAGATTCAAATATTGCGCACTCCGGTTATTATCCAGCCGCAGCAGCAAACTGAGTCCGCCCTCGTCGAATACAAGCAGCGGATAAGAAGCGTTTGCCGTCTGCAGGGTTTGGAACCATGCCGAGTCCTTGATATCATCGGTTATCCGTTCGATATTGCCCGATGTAAGAATGCCGGGATTATCCGTGTACACATTCAGGTACGTTTGCGTGTAAAGGTAAAAGGTACCCTTCAAAAGAGAGTCGTACGCTTCAATATAACTGATGGCATCCGGATAATCGCGGTTCAACAATTCATTGAACACCGGGTCAAAATAAAATTGATACGAAATCCCTACCGCTTCGTCTATGATCGACTGAAACTCGTTGTTGGTTTTCTCAATTGCGAAGGTCGCATCCCGTATTTTCTGGTTTCGTATGTTCGTGGTCGTCACATGATAGAAGATCACGTTGGTCGCCACGATCGGGATGAGCACGCAAAGGATATACATCAAAAGCAGCTTGTCCCGCAGCTTGACGTTGTTGAAATGAAGCCTATTCATAAATCAGCCACCTGTTCACAGTTTGTTGATCAGCTTGTTCCGGTATTCCGTCGGGGTCAATTTCTCCAGCTTCTCGAATTGGGTGACAAAATAATCGGCGCTTTGAAAGCCTACCCGCTCGGCGACTTCATACATGCGCAAATCGGTAACGCGCAGAAGCTTCTTGGCCTCCTGTACGCGTAAACCAAGCAGAAAGTCATTGAAATACACGCCGTAGGTTTTACGGAACAGCTGACCTAAGTAAACCGGATTCATGAAAAATTTGGCGGCGATGCTCTTGAGGCTGATGTTTTCATTGTAGTTGGTTTCAATATATTTCTTGATTTTCTCGATACCGCCTTTGGACTGCTCCCGGCGCAGCTCGGCGATATACGCAGAGGCTTCATATATAAAATGGGTAAACAGCTGCTTCAGCTCCTGCAGACGGACGTGGCGATTCTGCCACTCCATTATACCGGGGAGCGACTCAAGCCCTTTCTCGTCGCTTTCCATATCCCGGATAATTTTGATGACGCCGATCACGCAGCGCGTTATCGTGTTCGATACCGCATTCGAGGCAAACCGTTTTTCCTTGAATTCCGCAAACAAATTATCGATCACGGACAAATAGGCCTCTTTATCATTTTCTTCAATATGCTCAAAAAGCTTTGTATACATAGCCGGTTCAATATCGAAATAATACAATGGCGTTTCCTGCATGCGGCCGATATCAATCACCGCCGCTCCATCCTCGGCATATTTGTAGGAAAGCGCTTTACTCGCACTCCGGTATGATTCCTTCACATCGTGCAGCAGCTCCACTGTCTTCCCTACATAAAGCGTGACGGGAGCGTCTTTCGCTCTTGAGAGCGCGGCATGCACCGATCGGTAAATCGCTTCCAACTTACTGTCCCCTTTAGCTAACCGCTTCGTATCAAGCAGCAAGCCATATAAGCCCGGATCATGCTCATAGCTTGGAATCTCGCAGTCTGTGCGATCAACGATTTCCTGCAACGCTGCCGCTACTTCCTTCACCGACCAATCGGTCTGCGCCCCGTCCATACCCTTCGGGTGGATCTCCGCCAGTACGTAGGCATACCGGGATTCCTCCTCCATATGAAGGGCGGCGGCATACTGCCCTGCATCCTCCTCGCGGAAATCTCCTTTGATGAGGCTCTCCAGCACCGAACCCGCAGCAAGCTTGTTCCCGGTGAGACCCGTCAGCTTTTTGGCGCTGATCGTTCCAACCAGCTTCTTCAATGTATTCTCAAGCTCTACCTCATCAATCGGCTTGAGAAGGTAATCGTGTACATTATAACGAAGCGCTTGCTGTGCATATTTAAAATCATGATAGCCGCTTATAATAATAAATACAGGAACCTTGCGCCATTCCGTCGTAACGGTACGGATCAGGTCAAGACCGTCCAACACCGGCATACGGATATCCGTAATGACCAGATCCGGGCTGACCTGTTCCATAATATCCAGCGCCTCCTGACCACTCTCCGCTTCGCCGCATATCTCATAACCTAGCGATTTCCAGTCAATTAAATTCATCAAGCCTTTTCTTACGAATAACTCGTCATCGACTAAAAGCACTTTGTGCATGAGCAGGCCTCCTTGTTCACAACTATTTATTATAAAGCATATAAAACGGATAAACAGTTTTTTCACAGAGAAATAATGTGCCGAATATGGAGAAGCCACCTTACGGGAGACGTATTCGTTTACAGAGAACCGTGCATTCGAATGTTCTTAAGCGCCGCTGTTGATCAAAGAAAGCAAATGGCGCCACAAGTGTAAGTCCCTGTGAGCCATTTGCTTTCTATTACCACATAACAGGAAACCTGATGCTAAGCTAGTCTTTTCGCTTCGGTAGCCATATGCGGTATTTGCCGCTAAGCGCCAGCATCGCAAACATATAGAGACAGTTGTCGTAGTACCTTCGAACACCGGTCCGAACCGGTGTATTCCAGAATAGCTCTACATTAGCACGCGCATGCGGACCGTCGGCGGCTAAAGAGGCCATGGCGTTCGTCGCAATCAAACCGACGGGATGAAGCGATTTCTCCTCGAATGGTTCACCGGAAATCGTATACCGGCGATAATCACCCGGCTGTTTGTCCGCGAAGAATGCTTGAAGCTTATTTGCCTCTTCAATTTCCCATGTATCCCCCCGGAACCATTCCCAATCCATGCCCACATTGCAAGCCACACGATACGAGTCGCTGAAGAAGTGTCCGTAACCCCGGTCATTGTTCGGCGTTCCGTCATAATGGGCATATTCCGGCGCTAATCCTGTTTCCGGATGGCAGGAAATTTTCAAATAATCCCGGCTGGCCGCCGCCGCCTGCTTCCAGAACGCCCGATCCTCCTCATAGGCGTACAGTGCAAACAGCTCATAGAAATGCGGCAGGTGATACGAGGGATCGGAATATTCGCAGTCCGGAATAAACTTAATCAGCTTATTGTCCGGATTCCACATCGGATATCCCTCGCCGTTCTCTCCTTTATGGATACACGTCCGCAGCAAATCGCGGGCCTGCTTGCCGTAATCATAAGGCGGAGGTCCCTCCTGCCACCGATGGGAAGCGAACAACAGCGCCATCGCAAAGAACTCTTCGCCATCCGGGGCCGGACCATTCGCATTCCGCGTTCCATCCGGGCTGCAGGACCAGGCAAAATAGCCTGCATGAAGGCCGTCCGTCATGAACATATGGTCCATCGTCCATTTCCACAAACGGTCGAATACATCCTTGCGGTCCATTTGCACCGCCATCATCATCCCGTAAGACATGCCCTCGGTCCGCACGTCCAAACTGCCGGTATCGAGGATATATCCTTTGCCGCCGTCAGCCTCGTAATATATTCGTGTATTTTCATCACCATCGAAAAGCGCATTCCACGTGTGCTGTAATCTGGCCTCAATCTCAGCTTCCCCGTACCCGCACTCCAAAAACACGTTGCGGTATTGTCCCGTATAAAAAGCGCCCCATTTCTCCGACATCTCCATTGCCCCCTGTTTTTTATTCCAAGACTTTATGTTTCACCAATGTATTTCAATCATTTGTATTCATCAATGATCATTTTGTAATCGTTTTCATTTTAATATAACTTATTTTTCTGCCTGGTCGTACCCGACGATGTTTACTGCTTACTTAGAATATTAAAGAAGTTTATGATTGTAGAGATTATTCCTTCCTATTCGCCTGAGGAAAAGCAAATGGTGTAGAGGTTCCTATTCGGAATCCCCTACACCATTATCACTTTTTAAGATGAATAGCCCACCGCTTGTCAGCTTCTCTTATTCACAGCTTTCATCGGCATTTTCATAACAAAGCTTCTCAGATTGAATGTTATTGTCTGTTTATCGCAGCTTCTCACGGGAATAGGAATAAAATGATCCAATAATGACAACTGCAATCGGCATAACGAGATACCAATCCATTGGAAACACCCCCTACTCATCATTACCCAGATGACGAGGCTTTTAACAATCTACATAGGGTTGTCAAGTGAATGGCTTCAAATCGCAATGAACACTTGCCATCTTCACAGCGCTTTTCTTTGCTTCTCGATGATCAAACCCACGATATATTTTCTCGCATCCGCACTTAACAGACGAAGACCCGTTTGGTTAGGCTCCGAAGCCTCCCTCGCGAAGCGTACATCCATCCCATCCATGATTTCCGCAACGCCGACAATCGTAAATCCTTTTTCCATCAAAGCGTCGATCTCCTGCTTCTCCTCCCAAAACTCCTCATAAGCCGACATTAGTATACCCTCCAATTGTTTTCTCCTTGATGGGCAGCTTCTCCATTTGGTTGAACCGTTTGCGGTGCAGGTATTGCCCGGTGCCCGGTTTGCCGACGAACTGCTTATTGCGAATGACGAATTCGCCCCGGACTAAAACGGAGACCGGCTCCCCTGTTATTTCCAAGCCTTCAAAGGCGTTGTAGTCGACATTCATATGGTGGGTTTCCGCACTTATCGTCCGTTCCGCCGTCGGGTCGAAGATGACAATATCGGCGTCGCTGCCGATCGCGATTGTGCCTTTCTGCGGGAACAGCCCGAACAGCTTGGCGCTGGCCGTTGATACAATGTCCACGAACTTGTGCAGCGAGATCCGTCCCTTGCGAACCCCTTCCGAATACAAAACACTGAACCGGTCCTCAATCATCGGGCCTCCGTTCGGTATTTTTGAAAAGTCGCCGAGCCCTAAGTCCTTCTGCCCTTTAAAATCAAAGGAGCATTGGTCGGAGCCGATCGTTTGAAGCTGGCCGTTCCTCAGCGCATCCCATAATACATCCTGGTTCCACTTTTCCCGCAAGGGCGGTGACCAGACGTATTTCGCGCCTTCAAAATTCGGCTTCTCAAGGTAGGATTGGTCCAGCATCAAATATTGCGGACAGGTCTCACCATATACGCGCAGCCCCTTCTTACGCGCTTCCGTTATCTTCCATACCGCTTCGGCACATGTGACATGCACAACATATAACTGCGAATCGGCAAGCTCCGTCAAATCGGCGGCACGGCCGGTAGCTTCTCCCTCCAGCACCGGCGGACGCGTCAGCGCATGATAGATCGGCTCAATCTTCCCTTCCTCCAGCGCCTTCGCGATCAGAAAATCGATCACATCGCCGTTCTCCGCGTGCACCATTACAAGTGCGCCCTGCTCCTTGGCCAGCAGCAGCGTCTTGAACAACGTTCCATCGTCTGCTTGAAAGACATTTTTATACGCCATAAACACTTTAAGAGAGGTAATCCCTTCTTCCTCAATAATTTGCGGAAGCTCAAACAGCACGTCATCGCTCACTTCAGCGATCATTAAGTGGAAGCTGTAATCAATAACGGATTTCCCCCTCGATTTCGCATGCCAGGTTTCCACCGCTTTCGCGAGCGGCGCACCCTTCGACGTCAGGCAGAAATCGATGACGGTCGTCGTTCCGCCGAATGCGGCAGCAATCGTGCCGCTCTCAAAGTCATCTTTCGTTACGGTCCCGCCGAACGGCATATCCAGATGCGTATGGGGGTCGATACCCCCCGGGAAGATATAACAGCCTGCAGCATCAACGATCTCGGCGCCTTCTGCTTCAAGATCAACGCCGATCATCACAATGATACCGTCATCGATTAAGATATCGCCAAAGTACGTATCCGTCGCGGTGACAATCGTTCCATTCTTGATAATCTTCTTCATCGCTTATACAACCTCCATTTCAGAAGATGCCGCATTTAATTTCTCGATCGCGCGCTGTCGATCATTCCATGTCATCGGCGGTTGAATACCCGGCAGTTCGACCATTTCGATCGCGCCGTCCACCGGACATACGATTGAACAGAGATTACAGCCGACGCAGTCTTCTTCACGCACCTCCAGAACCTGCTTCCCATCGGCGTTTGTCAGCATATCGATGCATTGATGCGAGGTGTCCTCGCAGGCGATATGGCATTTGTTACAGTTGATGCACGTCTCTTGATCGATTCTTGCTACAACTCTATAGTTAAGGTCCAGATCCCCCCAATTCGAATACCGCTCCACCGACTTGCCGACGATATCCCTCACCGATGAGATCCCTTTGTCATCCAGATAATTGTTCAACCCGTCGATCATCTCTTCCACAATGCGAAACCCGTGATGCATCGCCGCAGTACAGATCTGCACGCCTGCCGCGCCCATCAGCATAAACTCCACCGCGTCCTGCCAGTTCGAGATGCCTCCGATTCCCGAGATCGGGACACCGACATGCATGTCCCTGGCGCATTCCGCTACCATATTCAAAGCGATCGGTTTTACTGCAGGCCCGCAATAGCCCCCATGCGAGCCTTTTCCGCCGACATGGGGAATCGTATTCCAGGAATGGATATCGACACCCGCAAGACTATTGATTGTGTTGATCAGGCTGATCGCATCGGCTCCGCCGCTGACGGCATGGCGCGCTACCACGGTAATGTCCGTAATATTGGGCGTTAGCTTTACGATGACAGGTGTCTGTGCAACCTCCTTCACCCACATCGTCTGCATTTCCACCAGATCCGGCTGCTGCCCGGAGGCCGCACCCATGCCCCGCTCCGCCATGCCGTGAGGGCAGCCGAAGTTCAGCTCCAGCCCGTCAACACCGATGGCCTCTACCCTTTTGACGATTTCATGCCACTTCTCTCTTTTGGGTTCAACCATCAAGGAAACGACAAGCGCATGCTTTGGAAACTTCTTTTTCGTTTCGTAGATCTCCTTCAGATTGACTTCAAGCGGCCGATCGGTAATGAGCTCGATGTTATTGAAGCCGGCCACCCGCTGGCCATTAAAATGGACGGCGGCAAACCGTGAAGAAGTGTTAATGATCGGGTCGCCCAGTGTCTTCCAGACCGCTCCCCCCCATCCTGCTTCAAAGGCGCGCTGGACCTGATAACCGGTATTTGTAGGCGGTGCGGATGCCAACCAGAATGGATTAGGCGCCTCGATTCCTGCCAGATTAATACGCAAATCTGCCATCACTACCATCCTCCCGATTCGAATTAAATAGCTTCAGAGCTTGTCGCTGCAAAATGTCTGCTGATCGCGTAGGCGGTTTGCTTGCCTTGTTCCGCCGCCGATACGACCATCGCATCTCCCTTCCCGGACCCAAAGACGATATCTCCTGCCGCATACACTTTGGGATGGGACGTTCTTCGTGTCGCCTCGTCGATGATGACCACTCCGCGATCATGTTTCAAGCCGATGCTTTCGATGAGGCCGACATGCCGTTTCTGCCCGATTGCCAATACGACAGCGTCCACAGGCATAAGGAATTCGGAGCCTTCAATCGGGATAGGAATCGCTCTTCCGTCAGCGCCGGCTTTGTCGGACAACTGCATCTGCACACATTCCAGATGAGTCACTTTGCCATTCGAATCACCGATAATGCGCTTAGGCGCCGTCAGCCAACTAAATTCAACACCCTCCTGCTTAGCGAATTCGTATTCGAAATCATACGCAGTCATCTCATCCCTAGTGCGCCGGTACACCATCTTCACCTGTTCAGCTCCAAGCCTTACGGAGCAAGTGGCCGCATCGATAGCCGTGTTGCCGGCGCCAATCACCGCAACCTTGGCCCCAAGCAGAGCAATAGATGGCTCATGCAATTTCGTGCGTTCGACCAATTGGATGGCATCATACACGCCTGCCAATTCTTCCCCTTCCAAGCCGATGGAAGGGACATACCCCATTCCGGCCGCAAGCACAACAGCGTCATAGTCTTCAATTAACTGCTTCGCTGACACGTCCACGCCAACTTTGACGCCGGTCTTTATTTCAACGCCAAGCTTCTCCACCTGCTCCACCTCCCAGAGCGAGACGGTTTGCGGCAGCCGGAACGATACGATGCCATGCGTATCCAAACCGCCGGCCATTGGCTTCGCTTCGTAGATCACAACGGAGAAACCCTCTCTGGCAAGCTCTCTCGCAGCCGACAGACCTGCAGGTCCCCCTCCGATCACCGCAACCTTCTTAGCGTTCGATGGTCCGGGAGCAAATAGCTGCTGCCCGCTCTGGATCGCCCAATCCGTCGCATAACGCTGCAGCATCCCGATCATGATCGGCTTCGATGCCCCATTCAACACACAAGCGCCTTCGCAAAGCTCCTCCGTAGGACATACCCGAGCACAGCTTGCGCCCACCGGATTCGAATCCATGATCGTTGTCGCAGCGCCTTTCAAGTTATCCGTAGCGATCCGCTTAATAAAAGAAGGGATGTTAATGCCTGTTGGGCACGCTGTGATACAAGGAGCATCATAACAATAAAGGCAGCGATTCGATTCCTCCATCGCCGCTTTTCTCGTCAAACCCGGCTGCGCCTCGGCAAAATTGGCGGTTAGCCGCTCTGGCGAGAGTAATCCGATTACGCGTGAATGTTCCATAACGTTATCCCTCCTGGCACATTTTTAACAGTGTTTGGTAGAGCAGCTCAGTACCCGTGGCAATATCTTCTTTGCTGGCATATTCCTGTGGATTATGGCTGATTCCCTCCTTGCAGCGGACAAAGATCATGCCGTAATCGCAATAATAGGACATGGCCAGCGAATCGTGAAACGGGCCGCTCATTAATTCGGGTGCTGCCACCTTCATCTCCTTTGCCGCTTCCCGCACCGTATTCAGAATACGGGGAGCACAGTAGCGGGGCTCGCTGTTGGTATCCTCCCTGATCTCTACGCGCAGCCCATGCTCCTGTGCAGCCTGGTCGATCAGCCCGCGCAGCTGCTTCTCCAGTTTGTTGCGACGCGACAAATCGATATCACGCAGATCAACCGTAAATTGCACATGCTCCGGTATGATGTTCCTCGAATCCGGAAACACCTTGAGCGAGCCCACCGTGCCGACGGTCGGCGCTTCAGGCTGGCTTGACGCTATCGCCTGCAGCCCGACAATTACTTTGGAAGCCCCGACAAGCGCGTCCCTCCGAAGTCCCATCGGAACCGATCCGGCATGTCCGGCAAAACCATACATATCCACCGTCCACCACAACGGACCGGAAATGCCGGTTACGATGCCTACCGGACAATCCAATGATTCGAGGACCGGCCCCTGCTCGATGTGAAGCTCCAGAAAGGTTCCCACTTGACCGGGCTGATATTCGCTGTCGGCGAACCCTTCCGGCTCGCCTCCAAACTCCAGCAGCGCCTGTCTGCGCGTGATTCCGTTCTTGTCGGTCCGCTCGAGCTCACCTTCTTCCAATTGTCCGAGCAGTCCCCGGACGCCGAACAGCCCTTTATTGAACCGGCAGCCTTCTTCATCACAAAAGGCAGCGACCTCAATCGGAACGGACGGAACGATGCTTCTCTCTTTGAATGTCTGCACCGCTTCGATCGCTCCGATCACGCCCACAATTCCGTCGAATCTTCCTGCATAGGGCTGCGTATCAATATGAGAGCCGATCATAATGGAAGGAGCATCCGGGTTCAATCCTTCAATCCTGCCAATCAAATTGCCGAAGGCATCGATGCGAGCTTTCATGCCGGCTTCTTCCATCCATAACTTCACAACATTAACGGCTTGGCGATCCTCAGGGGATAGAGCCAGCCTGCATACACCCGTGGCACTGATTTTCCCAATTTCGGCAAGGCGGTCGATTCGCTCTTCAACTCTGTTTGCGTTAATTGTAAAATTCAGCATCTCTTTCTCCTCCGCAGCATTCTTTTATGTAACATAATATAACATTATAATCAAAATTTTCTGAAAATTTTCCATAAACACTATAGATAAAAGCTGAAAATTGTTCTATGATTATTAAATCCCTTTCTCAAATGTCATATTATCTAACAAACCCTGATTAAACTATATCGCTCCCCGATTTTCGATACACTAGACATTATGTCAAATTTCAAATCCGACTTTTTTTACGCGGGCAGCACCATGTAGAACAATTGAAAGCGAGGGATTCCATTGGATTCAGAGCTTGTTCTTACGGTTCGTGAGGCACTGCAAAGGCCGCTTTTTCAGCATGCCCAGGTGATTGCGGGAGAAGAAGGATTATACCGATTCATTCGGTGGGTGCATATTTTAGAGATTACGAGCTTTGAAACACTGATCCACGGGGAAGAGATGATCCTCACAACGGGTCTGGGTTTCAATTGGGATGCCGTTTCCTCCATCACATTTCTGGAAAATTTAATTAAACAAAACGCCACTTGCCTATGCATCGAAATCGGACAATACTTCGATACCGTCTCCGAAGAGCTCATCGAGCTTGCAAACCGCTATCAGTTTCCGCTTATTCTCTTTCCGCGTACCGTCCGTTTTGTCGATATCACGCAGGATTTGCATTCATTAATTATTAACCGGCACCACAAGATGCTTCAGGAGCTCGAAAGTCTGTCCAGAGAATTCCACCGCTTAACGCTTTCCTCGCAAGGGACGTCGAATGTGCTTAAACTGCTATACAAAAGCACGCAGTGCCAGATTATATACCGGCCGATCATAGGGAAACCCGTTTGCTTTCCAACCCTTCCCGCTCAAGAGCAGAACCATCTCTTTCAATCATTGGACCCATTCTGGGAGGAACTGGAGGGCATCAAACCAAATAGCTCCCCAATCCTAAGGCATTACGAAAAACGAACGGTCGTCTTGAAGCCGGTAGGCGCATTGGATCAAACATGGGCACATATTGTGATGGTTTGCGGGCACAAGCCGCGGGAGTATGACTACCTCCTGCTCGACTCGGCCTCTCTATCGATTGCGCAGGAGCTGCTTCGGACACGTTATATGGAAGAGAGAAAGCTTTATTCCGAAAACCTGTGGGTGGATGAACTGCTCAGCAGCCGATTTGATGACGAGAAGCATATTACAGCCTTAATCGGCCCCGACTTCAAAAAGCTGAATGAGTTGAATTACCAAGTCTGTTTAATTGAGGTTGAGAATCTTTACGATGACCACCCGAATGTATTCGATAACGATTGGGATTCGATCCGGCTTCAATTATTTATGACGCTGCGTTCCACGTTTGAGAAGTTTTCTTTCCTGCCGCTCATTACGTTAAAGAACAATCGTCTGGCCGTCATCGCACTGGATATGAAATCGAAGGTGCAGACAAAAGCAAGGTTGCAGCAAGCGCTGGCTGCCCTTCTTGATATCCATGCCCCTGATAAGCCGAAGGGTTTGCAGTTGGTAATCGGAGTGGGCAAAACCTACACCCGTCTCAAGGATGCCTATGCCGGCTATCAGGAAGCGGTGCAAGCTCTCTCGTTATATCCTTGCTCCAAACGGGCGCTGCTTTTCTATGAGGAGCTCGGGGTGTTCAGATTGCTGTTCAGCTTAAATGACGGCAAGACGCTGCAGACCTTTATCCGTGATTACCTGGGGCCTTTAATCGACCATGATCATTCCAAGGGCAGCGAGCTGCTGCTGACGCTTAAGGTGTATTTGGACAACGACGGCTCAAAGCAAATCGCGGCACAAAAGCTGTATATTGTCAGGCAGTCTCTCTACTATCGGCTTGAGAAAATATCAGAGCTGCTTGGCGAATCGTTCATGTCCCCGGAAAACCGGATCTCCATTCAGGTCGCTTTGCGCGCCTATCAGCTGTTGAACCCTGATAAATTCACCGGACACGCTTAGTTCAGGTTATCGCTGGCCTGAACTTGGTTGCTCATGACCTGCTTAAAGGTAGTGACAATGAATTGTAAATCTTCATCCGTGGAAGAGAGAGGCGGAGAAAAACATAACACATTGTTAAATCCGGCGACCGTGTCTCCGTTCTTCCCGATAATTAACCCCTTCTTTTTGCATTCCCCGATAATCTTATTGACCGTCGCCAGCGGAG
The DNA here is from genome assembly GCF_014640295.1 of Paenibacillus abyssi. GTDB lineage: Bacteria > Bacillota > Bacilli > Paenibacillales > Paenibacillaceae > Paenibacillus_D > Paenibacillus_D abyssi. Next base: position 96,000 of record NZ_BMGR01000003.1, on the reverse strand, counting down.
CCGGCTCCTTGGTCTGTTTATCCTGTACCAGCTCGATGCCCAGAAGAAAGCCAAAGCTGCGAACATCTCCCACAAGCGGATGCGCCAGCAGCTCCTGCATTTCCTCTCTTAATCGCTGGCCTAGCAGCCGCGAGCGTTCAACAAGATGATCCCGCTCCATAATTTCCAGGTTTTTCAACGCCACCGCGCATGCCGACGGATTGCCGCCGAATGTATTGACATGGCGGAAATGGCTGTACGCTGCCGGATCTTTGAAAGCATCATAGATTTCCTTGCGTACGGCTGTCGCGGACAGCGGCAGGTAGCCGCTTGTCAGCCCCTTCGCCATCGTAACAATATCCGGCTTCATGTTAAAGTTCAGATGCCCGAACTTTTTGCCGGAACGGCCGAACCCGCAGATCACTTCATCCACGATGAGCAGCACCCCGTACTTGCGGCAGATTTCCTGTACGCGATCCAAATAGGCCGCCTCCGGGACGATAACGCCCCCACCCGTAATAACCGGCTCCAGAATGACCCCCGCGATCGTTTCCTCTCCTTCCCAAACGATCATATCCTCGATCGCTTGCGCACATTGCAGGTTAAAATCCATCTGCGATTGGCCGGCAGGGCGGCGATAGCTGTCCGGTGGATGGACGTGAAGAAATCCGCCTCCGAGCGGTTCATATTTGTATTTCCGCTGCGCTTGGCCTGTTGCAGACAGTGCACCCATGGAGCCCCCATGATAAGCGCGGTACCGGGCGATGAATTTATAACGGTTATGCCCGCCGGTCTGCTGATGATATTGCCTTGCAATTTTAAAGGCAGCCTCATTCGCCTCCGAGCCGCTGTTCGAGAAGAAGATAACATACTCCCCTTCCAGCCATTCATTTAATTTCTCTGCCAGCCGGACAGCCGGCAGATGGCTTTGCGTCAGAGGATAATACGGCATCATGAGCATCTGCTCATAAGCTGCCTCCGCCAATTCCGCTCTTCCATAGCCTACATTGACACACCATAGACCGGACATTGCATCCAAGTAGCGGTTGCCTTGAAGATCCGTGATCCACGCCCCTTTCCCTTCCGTGACAACCATCGGCGGTTGGTTGCCATTATAAGGAAGCATATTATGCCATAGAAATTTCCGGTCTTTATCCGCTATCGTATCGCTAGTGTTATCGATATCCAACATACAGTCAGCTCCTCACCGTTAACAATTATTAGACCGCCATGACGTGGTTTTCCGGAAAAAGAAAGGAGCCTCCTTAGTTGGAACAGCTCCATTTCAATCTTTCTTCTTGCCGTTATAACAGGGCCAGACCTTGATAAGTCTCTGGACGGCGGTCACGGTAAAACTGCCAGCTTTCACGCACTTCGCGGATCAGCGATTTGTTCAAGTCTCCGATTACCACTTCATCCCGATCCCTGCTGCCCATCGCAACAAAGCTTCCACGCGGATCGACCAAATACGATTGGCCGTAGAACTCTCCCATATTCCATGGGCCTTCAACGCCGACACGGTTAATAGCGGCCACATAATAACCGTTCGCTACGGCATGGGCAGGCTGCTCCAGCTTCCATAAATATTCGGATGTACCCGAGACCGTTGCAGACGGGTTAAACACAATTTCCGCCCCGCCAAGGCCAAGCATTCTCGCCCCTTCCGGAAAATGACGGTCGTAACAAATATAGACGCCCACCTTGGCAAATGCCGTATCAAATACCGGGTATCCCAGATCTCCTGGTTTAAAGTAATACTTCTCCCAAAATCCGCAGCCGCCTTCTCCCGCTCCGACATGTGGAATATGATGCTTCCTGTACTTGCCGAGATAGGTCCCGTCGGCATCGATCACAGCCGCTGTATTATAATAAGTCGCAATGCCTTCGCGTTCATAGATCGGCAGAACGATGACAAGACCAAGCTCCTTGGCAGCCGATTGAAACAGCCTGGTCGTCGGTCCATCCGGGATCTCCTCCGCCGCATCATACCATTTCACCTTCTGCTCCGCGCAAAAGTAGGGACCGTAGAAAATTTCCTGCAGAGATACGATTTGGGCGCCCTGCTGTTTCGCTTCCCGCAAAAGCATCAAATGCTTTTCTATCGCTGCAGCTTTGTGCACCTCCACAGACTCTTCGCCATGTACATCATGACGCGCTTGAATCAGGCCGATTCTTATCGTATCCATTCTCGCAGGCCTCCTGCCATTTCCTTATTCTATTGCCATCTCTATAATTTCATTCGTATAGGCTTCTTCCAGGTTGGCCGGATTCTCGATAACGCCGAACTGAAGGGCGATGTCCGCCGTTTGCTTGAATTTCTCATGGTCGATAACTCCCATTTTGGTGATGTCAAAGCCTTCGGGAAGAACCAGCTTTGCCACTTCCTCCATCATTTTTAACTGATGCTCTCTTGATGTGCTGCCTTCCTCCGTTTCTTTCATGACACTGTCTACAGCCGCTTCCGGATCATCGATCGCATCCTTCCAGCCCTTGAGTGATGCCCTGACAAACTTGGCAGCCGTCTCTTTGTTGTCCTCGAGCCATTCTTTATTGGCAAACAGATTATCCTCCAGCATGGCCACGCCTTCATCATTCATATCAATGACCGATAAATCGCTCTCCGGCACCCCTTGACCGAGCACGACCTGATACTCGTTGTAGGTCATTGCCGATGCGGCATCCAACTCGCCGGCGAGAAATTGGTCCATCGTAAACCCTTGCTTTACAAATTCCAGATCCTTATTCGGATCGAGCGTATACTTGTCAAACAGCGCCAAAATCTCAAATTCATTACCGCCCATCCAGTTGCCTACCTTTTTGCCTGCCAGGTCAGCCGGCGTGTTGATTCCCGCCTCCTTCTTGGAGACCAGCACCAATCCGCTCTCCTGATAGATTTGGGCGATTTCCACAAGCGGCAAGCCCTGCTCCTGATGCGCCAACAGACTGGCTACCCAATCAACCCCGATCTGTGCCACTCCATTTGCGACCTGCTGCTCCGGAACAATATCCGGCCCGCCCGGCAAAATTTCGACTGCCAGCCCCTCCTCTTCATAATAGCCTTTATCCAGCGCGACAAAGTAACCGGCGAACTGCGCTTGCGGCACCCACTTCAACTGAAGCTTAACGGGCACCGGTGCCGTTTCCGCCTCCGCTTCCGTTCCTGGTGTCTCATTCTCCGATTCTGCAGGTTCATTTCCGTTTCCACATGCGGCAGCAACCGAAACAAACAGCATAATAACAGCGATCAATAGGGCTCTGCGGCATTTCCATTTGTTCTCTTTCATCGATCATCTCTCCCTCTTCCGACAATGTGGTAAAGCAATGCACAGCATGGACATTATCGCAATTGCTATATAGGTTCGACCGGGCGGCTTCTCTCTGTCCCCCGCTTCAGCCGGCTGTGTAGATACCATTTATCCCCGATCAGCTTCTCTGGGAGGGGTGCCACCTGATAAATACTTTTTCAAGCCTTTCTACAATTAAGTAAAAAAGGACGCCCGCGACAGCGGCAACGATAATGCAGGACCAGCCAAGCGGCATTTTCGCCACTTTAATCGAATTGGACAGCAAGTACCCGAGGCCTCTGGAAGAGAAGAAAAACTCGCCCACGATCGCTCCGATCATGCTGGCAGTTGTATTGATTTTTAGCGCGGTGAACACATAGGGCAGACTTCTCGGAATTCGTAAATACAGGAGCACCTCGTGCTTCTTCGCCGCATAAGCGTGCATCAGATCCAAGGCCAACGGACTGATCATATTCATTCCCTTGTGGGCGTTGACAGCCATCGCCGCCATCGTCGTGACCGCTACGATGGCAATTCTCGACCCGATGCCGTCGCCAAACCACAAATTCATAATAGGAGCCAAAGCGACGATTGGAACCGCGTTTAATGAAGCGACGATAATTACGCTGCCTGCTCCCCATTTCGGCCAAGCCGTTGCACCCAATGCGACGATAAACCCAGCCGCTGAACCTGCCAGCATACCGAGAATAGCCTGGGTTAGTGTGTAACCAGCGTAGGACAGGAGGAGATCGAGATTATTCGCCATCGCCTCAAGGATCGCCAGCGGCAGCGGGAGCTGGTAGGTTTTCAAATCGAACAAAAAATGAAACACCTGCATTTGCCATAGTCCAAGCATCAGCAGGCCGACAACAATCGGAAGCCAAATCCGGCTCCCCGTATCCCCCTTCCTTCGCTTCCCCTCACCTGAACGAATCATCAAGCGGCGTTCCACGGCCGTATTCCCCTCCATTACCTGCCGCCCCCTTTGACACGAAATTCCGGCTGCCATGGCGCCGCAATCCGCTCCATCAGATTGATGGCCAAATAACTGGCCACTCCGAGCATTGCGCCGATAAATACGGTGGACCAAAACATGTAATTATGGGATGGTCCGTAATACAGATTGCGCAGCATGATTACGCCGATTCCTTGCCGGGCCCCCATAAGCTCCACCAGAATAGCACCGGTCACGGCAAGCGGCGCGGCAATTTTGAGTCCGCTGAACAGGCCCGGAAGAGCAGCCGGAAACCGTAATTTCCAATACATCTGCCATGGCTTGGCCGCATAGGAATACATTAATTCGAGCGCCGCCGGCTCAGCACTCCTCAGCCCTCTCAACATATTCAACGCAACGGGAAAAAACGTGATATACCCTGCGATCAGTACACGCGCCAATTGCTCATCGCGCACGATGCCATAAATAATCGGAGCCAGGCCTAGAATCGGTATCATCTGGGAAGCAACCGCATAAGGGAAGGTCAGCTGCTCGACCCATTTCGATATGCTCATCAGAATCGCGATCAAAGTCCCGGCAATAGCTCCAAGCAGGAATCCGAGACCTGCATTGGCAAAGGTGACGCCCCCTTCCATCAATAAGGTGCTTCCATACTGCCCGAAGGTGTACAAGACCTTATGAATATAAGGCAGCTTGGATTGGGCGAGCGGTACCTGCAGCACCTGCAGCATCAACCAGGAAACAGCTTCCCAAAGGATGAGCAGGCCAAGCCCCCACACGATTGTCGGCAGCATACGGCCGCGATACAACATGGTTTGCCCCTTCATTTGCTACACCCCTTCAAATCGATCGCGGATGGCAGCGATAAGCTGAAAAAATTCCGGGCTGTTTCTCATTTCCTGGGTACGGGGCCGCGGCAGAGGAATCTCAACGACAGAGGACAATCTTCCGGGGTGGGGAGAAAGAACAAATACCCGGTCAGACAAAAAGATCGATTCGGGGATACTGTGCGTAACAAATACGACGGTGTTTTTCACCTTGCTCCAGATCAATAACAGCTCTTCATTCAATCGTTCCCTTGAAAATTCATCCAATGCTGAAAACGGTTCGTCCATCAGCAATATTTCCGGTTCCATCGACAGCGCCCGGGCAATCGCTACCCGCTGCTGCATCCCCCCGCTTAACTGCCAAGGGTATTGGCTGCCGAAATCCTGCAAACCGACCAATTCCAGCAGTTCTTCAGCTTTTTTGCTGCGCCGAGCCTTCTGGACGCCCATCATTTCCAGCGGCAGTGTGATATTATCCTTGACCTTTCTCCAATCATATAAGACAGGATTTTGAAAAACGATGCCGTACTTTTGCGCCAACCTGGCTTCTCTGGCGGATTGCCCGGCGATCTTAATCATGCCGCTCGTCGGTTGAATCAAATCCGCCATCAGGCGAAGCAATGTCGTCTTGCCGCAGCCCGAAGGGCCCAAAAGGGAAACAAACTCTCCTTTGGCAATTTTCAAGCTCACTTGTTGAACGGCCAATACGTCGGATGCTCCCGTATCGTACTGCATGCTAACCTGCTCCATCTGAATCTCAGGAATTGTTATCGCTGTCCCAGCCATTTTCACTCCCCCTTTATTTCACACGGAAAACTACTTGCTCTTGAAGACTAATGAAAGCGAATCACCCAAAATATTTCCTTATCAACCTTAACTATATGTCATGTTTAATGACATATTTGCACCTAAATCATTTATTCATATTTATTTATGTCTTATTTACTTACATGTTACACTGTTGCACCCAGACTAACATTAGACATAAAGGTAAATTAGGCAGCCAAAAGTTCGGTCATTATGTCCAAAAAGGGAGGGCAACTCCCCCATTATTCTGATTATTTATGTAATATAAATTGACATTAAATTTAATGTTTTCCTCTCCGAACAAAGAAAAGCCGCGGCAGACAAAACATTGTCAACCGCGGCTCTTCTATTATAGTTACACACTATCTATCGGCTGCCGGCCAAAATCAGTACCCGGTTCCTTGGCCTCCGGTGACGATCGCCACGCTTGAGCTCGCACCGATCCGGGTCGCTCCTGCAGCAATCAAGCTGCGGACGGCCGCCTCATCCCGCACGCCTCCTGAGGCTTTAACTCCCATCTCCGGCCCGACTGTCTGCCGCATTAATGCGATGTCTTCAACCGTTGCGCCGCCCGGCCCGAATCCCGTCGACGTCTTCACAAAGTCAGCCCCCGCCGATTGACTAAGCTCGCACGCCTTCACTTTCTCATCATCCGTGAGATAACCCGTCTCAATGATGACTTTAACGACGGCACGACCTCTGCAGGCACGGACCACGGCCTCGATATCACTCTTTACATCGCCGTACATTCCCGATTTCAGCGCCCCGACATTGATAACCATATCAATCTCAGTCGCACCTCCGGCGATCGCGTCCCTCGTCTCAGCAACCTTTGAAAACGTGCTCGTCGCCCCGAGCGGAAACCCGATAACAGTTGTCACGCCTACGCCAGAGCCAGCCAGCTGCTCTGCCGCCGCAGGCACCCAGAAAGGATTAACGCATACGGTCGCGAACCGGTATTTACGCGCTTCCGCACACAAACGGACGATATCGGATACTTTGCTGTCCGGCTTCAATAACGTATGATCAAAGTAGGCAGACAGCTCTTCAGTTTTTCCAGCTTCATGTTCTGAACTCAAATCTCGTCTCTCCCATCGCACAGCCCTCCGTGGATAGCCGGCTTGTATTATAATGAACGATCCCGTTCCATCAAATATTTGGCTGTAAATTGATCGGTAATTAAAACATTGGCATACTGCCCGCGTAGAGCACCGTAAATCCCTTCAACCTTCTTGGGCCCCCCGGCTACGAGAATCGATTGCTCCTTCAGTTTCAACTCTTCAAGATCAATTCCGATCGTTCGCCCGTTCAATTCATCGGCAATGATGTTTCCATCCGCATCAATATAACGCGAGCAGATATCTCCAACGCCTCGTTCATGGATAACCTTCAGGTCAGACTCCGTAAAATAATTCGCTTTGATTAATACGGAATCTTCAGTCGGTGCGCCAACTGTCACAATGGCAACATTGGATTGCTTGCCCATCTCCAGAATATTGCGGATATGCCGATCCGACTCGATTGCATGCTTTACGACGGAATGGTCAACGATGGCTGGCAGCGGAATGAAGTAAGGCACCGTATGGAACGCTTTGCCGAACAAATGAACAATCTCATAAGCGTACGTATTCGTCTCCGAATGGCTGACCCCGCCGTTAAGCTGTACCACCTTGACGTCCTTCACGTGTTTGTCCCGCAGGTTAAGGGCCGCCTGATACAGCGTTGTCCCCCATGTCATGGCAATAATGTCTCCGTCTTTCACGGTTTCATACAAATAGTCACCCGTCGCCACACCCAAATACTTCTTCACAATGGCATCCTCATACTGCGGCACGGAGACGATGACCGCTTTTTTGAGCCCGAATCGTTGTTCAATCTGCTGCGCGAGGAGGCCGTTGTTTTCCTTTGGATCGATGATTTTGATTTGAACGTATCCCTCATCCTTCGCCTGCTGTAGAAACCGGGATACCGTAGGGCGGGAAACGCCGATTTTCTTGGCAATTTCCTCTTGATTATAGTTCAATTCATAGTACATTCTAGCCGCATCAATCATTTTGGCTTGCTTATCATCCGAACGTTCATCAGCCATATACGCTCAACTCTTCCCTTGATGTTCCAATAGCGAAAAAATGTGCTGTCAACAATACACATTTTTTCACCGAAAATTATAGCAAATGTTTTAAAGAATGACAACGGCCCCCGTACAACCGTTAGACACAGGCCCAGGTACGCCCCCGGCTTCATCGCTTGCCTGAATCAAAAGCCTCGCCCGCCGCCTTAGGCGCCTGTGAAGACTTTGAAAACAGAACAAGCGCTATGAGTGTAATCACATAAGGAAACACTTTTAGAATAAACGGCGGGATGACTGCAAGCGACGGAATCACCTGGGAGACGTTTGCGAGCGTGCTGGCAATCCCAAAGAACAGGGTTGCCGCCAGTACGCCGAAAGGACGCCATTGCCCGAATATGAGCGCTGCCAAGGCCAAAAAACCTAATCCAGCTACCGTTCCGTTAAATTCACCGGCAAACGTCACGATGAATACCGCTCCGCCAAGCGCCGAGAATGCGCCTGAGATCATCACGCCGATATAACGCATCCGCCTCACATTAACACCGGCTGCTTCGGCTGCCTGCGGATATTCGCCGCAAGCCCGCAAACGCAAGCCAAAAGCTGTTTTGTTCAGCATAAAGCTGCTTAATAATACGACCAGCAGAATAAGCCAGGTTGTCGGATACGTCTTCGTAAACAACAAATCCCCGATGATGGGAATGGAGGAAAGCACGGGGACGTCAAAAGGCAAAAACCCGCTTGTAATCCGCACGTTGCCGCTTCCTGTAATGTTCCTCGCCAGAAATATCGTCAAAGCGCCGGCGATCATGTTAATCGCCGTTCCGCTAATGACCTGGTTGGCGCTCAAGTTAATGCTGGCAAAAGCATGCAGGAGGGAGAACAGCACCCCGGCTGCCATCGCTGCAAGCAGGCCAATCCAAAGAATAAACGGATTCCCCGGCCACGCCGCCTGTAATTTGAAAATCACTAAAGCGCCGATAAAGGATCCAACGACCATAAGTCCTTCCAAGCCAATATTAACGACGCCGCTCCGTTCACTGAACAAACCGCCTAAAGCCGTAATAAGAAGAGGAATCGTGAACACGATGGCATAAGGAAATATTTGCTGAATAAGGGTCCACATCCGCTACTCCCCCTTCCTTCCATCGGCATCCAGCCGGGCCGATAATCTGCGTTTCATGAACCATCTTGCGAACCGTTCCATCAAAATGCTCGTCGCCGCGAAATAGATGATGATCGCGATGATCGAATCCGCAATTTCGGGAGGAATATCGGTCATCGCGTTCATAAATCCTCTGCCCGAATATAACAGGCCGAAAAATATGGCAGCCAATAATACGCCCACAGGCGAATTAGCGCCCAGCAGCGCTACGGCAATACCATCAAATCCTTGGGAAGGAAGGCTGCCGATTTGAATATTTGACGCATTCCCCGCATATTGGGCCACGCCGCCAAGTCCTGCAAGCCCGCCGGATATGACCATCGAAAGGATAATACTGCGGTTCACTGCGATTCCGGCATATTCCGCGGCATAGCGGTTGAACCCTACGGCTTTCAGCTCGTATCCGACCGTTGTTTTATTGATAATAAAGGCGATGATAATGACGACGATCACGGCCAAAAATAACCCCAGATTCACATACGAGCCGCCAAACCACTCGGATAGAAATGCCTCCCTTAGCGAAGCGGCAGGCGGCAGCGCCCTGGATTCCGTCTCCAGATACTCGCCTTTTAAATAAGCCGGGACCGCATAATAAATCGTCCAGTAAGCGATCCAGTTCATCATGATTGTCGAGACAACTTCATGCACATTGAATTTCGCTTTCAGCAGACCGGGAATGAACGCCCACAGCGCGCCGCCCGCAAATCCCGCTATCGCCATAGCGAGCAGCAGAATCGGCCTGGCAGCATCCAGGTTAAGTCCAACAGCTGTTGCGCAAAAGCCGCCGAACAGCATTTGTCCTGCAGCGCCAATATTGAATAATCCCGTTCTAAAAGCAAAAGCTACCGCCAATCCGGTAAATATGAGCGGCGTTCCTGTAGCCAACGTATTTCCGATCCGTTCCGGATTTTTCAATCCGCCTTCGAACAGGTACTTATAACCCTCCATCGGATTATGGCCGGTGACCACCATCAACAATGCGCCAGCTAACAGCCCAAAGACAACGGCGAGCAAGGATATGACCATATTTCTCATTCGCCTTCACCTCTTTCTAAGCCGGCCATCATCAAACCGATCTCATTTTCCGACGTATCCGCAGCATTGACAACACCTACGAGTTCCCCGTTATTCAAAACGGCAATTCGATCCGATACCCCTAGAATTTCATCCAGCTCCAGAGAGATCAGCAGGACCGCTTTCCCTTTATCCCGATGCTCGATTAACCGCTTATGAATATATTCGATTGAACCTACGTCAAGACCGCGGGTAGGCTGCACTGCGATAAGCAAGGTAGGATTAAGCTCAATCTCACGGCCGATGATTGCCTTCTGCTGGTTACCGCCGGATAAGGATCTGGTGATCGATAACGCTCCTTGTCCGGATCGCACATCAAAGCTTTGAAGAATCCCGTTCGTATATTGCCGAATCGACCGCTTGTTCAAAATGCCGCCTTTGGAGAAAGGAGGACGTTTATAAATTTCCAGAACCATATTTTCTTCCAGCGTATAATCGAGCACTAACCCCCGCCTCTGCCGGTCCTCCGGTATATGTCCGATCCCGCTTCGGATCCTGTCCCGGATGCTCAGGCCGGCCACATTCCGCCCTTCCATATAGATGGCGCCTTCTTCAATTTTTCTCAGCCCCGTTATGCCTTCTACCAATTCCGTCTGGCCGTTCCCCTCAACCCCGGCGATCCCGACAATTTCACCGGCACGCACCTCGAGAGAAAACTGCTTCAGGCCCAGTACTTTTTTGCTGTTTTTAACGGAAACGTTTTCTAATTTCAACACAACTTCGCCCAGGCTGCTTGGCTTCTTGCTCACCTGAAACGATACATTTCGGCCTACCATCATTTCGGCCATCGTCTGCTCGCTTGTCGTCGCGACCTCGACCGTTCCGATTGTCTTCCCCCGGCGAATCACCGTACATCTATCGGCGACGGCTTTAATTTCCTTGAGCTTGTGCGTAATAAGAATAATGGACTTGCCCTCAGCGATTAGACTTTTCATAATCTTCCCCAGCTCCTCGATCTCCTGAGGCGTCAGTACGGCTGTAGGCTCGTCAAATATTAACACTTCCGCATTACGGTAGAGCATCTTAAGAATTTCCACCCTTTGCTGCATCCCGACGGAAATATCTTCGATTTTGGCATGGGGATCCACATTCAATCCGTAACGCTTGGAGAGTTCGGTGATTCTTCTGGCGGCCGTTTTGATATCAAGCACGAGGCCTTTCCGGATTTCGTTACCAAGCATGATGTTCTCGGTAACCGTAAAATTCGCAACCAGCTTAAAATGCTGATGGACCATTCCAATTCCCAGCTTGCCCGCAACATTCGGGTTGGAAATCCGGGTTTCTTTGCCGTGTACCTTTATCGTGCCGCGATCCGCCTGATACATGCCGAACAATATACTCATAAGCGTTGATTTGCCGGCCCCGTTCTCACCGAGCAGCGCATGAATTTCTCCCTTTTTCAACCGAAGCGTAATATCATCGTTGGCCACAACCCCCGGAAATTCTTTTCGAATGTTGAGCATTTCCACTACATAATCCATCGAATACGGCTCCTTTGGCAAGATGATCATTGGTACCAAAAAGAGACGGAAGGCCCCGTCTCTTATCGTTTCTAAACGTTAATAATGACATGATTCGATTACTTGATTAAATCTCCTTGTACAGCGGCCACCGCAATTTCACCGGATTGAATCTTCGTGAAAATCTCGCCGACTGCAGCAACTGTTTCCGCACTCAGATTCGGATTTTCTTCCGGAATGCCTACGCCGTTGTTCTTGGAATCAAGCGTCAGCGTCTCTCCGCCCGGGAATGCGCCGTCCTTCTCCGCTTTAACCATATCATACGCGGCCTGATCGATCTTCTTCATTGCGGAGGTGAGGATGATCGATTTTTCGCCATCATAGACGCCGTCCGCATACTGGTCGACGTCTACGCCGACGATCCATACATTCTCACCCTTTGTTGCGCGGTTTTTCGCTTCGGTAATCGCACCCACTCCTACGCCGCCTGCCGCTGCAAACACGACATCCACTCCGCTGTCATACATTTGAGCTGCAAGCTGGCTGCCTGCCGCAACGTTATCAAAGCTGCCTTGGTAGATCACATTTTCCGGTTTAATCGTAATGTTCGTGCTTAAATTTTCATTCGCGTATTTAAGGCCTTGCTGGAAGCCCCAGTTGAACTTTTGTACAGCTGGAATCTCCATGCCGCCGATAAAGCCCGCTTCGCCTTCTTTCAATTGAAGCGCAGTTGCGACTCCTGCAAGGAAACCGGACTCATGCTCCGCAAAGAAGATCGATACTGTGTTTTCCTTCACGACCGGGGCAAAATCGCCGGCATGAGGAGCGCCGTCAAGAATGACGAATTTCGCATCCGGGTATTTGTCTTGGGCTTGGAAAATCGCCGTTTCAAACTTGAAGCCAGGCGCGATGATCAATTTAAAGCCTGCATCGTAAAGATTGCCGATCTCTTTCATATAATCAGCCTCAGTCGTTCCGGCCGGTTTTAAATATTTATGCTCGATCCCGAACTCTTCCGTTGCCTGCACAACACCTTCCCATGTGCCCTGGTTGAACGATTTATCATCAATCGTTCCCGCATCCGTTACCATGCCGACTTTAAAGATTGGTGCCTCGGCACTTCCCTCATTAGCGCCTTCATTCGCTCCGGCATTCGTATTTGCATTTGTATTCGATCCTGTATTCGTGCCTGCATTGTTGCCGTTGTTGCTGCCGCAGCCGACGATCAATGTTACCGTCATAATCAGAACCGCCAATGTAAACCAGCTTTTTCTCATAGGTATCTGCTCCCTGTAACCGTATTTTTATCTGCACTAAGCACCGTTCCTGCAAGCCCAACCGACCGAGTGAATGAATAACCCCCGCCCCCAGGCACCCCCTTGAACAAATTTGTCTAACTTCTTTTTCGGATTGAACATTTGTAAAAACGAGATTATATCATTTGTTAGTTATACTATTTAATATAAAGTGGAATTTCCAATTTGTAAACTAATATCTTCATAAAACTGCGCTTTTTCTTCCGTATATGTAAATTTAATTGACACATTCTCCGAGTGTCCTAATGAATATCAGTAATAATATAACATATATCTTACATAATAGGATACAATCAACACTTTTTTAGAACTGTTGGATGTGTTTTGCTCAAAATGTTCAAATGGTGCACACCTAAGCGCGCAACCCCGCATACTAAGTAAGGTAGGAATGGGGGTTGAGTGCATGAAAGGAAAAAGAATCATGGTCACGGGAGGTTCGGGCTTCCTTGGTTCCCATGTTGTGGAGCAATGCAGGAAAAGAAGATGCGCTGAGCTTATCGTCCCGCGCAGTCACGTCTACGATCTTCGCGATCCATCCGTTGCCTTCCCGCTGGTAAAGACGGCGAAACCTGACATTATCATTCATCTTGCCGCATCCGTAGGCGGCATCGAAGCCAACCTGAAAAATCCGGGCGCCTTTTTCTATGACAATGCAGCAATGGGGATCCATCTGTTGGAAGCCGCACGTTTAGCGCATGTGGAGAAGGTCGTCATCTGCGGAACGATCTGTTCCTACCCTAAGCATGGAGTACTGCCTTTAAAAGAGGAAGCGTTATGGGACGGCTATCCGGAAGAAACCAACGCCCCTTACGGACTCGCCAAGAAAATGTTGCTTGTCCAGTCCCAGGCCTACCGTGAACAATACGGCCTTAATTCGATTTACCTGCTCCCGGTTAACCTGTACGGACCGCGGGATAATTTCGATCTGGAAAGCTCACACGTCATCCCTGCGCTGATCCGGAAATGTTTGGAGGCAAAAGAGCAGAACCGGGACGAAATCCATGCCTGGGGCTCGGGCAAAGCGACAAGGGAATTTCTATTCGTGGAGGATGCGGCGGAGGCCATTGCGCTGGCTGCAGAAAAATATGACGGCGGGGATCCGGTAAATATTGGAACAGGAGTGGAGATTTCCATTCGCGCGTTAGCGGAGACCATTGCCGGGCAGGTTGGCTTCACCGGCAAGATCGTATGGGATCCTAGTAAACCTGACGGACAGCCGCGCCGCTGCTTGGATGTATCCAAATCAAAGTTATTATTCGGATTTGAATCAAGGACCACTTTGGAGGAAGGCTTACAGAAGACTATTGCATGGTACAAACGAAACAGGAGCACGTCATCCGACCGAAAAACCTGAAACAATGATAAGATCGCTTTCCATCATTTCCTTTACCAGCCCTTGCAGATCATATTTCGGGCTCCAGCCCAGCTTCTGCTTGGCCTTCTGCGGGTTGCCAAGTAAGAAATCGACTTCTGAGGGACGAAAATATCTGCGGTCCACGGCGACAACCTCCCTGCCGATCTCCAACTGATAATCCGGATGATGGCAGGCCTTCACATATCCTCTCTCTTCTTCTCCCTCTCCGTTAAAGGCCAATTCCATGCCTACATGCGCAAACGCCAATCGGACAAACTCTCTGACCTCTGTAGAGATTCCTGTCGCAATCACGAAATCTTCCGGCTCTGCCTGTTGGAGGATGAGCCACATCGCTTCCACATAGTCGCCGGCATGCCCCCAATCCCGCTTCGTGTTCAAATTGCCCAAATACAGTTTGTCCTGCATCCCTAAAGCGATTCTAGATACTGCGCGCGTAATTTTCCGGGTGACAAACGTCTCGCCGCGAATGGGGCTTTCATGGTTAAACAAAATGCCGTTGCATGCAAACATGCCGTAGGCCTCGCGATAATTGACCGTAATCCAATAGGCATAAAGCTTAGCCACTGCATACGGGCTCCGCGGATAAAAAGGAGTGTTCTCCGTTTGCGGCGACTCCTGAACCAGACCGTACAGCTCGGATGTAGAAGCTTGGTAAACTTTCGTTCTCTCGATCAGGCCGAGAATCCTGATGCCTTCCAATATTCTAAGCGTCCCAAGTCCGTCCACATTAGCTGTATATTCAGGCATTTCAAAGCTGATATGCACATGGCTCATTGCCGCCAAATTATAGATCTCATCCGGGCGGACCTTATCTATCACCCGGATCAGGTTGGCAGCATCGTTCATATCCCCGTAATGCAGAAAAAAACGGCCGTTCAGCTCATGAGGATCCTCATATAAGTGATCGATCCGTTCCGTATTAAATAGAGAGCTTCTGCGTTTCAAGCCATGCACCGTATATCCTTTGTTCAGTAAAAATTCGGCCAGATAGGCTCCGTCTTGTCCGGTAATTCCAGTTATTAATGCAACTTTACTCATGGTAACCTCCTGCCATGAAACCAAATTTGCTTAATCCTTTTTCCGATGATGATTCAGCAATGTACCGTACGGGGAGTTCTTATAGGGCTTGGCGGCATAAGAAGAGCATTCACCGGCATGGCGGAATTTTTGTATTTTGTAACGGTCCCCATGCTGACAAGGAGCTCGATAGACCTCGATCTTGTGTTTGACTGCTAACAGCGACAATACGGATTGATCGTGGCGATGATCCTTGAATTCCGGAAAATTGTTTAATCCGCATTGATTCGCAATGTCAGTCAGAATGCGTTCATCGAGGCAGTAAGTCAGCCACTCCTTTACAAACGCTTTGTTTTTCTGGTTATTCATAAATAGGCAAAAAGAACCCATTAGCTGCTCCGCATTCCAATAGTCTTCGGAATCGCATTTCATCAAGGCGAAGCAGTCTCTTTTCGTCCATGCTTTATTAAGCAGATTATGTGCCCTGAACAGCATGATGCCGCCCTGGCGCTTGCAAATATCGATTAGCGGATCTAATGGCCGGATGACTTCCATCCCGGAATCGGAATAAATGATCATGTCATTTTCCTTCGCCTTGGACATGGCTTTAAAAATAATATACGGCTTCCACAGCCAATACCCGCCGCCGCGCGGCTGCTGCAGTATTTTTTTGTTCTTCTCATAAAATGAAGTGCTTGCCAGATCTTTATCCCTGATAGGAATTACCTGATCCACTCCGTATTGAAGAGCGGACCGCCGCAGCTTCTTCTGGGATTTATAAAACCGGGCTGTTGCGTAACTGACCATGAATACCATTTCCTCCACCTTCTTCACATCACAGTAAATCCAATCGTCTGCTGCTATTCCAAGGATCATAAGGCACCAGCGTTTTACTTTTGTGGGGCCTCACGAACAATTTGCATCGTTCATTTAATAAGCCGGCTGTGAAGGAAAACGTACTGTTGGAAATCGCAAGCCGGTCGCATTGGGTCAAGAAGTAATAATCGGGGTAGAAGGAGGGATCCAAGCGATCATATTTAGGTTCGGCAGGAAATTGTTTGATGAAATCGGCAGAGGTAACAGGCAAAAAACGCTTGAAATCGGATAAAACATTTTCCAGATCGTCACTGGCAATAAACAACACCGGGCTATCGAGCATCGGCCATATTGAATTCAGCCAATCGATATACCAGCTGGTTGGAACGGCGTAATTGCGCGGATGGTCTTTATATTTTAAAAAATCCCCTCTTCTCACATGAATGCCAATAATGGTTTTCCCGTTTTTTCGAAGCTCGCTCATCCCTTTGCTCACGATTGCGTGTATTTCCGGAATGGGTTTGAATAATGACCGGAACATCTTTTTGTAGGGAGCGTAGCTTCGGGTATGCATAATAAACTGCCCTTGGAGGTCTACGTTCACAAAAGGCGGTTTTTTACTCCCGAGCAGCGTTTTCGTTTTTATTTTTTTAATTTGGCTATCTTTTATAACCGAAAAATGATGCGTAATCGGCGGATCCTTGTGACCAAACAAATATTGGCCGATCCATGGAGGCGTTTCTACCCTCAAGTTAAAACTGGAAGCATAGATCCGCAAGAAGCCGTATTGAAAAACTTGATTGCCAAAGCGGCCAAACCCTCGTGTTCCCAAAGCACTCATCGTAATGGTCGGCTTGCTTTTTTTACTCACAGCACATCCCGCCTTCAATGCTAACAATCATGGTTTATGTAACCTATGATTAAAAAATAGAAGATGTGATGCTACACAAGACTATATTTACAGCTATTAGGCTTTGTTTTGCTGCCTGGTTATGAATTGTCACAGCAATAAGGAAGGCCCGGCCTACATTTTCACCGCTCACATGATATAATGTCTTCAGACGATAAGACACAGAGGATTCTGAAGGAGGAAAATCATGGGGTTTAATTTTGATCAAGTTCCAAATCGGCGTAACACGCATTCCTATAAATGGGATCAATCCGAGAAGCTGTTCGGCGACCCGGATATATTGCCGCTGTGGGTGGCGGACATGGATTTTCCAAGCCCTCCGGCGATTAAGGAAGCCTTAATCAAGCGCGCAGAACAAGGCGTGTATGGCTACACCTTCCGCTCGGAAAAATATGTGGATGCCATCATCGAATGGTACCGCAAGCGCCATGGATGGGAGCTTTCTCCTTCCTGTTTGACTGACGTTCCGGGTGTCGTAACTTCGCTTAGCTTGTGCGTAGAGCTGTTCAGTGAACCTGAGGGCGCGGTTATTCTGCAATCGCCCGTTTATTATCCATTCTATGACGTCATCAAGATGAATGGCCGCCGCGTCGCTAACAATCCTCTTCTATTGAAAAGCGGCCGTTACGAGATGGATTTCGAACATCTTGAATCGCTGATGAAGGACGGCGCCAGACTGATTCTTCTCTGCAGCCCGCACAATCCGGGAGGGCGCGTATGGGAGCCTGAAGTGCTGCAGCAGCTGGGAGAACTGTGCGAACGCTATGATGTCATCATCGTGTCCGACGAGATTCATGCCGATCTGGCTTTGCCCGGTTATAAACATGTCCCGATCGCTTCCATTTCGGAAACTTTGGCTCAGCGCACGATCACCTGCCTGGCTCCGACGAAAACGTTCAACCTGCCGGGGCTTCAATCTTCATTTGTCGTGATTCCTAATTCGGAGCTGAAACGGCGTTTCGATTACCGGCTCAAAGCGCTCAGCCTGCATATGATGCACTTTTTTAACAATGAGGCCATTACAGCGGCCTACACCGAGGGCGGACAATGGCTCGATGAGATGCTTCAATATTTACAGGGCAACGTAGACTATGCCCTTTCTTATTTGGCCGAGCACCTGCCTGAAGTTACCCCGATGGTTCCGGAAGGCACTTATCTGCTGTGGGTTGACTGTCGGGGGTTAGGAAAAGACATTCAAGGATTGAAAGAACTGATGTACAAGGGCGCCAGAGTCGCATTTAACGAAGGATCCGTATACGGCGCAGAGGGCGCAGGATTCTTAAGAATTAACCTGGCTTGTCCGCGCGCTGTCGTCGAAGAAGCGCTCCGCCGGTTTTGCGGCGCAGCCAAAGAAATAGCCAACGCCCAATGAACTTGATTAAACCGTCCGATAATCCGGACGGTTTTTCTTCTCTCTGCCGCCAATTTCCCGATCGATTGATGAGGCTGTATACATTTTTCCACTTTCTGCGCTATATTAATGATACATACTTTTGGTTACGCTTACAATAAGAGGATGGACAACATTCCGGCAAGGGAGGATGAATGGATGGGACCGTTTGCTGAAAACTTATTGAAAGACAAAGTCGTACTTATTACAGGCGGGGCTACCGGTTTGGGCCGTGCTATGGGGGAAATGTTTCTGAAGCTTGGAGCTAATCTGGCGATTGCCAGCCGCCGTGAGGACGTGTTGAAACAGGCGGCGGATGAAATGAGCCTGGATGGCAATGAAGTGTTCTATAAAAGCTGCGACGTTCGGGATCCCGCTCAAATTCATGATATGGTGGAAGCTGTCCAGCAGCATTTCGGCCGGATCGATGTACTCGTTAATAATGCAGCTGGAAATTTTATCAGCCCTACCGGGCGCCTCTCTGCGCGGGCCGTCGATGCGGTATTGAACATCGTGCTTCACGGCACCTTCTATACGACTTTGGAAGTGGGAAAAAGATGGATTGAGCAAGGAAGAGGCGGTACGATGCTCAACATCGCAACGACATATGCCTCCACAGGCTCGGCATTTGTCGTTCCATCAGCAGCAGCGAAAGCCGGTGTGCTTGCACTTACCCGGTCTCTTGCGGTGGAATGGGCCCAATATGGCATACGTCAAGTTGCGATCGCCCCAGGCCCCTTCCCGACGGAAGGCGCTTGGTCACGCCTCTCGCCCACACCTGAGCTGGAGGCGAAAATGATTAACCGCATTCCCCTGCGGCGCGTCGGCGATAAAGAAGAGCTCGCCCATCTAGCCGCTTATGTAATCTCCGACTATGCCGGTTATATTAACGGCGAAGTCATAACGATCGATGGCGGCGAGTGGCTGCAGGGCGCCGGACAATTCAACGACCTTCTGGAGGTAACCGATGAACAGTGGGACCGGCTCGCCGAAATGACCCGTAAAGGAAAATAAATAAAACGAAACGGAGCAGGTCGAATGGTTCTGGAGAAACGTTAGCGTACACCTCTATTGAACCTCAAAAAACAAGGGGCTTCCCATCGTCATCATAGATGACTTATGGGACACCCCAGTTGTCGACTGTATCGTGAAAGCTATCTAAAATCAGGCGGTATCCGTCTAGCGACACCGGTTAAGATGGCAGCCTCGATAACGGCATGCCTAACCTTCGTTACGACCTGCTCATTAAAAATACTCGGGATAATATACTGCTCGTTCAATTCCGTTCCGGAGACAACAGCCGCAATCGCACGGGCTGCGGCAAGCTTCATCGGTTCGTTGATGCGTCTGGCGCGGCAATCCAGCGCTCCCCGGAAAATACCCGGAAATACAAGCACGTTGTTGATCTGGTTCGGATAGTCGCTTCGTCCTGTAGCAAACACCCGTACGATCGGCAAGGCCGCCTCCGGATCAATCTCCGGATTTGGATTGGCCATCGCAAATACGATCCGGTCCGGCGTCATAGACATGACGTCTTCTGCGGTCAGTAGATTGCCTCTGGATACACCGATAAATACATCGGCATCCCGGATGACCTCTTTCAAGCTGCCGGGCTGGTCCTCTACCTGAGGCTGTTCGGCAAGCCAAGACCACATCGGATACGGATAGGTTCCTCCGCGCACGATGGCGCCGTCACGATCAACCGGAACAAGCCTTTTTACTCCTGCCGCAAGCAGCATTTTACAGATCGATACACCTGCCGCTCCAATGCCGTTGACGACGATACGAACCTGATCCATTCGTTTTCCAACCACTTTTAGAGCATTCAATAAACCTGCGATGACGACGATCGCCGTGCCGTGCTGGTCATCATGGAATATGGGGATGTCCAGCTCATCAGCTAGACGCGTCTCAATCTCGAAGCAGCGGGGCGAGCTGATATCCTCCAGATTAATGCCGCCGAAAATCGGGCTGATCGCTTTGATCGTGCTGATAATCGACTCCGTATCCTTCGTGTCCAAACAGATTGGAAAAGCATCCACTCCCGCCAACTGTTTAAATAACATCGCTTTGCCTTCCATTACCGGAGCGGCAGCATGCGGGCCGATATCTCCTAATCCCAAGACCGCGGTTCCGTCCGTGACAACGGCTACTGTGTTTCGTTTGATTGTCAAGGAATACGCTTTTTCAGGATTTTCGTGAATCGCAGTCGAAACCCTTGCAACCCCCGGCGTATACACTCTCGACAGATCATCCCGGTTCTTGATCGGAAGGTTGGGCTGAACAGAAATCTTGCCTCCCAGATGGACCAGAAACGTGCGGTCCGACACATTGATGAGCTGAATGCCTTCAAGCTGCTTCAATGATTCTACCACCTGCGCTTCCACGTGGTCAGCCACATGTACGGTGATGTCGCGAACAGAAGTTTCCTGGCCGGGCCGGATGACGTCAATCGAGGTGATGTCACCGCCCGCTTTGCTGATGGTGGATGCCACGTCGCCAAAGTTAACCAAAGCATGATTCATTTCAAGCCGCAAAATTATACTATTATACGCCACGCTGCTATCCCCTTTTCTACTGAAAATATGGACAAGAAGAAAACGCAATCATACTGATTAAAGACCGATTATAAAGGAAGAAGTCCGTTCGCGCAATGTTTTAATTACGCTCATTGCCACAATGTATCCTGTCTTGGGATTTCTCGCGGACGGCGTATTCTGAATTTGCAGTTGAATTCGTCCAAATTTCCCGCTTGCAGCAATTTCATGGGTATTATGCGTAACAGTCGGATCCACGATGACCTTTACCTTTGTTTCGTCAAATCCGACACCCGCCAGGCTTAACGCGGCGGATACGTTGACACTCTCAGGGAATAATCGCGCCGAATCCCGCGCCACACCCTCAAAAGCGGTATAAGGCTCTTTTAACGCTGCAAGATCGACCTGCTGTTCAACGAAGGTGCCATACCAGGCTTGCGGCGGCTTACGGGTAATGAGCGTCACTTCATCCATATCCCCTACACTGCCGGCAGCAATACGGTCCAAGCCGCCGATCGCAGCCGAGGGAACGATAATTTTACGCTGACACTCCCCGGCCACTTCCATCATTCGATTCAACAGCAGTTCGTCTGCAAAAGCTCCCACGCTAACCACAAGCAAATCCGCACCATTCACCAAGGTAAGCTCCCCGTATTTGCGGACAGCCTCATGGCCTGCGCATTCGACGACAATATCCGGCCGCTGCGAAAAAAATTGAACCTGATCTTCCGTCATTGCGTATCCATATGGATCCGATTCCTTATATTTGGATTTATCGCGAACCAAAATGGATGTTACTTCCGCTGCTCCGGCTTTACCTTGTCCGATCGCTTCTGCTACATCTTCGCCAATCGTCCCATAACCAATGATTCCAACCTTTAGCATAAATCCCTCCAGCGTCTATTGTAGTATGGTTTGCTATATTGTTATCATACCAAAATTATTGCATTTGGTATACCATAAACCGAGCCCATATGGTATAATCATTTTATACCGAACGGGAGGGATGCCTAATGCCAACTGTGACTTTTCAAACCTCGGGCAAAACCATCGAAATTGATAAAGACACCAATCTATTAAGAACGTCCATTCGATTTGAGGGCTCTGTCCCTTATAAATGTGGCGGGGGCTTATGCGGAACCTGCAAAGTAAGAATCGTGGACGGGCAAGAGAACTTGAGTAAGGTCATGAAAAAGGAAGTGGCCAGACTTGGGGAGGAAAAAATCGAGCAAGGTTTTCGCCTGGCATGCCAAACCTTCATTAACGGGGATGTTACGGTGGCATGGGGCGAAGAGGATCTCGAACGCTTGAATAAAATCGCGCAAAGACGCATCAATGCAGCGCAATAATCCGAATATGTTTTTGAAATTAGGGGCTGTCTCAAAAAGCAGATTACATCTGCCGCCTGAGATGGCCTCTTTCGTATTGTGCTGATGAGACTTATTCTATCTTGAGCCTATACAAAAAGCTGTCCCTGCAGTCATCTCAGATGACTCCGGAACAGCCTTTCCTGCTTCCTGTTGTGCAACTTTTATTGTACTTTAACAATTTTACTTTCATCATCATGATCCAATTCGTAGATTTCCTTCTCAATGTCCTCGATCGAATCGAACTTTGGAAACACTTTAAGCGGGATGCTGTTGTCCGGGAACACCTCGGAAACCCCTTGAATCACAATTCTTGTATCATTGCTTTTTATTTTGCAAATCGAGAATGTCGTTTTTTTCTTCCCGAAGAAATAATACTCGTAATCAGCTACCTTCTCCAAATTAGGATTTTCGGTAACCGTGCGGTAACGTTCTGTTGTGGTCATTAAGACAAATTCGCTCATCATAATACCCTCCACTCATGAATTTGATTTTCAATCACTCAAAACGCACAATAAGCTCAACTTCCACTGCAGCCCCGCCGGGCAAGGCGGCGACACCGATCGCCGACCGGGCGTGAACGCCCTTTTCGCCGAACACTTCGACCAATAAGTCGGAAGCGCCGTTCAACACGTCAGGAAGCTCATAAAAATCAGGTGCCGCATGGATAAATCCTTCCATCTTGACGATACTGACCACCCGGTCCAAGCTTCCGAGCGCCGCTTGCATCGTGTTCAGATGATTAATGATGCACTGCCTGGCCGCTTGATATCCTTGCTCTTTCGTTACATCCTGACCCACTTTGCCTTTGTATTTCAACAAGCCGCTGACCTTAGGCGTTACACCGCTTAAGTACAGATAAGGCGCCGCCATCGTATAAGGAACATAATTACCACTCGGTTTAGGTGGAGAATCCAATGTAATATTCAACGCTTCCAGCCTTGTTTCGATTGTTCTTTGTTCCGCCAACAAAGGTCTTCCCCCTTTGGATCAGTTGAATAACCGCGTGCTTGCGGGCTATTCCTGACGAATCTCAAGATCATCTGAGATATACAACTGGCATGCCAAGCGAAACCCTTCATTTAATCGTTCACCCAGCATTTTGTTTTCCTTCCAATTCGGCTCAGGCAGCTTGTCTGCACCGGCTAGCACTCTGACCATGCATTTTGTACACTTACCCATACCGCAGCCATACTTCAGATGGGGGAATTTTTTGATTCCTGCTAACACAACCAAGTTGCTATTCTCACTCACTTCTTGCTGGTAAACTTGACCGTTTTGATGTAATATCACATTCGGCATAAAAGACCTCCATCTGCAGCATGACCTAGATCAATACGGCGCGCTTATTCTTTATTCAGGGCCTCTAAATAGGCCTTTTTGGCATTTTCTACATGAATCTTGGTGAAATTCTCTGCCAACTCCGCTTCGCGATCGCGAACCGCCTTTGCCAGATCGCGATGCTCCTCCATTGCTTTTCGCATCCGACCTGGAAGCTCATAGCCTAAATGAACAAATGCACGAATGTAATCCGATAATCCGTCCAGCATCTGCGTCAGCCGCGGGCTCTGGGTGGCACGGCATATTACATCATTAATTTTGAAATGAAAGTGCCAATGCTCCTGCTCAAAATTAGGCTGGGCGAGCGCATGATCGATCTCTTCGATGATCTGCGTTAGCTCCTCACGATGATTGGCTTCGGCTTTATGCGCGGCCAGCTTCATCGCCAAGCTTTCCAAAGCGGAAAGAATCGTGAAAATCTCGATTACTTCCTCTGGCGAAAGCTTGGATACGACGACCCCTTTACGCGGAAGCGTTTTTACGAAACCTTGTGACTCAAGGCGGAACAATGCTTCACGAATCGGCGTACGGCTAACATTCAATTGATCCGCCAGCTCACGCTCGATAATTCGTTCACCTGATTTATAGACGCCTTGGACAATGGCTTGTTTTATATATTGATACACTTTATCTCGAATAGGACTTAGTTCTTCATCTTTCCAAATAATTGGCGTCTCCGGCATCTGGTATACCTCCGATTGTTGTTTTTCTTAGTTTAATGCATCTGTCGATAATTGTACAACAATCAAAACTCAGGGCAGCCATTTGCCGAATAAGCTCGATTAACCCAAGACCAGCGCTCCATAACCCATTGCCAGACAGATCACGATACCTGGATGAACCTTATATTTCTCCAGAGCAATCAAGCTGACGAATGCCAGTAAGGCAGTTTGAACAATGCCGGAGGATTGATAAGCAGTCATGAAAAATTGAAGCGCCAGTATACCCATCAATACGGCAACGATCGGCCTTACAATCTGCGTCATCGCCACAACCTGGGGCGACGTCTTGAATAAATGAAGGAACTTGAACAATAAGATCATTGCGACCGCAGTCGGGACAATCGTTGCAAAGAGCGCTACTAATAGACCGGGAATTCCTGCGACCTGATAGCCGATGTAACCGCCAAGCTTCGTCGCGATCGGACTGGGAAGCGCGTTGCCGAGCGCCAGCACATCACCGAACTGCTGCAGGCTCATCCATTGATAACGGTCAACCACCTCGGCCTGCAGCAAAGGAATAATCGGCGGCCCCCCGCCGTAGCCCAAAATATTGGATACAAAAAATGCCCACAAAATCTCCAGTAACGTCATGCTGAAAAACCCCTATCCGAATCAACATGCTTTTGCTTCTTCCGTTTTCTTGAAATGGCAGTCGCCTCGATAAATGCGTAAGCCAGCGCAATGCCAATCAGCAAGCCCGGATTCAGGTTCAAAAGCATCAGGGCCGCAATCGCGATCACGGTCCATATGACCGTTTTGCTCTTTACCCAGCTCCCCCAGGCTTTCTTGAAAAACTCATAAGCGAGCACAGCCATCATGACACCGATAACCGGTTGAATGCCTTGGGTGATTCCGTTAACAATACCGGTGTTTTTTAAATTATAAATAAAACCAAGAAGTAAAATCATAGCTGCCAGAGAGGGGACCACCATTGCCGTAATCGCGATTGTGGCGCCGAGCGCCCCCTTCACCTTATAACCGATATAACCGGCCATCTTCGTCGCGATTGGCCCTGGCAAGGCATTCCCAAGCGCTAATACGTCAGTGAACTCGTCATCGGTTACCCATCCGTATTTCTTGACTGCTTCGGCATGGACTAGGGGGATCATCGTAGGTCCGCCGCCGTAGCCGAGAAGTCCAATCCGCAAAAAACCAACGAACAGCTTCCAATATTCCATGTTCCCCCCCTATCCGGAAAAGCATCGATCCGATTATTTTTTAATGTCTGCTTGTGTCATGACTTCATATTCACTGCCCAGATAGTTTTGCAGCGCCTTAAGAGCTGCTGTTCCTACCGCTGTGTCCTGTTCCCCGTTACCACCGCTGACGCCTACACCGCCGACGACTTCGCCGTTTACTACGATCGGGAATCCGCCTACGAAAATCGCGAACTTGCCAGGCATCATCACATGAATGCCGAAGGCTTCGCCGGTGGTCGTTGCCGGACCGCCAGGCTGATTGAACAAATGGGTCGACCGTTTGTGTCCTCCCGCGGTGAAGGCTTTGGCAATCGCAATTTCCGGGCCTGTTATGCGTGCGCCATTCATGCGTTCCATCGCAATGACATATCCGCCGTCATCAACGATACAGATCGTTTCCAGCGCATTTGCTTCCTCTGCGGCTTTCTTCGCCGCCTCGATCATCACTTTTGCTTCTTCCAATTCCAATCTCATAACCGATTTCATAGAAGTCCTCCGTACCTAAGTGGCTTAATATTAAAATTTGATGGTCTGTGTGCCGTGATAAACGGTTTTTTCTTGCAAATAAAAATCTAGCGCTGCCCTTCCGGATTCCCGATAGGTTGCCGTACTGGACATTTTAACGCCTCCGAAAGGAGCGTTTAGCGCATTGCCTGTCGTCGGACGATTAATTTTTACGACGCCCGATTGAATGTTATGAATAAAATATTGCGCCCGGTTCGGATCCGCTGTACAGATCGAAGCGGATAAGCCGAATTCCACGTCATTAGCGATCTCCATCGCTTCTTGGAAGCTGTTTACGCGAATGATCGAGATCACCGGACCGAAGATTTCTTCCTGTGCAATGCGCATCTTAGGTTTAACATTCGTGAATATTGCCGGCCTTACATAATATCCGTTTGTATAATCGCCCTCGCTGAGCCGCTCTCCTCCATATACCAGCTTGGCACCTTCCTGCTGGCCGATTTCAATGTAGGACAGCACATTGTTCAATTGGCTCTCGTTGGCCAACGGCCCAACCTCTACGCCTTGGCTGAGTCCGCTGCCAACGCTCAATGCTTTGGTCTTTTCGATCAATTTCTCCACGAATCGGTCATGCGCTTCCTCCATGACGATCACTCTGCTGGTACCCGTGCAAGCCTGGCCCGTCAGTTCGAACCCGCCTTTGATCGCCAGCTCTGCCGCCTGATCGATATCGGCATCCTCCAGCACGATGAGCGGATTTTTACCGCCCAGCTCAAGCTGAACCCGGGTGGAGAGGCGAACCGATTGGTTGATCTTCTCTCCTGCGCCTGTCGAGCCTGTGAACGTGACCGCTTTAATTGCCGGATGTGACACAAGCGGCTTCCCTGTCTTCGATGCCGAGCCGGTTACAAAATTGATGACCCCTGCAGGCAAACCCGCGTTATGCAGCGCCTCTACCAGACGATAAGCAATTAACGGCGTATCCGATGCCGGTTTAAAAACAACAGTGTTGCCGGTTGCCAGAGCGGGAGCAATCTTGCGTACAGGAATCGAGATCGGGAAATTCCAAGGTGTAATAACGGTCACTACGCCAAGCGGCTCTTTTTTCGTATATACGAATGTTGTCGGATCATCAGAAGGCAGCGTATCGCCGGATACATTCAATCCTTCTGAAGCATAATACCGCAGCGTCTGTGCAGAGCGCTTCACTTCCATCTTGCTGCTCGCAAGCGTCTTGCCTTCCTCCCTGGTCAATTCAGCAGCGTACTGCTCCAAGCCGGCTTCCAGCAAATCCGCAGCTTTGTAGAGGATTTCCGAACGTTTGCTTGGTGAAACGGAGCGCCAGGACTGGAATGCGCGTTCCGCAGCTTCGATCGCTTCCACCACATCTTCTTCTACCGAGGCCTGAAAACGGGCGACAACTTCCGATACATTTGCCGGGTTTATACTGTCGAACGTTTCTTTGCTTGCTGATTCCACCCATTCGCCATTGATCAAGTTTTTGAAGGTTTGTACTGCTGTTTCTACCGCCATGTCAATCCCCTTTCTCTGCAAAGGCAAAGCTTTGGCTAAACCAATTCCCGAGAAGTTATTTCCCGGGAATTAGTTTTTACTTCTTATATTCGTTCATTATTTACCGCAAAACTCACGGGAGATAGCCGCAATGTACATTCTGCGCATTTTTGTCGCTTCTTCAACGATTTGAATACAACGCTGCTGCTCTTCCGGTGTTCTTGCATATTCCAATACGATCTGATAGCCACGCTCGCCGTGGATCTCATCGGATACGATATGAAGATCGAAAAATTCTACTTCCTCATCCGTGAAGCCATAATGCTCACGAAGGGTTGGGGTTTGTCTGCGATAAATCGCAGGTACTTGAGATTCAAGGCCGACAACAAGAGCCGCTGTGGCATACAAATAATTTTCCTTGAACGCCATCCGGTAACACCAGGATTGAAGGCCAATCGTTTCCGGCAGCAGATGATCCATCGAAACGATCCGCTCACGAGTCGTTCCGCAAGCTTCACCAAAACGGATCAGCAGATCTGTATGGCGGTCGCCACCGAGTTCTTCCTCCCACATGTTCTGAAGCAAGAAGTCTCTTGCGTCCTCATGCGGACAATTAGCATACACATAAGCCAAATATTCAGCAAAAGGACCAACGTATGCGTAATGCTGCTCCACCCATCTGGCAAAATGTTCTTTCTTCAGTTCACCGTTAGCCCACATTGTCGTGAAAGGAGCTTTGGCAACGGCATTACCCTCAATCGCCTGTTCCAATGCCCGGCGGAATTCCTCTTTGTTCATCAAACTAGGTTTGGTTGCGGTTTGTGTCATTTTAAAACTCTCCTCTCAAATATATAATAATTTGTAATGAAAACTTTTTTAGTTTTGGTATATTGTATACCAAATTTCTTTATGAACCTATTATCTCTTAGCTTAGGCTTGTTTGTCAACCTGCAATTTTTAAAATAATTAGCAGAACCATAGACATCAGCAGGAACGTTAATGTAAAGGGAGCGTTCCAATTGGACACCTTATACGCGCTGCTTTTCGTCAGGCTCGCCATCATGGCCGCTGTCGCGTTATACGGTCCCATTAAGAACGCCGCTGCAGCGCCGGTCAGCATAGCGATCGCCGTTAGCTCAACAGATACGCCAAGCGCTTGCGGATTCATCGATTCCGCCGTCAAAGCGAGCGCGACTGCAGGCTGCAGTCCCAGGAATGCAAGTCCAAATGGGATAAGCGGTATTAACAGAATAAACAGCTCTGCCCCGATCACATTTTTAACCATGCCCAGCGTTTCATTGATGACATGGCCTGCACCGGTGCCTTGAATCGCTGAGATCATAAATCCGGCGCTCAGAAAAATGAAGAATTGATCCTTCATATGAAGAAGATGCTCAGGAAGCTTCTTCTTTGCTGCGCGAATGAATCCACGCCCTTTGCTGAGCAGCAAGGACCAGACAAATGCGTAAGGAATAACAAGCAGTGTAACAATTAGCAGAAATCCGATATGTGCTGTGCTCTCCAGCATGGATATAAGCCCGTTGAAGATCAAAATCGCCAGCAGAATCTGAATCGGATGACTCGCCTTTTCTTTATTCAACTGCTGGACTTGCAATTCCACTGCACTCTCTCGCGCTGCAGAAACCTCGCTCATTGCCGTTTGTCCTAATTGCTTCTGGCGTCGTTTGGCATTCCAATGCGCCATCAAGCAATCCACTGCAACGCCAAGCAAGCTAAATGGAATGACGATCGGTAAAATATGGCTCCATTTGACCCCAGTCATTTCCACAACAATGCCCACGATAGGCGTCACTGGCGTCCATAAGGTCGGCATACTGTAGCCGTGAGTAATCGAGCGGCTCAAAAATCGTTCCTTCTGGCCGATCGGATAGAGATCGACCGATGGACGCATCGTATGATACATCATCGGCAGCGCAGCGAGGTTCATAAAAGAGCTCGATACAAACGACAAGAATGAAGTTATGGTATACAGCAATCCGGAATGTTTCACTCTTTTTTGAATAATCGCTTGTACTCGTACCGCATACCGGCCCAGCTCTATCGGAATAGCAATTAATGGTATTAAAGCAAACAGGCTTAATACATTCATCATTCTGCCAAATCCAAGGATATAGCTATGCCATGCCGCTCCATAGGTTACGAGCAGCGAAAGGCCAATCGCCAGCATAAGGGTACCCAGCACCTGTACGAATCGTTTGGCGAAGCGGAATACCGATATGACAATCAATACAGTTATAATAGAAAGAAGCCAATTCAGGATGACGCTCGGGTATAACGCAGAACAGAGATAGGCAACAATCGCTGCTAGGAATAAGATCGGCAGCATTAGGCTTACAACACGTCTTTGACAGCCCTCGTCAAGCGCTCAAGAGCAGTTTCCACGATTTCCTCGCCGATTTCCCGGCTCGCTTTTGTTGCATCGCCTAAGTTGCCGTTAAGCGTCATTTCCTCATAAAAATAGAAGCCCTGCAGCGGATTGCCGGGACGCAGCTTTTTCCATCTGCCCGTTTCTTGAATATCGCCCTTGGCCAGCTTATCGGTCCGTACCAGATGCGGCGCCAAATAGAGCGCTTCGGACACCTCACGGTCGCAGCTGTGGCCGTAGAGCTTGGATTCAATACGCCGATCCATGACATCCTTGGCGGATGCAGTCGTCTTGGCATAATAAAATTCAATGTTAAGCTCTCTTGTCAGCACATCGGCCGCAACGCCAAGCGTTGACTGATTACCGCCATGGGAATTTAAAACTAGAAATTTCTCGATTCCATGCTGCTTCAATGATTTAATCATGTCGCGCAAAATAGCGATCAAGGTGGATGGCTCCAGCGAAATCGTGCCTGGAAAGTGAATATGATGGGATGATATTCCCATATTAATCGTAGGCGTCATCACCGCCTCCGGATACAGCTTCTCCGTTAAGCGTTTTCCCATTTCCTCGGCCAGAACGGCGTCGCAGCTTTCGACCATATGCGGACCATGCTGCTCATGAGCGCCAAGCGGAATAATTGCAATTTTGACGGTCTTTAGCGCTTCTTTAATTTCAAGCCAAGTCATTTCGGTTAATATATACGATGCAGGCATATTCAAGCTCCCTCCCTCTCTTTTGTTATATGGCCTTATGGTCTATTGTATACCATATTTAACAAAAAAGTCATAGATTAAGCTCATAATCTACTTTGTATTTGTCGAATAATCAGGTATGATCTAGTTAGATGTAATTGAGAATACAATGATAATAGGAAAGAAGATGAAGGCAATGATGCACCATATTCACTATTTGGATAAAAAGTCGGTGGACTACTTATCTGAAAAGTTAACCAATCATTACTTAACCCATCCGGAATATAACGAAATCGTTGTCGTTGGCGTCGGCACGAATCGTTACTCCGGAGATGCGCTTGGCCCAACGGTCGGCAGTATTTTGCAGGCACAATTCAACGATAACCGCCAGATCCGTATTTTCGGCACGTTAGAGAGGCCTGTCCATGCACTGAACCTTAAGAAAACATTGACCTACATTGCCAAGAAGCACAGCAGAGCTTATGTCATCGCGGTCGATGCTTGCCTGGGACAGTATTACAAGATTGGTACGCTCCAATTAGTCGAGGAGCCGCTCGCTGCAGGAATCAGCCTGAACAAGGAGCTTCCGCCGGTCGGACAAATTCACCTCAAAGGCATTGTAAACAACCATGGTCCGTTAAATCATAAGGTGCTGGAGCACACCAGCCTTACCTTTGTGAACGAGATGGCCGAAGTCATCAGCCGGATTATTGCGAAATCGATTCAAGAAGTGGTGCCGAATCTGATTCCTGCTCAGATGCCGGGTGATCAGGCAACCAACCAAACCTCTTAGTCAGCTGACCTGCCACCCGCATCACGCCAGTTACCTTACCAGATCAAGATTGCGATAAGTGTGGAGACGGCAAGTCCGATGATGACCGGCAGGAAGTTTTTGCGGGCCAGATCAATGGCTGAAACCCCTGCAAAGCCGGCAACAGCCACAAGCGAGGACCAAGCTATGATCGTTCCTCCACCAGCCCAGATCGCACCCATCTGACCAATCGCAGCCAGTGTGGAAGGATCCATATTAACAGCTGGAGCGAGCGCGCCCGAGAGTGAACCTGTTAACGGGAGTCCGGAGAAACCCGAGCCGTCCAGACCGGTTAAGATACCGATAATCAAAATACCAAATCCGGTAATCAAACCGTTGGAAGGAATCGAATTCTGGATGGAAGAAACGAGATCAAACAGGAAATTCGGTGCTGCCGCGCCTTCAGCGACGGACAAGATGCTGCCGGAGAAATCCGAATTGCCCAAGAAGAAAAATCCGGCGATCGGGATAACTGGCCCCATTGCTTTAAAGGCAAATACGAAGCCTTCAGTAATGTGGTCGCTGATCTTATCAAGCGCATGAACTTTGCTGAATGCGATCGATGCAAGAATCAGCAGGATAACCGCCACGCCGCCGATAAATGCGGCTCCATCCCCGCCTTCAAAGCTTCCCAGTCCGGTTCCGCCGAACTTACTGATGATCATGACAATCATCACACCGAGCATGGACAGAGGTACAAGCATAGCAAACAGCTTCGACCATTTGAGCAAGGATGGTTCAAGTGTCTCCACAGCTGCAGCAGCTTCCGCGTACTCCACCGATTCTGTCTCCTTAGCCGACTTCACGCTTGTAATCTCTTGGACTACAGAATCGGAAGTCACCACTTTGCGAATCGCTTTACGGTTCATTAAGTATGCCCCGCCAATCGCAACTCCACCGGTAATGAGCGATAACACCAATGCTTTGTCAGCAACTGCGCCTGTCGCTACTCCCGCCCCGGTTGCGCTCAGCATCGGAGCTACCTGCATGATGTAGTCGGAAGACAGCGCCATACCTTGACCGGCCATGGCAATAGCCATCGCCGCCCCCATAGGCGGCAGTCCAGCGCGGATCGCCGCAGGAATCAGAAGCGCTCCGAGCAAAGGAACCGCAGGCGTCGGCCAGAAGAAGAGCGAGATCACGAATGTAATGCCAGCAAGTAAGAAGAAAGCGATATGACCGTTAACGAAAAACTTCTGAATCGGTTGGAGCATCCGCCGGTCTGCACCGAGGTCGCGAAGTGAAGCCAGGAGCGCCACCATGAAGGTGATGATCAAAAAGATCGTAAACAGCTCTCTGGCAGCGGTCAAATTGGCATTATATACCGATTTAAATCCGCTAATCACATCGCCTGAATAAATCCAGCCGATTAAGAAGGTCCCGATTAATGTCGGAATGACGACGCCTCTTCGAAATAGCATGACCAGTATTACACTTACTGTCACTAAAGCGTACATAACATGTGATAAAGTAATCATCCGTATCCCTCAACCCTTCTAGTATTTTTGCCTACGAACTGAATTGTAGCATACTTTTTTTTCCGTGAATAGAGTTTTGGTGTTTGGTATACAATTATTTTTAATAAAACGTTAATATGTCTGCGCTTTCATTCTGTTTACTTCTAGTTAATAGCATAATACAACGCTTACATTATTGAAAAGTAGTAATTATTAGTCGATTTTTCATGATTACGTTTCCATTTTTTATGTGTTATATTTAGTGACATATTCATTGATTTACTGCTTATCTTCATTGTAATATCGCTTCATTTCATAGATTTCCCCTGTAATTAGGATGCTTTTGTAAAATCAACCTTAAATCTATACTTAATTTTGGTATATTGTATTCAATAGTGTTTTATTCAAGAGGAAAACCCTCCTTCCACATGATATTCCCCATGGGTCCAGAGGGTTTATTTAAATGGCGTCATTCATAATGATTTTTTTTGAGCGCATATCTGCCTAACAAATCAACCAAACTATAAAGTACGATCGATAGCAGTGCAAGCATCGCTATACTGACCATGACCATGTTCATCTGGAATACCTGACCGCCATACGTGATCAAATACCCGAGCCCTGCTTTGGAGGACAAGAATTCTCCCATAATGACTCCTACTAAGGTCAGACCGACATTTACCTTTAACGTCGCGATGAAATTCGGTACGCTCGCAGGCAGCAGTACCATCGTTAGCATCTGCGAGCGCGTGGCCCCGAATGATTCCATTAGCTTCAGCTTTGTTTTGCTGATTTCCTTAAAGCCGCTCTCGATCATGATAATGGTAACGATAATCGAGATGGCTACAGCCATGCCATATACAGAATAACGGTCCCCAAGCCAAATATAGAAGATCGGGCCAAGCGCAACCTTAGGCAGTGCATTCAATACTACAACATACGGTTCGAGCACCCTGGAAGCAAAGGTAGACCACCAGAATAGGACAGCAATAAGCGTACCGAGAACCATCGACACGACAATGCCGATGATCGTCTCCAACCCGGTAATCCAGGTATGCCGGAACAACTCTCCTTCGAAGGCCAGCTCCTGAAAAGCAGTGACCATGCTGGACGGCCTGCTGGTAAGCATCGGATTCACCCATTGCATCGCGGCGGCTAATTCCCAAATCGCCAGGAACAAGACAAATACCGCAATTCGTGACAAGCGGATCAGCCACAGCTTTCTTTTTTGCAGCCTTAGGTACGCGGCATACTGCGGAGAGGCTGATTTATTGCTGATCAAAGCTACTGCCGGCTGTTCTGTTCGCTGCTCCGAAAGCACTGCTGACGACTCTCTAGCCGGTAGAGACGACATGGCCCTCCAACTCCTTCCATATGGCATTAAAGTAAACATGGTATCGGCCGGCTTCCCGCTTTTTCCACGGGGAAAGATAAGCACCTTCATCAAATAACATCGTGTAGACCGAAGATATTGTGCTTGGCCTTTTCGACATGACCATCACGCGATCCGCCATACTGATCGCCTCTGAGATGTCGTGCGTGACCAGAATAGCCGTCTTCCCCTGATCCTTGATAATATTGAAGATTTCATCGGAAAGCGTTAAACGGGTCTGGTAATCAAGCGCCGAGAACGGTTCATCAAGCAGCATAATGTCGGGTTCCGTCACAAGCGTGCGGATCAGCGCTACCCGCTGGCGCATGCCTCCGGACAGCTGGGCTGGGCTGTGGCGCTCAAATCCCCCTAGGCCGTAACGCTCCATCAGCTCCAATGCTTTTCGCTCCGCTTTCTTGCGGTCCATTTTGCGAATTTCCGCTCCAACCAGCAAATTGCTTAGAATATCCCGCCATTCGAACAAATGGTCATGCTGCAGCATGTATCCGACCTTCGGGGAGGTGCCTGACACCTCCTGGCCATCGATCATGACCTTACCCTTTGTCGGCTTCACCATCCCGGAGATGAGGGAGAGCAGCGTGCTCTTGCCGCAGCCGCTCGGTCCCACAATACTGATAAATTCCCCAGGTTCGATAGACAGATTAATGTCCCGCAATGCCTCGGTTTCCTGCTTTAAGGTGAAATAGCTTAAGCACACCTCGTTTAATTCGATTTGTGGCATAGGCTCGTTTTCCTTCCTACTTCAAATTATTCACAAAG
Source organism: Paenibacillus abyssi (assembly GCF_014640295.1). Lineage (GTDB taxonomy): Bacteria > Bacillota > Bacilli > Paenibacillales > Paenibacillaceae > Paenibacillus_D > Paenibacillus_D abyssi. Next base: position 60,913 of record NZ_BMGR01000003.1, on the reverse strand, counting down.
CTCATATCAACGACATCTTCCATATTAGCGATTTTCTCTTCAGCTTTAAGCACGCCGTTCTCAATAAGTACGCTTTGCAAGGTTTCAAAGCCTTCAGCAGTCAGCTCTGGAACAGCCGGCCAAGTGTCTTGATTTTTGTAGCGCTCGACAGACTGGATAATGATATCTTTTGGCGTCCCTTCAAAGAACGGCATTAACGCATCGGCGATTTCGTCATCGGTGGCGGAGCTGATCCACTCTGCCCCTTTGGCAACGGCATTAACGAATTTTTGAATGACTTCCGGATTCTCTCCGATAAAATCCGAAGTAGCTACATAAGAAGTTTCCGGGAATGTGCCGAACGCTTCTCCCATCGATGCCGCATAATGTGCCACGCCTTCTTTGACCAATGTCGAAGCAACCGGCTCGAACAGCTGGATAAAGTCGCCTTGGCCGCTGGTGAAAGCGCCGGCCATCGCTGGTGCTGCAAGATTGGTAATAACCTCGACATCTGTCACATTTTCCTTAAGCAGCTGGGAGTTCATGACCATTTGAGGCGCACTGCCCGGCCTCCAGCCCACAATCGTTTTGCCTGCCAGGTCACTCCACTCGAACGCATCCAGCTTTTCGCGGGAGAGCAGGAAGGAGCCGTCCTTCATCGTCAGCTGATGGAATATTTTGATCTTCTTATCCCCCTCCTGATTGTAAATATAAATCGCTGTCTCCGGCCCGACCAGCGAGATATCCGCCGTACCGGCAATCAATGCCGCGGCTCCCTTATCCGATCCCTGCGCGGTGTTCATATCGATCTCCAATCCTTCTTCTTCAAAAAAGCCCTGCTGCATGGCAACGTAATGCGGCGCATAAAAAATCGAGCGAATAACCTCTGAAAATTTAACCATGACGATTTCTTGCTCTACTGCAGGCTCAGCTTCGGGTTCGGCATTCGTGTCAGTGGCTGCATTGGCTTCCGGCGTGTTGGCCGGTGCATTATTCGGCGCAGCCGCCTGGTTCGATGCGGGGGTGCTCCCGCAAGCCGCTACAAACGTCAGTAACATTACACAGAACAACAGTACAACCGATTTGCTCATCTTCATCATGGTCTCTCTTCCTCCCTATCATTACATGCTTATTTATTGAACGGCATGGGACGACGGCGCACTTACCAAATGGGCTTCAGCCATCCCCCTGCCATATTCAACCATCTTGGAATGTCCCACATCACGAAGCGCCACGGCCGTTATCCGTTCTCGAAGCAGGAACACTTCTACACCGGGAAGCAGCAGCTCGAGAGCATAAGCGAGCGGAAGCCCGTTCTCCATAATTTCAACGGAGTGGGGATTGCCTAAGATAAAATTCAGCCCTCTCTGCTTTGCCAGCACTACAAATTCATGATCCTCCCGCACCCGGCTGATACTGGCGATGATCGTATCTGTCTCCGGATACATCTGAAGCGCGATCTCAAGATGTTGGAGCGAAAAACCCGTATGAGGGAAAAAGTGAAGAATATGCTTTACATGCCTGTCCGGAGTTCCGCTGAGCAGCTTTGCCGGGTTGGAGAGCGTAGCTTCCTGTAAAGTGGATTCACCGCGGATTGCGCGCTCCGCTTCCAATAAATCAACATCAATCTCCCGCCCCATCCAATGATCGATACGCGCCAAAATATCGCCAGCAGTGTGCACACCCTCCAACGCAATTCCCTTGTGAAGCACATTCCCGGGAATCCCGCAAAACGAGATATCCGTCGCCAGCTTCCGGTGTCCATGCAGCAGCGTAAGCCCGGGATGAAGCCCGTGGAACGCTTCGTGCATCTCGATGAGCGCCAAATTATATAAAGGCAGGTAATCCGCAAACGGAACTCCTCCTGAGCTGGCGGCATCCGCAACAGGATGATGAACAATGATCAGGTCAAGTTTCATGGCGGAAGCCATCTCAATCATCGATTCCGTTAGGGTCATCCCGACACCAATGCGGGTTACCGGTTTATGCTTGCTGCCAAAGATAAGCCCAGGGATTTCCATGACGTTTTTTCCGGGTATATTTGAGGTTTTCATAACTACATAGGGATTCGTACCAGAGGTAATCTCATTCCAATCCATGACCATCCTTCCTTTGGAAATGGTATTGAGCGCATCCAATACATGGCCTACCTCCGTTTGAGTCTGTCTCAAGGTCATAACAACGCCTCTCCTCTCTTGGTGTTTCAGGTTTGGGTTCGTAAATTTTCGACAAAAAAACCGCCATTATGAGCATACGGGTCTTGGGATACCCTGATATGTCACAATTAGCGGCCGCAAAACTCTCCATTCGGAGCTTTTTATCACCTGCTATATGTAGATTGTTGTCTGCCCGAACAAAATGGCAATGAATCTCTTCCATAGAAGGATCCGCGGCCTTAATCTCCTCAGACATTAAAACGATCACACTTACGGAAAAATCTGTACACCTCATGTACTAGCTGTTATAACTAACCTGTACTACTTGTCAGGTAATATAACACATAAAAAGTTTTAAATCAAGATAAAAGTTTATAATTAACATTTTAATAACTTACTATGTTATGTTTTTGTCAAATTAAATCCAGTTCTTCCTTAAACAGAATAACCGTTCCCGAGAACTCCGTTACCGGATCATAGTCTTTGAGAACTAACTTCACTTCCAATCCAAGCGTTTTTTCCACCTGCTCCTTGAGCATTCTTTTGTTGGCCTCCATGATCAGTACATCCACATTCGCAGTCAAGCCGCGGTTTGATTCATCCAGTATCTTCAAGGCCGGAATTCGCTTGTGCGTAGCGAAGATAAAAGCTTTGTCACCCGAAATCTCGATCTTCTGCGATTTGATCCCCATGCCAAAAATCTCTTGGTTGATTGAATTATAAATTTTAATGATCTCCTGTTTTAATACGCCTGCCGGATATTGTTTTTTCACTTGCCTTCCCTCCCTCTCACGGATCTCCGTACGATTATCATTTTTGCCTCTGCGAGTCTATTTCTACGAACAAGCTGTACAATCCTCTCTTGGCCATAAAAGAAAAGCATCGGTACTGGTTTGTCGTGTAACAAACCGGACCAATGCCTCTTGCCTTATACGTTGACTAGAAATAAATAAATCGGCAGCAGAATCAATAAAAGGGCGGCAAACTTATAATTTTTAAATGCCAGCTCGAGCACGTCCCGCTTCAACAAGCTCGAGATCAGATTGTTAACCGCTGCAGCAGGCGAGATCGTATTGGAAATACCCCAGCTTCCAAGCAGCAGTACACCAAAGAACAGGGGCGAAATACCCACACTTGCAGGGTCTACTGTTGTCGCGAGAATCGTCACCACAATAATCGGATGCGAACCAATTAAAGAAGTGCCGAAGACTAGCAGCATAGCGCTAATCGTAAACACAATAGGAAGCGGCAGCGGAACGGCCGCCAGCAGAGCTGGAATCGCGGCGCCAAGCCCTGTCTGAGCGATTGCTCCGCTGAAAAATCCAGCTGTCAGAAATAACGTAATTTCTTTCTTAAGCGAAGGAAGCGCACGGACAAAATGATCGGTTGCCCCTTGCTTATAGGCATCAAAGGAACGGGATAACAAACACCATATCAAGGGATAAAGCACTGCCGCAAATACCGTGATAATAACGATCGGCAAAGGCAGAAGCTGCTCCATACTAAGCACAATAATGATGGCAAGGATGAGATACAAGGCCAGCTGCCACAGCCTCGAGCGCAATACGCTCTCACCCTTTGCGGCTTCATCCGCTGCACCTTCCTCAGCCTCGCTCCCTGCCGCCACTTCCCGGGAGGCATCGCCTCTATCCATGAGGAAGGGAAGTTCAACCAAAAAGCTGAGCACAAAGCTAAGCAGGCTGAAGCCGAGGACATAAGGCAGCAGGTCGATCCAAGCCAGCTTCAATGCGGATGTGACAAGCGCCATCGCGGCAAAATAGGGCGACCAATAGATCGCCGCTGCGAACCCCCGGTTAAGCGCATTGCCCAAGATTCGCCACGAGCGCGAGCTCGGATGGATCGATGCCAGATGGTAGACAACGCTGATCGAGCCCACATTCAGAAACACCGCGAGAATCTGTGTAAGCAATTGGCTTGCGATGAAGAAGGAGCCCTTCCCCTTCACCCGGGTGCGATACAGCCACTTCAGCGCTTCGACGAATCTAGGCGAGCGAACGGGAATACCGAATAACGGGGCAAAAACAAATAAAGTGACCAACGTGATATTGACCGCAGCTGCGTCGAGCCAGGTTTGGACGGGCGCTCTTTGAACCCATAGAATGCCAATGCCGGTAACAAGAAAGGCTGCCGACAGAATCATCGTTATCCCGCGAATCTTAGGCAATAACACAATTATCGTGGTGAATACAATCACTCCGAGCACCCATGGCATCCATGCAAGATGGGTAAGCTGCTGCACAATAAATCCTATAGCCAGGCTAATGATGAGGAACCGTTCGGTTCTCTCTGCTGCAACATTCATGGTTTACGTCCCTCTTTCTAACAAGCGTAAACGGCAGCATCAACTGCCGGTAATCTCTATGAATCGTTTGTTTTTTGCTTAAATACTATACTACAGCCGCAGCATAAATTCATTAGCGATAAGTATGAAAAAAGGCTCTCTCATCAAGTGAGAGAGCCAGGGTCTGCAGAGTCTGCCTGGACTGGTAAACTTGCTGTTCATCCTGCTTAGCTGTCCTGCACCTGCTGAGTTGCCGATCTTTTATGGAAGAGAACGGTTGAGACTGCTGCAACCGTACCAACCAAAGCAAAGATGCTGCCTGCACCAAAAGCGGTGTGCGGCCCGAAATTATCCATCGTGTATCCTCCCGCGGCACTGCCGATAATCCCGCCTAATCCACCGAACGTTACGGCAAGCGCTGCCTGGCCTGTTGCCCTTAGCTCGTTAGGCACAAGCGTAGATAAATAGTGAATCGATGCGACGAAGAATAACGGGAATGACAAGCCATGAAGCGCTTGGGCGGCTATTAGCACCGACGGATTGTCTGTCTGGCTGTAGATCGCCCAGCGGATAATGTAAATGACCGCTCCAATGATGAAAATGCCGAGCGCACTCCATCGCTCGATCAGCTTTCCTACAAAAAACAACGCCGGTACCGTGCTTATCGTCGCGACAAACCACGCCATGCCCAGTTGAGTCTCCGACGCTCCCAATTCGCTCAGATAAATTGCGAGCATGCTGTCATTCATGCGGTGTGGAATGGAGATAATCAGTACGACCAGAAGAAACCAGAGCAGCCTAGGCTTCATGAATAGCTTGCCAAGCGCCGCCAGGTTGACTGGAACCGGCGTCGCCTTTGTATCTTTTAGCAATAATGCGGCTATAATCGCAAAACTTAAGGCGACCGCGTAAATATAGCGCAGGTAATCAATGCCGATCCTCTCCACCAACAATCCGAGCAGAAGAGCGGAGATCCCGACTCCCACTTCACCCCATAAGCGAATGCGTCCATAATCCTTATTATTCTCGTGCGCATACGATATCGTTAATGTGTCGGTTAAAGGAGCGGATGCACTATTAAAAAACATAAACACAGCGTAAAACAATATGATCATCGTGAAGGAGCCCATCGAGAGGAGTCCCATACTTAAAAACAAACTCGCGGTTAATATGACGATGATAATTTTTTTGATCGTTTTTGTCCGGTCGCTGACATAACCCCAGAAAGGCTGGGCAAATATGGACACGAAAGCGCCGCATGCGAAGATTGCGCCGATCTGGCTTGAATCTAAGCCTTTATTTTGCAGATAAAGAGGAAAAAAGAAAACCATCATACTGAATGTGGAAAATAACAAATAAACATAAGCCGATATACGGACCATCTAGAGCCTCCTGTAAGTTAACGTACTAGATTATCGTAGCACAACGGGGATGGAATGAATACTCCGCTATCTAGCTAAATTTCACTGTCATTTTGGTATAATGTAAATTATCTATGACATTGTAGGAGGACATCTGTCTATGAAATACGTCCGGATTCGGGTTGTCCACAATCAAAACAAAGCGTTCTCGGTACAGTGCCAGTCCGGATCCACCCTGCTGCAGCTTGTGAATCAACATGTAGACGATCCGAAGACGGAAGGCATACCCTACCTGTGCAATAAAGGCGCCTGCCGCAGCTGTACCATTGAAATTTTGGAGAACGGTGAGCTGCTTGATGAACCGACCAGGCTTGAGCAGCGCTCACTATCAGTCGGCCGGACAGCAATCGACCGAGGTTACCGGTTGGCATGTTTAAGTTATTTTAAAGGAAATTGTGAAAGACCCTGACGGGAGCTTCCGTCAGGGTCTCGCATAGTACTGGAGCGGCTCTATTCTTGCGGTCACTGCGTTAACAAAACAGGCAGGGTACCTCCCGCGCTCTCGTGACCGAAAATAACATTTAAGCCGGCTATCCTATTCGGCGTTTGTTCTCCGTACACAGCCAAAGCTGTCTGAACATTACGCAGGAACATCAGCTCATAAGGATTGCCCATCGAGAGAAACGCGTAAGGTTTGGACTGCGCATTCAAGTGGTCGATTAAGCTCTGCCACTGACTCCAGGCATATTCCTCAAGAGGACTTCGGTATTGGTAGGATGCCGCAATGACAAAGTCAGCCTGTTCGATCGCACGCAAGCCTGCTTGCCCGTTAAGCTCATTCAAAACCACGAGCTGAATTGTGACCTGCTTCGCAGCTTCAATCGCCTTCAATTGGCCGCTCAGCTGCTCCGCCTGTCCAGCGGTTGGTGCGACGATCACAATGCTCTGCCCCTCGCGGATAGCATACGGCAGATAATTGCGATCGTTTTTCTGAAGGGTAACCGCCTGCTTCGCAATCTCAGCTTCTACAGCTTGATGCTCACTATCACCTATTATCCGCTTGGCGGCTTGTATTTTCGATTGCAGATTGGGCTGCCTATCAAATAGTTTATATTTCTGCTTCAGAAGCAGAATTCTTTTCACAGCGCGGTCTATCGCTTGCTCCGAAATCTCTCCCTGCTCTACTGCCGCCGCCAGCGATTGAAACGCGGCGTCTACATCCCGCGGCATCAGAATAATATCCGCACCGGCGGATACCGCCATTTTGACCGCTTCCGCTTCGCCAAAATGCTCCGATATGGCTTTCATCGTAAAGGCATCGGAGATAATAACCCCATCAAAGCCCAACTCGTCTCTGAGCAGACCGGTCAACACCTTGCGCGATAAAGTCGCAGGCACGTTAACGATGGAGCCGTCCAGCTTGGACACCATCTGCGTGTTATCGATTTCCGGGAACGTAACGTGAGCGGTCATAATCATATCCGCCCCTTCGCGAATAGCTGCCCGGAACGGCACCAGCTCTACTTCATCTAAACGCTGCTTGTCGTGAGGCAGGCTGGGCAGTCCGAGGTGTGAGTCCACATGGGTATCCCCATGCCCCGGAAAATGCTTCACGGTCGAGATCACACCCGTATGATTCTGCCCTTTCATGAATTGAACGCCAAGGTCCGTTACGAGATGCGGATCCGCCCCGAAAGACCGGATGCCGATCACCGGATTGCGTGGGTTGATATTGATGTCCAACACCGGCGCAAAATTCAGATTGACGCCTAACGCTTTAAGCTCGGTCCCGGTAATTTTTCCCGCTTCGTAGGATAATGCAGGCTTGCGGGCAGCCCCCAGCGCCATATTGCCCGGCAGGTTGGTCCCATCCGGAATTCGCTTTACCGCTCCTCCCTCCTGGTCAATACCGAGGAACATCGGAATATCACCGGCCTTTTGCTGCAGCTGATGGGTAAAGGTCGTAAGCTGCTCCACATTCACAATGTTTTTATCAAACAGAATCAAGCCGCCCAGGTAATTGTTTTTTATTGTGCTCTCAATGCCATCATTCATTGTCGTTGTAGCTCGTCTGTTCCACATCCGGATATCCGGCATGAACATTTGCCCGACCTTTTCCTTGACGGACATGAGTGCAAGCAAACGATCCCAATCTTGAGCTTCAATAGCTTTGGCCCGCTCATACCGGATCATCCTTGTCAGAAATACGGCAAATTCAGCGCGGGTTACGGATTGCCCGGGCCGAAACGTCTGATCCGAATATCCGCCGACTAATCCGTTAGAGGCCAATAAGCGGATCGAGCCCGCTGCCCAATTGCTGTCTATATCCGTTAATTGTACGCTCCGGTTCCCTTGCGTTACCCGGTAAGACCGGGTTAGAATCGCTGCCGTTTCCGCGCGGCTGATCCACTCATCCGGACGGAAGACTTCACCCGGGAAACCGCCTATAATCCCCTTATGAAATGCGATGGAGATTTCTTTGTAGAAAAAATGATTGCCCGGAACGTCCTTAAAGCTCACTGCTTCATTGGCCTTTTCATCAGGAAACAGCTCCCGCACCAAATAAACGACTGCCTGAGCGCGCGTAATGGTATCCAATGGACCGAATCTCCCTTGTCCGTAACCGGCGACTGTCCCTCTGTCCGCTAAATAATGAATGCTGTCAGCTGCCCATTGGGAATACTGCAGATCCGTAAACTTCGGCTGGGCGGATGCTGAATCCGAAGGATGCAATAGTGCGGTAACCAGCATCAAAGCCATCATTACCGCAGCTCTCTTGATGAGACGCATCGAACCATCTCCTCCCTATGAAGAAATTTGTAGACCGACGGTAGTTCATACAGCTTTACGAGCATGTCCGACATCTCTATCCCTCCAACAATTAGTACGGCTTCCTCTCATTATAAAAGACGCTTTAAATTTCTGGAAAGTTTCTGCCTGGAAAAAACCATAAGAATACCAGAAGAAGTCATCGTTCTCCATATCAAATCCCCGGACGTTTTTATACAATCAAACTGAAATCATAAGCGCCTCCGCATGCTGGCGGGGAAGGATACAAGGAGGAAACCTATGGAGCTGTCACTAAGTATGTGGAGCCTGCATCGCACAGTAAGGGAAAATCAATGGACCGTCATGGATTTTTTATCATTTTGCAAAGAGGAAGGCATTCAATCGGTTGAGCTGTTAAATGTATTTTGGAAAAATCAAGAGCAGGAGCTTGATCAGGTGCTGCGCTATACAAGCGAGAGAGGAATCAAGGTCGTCAGTTACGCAGTGGCCAACGATTTTGTCAATGAGGATCCGGAGAAACGCGCTGACGCGCTGAAAGAAATAACCGATGCCATTCCGGTCGCCAAGGCATTAGGCACTTCCATTATCCGGGTCTTCTCCGGCAATCTGGCCCCCGGACTTACCATGGAAACTGCTCAGGACTGGATTGTGGACGGTTTGTCCGCAGCTGCCAAGCAAGCGGAGCAAGCGAGGGTTACCCTGTGCTTGGAAAATCACGGCCAGTTGGCCGGTCGCGGAGAACAAGTCAAGCATATTATCGACACCGTGGGATCGGAAGCGCTGCGTTCAACTTTTGATACAGGCAATTTCCTGCTTGTTGACGAGCATCCTTCACAGTCCATCCAAGTTCTTATTCCCTTTATCGCGCATGTTCATTTCAAAGATTTTACCGAGCATCCTGAAGGCAGATATAAATCGCTCGGCGGCAAAGCCTACGAAGGAATCGTGGCCGGTCAGGGAGATACAAAGCTTGAATCACTGATCCAGCTGCTGCAGCAAAACGGCTACCAAGGCGCTTATGTGCTGGAGTACGAAGGTCTTGGCAGTGAAGCGGAGGGTGTGCGCAAAAGCTACGAATTTGTCCGCCAGTACAATCTTAAACACGGGGTACGTGCATGATGGTTAACGAAATCCATGCCGATGTCGTCATTATTGGAGGAGGCACCGGAGGGTGTGCCGCTGCTCTATCCGCGGCTAAACTCGGCAAGAAGGTGATCATGACGGAGGAAACCGGCTGGATCGGCGGCCAATTGACCAGTCAGGCCGTTCCGCCCGACGAGCATCCGTGGATTGAGAAATTCGGCAGCACCCGCAGCTACCGGCAGTTTCGGGAAGGAGTTCGCAGCTATTACCGTGATTTCTTCCCGATGACGCCTGAGGCGCGTTCCAATCCGTTGCTCAATCCCGGCAGCGGAGGCGTCAGCCGGCTGTGCCACGAGCCGCGCGCCGCACTCGCCGTGCTGAACCAAATGCTGGCTCCTTATATCCACAGCGGCAGATTAACGATTCTGCTCCGCCACCAGATTCATTCGGTTGAAACAAATGGCGACCGAGTGCTTTCGGTAACGGTTCGGAGTCTGGAATCAGAGAATCAGACCGTACTGACAGCGCCTTATTTCCTCGATGCCACAGAATGCGGAGATGTTCTCCCGCTTGCCGGCGTGGAATATGTAACCGGTGCGGAATCGCAGCAGCATACCGGCGAACCGAATGCGCTGGCAGGCAAGCCGGATCCGATGGATATGCAGGGCTTCACCTATTGCTTTGCGATGGACTACCTTGAAGGGGAAGACCATACAATAGATAAGCCGAAGCAGTACGCGTTCTGGCGGGATTACCAGGCCGACTTCTGGCCGGCAAAGCAGCTGAGCTGGACAGGCGTAAAGCCTCATACGCTTGAACCCGTTCAATACGAGCTGTTCCCTGGAACGGACCGGTACTCCCTGTTCTATTACCGGCAGATTATAGATAAAACCAATTTCCTGGAAGGAACGTTTCCAAGCAACATATCGCTGATCAACTGGCCGCAGAACGATTATTGGCTCGGACCGATTATCGATGTGAGCGATGAGGAGCGCTCCCGTCACCTGGAGGCAGCCAAGCAGCTCAGCCTGTCGCTATTGTATTGGCTGCAGACCGAAGCGCCGCGTCCGGACGGAAAGCAAGGCTATCCTGGACTTCGGCTGCGCTGCGATGTGGTGGGAACAGAGGACGGGCTCGCGATGTATCCTTATATCCGTGAATCCAGGCGCATTAAAGCCGAATTTACCGTACTCGAACAACATGTCAGCGGCGCTATGCGGCCGGAGGGCAAAGGCGAAGCCTTCCATGACTCGGTCGGTATCGGGTCTTATAGGATTGATCTTCATCCGAGCACAGGAGGACGCAATTTCATCGACGTCTCCTCCGTTCCATTCCAAATTCCGCTTGGCAGCCTCATTCCGGTAAGGATGGAAAACCTGCTGCCGGCCTGCAAGAACCTGGGCGTCACCCACATCACCAACGGCTGCTACAGGCTGCATCCGGTGGAGTGGAATATTGGCGAGGCAGCCGGCAGCTTAGCGGCTTATTGCATGGAACACGGCTTGTCTCCTAGAGCGGTCCGTAATGACAGTAACCAGCTGGAGCAATTTCAATCCCTTTTGACCCGGGAAGGTGTCGAGATGGATTGGCCTTCCGTACACGCCTTATAAATTATTAATCCTAACAAAAGAGGTGTTCGTTCTCATGAGTAAAAAAATACGTGTAGCCGTGATCGGCGCAGGCTCTATCTCAGAAATGCATCTCAAATCGTACCATAATAATCCCGATGCTGAATTGGTTGCCATTTGCGACTTGAACGAAGGCCGCGCAAGGGCCAAAGCCGAGAAATACGATATCCCGAATGTCTATACGGATTATAATGATGTGATGAAAAATCCGGATATCGATGCAGTTAGCATCTGCACCTGGAATAACTCGCATGCCCCGATCAGCATTGCCTCGCTCAATGCGGGTAAACATGTGTTATGCGAAAAGCCTCTTTGCAAAACGGTTGAGGAGGCGCTCGAGGTAGAGGAAACCGTTAAACGCAGCGGTAAAACACTTCAGGTTGGTTTCGTGCGCCGTTACGCGTCTAACACCCGCATCATCAAGCAATTTCTGGAGAACGGTGATTTAGGTGAAATTTATTATACGAAGGCTTCCTGCATCCGCAAGCTTGGCAATCCCGGCGGCTGGTTCTCCGACGTGGAGCGCTCCGGCGGCGGCCCGCTTATTGACGTTGGCGTACACGTCATCGATCTGTGCTGGTACTTGATGGGCAGGCCAAAGGTCAAGTCCGTCTCAGGCAACACCTACCGCAAGCTGGGGAATCGTGCAAACGTCAAAAATCTGGCCTATTACAAAGCGGCGGACTACGACGCGAACCATAACGATGTCGAAGATCTGGCCAATGCGATGATCCGTTTTGAAAATGGCGCCTCCCTCCTCGTTGATGTTAGCTTCACGCTGCATGCCAAGGAAGATGAGCTGACCGTCAAAATCTTTGGGGATAAAGGCGGCGCTGAGCTCGAACCGGCGCTTTCGATCATTACGGAGAAATACGATACGATCTTGAATGTTACCCCGCAGATTAACAACCTGTCCTTTGATTTCGTTCAAGGCTTCCAGGATGAGCTTAATTATTTTATCGAGGTGTGCCAAGGCGGCAAGGAAACTTTAAGCCCTGTGCAGGACGGCGTAGAAATGATGAAGATCCTGTGCGGCATCTATGAATCGGCGGAAAAAGGCACTGAGATTGTTTTTTAATTTCACATGATCTCCCCGATCAAGTATCAAGCCTGTCTGAGAAACCTTAACAGACTTGAGCTTTTTGGGATACCGATGATTTTCGCCGCTAAAGCGGCCAGCCGGACATTATTCGTCACATTTACGTTGATTTATGGTTTGGAGTTCCAGTTAGTTATAGAGAGAGGATTCTCGCGAACAGGCTTTTGCGGGGATATCTTCCTGTTCCCGGATTCCCACCTCGGCCTGTTCATTCAAGGGAATCCGGGAACAACAGCGATCGGAAGAACATTTGACTGCGCAGTGAATGCGGTACAACCAAAGCGTTTAAGAGAAAGGTGCTATCCCATCGTCATCAGCGATGACTTATGGGACAGCACCTATTTATTCCATCCATTTCATATTCGCCACGATATGCAGAGACCGCATAATGTCCTCTGCCATACTTACAGCTCCGCTACGATTTTACCTCTTGCATGTCTTTCGGACAAGCGGATCAGCGCCTGCGGCACATCCTCCAATGCGATCACTTCCGTCACCATCGGGTCCACTTTTTTCTCAAGCATCAGCTGCATGAATTCGTCCGCCATTGCTGCCAGATCCTGCTCGGCCCGATCGTCTCCGGATACATGAGCGCCGCCCAGCATCAATTTATGAACCGTGAATGTTTTGTGGGAAGGCTGGAAGTCGGCTACCGTTTCCGGTGCGCCTGCAATACAAGCCAGCTGCCCTCCGAACGACAACATGGACAGATCCGCCTGTGCCGTCGCGCGGTTGATCGAATTCAGGATGCAATCTACGCCGAGGCCGTTTGTCGCTTCCATAACCCTTTCATGTACATTTTCACGATTATAATCAATAACGGTGTCCGCTCCTAAGCTCTTCACATAATCAAAGTTAGCTGGGGAAGCCGTTGTAATAATAGTCGAAGCGCCGAAGGCCTTTGCCAATTGAATCGCATAACCGCCCACACCGCCGGCTCCGGCATGCACAAGAACGGATTGTCCGGGCTTTATGTTCATTTTTCTCTGCAGCACTTGATAAGCCGTCAATCCCGCACATGGAAACGCCGCGGCTTCCACAAAGGATAAGCCTTCAGGAATCGAGGCGGCGGAATTCGCCTTCGTGACCGTATATTCCGCAAAGCCTCCCGGTTTAACGAAGCTGCCGTGATAAACGACCCGATCTCCTGCTGACCATTGTGTCACGCCTTCTCCAACAGCATCCACGATCCCCGCCACATCTACGCCAAGTACGAATGGATAGTCCCAATCGGGATGCCCGTTTAGTGAAACCTTATAATCAATAGGATTCAAGCTTGCAGCGCGAACCCGTACTCGTATTTCCCCCGCTCCTGGCTGAGGCATCGGCAATTCCGATATCGTCAGCGTATCCGGCTTGCCAGGGGCTTTCAATACTAAAGCTTTCATTCTGATTCCTCCCTTATCGATCATACTCCCTCATAATACCAAACCTTGAATAGATAAATACAGCGGTGAAGGCCGGCGAATCACAAATCCATAATCAAAAGAGTAAAGGGACTGTCACAAGGTGAAAACACCCCGGAGCAATCCCTTCTTTTACACGTTATTGAACTGTTGCAAACCAATCGTTAGCGGCTTGGATCATCTCGTCGCCGCCGTCTGCTCTCCACTGCTCCACGAATCTGTCGTAGTTATCGAGCGACTCTGCTCCTGTGATAAACTTGATAAACTCATCCTCCACATATTTATGGAGTTTTTGCTTGTGCTTGGAAATATTCTCGATCGGAGGCGCAAAGGTTAATGCATCATAGTACATGATATCTTTACCATTCTCCTGGAATGTCTCAAAATAATTTTGAACGAATTCATTTTTACGGACGCGCGCCTGCCAATAAACCGGGTATTTCTCTTCGTCGTTGCCCGTCAGATAGTCGCTGCCGAAGTTATATTGGTCATCAAAGATCGGAAGGATCGGGAAGTATTTTCCGTCCTGCACTTCATGGTGCACGCCTTCTTTACCGATCGTTGCTTCCTTGAAAATTTCTTCATCCAGCTTCAGATCAAGATATTTCATCGCCTCTTCTTTATTTGGGGCCCATTTTGGAATCGCAATGTAAAAGGTAATGCCGCCTGATGCACGTGCGGAAGCATTGCCTTCGCTATCCTTCAGGTAAGGCAGGATGCCGATTTTGGCATCAGGGAAATTGGTCGCCATTGCATTGTTAATATTCGCTGCATTCCACCAGCCCTCACGGTACATAAACGCCTTGCCGCCTGTAAATTTTTCGATCAACGTATTGGATTGGTTAATCGCCCATTCCGCGTCAAGCAAGCCTTCCGTATACAGCTTATTCATATAAGCTAAATAGTCTTTCGTTGTCGGATCTTCAACCATATGGATAATCTTGCCGTCTTGTTCCTTAAACTGCGTATCTAATCCGTAATCCCATCCCAGTGCCGAACCGATTTCACCTTGGAAAGGATCCTTGCCGCCTGTCATCGGAATGACATTTTTCTTGTCTTTCACTTCTTTCAGCACATTGTACAGCTCATCAAGATTTGTAGGGGCTTGCAAGTTCAGCTCTTCCAGCCAGTCCTGTCTGTAGAGCAGGGCATAACCTAAGGTTAGACCGCTGGCGCTTGATTCAGGGATCGCCATAATTTGACCATTCACCTTCGCACCGTTCCATGACGATTCACTGATCACTTGTTTCATGTTCGTACCATACGTTTCAACCAACTCATCCAAGGGCTCGAGCGCGCCGGAGGATGCCAGATGGGCGAATTGAATCGGATTCAATTTCATGAAATCATATGGCTCTTGATTCGCCATCAGCAAGTTAAGCTTTTCATCAAAGTTCTCAACCGGCAGTTGGTCATATTTCACTTCATAACCGGTTGCTTCTTTCAAGAAAGTCCCCACATAATAATCATTGGGGTCAAAACGGTTATACTGCATAAGCTGGCGAAGCACAGGCTTTTCCCCGTCATCCTCGGGTTGATTTACATTCGCATTTGTATTTGTTTCTGTTGGCTCAGCCCCGCCTGTATTCGTGTTTTGAGGGGTGTTGTTTCCGCCTCCGCTGCATGCGGTGACGATTACGGCAATCATAATAACGGATAAAACGATCAATAAGCTCTTTCTCATTTCTGTCGACCTCCATTTCGTTTGTTTGACAAAACGTTTGTCTGCCCCTTGATGCCGTTCATTGTCTGCTTGCTGATGAGCTCACCTCCAGTTAGAGTAATCTGTTCCATTGTTCCTGCCTTACCCTTTGACCGAACCGATCAGCACGCCTTTGACGAAATACTTCTGCAAGAACGGATAAACCAGTAAAATCGGCAGTGTAGCCAAAATGATCGAAGCCGCTTGTATCGACTGCGGTGAAGCGTTCATTGCCGCATCCACGTTAATATTGCCGCCCATCCTTAGAAAAGCGTCACTTGAGGTGACGAAGAGCTCCTTCAAATACAGTTGCAGCGGTTTGTTCTCTGGAGTGTTGATATAGATCAAGGATGCAAAATAGTCGTTCCAGAACTGTACCGCGTAAAATAATCCGATCGTAGCCAGCACCGGCAGTGACAGCGGCAATGTAATCCGCCATAGAATTGTCAGGTTGCTCGCACCGTCCAATTTGGCCGATTCCTCCAGGCTGTCCGGCAGATTTTCGAAGTAGCTTTTGATAATCAGCATATTATAGACACTGATCAGTGCGGGCAGGAATAACACCGGCAGTTGGTCAACAAGACCGAGACCGCGCATCAGCAAGTACGTGGGAATTAGTCCACCGCTGAACAGCATCGTGAAAATATACATCAGGATAAAAAACTTTCTGCCGCGCAGCCTTACTTTCGACAGCGGGTAGGCGGCAAGCGTCGTCATCAGCAGCGCAAGCAGTGTGCCGCAAACGGTGATAATAACCGATACCTTCAGCGCATTTAGAAACATCGCATTGCTGGCCACATATTGATAGGTTCCAAACTGAATATCGATCGGCACCAGATTAACCCGACCGGATATGACCGCATTCTCACTGCTCAGTGATTTGGCGATCAGATTAATGAATGGAAAGATCGTCGTTAAACTGAACAGGATGAAAAAGGTATAATTAAAGACGGTAAAGATCTTCTCGCCCAAGGAATCTTGAATTCCGTTCGTTGTTTTCCATTTCATCTTAGGCCCTCCTTACCAGATTCCGCGTTGTAAGTATTTTCTGCTTAAACGATTCCCCGTTATGATGAGGAAAAATGCAATCACCGACTCAAATAATCCAACTGCCGTAGAAAAGCTGTAATTCTGTTCCCCAAGGCCGACCCGATAGACATAGGTTCCGATGACATCTGCAACGTTATAAACGCTTGGATTATACATAACGAGAATCTGTTCCGTGCCTGCCTCAAGCAGCGATCCCAGGCGCAGGATAAACATCAGCACGATAATCGGAATCAGGCCCGGCAGCGTAATGTGCAGCGTCTGCTTCCATTTGTTTGCGCCATCGATCTTGGCGGCTTCATACAGCTGAGGATCAATGCCCGTTAATGCGGCCAGATAGATAATCGTGCTCCACCCGACCTCTTTCCAGCCGGCGGATGTGATGATAAGAGAACGGAACACATCACTATCAAGGAAAAAACGGACCGGTTCTCCCCCTAACGCAACAATCATTTTGTTGACGAGGCCGCCGTTAACCGATAACAGATCAATAAACAAGCCACCTACGATAACCCAGGATAAAAAGTGCGGTAAGTAGACAATCGTTTGAACGCTGCGCTTAAATATCATATTTTTCAACTCGTTCATCATGATCGCTACGATGATTGGCAAAGGGAATAAAAAGACGATTTTATAGATGGAAATGAACAATGTATTTTGGAAGACTTGCAGAAAGCCCGGCGATGTCAACAACCTTTCAAAGTGCTTAAGTCCCACCCATGGACTTGCCGCCATGCCTTGAAAAATGTTGAAATCTTTAAATGCGATAACAATTCCGTACATCGGCGTGTACTTAAAGAGGATCAAAAAAGCGATGCCGGGGATAAGGGCGAGATAAAGATCCCAATCTTTCCGAATATCGACAAATAACTGTTTCATAACGTTGTCCCTCCCCCAGATCCAATGATGAATAGTAATGCCGTGCGGTTCACCGCTCCGCCCTGGTCAATCGACTTACTATTAGTGTAGAATCGTGAGCGGGTATTTAGTAGGTGACTGTGATTACCTTTTATGGTACTTTCATATCCTTTTCTCGGGGCTTGTCTCCTGAAGCTTGATAGACCGCGGGATTGCGGCTTCGAAGTAGTCATCAAATTACCAATACAAGTCATAGGTGTCCTATCCGCGCAAAAAAATGCAGCCCGAATCGGCTGCATTTGTTCTTTTATATGGTTGGGCCAAGAACTGGCATGTCTCCTGACCAAAAACAAAGGGAGCGGCATTTCAAGAACCGTTACGAGAATGTCTGGCTCATGTTCGGTGAAAGGCGGCGGAGGGGCCGGATTCATGCTGGAGAAGCGTTAGCGTTCGCCTTTGTCCCCGGATGCTTACCTCTGAAGAGGAGTTACTGTTTCACCTCACCCGGTGTCACCCCCCAGTATTTGCGGAACACCTTCGTGAAATAGCTGACATCCCGGTAACCGACCATATTGGCCGCATCATAGACCTTTGAGCCTCTCAGCAGCAGTTCCTTGGCGCTTTCCATTTTTCGCTCAAGCACGTAGGTAGAAAATGGTTTTCCCGTTTCCTGTTTAAACAGCCTGCTCAGGTAGGAGGAATTGACATATAACCGGTCGGCGACCGTATGAAGCGTCAGCTCTTTATCCATTTCTTTTTCAACGATATCCAATATTAATTTCACGGTCTGGTTGCTCACTGCTTTCCGCTGGTTTTGAACGTGCGTCACAATGCTCTTTACGGTCCGGTTCAACCATGAAGCGATCTGTTCCTTGGTCGTCAAAAGCTGCGGGTTGTGAAAATATGCAAAATCCGTCCCCGCGACCTCTTTTACCCGCCAACCCTGCTTATGGATCAAACGCGTTAACAAGCTGATAAAATAAAGGACATGCTCATGCACGTCATCCACCGATTCCGCTTTGCTCATGCCGTTCTCCCATAGTGCATCGATAAACGTCTTCGCCCTCTCCCCATCTCCCGTTTCGAGCGCAATTTCAAGTCCCTTTTCCGTATTGGGCTGAACGGCCAGAACCGAATTATTGCCTTGCTCTTCGCTATATGGGATCGCGATATCACGACCGTAAACCACTCTGCTCTGCAGCGCTTTGTTCGCTTGAGCGTGAAGCTTGTGGAGTTCCTTCCATCCGCCGGTCTCGCCGCATATGCCTGCGCTCGCTGTCAGCTTCAGGCATTCCTTCACCTTCGATAACAAATTCGTCACCGTTACATTGACGAATAACAGCATCTCATTCGGGTCCTCTTGGCAAGAACCGTGAAAGATTAATGCCGTGTAACCGTCGGGTGTCGTGAAGATCCAAGCCGGTAAAGACTCCAGCAGTTCTTTTACAATACTGTTTAGCGAAAACAGCAAAAGCGGACCGTCGTGCTTGCCGAATCGGGTTTCCTCTTCCGGCAGATCATCCATATCCAGCATGACAACGGCATATTGATAATCGCCGATGTCTTCGATCTGCACTTCTTTGCTGTATCTCATAATTTCCCAGTCATCGTATTTGCCGCTGGTCCAATATTGAAAGAAATCATTTTGCAAATTGGGCAGAAGCTGACTCCACTTCTGCTGCAGCATCGCCTGATTGTGGAGAAGGTCCAGCTCCTGTCTTAATAAATCAGCCGCTTCCAGCACGGCCTGAAGGATTTCCGTATCGCCGGCCGGCTTGAGCAAATACTTCATAACGCCGATCTCGAGGGCGGATTTGGCGAATCGGAAGTTGTCATGTCCACTGAGCACGATGATCTTAACGAGCGGATTCATGTTAAGCACCTGGCGCGCCATCGTGATCCCATCCATCTCCGGCATATGGATATCAAGCAAAATAATGTCCGGTTGTTTTCTTTTAAAAAGATGCAAAGCCTCTGATCCGTTGCCGGCTAATCCGACAACTTCGATCTCGTGCTCCTCCCATGGAATATTATTAGCCAAGCTGGTTCTCAGGCGAACCTCGTCTTCAACAATCAATAGATTCATTTTCCTGTCTCCTCAGAACGATTGATTCGGGAACGGCTTCAAGCGGAATGTTTCTTCGCACCTGTCTAGC
This sequence comes from Paenibacillus abyssi, assembly GCF_014640295.1. Taxonomy (GTDB): domain Bacteria; phylum Bacillota; class Bacilli; order Paenibacillales; family Paenibacillaceae; genus Paenibacillus_D; species Paenibacillus_D abyssi. The sequence continues at coordinate 41,346 of NZ_BMGR01000003.1, read as the reverse complement.
GGAAGTATAATTTTAACGGTTGTCCCTTGTCCTTCCCCGCTGCTGATTTGCAAGTCGGCTTGATCACCGTAATACATCTTGATACGCGATAACACATTACGCAGCCCATACATCCCCTTTATATGCTGTTCCATGTAAGAGAACGGCCCGAATTCATGGCTTGAGAGCTTTTCCAGCTCCTGATGAATATCATCAAGCCGTTCCTTTCCGATACCTGCTCCGTTGTCTGACACGGATAGGATGAGATATTCCTGCTCAATTCGACTGGCAATGTGCAAGTGGCCATCGTGCTTGTTGTCCAGCCCGTGCAGGATCGCGTTTTCGACCAATGGCTGCAAGAGCAGCTTCATAATGAAAAACGGCTTGCTTTCCTCCTGCAGATCATACGTCACAGAGAAGGAGTCCAGAAAACGAAGCTGCTGAATTCGAATATAGTAATGCAGATGGGTGACATTCTCCTCTACGGTAAACGTATCCCGTCCTTTATCCAGGCTAAGCCGGAAAAACCGCGATAAATTAAGCACCATCTCACTGATCTCGGCAGCATCGTAGTTTTTCGCCGTCCAATAGATCGAATCTAACGTATTATACAAAAAGTGGGGATTAATCTGGGATTGCAAAAACTTTAATTCCGTCCTCGTCAACCGAAGCTGCTGCTCGTAATGGTATTGGATCGAGTCCTTCTGATCCTGAACCATCTTGTTGAACGCATTCGTGAGATAACCGAGCTCATCGCTCCTGTTATTCTCAAGGCGCGTATTAAAGTTTCCGCTTCCGACCGAATGCATCCCTTTGAGCAAACGCTGCACCGGCGAGGCAATTCCGGAGTAAACCGCCCATGAGATCAACAGCGCGAGAATGACGCTGATCCCTATGATGATATAGGTATACATTCGTGTCAGATAGGTTTCCTTAATCAGCTCTTCTTCTGGCTGCAGCAATAAAAGCGACCATTTATAATAACGGGAATCGACCCGGACTGCAAATTCCCCGGGCGTCGTGTCTCTCAGATCGCCGAATTGCAGGCCCCGGTCTCCCGTTCCCGCAACAAGCTCCTGATCATTCGTATAAAGGTAAATATCTGCGTTCGGGGACGGAAGCAGCGAGCGAATCAGATCCAGCAGCCTTCCTTTGTTAAACGTAAAGATTAACAGATTCGGTTCCCGCGCCGGGTTATTCAGGTCCATAACGCGAACAAGCGATATGCTGTCCGTATTAACGACAGATCCGAAGGTTTCCGTCTCGGTGATCGGATAATCCGGCATTAAATACATGATTCCGGTTCCGTTCGATTCAGCAAGATGTCTCAGCTCCTGCAGATGCAGCGGGCGCACAATTCGGCTTCCCCCATGCGCGGTGGACAGAAGCATGCCCGATTGGGAATGGAATAATGAAACCTGCGATACCATATTGTTGATTGAGGTGAAGGCTCCAAGCTCCTTCATGATATCGGCAAAACGGATATAGGACATCGCGTCGAGCTCTGCCCCGATCTGGCTCAGCGTCCTCAGCATATTATTATCAGTGGCGACCAGGGTCGAGATTTCTTCGACATTTTGCAAAGTCAGATCGATATAATCCATGGAAGAAGCAAGTGCGGTCTCCGTCCGTTCCACCGTTCGCTCAAGCAGGATATTTTGGGAGCGAAAGTTTACGAACAAGCTCACGATGACAAGCGGCAGCAAAATGAGCAGAAAATAAATGGTTAGGCGAAGCTGAATTTTTCGGGTATAGCGTTCATAAAACCATGAAAAAATACGTTTCATGGCCCACCCCTTCCCACGGTTTGGTCATACCATTCATTCACTTCACGCGTCATCTCATCTCCGCCCTCGCTTCTCCACCATTCCACATAATGATCGAACTCGTTAAGCGGAATGACGCCGACAATAATCTGCGTGAAGATATCCACCAGCTCGGTAAGCTTATGGTTGAATTTCCCCATGGCCGGCATCGGAAGGCCGGTAAACTCATTTTGGATCAGGTTCTGCTCGATCAGCTGCAGATTATTGTATAGTTGAAAATGCTCCCCGAGAGAATCGAGCCTTAGCTTTACCATCTCGGGGACGGCTACATCTACAAGAGACGAATAAATCCCGCGATACAAATGCTTGTCATGCTCCGAAAAATTCGTGATGATCTTCTCGTTGTCCCTCTGCCATACTTCATTTTCAAAACCAAGCTTTAGTTGTTGTTGTCCTTCACCGGCAATGAAATTCAAAAACTTGATCACAGCAGGGGCTTGATTGCTGTTTGCCGGTATGACGGAGTATTGCCTGACGATGGGGCGATCATATACACCTTTATGGCCTTTGGGCCCTGTCGGATAGGCAAGAGGAATCCACTCGGCATTCGGATCCCGGCTCTTATTCAGCGCTATAGGCCCGCGTGTATCGTACCATGTCGCCGAATACAGGCCGACTTTCCCGCTTACGATTTTTTGTTCCAAGCTTTTGTTGCGGTTAATAGGGAACTCAGGATCCAAAAGGCCCTCTTCATACAGTGTATTAAGATAGGCCAACGCTTCTTTCGTTTCCGGTAAAATATCGGAATACACCAAACGACCGTCCCGTTCTGTCCACTGCCCGAGCTGCACGCCGTAAGCGCCAAAGAAAGGGGCCGATCTTCCCAAATTTTCAGTCATTAATAATCCAATCGTGTCATCCAGCCCATTTCCGTCCGGATCGTTCAGCGTAAAAGCTTTTATCACTTCGTAGTACTCTTCCAGCGTTTGCGGAGGCTGCAGGCCGAGCTTGTCCAGCCAATCTTTTCGGGCATACATGATTTCCACGCCTTTGACTTCATTAATGCTCGGAACCGCATAAATACTTCCGTTAAACCGGACTTTATCCCACGCTTCTTCAGGAATAGCCTCTTTCAAAGCAGGGCCGTAACGATCGATCAGATCATCTAACGGCATCAGTGCATCTTGCTTCACATAGTTTGACACCCATACATTATTAATCACGTTGATCAGATCCGGATAATTGCCCGATGCCATAATCATGTTCAGCTTGTCTTCATAACCTTCCGATGGCGGAAGAATTACCTCAATATCTAATTGGGTATTTTGCTTGATGTAATCGAGATACGGGTTATTGTTCTCATCCAGCCCTTCCGGAAACGTCATCCCGAGACTATTCACAACAATGCTTATCCGTTCTTCAAAGAAATGGTCTGTCTCTGCATCGTTTAACGCGTTTGTGTTATATCCATATAAGAACACGATAAAACCTGCGCACATGACAGCAAACAGCAGAGAGAAATACATCTTCGTTGACTTCAAGCTCCCCACCCCTCTGTGAAAACATTTTCATCGCCATACACTACCATTTTACATAAGAATCGGCAGCAGGGATACCTTCAAACCGATCGATCGGCCGTAATTACGGCTTCTTCATCTATTCATAATATATATCTAAATTATGATCATTTGAAAAAACTATTGATTTTTAATTGATAATGATTATCATTATGTCTATAACAAAACAAATTCTACGAGGTGATCAGATGAGTACAGAAAAGAAACATCTTACAACAAGCTGGGGTGCTCCAGTTGGAGATAACCAAAATTCCATGACAGCCGGTTCCCGCGGGCCAACATTAATTCAAGACGTTCATCTGCTGGAGAAGCTGGCGCATTTTAATAGAGAGCGTGTTCCAGAGCGTGTGGTTCATGCCAAAGGTGCCGGTGCACACGGCTATTTTGAAGTGACAAATGATTTGACGCAATATACGAAGGCTGCCTTCTTATCTGAAGTAGGAAAACGCACGCCAATGTTCATTCGTTTCTCTACCGTTGCCGGTGAGCTTGGCTCTGCCGATACGGTGCGCGACCCGCGCGGATTCGCCGTGAAGTTCTACACCGAAGAAGGAAACTACGACTTGGTTGGCAATAACACGCCTGTTTTCTTCATTCGCGATGCCATTAAATTTCCGGACTTTATTCATACACAAAAACGTCATCCGCAAACCCATCTGAAAAACCCGAATGCGGTATGGGATTTCTGGTCCTTATCCCCTGAATCCTTGCATCAAGTGACGATCTTGTTCTCCGACCGCGGCATTCCGGCAACACTCAGACATATGCACGGCTTCGGAAGCCATACCTTCAAATGGGTCAACGCTGAAGGCCAAGGCGTATGGGTGAAATATCACTTTAAAACTGAGCAAGGCGTCAAAAACCTGGATGTTGAACTTGCGGCTAAGCTTGCAGGTGAAAACCCGGATTACCATACTGAGGACTTATTCAATGCAATTGATAATGGCGACTTCCCGGCTTGGAAACTGTCTGTTCAAATCATGCCGCTTGAAGATGCGAATACGTATCGTTTTGATCCGTTCGATGTGACAAAGGTATGGTCGCAAAAAGACTACCCATTGATCGAAGTGGGCCGCATGGTACTGGACCGCAATCCGGAGAACTATTTTGCCGAGGTGGAGCAGGCGACCTTCTCCCCTGGCGCATTCGTCCCTGGTATTGAAGCTTCCCCGGATAAAATGCTGCAGGGCCGCCTGTTCGCTTATTCCGACGCTCATCGTTACCGCGTTGGCGCTAACCATAATGCCCTGCCGATCAACCGTCCGGTAGCTGAGGTGAACAATCATCAGCGTGACGGCCAGATGAGAGCGGACAACAATGGCGGAGCCTCCGTTTATTACGAGCCGAACAGCTATGGCGGACCAACAGAAGCACCTCAGCACAAGACGACTCCGTTTGAAGTATCGGGCCAAGCGGACAGCGTCGGTTATGACCACGATGATCATTATACACAAGCTGGCGACTTGTACCGTCTGATGAGCGTGGACGAGCGCACTCGCCTGGTTCAAAACATCGTAGGTGCGATGATGCCGGTGGAAAAAGACGAGATCAAGCTGCGTCAAATCGGACACTGGTACAAAGCCGATCCGGAACTTGGACAACGCCTCGCAGAGGGACTTGGATTACCGGTACCGCAAGGGAATTAATCTGAACTTCAAGGAGTTTATTACCAGATTTGTGAGAAGGACCGTTAGGGAATACCGCCCTAACGGTCTATTTCGTTTTTGATATAAATTGCGCATATACACCGCATAGGGAGACAAAGCAAAAGCGCCAGCCGCTTTTTGATCAGCAGGCTGGCGCAATCGCTCAGAATACGGTAATGCCATACTCCTCTATTTTGCGGTATAACGTGGTTCTTCCGATCTTTAACAGCGCCGCAGCTTTGCTTAGGTTCCATTCTGTTGACTGCAGCGCCTTTTTTATCGCGAACACCTCCGCTTCTTTCAAAGAAGGAATCGTCCCACCTTTATCCTCGGTAAGCGGGGACTCGCCCTCCTCCTCAATCAACAGATGCTCCGGGCCGATCGGCTCCCCTTCCGCGAGGAAGGAAGCCTGCACAAGCACGCTGTTGAGCTCTCGTATATTGCCCGGCCAGGAATATCGCCGCAGCTTTTCCTGGGCTCTTTCCGTTATGACCGGAAACGCGATGTTCTGTTTATGGAGCAATTTCCCTACCAGCAGCATGATATCGCTTCGATCACGCAGCGAAGGCAGCGTGATCTGAATGCCCTTTAACCGGTAATAAAGGTCGGCGCGGAATCTCCCCGCTTTAATTTCCTCTAACAGGTTTTTGTTGGTCGCTGCCACGACTCGAACCTCAATCGGTTTGTTCTTCGTGCTTCCGACCGGGGTAATGATCCCTTCCTGCAGCACTCTTAACAATGCCGCTTGTGCACGAAGAGGCATATCGCCGATCTCATCCAAAAATAGGGTTCCCCTATGGGCAGCTTCAAACTTTCCTGTGCTGCCGTCCTTGCTTGCTCCCGTAAACGCTCCACGCTCGTAACCGAACAGTTCGCTCTCCACCAGGCTTTCTGGAATGGCGCTGCAGTTCAGGGCAATGAACGGCTCAGCAAAACGTGCGCTTGCGGTATGGATCGATTGGGCGAACAATTCCTTTCCCGTACCGCTCTCACCCAGCAATAATACAGGATAATCGGTCAAAGCCGCGCGCTGGGCCAATTCTTTCTTCTGCATGAGGGTCGGGCAGGATCCGGCAATATCATCAAAGGTGTATAAGCGGCGCTCGGCTTCCGACAGTTTCTTGTTCTGAACAGCGACTGACCGCCAAACTTTATGATGGTGATCATGGATCGTTTCAACAGCAAAGCCTTCGACCGGGATAAACTCTTTGCCTATGGCATCCTTCCCCACAATACGAATTGCCGCTTGGTTCGCACGAATGATCCGGTTATCCCGGTCGAGAGAAATGAGCGGCAAAGGATTAGTGTGCGCGGTATACTCCAATTCCTTCAATGTAATGAGATGTTCTCTATTGGACTCTTCCATAATGATCTTGTTTTGTAAAGAGTCGGCCGCCATACAAGCAAGCGACAAGGTATGGGGATGGTAATGCTCCTGCTTGCCGCTGATGTTAATGACACCCAGCAATTGTCCGGTTGAGTCGAATACGGGTGACGAGGCACAGGTTAAAAAATGGTTTGAGCTGAAATAATGCTCTTGGGCATGCACGCGCACAGGTATTTTTTCCATCAGGGCAACGCCGATGGCGTTGGTTCCTTTCCGTTTCTCTTCCCAATTCGCTCCCACTTGAAGCTGAACAATTTCCGCGCGGCGGGAAAATCCGGGATCGCCTACGGCATGAATGATCGTGCCCCGCGCATCAATGAGCAGAGCGACTTGTCCCGATTGCGTGATGCTGTCCTTCATTTTTTCAAACACTTGCTCCGCATAGTTTACGATGTGCTTGTTATGCTTGAGGACCTCCTGGATGCGGTTCCCTGTCAGAATATGATCCTCTACGGGATCGGATGGGCTCAGGCCAAAGTCATGACAGCGCTTCCAAGATTGCGCCATTACATTTGTCAGATTGGTATGCTCCAGAGACAACAATATGAACACCTCCATCGTTAACACGGTATTCTAATTCGATCATATCACAGTTATTCCATTTTGGAATCGTTCTTGGCAAGAATGTGCCAAAATGAAACACTCGTACTGCCCCAAAAAGAAACACTCCCATATAAGCGCTTTCAAAATTGCCGGTGCTTGCGGTTTTTTTAGATTGGCACGTTTTTTGCTTATATTTATAATGAATTTTATTTTAAAGGAGGCAACGCGATATGATTTATACACAACCAGGTCAAAACGGATCGAAAATCACATTCAAGAAACGTTATGAAAATTTCATTGGTGGACAATGGGTAGCACCTGTTAAGGGCGAATACTTTGAAAATCTTTCACCGGTAAATAACCGGCCGTTCTGTGAAGTTCCCCGCTCCACCTCGGAGGATATTGAACTGGCTCTGGACGCAGCCCATGCCGCAAAAGAAGCATGGGGCAAAACTTCAGTCGCTGAACGCGCCTTAATTCTGAATAAAATCGCCGACCGGATGGAGGCCAATCTGGAGATGCTGGCCGTCTCCGAAACCTGGGATAACGGAAAGCCGGTCCGGGAGACGCTTGCTGCCGATCTGCCGCTTGCCATCGACCATTTCCGCTACTTTGCCGGAAGCATTCGTGCCCAGGAGGGATCGCTGAGCCAATTGGATGACGACATGGTGGCCTATCATTTCAATGAACCACTTGGTGTCGTCGGGCAGATCATTCCATGGAACTTCCCGCTGCTGATGGCAACCTGGAAGCTTGCTCCCGCCCTTGCCGCAGGAAATGCCGTCGTCTTGAAACCGGCGGAGCAGACGCCTGCCTCCATTCTTGTGCTTGCAGAGCTTATTCAAGATCTGCTGCCTCCTGGCGTTGTTAATATCGTGAACGGCTTCGGCCTTGAAGCAGGGAAACCGCTGGCCTCAAGCAGCCGCATTGCCAAAATCGCTTTCACAGGCGAGACGACGACCGGCCGCCTGATCATGCAGTATGCTTCACAAAATCTGATTCCAGTTACGCTTGAGCTTGGCGGAAAATCGCCGAATATCTTCTTTGAGGATGTCGTCGCCCGTGATGACGCCTTCTATAATAAAGCGCTTGAAGGCTTCACGATGTTCGCCCTGAACCAAGGTGAAATCTGTACCAGTCCGTCCCGGGCGTTAATTCAGGAATCGATCTACGACGAGTTTATAGAAAAAGCGTTGAAGCGCGTTGCCGCGATCAAGCAAGGAAACCCGCTGGATACCGAAACGATGATCGGCGCGCAGGCTTCCACCGAGCAAATGGAAAAAATCATGAGCTACATCAATATCGGCAATCAGGAAGGTGCGGAGTGCTTAATCGGCGGCAGTAAAGCTTCGCTCGGAGGCGATCTTTCCGATGGTTATTACATTCAGCCAACCGTGCTGAAAGGCCATAACAAAATGAGAATTTTCCAGGAAGAGATCTTTGGGCCTGTCTTGGCCGTTACCACGTTCAAGGATCAGGAGGAAGCGCTCGCGATCGCCAACGATACGCTGTATGGTTTGGGATCCGGCGTCTGGTCGCGCGACATGAATACGGCATACCGGATGGGACGCGGCATCCAGGCCGGCCGCGTATGGACCAACTGTTACCATGCTTATCCTGCCCATGCTGCATTTGGAGGATACAAGAGCTCGGGTATCGGACGCGAGAACCACAAAATGATGCTCTCCCACTACCAGCAAACTAAAAATCTACTTGTCAGCTACAGCCCGAACGCACTCGGATTCTTCTAAGAGGCGGCAGCGCTATGACAATGGAAATCCGGAAAGTGATTGCCACCGACGCCGCGATCGGGCTGATCGAACGATTAAAGGCTAAGTACGGGCCTGTCATGTTTCATCAATCGGGCGGGTGCTGTGACGGCAGCTCTCCGATGTGTTATCAACAGGGCGAGTTTTTGGTCGGGGACAGCGATGTGCTGCTGGGCGATATTGGCGATGCCCCTTTCTATATGAGCAAAGCCCAGTACGATTACTGGAAATTCACCCAGCTGATCATCGATGTCGTACCCGGCAGAGGCGGCATGTTCTCCCTGGAGGGACCGGAAGGCCTGCGTTTTCTGACCCGTTCCCGGATGTTCAATGACGATGAAATACGCATTCTAAATCTATAACAGCTCCCTGTCTCCTGCTCTGCAAGCCCTGCTTCCCGTCCATACGAGGGAACAGGGTTTTATGCGTTGAAACGTACTTTGGGTTTGCTTGCCGACTCTTGTATAATAAAGCTATAAATAAACGTTTCAAAGGAGCTCTCGCATGTCGAATCGGAGATGGAATCTGGGGATCGTCTTCCTTTTTATACTATTTGCCTGTTTGCTGCTGAGCTTTTTGTTCTCGACGCTCCGCATTCGTGAGCTGGTTCAGCCTTTAAAATCGACCGGGCTGGGCGAGGAATCCCTCCATCATGTCGTGCTGATCTCGCAGGAGCTGGACAATCCGTTCTGGCGGTACATCGAGGAAGGCGCGCGCGAGGCTTCCGAAAAGTACGGGATGAATCTGGACTATATCGGACCATTTCGCATTAATCCGGCCGAGCAGATCAAGCTGCTCGAAAAAACGATCGCCTCGAAAGCCGATGCCATTGTGGTGCAGGGCATTAATGATCCGCTGTATCGGACGTTGATCGATAAGGCTGCCCTGCTAGGGATTCCTGTCATTACCGTAGATACTGATGAACCGGGGAGCCGGCGTCTTTCTTACGTAGGCACTGACAATGCGGAGGCAGGAAAACGGATGGGCGAGCTTGTTGCGTTGGCAGCCGGAGAAAAGGGCAGCATCGGCGTATTGGTCGGCAATGAGCAGGCACATAATCAACAGCTTCGCCTATCGGGCTTCCGTTCGGTCATCAGCCGTTATCCGGAGCTTTCGATTGCCGATGTCCGATCATCGAATATTTCCCGTCTGCAGGCGGCACAGGAAGCCGAAGATATCCTGCTTAGCTACCCGCAAGTCGATTATCTGGTCGGGTTCAGCGCACTGGATGGCGCAGGAATGCTGGAAGCGGCAGAGCGGGTTCGTCCGCAAGGCGTAAGTATTTTCGCGTTTGACGATTTGACAGAGACTAAGGAAGCCATTCAAAGGTGCAGGATCGTATCAACCATCGTACAGCAGCCGTACGAGATGGGGTACGATGCCATATCGCTGCTGCATGACCATTTCAACGGAAAGGCGCCGCAGCAGCAGCATTTTACTGCTGTCGCCGTGCTCGACCGCCAATCGTTTGGCAACGGCACAGAGGATAATTGCCCATGACGATTCGCACAAAACTGCTGATCTTCATTCCACTGCTGGTGCTGCTCGTCAATTCCGTCACCTACTTTTTGTTTGAAAGCGGAAAAATCGTGCAGCAGAGCTATGATTTGATGATGGACCGCATTTTGCTGTATAAGCAATCCGCCCAGTCTGCAGAAAACAATCTCAGGCTTTTATACGGTTATTTGCTTAATCCGGACACGGACAGCAGTGCCCAGTTAGAGCAAGGCAGGGAAAAGCTCCTGGAGCTTCAGGACGTCCTTTCCAACACAACGAGCTCCACCTTCCCGCCATCGACGATGACGAGCTACGCCAATATGTTAGCTACCCTATTGGAACAGGAGCAAGCTGCCCTTGCTGCAGCGGAAGCTCAAGCGCCCCGGGCTGCGCTTGCCCATTACGAGGAGGCTGAGCGAACGACCGGTTTTATCCGTGAGGAAGGCCAGCGTCTGGTCGATATGGAGCTGAGCTATTATCAGCCGGTCTACGCGCAGATTCAAATCGAAAATGAGCGCATGAACCGGCTCGGTGCAGCCGTATTCGTCATCAATACGCTAACAAGCGTGATGCTGGCGGTCTGGATCTCCCGCAGCATCACCGGACCGGTCAGCCGGCTGGCCGGCATGGCTAAGCAGATTTCCAAGGGCAATCTGCGGTTTGATCCGCCGCCGCGTTCGAATGATGAGCTTGGCATTTTGTCCGATGCCTTCAAGCAAATGTCGACCGATCTTGAAGTATTGATCGAAAAAGACAAAGAGAGCCTCGAGAAGGACCGGCTTGTCAAGGAATTGGAGCTTCAAGCGCTGCAAAGCCAGATCAATCCTCACTTTCTTTTTAATACATTGAATGTGCTCTCCAAGCTGGCGCTGCTGGAAGGCGCGGAGAAGACAAGCGATCTGATCGTATCGATGTCGAATCTGTTACGGTACAATTTGCGCAAGCTGGATCAGCCGGTAACGCTGCGGGATGAGCTTGAACATGTCAAAGAATATTTCACGATTCAACAAGCCCGCTTCCGCGATCGGATCCAGGTGGAGCTCAGCATCGAAGAATCCGCACTGCACCCATCTATACCGTCGCTCACGCTTCAGCCAATTGTTGAAAATGCCTTTCTGCATGGCATTGAGCGGATGGAAAAAGGGGCGATCATCCATCTTGAGATTAAGCATGTTCATGAAGGCGTTCGAATCTCCCTATCCGACAACGGCATCGGAATGAGCGAGGAGGTCCGGCAGGCGCTGCTGCGCTTGGAAGCAGGAACGGAAAAGCACTCCACTGGACTTGGAACAAGAAATGTATTCAAGCGCCTGCAGTTATTTTACGGCCGCAATGATCTCGTCGACATCGAAAGCGCGCCTGGAAAAGGAACAACGGTTACAATCCTGATTCCCCTTAGAAAGGAGAGTGCACAAAACAATGTATCGGTTGCTGATCGCTGATGACGAGGCGCTGGAGAGGGAAGGGCTTGAGCTGATCATTCAGCGCATGATGCCGGACACCTTCCAGATCATCCATGCCGAGAATGGACGAATGGCAATAGAACGGGCGGAGGAGCAGCGGCCGCATATCGTTTTGATGGATGTAAATATGCCCGGCATTCAAGGCCTGGCTGCCATAAGGGAAATCAAAGAGCGCCTTCCGGACACAAAGTTTGTGCTCGTGACGGCCTACGATTATTTCGCATACGCCAAAGAGGCGCTCTCGCTCGGTGTGAAGGAATATCTTGTCAAGCCGGCCAAGCGGGAGCAGGTGATTGGAACGCTGGAGCAGCTTGTTCGGGAGCTGGAAATGGAAAAACGCAAACGGACGGATGAGCTTCAGCTGAAGCATAAAGTATCCCAACTGCTGCCTTTGGTGGAAAATGAATTGGCCCTGATGTTCATGGTCGATCAGACCTTAGAGGCAGATGCTGAGCAATTGTCCGAATGGCTCGACTTTCCTCTCGATCACGGCTGCGCGATTGTGGTCGCATTCCCTGAACATGTGTACACGCGGGACAAAAAGAAAATATACGATCTAATCCGCAGCTTTGCCAAAACACACGAGCCCGGCTGCATTATCAGCTCCTTGATCGATCGCCATATGGCGGTTTTCTTGAGGAAAGCACCGGGAACCCGGGAAGACGGGTGGAAGGATGAGGTAATACGGTTCACGGAAAAGCTTTCCGCTTTGGCGGATCGACAGCTCGATCTGATCGTTTCAATCGGCATCGGGACGACCCGGAGCGATTCGGACGGGCTGCGCAAATCTTATTTCGAAGCGGTGTTCGCTTCCACCTATTATGAGCAGAGCGGCAGCATATGCCACTTTGACGAGTTAAAGCAAGGAGAGGGACAGAGTGGCTCCGAACCGGAAAAGCCGGCTCATTACGAGGAAACGGCCGATCGTGCCTATGTCATATCTGCGCTGCAGCGCATCCGCGAAGAACGCGAGCAGCAAACCGTAACCGTCCTTGACAGGGCGAAGCGATATATCCAAGAACGATTCGCAGAAGATTTATCGCTCGAAGAAGTAGCTGATTTCGTTCATCTGAACCCCCACTACTTCAGTAAAATATTCAAACAGGAGTTTGGAACAACCTTTATTGATTTCGTTACCGGGCTTCGAATCGATAAAGCTAAAGCGTTGATGGCCTCCGGCCATCTTAGCCTGAAGGAAGTTTGCTTTGAGGTCGGTTATAAGGACCCTAATTATTTTAGCCGGGTATTCAAAAAAGTGACCGGCGTCACGCCAACGGAGTACCGCGGCAGCCAAACCTAGTCACCAATACCCAGTCCATGTCTTGCGGCATGGACTTTTTTGCGTTTTACAGAACAAAAATATGCTAGTTTTTCATTATCGCAAGGCAAAACGGGAATCGTCCGAATTAAGTGCGGGAATAACACTGATAAGTGAAGATGATTGCCGCCTTAGCCCGCAGGATCCAATGATATAATGAAAGTCGCTTTTGATTAAAGTACGCTGTTCAACGGGAGTCATACAAAGAAACCAGATGCAGCGCGGAAATTGCAGAGAGGAGATGCAGCGTTGGAAATGACTGCAAACAAACCAGGACAAGTCAGCATGAAATTTGTCACACTTGTATCTATTGTATCCGCTTTGGGCGGTTTGTTATTCGGCTTCGATACGGCTGTCGTATCGGGCGCTATCGGATTTATGGAGGAGAGGTTCGATCTTAGTAAAATGCAGGTCGGCTGGGCTGTATCCAGTCTGATTATTGGCTGTATTATCGGTGCTGCAATGTCCGGTGTGCTGAGCGATCGATTCGGACGGAAAAGAGTACTGATCGCTGCGGCGATCCTGTTTGTCATCAGCTCCGTCGGCTCCGCCATCCCGGACACGTTCTCGTGGTTTGTCATTGCCCGCATCGTTGGCGGCATCGGGATTGGGATCACTTCGACCTTGTGTCCGCTTTATAATGCGGAGATCGCACCCGCTAAGTACCGCGGCCGCCTGGTCGCTCTTAATCAGCTTGCGATCGTAACCGGTATTTTTCTTACTTATTTCGTTAATTTGTGGATTGTAAACTCAGGAGGCGACGCTTGGCACGTCTCTACCGCATGGCGTTGGATGTTCGGCGTAGGCATCATTCCAGGCATCCTGTTCCTGGTCCTGCTATTCTTTGTGCCAGAGAGCCCTAGATGGCTGATCAAGCAAGGAAAGTCAGCAGAAGCGCTTCCGATTTTGCTGAGGATTCACGGTGAAGAATTAGCCAAACAGGAAGTAATTGACATCAAGGAATCGTTCAAGCAGGAAAGCGGGTCGATCCGGCAGCTGTTTAACCCGGGGCTGAGAATCGCGCTGATTGTCGGTGTAGGGCTGGCCATCCTCCAGCAGGTTACGGGAATTAATGCGATTATGTATTATGCCCCGGAAATTTTCAAAGCTACAGGCGCCGGCACAAACGCCGCATTGATCCAGACCATTCTGGTTGGCTTGATCAATTTTATTTTCACCATTCTGGCACTCTGGCTCATCGATAAGGTGGGACGCAGAGCGCTGCTGCTCGTCGGTTCGGCTTCGATGACATTATGTCTGCTTGTTATCGGCTATGCTTTTCAAACAGGCAACACCTCAGGCCCGATCGTCCTGATCTTTATTCTACTTTACGTGGCGTCCTTTGCCGTATCGCTTGGACCGGTCGTATGGGTGATTATGTCCGAAATCTTCCCGAACCGTATTCGCGGGAAAGCGACTGCCATTGCGGCCATGTCATTATGGGCAGCGGATTATGTCGTCTCCCAATCGTTTCCGCCTTTGCTTGGCTCTGCAGGACCGGCCATTACATTCTGGATTTTCGGCTTTATGGCGTTATTTACGTTCTTTTTCACTTGGCGCATTGTGCCCGAGACGAAGGGCAAATCGCTTGAGGAAATCGAAGCTTTATGGTCATCGAAAAAAGCTGCTTAACCCTTATAAAGATGCCGTTACGCTAAATACGGCATCTTTTTTTCGCTTTTCAGTACCACCTCAATTTATATGTTATATTAATTGACATATATAGTGCATAAATTTATAATTATAATAAATATGTTATATTTACTAACATAACTTAAGTCGATTAACATTCGAGGAGTGATGAGTCAAGTGAAAAAATCAACAGTGGAGATGACTAAACAGCCCACCACCCATTACAGCCCGGCGAAATATCATTTTGTATGGGATAATTCACTCACGCCGACATTGACAATCGAATCCGGAGATACGGTTGTATTTGACTTCGAAGACGGTTCAGATCAACAAATCCATCCGGGTGCCGGGATTGAAGCCTTATTAAACTATGATTGGAAGCGCACTTATCCTCTGCATGGCCCGATCTATATTAACGGCGCAGAGCCGGGCGATACGTTGGAGATTGAAGTTCTCGACTTAAGGACGAAGGGTTGGGCCTGGACGGCCGTCCTGGAAGGCTTCGGGCTGCTGCCGGATGAATTTGATGAACCCTATCTTCGTGTATTTGACATTAGCAACGGCGATTACATCCCTTTCCGCGAAGATATTCACATACCGATAGAGCCCTTTCTCGGCATTATGGGCGTAGCGCCGAGCCGGAAAGGCGAGCTTTCTTTGGCACCTCCCGATATAAACGGCGGCAACCTCGATATCCGCCATTTAACAAGAGGCACCAAGCTTTTTCTGCCCATTCAAGTACCAGGCGCACTCTTCTCGGCAGGCGACGGACACGCCGTTCAAGGAGACGGGGAATTATGCCTCACCGCTGCCGAATGTCCGCTGTACGGTTCCCTCCGCTTCACACTTCACAAGAATAAAACGATATCCAGTCCGCAGTTTATTACTTCGCCCGGATCACTGACGCCCCGCACCGAGGAAAAAGGGTTTTTCGCCACAACGGGCATTGGGCCTGATTTGATGAAATGCGCCCAAGACGCAGCCCGCTCCATGATCGATCACTTGGAAGCCGAATACGGGCTGTCGCGGTACGATGCTTACCTGCTTTGCAGTTTAGCGGTAGATTTGAAAATCAGTGAAATCGTGGACAAACCGAACTATGTCGTGTCCGCTTACCTGCCCTTATCCATCTTCAAATAAGCTTGCATATCGTGAAACTCTTATACTTATAAGTCCAACAAAGGCGTCCGCCTACCGGTATAACACCGATAAGCAGACGCCTTTGTGTTGGATGTGAGGCTCGGAACTGCAATACCGCCTATCCCTTTGTCTCCACAACCCCCTCTTTTGCAGCCCCAAGGCCAAAGATCAAAAGCAGAATCCCCACCACAAGCAAGAACAGCAAAGGAATCGTCCAATGATGGGTCGCATCATACACAAATCCGAAAAACGCGGGACCGGCAGCAGCGAGCAAATATCCGACGGTTTGCGCCATGCCGGACAGCTCGGCCGCTTGACTGCCGCTCTTCGTCCGCAGGATGAAAAACATTGTCGCCAGACTGAAGGCGGACCCCCCTGCGATCCCAATCAAAATAACCCCTATAGGCATCAAGCTGTGAAGCTCGCTGAGCAAAATGATATAACCGGCGATAAAAAAACCGGCAATCGTCACGACCAGCCCCCGCTGATTTGCAAAACGCCCGGCAACAATCGGTACAAGAAATGTAGCCGGAAGGCTGACCAGCTGCATCAAGGAAACCATCCAGCCCGCCGCCGTTTGGCTCAAGCCTTGCTGCGAAAGAATTTCCGGCAGCCAAGAGATCGTAACGTAAAAGTTCATCGACTGCAGCCCCATAAACAAGGTCACCTTCCAGGCCAGAGAAGAGTGCCATAAGCCTCCTCGGCCGCCGGCCCGCTCAGCTGCCGGCCTGCGCCGCGAACGAAGCTGCGGCATCCAGACAAGCAGCGCGCAAGCGGTAAGAATGCCCCAGATGCCAAGAGAACCGCGCCACCCCAGGTTTAAGCCATACGCAATTGGAACACTGACCCCGGAAGCAATAGCCGCCCATATATTCATGGACAAGGAATACATCCCGGTCATAATGCCAAGGCGATGAGGGAACTTACTTTTAATCAAGCCCGGCAGCAGTACATTGCTTAAAGCAATGCCCATCCCGAGCAGTGCAGTGCCCATAAACAGCGCAGTGACAGACGGCAGCGCACGCAGCGCAATACCTGCCGTTAAGACAAGCATACTGATAAACAACGTATATTCCATCCCCAGACGACGCGCCAATTGGGGAGCCAATGGCGACAACAGCGCAAACGCAAGCAGCGGGAATGCCGTTAGCATCCCCGCCAGCGTATTGGAAATTCCCGCATCATCGCGTATGGCCGTAATCAACGGCCCCACCGCCGTAATCGGTGCGCGAAGTGAAGCAGCGATAAGCAAAATGCCTGCAATAAGCATCCAAACTCCCATTCGGGAAAAGGTTTCCGGAGTAGCAGCCTCCATATTAGCCGCTATCGGATCTCGAGCCGGTTTCATTTAGGTTCTCCTGATCGATAAGTTGATGATGATTCTTACTTTGATCTTACATCTGTTTCTGAAAAAAAACAATTGACGGTCCCTTTATCAATCCATTAATTTCTTCCATACGAAACCACTTTCCACATGGGGGATACTGAACGGGAGGCATTCGTATAGGCGAGGGTATCGATGCGCTTAATCATGGACGGCGTATTTATCGCGCCTGCCCTTAAACAGACCGATGACATACCCGATCAGACCGGCTCCTAAAGCCGCCTGCAAAGCAAACAGCATACTCTCCGTTTCACCGGGGATTTCTCCAATCAGCGAAAACCACGGCTCATATTCGGGCGCAATCTCAACAATCGCTTGTTCTGCTTTACCATCCGCCCCGCTAAAATCCCCGCTAACGAATACTAAAGGAAGAATCACCAGCAGGAGGACAATTGTAATCAACAGGATCGTTTGGACTTTGGATTTCATGATTGTCTCGCCCCTTTCATCCCCCGCCGCAGCAAGGAGAGCTCATGCGGACTATAAGATTTTAGCCAGTTCCAGAGCAGAACCGTGAGCAGCCCCTCGGTGATCGCAAGAGGAATCTGCGTCACGCCAAATATACTGCCGAATTTCAAAAAGGAAGCGAGCATCCCTCCTTGGGCAGACGGGAAAGCAAGCGCGAGCTGAAAGGAAGTAACGAGATAAGTCGTGATATTAGCCAGTGCTGCCGCGCTAAATATCGCGAGCTTTTCCTTATCCGTCAAACGCATCAGCAATTTATACACTGCGTATCCAGCGAACGGACCGGCAACGGCCATGGAGAATGCATTTGCGCCAAGCGTCGTAACGCCGCCGTGTGCAAGCAGAAAAGCCTGAAAGACCAGTACGATCGATGCAATAACGCTCATCGGCAGCGGCCCGAGCACAATGGCGCCGAAGCCCGTTCCCGTAGGATGCGAGCTGCTTCCGGTTACAGACGGGAGCTTTAAAGCCGATAATACAAATGTAAACGCGCCGGCAAGGCCGAGCATCAGCTTCAGCTCGGGCGCTTCTTTTGTCAATTGGACGATCTTCCGAACCCCCAAAGCAAAAAACGGCAGGAACAAGGCCCACCAAAAAACAGCCCAGCCAATCGGAAGAAATCCTTCCATGATGTGCATGGCATATGCCGTTTGCGGAGCATTCATTAATAAATAAACCGTAAATCCGGCCACTAAAGCCGCAACCCCCCAAAACTTATATCTACGCACACGCATTGCCCCCATTCCTTTGCTTCAACTGGCCCTAAAGCTAAATTCTGTTCCCCGCTTCTGTTAAAAAAGGACAACGCAATGTTGTCCCTGATCTTGTCGATAAACCCATTAATAAAACTCATCTCGTTCCCCGGTCAGAAATTGTTCTGCACGAGCTTCAATTTCCTGCTTGTCCAGCATTCCGGTCTCTACCACGAGGCGCTCCAACGCGCTCATCCAGTGGTCGTAATAATTCCACACCGCATGGCCCTCATCCTCATGCCCGGATTTCTCCCACGCCGAGATCTGCTCGGCCAAACGGCCCCGGAAATCATCCCAGGAGGCATAATGCTTTTGGTCATATAACGCAATTGCCATTCCGAAGGCTCGGCTTTCCCAAGGTTCATGAAAGTTCAGCTCGCCGTTTGTTCTGGGAGGCGATACCTCCTCCGGCATATAAGCGATCAGTTCTTCAACAGAGTGCGCATCACAGCTCGTTTTCATCCCGCCCGCTCCTCTCACCCTGCGACTGCGGGAGGCTGGATTTTAACGACGCCGATCATGGAATCGCGCGTGACAATTGCCGCAAGCTCATCCTCTGTCATGTCTTCAGTACCCTCCGGCTTTTGCGGCAGGACTAGGTAACGCATCTCCGCACTGCTATCCCATACACGAATCTCCATACGCTCTGGCAGATCCAATCCAAATTCCTTGATGACCTCTCTTGGCTGTTTTACAACGCGGGAACGGTAGGCAGGCTCTTTATACCAAGCCGGCGGCAATCCAAGCAGAGCCCACGGGTAACATGAGCACAAGGTACAGACCACCACATTGTGAACATCATCGGTATTTTCCACAACTCTGACATGTTCTCCCTGCATGCCGAAGTACCCAAGCTCCCTCAATACTGTCTCCGAATCCTCCAGCAGCGCTTTTTTGAACTCAGGATCCGACCAAGCTTTGGCGACGACCTTTGTCCCGAGCATCGGCCCAAGATCTTTTTCGTAGAACTGCACCACGCTCTCTATCGCATCAGAGGAAATGAGCCCTTTCTCGATAAGCAATGATTCAACGGCTTTTGTCCTCGCAGACCAATACGACTCCGGATGCGGATGATGATGGGAATGATTATGATCAGTCAAATTAATCTCCTCCTTATGAATTGGTTTTTAGGCAGGCTCCAAATGACTTTCCCAAAGATCGATATATACTGCTTCGCTCTGATTCGAGCCCCATAATTCATCAGCCTCGATACGTACCGAATATAGATATTCCGGGCCTTCGCCTTTTCCGTGCGCATGTCCGTCAGGGAATACATGGGCACCATATACGGCTTGGATGACCCCATATTTGGCCCGGGCGTAACGCGGCAGCCTCGTGTGGCCTGTCGGGCTAATATTAATCGTCTTTACGCGATCTCCTATCTGGTACTTGGGAATAACATCAATCTCACGATGCGTCGATGCGCCATATTTGAGAACCATCTGCATGTGATTCACCAGATCCGGATTCTCGTTTCGCGGCATTTCCCGATCCGGCTGTACCAGAAAAGCTTGCGTCCGACTCTCGAGCTCTTCTGCGTCCACCATCCCTTTCTCGACCAACAAAGTCGCAAGGGTTGCCGTCCAGTGGCCATAATACCCTGAGGTCAGATACTCAACGGGACCCATTCGTTCAATGCCATGCCGCATTTCATCAAGATTGAACCATCCTTGCCCGAGCGCTCCGTTCAACAGCCCAAAGGCGCGCCTTTCCCACTCTTCATGAAAGAGAGGTTCATTCTCCTCGATAACGATCTTCCCGAAACCATCCATGCCGCCGACATCGTGAATCCCATTCATTTGTACACCCTCCTGTTTCTGATTGAGTTATTAAATGATCCATTCGCACAGCATCCCTTGCTTTTGCGATCGGACCAGTGATACCCATTGCCTTCACGATCCATCACCTAATGTATGATGTATACACAAAATGTCGGTTTACATTTTCTCGGATGTTGATCTTCGTTTAAGAGGATTCTATTATACCTTTAATTCTGTGTCAATATAATTAACATATAAAATCGATAATTTGATATATACAACTGATTTCACAGGATGAAATGTTAATTTAATGATAGATTTAACGCTAGTATGTCGAAAAAACACACTTATTAAAGTTAAGTAAATAATCATTGACAAGTATTTGTTATATTTATTAACATGATATCGATAGTAAAAATTAGTTGATGTGGAGGGATTCAATTGTCAACATTCATTCGCGAGCAATTTCAATCCAAAGACATTCATCTGCCTGAGCAAGATTATGAAATTCTGGCCGAAAGAATGGCCGGCCTTGCACAGCTGAGGGCAGCTGTCGAGGAAGAGAAGCTCGATGATTTCAACATGCAGTTACTCCTCATTCCGAGCGGAGGTATTGCCAAATGAGCAAAGAACTCGCTTCGAAGTCGATTGGCGAATTGGCGCCATTAATTGCCAGCAAACAACTCTCTCCCGTCGAACTAACGCAGACCGTACTGAAACAAGCAGAAGCCTATAATACAGAAATCAATGCATTTATCCGCATTGATTCAGATTTAGCGCTGGAATCCGCAAAAAAAGCAGAGGCGGAAATTATGGACGGCAGTTATATCGGCCCGCTGCATGGCATTCCAATGGCGCTCAAAGACATTTTTGCACTCAAAGGACAAGTGTCCACTATGGGCTCGAAGATTCACAAGGACTATGTCGCGGACTATGACGCCACCGTCGTTGCAAACCTAAAAGAGGCGGGCGCCATCATGACCGGAACTTTAAATATGCACGAGTATGCATGGGGCGGAACGACTAACAATCCCCATTTCGGCCCTTGCCGCAACCCTTGGAATACAGAGCGGATACCGGGCGGTTCAAGCGGAGGCTCCGGAGCTGCCGTGGCCGCCGATATGACAATCGCTTCACTCGGCACCGATACAGCGGGATCGATCCGAATCCCTGCCGCGATATGCGGCATTGTCGGTTTGAAGCCGACACACGGCCGGGTGAGTAAATACGGCTGCTTCCCTCTCTCCTGGTCACTCGACCACATCGGACCGATGACTAAAACCGTCACTGATGCAGCCATCGTCCTGCAGGCCATTGCCGGATACGACCACAATGACCCCACCACGCTTGACGTCCCCATTCCTGCCTATGCCGATTTTTTGACTGAAGATATTAAGGGCATGGTCATTGGCGTTGAAGAAAGCTACTTCTTCCATAACATCGATGACGAAGTTGCCGCCGCAGTAAGACAGGGCATCGAGACATTGAAAACGCTTGGTGCCGAGATCAAAATCGTTTCCATCCCTAACCTCAAGCATACGATGTTTGCAGAGTACGTTACCGTTTTAGGCGAATCGGGTGCTATCCACCATAATAACTTGAAGCTTCGCCCATTGGATTTTGGCGAGGACGTCAGGCTATCTCTCGGGCTAGCCGAACTTCCGAGCGCCGTGGACTATGTCATGGCACAACAGCTCCGCCGCAAGCTCATTCTGGATTTTGATGAGGTTTTCCGTTCAATCGACGTGCTCGTAACGCCTACATTGCCTCTCGTCGCCCCCGAAATCGGTGCTGATTTCTCTATTGTAAACGGCAAACAATCCCCCGTAACCGATGATCTGATCCGTTTGACATCCCCAAGCAACCTGGCAGGCCTGCCAAGCCTTACCGTTCCCTGCGGATTCAGTAAAGGCTTGCCTATAGGGATGCAGCTTATTGGAAAGCCATTTGACGATGGAACGCTGCTGAAGGTCGGTTACGCGTTCGAACGCACCAACGACTTCCGCTTACAGAAACCTAAATTTGCCGCCGCTATCGAATCCAACTAAGCACATCACACCGATAAGGAGCCCGTCAGCAGAAACTGACAGGCTCCTTTTTTTACCTTGCCTTCGCTTAACGATTCATCATCTCAAAAGCATGCGCTGCGCGCAGTACCGTTTCATCCTCGCCGAATCTGCCGATGATCATCATGCCGATCGGCAGGCCTTCCGATGTTCCACACGGCACGTTGATCGCCGGATGGCCGGTCAGATCGAATGGAGCGGTATTCGGAATCGTCTCCAATGCCCTTGCGATATATTCCTCTTTGCTTGCTTCCGGTCCCGGAAAACGGGTGGCTTTCATCGGAGTCGTCGGCATGATTAGCACATCGAAGCGATCTAACGCATCATCGTAAGCCTGCTTTAACTTTCTCGATAAATTTTGCGCAATCGCATAGAACTTGCCGTTATACTCCGTTTGCATATATTGGCCCAGCAGCATGATCATTTTTACAGTTTCGGAATATTCGTTAGGCCGCATTTGCCTCCCTTTGGCATAAGCGTCCAAAAGCTTCGTGCTGTAATGCCCCTTCCAGTTCGCGCCCAGCGCGTTGCCGTTCACCATCTGGGAGGTCGTTCCTTCCGTGCCGATCACATTCCAAATATGCAAACCGTCAATATGCATAGGAATGGATACATCCTGCACCTCGGCTCCGCATTTTACAAAAGACAGGGCCGCATCCCTTACGATCCGATCCACGTCTTCCTCGGAAAACCCTTCTCTGCCAAAGCCCTCTTGCACAATGCCGATCCGCAGCCCTTTGGCATGGCCGACAAGCGCCTCTGTATAAGATTTCGGCTCAAGCCCGGATTGGCGGGGATCCAGTCCATCCGCCCCTGCAATAACCTCCAGCAGAAGAGCAACATCCTCAACCGTCCTGGCGATCGGGCCGGCATGGTCGAGCGTTTGCTCAATCGGGAAAATTCCTGTATAAGGAACGAGGCCGTAAGTCGGCTTATGTCCGTACACACCGCACCACGAGCTTGGCATCCGGATGGATCCCCCTTGATCGCAGCCGATCGCCATATCCACTTCCCCGGAAGCCACCAAGGCTGCGCTGCCGCTGGAAGACCCTCCTGCCATGCGAGTCGGATCATGCGGATTTAGAACAGGGCCGCTCGCCGATGTATGACTTCCTCCTGACAGGCACAAATCCTCGCACACGGCCTTTCCGACGATTTCCGCGCCGGCATCCAGCATTCTTGTCACGATGGTTGCATCCTCGTCAGGCACGAATCCCTCCAAAATTGCTGATCCATTCATCATCGGAACGCCCGCCAAGCTGATATTATCCTTTAACGCGATCGTTTTACCGGCCAATTTACCGACCGGACTTCCTTTTATGGAGGACTTATAATACCATGCGTTTAACTTGTTCTCCTCTCCTTCAGGCCGGTATCCCGGCGTCCGCGGGTATTTCACAGGCAAGGCCGGTTCCACGATCTGCAGAATACGTTCATACGAACTTACCGTCCCACTAATGAGGGTATGAAATGTTTTCAAGTCACCTTCAGAGAGATCAAGCTTATAATGCTCGGCGATGTTCGCCAATTGCTGTTGTGTTGGACGTTGGATAGCCATGTTTTATTCCTCCTCTAAAATGAATGATTATATCGTTAGATACTTTTTAACTTCGCTGACAGATGCGCCTTTGACATCGCCGGAGCTGACGATTGCCCCTTTCTCCATCACCAAGTACCTCTCCGCTATTTTAAAAGCAAAGTCCAGATTTTGTTCGACGATAAACACGGAGAGCGACTTCTCCTTATTCACCCGGTTAAGGATGCTCGAGATTTCCGATACGACATTCGGCTGAATCCCTTCCGACGGCTCATCGAGAAATAAGATTTTCGGTTTCGACATCAGGGCCCGGCCAATCGCAAGCTGCTGCTGCTGACCGCCCGAAAGCACCCCGCCTTTCCGTTTCAAATGCTCTTTTAACGCGGGGAAATACTCCAGAACCTCTTCGACCAATGCTTCCGTCTCTTTCGGATGATGGGCAATCGCACCGAGATCCAGATTTTCCCTGACCGTCAACATCGGAATAATCTCCCGCCCCTGCGGCACATAGGCCAATCCGTTTTTCGATCGCTCAAAAGGCTTCTTTCCCGTCATATTTTTGCCTTCGAATGTGATCCGGCCCTTTCCCGAACCAAGAAGTCCGATCAAGCTTTTCAATAGCGTCGTCTTCCCGACGCCATTCCTGCCGAGCAAGCACACCTTATCCGCTTTGCCGACATTGAAGCTGACATCGGTTACGGTCTGCATCTTTCCATACGATACTGTGAGTCCCTCTACATTAAGCATGCGACTCCTCCTTCAAGTACACCTCTTGCACGGTTGAATTATTTTCAATTTCTTCAAGTGTACCTTCCGCCAAAAACTTGCCTTGATGAAGAACAGTTACCATTCGGGCAATCTGTCTGACAAAGGCCATGTCATGCTCGATGACCAATACCGATCGACCTTTGAACAACGTTTCGATCAACTCACCGGTTTTATATGTCTCATCCGCTGTCATGCCGGTCGTCGGCTCGTCAAGAATGATCAGCTGCGGATCCTGGGCGAGCAGCATGCCCATTTCCAGCCACTGCTTCTCGCCGTGCGACAGATTTACCGCATAGTTCAAGGCCTTCCGTTCCAAATTGATTTTCGTCAAAATATCATAGATGCGATCGGTAATTTCTTTCTTCTTCTTAAAAAACAGCGCCTTAAACACCGGGTGATACCCTTGCAGCGCCACCTCCAGATTTTCAAACACCGTCATGTTGTCAAAAATATTCGGCCCCTGAAACTTTCGCCCGACTCCTAGCTTTGATATTTCATAGGGCTCTAAACCGGTAATATCCGTGCCGCTGAGCTTAATTTTGCCTGCTGTCGGCTTCGTCTTCCCAGTAATCAGATCCATCAGCGTCGTCTTCCCCGCTCCGTTAGGCCCCAAAATCACTCTCACTTCACCTTGATTCAAGGAGAAATTCAGTTCGGATATGGCTTTAAATCCGTTGAAGTCAACTGAAAGATCGGTGGTCTCAAGTATTTTCATCGCCATCACCCGCTCATGATAAATTATTAGCGTAATCCCGTTTTTCCATCTCCATCTCCATATTCTCATCGATTTTTCTATTCAGGAGGGAGTCAAAATAGGTTCCAAAGCGGTTTTTCAAGGTTCCGTATATGCCATCCGGGAAGAAGAGAACAACCATGACGATAATGACGCCGATAAACAACTGCCACAGCTCCGGATATTGCTCCGACAGCAGATTGGACATCCAGTTTATAATCAATGTGCCTACCGCAGCGCCCATCAATGTTCCGCGTCCGCCGATCGCCAGCCACAGGATGACCATTGTCGACATATTCAAGCCGACATCAAGCGGGGAGAAAAATCCGTTGATCGGGACATACAGCATGCCGGCCAGACCGGATAAAAAGCCGGAGATAATAAAGATGAAGATCTTATAATTGGAGGCGTTGTAGCTAAAAAAAGAAATGCGGCTTTCATTTTCCCGTATCGACTTCAGAATTTTACCGAAATGGGAATTCGTTAACCATCGGGCAAATAAGTAGACGAGCACCGTGATAATTAAGACCATATAATAGTAGGCAGTCAGGCTCATCGGCTCTCCGAATATGGGAAACCGCGGCAATCCCATCAGCCCGTTGAATCCCCCGGTATACATCTGCAGGTTCACAACAAGCATCTCAAACAGCTTTGCCAGCGCTAATGTAATAAGGGAGAAGTAGACGCCGCTCACCTTGCTCTTAAAGATGAAGAAGCCGATAATTCCGGCCAAGATGGAAGGAAGGATAAGCCCGATCAACAGGGCTGCGGGAATGCTTTGAAGAGGTTTCATCAGCGTCGGAATTTCCGTAATATCAAAGCGCGTCATGAAGCTGGGGACACCGTTCTGCAGACTGTAAGAGATA
Organism: Paenibacillus abyssi; assembly: GCF_014640295.1. Lineage (GTDB taxonomy): Bacteria > Bacillota > Bacilli > Paenibacillales > Paenibacillaceae > Paenibacillus_D > Paenibacillus_D abyssi. The sequence continues at coordinate 15,298 of NZ_BMGR01000003.1, read as the reverse complement.
GCAAGCATATATCCTCCAAGGCCAAAAAACACAGCATGGCCAAGACTCAATAGGCCAGCGTACCCCCATACCAGATCCATCGCAATGGCAAAAATAATAAATACAATGAACTTGCCCATGAGTTCCAGACGGAAATCAGATGAAAACATCGGGAATAAAGCCAAAAACAGGACCAGCAACACGCCAAAAGCATTATTTGTCGCCACTCTTCTCATCGGGATTACCTCCTTTCAATCTTGAACAAACCTTCCGGTTTGTAACGAATGACAATAATCACAAGCAAGAACACAATAATTTTGGCGCCTGTTTCACCGCCGAATACAGTCAACAGCTGATTGGCCTCTCCCATCACGATTGAACCAAGCGAAGTGCCCAGAAGCGATCCCACCCCACCAAGCACAACGGTCATAAAAGAATCGATCAAATAGTCCATCCCCATGGTCGGCGCCACATTTTTAAGGGGGGCGAGCACCGCTCCGGCAATCCCTGTTAACCCTGCCCCGAAGGCAAATGTAAGCATATCGATCCGCGGGGTATTAATCCCCAGACAATCGCTCATACTCCGGTTTTGCGAAACCGTGCGAACGAGCATGCCGAATTTCGTCCTAAAAAGCACATAAGCCGTAATGAGGACAAGCATTATGGCAAATCCAACGATAAATAAGCGCAGATAAGGTATATAGACCGAGCCTATATTTAGCGCTCCGTTAAACGGGTTCGATACGGACTTCCCCGCAGGACCAAAAATAATCCGGACCAGCTGCTGCAAAATAATCGATATTCCGAAAGTGGCCAGCAGCGTTTCAAGCGGCCGCCCATAAAGCCTCCTGATAATGAGAACTTCCATTAAAGCCCCGACAATTGCCGTGACAACAAAAGCGGCAGCCATCGCGACGATAAAAGGGAGATCCGCCAAGGTGCTGATGACATAGGACGTATAGGCACCAATCATAATCAACTCGCCGTGGGCCATATTGATGACCTTCATCACACCAAACGTAATCCCCAGACCCAGTGCAATTAAGAGCAAAATACCTGAGACGCTGATGCCATCTGCAATCTGCTGTGCAATATTCATCGATATCCCCCGCTTCTTCGAGCGGGAGAAGAGGCCGCTCTTCCCCCGCGCCGAACTAGTTACTCAAGAAACAGTTACTTCTTCCAGGGCTCCTCATGATCAGGGAACAGCAGCTTAGACCACGGCTCCGGCGCAGGGGCTTCCGACTCCTCGATAATATCGAACTGCGCATCCTTATTCGCAACGCCGATCCGGAAGTTCAGCTTCACATGGTTATTTTCCGGATCCACCGTTACTTCCCCCTCAGGCGCCATAATCTCCAAGCCTGCAAACGCCCCGATAAGCTGGCCGGCATCATTGATATCCTCGGCTTTTTCGAGCGCATCAGCAAGCAGATAAGTAGAGTAATAGGCCGATTGCATTAATGTATCAATAGGTCCTTCTCCATACTTCGCATGGTAATTCGTAACAAACTCCTTATTCTCCGGTGTGTCCACCGTTTGGAAATACGGCAGAGCGGAAATATGCCCTTCTCCGACTTCGCCTCCCATGGCCGAAAGATCTGTTTCATTCGTCACCACGCTGGCAATCGGCATCGTATCCGGACTTAACCCGTAGTTGTCATATTGCTTGTAGAATGCGGCAGCACTCTCCGCAACGAGCACTGAGAAGATCACATCCGGCTGAGCTTCTTTTATCTTGTTGACGATCGATGCGAATTCGGATTGGCCCATCGGCACGTAATCTTCACCGACCACTTCGCCGCCGTTTAATTTCAGGAGCTCCTTCACTTGCTTGTTTACTTGAACGGGGAAGACATAGTCGGAGCCGATCAGGAAAAATTTCTTTCCTTTGTTTTCCGTTAGCCAAGGAATAAATTGTTCAAGCCCTTGGTTCGGCACAGGCCCGACATACATTATATTTTTCGAGTATTCTTCTCCTTCATAGCTCATCGGGTAAACGAGGACGCCATCGTTTTGTTCTATGATAGGAAGCATAGCCTGACGGCTTGCCGATGTGTATCCACCGACAATAGCCGTGACGTTATCCTGAAGCAGAAGCTTCTTAGCCTTGGTAGCCGCCATGGACGGATCCGAGGCATAATCCTCGTATACCGGTATTAATTGCTGCCCTTTTACCCCGCCATCCGCATTAATCTCTTCAATGGCCATCAGCGTTGCATTTTTCAAGCCTTTCTCACCCATCGCAGTGACGCCGCTATCCGAGAAAAGGACCCCGATCTTAATGCCATCCCCCTCACTGCCGCCGCTTTCCGAGCCGGATGACTGTCCGCATCCAGCCAGCAATACTGTACACGCCAACCCTACCGCAATCACTTTACCCAACCACTTCTTCATCGCCAAACCTCCAGTATGGTGTAATGACAAACGCCCCTTTAACTTGTTCTATAATTTGGTTAAAGGTACACGATTTCCCCCCTGTCGCGGCTTATAGTTGACAATGCAGTTTTAATTCCCGACCATCTAACAAATAAATAACTCCTTATGTCATGTATTATGTATACATTGATGTATAAACCTTTTTAAATGTTATAATTCATAACATCTTGCGAGAATTATACTATGGACTTTTCCTGGAAGCAATAGTTCCCAATTTATTATTTTGCTATTCTCTCTTTAAATATTAGGGATTCACGATATGTGATTACAAAAATTTGTTTCTTCGAAACAATTAAGAGTTGTAATATATGTTATGATATATAACACATAGTTCGCGTAAATGATATGAAATATCCGTTTGCAGGTGAATTCAAAAAAATGCCACTAAGGCCGCAGCGCCTTGTGGCATTTTTTGATTATTTTCGACGTTGCACGGCTTTCGCAAAACTTTTCTGATTAATAAATGAGAATAGAGGAATATTATATCATTATTTGGCGAATACATGATTACCGATCTTCACGGTCACTTTCCTGTCCCGCACCCATTGGTTATCCGTCTTATCCGGGTTATAGAAGACAATGGCGCCTTTGCTGGGATCCTCTCCATTTAAAGCTGCTTGTACCGCCCGTTTTGTCTCAGCGCTTGGCGTTACATTGTAAATCCGTTTATCTAGCACCGGCGAGTATTGATAATAAGATTTGCCGTTATAGGTGGTTACTTGAAAGATTGTGTCTTTAATTTTATCCGGCCAATCCGGGCTTTTGACCCGATTGAGTATAGAAGCGGCTACAGCCTGCTTGCCCCTATAGCTCTCACCGCCCGCTTCCGCCTCTGTAATCCGGTAGAGCCATTTCAAATCATCCTGCGAAACGGATCCGGCGAGAGCCTCGGTATTTGCCGCATTTACACTGTTTATCCTGAGCTTTCCGCTCATGCTGATAAACGTTTTTTTGGAACGGGCACTATAGGTAACTTCCATGCCGAGCTTTCTGGCCGTATAAGCCAGAGGGATATAGATCCGTCCACCGTTATGAATCGTTTTCGTGTTCAGCTCATCCCGCTTCCATTGATTCAATCCTTGCAGGTCGTAATCTGTAAAGCTTTTACCGGATGGAAATCCAATCGTCATGCTGTTCCTGTTAATGACTGCTGCACGGTATTTTGAGCTCCAGCTCACACTTGCATTCAGCTTCCGGAAAAATTCGGCCGGTACCATTTGTTGATTATTTTGCATGATCCTAGATGTCGTCACCGGTGAGCCGTTCACATGAATCGTTGTGTCCGCTGCACCTGCCGCCTTTGCGCCGGCTGGCATCATTAGAATACTTGCCGCATAGGTAATAAGCAAAATCATCGGCAGTCGTTTTCTCATCGTTATCCATCGCCTCCCTACCTGTACTACTCTACTATAACTTGATTCATCGTTTCCATGGTAAAAAGAGGCTGTGTGACTTGCCGCGTGAGCAAAGCTATACGACCTGTTTCCAACTCTAAGGAAAAAACAAATCGCTATATATTAGAAATGACTTGCCAAACCTATGTTGAACTATGTAGAATCAACAAAGATATTATCAAAATAACAGCTTATCTATTGGAGGAAAGTTACAACATGAGACGTGAAGTTGGGGTTCACGAAAGACCGCCCATCGGGCAAAGCCTGATGCTGAGCTTACAGCATCTTTTCGCCATGTTCGGAGCGACGGTGCTTGTTCCGAATCTGCTCGGTGTGGATCCGGCGATTTGCCTGCTGATGAACGGGATCGGCACACTGCTTTATTTATGGATTTGTAAGGGGAAAATTCCCGCCTACCTCGGTTCCAGCTTTGCCTTTATCGCCCCCGCGGGCGCGGTCATCGGCAATTACAGCTCCACTGAAGCAGGCTATGCGGCTGCACTTGGCGGATTTATCGTAGCCGGGTTGATCTTCACCATTCTTGCGTTTATTATCCAAGTTGCCGGTACCGGCTGGATCAATACCGTGTTTCCTCCTGCAGCTATGGGTGCGATTGTCGCGGTCATCGGCTTGGAGCTTGTTCCGGTTGCTGCCCGTATGGCGGGCTGGATTGCTCCGCAGGATGCTGTCGATTGGTCACCGAGCACAGACGCCATTATCCTATCGACGGTTACACTGCTCGTCACGATGCTTGGATCCGTTGTATTCCGCGGTTTTATGCGTATCATTCCAATTCTGATTGGCATCATCACCGGATATGCGCTCGCCTATTTCATGGGCCTTGTAAACTTCGGCCCTGTCGCAGCCAGAAGCTGGATCGAATCGCCGACCTTCACCTTCCCGGTATTTGAGCTCGCGGCCATTCTAACGATCGCACCTGCCGCACTTGTCGTTATTGCTGAGCATATCGGCCATCTCATCGTAACCGGCAATATTGTCAAGAAAGACCTTTCCAAGGATCCCGGACTTCATCGATCCATGCTGGGCAACGGACTCTCGACTTTATTATCCGGTTTCGTAGGCTCAACTCCAAATACGACATACGGGGAAAACATCGGCGTGCTGGCTATTACCCGTGTCTATTCCACATTTGTCATCGGAGGCGCAGCAGTCATTGCAATCATTCTCTCGTTTCTCGGCAAATTTTCGGCGCTCATCGCCAACATTCCGGTTCCGGTCATGGGCGGAGTCTCCCTGCTGCTGTTCGGCGTTATTGCCGCTTCCGGGTTTCGGATGCTCGTGGAATCCAAGGTCGACTATGCAAAGCCGACCAATCTGTTCTTGACGATGATTGTACTTGTTACGGGACTTAGCCATGCTAAGGTAACAATCGGCAGCTTCTCGTTATCAGGTATGGCTCTAGCCACTGTCGTTGCGATCCTGTTCAGCCTGCTGTTCAAGCTGTTCGAGGTAACCAAGCTCTCCAACGATAACGAAGCTTCAGGCCACTAAGAAAAAAGCAATCGACCGTTCCCTCAACAATGGGAACGGTCGATTTTTCATTTCTAATCTAACTCATGTCGTCTATTACTGCAAGACTATAGATCCGTAAGGGGGGATCGTCAGCGTGATGCCGTCTTGTTCAATCGCGCTGCCGCTCTTGTTGGACAATAGAATATTCCCAAATTCATTGCGATCGCGCAGCGTAAGCTTCTGCTCTTCCCCTGACATATTGTGAACGACAAGCACACGTTCCTCATTGGTCATTCGGATGAATACCGTCACCTTATCGTTATCGCTCGGATAGTCGGCAATGCTGCCGTTACGAAGCGCCGTCGTTTCGTTGCGCCACCTGATCATCGTTCGATAGTGGCTGAGCAGCGATTCCGGATCATTCATCTGGAGCTCCACAGACGGCGTGTCCTGGTTATGCCGGGTAGGCTCCCAGGTCGTCTGTCCCGCTCCAGTCGCTTCATACCACAGCATCGGCTCGCGGATAAACTCATCGGGCTTCATGCCCAACATCCCGATCTCTTCTCCATAATAGATGAAGGGGTTACCTGGCACAGTCAGCAATAAAGAAGCCGCTATTTGGGCCCGGTCCACATTCCCGTTTAACGTGCTCATGACCCGCTGCTGGTCATGATTGGTGAGGAAAGGAGCGTCGATAAATCTGCCGCCAGATGTTTTTTCGAACAAATTATAGGCCCGCGCGATAGAGAAGCCCAGATCTGCGCCGCGCTCATTGTTCGCCATATCAACGAGCGTTTCCGCAAGCCCGAAGTTAAATCCGGAATCAAACGGTTCGAGGTAAGGGGCAATCAGCACCGGCGAATTTTCCCATATCTCTCCCACAATATAGGCTTCGGGATTCGCCTCATTCATGCCTGCGCGGAATTCATTCCACCATTCGATATTTTTTGCAAGCATTTTTTCGTTTTTCACTTCGCTTTGCGTGTTTTGGAATATATGCTTGGCCGCATCGAGCCGAAAGCCGTCCACGCCCAGCTCCAGCCAAAATTGCCCGATCTTGATCATCTCCGCCCGAACCTCAGGGTTATCCAGATTCAGATCCGGCATCCCCTCCCAGAAGATCCCGAGATACTTGCTGTCGCCGACTGTTTTCCAAGGATTTCCGCTACCAGCTGCATTCGTGATATCCACAGCTTCGTCTTCAGGCTTCCATGTGTACCAGGAACGGTATGGGCTGTCCGGATTCATGGACTCGATGAACCAAGGATGCTGAGAACTCGAATGGTTCACCACCAGATCCATAATCACTTTTATGCCTCGCTTCTGCGCCTCTTCCGTTAACCGTTTAAAGTCTTCCAGCGTTCCATATTCAGGATGAATATCATAATAATCCGTCACATCATATCCATGATAGCTCGGAGAAGGATTAATCGGCATCAGCCATATCCCTTCGATACCCAGATCGGTATCGGTATCCGGGTCACCGTCGTTCAAGTAATCGAGCTTCTCAATGATCCCATTCAGATCACCGATGCCGTCGCCATTCGAATCATAAAAGGAACGGACGAAAATCTCATAATAAACATTGGAAGGCTGCTCATCGATATGACTCCTCACAGAGGCGTCCGCTTTAGCAGATTCCTCCGCTGCAGAGCTTTCGGATTGCGCCTCATTCTGCGCTTCATTTTGTGCTTCATTGAGCGCTTCATTCTGTACCGCGTTCTGCGTATCGCTGCAGCCGGCCAACACAACAAGGATGAAAACAGCCAGCCAGCCCGTAACATGCTGTAACCTTTTCATCGGTGCAGGGATCACCCTTTCTATTTGAAGACCATGTAACCGTAAGCGTCAATATGAACCGTAGTATCAGGCGATACGGCATACTTTTTTCCTGTTATTAGATCGGTCACCGTATCCCCTTCTTGTTTCCATGGAAAGGACAGCTTCACTACCTGCGTCTTCGGACTGTTATTGATCAACAAGCCGGACGCCTGATCCTTATATGTTCGAATGTAACCGTATGTGTTCTTCAGCTCATCTTCCAGCCAGGTTTCATAACTGCCTCTAGCCAGCTCCGGATGCTCCTTGCGCAAGGATATGATGCTCCGGTAATGATCGAGCATGGACTCGTTCCGCAGCTCCTTCTCCCACACCATCGGTTTGCGGCAGTAAGGGTCGTTCTCCCCCTCCATGCCCACCTCATCACCGTAATAAATCATCGGCATACCCGGATAAGTCAATTGGAAAAAAGCCGCCAGCTTCATCCGGCCTTCCGCCTGCTTTTCTTCGTTCCAGCCCCATCCGCCTTTTGTACAGGCAGTTAGGAACCGTTCGGTATCATGGCTGTCGATTAGATTAAACATCGCCGCATTCGCCTGGTCGGAATAAATCATACGGGAGTGGGTCAGCAGGTTGTTAAATGTCCGTACGCCGATGTTTTGCTTGGCAAAAAAGCCATTCAGCGCTTCCTTGAACAAATAGTTCATTACGCCGTCAAACTGATCTCCGCGCAGCCACGCTCTGGAATCATGCCACACTTCCCCGATAATAACCGCTTCGGGATTGGCTTCCTTTACCACTTTGCGGAAAGCGCGCCAGAACTCGTGATCCACCTCATTGGCTACATCCAGGCGCCAACCGTCGATTCCTGTTTCCTCGATCCAGTAACGGGCGACCTGCAGCAGATATTCCCGCACCTCCGGATTTTTCGTGTTCAGCTTGGGCATGGAGAATACACTATTGGCGAACGTTTCATAGTTCGTTTTCGGGCGCTGAACAACCGGAAAGCTGTCGATAAAGAACCAATCGGCATATTTCGAACTCTCGCCATTTTTCAGCACGTCCTGAAACGCGAAGAACGTATCTCCGCAATGATTGAACACCGCATCGAAAATAATGCGTATGCCTCTACTGTGAGCTTCTTTTACTAATGACTTCACAGTATCAAGGTCGCCGAATTGAGGATCGATGCTGTAATAGTCCGTTGTATCGTATTTATGATTGGTTGTTGATGTGAACACCGGAGTCATATAAATGACGTTGATCCCTAATCCCTCAAGGTAAGGCAGCTTCTGCTCGATGCCCGCCAGGTCACCGCCGTAATACGTTTTCCAATCGGTCAGCGGTTCGTCCCAATCCAGCGTTCCCGGAGGATCATTCTTCGGATCACCATTGTAAAAGCGTTCCGGGAAAATCTGATACACGATCCCATCATGAACCCAGTCGGGAATGGTGAAAAGATCTTGTTCCGTGATATACGCAAACTGAAAATATCCTGCTCCTTCACGGTTAACGGCGATGCCCTTCTCTCCGTACCAGAGATGATCCCCGGCCGTTCCTTCCAAAAGAAATACATACCTCACCCGTTTGGTATCACTTGGAATAATGCCTTCAAAGTAATCGTACAACTCATCCCAAGCCACTTTGGACAGTGCCATGCCGGATTCCCTGCCCTCAGATTGATACCGGTCGCTGTGCAATAGACTGCAGCGGGCGACATCCTCTTTTTTTGCGCGTAATCTTACCTTTAGCTCATTGCTGCCCACCGCAAAAGCAAACGGGTTATCGGCAATGTGCAGCAAAGCCTCTTTCAGCATTACTTATTCCTCCCTCTCACAACGATGTTCATCCGCAATTTGTTTCCATCAGGCCTGCCCCTGCATGCCCACCCATACCATTAATGAAGAAAATCCTATGAACATAAGGGAGATGACGATGGCGAAGATCAAAAATACTTTGTTTAATTTGGACATCGCGTTTGCCTCCTTGCCATTTCATATGCCCGCATCACAGCATGCCGGATCATCCTTTATTGGCTCCCGCTTTTAAGCCTTCAATAATATATTTCTGCAGAAACAGGAACAAGATGGTAATCGGAACAGCTACAAGCACCGCTCCTGCAGCGAATAAAGTAAACTCCGTATTGCCTCTGCCCGTTACCATTTCGAACAGGCCAATAGCCAGCGTCTTGTTTTCATTGGAGCGCAGCACCAGCCGGGCAAAGATAAAGTCCATCCAAGGACCGATAAAGTTATTGACCGCGATGAAGGTAAGAATTGGAATCGATAACGGCATCATCACTTTAAAAAAGATCGTTGTATTCGATGCGCCGTCTATTTTAGCGGCTTCCTCCAGACTGCGCGGGAGTCCATCAAAGTATCCTTTGACAAGCCATGCTCCGAATGGAATGGATCCGCCTGCGTACACAAGAATCAAACCCCAGTGATTGTCCAGCAGGTTGAGCTGCAGGAGCAAAATATAGATGGCAATCATGCCCATGAAGCCTGGGAACATCTGCAGCACCAGCATGGCCATCAGCCCTTTTCGACGGCCCGGGAAACGGAAACGCGAGAACGCATAAGCCGAGGTGACAATCAAAAACGTCGAGATGATCATATTCATCGTCGCGATGAACAGCGTATTTTTATACCACAGCACATAATCCGTATCCGCGATCAGCCGTTTGTAATGATCCAGCGTCAGATGATCGGGAATGAACGCGCTGCTGAACAACGTATCCCCAGGGTTCATCGAACCAAGGACGATCCAAACGACCGGATAGATGACAAAAATCGCTGTCAGGATAAGTATGATATATATCGAAGCGACAACCAGGTTTTCCCGCAGCCTCATGCCTGGGGAAAGGGAACGTTGTTTACGGGTTGGATTCGTCATTGTATCATATCCTCTTCTTTAAAGGCTCTGGTCTTCCGGAAATTATAAATGGAGAAAATGGCAACGATCACGAAAATAAGGATCGATACGACAGACGCCATATTGTATTGGTTTTGTTCCAAAGTAAGCTTATAAATCCACGAAATCAGGATGTCTGTAGAGCCGGCATAGCTGTATGCAATGTTCGCCGGTCCGCCCTGTGTAAACAGATAAATCATATTAAAGTTATTGAAGTTGCCTGCAAAGCCCATGATCAGCAGCGGTGCAGTTGCAAACATGACGAGCGGAAACGAAATCTTCCAAAACTTCTGCCACCCGTTTGCCCCGTCCACTTCGGCTGCTTCGAACATATCTCTGTCGATACTCGTCAACACCCCCGACATTAGCGCCATCCAAAACGGGAATCCGAACCAAATGTTGACCATTACGAGCGCGATTTTCGCCCATGTTGGATCGGACAGCCAAGGGATCGGATCGAGCCCCAGCTTGACCAGATACTGGTTGATTGGTCCAAACTGTCCATTGAATATATTCCGGAATATCAAGATGGATATAAATTGAGGGATGGCCCACGGTAAAATAAATATCGTTCTCCACAACTTTTTATAACGGATTCGTTTGTGATTAATAATAACCGCATAAAACAACCCGACAAAAAACGTTGTGATGGTGGCCAGGATCGACCATATGATCGTCCACCACAATACACCATAGAACGTATTGCTCCATATTTCCAGACGGAACAGGTTAATGAATGTCTGAAAGCCGACCCAGTCGACCAGTCTCAGCGGAGGCAGAACCGGTGCGGCATAGTTAGTAAACGCAATGAGAATACCGAATACTAACGGCAGCACGGTAAGAAACAAGGTGAAGAAAAAAGCGGGCGTCAGGAGAATATAGGCGTAACCATTATCCCATGCATTGCGCATCGATTCGGCAAATGTTTTGGGCTGCCCGCCCTCATCGATCATTTTGCCCGTCTTGTAAGCATCGATAATGTTGCGGATGTAGACCAAGAGAATGACCAGAAGCACCAACACGACGATTACACCCTCGATCATTAAAAATATCGAGTGATCGCCTTGCTCTGTAATTCTTCCCCGCGCACCCCGTACTTGCTGCTGTTCACCCAATGTATATAAACCCCACAGCCCATTCATAATAGGCTTATACCACACCACAATGATGAAGAGCTCTAGCACTGCATACAGGATACCTTTCATGTATTGCCGATTGTAAAGCTGCCCTAAGCCCATGAACAGCGCTGACAATACAGCGCCGATGACGGACCGTTTCATTTGCGGCTTCTTGGCGGCAGATGGATTTATTTGAGGACTCATAGGAGCCACCTTTCTTTCTGATCATATACCGCCCAATGCTCTCCATATCGCTGCAGCATTGGGCGGAACTTAGAAAAAGCTCTTATAAGTGCTTATTGTCCAGAGTTTTGAATCTCGATTGCTTCTTTAATTTGTTGAACTGCGGAGTCAAGCGCTTCCTTCGGCGGTGTTTGCTCGTTCCAGATTGCTGCAAGAGCGGCTCCTGCAGGGCCCCACACAGCCGGCATTTCCGGAATGTTAGGCATCGGTACAGCGGATTGGGCTTGCGTCAGAAAAGCGGAAGCGATTTCATCTTGTTTAATCGCCTCGTTTTCGAGCAGGGCATTATGCGGCGGGAGCTCACCCGTCATTTCAAAACGTTTTAACAGCATTTCTTCGCTCGTTGCAAATCTTGCATACAAGGAAGCGGCTTCAGGGTATTTCGTATATGCATTTACATACAGACCTTTAATTCCGGAAAAACTTGTCGGTACATTACCGTTTTCAAGCTTCGGCATCGGAATAACGCCAAAGTTGAGTCCGGCATCTCTATGGCCTTTAACCGCCCAAGGGCCGTCTACATTGTACATTAATGTGCCTTCGTTAAATAAGGACTGTTTGATGTCGTAAGTGATGTCTTCGTTGTTCAACGGCAGAATCTCTTTTTTGAGACGAAGCATGAATTCACCAGCTGCTACAGCGCCTTCATTGTTCAGGCCAATATCATTAGCATCGGTGTTAGAATTGCCGAACACATAACCGCCATGGCCGCCGATGATGGAGTATACGAAGTAGAAATTGGCAACTTCCATCATAAAACCGAACTTGTTCTGTGCTTTATCTGTATATTCTTTCGATTGGGCAATCACTTCTTCAAATGTGGTCGGCACTTCAGTGACTAGATCTTTGTTGTAGAACAAAGCATAGGTTTCAATGTTAGTAGGGTAACCGTACAATTTGCCTTCATACGTGGTTCCGGTAATCGCAGCATCCATGAAATTTCCAAGGTACTCATCCGCATAGAAGTTCTCCAGGATCAAACCTTGCGCTGCCATGGAGCCGGCATGGTCATGGGGTGCAGCGAATACGTCAGCCGCAAGGCCGGCAGGGCCGTCTGTTTTAAGCTTGCCGGGAGCATCCGTATGTCCAACGTCTTCTACCTTGACTGGAACACCGTATTGCTTGGTGAATTCCTCAGCAACGAACCGCGTCCATTCTCCTTCTGCATCCTTGTTATCCCACACAATCAGCGATGCGCCTTCTTCCGGCAGGTACTCCTCTTCTTCCTCTGCATTATTGGCAGTATTGCTTGGAGTATTGGTTGAACCAGAATTGTTCGGAGTTGTATTGCCGCCATTGTTGGCCGGTGCATTACCGCCAGAGCATGCCGCAAGAATTAATACCATGATTAACGTAAAAGTAAGAAACACCATTTTTCTCGACTTCATTGTCATCAACCCGCCTTCTTCATCAATTTTAACTACCTGTGTTTTCCTGAACAACGATCTTCAACTCCCCTATTACATCTGGAACCTCTTCAGCCCTCACCCCCTCTAAAAATTAAATCGTCTAAATCCGGGATAAATCGCTTTATTGTGCAAACGTTTGAATAAATGTGCGTAACATAGAAAAAAGGCACAACCTCTCCCGTTACTTACGGTTCCGAGGTTGTACCTTTTAGGTAACATTGCCTTCAAATTTTCATAGGATTGTGCTAATTCGCTTTTATAATAACAGAGAAGTTTGCTGATGTAAACGGTTTCCTTGCAAAATTTTGTTATTCAATTGTGGCATGTTTTTACTTTATTTTGCATTTCACTTTTAAGTACGAATTGTATTACGCTTATTTACATTTTCTTCACTTTATGATAGAAGTATAAGGGACTTGCTTTAGTCAAAAGCGTAAACGTTTGCACTAGATGGAGGTTTTCAATGCAGGTAACGATTAAAGACGTAGCAAAAGCAGCCGGGGTATCGCCTTCCACCGTTTCCCGTGTCATTTCCAACCATCCCCGCATAAGCCGGAAGACAGTTGCCAAGGTAAAGTCCATTATGGAAGAGCTTGGATATCATCAAAATATGATGGCAAGGAGCCTTGTTTCCAAAACAACCCGCACGATCGGCATGATCTTGCCGAGATCCGCGGAAGAGCTCTTTTTAAATTTTTTCTTCCCTGAATCGATACGAGGGATTGTCACGCAGTCAACACGCAGCGGTTATGACTTGATGATGACATCCGGCGCTTCCGAGCATGAGGAATTGGAGGCGATTTTACGATTAGTTCGAGGGCGCCGCGTGGATGGAATCATTCTCTTGTCCTCACGCGTACATGATCCGCTCATTTCCTTTTTACATGCCCAGAAATTCCCATTCATCTTGATCGGGCGGAGTCCGGAGTATCCAGACATATTATCAATCGACAATGATAATATACAAGCCTCGTATGATGCCACCCGCCATCTGATTTCGCTTGGACACGAGCGTATCGGCTTTGTTAGCGGCCCTTCTCATCTTGTCGTCTCGCAAGACCGGCTGGTAGGGTATAAGAAAGCGCTGGCAGATTATAATTTGGCATTGAATCCGAGATGGATCGTTGAAGGGGAGTTTCTGCAGGAAAGCGGCTACCATGCGATGTCTTTGATTATGAATTTGCCGCAGCGCCCGACCGCGCTGGTTATCATTGACGACATTGTAGCTTTTGGCGTATTACGCGGACTCAGTGAATTAGGTTATTCCGTTCCTCATGACATCAGCATTATTAGCTTTAACAATATCGCTTTGTCCGAGCTGACGAACCCACCGCTTAGCAGCATCGATATTGGCATTTATCAGATGGGCTATACCGCGTCGAACCTCCTGATTCAATCCATTGAAGAGCAGCAGCCGGAACAAAACCGTATCATAATCCCTCATCGGCTGGTCACAAGAGAATCAACTAAACGGCTTACATAGCTATCTTCCCACCCGGTATAGGTGCACATTACAAGCCGGTACTAAATCCCGGTTGGCGATACAACAAAAAACCCTTGCTTCGCAATGAAGACAAGGGTTTGAATGATCATTATTATGGAGCGGGTGATGGGAATCGAACCCACGCTACCAGCTTGGAAGGCTGGAGTTCTACCATTGAACTACACCCGCAAAATTGAATGGTCGGGATGACACGATTTGAACATGCGACCCCCTGGTCCCAAACCAGGTGCTCTACCAAGCTGAGCTACATCCCGATGAATTATTTAATGCTTAAAACTAATGGCGTGCCCTGAGAGATTCGAACTCCCGACCTTTTGATTCGTAGTCAAACGCTCTATCCAGCTGAGCTAAGGGCACTTAATATGGAGCGGAAGACGGGAATCGAACCCGCGACCCTCGCCTTGGCAAGGCGATGCTCTACCGCTGAGCCACTTCCGCATATGGTGCGGTCGAGAGGACTCGAACCTCCACGGCTGTTACACCACTAGAACCTGAATCTAGCGCGTCTGCCAATTCCGCCACGACCGCAAATATGAAACTATGGTGCCGTCGAGAGGACTTGAACCCCCAACCTACTGATTACAAGTCAGTTGCTCTACCAATTGAGCTACAACGGCGTATTAAGATCCAAACAAGCTGTAACATTAAAGGTTACGATCTGGATTAAAATGGTGACCCGTAGGGGATTCGAACCCCTGTTACCTCCGTGAAAGGGAGGTGTCTTAACCCCTTGACCAACGGGCCATATGTATGGCGGAGAGAGAGGGATTCGAACCCTCGCACCACTTGCGCAGTCTAACCCCTTAGCAGAGGGTCCCCTTGAGCCACTTGGGTATCTCTCCAAGCTGTTCTGGTGGGCCCTAGTGGACTCGAACCACCGACCTCACCCTTATCAGGGGTGCGCTCTAACCAGCTGAGCTAAGGGCCCACATCAAAATCCACGCTTGTAAATGGTTCCACATCAATTAAACCTTAACTTACACCTTGAAAACCGGATGCGAAAGTGATGAATTACCTTAGCTGTCTTGCTGTTGTTTAGGATAAGCC
>NZ_BMGR01000002.1 GCF_014640295.1 Paenibacillus abyssi | reverse complement strand
CTGTCCCATGGTGACATTATCTCAGAACAGTTATGGGGTGACATTATCACAGAACAACGACATCATGATAAAATCTGCTTGCATCGGTTGTTGGCATGTGTTAAAATGATAATCGCTGCGGAAATGGAAAGGTACCCAAGTGGCCCAAGGGGGCTGACTCGAAATCAGCTAGGCGTCTCACGGCGTGCGTGGGTTCGAATCCCACCCTTTCCGCCATACATACAAGAACAAACGGCTCTCATGCGGAGGCCGTTTTTTTGTTTTTATGAAGTGTCCCATGAAAAAAAGGACTCTTGCGAGTCCTTTTTCGACGGTGATTTAGTTTGGAACGAGTCTACATCTCACACTGCTAGCTGGTCAGAAACCTAGGTCATCGCTTCCATACGATGCATGTGTTACAGACAAGTGTCTTTGGCACATCCCTCCGGTTCTATGCTGAGTGGATAACATCCTCTTGCGGTTGTTGCGCCATCAGGTTCAACGGAACCACACCTCTCTTTAACACCGTCACTTATAGGATGCGCTAATCTGAGTTTTCTATACCTGCCTTAATCATTTTCATTAGTGCTTCATTTTTTTCCACTTGCGATTGTGGTTAGAGGTATCGGGAAACCGCTCCCCTTTGCGAAGCTCAACTTTTTTGGGGTTCTCGATGCCCATGTGGAAAGCGCGCTCTCCGATTTCGATGTAGACACCGTCATTTGGCGCTCTGTCGCCCGGTTCGAACTCAGTCCATTCACCCATCGTATAGATCCTCCTTATTCAGCAGCTGATGTGTACAGGGTGAGCTGTACCTTTCACCATATCTATTGTTAGCGGAATAAGGGGAAAGCATGAATAACAGTTCCTGTTAGGGGAGGGGGAGATGATCCATAAGGAGAAAGTCAGCGCCGCTGTCAAGTAGTACTTGTCATGAAGGTCGTGATTTGGTATAGTATTATGGTATGCGAGTTAGCTCTCGCTCCTTGCTCCCCCAGGGAGCCGCTTAGTCCAAAAGGAGGTGAAACAATATGCGCAAATATGAAGTGATGTTCATTATTCGTCCTGAAGCTGAACAGGAAGCTGTTCAAGCGATCGTCGAAAAATTCGAAGGCATCATCAACAACGGCGGAGAGGTTACTAAAACCGATCTGATGGGTAAACGCCGTCTTGCGTATGAGATCAATAAGATTCGTGACGGGATTTATGTCCTGGTACATTTCAATGCAACGAATGAAGTTGTTGCTGAATTAGACCGCGTCATGAAGATTACGGATGAAATCATCCGTCACATGATCGTCAGAGACGTAGCTTAATCCACACGAGGATGTTGTTCGATTGGGAGGCGATAATCGATGTTGAACCGTGTTATTCTGATAGGCAGACTTACGAAGGATCCCGAGATGAGATACACTCCATCCGGCGTGGCGGTAACCCAATTCACGCTTGCGGTTGATCGGCCATTTACGAGCGGCCAAGGTGAACGTGAAGCGGATTTTATCCCTATCGTGACGTGGCGGCAGCTCGCCGAAACTTGTGCCAATTATTTACGCAAAGGCCGTTTAACAGCGGTTGAAGGCCGTATCCAGGTACGGAACTACGAGAATAACGAAGGTAAGCGTGTCTATGTGACGGAAGTCATCGCAGACAATGTTCGTTTCTTGGAGTCCGGTAATCGTGATGGCGGCTCGCGTGAAGAGTCAGGCGGAGGTTATGCAGGCGGAAGCGGCGGCGGTTACAGCGGTGGATCAAATGCAGGCGGCGGGAATTCGTATGGCGGTGGCCGATCCGGCAATACTTCGCGGAATACCAACAACGATCCGTTTTCAGATGACGGACGTCCAATCGATATCTCGGAAGATGATTTGCCGTTCTAATGCAGAAGGGCGCCTAGAATTTAAAATTTCGACGAAATGGAGGACATGACCATGGCTTTCAAGCAAAGAGATAACGGCGGCGATGAGCGTCCAGAACGCAAATTCGGCGGTCGTAAAGGCGGACGCAACAAGCGTCGCAAAGTATGTTTCTTCACTGTGAACAAAATTACTCACATTGACTATAAAGACATTGAGTTGCTCAAAAAGTTTATCAGTGAGCGTGGCAAAATCTTGCCTCGCCGTGTAACGGGAACAAGCGCGAAATATCAACGTGCGTTGACAATCGCGATTAAACGTTCGCGTCAAGTAGCATTGCTGCCTTACACAACGGAATAGCAGTAATCGAGAAACCAGCCGGTCCGCCGGCTGGTTTTTTTGTTTGTTTTTCTTTTGGAAACGGTATTGCAATGGCTGTAATGGTTACACTAAGAAGATTAAAACTTGTCAGCCTGCTGCTCCGCAAAATCGCCGATGATCGGCAGCTTGAACCATTTGCCCTGCAGTGCTGTCAGCATCAATACAATCCAAAGAATAAATGCCAACGGCGTAATGAACAGGCTGATCAGCCACCCGATAAATGGAATGATGCCAAGCAAAAAATGGATGACAAAGAGTGTGGCGGTCACAACAATCGATTGCATGGCATGGAATTTTACAAACCGGCTGTTTTTTTCGATCATCAGGAAAATAATGCCGGTTACAAAGCTGCCCAGGTAACATAAAAGCCCCGCTGCTTTAGGATCCAATCCAGTGGAGGATTTGGGCAATTGAGGTCCGTGCATAACGACCATCCTTTCCCTTGCATGGATATCTTACCGCATTTGTATTCGCCATGCTGGCCAAGTATGCCAACTAGCTGCCTATACTGCCACAGCAAAAAGATCAGATCCTGTAGCTTACAATGGTTTTGCCCCGTTTAGAATATAGGGAAGTCGTTTATATAGATAAAGAGGATTGGAGACAGGCGTTTACGATGCGTATCTTAAAAAAGCATAAGTGGCTTACTGCAATCGCCGCAATTGTGCTGTTAACAGGGACTATCGGCTATTTGAATCGTTCAGCTATCGCCTTATGGGCATTTGATACGTTTTTGTCTGCAGATGTACAGAAAAAATTAGAGAAATCTTACAAAACCTTGGAGGGCCGCGAGCCAGCACAAGTCAGTCATAAAGAAGATAAGAAGCCGTTCTCACTCCTGCTGCTTGGCATCGATCAACGCGGCCACGAGCGGGGTCGGTCTGATACAATGATTTATACGGTCGTTAGACCGGTAGACCGAATGATGCTGATGGTATCGATTCCCCGTGATTCCTACGTTGAAATCCCCGGCAGAGCAAAAGGCGATAAAATTACGCATGCCTATGTCTATGGAAAAGCAAAGTTGGCGATAGAGACCGTAGAAAAATTGTTTGATACTAGATTGGATCATTATGCAGCGATTAATTTTGAAGGCTTCCGGGACGTCATTGACGCCATGGGCGGCATAGCGCTGCCGATTGAGAAGGATCTGGTCAATGATGACCCCTATCACGAGAAGTTTGTGGTAAAAGCGGGACAAAATCGATATAATGGAAAAGATGCCCTTAATTACGTCCGATATCGTGAGGATGTGGGCGGAGATGTAAGCCGAACGCAGCGTCATCAGATTTTCATTACTGCCCTGCTGGATAAAGCGACCGAATTCGGCCAATGGACAAAAATCCCACAGTTGATCGATATTATGGGCGACAATTTCACAACCGACCTGGCACCTGATGATATGATTGATCTTGCCAAGTCCATGGTGAAGACAGGCGATCGAACCCTTTACAGTCATACCCTCAAGGGAGAGGGAAGGCGTTCCAGCAGTAATGGACTGTGGTACTATTATCTTGATGAAGCCGATCTGGAAAAAGCGAAATCGTGGATTAACAGCTGGATGAACGACTCGCTGACCAAAGCGCAACTGCCGATACCTGATCCACATCAAACCAAGCGGCCTGCTCAATCACTGCCGGTATCAGAGGTTGTTCAGCCGTAACTCAAGGGGAAACGGAGTGGCACCAACAAATGAATATTGCTTTTTTCTTATTGCCTAAGCAGGAAGTCATATGCGTCACCAACGAAGCGACACTGCGTCAAACGTTAGAGCGCATGGAGTATCATCGTTATACCGCAGTTCCTATATTAGATAACAATGGAAGCTATTGTGGTACGGTCACCGAAGGGGATCTGCTCTGGTATATGAAGAATCGTCCAGACGTCACCTTTGATCAGGCCCATCGTGTGAAGCTGGCGGATGTGCCGCTGCGCATTCAGAATCGCGCGGTGCAGATCGATGCAAACATGGTAGATTTGATCTCCCTGGCCAAAGTCCAGAATTTTGTTCCGGTGGTCGATGATATGAACCGCTTTATTGGAATTGTCCGCAGAAGCGATATTATTGATTATTGTGCGAAGGTCATGATGAGAGGTACGGGAATGGCGGATGAGTCCGCCGCAGCTTCTGCCGATGATTCTCTTGCACTTGGGCAGGAGGCATAAATGGATAACCAAAATCGACAATCAAGGAACGGGCGCAGGCCATTCCGCGGTATTCTGGCGATCGCCGCAGTATTGGTGGCGATCTTTGCCGGTTTTATGATCTGGTCGCTATTCGGAGACCAGGGGCAAAATCCGGGCAGTGGGCCGGGAAATCAGATCGCTGAAGATAACGGCAATGCCAGTACCGGAGGCAGTGATGTTGAGGACCCGGTTAACAGTGGCGGCAACGGCGGCAGCAACGGTAATCAGGCCGAACAGGAAGGGACTGCGGACCCGGAAGAAGAAGCAACCGAAGCGGAGTTGAATAAAGTATACGACATTGTCATTTCGAACGGCCGCGTCATCAATCCGGAGACAAAGCTGGATAAAGAGGGCATGAATGTAGGAATCAGCGGAGACACGATTGAAGTTGTGACGTCAAAACCGCTGAAAGGCGACCGGGTCATCGATGCAACAGGCTTAGTCGTCGCGCCGGGATTTATCGATAATTTATCCTATGATCCGAATCCGCTTGGCGTATGGAATAAAATAGCCGATGGTGTAACGTCAAATATCGCGATGCACGGCGGTACGTCAACACCTGAGAAATGGTATGGATATTATGAGCGGGACAAGCCGCCCGTTCACTTTGGGGCTTCATTCTTTTATACCCAGGCACGCAATCAATTCAAATTGGGGCGTTATGATGCGGCAACTCCCGAGCAGAGCAAGAAGTTGACTGAACAGGCGGAGAATGCGCTGAACAACGGCGCGCTTGGCATATCGTTCAGCTTTGAGTATGTACCGGGAATTACGCATGAAGAAGTGCTGCCGCTGATGCAGTTAGCCCATGAATATAATGTTCCCGTCTATTTCCACGGGCGGTATTCGGACATGGAAGAACCCGGTACCAATGTGGAGACAATGAACGAAATTATCGGTCATGCAGTGGATTCCGGTGCGGCGGTACATATCGATCATATCAATAGTACAGGCGGTACGTTCTCCATGAAGGAATCGCTGGCGATGATTGACGAGGCGCTTGCTAAAGGGCTTGATATTACCGCTTGCGTCTATCCGTATGATTTCTGGGGGACTTATCTCAATTCGGCACGCTTTGATGAAGGATGGCAGGAGCGGTTCCGTATTTCATACAACGACCTGCAAATCGCGGGAACGGATGAGAGGCTGACCGAAGAATCGTTCAAGCGTTATCAAAAGGAAGGCAAGCTTGCGGTTGCCTACGCCATCCCGGAGCAGGATGTTATCGATGCGCTCAAGCATCCGGTTGTCATGATCGGAAGTGACGCGATACTGGAGCCGGGGCATAACAATCATCCGCGTGCTTCGGGGACTTTTGCACGGACAATAGGTGTGTATGCAAGGGAGAAGCAGGCCATTTCGTTAATGGAGGCGATCGAGAAGCTTTCCCTGCAGCCGGCGCAGCGGCTCGAAAAGCAAGCACCGGCATTGCAGAAGAAAGGAAGGATCGCCAAAGGGAAGGACGCGGATATCGTCATTTTCAATTATGATACGATTACTGACCGTTCAACCGTGGAGCAGCCCGAATTGCCGTCAGAGGGCATTGAATACGTCCTCGTAGAAGGACAGCTTGCGCTGGAGAATGGCGAAGTGAATAAGAAGATCCGGGTTGGACAGCCGATCCGTAGTGAGTTCATTCGTTATAGCGAGACTGCGGGCAGCCTGCAGTGGGATGATAAGCAGTATCCGATGGTCAATTATCGAAATCAGCTTTATGTGGATTTAAATGCCCTCACACAGCACGGCTATGGCGTAACATGGAATGGGCTGCAGCGTACCTATACCGTTCAGAGCGGTGCAGCGAGCCCTGCAGCGGATGGAGATCCGACTCAGTCGCCAACGGACAATGAGCTTATGCTCGAGCGGGGTTACAAAGCGCTATTTGATGGACAGTCGGCCAAGCTGCTGTCGATCGGTGAGCGCGCGTATGTGCCGATTGAATTTTTACGGTCACTTGGTTTTGATGTTAGCAATGACGGAGACGTATGGACTGTTGAAACGCAGGAATAGCGATTAATCATGCCGGCCCTATGAGGCCGGCTGTTTTCATTCAAATATTGCCGCCATGAAGTTTCTTATTTCCTAGGGTGTTTTATGTTATAATGAAGAGTAAAGCTTGCTTGCAGGCTTATCAAATGCTAGAGGTGAACGGCTTGAAAACCGGCTTAAAATCGTTGCTTTGGAGCGCGGCGGCCCTTGTCATGTTAATATCACTCATCGTGCCAGCGCTCAATATTCTGACCGTCGCCTTAATGATGGTTCCTTTCGTTGTCTTATACACAACGTTAACGAGAAAGGAGTTTGCGCTGCATTTGTTTGCGGTGCTTGGTATCGGCTTTTTTGTATTGGGTCCGGCTGCGCTGATCCTAGGATTATTCTTTGTGATCCCTTCGATCGTGATGGGGCACATGTACAAGCGCCAAGCACAGGCGCGTACCGTACTAACCGTAGTGCTGTTGACGATTCTCGGACAGCTCTTATTGCAACTGGTATTATTCTCTGCCGTTTTGGATGTGTCGTTAACAAGGGAAATCGGCCAATTAATCCGCGGCTCTGTAACCGAATTGAGCTCACAAGGCCTGTTGCCGGCGAGTTGGTCAACGGAGATGACCGAATCACTTATTCGGACCATGGTGCAGTCTATTCCATTGACGTTCATCGTGATTGCGTTTCTCTATGCGGTTATTACGCATTGGGTGGCGCGAAATGCCTTGAGAAGGCTGCATGGCCTGGAAATTCCGGGTTTAAAGCCGGCCAAGGAATGGATGATGCCCAAAATCCTGGTTCTATATTATTTAATTGCACTCGTGCTTGATTTAATTGTGACGGACGATGGTGATTCGTTTCTTAATGTCGTATTGCTAAATCTAATTCCACTCTTGCGGTTAGTATTTACGATTCAAGCGATCGGATTTTTCTACTATCTTGCTGACCAGAAACGTTGGAATAAAGTTGTTCCGGTGCTGCTTTCCATACCTGTCTTCTTGTTCCCGCCGCTAAGTTTGATTGGTGTGCTGGATGTTGCGTTTCCGATTCGAAAGTCGTTTAAGAAACCATAGTTACAGGGGCGGATTAGAATGCCGAAATTTCTTGTTAAACGTTGGCACGGAATGCATCATGTGTGGGCATTTGTGCTGCTGATCCTAATGACGGTTGCATTGACCTGGTATCATTGGTCATTTGGCCTGATCGCTCTGATTTTTACCCTGGCAATCGGGGTATTCACCGTGCTGGCGGAACGGGCATTTCGCAGGGATTTGAAAGATTATTTGGGGACGCTGTCCTACCGGGTCAAAAAAGCCGGTAACGAGGTCATCAGCGAGCTGCCGTTTGGTATTGTGATTTATAATGAGCAAATGGTCGTAGAGTGGCATAATCCGTTTGTCTCGGAAATGCTGGAGCGCGATTCTGTGATCGGCGAATCGCTTAGCGCGATGTTCCCTTCCTGGCATCAGGCCAAAGACAAAGACCGATTGTCGGAAGTAACGATCGGCTCGCGAATTTATGAGCTTATTGTGAAGCAGGACGATCGGTTGATGTACATCCGGGATATTACGCAGCGTTGGATGATCACTAAAAAGTACGAAGATGAGAAGCAAGTAATCGGCGTTGTCATGATGGATAATCTCGAAGAGGTTACCCAGGGGATGGATGACCAGCAGCGGGCCACGCTGCTATCTAAAGTAACAGGCGCCATTACGGATTGGGCCCATCGGTATCAGCTGTATCTGAAGCGTCTAACCTCGGATCGTTATCTGATCTTGACGAATCAGGCAACGCTGAAGCAGCTGGAGCATTCGCGGTTTGTCATTCTGGACGAGGTTCGGGAAATGACGCTTGACCAGAAAATCCCGATGACGCTCAGCATCGGGATGGCAGCTGGGGCGGACAGCATAATCGAGCTGGGTCAATGGGCGCATACGAGCCTGGACATTGCACTTGGCCGAGGCGGCGATCAAGCGGCCGTTAAGGTTGGGCAGCGGCAATCGTTCTACGGCGGGAAATCAAATGCTGTGGAGAAACGCACACGCGTGCGCGCACGCGTTGTCGCCCATGCGCTGCGTGATATGATCCGGGACAGCGACAATGTCGTCATCATGGGGCATAAAATGCCCGATATGGATTCTGTCGGTGCGGCAATTGGGGTATTAAAGGCCGCACAGCTGTTTAACAAAGAAGCGTTTATCGTGCTTGAGGGCGTCAATCCTGCGATTCAGAAGATGATGGAGCTGATCAAGGAAGAGGAGCATCTGTATAAGCGATTTGTATCGCCTGAGCAGGCGATTGGGCTGACCGGGCCGCGAACGCTGGCCGTTGTCGTGGACACGCACAAAGCCTCCATGGTGAAAGAGCCTAAGCTGCTGGCATTGACGGATCGCATTGTGGTCGTTGACCATCATCGCCGCAGTGAAGAGTTTATCAACAATCCGACGTTAGTCTATATGGAGCCCTATGCTTCTTCCACTTGTGAGTTAGTGACGGAGCTGCTGCAATACATTCACGAACGCGTGGTGCTGGATGTGCTTGAGGCGACTATGCTGCTCGCAGGCATTACCGTTGATACGAAGAACTTCTCGCTGCGTACAGGAGCCAGAACGTTCGAAGCGGCATCCTTCCTGCGGCGTAATGGCGCCGATTCATCAGTAATCCAGCGGATGCTGAAGGAAGACCTGGATGAGTATATGAAGAAAGCCGAGATCATAAAGCATGCGGAAATCATATACGATCACATAGCGATTGCCGTGACGGAGCCGGGCCGCAGCTACTCACAGCTGCTGATCGCCCAGGCGGCCGATACGCTGCTGAATATGACGGATGTGGTAGCGTCCTTTGTCGTAGGGGAGCGGCCGGACGGCTATATCGGAGTAAGCGCAAGATCGCTGGGCCAGATGAATGTTCAATTAGTGATGGAACGGCTCGGCGGCGGCGGCCATTTGACGAATGCGGCCGCACAGCTGGAAGGAACGACGGTGGAAGTGGCGGAGCGCCTTCAGCAGGTATTGATGGATATCGATAAGGAAGAGGGGTTATTCGAATGAAAGTGATTTTTCTGCAGGATGTGAAGGGGCAAGGAAAGAAAGGCGAGATAAAGGACGTATCGGAAGGTTATGCGCGTAATTTTTTGCTGCCAAAAGGTTTAGTGAAGGAAGCATCAGACGGCAATGTGAAGACGCTTGAGGTTCAGAATGCCTCCGAAAATAAACGGAAAGAAAAAGAAAAGCAGGATGCGCAGGCGTTGGCGAACAAGATGGGCGAGATGACCGTTGTCATCAAAACCAAAGCCGGAGAAGGCGGCAGATTGTTCGGCGCGATTACAAGCAAGCAAATTGCCGAGGCGTTGGAAGCAAAGGGCGTTAAGATCGACAAGCGGAAAATCGAGCTCGATGAGCCGATCCGCTCGCTGGGTGTCACTCAAGTGATGGTGAAGCTGCATCCGGAAGTGAAAGCAAAGTTAAACGTACAAGCCGCAGAGGAATAGAATAAATCGCAATCTGACAGAGGAGTTAGGACCGATGAACACCGATCTGATGTTTGACCGGGTCCCGCCGCAAAATCTGGAAGCGGAGCAAGCGGTGCTTGGGGCAGTTCTGCTGCAGGGCGAAGCATTAATAACGGCGATGGAGCGGGTGCGGAGCGAAGATTTCTACAGCGTTCCGCATCAGCTTATCTTTGAAGCGATGATTGAGCTTGGAGAAAACAGCCAGCCCATCGATCTCGTTACATTGACGGCTTATCTGCAGGACCGCCAGCAGCTGGAAGAAATCGGCGGGGTCAGTTATCTGGCAAAGCTGGTCGGCGGTGTGCCGACGGCGGCCAATGTGGATTATTACGCGCAAATCGTAGAAGAGAAATCGATGCTGCGCAGGTTGATTCGAACAGCTACCCAAATTGTCAGCAATGGTTATGCTGCGGCTGAAGATGTCGGCATGCTGCTTAACGAAGCGGAACAGAAGATTATGGAGCTGTCGAATCGCCGGGCAAGCAGCGGTTTTATCTCGATACGAGACGTATTGATGGAAGTATTTGAAAGAGTGGAGCATCTATACAGCCAGAAGGGTGGGGCAACAGGCATTCCTTCGGGCTTCACTGATCTGGATAAAATGACGTCAGGCTTCCAGCGCAATGATCTTATCATTGTGGCGGCCCGTCCTTCCGTAGGTAAAACTGCATTTGCTCTGAATATCGCGCAGAATGTCGGTGTACGTGCCCGCGAAACGGTCGCGATCTTCAGCTTGGAGATGTCGGCCGCTCAGCTTGTGCAGCGGATGATCTGTGCGGAGTCGAACGTCGATGCGGGACGGATGCGTACCGGTTATCTCGAGGGTGATGATTGGGAGAAGCTGACGATGGCGATTGGTTCGCTATCCGAAGCCGAGATCTATATCGATGATACGCCCGGCATTACGGTCGCCGATATTCGCGCCAAATGCCGTCGTCTGAAGAAGGAAAAGGGACTGGGCATGATTCTGATTGACTACCTGCAGCTTATTCAAGGGCGCGGCAAAGCGGGGGAAAACCGTCAGCAGGAGGTATCCGAGATCTCCAGGACGCTGAAGCAGATTGCCAGGGAGCTTGAGGTGCCGGTCATTGCGCTGTCGCAGTTAAGCCGGGGCGTGGAGCAGCGGCAGGATAAACGGCCGATGATGTCTGACCTTAGGGAGTCGGGGTCGATCGAGCAGGACGCCGATATCGTGGCTTTCTTGTATCGTGATGACTATTATGACAAAGAATCCGAGAAGAAGAATATTATCGAGATCATTATTGCCAAACAAAGGAATGGCCCGGTAGGAACCGTAGAGCTGGCGTTTCTGAAAAATTACAATAAATTCGTCAGTCTGGATCGGACCCATCAGGAACCGGGCGTGGCTTCTTAAAATATATCGTTTTAAATTCCGAACAATTACATTGACTATAGTGTAATTGTTCGTTTTTGTTGACATTAAAAAACGGGACTGCTACACTATTATTGCTGCCTTTTTGAAAGAGTATCTTTCATTGCGAAGCGAGGCTGTCCGTCATCGGACGAAACAGCCCATTACGTATGCCGGCAGTAATTTTCGGTGTGTTCTAAACACTGAATCGGGGGTATGAGCATGTCAACAGTTGTTGTTGTAGGAACGCAGTGGGGAGACGAAGGGAAAGGCAAGATCACGGATTACTTGGCAGATGGCGCCGATGTCGTCGCCCGTTATCAAGGCGGAAACAACGCTGGCCACACCATTCTGATCGGCAATAAGAAATACAAATTAACGATGATTCCATCCGGTATATTTAATGATGATAAGCTGTGTGTGATCGGCAACGGAATGGTTATCAATCCGGCGGCGCTGATTGAAGAAATTCAATATATTCATGACAACGGATTCTCATCGTCCAACCTGAAGATCAGCGACCGTGCACATGTTATTATGCCGTATCATATGGTACTGGACGGTTTGGAAGAGGACCGCAAGGGTGATAACAAGATCGGTACGACCCGTAAAGGAATCGGTCCGTGTTATATGGACAAAGCCGCGCGCTCCGGAATCCGGATCGCGGACTTGATGGATGCGGAAGAATTCGAGATGAAGGTACGCCATTTGGTCGCGGAGAAGAATCATGTGATCCAGCAAGTATACGGCGGCGAACCCGTCGATGCGGATACAATTATTCGCGAGTATCTCGGATATGCGGAGAAGCTTCGTCCTTATGTGACCGATACGTCGGTTGTTTTGAACGATGCGATCGACAGCGGCAAAAAGGTATTATTCGAAGGCGCACAAGGCGTCATGCTGGATATCGACCAAGGTACTTATCCATTCGTAACCTCGTCCAATCCGACGGCTGGCGGCGTATGCATCGGTTCCGGCGTAGGTCCTTCCAAGATCGAACAGGTTATCGGCGTGGCGAAGGCCTACACGACTCGTGTTGGAGACGGTCCATTCCCGACCGAGCTGCACGATGAGACCGGCAGCTGGATTCGCGAGAAAGGCCATGAATACGGCACCGTAACCGGACGCCCGCGCCGTGTCGGTTGGTTCGACAGCGTCGTTGTCCGCCATGCGCGCCGTGTTAGCGGGATTACCGGGCTGTCGCTTAACTCGCTCGATGTACTGACCGGCTTGGA
Source organism: Paenibacillus abyssi (assembly GCF_014640295.1). GTDB lineage: Bacteria > Bacillota > Bacilli > Paenibacillales > Paenibacillaceae > Paenibacillus_D > Paenibacillus_D abyssi. The sequence goes on along the minus strand of NZ_BMGR01000002.1, from coordinate 448,489 downwards.
AACGGTGAAAATCTGTACCGGTTATAAGTACCGCGGTGAAGTGATCGAGCACTACCCGGCCAGCTTGAAGATGCTTGCAGAATGCGAAGCAGTCTACGAGGAAATGCCAGGCTGGAGCGAAGACATTACCGGCGTGAAGACGCTGGAGGATCTGCCTGAAACTACGCGGCGTTATGTGGCTCGTGTATCCGAGCTGACAGGAATTCCAATTGCGATCTTCTCTGTTGGACGCAATCGCGAGCAGACAAATCCGGTCGTGAAAATTTATAAATAATACGGATCAGTACGCCCGACTTCATCTATGAGGTCGGGTTTTTTAATGTAACTTTTTCAGCCGCCGGGGAATGACGATTCCCGTGTTTGCGCATACTAAGAAGTAGGGTTGCATGAGGACGAACTGCGGCAACATGAAAGGGAGGGTGCGTAATGTGGAGAATAGCAGGCTGGCTGGGCAAGACAATCGCTGCAGCGCTGATCGTTAGCTTTCTATCGATTTGGACGACGGGTTATATTGTGAACAGTTACATTGAAACCATTTTGAAGCAATATAATTTGCCTCTGGAGGTACAGCCTTTTGCGATGTCGGGCCTATGGGGCAGAATGTGGGGAGCGGAGCCCGTTAAACCGCTTGAGGATGCCGATGCTGAGACAAGCCTGCCTATACATACGGATCGTCTGGATTCAGGAGCCGAGAGTGAGGAGCCTCCGATATCGACAGAGTCGGGTGAAGGTAGTGGCTTGAAAGCAGGCTCGGGCTTGGAATCAACGGATAGAAGCAGCACCGAATCGGCCGAAGAGGGAGATCTGGCGGATGAGGCGACAGAGGATGGCGCGGTGCCGGCCTGGACGGAAGAGACCATCGTATCTGAAGAAGAGCTGTCGGAAGCCAAAGAGCAATGGAGCGAAGAGGACAAACAGCAGATGTTCAGTCTGTTAATGAGCAAATTGCCGCAGGAGGCATGGCAGAATATATCCGCTTATATGGAAGACGGATTGACGGAATCCGAGCTGCAGGATGTACAGCAGATTGTGGCGAGGTATCTAAATGATGAGGAATACAAACATTTAATGGAAATTCTAAAAAAATATTAATCTTGTCTAAATCTTGAATCTGTTGAACACTTTATTCGCGTTATGTTAAAGTATACTGCGTAGCCATCGATTGGGAAATTAGCCTAATGTTTTGTCGAATTTAGTCTAATTTTCTTACCGAATCCTAGCAAGCATCGAAGAGAAAGCGAAAAAAGGAGCAGATCATGACCGTTTTCAGGGACAAAAATCAGTTCCGTAAGGTAGGCCAAAAGATACAGGAAACCTTCCGGAAATTCTGGTCGAAAGACTTGAAAGGCAAGAAGCAGCATCAAACCGGCAGCGTGATGGCAGGGGTCCACCCTTGGCGTAAAAAACCAATCATGCTTGCAGGCGGGGCTCTAGCACTCCTCGCGATCGCCTTGTTCGGCGGCAGCCAATATATTAAAGCGTACACAGTTGATTTCTACCACGTATACAAGGACGGTCAGGCCATTGGTACCGTTAGCGAACCAAGTCAGGTAGAGGACATGCTCCTCCAGATGACGAATAAGGCGCAACAGGACAACCCAGACGCAAAGATGGTGCTTGATACCGGCAATATAACCTACAGAGGCGACAGCGGATTCAAAACGGTTCCCGAAAACGAAGAAACGCTGCGCAAGCTGGGCAGCATGGTCACCGCACATGCGGTTGGCGTTGAAGTAAGAGTGGACGGAAAGTTAATCGGGATTGCCAAAGACCGCGCAACGGCGGATAAGGTATTGAACAAAATCCAGGCACAATATGTACCGCAGGCGAATTCAAAGAATGCACTGGAGGTAACGGCCTTAGCTTATAGTGAGGAGAGCGGTACGTCAGAGCCGTCCCGCAGCGATGAGCTTGTTTCCGTGAAGTTCATGGAGGAGGTCCAGACCGGTTCGATCAATGTGGCTCCTGAGCGGATCACAGACGAAGAAGAGCTGTATAACCGATTAGTGCAGGGAACAACCAGGCCAACGCAATATACGGTTCAAGAGGGAGATTGTGTTGGATGTATCGCTGACAAATTCGATATTTCACGCGAGATCATCTATACCAATAACCCATGGATCAAAGATGACATCATTAAGGTCGGCGACGTGCTGGATCTGACTGTACTGCAGCCCGCACTGACGGTGCGGACGGTTGAGAACATCGTAGAGACGCAGACGATCGCGCCTCCGGTTACGATCAAAGAAAATCCGGATATGCGCGAAGGCCAGACCAAAGTCATCAAGGAAGGCAAAAATGGGAAAAAGCGCATCACGTATAAGCAAGTGAAACAGAATGGCTACTTGATGAGTGAAGAGCTCATTAACGAAGAAATCGTTGCACCGGCAGTGCCGTCGATTGTCATGAAAGGCACGAAGGTGATCGGAGTAGGAACAGGCAATTTTTCTTGGCCTGTATCGAACGCGACATTGACAAGCAAATTCGGCAAGCGTTGGGGCCGCCAGCACAAGGGGATTGATCTGGTCGGCAGCAGAAGCATTCTCGCAGCCGATCACGGCATTGTGGAATTCTCCGGGACGAAGAACGGTATGGGCATTACAGTCATTATTAATCATCAGAATGGTTACAAGACGGTATACGGCCATTTAAGCAGCCTATCCGTGAAGAAAGGTGAAAAGGTGGAGAAGGGTGACACGCTCGGCAATATGGGCAGCACCGGCAACTCTACCGGCGTTCATTTGCACTTCGAAATCCACAGGAACGGCGCGGTGCAAAATCCGCTGAATTACCTATAATCAGACAATCATTAACAAGGGGTATCGCTGCAGTGAAAGCTGTGGATGGTGCCCCTTTCTTTATGAAACGGCAGGGCTGGAAACGGATATCAGAAATTAGTAATTTTTTTCAATAAAATAACCCGATTATAAGTGAACTTTCATTGTAAAGAAGCCTTGCAGGTATGGTAAGATAGAAGCAGGAAACAGGACAAGCGACGGGCGGTGACAGGATGCACGGCAAAATTTTGGTCGTTGATGACGAACAACCGATAGCGGATATTATAAAGTTTAATCTGGAGAAGGAAGGGCACCAGGTGATCTGTGCTTTTGATGGAGGAACGGCGGTTAAGCTGGCCTTTGAAGAAGAGCCGGATCTGATCCTGCTTGACCTGATGCTGCCGGTAAAGGATGGCATGGATGTGTGCCGCGAGGTGCGCACCAGACTGCAGACCCCGATTATTATGCTGACGGCGAAAGATACCGAGCTTGATAAGGTGCTTGGCCTGGAGCTGGGAGCCGACGATTATGTAACCAAACCGTTCAGCACAAGAGAGCTGCTGGCGCGTGTGAAGGCGCATTTGCGCAGACAGCAGAAGACGGCCGCACTGATGGCGGCGGGCGGAGATGCAAGCGGAACGGCTGATAAAGAGGAAGAGCCGCAAGGGCTTAAAATATTCAATCTGTTTATCGATACGGATATGTATGTTGTCTATAAAGATAATGAGCCGCTCGATCTGACGCACCGGGAGTATGAGCTTGTCTATTACCTGGCCCGCAACAGCGGCAAGGTGATGACGCGCGAGCATTTGCTGCAAGCGGTGTGGGGATTTGAATATTTCGGTGATGTGCGTACCGTTGATGTGACGATCAGGAGGCTTCGCGAGAAAATTGAGGATGATCCGAGTCGGCCGGAGTACATTCTGACCAGGCGGGGACTCGGCTACTTGATGCGGAATCCGAAATCGGGAGGTTTCGGATACGGATGAAGGGAGCACGGATCTTCCGCACGATTCAGGTTAAGCTGATTATCATTTACGTGCTGTTGATCCTTATTGCCATGCAGTTGATTGGGGTCTATTTCATCAGCACGATGAAGACTTCACTGATGGCCTCATTCACCAATAACCTTAATGATCAAGCCAATATACTTACGAAGTTTGTCGAACAGAAGTTTTCATCGGCTTCCCTGAATTCGAGCATGACAGATGAACAAACGACAGAGGATCTTCGCGATATGGTGAGCACGCTGTTCAGTATTAATCAAGCGGAAATTCAAATCCTGGACGCCAGCGGAAAGGTGCTGACAACTTCCGTGCCTTCGCAGCAATCGTATGTCGGCCGTAAGAATACGACGCTCGCCGTCAGCCGTGCGCTGCAGGGCATACGCGATAATGAAGAGGACATCATCGGAGAAGACAATGTCCGGAAGAAGGTTATTGCCAAACCGGCCTACCACCAGCAGAAGATCGTCGGTGCGGTCTACATCGTCGCCTCGATGAACGAGTTGAATGAAACGGTCAATCGTGTGAACCAGATCTTCGTATCCGGGATGTTAATCGCACTTGGGTTGACCGGCGTGCTTGGCGTCTTGCTTGCCCATACGATTACGAATCCGATCAAGGTGCTGACAAGGCAGGCTACGGCCGTGGCAGAAGGTCATTTTGACCGGCAGGTGCCTGTTCATGGGGACGATGAAATCGGCCAGCTGAGCGAGGCGTTCAATGATATGACCAATCGTCTGCGGGAAGCCCTGTCAGCCAATGAAGAGGAAAAGGAAAAACTGGCTTCGATTCTGGCCAATATGAGCGACGGCGTGGTGGCTGCGGATGAGCATGGAGTTGTGATGATCACGAACCGGCGCGCCCGCGAAATGCTTGGCGTTAAGCGGGGAGAGGGCATGCAGCTGACAGAGCTGCTCGGTTTAAATGAACGGCAGATTGACGAGCTGATGCGCGGTTTGGAGCATGCGATTATTATACGCAAAGAAGCGTTGGAAGTAGAAGATGATGAAATCATGCGGGTGACATTCACGCCGATTCATCGCCGGGATAAGACGACAGCAGGCACGATCGCAGTGCTCCAGGATGTTACGGAACAGGAGAAGCTGGAGCAATCCCGCCGGGAATTTGTCGCCAACGTATCCCATGAGCTGCGCACGCCGCTGACGACAATCAAGAGCTATGCAGAAGCGCTCGATGACGGAGCGATGCAGGAGAAGGAACTGGGAGAACGATTTGTAGGCGTCATACGAAATGAGACGGAACGGATGATCCGGCTTGTTACGGATCTGCTTCACCTGTCGCGGCTGGATTCCAATCAGGCGCCTCTGCGGCGGCAGGCAACGAATGTGCCGGATATGCTGGAGGAGGTAGCTGATCGCTTCTCGTTCCAACTGCGGCAGAAGTCGATCCATGCGGCCGTGCAGGTGGAAGCGGGCATATCAACGCTCTGGCTGGATCGCGATCAGATCGATCAAGTGCTCGATAATCTTGTTTCCAATGCGATCAAATATACGATGGATGGCGGGCGCATTGAAATTTCGGCGCGGAAGCCTGATGCAGCCACGATTGCAATCCGTGTGAAAGATACGGGCATTGGCATTCCGCAAAAGGATTTGAACCGGATTTTTGAACGCTTCTACCGCGTCGACAAGGCCCGTTCGCGTAATATGGGCGGCACGGGACTGGGCTTGTCCATTGCCCGGGAAATTATTAAAGCGCACGGCGGGACGATCGCGCTGGAATCGGAATGGAATGAAGGCACTACCGTAACGTTCACGCTTCCGGCTTTGCATGAAGGGGGTGGGTCGGCATGATGGAGAAGATCAAAACCGGCGCACTTGCCTTTTTAGTCGTTCTAAGCTTGCTGCAAAGCTTCTTTTTGGCTTACAGCATCCCCGATCTGGGTACGACCGTATCATCGGAGCAGGATTATGTGCAAACGGAGAAGATGGGCACGGAGGATCGGGTAGAGAATCTGATCTTCCCTGAGGACATGGTCCTTCACTTGGGCGGGGACAGGCATACCGTATTATATCCGGGCATTGAATTTTATGATCTGATTCTTGGCAAGCTGAAAAACCGTGAATTCAAGGGTTTTCAGCGGAGCCCATTGGATGTGCATGATTGGAGCGAAGTGCGAAGCCGTGATATCGGCGTCGAGCTGCGGTTTGGCAATGGCGTTCCTGTAGAGCTGCTGCAAGAGATCTTCAGGCTCGAAGGGGACTTGTTGTTCTTGGCGGATAAGATCGATCGGATCTGGATTTTCAAGATGGACGAGCGTGAGGAAGTGCGCGCCTATTTCTTCAGCTCCGATGGGCGGACGGTCTATGAATCGATCCGTGCGGACCTGACGATCAGTGATGTCCATGAATACGTCGGCTTTGGGACGTATCTAACCCCTTATCAAACAGCGGATGGAAGCCTATATCTTCCTGAGCGACCGCTGGAAGAGGTGGAGACAGTCGTCGATTTCGATACGTATTCACCAGACCAAATGCTGCGCAACTTATTCTTTGATCCCGGAATTACCCGGGCCATCGAGGATCGCAGCGGCACACAGATCTATACGGACAGCAAGCGAGGGTTGCAGGTAGAGCAGGATGGCCAATGGGTGCGTTACACGAACCCGGTGGCATCCACTGGCAGCGGCAATCAATTAGGGGAAAATGTGTACACGTCGATTCAATTCATTAACCAGCATGGCGGTTGGGATGGCTCGCACCGGTATGTGAATACGGTCGAGCCGGAGGAAGGCCGCACGATTGTTTTTCAACAGTACTATCCGTCTTCACGGTATGCCTTGCCGATCTTATCGGAGCCGGCATTCCGGTATGGGATGATGAAGCTGGTCATGCAGCAGGGCATCGTGGCGGAGTATGAGCGTTCCCTGATGACGTTAGGCAGCAATACCGAGAAGACTATTCGTTATTTGCCCGGCGGCGAAGCGCTTGCCACGCGGTTATCGGATTATGGGCGACGGTCAGAGGTCGTGGCGGTCTATCCGGCGTTGAAGGCCGCTTTGACTGAAGGGCAGCATATACGCTTGACGCCGGTGTGGGCTGTTCGCCTGGCGGATGGCACACAGGAACCATTAACCGGGGCGCTGCCGGCGGGGACGGTCGTCGATAGCGAGCTGCTGCCGCAAGGAAGCGGCACTGACGTGGAAGCATTATCGGAGTCCGGCAATGAGGAAGCTGGCAGCGGGAAGCCGGAAGAGATCCTGCAGGAGAGCAGCGGGATCGCCGGGCGGGCAGCACCGTAAGAAACAAGCGGGGAACAATGATGGATTCGTGGATTGAGGTGAGCGGTCGATGGACTGGAGTCGGGCAAAGAGCGTGCTGATCTTTTCATTTCTGTTGTTGAATATTGTGTTGGGATATCAGTTATGGATGGATTGGCGGGAGCGGCTTAACACCGCCGGGGATGTAACCGACTTGCCTCAAGAGACGCTGCAGATTATGCAGGAGAAAAATATCCGGCTGATCGGCAAGATTCCTTCCGGCACGCCGGAACTGCAGGACCTTGAATACCGATTTACGACAACACCGAGCGAAGCCGTACGCAAGGAGCTCGAGACGCCGGTGGACAGCCGGATTATTTTCACCGAGAAAGAGCTTATGGAAGGGCTGGGGGATGTCATTCCTGCCTTGGATCAATATCAATATGATCCTGAGGCCAGTACGGTGGAAGTGTCTGTGCTGTATCGAATGGTTGATGAACTGCCGATGTTTAACGTGAAGCTTATGCTCTTCAACAGCAATCAGAAGATCATTGCGTATCAGCAGGTTCTTGTGGAGCAGGTTCAACCCGGACAAGCGAAGGCCCAGACGGTGCTGTCGGCTTCGAAAGCGGTGGTGCCCCTGATTGAGAATTATTTACAGCCTGGGGTGGTTATTAAGGACATCCGCCTTGGTTATCAAGGGCAGGTATTTAATTCGGAGGATCAGGTGGCCGCCCCTTCATGGCGGGTGCTGCTGGAGGATGGGCTGGAGACTTCGGAAGTGTATTATGTGAATGCAATCAGCGGGGAAGTCGTCACTGAAAAAGACATTTCGGGATTAACTGAAGAAGATCAGTAAAGAGGGAAGGCAAGAGGAGAAATGGGGCTACGTTTCACAGTGCTGGCAAGCGGTTCGACCGGCAATGCAACGATTGTGCAGACAGAGGATGCAACGGTGCTCATTGATGCGGGATTGAGCGCCAAGAAGCTTGAGGGATTAATGAAAGAACGCAGCATGGAAGGGCATCATATCGATGCCATCATGGTTACGCATGAGCATTCCGATCACATTAAAGGGCTCGGAGCGATTGCGCGCAAATATAATCTGCCCGTGTATGCAAATGAAGCGACTTGGGAGCATATGCATAAGCATGTCGGACAAATCGACGCCGATAAACGAGTCATCATGCAGACCGGAACAGCCGTGGAGTTTGGCGGGATGCTCGGACGTTTGCGGGTAGAGTCGTACGCCATATCACATGATGCGGCTGAACCGGTTGGGTATTGCTTTTATAACGGAGAATGCAAGCTAAGCTTAGTTACCGATCTGGGTTATATGAGCGATAAGGTCAAGCAGCAGGTCATCGATTCCGATATTATGGTTCTGGAATCCAATCATGATACCGAGATGCTTCGCATGGGGCGGTATCCATGGAATATCAAGCGCCGAATTCTCAGTGATATCGGCCATCTATCGAACGAAGCGGCCGGCGAAGCGTTATGCGAGCTGATGACAGACCGGACACAGCGGGTTTATCTGGCCCACTTAAGTCTTGATCATAACCAGATGGATCTGGCTAAGCTTACTGTGAATAGTGTATTAGAGAATCGGGGGTTCTTCTTTAAGCAGGATGAATTTGCTTTAAAAGAAACCTATCATGATCGCCCTACCCCATGGGATGAAGTGAAGCGGCGATAACGGCACCGAGCTCCTGGTCGAGATGGACGGTTTTTTGTTCCAGTTCTTCCTGCGTCAGCAGGCCTTTCTCAATCAGAATCTCGAGGATGGCGCTTAAGGAGAGCAGGGTACGGTAGTGGTCGTCTTTCAGATCGGCTACTTTGGCTGCGAGGTTCACCTGTTCCCAGGCGGAGACATGCGTTTTCTTCAAAATCGATCGCTCCTTAATGATTCATATTGAGTGAATAAACATTTTTTAGCTATCTCGGGTAAAGTCTATTATTATTGTAGTCCAATCTTCCGAAAACATTCCTATAGCCTGTAAAAAAATAGTCTTGATGTCTGAGGCATCGAGAGGAGCGATAGATTATTATGAGTATTTTCGACGACGATTTCTATTCGACAAAGGTATCACGCCGTGTTCGATGGAAGCAGAAGGAGAAGACCCAGCCGAGCTTCGGAATGAGAGTCGGGCGGGGGTGGACTCCGCTTCGCATCGCCTTTATGTCGTCGTTTGTCAGCGCCATGGCTGCGGTACTGCTGTTCAGTGCATTGTTCGGCTTCAGCGGCAGCGGCGGGGATCATGGCCATACGTCCGTGGCCGCGCCGATCCAAGTGGCGGATCCGTATGAAAGGCCGATTCAGGCAGCAGCCAAGATCAGGCCTGCCGTTGTAAGCATCATTAATGAACAGGTGCTGGGCAGTGGATGGGATGGATTCGGATGGGATGAACAAGGCGAAGAGGACTCGGACAATACGGATGACCTGCCGGCTGATGATGAAGGGCTGCACCAAGCCGGGCTTGGCTCAGGCGTCATCTTTGAGAAGGTTGGCGGCAAAGCGCGCATCATTACAAATTATCACGTCGTCGAAAATGCGGTATCCGTCAAAGCGGTGCTTGTAAACGGCGAGGTCAGAGAAGCCACTATTATCGGCAAGGATCAGATTACCGATCTCGCGGTACTCGAAATTGACGCGAAAGGCATTGATATCGTGGCCGATATCGGTGATTCGACGCAGCTGCGTGACGGCGAGACAGTCATTGCGATCGGCAATCCGCTCGGGCTGGGCGATTCCCTGACGATGGGAATTGTCAGCAAGACCCGCAGGGTCATCCCTGTATCGCTGAATCAGGATGGCATCTACGATTGGGAGCAGGAGGTCATCCAGATCGACGCTTCCATCAATCAAGGCAACAGCGGCGGAGCGTTGGTCGATCTCAATGGGCGATTGATCGGCATTAACAGCATGAAGGTGGCGGAATACGGCGTCGAAGGGCTCGGGTTTGCGATACCGATGCATAATGCGATGCCTGTTGTGCAAAGCTTAATCGAATACGGCAAGGTGAAACGCCCTTACATTGGCGTGTTTACGCTGGATCTGGAGCAGTACTTTGCACAACGCTCGATGACGCAATCTCCAGAGGATAAGAAAGCAGAAGAGGAAGGCATCGAAGATGACCTGAAGCTTCCCAAGGAAGTGAAGGCAGGGGTCATTGTCCTTGAAGCAGTTGGTCCCGCGTTGAAGGCCGGTCTGGAATTCAACGATGTCATCGTTCAGTTGGACGAACAACCGATCGGCAGTACGATGGAGCTTCGTAAATATTTGTACACAAACAAAGAGATTGGTGATAAAATCGAAGTCACGTATTATCGTAACGGCAAGAAGGAAACGACATCGCTTACGCTTGGAGAAGTGACGGACGAAGATTAATTACAAGGATGGCGTAATCGCCACAAGAGACGGAGCTGCTTTAAAAACAATGTATTGTGTATGTAAAGATCACATTGAATTGTCGATTGATAAGTTTGTAGATGAATATGAGGATGCGCCGGATGTGGTAGACCTGCGTGAGACGCAATTCGCCAACTGGGATCCGCCGATCAAGTGTGAGCTGTGTGATGAACCGGCCTCCTATTTGGTCGTATAAGCACACTGCACATGAACAAAAGCATGAGAAAAACCCGCGATCTGCGCATTGTGCGCGATTCGCGGGTTTTTTCAGCTCCGGCAGACCAAGGATTGGCCGGTAATTTTTTGTGCTTCATGATTGCTCACGTTCAATCATGTCAGCAAACCTTTATTAAGGCGTTGTCGTTGTTGTGTCATCAGCTGCGCCATCATTGGCTGGCGCCTCCATATCAACATCTACATCTGGATCTGTACCTGTATCAGGTACCACTACATCAGGCGTGTTGTTTTCGACGTTTACATTCGTATTCTCACCGCATGCTGCCAGTGCGAATACCAATGTTAGGCTCATGATTGCTGTCAAAAGCATGGTAACCCATTTCTTTTTTGCTGTTCTTTTCTCCATTTTAATCTTTCCCCTTTCAAGGTTATCAAATTTGTACTGCCTGATATGTATTTAACCGACAAGCAGGAGATGAAACGGTTATTTTGGTTAGAAAACATTAAGATTCATTTGTCGTTTTTGAAGGTTATTGGTAGGATTGGGGTATGCGAGCGGATCGAATGATGGCCAATGATGACGAATAAAGGATGGATAACCCGTGAATATACAGATTGCTGCGATAGGGAAGTTGAAGGAGAAGTACTTGGTACAGGGCATTGCGGAATATGCGAAGCGGCTGGGGCCGTATGTGAAGCTGCAGTTGACTGAGGTGCCGGATGAGAAAGCGCCGGAAACGATGAGCGCGGCGGAGGAAGCGCAGGTGCGGGAGCGGGAGGGCGAGCGGCTGCTCGCGCAGATTAAGCCGGACGCCCATGTCATCGCGCTGGCGATCGACGGCGAGCTGTGGTCGAGCGAGGACCTGGCAGGCCAACTGGACCGGCTGGCCACTTATGGCCGCAGCCATGTAGCCTTCGTCATCGGCGGCTCCACAGGCCTTGCCCCGGCCGTGCTGCGCCGCGCTCAGCAGAAGCTGAGCTTCGGGCGGTTGACCTACCCGCATCAGCTGATGCGGCTCATCCTGGTGGAGCAGGTGTACCGGGCGGTGAAGATTAATAGGGGGGAACCGTATCATAAGTGAGGCGAAAAATGATTGTTGTAGTACTTAAGTTGCTATACAATTGGAGTATATAAGAATTGCGGACTGTATTGAAGAGCAAAAACAAATGGATAAGGTGAACTGAATTTCGTTTAGAGAGAAGGTGTAAATGCATGAGTATAGATAATTCCATTCTCTTAAATCGTGTGTTTACACGAAACACGCTACGTGAGATTGTAGAAAGTAACTACAGTGATGTATACGCTAACGCAATCCGAAGATACATTACTGACCCTTTAGGTAAGGACAACAGGCAACTGATAAGTGAAATATATACCGTACTTAAAAAAGAATACCGCAACGAGTACTATTACAAAAATACGATTCTAAATAAATTGCTTCTTGGTGTGCACAAGCCCACAACAACGACAGCTTTAACAGAGGTTTCCGTTGGAAAATCTAAAGCTGATTTTGTGTTGATTAATGGACACGCTGTTGTTTACGAAATAAAGACAGAGCTAGATAATCTTGATCGCCTTGAGTCACAAATTACGAATTATTATAAAGCGTTTTCTCGAGTGTCTATTCTTGCTTCTGAGAACCATATTGATTCAATACAAAAGCGACTAGGTGGTTCTTTTGTAGGTATATATGCTTTAACCAAGAAAGGCACAATTAAAGAGACAAAACAGCCTCAAGAATGTGTCGACTATTTAAATAAAGATACAATGTTTAAAGTACTTCGAAAAAATGAGTACGAAAGTATCATCATAAAACACTTCGGAGTCCTTCCAGAAACATCCCAATTCGAATATTATAAAGCTTGTAGGCAATTATTTCTCCAAATTGATACCATCATGGTTTATACGGATTTTATAGCTACATTAAAGAAACGTGGCCAAATTGATGTAGAATTGTATAGTCAAATTCCGTATGAATTAAAGTTTTTAGTTTATTTTTCTTCTTTTAAAACAGATGATTATAGAAGGCTTCACACATTCCTGCAACAAAAGGAGGCTAGTTCATGTATTTCCCTTATCTGAGAGGTCGACAGTTTGAACTCATAGCTATAAGAGAACTTCTCGAAAAATCGCTGATGAGTAGAAATGTAGTGCCAGTTGTTGAGCCAGTTAAATTATCTTCTGCGTTGATAAAAACCATGGCATTCTTTCAAGAGAAGGATCGTACTTTGGGTCTGGTTCGAAATCCTCAGGTTGGAAGCATGATCAAGGACATAGCCGATGAGAAATATGAAAAAGATAAGGACCGTTTTTATGAAATACTTAAAAAATCTAATATTCTATCGTTTCTTTATACTGATGCCAATTTATTAGCACGTCTTTCTTCCCTTGAGGATCAAGGAGTAAACAAAAAGGACATTGCCACCATAAGCATCAATCAAGATTCGATTTCTTATTTTGAATCTGCTTATGCATCCAGCTCTCCAAAATTTAATTTTATACGAGATGAAAGCGGATTTCGCAGACGAATGCCAAAACAGAGGGTAATGTTCGAAGATCGTTATCCTAAAAAGAGCCGCAACGTAGACTATTTAGAACTAGAGGATGAACATTTTTCTTCGGATCACCTGTACTACGAGCAAGAAGGGTATCTGGCCTTTTCAGATTATTCAGTTGTTGGAAATGGATATTCAGAGTCTGGATTTGCTCCGTATGCGATTGCAATTCATATCGTATATATTGCGGTTGATCAGACCCTAAGAGTTCGACATTTTGTATCTGATACAAATGATGACATCACAGATCCAGCAGGTAAATTTGCCGAGGCTTTGGAAAAGTTGGTCATATGGAACCAAACTCAGAAACTTGATACATTTGGGGTTCGATCTTTTGAAGATATGTACAGAAATCGGTCATACCCTGGATTAGGAATCGTAAAGAAGCTATCTATAATGCATCACTTAGAGCTTATGAGTCGGTATGTGGATGGGGTAAAGTAAATGAAATTTTGTAGCCACTGCATTATTGACGGGGAGTTAAAGCCTATTGTTGAAGGTTTGGGGCAATTAGAGAGCTCTTGTCCTATTTGCGGAAAAAGAAGAGCATTCATTTATGATACAGATATACATTCAGAACTTACAGAATACTTTGAGCAATTATTGGAAATATATACGCCTGAGTCAATGCTTCCTTCCGATTTTCCAGATGATGAGAAGAGATTGTTAGTTACTGAACTCACAGATCGTTGGCATATCTTCAATGATAAGTTGACATCGACAGATGTGTATCGAATAATTCGTGCACTATGTGCTGAAAAATATTCAAGTATGTCTAGTTTGTTTGATGCACGGGTTGGTATAGCAGAGCTAAATGATAAAGAGTACCTTCAAGACCACTCTTTACTGCGTTCAAACTCATGGGATGACTTTGTAGGGGTTGTTAAAAATCATAATAGATTTCACTCAAATCAAATTGAGTTAACAGTCCTCAATCGTTATTGCTCTTTCATTCGAAAAGTATACAAAAAGGGATCAATATTTTTCAGAGGACGTATTTCCTCGGAGGACGGTTTTCCCTTAGATCAAATGGGGGCTCCTCAATCAGATAAGGTAACCGCAGGAAGAGCGAACTCAGCTGGTATACGCTGCTTATATTTAGCGAATGATCTGGATACTACGATTCATGAGGTGCGGGCTGGTATCTTTGATTATGTCTCGATAGGAAAGTTTGAATTAATCCAGGACATAGTTGTCGTTGATTTAAAGGCAATTGACCATATCAGTCCGTTTATTGATGGCTGCGACTTTGTGGAGCATGCAATCAATAAAGAGCACCTGAAGCGAATAAATATGGAGATTGGACGTGCCTTGAGAAGAAGTGATAGTGTTTTAGATTACGTACCGACACAATACATAGCCGACTTTATTAAAAGTATCTTGCGTGAAGGTGAACCGGAGTACGCCGGAGTTGAGTACAATAGTACAATTAATCTGACAGGACAAAATTTAGCAATTTTTTACCCAGAGCTTTTTGAGTGCACTGATGTTGAAGTATATCATATTAAAGAACTGGAATTTGAAAAAGAAAGAATATAGAAAACAGAAAATAAAAGTTATTTACATACTTTATCCATTTAGTGCTTCACCAAGCCATAACAAAAGAGAACACTCAGCACGGCGTTCTCTTTGCTACTGGATGTTAATCGCCCATTGATTTCAGCGCTTGACGTTCATCTTCAACCCAGTTTTTCCCTCATCCAGTTTCTCCACAGGTCGTACAGACATAGTCCCCAGTCTTTCCATGACGACTAGTTTCACTGACTACATGTGGGTGACTGCAACAGTTGTTGCCCCATTTTTTTCGTAGTTCAGCAGCTTCGGTGATATCTATAATATCGCTCCTTTATCCAACTTCTTACCACAATCATACTATAGTTACTTAAGTTTCCCATAAGTGTAGAGCTTCAGGGAAGCAGAAATAGTTACTTTAGGGACCATCAAAGGCTGTCGCGCGACACACTTTGAGAGATTTTCGCCGATAGACCCGTTAAGCTGAAAAATGCCACAAATGATTTCGCCCTATCTGTGATACGGTGAACCGTACCATAAGTAACGGCAAGTTTTAAGATTGACAATAACAGGAGCACATGATAATTTTATCCTAGGGAAATAAAGGCAATGTAACCTTCGGGTTCAACCTCGCTGAGAAGTGGGTTGGACCCTTTTTGCATTCCAAAAACTGAAGGAGGACTTTTATGCTGAAAACACAATTGCTGCTTCAGCGGCTCGACGAGATCGGCAAGTCGCTCGAACGCAAGGGGGGAGTTCTATTATTGTTGGGAGTTGGTTCCGTTGGGGTCGAGATAGATCGGATGGATGAGTATTCGGATTTAGACTTCTTTGTCATTGTGAAGCCTGAGCAGAAAAGTAGATATATCGACCGCTTGGATTGGCTTGAAGAAGTTCACCCACTAGCCTATTCTTTTAAGAATTCGGATGTCGGATATAAAGTTCTGTTCGAGGACGGAATTTATGGGGAATATGCAGTATTCGAGGAGCGGGAGTTGGAGAACGCTTCCTATCCAGAAGGACGCGTCGTTTGGAAGGATCCCTCGTACCGGAACACGGGAATCACAAAGCCTTCCAACCCGATACCCAGTCTAAAAAAGGACTCCCTGGACTTTCCTTTGAACGAAGCATTAACAAATCTATATGTGGGACTCGGCCGTTATGCCAGGGGTGAGCGTCTATCCGCGATGAGGTTCATTCAAGGTTATGCTATAGATCGGATTCTTTCCGTACTGCACTTATTGGAGCAAGAGGTGGAATACTTTCCCGATCCTTTCGGAGTTGAGCGACGGTTGGAAAAAAGATACCCTCGGTTTGCGGAAATCATAGGAGAAATGCTGCAGGGATATAATCATGTTCCCGAATCGGCACTTCGCATTTTAAACTTCATAGAAGAAGTGTATCCCGTCAATCCAAGGTTAAGCGATGAAATACGACAATTGGTCAATATAACTTGCCGTTACAAACAGCGCGGTGAACCGTATCATCAATGACGCAAAATCACAAAAAAGTAGACAAAAAGGCAGGCTTTGCAAAGCGTCTCGGCATCGAATCGTCGGTTTGTCGTGCATGTCATGAAAATAAAAATCCAACCGGTTTAGCTGAACCATACCACAAGTAATAACTCAGAACCCAGCTATTCCACTTCAATCGCTTTCACGGTTTCACCCTCAATTAATACGGGCTGGTAGTAGGTGTTGATGGGCAAGTCCTTTTTGCCTTGCAAATTTTTAATGACCCAGTCCGCTGCGTCGCGTCCCATTTGTTCTTGGGGGTGCGTCAGCGTCGTTAGTTGGATATTCGCGCTTTTGGCGAAATATGAATTGTCCTGGCCAATAATGGACAGCTCGTCCGGAATCGAAATCCCCAGTTTTCTGCAGAGATGTAACACTTCCAAACCTACCTCGTCGTTGTAACAAACAAGCGCCGTCAATTCATCCCGATTATCGTTCAGATACACTTCCAAGTTAGCGGACAGGTCCGACTTCGTCTCCGTATCGAAAGAAAGCACATGCTCGTGCTGGAACCGCAATTTGGCTTCCCCAAGAGCCTTGATAAATCCCTTCATTCTAAGCTTGCCTTGCAAATCATCCATTTTCGCGATAATGCCGATGTGGGTATGTCCTTTGTCAATCAGCTCTCGGGTTGCGAGATAGCTGGATTGCACGTCATCCAGACAGAAGAAAGGGACTTCCAATTCTTCATAATAGGCATTGATCATTGCGAACGGAACCTCCTGCTCCTTAAAAGACAGGTAGTAGGCGATATTAGGGTTGTATACATTGCTTCTGGTAGGCTCTATAATCAGTCCATCCACGCCGTAGGACAGCATCATTTCCAACGCCTTTTTTTCCTGGGAGATATCATTATTAGTACTGGCTAACAGCAAGGAATAGTTATCTTCATTTAATCGGCTTTCAATGCCGCGGATAATGGAGGGGAAGATGTAATCTGAGATATAGGTCGTGATGACACCGATCGTTTTATTTAGGGCCTTGGCACCCGTTCTGGACCGGTATTGGCTGCTGACGTACGTGCCGGATCCCCTCTCACTTCGCAGGAACCCCTCGTTCGATAACTCCAGAATGGCTTTTCGAACCGTCTGCCGGCTAACGTTATAGCTCTCCTGCAAAGCGGACTCAGAAGGGATTTTCTCGCCTGCTTTGTACGTTCCGGAGAGAATATGACTTTTGATATCTTCAGTAATGAGCTGGTATTTTGGCTTCATGCCATCCACTTCTTTCATCATTATTCGAAAAGTTGTACGTACACATTTTAGCATGAATTACGTGAAATGCAAATGAAATGGCATTATTTTTGATTCCAACCGTACAAATTCCATGGTTGTCAATAGGAAAGCACCATAATCAGACGAGTAAAGTCGATGTACCCCCTTATGTTAGTATAACTATTAGTATATGTTGACAAATGTACGTACAGAAAATATACTAAAGCTGTCGGCAAATGAAACCGCTTTTTTTTCGGTCGAAACCTTCCGGATGTCTCATCAAGTGGCCCGATTCGATCGAAAGCAGCCAATATAGGGATCGAATTTCTATGTAAACCGCGAATAGAGAGGGGATATATGTGACCATGAATCATGTAGACTTGAAAGAAGCGATAACTAAGGGAGAAACTTCCCTGGGTATCGAATTTGGATCTACGCGGATCAAAGCGGTGCTGATCGATCGTCGTTTCGAGACCATCGCATCGGGAAGCTTTGAGTGGGAAAATCAGTTGAAAGACGGATATTGGACATACAACCAGAAGGATATTATCACAGGCCTCCAAACGGCTTATCGTGAAATGAAGCAGGAAGTCGAACGGAATTATGGAGTCACCATCCGGACCGTCGGTTCGATCGGGTTTTCCGCTATGATGCACGGCTATATGGCGTTCGACAGTACGGGTGAGCTGCTAGTTCCGTTTCGGACTTGGCGCAATGCAACGACCGGCGCGGCAGCAAGGGAACTAACGGACTTGTTCCAATTTAATATCCCCGAGCGCTGGAGTATTGCCCATTTGTATCAAGCGATATTAGACCAAGAGGAACATGTGACTCGCATTGATTTTGTAACGACGTTAGCCGGGTATATCCACTGGCTGCTGACCGGCAATAAAGTGATCGGAATTGGAGATGCTTCCGGCATCTTCCCTATAGATGAGTCAACCCATGATTACCATCCAACGATGGTTAAGCAATTCGATGAATTAATCGCGGCCAAAGGCTATCCATGGAAGCTTGAGGGCCTTCTTCCCAAAGTATATCTCTCCGGCGAGCAGGCTGGTGAACTAACTGCGGCGGGAGCCGCCATTCTGGACCCGGCCGGGGATCTGCGACCTGGTATTCAGCTATGTCCTCCGGAAGGCGATGCCGGCACAGGTATGGTTGCGACGAATAGTGTCAGGAAGCGTACGGGAAACATCTCCGTGGGCACTTCCGTTTTTGCGATGATTGTATTGGAGAAGGAATTATCCAAGGTTTACCCAGAGATCGATATGGTCACGACGCCGAATGGCAGTCCGGTAGGCATGGTGCATGCCAACAACTGCTCCAGCGATCTCAACGCTTGGATGGGCTTGTTCCGTGAATTCTCCGAAGCCATGGGATATGGCGTAGATTCCGGAAAATTGTTCAGTGTGCTGTTGAATAAGGCATTGGAAGCCGACCCGGATGGAGGCGGATTGCTTAGCTACGGTTATCTCTCGGGCGAAAATATTACGGGAATCGACAAAGGCAGGCCGTTGTTCGTTCGCTCGCCTGAAAGCAACTTTAATCTGGCTAATTTCATGCGAACGCACTTATTCGCTGCTTTCGGAGCATTGAGGCTCGGAATGGACATTTTGACTGAGAACGAACAGGTGGCCATCGACAGCATCTTGGCTCATGGCGGCCTCTTCAAGACCCCTGTAGTTGGACAAAAGACTTTAGCCGCTGCGCTGAACGTACCGATCTCGGTCATGTCGACGGCCGGTGAAGGCGGGGCATGGGGCATGGCGCTTCTGGCATCTTACATGACCAACAAGGGTCAAGAAGAGAGCCTAGAGGACTTCCTTGAGCAGAAAGTCTTTAAAGATGCCGAAGGGCAGGAGATTGCTCCTGATAATGCGGATGTCATAGGATTCCAAGCATTCATCAAACGATACCAGGCAGGGCTTGCCATTGAACAGGCGGCTGTAGACCATCTGCTAGAGAACAGGAGGGACTAAGGTTGTTAGAACAATTGAAAGAAGAGGTATATCAAGCGAATCTGGATTTGCCGAAGCACGGCCTCGTAAAATTCACTTGGGGCAACGCAAGCGCCATCGACCGGGAAAGCGGCCTGTTCGTGATCAAACCGAGCGGAGTAAGCTATGAAAAAATGAAGCCGAGCGACATGGTAGTTTTGGGTCTCGACGGTAAGGTGGTCGAGGGGGACCTGAGACCTTCCTCCGATACCGCGACTCACGCCGTATTGTATAAGCGATATCCGCAAATCGGCGGCATCGTACATACCCACTCGACCTGGGCAACCATCTGGGCGCAAGCGGGACTCGATGTACCCGTCATGGGAACGACACATGCGGATACCTTCTATGGCGCCGTACCTTGCGCGCGGTTCTTGAACCAAGAGGAGGTTGACCGCGGGTACGAAGCGGAGACGGGCCACGTTATTATCGAAACGTTCGAGAAGCGCGGATTGGATGTTATGGCGATCCCGGCCGTACTGCTCCAGGGGCATGCACCTTTCACTTGGGGGAAAGACGTGAAGTCGGCGGTCGTCAACAGCGTCGTACTGGAGGAAGTCTGCAAAATGAATTTGTACGCGCGGCAATTGAACCATTTTGCCAAAGAACTGCCTCAAGGCATTCTGGATAAACACTATCTTCGGAAGCACGGGAAAGATGCCTACTACGGGCAGAAATAATAGCCTTACCCATTATTAATTACAGAAAAGAGGATGATCAAATTGTCAGTAACAGCAGCTAAACAGTTTTGGTTTGTCGTAGGTTCGCAGCATCTGTACGGGGAAGAAGCGCTGGCTGAAGTAAAAGCTCACGCGCAGACGATGACTGATGCCTTAAATAACAGCGGTGTGCTCCCTTATCCGATTGTCTTGCAGGATCTGGCTGTCAGTGCGGATAAAATTACAAGCATCATGAAAGAGGTCAACTATCGCGACGAGGTGGCGGGTATCATTACGTGGATGCATACGTTCTCGCCTGCGAAAATGTGGATTCGCGGTACAAAATTGCTGCAAAAGCCTCTGCTTCACTTGGCAACCCAGTTCAATGAAAGCATTCCTTGGGCAACGATCGACATGGACTTCATGAATCTGAACCAGGCTGCTCACGGCGACCGCGAATACGGCTTCATTAATGCCCGTCTGAAAAAACAAAATAAAATCGTCGTAGGCTACTGGGAGCGTCCGGAAGTGCAGCAGCAGATTGCGGATTGGATGGACGTAGCAGTTGCTTATAACGAAAGCTTCAATATCAAAGTCGCTCGTTTTGGCGACAACATGCGCAATGTTGGCGTAACGGAAGGCGACAAGGTCGAGGCTCAAATCCAATTCGGATGGACCGTGGACTACTACGGCATCGGCGACCTCGTGCAATACGTGAATGCCGTTACGGAGCAGGAAATTGATGATCTGATGGCCCAATATGCAGAGCTTTACGAATTCGATTACGGCACGAACAGCAAGGAAGCTTGGGAAGCGAGCGTCAGAATTCAAGCAAGCTATGAAATCGCCCTCAAACGTTTCTTGGATGAAAAAGGTTATAACGCTTTTACGACGAACTTCGAAGATTTGCATGGCATGAAACAGCTTCCGGGTCTTGCCGTCCAACGTCTGATGGCGCAAGGTTACGGCTTTGCCGGCGAAGGTGACTGGAAGACTGCAGCGCTTGACCGCTTGCTGAAGGTAATGAGCCGCAATCAAAACACGGGCTTTATGGAGGATTACACGTACGAGATGGCGGCCGGTCAAGAAGCTATCCTGCAATCCCATATGCTAGAGGTCGATCCGTCCTTGGCAAGTAACAAGCCGAAAATTATTGTTTCGCCGCTTGGAATTGGCGACCGCGAAGATCCGGCGCGTCTCGTATTCGACGGCAAAGCCGGCGAAGGCGTCGTCGTATCCATGGCGGACTTCGGCTCTCATTATAAATTGCTGATCAATGAAGTTTCCGCATTCGAGCCGACGGTGCCGGCTCCGAACCTTCCCGTCGCTCGCGTCTTGTGGACTGTGAAACCGAACTTCCAGGACGGAGTGAAGGCTTGGATCGAGAATGGCGGCGGCCACCATACCGTTGTTTCATTGAACTTGACGACAGATCAAATCGTGACCTACGCCAAGCTGGTTAACTTGGAATACGTCGTCATCAAGTAATATAAAGACAACCGTTTCTTTCGTAAATGGCTATTCCATTTACCAAGAGACGGTTTCTTTTTGTTTTCGGAATAGTTTCGCTTTAATGATGGTACGGTGAACCTTGTCATAAGTAGGGCGAAGTTTTTGGCCTTACATCCTTGCCGGGAGCGGAAAGTTGCCCCGGCGAAGAGGGGGTGAGACCACTTAGGGATCGTTTTAAATAAGTGGCCTCATATTGGTTAGAGGTGAGATTTTGAAAAATCTCGATATGATAAATCACTGTATGAAATGTAACCATCTTTCATTAATCTGCCAACCATGATTCCAGGGTGTATGCCCTGTATTTCGCAAAACTTTCTGAGTTCTGCTTTGTTTTTGTAATTTTCATGTTTGACAAATTCTGTGTAGGAATAATTATCAACTAGGGTGTTTAATGCAAATTGATCTGCTTCGGTCTCCAATTTGTTGATTTCTTTCTGTTCCATGTCAATAAAAATAGTGCTCTTCTTGTGTTGTAAAACATTCGTTTACAGCGACTCGCCTTCGACGACCTGATGCTGCAGGAGCATGGCGGACAGATGCTTGCGCTCGTTCTCGTTGATTTGATCGATCAAATAATTGATCGCGGTCACGGCGATTTCTTTGGCCGGATATTTCACCGTGCAGAGCTTGGGGTTGATATGCTTCAGCATGTCGATATCGTCGAAGCCCATGATGCCGACCTGCTCCGGGACTCTGATTTTCTGTTTCTTGAAGAAACTGAGCACTTCCAGCGCGTAATAGTCCGCAGGGCAAACAACCGCATGACGGACGGAAGAGCTCCAATCCATATCCTGCAGCGCCAGGAGATAATTTCTGTCGGTAATGACGATCGGCTCGGGTAGAGCTCGTTCGGCGAGCACCTCCCGGCAGCCTGCAAGCCGTTCCTCCAGCGTGTACAGATTCACCTTGCCCCGGTGGGCCAGAGGCGGGCACACATAGACGATCTGCTCGTAGCCTTTATCGACCACATACTGCACCGCGTCCCTCATCGACTCCCGCTCGTTGATCCCGACATAGGGAAAAGAAGGGGAAATGCGGTTGCCGATCGTCACAATCGGAATGTTCATCTCTTTCAGCTGCTGCTCGAACGCTTCACCCTTCTGCACGCTGAACAGAATAATCCCGTCCACCCGCCGGGTCTGAAAATGTTGAAATGCGATTTGCTCGTTTTCGGGCCGGTTGTGCGTGAATATTGGAAATACGACGTAGCCCAGCTCCCGCGCTTTAATTTCCATCGCCGTCATCAGCTGCGCTAAATACGGATTGGTCACGTCGAACAAGACGACCCCGAGCGTAAAAGACTGACCCTTCGCGAGCCCTCTTGCAAGATGATTCGGCAAGTAATTCAACTCCTGGGCAGCCTTTAAAATTCTTTTTTTCGTTTTTGGACTTATTCCTTTACGGTCGTTTAGCGCCCTGTCCACGGTTCCTTCCGAAACGTTGCACAATTGGGCGAGTTCTTTAATTGTGACTGTCATCAAGCAGCTCCTTAGAATAGCGTTTGCGCACACGTTACTAACAATATAGTAATTGATCCGCGCTCTCAAAACAAGATTTGCTCGAAAAAAAACTTATTGACACCGCAATTTTTATGGGATATATTTGCCAATATCAGGAGTCGATGTCATGGATTTGCCTGCCGGGGCTTCTGATTTTATTTTTTGGACTATCGTGTACGCCCACGAAAGCGTCAGTACACGACCGTGTCCGCCAACGTAAATTTCGACATATTTTCGTGGGCGCACACGGAATACATACCAAAGGAGAGACATGGGACAATGGCAAAAATGGAACTGAATGCACACCGAGAAATCGGCAAAAGGGACAAAAAAATCTTCGGCCAGTTTATTGAACACTTTCACCGTCAAATTTACGGGGGCATCTATGAGCCGGGCTCCGCTTTGTCGGATTCGCGCGGCTTCCGCAAGGATGTGCTGGATGCGCTGAAAAATATCGAAGTTCCCGTTGTGCGCTGGCCTGGCGGCTGTTTTGTTTCCGCTTACAACTGGAAGGACGGCGTCGGGAAAAACCGGGTTCCTTATTTCGATAAGGCATGGCGTGTCGAGGAATCCAACGAGTTCGGCACCGATGAATTCATGGAGTACTGCCGGGAGATCGGCGCCGAGCCGTATATCTGCACGAATGCGGGCACAGGTACGCCGGAAGAGATGAGCGACTGGGTCGAATACTGCAACCTGGAGTCGGAAGGCAAATGGGCTAAACTGAGAATTGAGAACGGATACAAAGAGCCGTTTAAAGTGAAATATTGGAGCATCGGCAATGAAAACTACGGTCATTGGGAAATGGGCGCCAAGGAAATCGGCGAGTGGGGAAGCTTCGTCAGAGAATCCGCGAAAATGATGAAACGGGTTGACCCGACGATCGAGCTGCTCGCGGCGAGCATTCCGGATCTGGACTGGAATATCGACTTGCTCCGCAAAGCCGGCAAATATTTGGACTGGATCTCCATCCATGATTACTGGGATAAACCGGGTATCAACAACGAGCTTTCGAATTACGAGTACTGCATGGCAAAAACGGTTCATATCGAGCCTCCGATTGTCAGGACGAAAAGCATTCTCGAGTCGCTCGGTTATTTGGGCAAAATCCGCATCGCCTTCGACGAATGGAATCTTCGCGGCTGGTACCATCCTCATGTCGATTCGAAAACCGAGGACTGCGTCACCCCGCGTGACAAAAACGACGACAACTCCACCTACACGATGGCGGACGCCGTATTCTCCGCTTCCGTGCTGAATGCTTGCCATAGACATTGCGACGTTGTCGGGATGGCCAATTTCGCTCCGACCGTCAACACCAGAGGAGCCGTGTTCACCAATCCGGAAGGTATCGTACTGCGCTCGACATACCATGTGTTCGCACTGTACACGCAGCAGCTTGGCGATGTTGTGATCGATTCGTGGCTGGGGGACAACAGGTCGTTTACGGTCGGCGAAGGAGATGCCGCGGTACAGGTGCCGACGCTCGACATCGTCGCGACGAAACGGACCGAGGATGCGAGCTTGCGCACCGCTATCGTTAACCGCCATCCGGAACAGCCCGAGACAATAATCGTACCGGTCGGCGGTTCATATACGCAGGCCACCTTATACAGCGTAGTCGGCGACTCCAAAGACGCTTACAACGATGTGGGCATCAATCAGGTTCGTACGGTAAGGCGGCCGCTCGCGATTGAAGGGCAGCAGCTGCAGTTTGACGTAGAGCCTCACTCCGTAAACGTTCTTGTATTGGCTTAGGTTTGGCGATCTTCCTAAACGAAGATATTCAACAATACAGTGAAAAGAGGCGATAGTATGCGTAAAGGGTCGGTAATTTTTCTTTTGTCGGTCATGATGCTGTTCACCATTCTGGTTGGATGCAGCGGCAACAATTCGGGCAGCGGCGGCAACGCCGCGGCGAACGAAGGCGAGGGCGGTACCGCAAACAGCGGTGCTGCGACGAAGCTTTCGCTCTGGACGTTCAGCGAGCTGCATATCAATTTTTACAAAGAGATGGAGCGGCAGTGGAATGAGAAAAACCCGGACAAACAAGTGACGCTTGAATTGACAACGCTTCCTTACGAGGACATGCACAACAAGCTGCTGCTCGCGCTGCAATCGGGCACCGGAGCGCCGGATTTGGCGGATGTCGAGATTAGCAAATTTGGCAACTTCCTGAAAGGCCAGCCGCAGCTCGTTGAATTAAACGATGTCGTCGAGCCCGAGCTTGGCAACGTGGTTAAATCCCGTTTCGATATTTACAGCAAAGACGGCAAATATTACGGCATCGACTTCCACGTCGGCGCAACCGTCATGTACTACAACAAGGGAATTCTCGATCAGGCGGGGGTAGACCCCGACTCGATCGTTACTTGGGACGATTATCTCGAGGCCGGCAAAAAGGTTGTGGCCGCTACCGGCAAACCGATGACAACGCTGGAAACTTCGGACCACTGGTTCCTATGGCCGGCGATTAACCAGCAAGGCTCGGACTATCTGGACGAGAACGGGAACGTCATTTTGGATAACGAGATTAATGTCAACACGCTCAAATTCGCGCAGAAGCTGCTTGACGAGAAAGTCGCGGTGATCGCGCCGGGCGGCGACCACGCCGCCGAGGAATATTTCGGCTTTATGGACAACGGCGGCGCGGCTTCGGTTATGATGCCCTACTGGTACATGGTTCGTCTGACCGATTACATGCCAAGCCTGAAAGGCAATATCATCATCAAACCGATGCCCGCCTGGACGGATGGCGGATTCCGCTCGGCCGGCATGGGCGGTACGGGAACGGTCGTCACGAATCAGGTGAAGGTTCCGGAGCTTGCGAAGCAGTTTCTGGCGTTCGCCAAAATGTCCAAGGAAGGCAGCATCCAGACGTGGAAAATACTCGGCTTCGATCCGCTCCGCACCGATGTTTGGGATCTGCCTGAGATGAAGGAAGCGAACAAGTTCACCGAATATTTCGGCACGAATATTTTCGATACGCTGATCGAAGTGAAGGACGAAATCAATCCGGTGCACATTACCGAGGATATTCCCGCCATCGTCGACAAAATCAAGAGCGACGTGCTCCCGCGGGTGCTTGAAGGCAAAGAAGATCCGGCCAAAGTACTGAAGGAAGCTGCGGATCAGTTTCGAAACTAACAGGCCGTTCGGATATCAGTCTCTCAGAAGACTGATATCCGACTATTTTAGGAGGGATTATTTTGAGCGCTAACGTTTCGCCTTCCATCCAAGGTAAAACAAGCGACGGCAGGCTCAGGAAGCTGCTGTACTCGCAAAAAGCGGCTCCCTATTTGTTCGTTTTGCCGTTTATCGTCTCGTTTTTTCTGTTTTTCCTGTATCCGATGGTCAACACGATCATCATGGCGTTTCAGGAAATCGCGCCGGGCGTGACCAAGTTTATCGGTCTTAAAAACTTTAGCAATCTGATGAATCCCGATTTTTATAAAGCGCTTCGCAACAGCACCGTGTTTACCTTATGGACTTTGCTCATCCTCATTCCGGTTCCGTTGGTGCTGGCCATATTTTTGAATTCGTCCCGCATGGTGGCCAAAAACTTTTTCCGCTCCGCCATGTTTATTCCGGCGCTCACGTCGGTTGTCGTGGCAGGTACGATTTTCAGGCTGATTTTCGGCGAGCTTGAAGGCGCTTTGCTTAACTCCTTCCTTGGTTATTTCGGCGTCGACCCGATCAAATGGCTGGTCAATCCGTGGTCGAGCATGATGGCGCTCGTTGCGCTCGCAAGCTGGCGCTGGATCGGCGTCAACATTCTTTATTTTTTATCCGCGTTGCAAAATATTCCGAACGAACTGTACGAATCGGCCGGCATCGACGGCGCGACGGCGCTGCAAAAATGTTATTATATTACACTGCCAATGTTGAAACCGATTACAATTTACGTGCTGACGATCAGCATCTATGGCGGATACGCCATGTTTACCGAAAGCTATATGCTATGGGGCGGAAGCAATTCCCCGCAAAATATCGGTCTGACTATAGTGGGTTATATTTACCGCGAGGGGCTGCAGCAGAACAACATGGGCTTTGGAGCCGCTGTAGGTATTACCCTGCTTTGTATAACGCTTGTCATCAACATCATACAACTAAGAGCTACCGGGCAGTTCCGTAAGGAGGATTGAGAATCGTGAACGATAAAAAAGCCGGCCGGAGTCTTCCTTCGGTATTGATGCTCATTCTGTTTATCGTGTTTACTGTTGTCGCGCTGTTCCCTTTATTCGCCTTGCTGCTCGCTTCGTTTAAGCCGTCGCAGGAGCTGCTCCGTTACGGGTTGAACCTGAAAATTCAGCCAGAGCTGCTGACGCTCAGAAATTACATGTCCGTGTTTCTGCCGAACGAATTCGGCGCGACCAGCAGCTATCTGCTTTGGTACAAGAATAGTATCGTCATCACCGCCGTGTTTACGGTCATCTGCCTGCTGTTTTCATCCCTGGTCGGCTACGGCCTTGCCGTGTATCGATTCGCGGGCAGAAACCTCATTTTCCTGATGGTGCTCGTCGTCATGATGATACCCATCGAAATTCTGCTGCTGCCGATGTATAAGCTGATGATTTCCCTGAAGCTCATCGATACGATTTGGGGCGTCATTCTGCCGTTTGCGGTGGCGCCGCTGCCGATCTTTTTCTTCCGCCAGTACGCGATGGGGCTGCCGAAGGATTTTCTCGACGCTAGCCGGATCGACGGCTGTACCGAATTCGGCATTTTCTTTCGCATTATGATGCCGCTGATGGCGCCGGCATACGGCGCGATGGCCATTCTGCAGGCGCTGCACAGCTGGAACAATTTCCTCTGGCCGATCATCGTGCTGCGGACGAACGAGAAGCTGACGCTGCCGATCGGCTTGTCTTCCCTCGTCACCCCGTACGGCAACAATTACGATATCCTGATTGCCGGATCGCTGCTCACCGTACTTCCATTGATTGTCTTGTTTCTGTTTTTCCAGCGCTTCTTCATCTCAGGTCTGACCGTTGGCGGAGTGAAGGGGTAAGGGACTATGGTTAAGCCCCGGACGATTCGTTCGGGGTTTGTTTGTGTTTGTGGATGAAGGGCAGATCCAGCTCAAGCAGAAGATCAATCCCGCCTCCAATCCAGCCGTCTGGGGCGATTTCTCCAATTGCCGCTTTGCGATCGTAATACTCCTTTAAACCAAGCAAGATCATCCTCTCACCTCAATTTCCCGTCGGTCGGTAACATCAGTATCGGAAGATTATACGGAAATGGCAGGAACTTTATCATTTACGGAGAAATGATTACAGGATAAGCTGATATTGAGATATTAACGTAAAGTTAACTCACTTTGATACTAGAATGTTTATCAAATTAGTTAGTTGAAAAGAGGGATAACAGTGGATCACCCGCATGGATCTTACGATATGACATTAGTTTTATTTTCTTATATTGTTGCAATAGTTGCATCTTATACCGTTCTTGATTTAGTGGGACGAATAAGTACATCCAAAGGAATTTATCGCTGGTCATGGCTCTTATTTGGTGCGGTTGCGATGGGCTTAGGGGTTTGGTCGATGCATTTTATCGGAATGCTTGCATTTTCGTTAAGTACTTCAGTTCCTTACAGCTTAGTGACGATCATACTTTCCGTAATGGTTGTCATTGTAGCCTCATTCTTTGCTTTATTAGTCGTAGGCCGAAGTCAACTAACATGGCCTCAATTGCTAGGGGGAGGTATGCTGCTTGCGAGCGGCATTTCAGCGATGCATTATATCGGTATGGGCGCCATGCAAATTAATATTTCCTATCAACCTGGTTATTTTGCATTATCTGTTATCATAGCTGTTGTGGCCTCTATTGCGGCATTGTGGTTGTCGTTTTATTTCCGCAAGGGGAATGAGCCGAGTAAAGTGTGGAAAAAACTTGGTAGTGGCTTTATTATGGGGGCGGCAGTCGTAGGAATGCATTATACGGGCATGTATGCAGCCCAGTTTGGGGTAGGACATTCATTAACCACACCAAAAGGCATGATTCTGGATCAGAAATATTTAGCTTATATCATTGCGGGAGGAACGCTCCTAACTCTTGGATTATCTCTTACTGGAATATTTATTTCCAACCGTTTTTCCCGAAAAGATTCCGAAATACAGCAAAGTGAAAAATGGTATAAGTCTTTATTTGAAAATAATCACGATGCAATCATTTCTGTAGACATGCGTCACCGAATTATTGGGTTCAATTCAGCTGTAACGAAGCTCACAGGTTTATCCGGTGAGTGGCTCCGCCATCGGAAAATAGACAACATATTTTCCTTTATCGTGGCGGAAGAACGGGAGCGCACAAGGCAGATGTTCTTAAAATCATTAGGCGGAGAAATGCAAAACTATCAAACCGCGATGGTCCATCAAGAAGGATACCGTATCGACTTAAATGTCGTTAACGTTCCGGTAGAACTAGAGGGACAGGTTGTCGGCAGCTATATTATCGCCAAAGATGTGACGGAGGAAAAGCAATCAAAAGAAAAGATTCAATATCTTGCTTTTCATGATGAATTAACGGGATTGCCAAATAGGCGGATGTTTAATCAATTGCTTTCCCAAATGATTGAAAGTAAAGCGAAACGATTTTTTGTGATGGTTATGGACATAGACCGCTTCAAAATTATCAATGATTCATTAGGACATACATATGGAGACATGTTCCTGCAGGAGGTCTGTGAACGAATACTTCATTGCATACGTGATTATAAGGTGACATTAGCTCGTATGGGCGGCGATGAGTTTACCTTGCTGTGCGATGGAGGTTATGAAAGCAACGAAATTGAACAATTAGCGGAACGAATCATTGGAACAATCGGGATTCCGTACCGTCTAAAAGAGAACGATTTTTACGTAACGGCAAGCTTGGGGATCACGGTATATCCTCTTGACGGACAAGACCCAGTACAATTGCTAAAAAATGCGGATGCTGCCATGTATGAGGTGAAGAAAAACGGGAAGAACGGCTATCAATTCTACACGGGTCAATTAAATGCACAAATGAAAGAGAAAATTGAGCTGGAAGCTGATCTAAGACAGGCTATCCAACGCAACCAGATTTTCCTCGACTATCAACCTCAAATTCGAGCAGGGGATAGCCAAATGATCGGAGTTGAGGCGCTAGTTCGTTGGAATCACCCAACTAGAGGCATTATATCTCCGGGAGTATTCATCCCCATTGCAGAAGAAACAGGGATGATTTATGAGTTGGGGACCTGGGTATTACGGGAAGCTTGTCGACAAATGAAAGAATGGCATAACGCGGGAGGTCCGCTTATCCCTGTTTCAGTAAATTTATCATCCCAGCAATTTCACCAATCTCATTTAACCGAACACATCAAGGGGATTCTTAAGGAAGTTGACCTCCAACCCCAATATTTGGAATTGGAAATTACAGAAAGCATGATGATGGATGCTGCGGTTTCAAGCAGCATATTACACAAATTAACTGAACACGGGATTCGAATCAGCCTGGATGACTTCGGAACAGGATATAGCTCACTGAGTTATTTAAAAAATTTACCGATACATAAGCTCAAAATCGACCGTTCCTTTATCCGTGATATTACAGTGGATCAAAATGATAAGGCAATCGTGGCTACCATTATATCCATGGCGCAACATTTAAATCTGGATGTCATAGCGGAAGGAATTGAGACGAAAGAACAGCTCGAGATCTTAATGAAAAATGATTGTAAGGAGATTCAAGGATATTATTATAGCCGACCACTGTCTGCAGATGAGGTGGAGGAAGCTTTCTTCGCACCCCTGAGAATAGAATCAATTAAATTGTGAACTGCATGAATTTAGCCGTTATAGCTTGTTCGGAGAACGTAGTGGGCTGGCTAAGCGGTTCGTAATATCGTATCATGAAGAGTCGCCTTCCTGCATGGAATGGGCGGGAATGTCCATAATATTAGGATACATTTATCTCACAAGGTTCAAATGTTATCTTTCCTTACAATGGAAGCCGCCGCTATTTAAACAAAGGGGTTTATTTATGAATGAACAAGGATTTAAGGATTACAATTTAAGTGAGGATATTATCCGTGCCTTGGATAGCTTGGGGTACCAAAAGCCCACGGAAGTTCAAAGCAGGGTGATCCCCTTTGCGCTTGAGAAGAAGGATATGACCGTCAAATCCCATACGGGAAGCGGTAAAACTGCGGCTTACGGCATTCCGATCTGTGAAATGGTGGAATGGGAAGAGAATCGGCCGCAGGCTTTGATTCTAACGCCAACGCGCGAGCTTGCTGATCAGGTCAAACAGGACATCATGAATATTGGCCGATATAAACGAATCAAGGCAACCGCTATTTATGGGAAGCAGCCTTTTGCCAGGCAAAAGGTGCAGCTGACGCACAAAAATCACGTTGTCGTAGGTACGCCGGGACGGATAATGGATCATATCGAGAAGCAAACCATTGACTTGGAGCAAGTGAGGTTTCTTGTGATTGATGAAGCCGATGAGATGCTGAGCATGGGATTTATCGAGCAGGTGGAGAAAATTATCCGCGATCTGCCCAAGGATCGAATGACGATGCTGTTCTCTGCGACGCTGCCCAAGGATGTAGAGAATTTATGCCATCGGTATATGAATCATCCATTGGATATCGAGTTGAAGACAGAGGGTAGAACGACAAGCCAAATTGAGCATTCGCTTTATATGGTGAAGGACGAGAACAAGCTTCAATTGCTCCGGGATGTTACCATAGTCGAGAATCCGGACAGCTGTATTATATTTTGCCGAACGCAGGTTAGGGTAGAAGTTGTGTTTAAAGAATTAGACAAGCGGGGATACCCTTGTGACAGAATCCATGGCGGAATGGAGCAGGACAATCGCTTTCAAGTTATGAATGCGTTCAAACGAGGGGAATTCCGCTATCTAATTGCGACGGATGTAGCCGCAAGAGGGATTGATATAGACAGCATCAGTCATGTGATCAACTATGACCTTCCATTAGAGAATGAGAGTTATGTGCATCGGACCGGCCGAACGGGAAGGGCTGGCCATACGGGGAAAGCGATCTCCTTCGCAACGCCAAATGAAGAGAAATTCGTTCTCAATATTGAGAAGTATATCGGATTTGAGATCCCCAGGAAAACAAGTCCTTCAAAAGAAGCAGTGGCACATGTTAAAGCTGCCTTTGAAGCGAAGATGAGGAATCAGCCAGCCGTCAAAAAGGACAGAAGCTCCCGAATGGATCAAGAAATCCTGAAGCTGTATTTTAACGGTGGAAAGAAAAAGAAGATCAGAGCTGTAGACTTTGTCGGCACCATTGCCAAAATTGAAGGTGTGTCGGCGAATGACATAGGGATTATCACCATAGAGGATAATGCTTCCTATGTGGATATTCTCAATGGCAAAGGCCGTCTGGTACTCCATAAGATGAAGGATACAACGATCAAAGGAAAGCTTCTGAAGGTTCAAGAGGCGAACAAGAAATAGGATGCAACAAACCTAGGATGATCCCGGTCGGCGACTTACCGGGTTTTTTTGCGTTACGATGCGGGAAATTAAAGTGGAAAAAGTATCCAAAATATATAGTCTTTCAGTCCTATTACGTGTATGGTTCCAAAGGCATATAATAGAGGTGGGTCACAGTTCGATATTTTATGAACCTCACGCAAGGTTCTTTTTTTATTGGACTGACCCCATACACCATCATAGGAGTAACTAGGAGGAAGCTATGCATTGGAAAAAAGCGGTTGTAATGATCATTTGTATCACATTGATATGGCCTTTTTTTACAGCGAATTCTGAAGTGTCTGCTGCATCTAATGAAAGCATTGACAGCATTACGTTGCAGGAGTCGCCCTACTCGATAGGCGAAGGATGGACGGTGGACTCATCATACAGTTCGGATCCGCCTTACTCTTTAGCGATAGGGGATAAAGAATATATTGCCGTTGGTCCTTACGGAACCGTGATGAAATCAACGAACGGACGGAATTGGAAGGCATTGTCGAAGTTTGGAAACTATCAACTCACAACGATCGCTTGGGATGGAAAGAAATATGTGATGTTTGGCGCAAACACGGAATATGAAAGAGAAGCGAATTATGCGTCTTCAGAAGCATTTATTTCAACCGATGGGCTGAAGTGGAAGAAGATTGATTTTGAGCCAGGTGAAGCGATTCATTATCTCGTCTGGGGAAAGAACAAATTTGTAGCTGTAGGACGAGAGCATGTGTACACTTCAAGCGACGGGGAAAATTGGACCAAAACCCTCACGCTTGAAGTTCAATATGGCTCGCATCCGATTAAATATGTTAACGGTACATACTTTATTTATGGTTATGAAGAAAAGAAGGTTTATACCTCCAAGGACGGTTTGAAATGGACAAGCAAGCCTCTTGACACCAAAGCCAATATTAACGATATGGTATGGGCCAAGAATCATTACCTGGGGGTCGGCAACGGGTTTTATACGTCGAAGGACGGGCTGACCTGGAATAAACAAAGTAAGTCGCCAAGTAACGTCAGACTGCAATCGCTGTTTACAAACGGGAAAACGTACATCGCGGTCGGATATGTCCCAAATAACGCTTCAGGCCGGCAAGTATCTTATACATCTACCGATGGGGTGAATTGGAAGCAGCACGACTTGTCCAATCTCCAAGTTTCGGTCTATACGATGTATCCAGTCGATGGCGGGTTTGCCGGGCTTGGTTCTAAGAAGATGGAGAATTATCCTGACGGCACTTACTCCATCTATACGAGCGACGGGATGAAATGGAGTTACAGGTTAGCAGGCACATCTAGAGATTTCAAAGCGATAGCCACCAATGGGAAAAGAACGGTAGCTGTAGGCCTTCAAGGAAGCGTTATTTACACCGATAATGGAACGCAGTGGAAGAGCGCTACTCCTTTTTCATATAAAGAAAGCTTTGGAAGAGTGAGTTTGTTTGATGTCGCATGGGGCGCGAACAAATTTGTTGCGGTCGGAAACGGTGGCGTTTATGTATCTTCCGATGGGGTCAGTTGGAAGCCTGTACGCGTTTCATTTAAAGATCAATACGGCGATTTGAGTAATATACTGTGGACAGGGAAGTTTTTCATTGCTTCTGATCAAGTGTATGGTGTTTATACGTCCAGGGACGGACTTTCCTGGACGAAAGTGAACAGCGTAAGCAAATCCGACTATTGGCTCACCTCTATGGTCTGGGATGGGAAACGGGTGTTGGCCGCATTCCAGATTTATAACAACGGCAATCAATATACGAAAATCATGCAATCTACGAACGGAACGGTGTGGACGGCGCTTACGAATCTGGATGTCATTGTAGTGGATCTGGCTTGGAACGGAGAACGATACATTGCGACCTATCCGTATGATGCTACGAAAATGTGGGTATCGAAGGATGGCAAGCAGTGGTCGAAATCTGCAGCCGGTCTGGATCATAATGACCGGTTTGAATTTGTTACGTCGTTTGACGGATATCTCTTCGCCTTCAATGATTCTATTGCGGAAGTAAAAGGGGATTATGTAAATTATAATGCTTATTATATTTCGAAAGACGGCGTGAAGTGGAAAGAGATTCCAATTCCAAAACAGTATTCAGACTTTGACATCGGCGGCAGTGGAATGATGCTGGACGGTATTAAAGCACACGGGAAATATATATTTGTTGGTGCATATGGCCAGATTATGTATGCGAATGGACTGAAATTTGAAGATCCGATTATTATTAAAGTAAACGGAAAGACATTATCCTCTTCGAATGAACTGGGTATCCCTTATATTGAGAAAGGTACGACTTATGTACCGCTGAAAGTGATTGGAGCAGCGCTAGGTTATACAATGAAATGGGAACAGTCAACTAAAAGCGTCACCTTCGAAAAAGATGGTGCCAAAGTAGTCTTCTCCAACGTTCAACTAACAAACGGAAGATCTTATGTACCGCTGCGGAACATCTCCGAGAGATTGGGTTATAAGGTTAACTATGAGCGAGCAAAAGAAGGATCCCTTATTTCGATTGATAACGCATAAAAGAGCAACATCGAATCAGAAGGATAAGGAGGCTTTCCGCTAAGGATGGCCTCCTTTATCCTTATTTCCTCTCGCTAACGGCTGTTCTCTGAATTCGCCTCATTTATGATACGCCGAACCGTATCACAAGTAACGGCAATTTTTTGAAGATGCAGTCCAATGCTCTGGAAGCCTTTAAGAATAAGGCTTGCTAACGCTGGTTGCGGATGTTCAAGGTGCATTTGGTTGTTCGCAACCAGGTCTATCTTTAAAATAGAGATACCGAAATGAAGGAGGGTCTCATATGGCAATCGGACAAAAAATACAAAAACTTCGAAAGAAGAATTATATGTCCCAAGAAAAATTAGCTGAACAACTTGGTGTTTCAAGGCAAGCAATTTCGAAATGGGAAGTAGGCGAGTCCATACCTGATACAGATAAAGTGATTCAACTCAGTCTCGCATTTGATGTACCCACTGATTATTTACTTTTTGACGATATGATAGACTGTAAGGATGATGCGGTTATCGCAAACGAGACAACAAATAAACGAATGGATATTGCTATTCCGGTTATTGCAGCTACAGGAGTGAGTCTAATCGGATTGCTGATATCCATTGCCGCTTATTTTACTTGGCAAACCGTATTTACCGTTAGTGTCGGACTTATTGTTCAAATCACTGCAATCATTTTCTTTGAAGCAATGAGGACGAAGAATAATGAGAGTAAAAGTAAAATATACAGAAGACATTTCTACTCGATTAACCTATGGTTAATACTCCCCTTCCCTGTATTTTATTCGTTTCAATTTGCACTAGAATTCTATCCTTATCCGCGTCTATTATTGATAGATCTATTGTTTACTGCAATTACGTATCTGTTTCTTTGCGGGATCATTACATTCGTCATGAGAAAAGCCAGGACATGACGTATGTAAGAAATGGAGCTGCAGGTTAGCAGGCACATCTTTACTTTTCAGATATGCCAACAAGCGCTGCAAGTTTGGTACGCAAAGAGCCATGCGTAACTGTATTGCAGAGGATTGACATAAAAACTCAATCGCATCCATTTATTGGGTGCGATTTGTTATGAAATTCATTTATCAGCAAAACCAATAATACCTATAAAATCATTTTTGTTGCTTGGTTTCTCTTGCTGTGATAGTTTGAATGTAAGATGAAAAATAATTTAATCGTATACGAATACTAAGAATAATTTTAATGTTATGCGAGGTGTATATTATTGGTATTACAAGTAACGAACAGTCCATTTAATCAGGAGCAGGCAGATCTGCTTAATCGTTTGCTGCCTTCGCTTACGGACGTGCAGAAGGTTTGGCTGACCGGTTATCTGGCGGCTTTTCAGCAAGTGGGGGCTCCTGCATCTGCAGCCCCGGTGCCGGCCGCTTCAGCAGACTTAACGGCATCGGCGGCTTTGACAGCGAGTGTACCCGCTGTTTCGAAAGAGGTAACGGTGCTGTTCGGGTCCCAGACCGGGAACAGTCATAAATTGGCCAAGAAGCTGACTGACAAGCTTCAGGAACAGGGCTTCCAGGCAACCGTTTCCTCCATGAACGATTTTAAGCCGAATACGCTCAAGAAGGTGCAAAACCTGCTCATTCTGGTAAGCACGCATGGGGAGGGCGATCCGCCGGACAACGCACTTCCTTTCTACGAGTTCCTGCACAGCAAGAGAGCGCCTCAATTGGAGGGCTTGCAGTTTTCCGTATTGGCTCTGGGGGATACTTCCTATGAGTTTTTCTGCAAGACCGGGAAGGACTTTGACCAGCGTCTTGAGGAGCTTGGAGGCAAGCGTCTTACCCCGCGCGTGGATTGCGACGTGGACTTCGAAGATGCTGCGGCGGAATGGATGAACAACGTGCTGGCATCACTGAGTGAAGGAACTGCGGTATCATCCTTGGCAAGCGCCGGCGGTGCGGCGGTTCAGATCGGGGAGCAAACCGAATATTCCAGATCCAACCCGTTTCAGGCTGTCGTGCTTGAAAATTTGAATCTGAACGGGCGCGGATCAGACCGGGAAACCCGCCATCTCGAGCTCTCGCTTGAGGGATCGAATCTTCAGTATGAGCCGGGCGACAGCCTGGGTATCTATCCGAAGAATCACCCCAGACTTGTCGGCGAGCTGATCGAAGCGATGGGATGGAAGCCGGAAGAGCTTGTCACGATCAATAAAAATGGCGAGCAGCGCTCATTGCTTGAAGCGTTGACCAGCCATTATGAGATAACGGTATTAACGAAGCCGCTAATGGAGCAAGCCGCGAAGCTGTTCTCAGGGAGCGGGCTGCAGGAACTGCTGGTGGCAGGAAGAGAGCAGGAGCTCAGATCGTATATCAGGGATCGCGATCTGCTGGATCTGGTGCAGGATTATAACCTGAAAGGAGTGCCGGCCAAAGATTTTGTATCGATTCTCCGGAAGCTCCCGCCTCGGCTTTATTCGATATCCAGCAGTCCGCAGGCATACCCGGATGAGGTGCATCTGACGATCCGCAAAGTTGAGTACGAGGCTAATGGGCGGAATCGGTACGGCGTATGCTCGACCTATATCTCCGAGCAGGCGGAGCCGGGTGAAGCGCTGCCTGTATTTGTGCAGCAGAACCCGAGCTTCAAGCTCCCTGAAAATCCGGATGCGCCGATCATCATGGTCGGGCCGGGTACAGGCGTTGCCCCGTTCCGGGCATTCCTGGGAGAACGGGAAGAGACCGGGGCGCCGGGCAAGACATGGCTGTTCTTCGGTGACCGCCATTTCTCCACCGATTTCCTTTATCAAGTGGAGTGGCAGCGCTGGCTGAAAGATGGCGTACTGACGCGCATGGATGTCGCGTTCTCACGCGATACGGATGAGAAGGTCTATGTACAGCATCGGATCCTTGAAAACAGCAAGGAATTATACCAATGGCTTCAGGATGGAGCCAGCATCTATGTATGCGGAGACGAGAAACACATGGCTCATGACGTTCACGCGGCTTTCGCAACGATTCTCGAGCGGGAGGGCGGACTTAGCCCGGAGGGAGCTGCGGAGTATTTGGCGCGATTGCAGCAGGAAAAACGTTATCAGCGAGATGTGTATTAAAGTACAAGCTCAAAGATAGCGAAAGGAGACAGGGAAATGAACGGAAACAACTTACTTTCGCCAAATAGTGCGCCTCACAGCGATGTAGAGGATATTAAGCGGCGAAGCAATTACCTGCGGGGATCTCTTGCAGAAACACTTCAGGACAGAATAACGGGCTCGATTCCCGAAGATGATAACCGATTGATGAAACACCACGGCAGCTATATGCAGGATGACCGCGATCTGCGCAACGAGCGGAACAAACAGAAGCTGGAGCCGGCTTATCAGTTCATGCTGCGCGTGCGGGCTGCCGGCGGGGTTGTGACGCCGGAGCAATGGCTGATGATGGACCGCGTCGCACAGAAATACGCCAACGGCACGATTCGCCTGACCACCAGACAGTCGTTCCAGCTTCACGGCGTGCTCAAGTGGAACATGAAGAGTACCATCAAGGAAGTTAATGAAGCGCTGTTAAGCACGCTTGCCGCATGCGGCGATGTGAACCGCAACGTGATGTGCAATCCGAATCCGTATCAATCGGAAATCCACGGCGAAGTCCATGAGTGGGCCCAGAAGGTGAGCAAGCACCTTGATCCGCGATCCAGAGCGTATTATGAAATCTGGCTGGATGAAGAGAAGGTGATCGACAGTCGCGAAACAGAGGAGCAAGAGCCGATATACGGCCCGGTCTATTTGCCGCGCAAGTTCAAGATCGGTATCGCGGTACCGCCGTCTAACGATGTGGACGTCTTTTCTCAGGATCTCGGTTTTATCGCGATTCATGAGCATGGGAAGCTGATTGGCTTCAACGTAGCGGTCGGCGGCGGCATGGGCATGACGCATGGCGATCCGAAGACGTATCCGCAGCTGGCGAGAGTGATCGGTTTTATCACACCGGAACAGCTCATTGATGTAGCCGAGAAAACGGTCATGATTCAAAGAGATTACGGGGACCGTGCGGTACGCAAACATGCCCGGTTCAAATATACAATTGACGACCGCGGCCTGGAGTGGTTTGTCGACGAGCTGCACCAGCGTCTGGGCTGGAAGCTGGAGGAGGCGCGGCCTTATCATTTCGACCATAACGGTGACCGTTACGGCTGGGTAAAAGGAAGCAACGGCAAATGGTATTTCACGCTCTTCATCCAGAACGGCCGGGTAAAGGACGAAGAAGGCTACCTCCTGATGACCGGTTTGCGGGAAATTGCCAAGGTGCATACGGGGGATTTCCGCCTGACGCCGAATCAGAATCTGATTATAGGCAATGTGTCCATTCAAAAGAAGAAAAAAATCGAAGCGATCATTCAGGCATACGGTCTGACCGACGGCACCCAATATTCCGCGCTGCGCAGAAACTCCATGGCCTGCGTCGCATTGCCGACCTGCGGCCTGGCAATGGCCGAATCGGAGCGTTATATGCCTTCGCTGCTGGATAAGCTTGAATTGATCCTGGATGAGGCAGGGCTGCGCGAGGAGGAAATTGTGATTCGCATGACCGGATGTCCGAACGGCTGCGCCAGGCCGGCGCTTGCGGAAATTTCCTTTATCGGGAAGGCTCCCGGCAAATACAACATGTATTTGGGCGGCGGCTTCTCGGGTAATCGCTTGAATAAAATGTACCGTGAAAATATCGGTGAAGAGGAAATTCTTCATGAACTGCGGCCGATGCTGAACCGGTATGCGAAGGAACGCGAGGAAAGCGAGCATTTCGGTGACTTCGTCATTCGCGCCGGGTACGTGAAAGAAGTTCGTTCCGGACTTGATTTTCATGAGTAATGCAATAAGGATACGATAAAAAAGGAGTTGTCTCGAAAGTACGTTGTACTGGAGAGACATCTCCTTTTTATTAGGGATTATTGCTTTGCTTATTCTTTTCCCTCGATCCGGGCAAGCTCCTTGCGCACGATTGGCGCGACCTTGGTCCCGAGCAGCTCGATGGCGCGCAGGACTTCACGGTGCGGCATCGTGCCGACATTCACATGCAGGAAGAAACGGGTAACCCCCAAATTTTTGCGCAGCAAAATGATTTTTTCCGCGACATATTCGGGATCGCCGACATAGAGGGCGCCCCGAAGGCTGCGCGCTTCATCAAATGTGGCGCGGGTGTAATGCTGCCCCCAGCCCCGCTCACGCCCGATGACGTTCATCTGGGCCTGTGTTGGAAGGAAGAAGGAATCGGCAGCCTGCTCCGTTGTTTCGGAGACGAATCCGTGCGAATGAGTCGCAATCTGGAGTTTGGCAGGATCATGCCCGGCCTGCACAGCAGCCTTCTTATAGAGTTCGACTAAAGGAGCAAATCGCTCCGGCATTCCGCCGATGATGGCGAATGCGATCGGTAAACCAAGTAGCCCTGCCCGAACGGCAGATTGTGGATTCCCGCCGCTTGCGATCCATACCGGAAGCGGATTCTGAACGGACCGCGGATAGACGCCAAGGTTATCGATGGCTGGACGATGCCCGCCGCGCCAAGTCACCTTCTCCGAGGAACGGATCGCCAGCAGCAGTTCCAGCTTTTCTTCGAACAATTCGTCATAATCATCCAGGCTGTACCCGAACAGCGGGAAGGATTCGACGAACGAGCCCCGTCCGGCCATAATCTCGGCCCGGCCGTTAGAGATGCCGTCAAGGGTGGAGAACGATTGATATACGCGAACCGGGTCGTCCGAGGACAGCACGGTAACCGCACTTGTGAGCCTGATCCGCTTGGTCATGGCAGCCGCAGCCGCTAATGCAACGACGGGTGAGGCACCTGCATAATCGGGCCGGTGATGCTCCCCGATTCCGTAGACATCCAGACCGACCTGATCAGCCAGTACGATCTCCTCGACGGCATTGCGCAGCCGCTCGGCATGACTGATGACCTCTCCTGTCTTCGGGTCCGGTGTTGTCTCCAAAAATGTACTGATTCCTATTTCCATCTTAATTCGCCTCCTTTATACCTATAGTTTACTCATTTTTTTATGGTTTCTCAAATTTTGTTAGTTATTATCGGGATAGCCTGGCGGGGATTCTCTTACAAGCGCAAATAAGCCATCCCGGTAAGGATGGCTTATTGCCTTGCTTGTTTAGATTTTGTTAAAAAAACGTCACTAACTTTTTCTTTATCTCTTCGTTGGATCCGTCGACAACCATTTGAAATTGCGGTTTGTCGAACAGCGATTGGATTTGTTCCGGATAAGTCTGGCTGATATTGCGCAGTCGGATCGCTTCGTCGAACTTGGCCGGATGAGCGGTTGACAGCGCGACCGTTACTTCCCCGTTCGCCGTTAGCCTGTCGGATGCTGCCACACCGCAGGCGGTATGGGGATCCAGCAGATAATCATGCTTTTCGTGATACTTGCTGATCGTGTTCAAACAGTCCTCGTTGTCCACACTATAGGCCGCGAAGTCGGTTTGCACGCGTTTCAAAACATCTTCGGGAATAACAATGCGGCCCTCTGCTTTGAATTGCGCCATGAGGGAGGTGACGGTTGCCGGGTCTTCCCCATACAGGTAGAACAAATAACGCTCAAAGTTGCTTGCTACTTGAATATCCATGGACGGACTGTGTGTACCGCGGAATGCCCCCGGTTGGTACACGCCTTCGTTCACGAAGCGTGCCAGGATGTTGTTCTCGTTGGTTGCCAGGATGAGCTTGTTAATGGGAAGTCCCATCTTTTGCGCGAGGAAGCCGGCAAATATGTCGCCGAAGTTCCCTGTTGGCACACTGAAGTTGACCTTATCGGCCTGCCCTTTGTTCGCCAATTGGAAGTAGGCGTAGAAATAGTATACGGTCTGTGCGAGAATCCGGGCGATATTGATGGAATTGATAGCACGCAGATGGTACTGGTGCTTGAAGCTGACGTCGGCGAACAGTTCCTTAATGATCCGCTGGCAATCGTCGAACGTGCCATTCACAGCGAGGTTCAGCACGTTAGAATCATCAACTGTCGTCATCTGAAGTTCCTGTACCTTGCTCACCTTCTGGTGCGGATGCAGGATGCAGATGCGGATGCCCTCTTTGCCGCGTACGCCCTCGATGGCCGAAGCGCCCGTGTCGCCGGAGGTTGCTCCGAGGATGTGAATGATGGAATCCGTTTTACCGGAAATGTAGGAATAGAGATTGCCCAAAAATTGCAGCGCGACGTCCTTGAAGGCGAAGGTTGGACCATGGAACAACTCCAGCACATATAGGCCGTCGTCGAGCTTCCGCACCGGTGTTACATCCTCGTGGCGGAATGTCGCATAGCTGTCGTCAACCAGTTTCTTCAGATCCGCCCGCGGAATCTCGTTGTCCACAAATAAGGAGAAAATCTCAAGGGCGAGATCAGGATATGAGAGGTGCTGCCATTGCTTGAGGGTGGCGTCTGACAATTGCGGTATATGATCTGGGACCAGTAAGCCGCCATCGTCGGCCAGTCCCATTAGAACCGAATCGATGAACCCGATGGGGGATATTTGTCCCCGCGTGCTGATATATTTCATACATACTCTCCTTGTGCAACAAAATTATTATTATTATTGTAACTTACTCCGATCTAATGGTCGATAAAAACTTGCCGTTGAGTGCCGAGCAGCAGCGGCGGAAGTGTTGTGCCGGGAGATACATGCATTACGAAAATATAGAAAATGGTTTTACATTGCGATTTGTGATAGTATTTAGACCAATATATATGGAGGAAGTGAGCTTTAGTGATACATATAACCATTCCAACACCGGACATTTCCATTACCAAACAGGATGCCCCTGTGCTAAGTAATATTTACGGATTTACTGATTTTCACCTGATTCCTAGAGATAAGGGTGGTATTTTTATGTTTTACAACGACAAGGAGGAACTATTGTTTGTCGGGAAAGCAAGGAAGCTAAGACCAAGAATAAAAAAACATTTTGAGGATACGGTATCCGTGATCAAAATGAACAGACACGAAGTAACTAAAATTGATGTTTGTATTATCGAAGACCCCGTCCATAGAGAAATTTATGAAACGTATATTATTAATGAGTTAAAGGCTAAATACAATGTAGACAAAGTGTTCTTCAAGTAAGCGGAAATATAGGTCCAGACAGCCCCTTTCGTGAAACGTGGAGGAGGGCTTTTTTTTTTTGCTGCGAACATGACACTTTGCGCCAAAGTATAAACCCTATTTGACCAGGACAATATACCACTGTAAAGGCAAATTGGTTGTTTAGAAGCGTGCCATTTAGCCGTGGCAAAATTTCTGGAAGGTGATCACTTGATAAATGAACAACAAACGTTAGCACCGCATGAAGCGCTCGAATTACACGAGATGTTGAATTTTAAAACCCTGTGTTTAAGCAAATCGAAACTGATGCAAGGCCTTGTATTCGATCAGGAGCTAAAAGATTTGATGCAGAAGGATGTGCAGCAGTCTCTCCAAGCGATTGCCGACCTGCAAGCGATTTATGGACATGCGCCATTCCAAGCGCCGGTTCCGGAATTCCGGCCAACACCAATCCTAAATTAAAGGTGACACCAGATGACAATGAAACAGGCAACTCCCATCAAAATGGATGATCTAGATCCGATTAACGCGCTTAATATGCCGGAGATGGCTGATATGACGTTCGCAATGGATTTCCTCCTTCGGGCGAAGGAAGGCGTAAGAAACACGGCGGCCGCGCTTACGGAGACGGCCTCTCCACAGGCGAGAGCGGTGCTCCGCAGCCAGCTCCGGCAAGGAGTCGCTTTGCACCAGGAAATTACCGAGCTGATGATTCGGAAAAAATGGTTTCACCCGTACGAGCTCAAGGAACAATACCAATTAGACCAGCTGTCGGCGAATAAAACGGTGCAAATCGCACAGATGAAGCTTTTTCCGGACGATACGAGACGCAAAGGAATGTTCGATCGGACGCCGGATGAGCACATTGGAGGAAATAAAGCATGAAAGCTGTAACGTATCAAGGCGTGAAGAATGTTGCCGTTAAGGAGGTCGCCGATCCGAAGATCGAGAAGCCTGACGATATGATCGTTAGAGTAACGACGACTGCCATTTGCGGCTCCGATCTGCATCTGATTCACGGCATGATCCCGAATCTGCAGGAAAATTACGTGATCGGCCATGAGCCGATGGGTGTTGTGGAAGAGGTCGGACCGGGCGTTACAAAGCTGAAGAAGGGCGACCGGGTTATTATTCCCTTCAACATTAGCTGCGGGGAATGCTTCTATTGCAAAAATCATCTGGAAAGCCAATGCGATAACTCGAACGAGCATGGGGACATGGGCGCTTACTTCGGATATTCAGGTACCACAGGCGGTTACCCGGGCGGGCAGGCGGAATATTTGCGGGTACCGTTCGCCAATTTCACCCATTTCAAAATTCCGGAAAGCTGTGAACATCCGGATGAAAAGTTGTGCCTGATCGCCGACGCGATGACGACGGCATTCTGGAGCGTCGACAATGCCGGCGTAAAGGACGGAGATACCGTCATCGTCATCGGTTGCGGCCCTGTCGGGCTGCTGGCGCAAAAGTTCAGCTGGCTCAAAGGCGCGAAGCGGGTCATTGCTGTGGACTATCTCGCTTACCGGCTGCAGCACGCGAAACGAACCAACAACGTAGAGATTGTTAACATTGAAACGTACGAGAATGCCGGCACCCACCTGAAGGAAATGACAAAAGGGGGTGCCGATGTCGTGATCGATTGCTCGGGCATGAGCGGAAAGATGAGTCCGCTGGAGTCTATTGCGTCCGGTTTGAAGCTGCATGGCGGCGCAATGGGC
This sequence comes from Paenibacillus abyssi, assembly GCF_014640295.1. Taxonomy (GTDB): domain Bacteria; phylum Bacillota; class Bacilli; order Paenibacillales; family Paenibacillaceae; genus Paenibacillus_D; species Paenibacillus_D abyssi. The sequence goes on along the minus strand of NZ_BMGR01000002.1, from coordinate 403,653 downwards.
GGCCTCGTTATTGCTTCGCAGGCTGCTCGCAAGGGGGGCACAATTCAAATCACTGGTGTGTACGGCGGACGGTATAACGGGTTCCCGTTAGGGGATATTTTTCAGCGCAACGTCAACATTCGCACCGGCCAGGCGCCAGTCATCCATTACATGCCGTATATGTATGAGTTAATCGATACGGGCAAGGTTGATCCTGGCGATGTCGTTACGCATGTAGTGCCGCTGCGTGAAGCGAAGCATGGATATGAGATCTTCGATACCAGACAGGACAATTGTATCAAGGTCTTACTCAAGCCATAGTTGGATGAAGTAAAAAGGAGGTTCAGGAATCGATGGCATATGCACTGCATGAAACGCTGGAGGTACATGAAATAGCCGCATTCAAGACGGTATGTATGACAAAGTCCAAGACGATGCGGGCGCTCGTATCGGATCCGGCTCTAAAGCAAATCCTGCAGGAGGACGTCGATAGTTCGACCCGGCAGCTGGAGGAGCTCAGCGCAATTTTGTCCAAAGCGACTCAATAGGAGATGAAAGCACGGTATGAACACCATTCTCGAGCATTTGACAGGAATGAACACATTAACGGATCAGGTCATTGCAATGGACTTTCTTATCGCCGCGAAGAGCGGCGTAAGAAACTATGCGATGGCCGTCACGGAGGCCGGAACGCCTGAGGTGAAGGAAATTCTAAGCAAGCAGTTGGAAGAAGCGATCGATATGCACGAGCGAATTGCGGGATACATGATGGATCGCGGCTGGTATCACCCGTGGAACGTCAATGAGCAGATCCAACTTGACCTGAACAACATCCAAACTGCGTTGAACGCTCCGACGCTGTAAGACGTTGGCTGGCCAAAAACGTGGGGGATGCATCATTTGATATTGCCGAGTAAGGCCACTACGACTTCTTATTGTAGTGAGCTGCTCGGCCATTTTTTTGAGCTATAATTCAAGTGTAAAAATGAGCTGAATTCACGGGTCACTTCGCCGTGTGTACATAATCGAGCTGGACAAAAATATGAAAATAATGCTTACTTCTCCTCTTATCGGGGTAACAAATATCGTACTCTTTCTACAAAACCCTATGGGAGGAGCTGTATTGATGAGTAAAGAAAGCAGAGGAAATGAGAATAGCAAAAATGAACAGTTGGAGCAGTTTCGCGTCAAGGATGAAGGTGAAAAATTAACAACGAATCAAGGATTAAAAATGGCTGAGGATGAGTTCTCTTTAAAAGCGGGAGAACGGGGCCCGACGTTGATGGAGGATTTTCATTTCCGGGAAAAAATGACTCACTTCGATCATGAACGGATTCCGGAGCGGGCCGTACATGCGCGAGGTTTTGCTGCCCATGGCGAGTTTGAAGTATATCAATCGATGAAAAAATATACAAAGGCAGGGTTTTTACAGGATCCATCCGTGAAAACGCCTGTTTTTGTCCGGTTTTCAACCGTAGCCGGCTCACGCGGCTCGGCCGAGACGGTTCGGGATGCGCGCGGTTTTGCGACAAAGTTCTATACGCAAGAAGGAAACTATGACTTGGTTGGTAACAATATACCGGTCTTTTTCATTCAAGATGCGATCAAGTTTCCCGATCTGGTGCATGCGATCAAACCCGAGCCGCATAATGAGATGCCGCAAGCCGCGACTGCTCACGACACATTTTGGGACTTTGTTGCCAATAATCAGGAGTCGGCTCACATGGTCATGTGGGCGAAGTCCGATCGGGCAATTCCGCGAAGCTTCCGTATGATGGAGGGCTTTGGCGTGCATACGTTCCGTTTTGTGAATGATAAAGGAGAAGCGCATTTTGTAAAATTCCATTGGAAGCCGGTACTAGGGGTGCATTCCTTGGTGTGGGATGAAGCGCAGAAGATTGCAGGAAAGGACCCGGACTTCCACCGCCGCGATTTGTGGGAGTCGATTGAACAGGGGAATTACCCGGAATATGAATTGGGCGTTCAGCTTCTTAAGGAAGAAGATGAATTCAAATTCGACTTCGATATTCTGGATCCGACAAAGCTGTGGCCGGAAGAAGATGTGCCGGTCATGCTCATCGGCAAGATGACGCTGAACCGCAACGTGGATAACGTATTTGCAGAAACGGAGCAGGCCGCCTTCCACCCGGGCCATGTCGTTCCCGGCATCGACTTCTCGAACGACCCGCTGCTGCAAGGTCGTCTGTTCTCTTATACCGATACGCAGCTGACCCGCCTTGGCGGCCCGAACTTTCATGAACTGCCGATTAACAGGCCCGTGTGTCCATTCCATAACAACCAGCGCGATGGATTCGGCCGTCAAACGATTAATCGAGGCCAGGTCAGTTACCATAAAAATTCCCTGGCAGCCAATACCCCCGCCCCGACGCCTGAGGCGGAAGGCGGATATGCGCATTACCAGGAGAAGGTGGATGGCCGTAAAGTACGCGCCCGGAGCGAAAGCTTCAAAGACCACTTCTCGCAAGCGACGATGTTCTGGAATAGTATGAGCGAGCCGGAAAAACAGCATATTATCCAGGCGTTTACATTTGAACTGGGAAAAGTGAACAGCAAATCGGTGCGGCAGCAGGTTATCGACATGTTTGCGAACGTCAATCTGGAACTGGCCGCTACGGTGGCCGATGCGATCGGAGCAGATGCGCCGCAGGGCGGAGGTTCCAAAATAACCAAATCGTCTCCGGCGCTCAGCCAAGTCAATACTGCGAAAAAGCCGGATACCCGTAAAGTCGGCGTGATCATTGGCCATCATTACGAGGGGGATGATGTGACATCCGTTTTGGATAAATTGAAAAAAGCGGGCATTCAGCCTGAGATCATAAGCGATAAGCTGGGCATGATAAAAGGCTCCAAAGGCAAGGAGCTTGAAGTCAAACATACCTTCTTAACAGCCGACTCCGTCCTGTTCGACGCGATCTATGCGGTTGGAGGGAGCGGGGGCAGCAAGTCATTTGAAAAAGAAGCGATTTCCTTTATTGAAGAAGCCTTTGCCCATTACAAACCGATCGGAGCCACTGAGGAAGCGAAGCAATGGTTGGAAGCCAGTGATGCCATAGACAGTCCCGGCATTGTCGTGGGGAAAGCGACCGGTGAATTTGCGAAGAAGTTCGTTGATGCAGTTGCTGCCCACCGTCACTGGGATCGTCAGCTGACATAAGAAGCTTGTACGCGCAGAGAGGAGAAATCCTCTCTTTTTTATTGATGCCACGCATATTAACGGAAGAAGGCTGCCTGTATTATCCCCTTGTATTCCCAAAACGTTTCTGGGACAATAATAGAAAGATGAATTTTAACGTTTTGGAAAGAGGATACCGATGAATAAAGCATCCATTTATGGATTGACATTTGATCAATTGGCAGCATGGCTTATGGAATACGGGCATAAAAAATTTCGGGCATCGCAGGTGTGGGACTGGCTTTACAGAAAGCGGGTAACCGATTTCTCAGAGATGGTCGATGTCAATCCAGACTGTATCCAATTGTTGGCTGATCATTTCACCATCCAAACTTTAGACGAACACTTAAAGCAAGAATCGGCGGATGGTACGATTAAGTTTTTGTTCAAGCTGCAGGATGGCAACCTGATTGAAACGGTATTGATGAGGCATAAATATGGCTTGTCGGTATGCGTGACAACCCAGGTGGGCTGTAACATTGGGTGCAGCTTTTGTGCGAGCGGGCTATTAACGAAAAGCCGCGATCTGTCAGGTGGCGAAATTGTGGAACAAATCATGAAGGTCCAGCTTCATCTGGATCAAGCCAAGCAGGATGAGCGGGTCAGTCATATTGTGGTGATGGGGATTGGCGAGCCGTTTGATAATTTGAACAACCTTGTGGATTTTCTGCAGGTGATCAGAGATCCTAAGGGACTGGCCATCGGTCCAAGACATATCACCGTATCGACCAGCGGCCTTGCGGATAAAATCGTTGAATTCGCCGATATGAATCTGCAGGTCAACCTGGCCGTCTCCTTGCATGCGCCGAATAACGAGCTTCGCACGCGGATCATGAAAATCAACCGCGCGATTCCCATTGAAAAATTAATGCAGGCCATTGATTATTATTTGGAGAAAACGAATCGAAGAATCACACTGGAATATATCCTGCTGAAAGATGTAAATGACCGCAGGGAGCATGCCCTGGAGCTTGTAGAATTGATCGGAGAAAGGCGGCAGCTTGCAACGGTGAATTTAATTCCGTATAATCCTGTCGATGAGCATAGTCAATATCAACGAAGCGAGCACGAATCGGTGCGGGCATTTTATGATACGTTAAAAAAACAGGGCATTAACTGTAGTGTCCGCCTGGAGCATGGGACAGATATTGATGCCGCTTGCGGACAGCTGAGAAGCAAACAAATCAAAGCCTCCAAAGACAATAACCTTGATCAGAATCGTACTGAAGCAGGATGAGATCAAGGCACAGGGCAAAAGCGTATCCATTTATTTTGGTGCGCTTTTCTTTTTCACAACCAGCTTTAACCGCATAGCAACGCTTCATCAACTTGATATAACCGTTATGGAGGCAGGAGAAAGCGAATGAAGCCTTATACAAATCGGGTTATTGAGATTATTAAGGGCATACCGGAAGGGTATGTGATGACCTACGGACAAATCGCGCAGCAGGCTGGAAGCCCGAGAGGGGCCAGGCAGGTCGTGCGGATTCTCCATGCGTTAAGCGGCATCCACAACCTGCCCTGGCACAGGGTGGTCAATGCAAAAGGGGAGATCGCGATCAAGGATGAAGAGGCCCGAATGATGCAAATACTCTACTTGGACAGCGAAGGCGTTGAATTGAATCGGGAGGGGCGTATTGATCTGGATCGGTATCGTCATATTCCGATGATCGAAGAAATATAGTCAGTCCATAATAGGAAGAAGGATAACAGTTGCCACGCTTCGTTTATGCAGCATTGATATTGCTCAGCCTCATCTGGGGCGGTTCATTCTATTTCATCAAAATGCTTCTTCTTGATTTTGGGCCATGGACGATCGCATTTCTCCGCTCTGCATGCGGTTTGATTGTGGTTGCAATCATTATGCTCGCGCTCAAGAAGCCGTTTGCCTTTCGGACGATTCCGTGGCTTGCTATGGGGATGATGTCGATTATTAATACGGCTATTCCATGGGCGCTGATCGGATTTAGCGAGACGCGATTGACAAGCAGCATGGCATCGATTTTAAATGCGACTACTCCAATCTGGACGATTGTTGTCGGCATGCTGTTTTTTGGTCAAAAATCCGGCAGGGCGCAGTGGCTTGGCATCTGCATCGCTTCGTTCGGGCTGATCATACTGGTCGGGATTGAATCCGGTTCCTTCCTATCGGTGGATACGCTTGGCGTCATCTGCATGCTCGCAGCCTCCATCTGTTATGGAATCGGGTCGCAGCTGTCCAAGCGCCTTCTTAACGGATTCTCCATGTATCAGATTACATTTGGGACCTTGCTTGGCTGCATGCTTGCAACCGGCAGCATGGCATTTACGGTCGAGGAGGCCGCACTCTCGCACCTTGCTTCATTACATACCGTGTTGATGCTTGTTGGTTTGGGCGGACTAGGCTCAGGAATCGCTTATATCTTATTTTATTATATTGTCCAAAAAGGCAGCCCCGAGTTCGCGACGATGGTCACTTATCTGGTTCCATGCACTGCTCTTGTGTGGGGATCTACGCTATTAGATGAAGAGATCCGATGGAATATGTTAACGGGTCTGTTCATCATTCTTGCGGGTGTTTTCTTAGCCGGAAGAAGGAGATCGGGAAAGCGAACAACAAAAGCCGACAGCTAAAGAGGAACCTCGACTTCATCCGTCGAAGCTCCTCTTTTTCTTTTCATTCATAATTAGACAAGACCACTTTTCCAGTCACGTTCAGGAGCTGGTTGTATAGCGTATGAGAGTAAGATGAAGCTAGTATAGATGGAATAACTAGATTGTTGAGAATTGGCAGGTATGGGGAACCAAGCGATGGTTTCTATTCGCTGACGGCCTGATTATTTCTGATGTCGGATATTCTCTGTTTTCCCCATTCGTACATCATTTCAATAATAGGCAGCAATGTCATGCCCAGCTCAGTCATTGAATATTCGACTCGCGGAGGCACCTCCGGAAACACTTCCCGGTGTACAATCCCGTCATCAATTAATTCTTTCAGCTGGTTGGTTAACATTTTGTGCGTAATTTTGGGGAATAACCGCTGGAGCTCGCTGAACCGGTGAGGCCCTTCTACTCCCAAGTGCCACAAAATAACGACCTTCCATTTGCCACTGATAATGGACAGGGTTAATTCTTTCTCACAATTGAAATCTCCGTTGTTGAGTTTTTGAAGTATTTCTTTTCGTAAATCCGACATAATGAGCTCCTAACGGTTCAATAGTTACTTTTTTGTAACAACCGCACAAAAAAGTACATTCTTTTCTTTTCTCTCCCTAAAGTATAACATTTATTTGTATCTATTATACGAAAAGAGAGGTGCTATACATGTCTAAGAAAATATTGATTTTAACAGGAGACGCTGTAGAAGCATTGGAAGTATATTATCCGTACTATCGCTGCCTGGAGGAAGGTTATGATGCAGTAATCGCTTCCCCAACCGATAAAAAAGTATTGAAAACCGTTGTTCACGATTTTGAGGACTGGCAGACCTTTACGGAGAAACAAGGATATAATATTGAGGCGCATGCTTCATTTGAAAACATTAACCCTGAACAATTCGATGCACTAATTATTCCTGGCGGACGCGCTCCGGAGCATATTCGCCTTCATAAAGATTTTGCCCGCCTCGCCGGCCATTTCTTCGAGCAGAACAAACCGATCATGATTCTGTGTCACGCCAGCCAAGCGCTGTCGGTCATTGCGGATCAAATTAAAGGCCGTGAAATGACAGCATACTTCGCTTGCCGCCCTGAAGTTGAAGCTGCAGGCGCAACCTATATCGAGACCCGCTGCCATGTTGACCGCAACCTGGTTTCCGGACATGCATGGAACGATCTGCCGCAATTGATGAAAGAATTTGTGAAGCAGGTCAACGCACTAAACTAAGAAAAAACGCTGTTAACATAAAGGACAACCTTCCGGGGTTGTCTTTTTTTTGAATATGCAAGTAAGAAGTAGTAGAGTATAGAGGAGTTAGAATGGGCGAAATTTGCGAACGGATACGACGCGCAGCAGAGGAGTTCCATCATGCCTTATACACTTTACCAATTCACGACCGGTCTGCTGGCAGCGGCCTTGTCCGCGGCCGTACTGTCGATTGCATATCATAGCTGGAAGAACGGGATCACGCCAATGCCCTCATCGGCACCCGTGAGGGGCAAGGTGGCAGATGAGATCAACCGGATCGCCGGGCAAGGTACGCTGGTGGAAGCGGGTTCGGGCTGGGGGACGCTTGCGCAACATTTGGCAAAACATTGCTCCGGCTGGCGGGTGGTTGGAATAGAGAATTCTTTCATTCCGCTGTGGGTTTCCCGGATCGCCGCCAAGCTGGATTCCCGTGCCGGGGTTACAATGATTCGCGCAGATCTCTACATGTACCCTTATGACAGCGCAGATGTGGTGGTCTGTTATCTTTATCCGGGCGCGATGTTGCGGTTAAGCACAATATTCCGCGAACGATTGGTACCGGGGACACGGGTGATCAGCATTTGTTTTGCACTGCCCGGTTGGGAGCCTGAACGGGTAATCATCTGTGGAGACCTGTACCGCACCAAAGTTTATGTTTATGCTGTTTAATTGATAATTAACCCCAACCATGGCAACCCTAGATAAAAATGAGGTTTGGGGGTACAACTATGGCCTACCATACGCCGCAGCGGATCGCGGAATTAAGCATCGAGGCGGGCAAGAGAAAAGTAAGCTTACCGCTTCCCACGCTGTTAACGCTCGGATTTTTAGCGGGGGCATTCATCGCTTTAGGGTTTTTACTGGATATTCGCGTAAGCGGCAATGTTCCCGGAGAGTGGGGCAGCTTTGCCGGATTTCTGGGGGCGGCCGTCTTTCCGTTAGGCCTGGTGCTCACCATCATCGCCGGCGGCGAGCTGCTGACCGGGAACATGATGGCGGTGACCATTGCCAGGCTTGCCGGGCAGGTCTCATGGGGCCAGCTTCTTCGAAACTGGTTCTGGCTCACCGTTAGCAATTTTATTGGAGCTGTTTTTATCGCCTTCTTCTTTGGGCATGTGCTCGGATTGACGTCGGAAGGGGCATTTTTGCAGAAAACGCTGGCGATCGTCCACGCGAAGTTGGATGAATCCTTTTTTCAGTCCTTTGTTTCCGGCATTGGCTGCAATTGGCTGGTCGGCCTGGCGGTCTGGCTCTCCTATGCGGCAAATGATGTTGCAGGCAAAATATTGGCTATCTGGTTTCCGATTATGGCCTTTGTAGCCCTTGGATTTCAGCATGTAGTCGCCAACATGTTTGTGTTTCCAGCGGCCATTTTTGCCGGATATGCAGGGTGGGGAGATTGGTTGCGAAACTTCATTCCGGTCTATCTGGGGAATGCCGTGGGAGGCGCTGTTTTCGTTGCGGTGTTGTACTGGCTGGCGTATATCAGAGGAGTGGAACGGGAAGTCGCGGAGGAGTGAACCGGGCGGGAGCTTGATCAGCTGGAATATGGTACAATGGCATTATGAACATAATCAGGAGATGAAAACCAATGAGTGAGCAATTGAATGAAAAAGAGCTTATCCAATACATCGAACGAAAAACAGACATCGACGCCAATAACATCGCGCTTGTTCTGAAACATGAACAGGCATTTATTAACAACGCAAAGGCGGATGCCAAAGGGGTTGTCGATATTGATAGCGACGAGCTGGTGGATTACGTGTTAAGCCAACGCGACGTCAAATTAGATGAACTGGCCGTTGAAACCGTCTTGGACTCGGAAATGGAGTACTTGATGGAAAAAGGGCTTGCAGGTTACGAGGATTAGGGTGAAACGGCTGTCTTATCAAAAGACAGCCGTTTCTGTTTGGTATACCTTAAACTTTTGCACGAGCTCCGCAGCTCCTCCGCCAAATTCGGCCAGTATGAAAACAAGAAAGAGGCTATCCATCATGAGTTCTTCCAAGGGAAAATGGCATTTATACGGCCAATCGAAAAACTTCTCCAAGGGAAAGTTTGTGAATCAAATCCCTACGCTAATGGATACTGGAGTAAGGACTACGCTCTCTATATTGCGGGACTTTATGAAAGGAAATCCAAACGGAAAACCGGCCGGTCGGGTCCCTGTGCAGCCTATGGATGCCCGCCTGATTCAAAGAGATGATCAAGCAAGGCTTACCTGGTTCGGTCATTCTGCTGTGCTGCTGGAATTGGGAGGGAAAACCATATTGCTGGATCCGATGTTGGGCAAGGCCCCTTCTCCAGTCCCGCTGTTCGGGAGTAAACGATACAGTGAAAAGCTGCCTGTCGAGGTTGAGGAGCTTCCGCCGATCGATGCGGTTCTCCTGTCCCATGATCATTATGACCATCTAGATTATGGCACGATAAAGAAGCTTAAAAATAAGGCCAGGCAGTTCTTTGTTCCGCTTGGCGTCGGAAGGCACTTGAAAAGATGGGGGATCGACGAAAGCCAAATAGAGGAGCATGACTGGTGGGATGAGTTTGAATTTGAGGGACTCACACTGGCTTGCACGCCGGCCAGACACTTTTCGGGAAGGGGTTTGACCGACCGCAATGCCACGCTGTGGTGTTCATGGGTCATCCTTGCCGGCGAGCATAAAAAGGTTTATTTCAGCGGGGACAGCGGTTATGGCCCGCACTTTGCAGAGATTGGGGAAAAGTACGGACCATTTGACATGACGTTAATGGAATGCGGCCAATATGATGAACGATGGTCTGCGATTCATATGATGCCGGAGGAAACGGTACAAGCCCATATCGATGTGAAAGGTAAAATCATGATTCCCATTCATTGGTCGGCGTTTACATTGGCGCTGCATGACTGGACAGATCCGATCGAACGGGTAACGAAAGCGGCACAAGAACACGACATTAGCATTTCAACACCGAGAATCGGGGAGACGGTCACCATAGGCTCAGTCATATATCCTGCATCCGCCTGGTGGAGATAAGTTGGATCGCGATGAAGAGAGCGGCGCGGCGGGTCAGCACTACGGCGTCGTCCAGGCCAGCAGAGCCTTCGCGAGCGGACAAGAAAAAAGATAGCCAACTGGAGCTGTAGATGCTTCCAATCGGCTATCTTTTTATATTCAGAAAGCATGCTGGTTACAGTACCTTCTCGAGAAATTGCCGTGCGCGCTCATTGCCCGGACGGCTGAAAAATTGCTGCGGCGGGGCTTTCTCGACAAGGCGTCCCTGATCGAGGAAATAGATCGTATCGGCAGCTTCTTGCGCGAACCGCATTTCATGCGTGACAATGACCATGGTCATCCCGGTCTGGGCAAGCCCGCGAATGACATCGAGCACCTCTTTGACCATTTCCGGATCGAGCGCCGAGGTCGGTTCATCGAACAGCATAATCTCAGGTTCCATGGCAAGGCTCCGCACGATCGCTACGCGCTGCTTCTGACCGCCGGAGAGCTTGGAAGGATAGGCTTCGGCCTTATCAGCCAGCCCGACACGCTCGAGCAGTTCGAGCGCTTTGCCGCGCGCCTGCTCCTTCGTCCAGCCCTTCACCTTAACCGGAGCGAAGCAGATATTATCGATCACGCTCATATGGGGGAACAAGTGAAAATGCTGAAACACCATTCCGATTCGCTGACGAACCTGCGCGATATTCGTTTTCGGGTCGGTGATATCTTTGTCATGAATGATAATACGGCCTTCCGAAGGGGTTTCCAACAGGTTTAAGCATCGAAGAAATGTTGATTTACCCGAGCCCGAAGGGCCGATAACCGCGACAACCTCACCTTGTTTAATCGTTGTCGAAATGTTAAACAGCACCTGCTGTTTGGCAAAGGACTTGGACAAGTTTTCTACTTTAATCACTGCGGCGCATCCTCCTTTCAAGCACTCGGGCGATCATCGTCAGCATAAGCACCAAAACATAATAAATAACCCCTACAAAAACTAACGGTTCAAAATAGCGGAATGTATCCGAGCCGACCACATTGGCGCGGCGCATCAAATCCTCTACGCCAATGACGGATACCAGTGAAGATTCCTTTAGCAGCGCAATACATTCATTGACAAGGGCAGGAAGAATATTCTTGATCGCTTGCGGCAGAATGATGCTGATCATCATGGTCTTGTAAGGAATCCCCAGGGACATCGCCGCTTCACGTTGGCCCCGGTCCACAGACATAATGCCTGCGCGGATCGTTTCCGATAAATAGGCTGCGGAGTTCAGACCAAAAGCGAGCCCGGCGGCCATGAGCGGCGAAATATCGTATTTGAATAATTGGGGAGTTGCATAGTAGATCAAGAAAAGCTGAAGCAGCAGCGGTGTTCCCCGAAATATGGACGTGTACAGATTGGCAAACCATTTGAGCGGTTTAATATCGGAAATCTTAAACAGGGATAGAATGGTTCCCCATATAAAGCCAAAAAGCGCAGATACCAATGTAAATAAAAGGGTAATGGCAATCCCCTTCAATACATAGGGAACATAGCCGTTAAGAACACTAAAATCTAAGTTCATTTCTCAAACCACTTCTTCACGAGCTCATCCTTCGTTCCATTATCGCTAAGCTCTTTCAATGCAGCGTTGAAATCAGCTGCCAATGGGGAGCCTTTAGGGAACGCGATCGCGTAACCCTCTTCCTCTTCCGATTCGATGACTTTGAATTTCAAATCCGGATTGCTCTTCATATATCCCTGAACAACCGCATCCTCAATAATGGCCGCATCGATGCGGTTCGTTTTCAGCTCTTGAATCAGCTCGGGAATCCGGTTCAGCTTCTTAATTTGCGCCTCTTTCAGATCCGCAACGACCTGCTCTTGCGTTGATCCAAGCTGCACGCCGATCCGTTTATCCTTCAGATCGCCGAGCGTTTCATAGGACTTATCACCGGTTGTTACAATCGTGTTCTTGGCCACGAAATAGACATCCGAGAAATCTACATTTTTTTTGCGGTCCTCTGTTATGGACATGCCGGACATAACAAAATCGACTCGTTCCGACTGCAGCGCGGCGATTAAGCCGTTGAAGTCCATGCCCTGAATCTTAAGCTCGTAGCCGAGCTTGTCTGCCACAGCTTTGGCAATATCGATGTCAAAACCGACAATCTCGCCGTTATTTTTCGCATCTACGCTTTCGTAGGGAGGATAATCCGGTGAAGTGCCCATCACGAGCACCTTTTTCTCCTCAGCAGCCGGAGCAGGGGAATTATTAGCGTCTGTACCCGTCTGGTTCTTGTCTGCAGCGCCGCAGCCGGTAAGGGCAATGATTGCGACAAGCAGTAGTGCAATTAGCTTCAAACCATGTTTTTTCATCGTATTCACTCCTGTTGTTTAAGTTCTATCGAATAAACATGCACTCTTTAATATAACAGAAGGCAGAGGGGCTCTTCAAATGGTGAAATATTCCATTCATTGCAGGCTGCCATTGTTATTGTCTCCGAAATGTTCCATTCTAAACGGCGTTTCCCGTCTATTCTATCCAGCGCCATATACATCTATGGAGATGGTTCCATAGCCAGGCGGATTCCGGTTACCCGGATGTCAGGCCTAATTCATGGTCTTATAACGAGATTGCCGCAATGTACAATGCGGGATTTACCTTGGTGAATGTCGATAAAGGGGTGGAGAACATCGACGGGCAGCTGTGCATAGAGGCTTCTTCCATTGTGCAGCATATAGTTGCAAATGATGAAGGATATTTCAGAAAAATATGGAATCTTTTCTCTTAATCTATCATTTTACATCTTTTTGGTGGTTTGTGAAAATGGTTTCGTACCCTAGAAGGAGGCCCGGATGAACGAAACTGCACTGGAGCACGTCTAAATAAATAAGAATCAAAAACAATAATCGAGTGAGGTGCTTCAAAATGGAAACAAGTAATCAAAAAACGAGAGTAACCGTCCAGGCAGTCATTCAAGCGCCAGTAGAAAAAGTATGGAGGTATTGGTCTGAACCGGAACACATCACGAAGTGGAATCAGGCTTCAGAGACATGGCATTCGCCAAGATCGGAAAATGATTTGCGGGTTGGCGGCAAGTTTCTTACAAGGATGGAAGCGAAAGACGGCAGCATGGGCTTTGATTTCGGCGGGGTATACGATGTAGTAATGCAGCATGAGCAAATTTCATACACACTGGGAGATGGGAGAAAAGTGGATATCACCTTCGTCAATCAAGGAAATGAAACGAAGGTCGTTGAAATTTTTGATGCTGAAAGCACCCATTCCATTGAAATGCAGCAAGCGGGCTGGCAAGCGATTATGGACAATTTCAAAAGATATTCAGAAGTCCTTTGATAGGCTACACGTTGAAGACAGGGGTAAAACTGGTTCATTTAATATGAAACCACAGTCTCACTCTTACATTATGGCCGAAGACCTGAAAGATCATGGAGTGAAATGGGTGGAGACCCTGGTGTAGAGATGCTGTCATCGGTTTATTAAGGGATAAATATGCTAGCACAAATCATGTAAAATAACGGTTGTAGCGCGGGAGTAAATTTCAAGTCAAATCAATGAGCTTCTATAGTGGATTAAGCTAACAAACCTCCAAAACCACGATCCGTGGGTTTGGAGGTTTATCATTCAAAGATAAGACATGATAAGTTTTACGCGGGCATCTATAATTGGCAGATGAACCGCTCGACTTCATCCCGATAAGGCAATGAGGTCTGAGCGCCTGCTTTGGTTACAGAGAGGGCGGAGGTCTTGACCGCGAATTCCACAGCTTCCGGGAAGTTTAATTTCTCTGCCAATGCCACAGCCAGCGCTGCGTTGCAGGCATCTCCGGCTGCAGTGGTATCGACTACCTCAACCTTGCAGGCAGGAACTACGCTGATCCCGTTATCATCCTGATAAACCACGCCGTCTCCGCCGCGTGTTAACAGTACTTTGCCGACGCCCGATTGCGAGAGCTCCGACATGATTGCCTCCGCGCTTAACGATTGCTGCACATTTCCTGCGGCGAGCAAGCTGCCTTCCGTTTCGTTCGGCGTAATGATATCGGTCAGTTGATAGATATCATTGGATAAGGCCTTGGCCGGCGCCGGATTCAAGATCGTGATGACATTATGCTTCTTGGCGATTTGCAATGCCGTTCTAACGGTTTCCATCGGAATTTCCAGCTGTACCATCAACACATCGGCGTTCTTGATGATCTCTTCGCCCTGCTCGATATGCTGCGGAGTTAACCGCATATTCGCGCCTGGCGATACGACAATGCAATTGTCTCCGGAAGGGGTTACGGGAATGAAGGCCACGCCGGTAGGAGATTCCTCCAGCACCGTAATGTTGTCTGTAACAATGCCTTCATTCTGGAGGTGCTGCAGCAGCTGCTGTCCGAACTGGTCCTGGCCCAAACACCCGAACATGACCACGTGAGCTCCTAATCGGCTTGCCGCTACGGCTTGATTAGCCCCTTTGCCGCCAGGCACCGTGAAATAATCCTCACCGAGTATAGTCTCTCCTTTAACAGGCAGCGTAGGAGAATTGATCACCATATCCATGTTAATGCTGCCGACTACAACAATGCGCGCTTTTGATTTCAATGTTAATCTCCAGCCTTCCCTCTTGTACTAGAGTCTCGAATCACCAGCTTTGGTTGCAAAATAACGCTGTTTTTCTCTTTTTCCGGGTTGCGAATCGATTCGATCAGCATCTCGGCGGCGATGGTTCCAATCTCATAGATCGGCTGCGCAACCGTGGAGAGCTTGGGCTTTACCACCGAACCCAGCTGCAGTCCGTCAAAGCCGATAATGCCGATGTCATCCGGGATTTTCAATCCGCGGTCGGAGATGATATCCATTGCGCCAAGCGCCATTAAATCATTGGCGACAAACACCGCATCGGGCGGATTGCTCATGACCAGCAGCTTGTTCATGGCATCATGGCCGCTTTCAATCTGGTAATCCCCCATTTGAACGAGACTGCTGTCGTACGCTATTCCGGCCTTGGAAAGCGCCTGCTTGTAACCTTCCAGACGGTTCTCGGCCGTTGAGCTTGCTGCCGGTCCGCGGATATGGGCAATGCGTCGATAGCCCTGCTCGATCAGATGGGTGACAGCCAAGAAGGCCCCATTGATATGGTCGGTATGAACGGACAGGACAGGCATAAAGTCCACGATCGTATCGATGACCAGAAAAGCGATCCCGCGGTCTTTAAGCGTCTGGACCTGGTTATCCGTCACTTCGCCGGCCAGGATGATCCCATCGACATATTTCTCCTGGAGCAGCTGGAAATAGGACTCTTCCTTCTCGCGGTCATTATCCGAATTGCACACGATGACGCTGTACCCTTGCTTTTGCGCAACATCCTCAATCGCTCTGGCCAGCTCCGGAAAGAATACGTTGCGGATATCCGGAAGGATTAATCCAAGCGTATTGGTTTTCCGGCTGATCATTCCTCTGGCAATTTGGCTGGGTTTATAATTCAATTGTTTAATGGCCAGGTTTACTTTTTTTAACGTTTCCTCATTCACATAGCCGCTTTTATTCAGCACTCTCGAGACAGTTGATACCGAAATTCCGGCCAGCTTTGCAACATCTTTAATGGTTGCCATAACGTCATTTGCACACCCTTTTGACTAGTTAAAATAAATGATTATTAACTTATTCATTTTAACTTAACATAACCATATTTTACAGTTTGGCTCACGAATTTCCCGGGTGAAAAAGGGATGGAAGGGTAGACCTTATAGTTACCATATCACGATTAAAAATGATTTGTAAAGAACAGTGTGGTAAGGTTACCATAAAAAAATAAGTTTAAAAATTTAGTGTTGACAAAGGTGTAAGCGTATACTAAATTTATAACATGGTAACGTTACCTGAAACCATAACCCAAACTAAAACATGAGAAAACGGAGGAAATCAAATCATGGCAAAACAAAAGATTATTATCGACACGGATATCGGTACGTATTATGATGACGCTTTCGCAGTCCTCTATGGCGTACAAAGTCCTGAAGTAGAGGTCTTGGCCGTTACAACCTGTTACGGGGATGTTGATGTCAGATCGCGAATCGCGAAGAAAATTTTAAGAGTTGCCGGCAGAGAAGACATTCCCGTGTGCAGCGGTGTCGGCCAGCCGATGGATGAATACGCTCTCATGTTCGGGTTTGAAGGCGAGAACATTCTCACCGAAGCGGATTGGAAGGATGATTCGCTGAAGCCAAGCGATATTCATGCGGTCGATATGATCATCGAGCAGGTTATGAAATATCCGAATGAAGTGACGCTGATCACGCTTGGTACCGTTTCCAATGTGGCGCATGCCATTATGAAAGAGCCTAAGATCGTAGATAAAGTTAAAGAATTGATCATTATGGGCGGCGTTATCGTGCCGATCGTGGACGAGAAGGGCGTTACCCGTTCGCCGATCGAGGAATACAACCTGAATAACGACACGAAAGCAGCCAAAATTGTCGTTGAATCCGGCATGAACATTACGCTGGTGCCGATCGACGTGACGCTCAAGGTGCCGCTCACAGACGAGCAGGTTGACCGGATCAACACGACGGACACGCCAATCGCCAAATTGGTAAGCGACATTCTGGCCGTATGGCCGCCGCAAGAGAAACAAATTTACCTGACCGTAGGCATTCCGACAGAGCACACCGGCTTATGGCTGCATGACCCGCTGACGATTGCAGTTGCGTTTGACAGAACTTTTATTACGGAGACCCGCCTGCACGTTGCGCTTGAATTCGCTCAAACCTTGGTGCCGCGCGATTTGCTCATTCGAAATGATATCCTGCGGACCATTCCGAAAAAATTGCCGTTCAATATGAATGTAGCAATTGACGTTGACCATAAACGCTTCACAGAGCAGTTCACGGATCGTATTTGTAAGAAATAATTTCTCACCTGGGAATCTATAGGGCACTTATTTGCAACCATGGGGATGGAAGAGACCTGGTGCCCTTCATTTTTCCATGGTCAATGACAAACGAGGGGGCAAGTCTAAGATGGCTAAAAAGTTTTTCTTGTCTGTTCTTATGGTTGTAATGGCAAGCGTTCTGATTCTGAGTGGATGCAGCAATGGCAACAACAGCGCAGGGGGCGGCAGTAAAGTAGTGAATGTGGCCGTCGGCAGTTTTGCGACAAGCAGCTTGACAATGATTAAGGATGAATGGGAAGCGCGCACCGGTGCGACCATGAACATCATAGAGATCCCTTTTGGATCGCTCTATGAAAAGCTCGTTACTTCCTTTGCGACAGGAACAAACTCTTATGACGTGGTCGTATATCCATCCAACTGGCTTTCCGACTTTGTGGAAGGCAACTATATTCAGGATTTAGAGCCTTTTATGGCGGAGAAAAACAACTGGGATGATATTATTCCTGCCTTTGCGAACATGCAGAAGTTTGACGGGAAGCGGTATGCCGTTCCGATTGACGGGGACAGCATCATCATGTATTACCGCAAAGATGCTCTGGAAAACGAAGAATATAAGAAGCAATTTGAAGATAAATACGGCTACCCGCTCGCACCGCCAACAACTTGGGCGGAATACCGGGATGTAGCGGAGTTCTTTAACGGCTGGGATTGGGACAATGACGGCCAGATGAATTATGGCGCGCTGGAAGCGTTGGCGCCGAAAAATGTTGACGGTTACATCTATATCACGAGGGCGGCAAGCTACGCGGCTCATCCGGATGCCAAAGGGTACTTGTTCTTTGATCCGGAGACGATGGAGCCGCAGGTCAATAATCCCGCATTTGTGAAAGCGCTTGAGGAATGGGTCGAGATTAAGAAATTCGGACCGCCGAACATGGTCAACTACGGTGGCGGCGAGGTGCGGGGCAACTATGTAGCCGGCCAATCCGCACTTGCGATCGACTGGGCGGATATCGGCATCATGGCCCAAGATCCGGATAAGTCGAAAATTAAAGACAAGATCGGCTTTGCTCTGGCACCAGGCAGCAAAGAAATTTACAACGCGAAGACGAAAGCTTGGGATCAGCAGGATCAGGTATCCTATGCGCCATATCTGGCTTTTAGCGGTTTCACGACATCGATCACAACGTCGGCTTCGAATCCCGAGCTTGCGTTCGACCTGATTAATTCACTGGATACCGATGAAAATGCGCTTGCCGGCGTCACAACGCCCGGTACGGCAAGAAATCCTTACCGTGGCAAGCATCTCGAAGACCCGGCGGCATGGGAAAACTCGCCGACGAATTTCTTTGAGCCTAAGGGTTATCTGGATACGATAAAAGAATCGTATACACATCCCAATGTACAGATTGATCTGCGCGTTCTAAAAGCCGGTTCCTATCTCGATGCCCTTGGCGTCGGCATTCAGCAGGCGCTTGCCGGTGAGAAATCGTCGCAGGATGCGTTAGATGCAGTGGCCAAAGAGTGGAATCGTCTCAATGAGGAGATCGGCGTGGATAATCAGAAGAAGTTTTACCTGAACGGCTACAATCAATAATCGGTTCATTTCGGGAGATATATGATTATATATCTCCCGAAATATTAATGGTTGAGTAAAGGCATTCTGAATGGATAAGAAGGAGCTCACGACATGAAGAAACCCCGTGGCACAATAACGAAGCATCTCTTGGTTGCGCCCGCCTTGGTCATGTTTTTGGCGGTTACGATTTTCCCGCTTTTGTTCACGCTGGTCCTTAGCTTTTCCAATTGGAAGCTGGGCGGCAAGATGCAATTTGCCGGATTTGACAATTATAAACGAGCCTTCACAGATGAATTATTTCTAAAAACCTTGTTGATTACATGCGTTATTGTTGTTGTTGCCGTTGCAATCGAATATGTGCTTGGATTCCTGCTGGCGATGACCGTCAATAAAGTTGTCAGGGGAAAAAAGGCCATCCGTATCCTGATTCTGCTCCCGATGATGCTGGCTCCGGTCGTTATCGGTTTTATGTGGAAAATGCTGTTCGATGAATCCTACGGACCTATTAACCATTTCCTTGGTTTTCTCGGGCTTCCCACCGTCAGTTGGATCACCAATTCAACAATGGCGGTTATATCTGTAATCTTGGTTGATGTATGGGAATGGACGCCATTAATTGCGTTGATTCTGATGGCCGGCTTTCAATCCTTGCCGAAAGAGCCGTATGAATCCGCAAGGGTAGACGGCTCGAGCGAATGGAAAATATTCAAGGACCTGACCTTTCCAATGCTGATTCCGGCTTCGATTGCCGCCATCCTGCTTCGCTCGATTGAGACATTCAAAATATTCGATACGATCTTTGTTATTACCTCCGGTGGTCCGGGAACGGCGACGACAACCTCGACGATCTATGCCTATACGGTCGGGCTGAGAAACTTCAATCTCAGCTATGCGGCAGCCATTTGTATTATTCTGCTGATTATCGTTGTCGTGCTGTGCACCGTGTTCCTAAAGCTTGTGTTAAAGAAGAGAAAGAATATCGAACTGCCTGATGAAGGAGCGGTTGCGGAAATGGGGGTCGCTGCAAAATGAAATCGAGCAATGTAAAGTGGGGTTCCATTCTCCGGATCGCTTTTCTAACCCTTTGGATGTTATTTATTTTGTTCCCGCTATATTGGACCGTGATCACCTCTTTTAAAGTGCCGACGGATATTTACGGGCAGCCCACCTACATTCCGGGTATCGACTTCACGCCGACGACCTCGGCATGGACCTATTTATTTGGCGAGGGAAAAGACAGGTTCTTAATGGGATTCATGAACAGTATTTTGATCGGCCTCATCAGTTCATTCTTTGCCCTGGTGATCGGGGCGATGGCTGCTTATGGTTTGGCGAGATATAAATACAAATACGGCCCGATGCGCAATGACGATATTGCCTTCACGATTCTGTCCCAGCGCATGATGCCGCCGATTGTCGCCGCGATCGCCTTGTTCATCATGTTCCGCTTTTTCGGACTGCTCGATACAAAGCTCGGTATGATCATTATCTATACATGGATGAACATTCCGATTACGGTATTTTTGTTAAAAGACTATTTTGCGGGCATATCCGCCGATCTGGAGCATGCGGCAGCCATCGACGGGTACAGCAAGTTTGATCAGATTCGCAAGATTGTGCTTCCTTTGGCCAAGCCCGGCTTGGCATCGGCATTCTTACTGTCATTTATATTCGCATGGAACGAATTCTTGATTGCCTTGATTCTGACCTTCCAGGACGCACAGACCTTCCCGGTATTTATCTCGGGCTTGAATGCGCAAATGGAACCGAAATGGTCGATCATCTCCGCAACGGGCGTCGTGGCCATTCTGCCGCCGACTCTCATTGCCATTCTGATGGATAAGTACATTGTGAGCGGATTGCTCAAAGAACAGAAGTGATTGGAGAGAGGGTATAGCTAATGGCATCTATCAGACTGAATCAAGTCGTGAAAAAATATGATGATAACCTGATCATTAACCGGTTGACCATGGAGTGCAAGGAGAAGGAGTTCCTGGCGATTCTGGGCCCGTCCGGAGCCGGCAAGACGACGATTCTCAAAATGATCGCGGGCATTGAAGAGGTAACGGGCGGCAGCGTCTTCTTCGGGGAGCGGGATTACACCCGTACTTCCCCGCAGGATCGTGATTTGTCGATGGTCTTCGAGAACTACGCTTTATATCCGCATTTGTCAGTAAGAGAGAATATCTCGTTTCCTCTGAAATCGCCGAAAAAGAAAGGGCAGTTCTCGGCGTCGGAAATCGAAAAGCGCGTACAGGAAGCGGCGAAAATGGTCGGCTTGGATGATAAGCTGGAGCGGAGAACGGACCAGTTAAGCGGCGGCCAGCGGCAAAGGGTCTCACTGGCACGGGCGCTGGTCAAGAAAACCTCCGTTATCCTGATGGATGAGCCATTGGCTCACTTGGATGCGAAGCTTCGTGTTCAGATGCGGGGGGAATTAAAGCGGATCCATCAGGATCTGGGGGCGACGATCATCTATGTGACCCATGACTATATTGAGGCAATGGCCATGGCCGATCGAATCGCTGTGACCAATAATGGGGAGCTGCAGCAAATTGGAACGCCGGAAGAGATTTATTTTCAGCCGAGGAATGAATTTGTTGCGACAATTGTAGGGGAACCGCCGATGAATATTTTTCAGGCGGAGCTGGCTGCGCGGGATGGCAAGGTATACGGAAGCTGGGAAGGACAGACCTTCGAGGTTCCGCTGCCGGGTTCGTTCTCAGGGAAGGCTGTTGATATCGGGATCAGGCCCAATAACATTAATCTGGTTCCTGCCGGCTCGGATAATAGTTTAGCTGCGATTGTCGACGATGTTGAACCGCTTGGCCGTCAGCAGATCGTCACGGTGCAGGTAGGCGGCAGGATGCTTGTGGTCAAGTCGGACCGCGATCGCTCGATCACATTAGGCCAAACCGTGCATCTGCAGTTTGATTACGCCTATTTGCACTTGTTTGATACGGTTACAAAAGAAAGAATGGTTCTGTGACGGAAGGGGAATGACCATGGCGGAAATAAGATTTGAGGGTGTGGATAAGCATTACGGCAAGGTAGAAGCGATTAAAAACCTCAACTTTGTATGCGAGGATAAAGATTTTTTTGCCATTCTGGGACCTTCCGGCTGCGGGAAAAGCTCGACCCTGCGGATGCTGGCGGGCTTGGAGGACATCACAAGCGGCAGCCTCTACATAGGGGGACGGCGTGTGAACGATGTAAAGCCAAGCGAGCGAAATGTGGCGATGTCCTTCGAGAACTTCGGATTGTATCCGCATTTTACCGTATATGAGAACCTTGCTTATCCGCTAACGGTTAAAAAGATGAATAAAGCGGACATTCGGGAGAAGGTGCTTGTTATTGCCCAGGAAATGCAGCTGACCAGCATATTGAATTATATGCCCGGCAGCCTCAGCAATGGGCAAAAGCAGCGCGTGTCGATTGCAAGAGCGCTTGTTCGAAACCCGGATGTGACGATTATGGATGAACCGCTGTCCCATCTTGACGCGGAGCTGAGAGGCTATATGAGGCACAAAATCAAGCATACACACCGTGCGCTGGGCTTAACGACGGTATATGTGACTCATGACCAAGTCGAGGCAATGACAATGGCCGACAAGATTCTGATTATGAATCACGGCGTCATTCAGCAGCTCGGCACACCGGATGAAGTGTATTTCAACCCGGCCAATGAATTTGTTGCGGGCTTTATCGGCACGCCGCAGATGAACTTTATCGCATGCTCTATTCAAAGCGAAGGCACTGCCGTGTCGCTCATCAACCCTTATGGCCTGAAGGTTGTGTTAAGCGACGAGCAGAAGCACATGCTTGGCGGGCACGCGGGACCGGTTAAGCTCGGCGTGCGGCCGCATAATATTCAGATGTTCACTGAAAAGACAAGCGGCCGTCTTATGACCGGCGAGGTATATATCGTCGAGCCGCTCGGCGAAACGAACATCATTACGATTAAAGTCGGCGATATCCAGATCAAGGCGGAGACCGAGCCGAGCTTCAAACCGAAGCTGAACGATACGGTATACTTCGACATTTCGAGCGATAAGTGCCACTTATTCGACGGCAATACAGGAAAAGCATTTTTCTAGTGAAAGACGCTGATATCTATCTGAGATGTCAGCGTCTTTGTTATATTTAGGTTGATTGTGCGTACTTGCACATATCGGCTATGCACCAAAAATACGCACTGCTTTATTTGACGAACCAAGCCGCACAGCTGACGCATGAATTAAATCTCCAGCAGGCTCAATAAGAAAATTACGGGCATACCTGCTCACCTATATGCTGTTTAAGCAGTGGTTTAACAAGGAATGATGATGGCAAGTTAGTATCATTCTTTCGCTATAGAATGACTTTTTTTGCATATGTCGACGAACGGTTAGAATTTTTTAACGTGGTTCTAGGCCCTTAGCGGGTTGAATAATAACACTTCGTGTGTCAAAGTAATACCGAACTGTAGTTTACATATAAGGAGGAACATCCAAAATGAATTACCACTTTTTTGTAGGTAACGATAATGGAAATAGCGAACATGACATGATTATTGACGGCAAGCTGGTGCAGCAGCCGAATGTGAATTGTACGGTGGACGAGCTTCCGTGGAGCGAGGAGCAGGCGCCTGAGAGCTTTATCAGAAATCTGCATGACCAATTGGTCGTAACGATTGATTCCCCGGCTGCCCGCCCGGGCATGTATTATGTCGGCAAATTCGCTCTTGAAAGCGGGGAAATTCTGGATAATTTGCAGATCGGTATCGATATGAAATCCGATATGGACCTGCCGGTTGTCAATACACTAGCTCAAATTGCGGCGGCTGCCGTGCAGAAGGCTTATGATGAAGAGAAAAAAGTACCGGACAGCGTAGAGGTTGAGGTGGATATGGCCACAGCGCTGCCAGTCACGCAGCATACCGATGAAACCTCGGCGAAGTTCGAGAAGCGTTTTACCTCCGGTACTCACCATGTCACGGTACATCTGGGCATTCACAGAGTAGCAGTCAAGATTACCTTTCCATTCACCAAGGTGGTTCCAGAGGCAACGCCAGTCATCTTCACCCTCCAGAAGGATGAGGATGGCAATTGGCGGGAAGGGGATATCTTCCACGAGTTCATTGAGGCCAATGGAATCGAGAAGAAATTCAACGGCAGCTTTTTCAAAGACAAACGTATTCTTCATGTGGATATCGGCGATGGATCAACAGAGTATCCGATCACCGAGGGCAATAAATTTCTGCGCCAGTTTGTCCACGGCAGCCATCACGGAGCGGGGTATGCCATTGAAGAAGCGCTTGAAGAATTCAACCGGCTGATCCATCTGCCTGACAGCCCGCGCCAGTTCTTCAGTGATGTCATCAAGAATCCGAAGCATAAATATTACGCCCGTGCCCTGAAAACATTGAAAAGACCGCTGGAAAGTCAAGTAAGACAAATTGTGCAAAACGTAAAACGGCAGCTGACGAAGGCCCGCAATGAGATCGACCTCATCTGCGTTTATGGGGGAGGAAGCATCCTCATGCGTTCCGTTCTTTATCCTTTGCTTGCGGAGTTGTGTGCTGAACGGGAAATGAAGCTCCTGTATATACCGGCTGACTATGCGGTTCAGATGAATGCCATGGGATTGGATGCCTTTGTCCGGGGCAAGATTTATGAGGCCCTGAAGAGTAAAGCGGTTCAACCCGCCTAAGGGAACAACTTTACGGATTAATTCAAGGGATACCAAGAAGGTGACTTAGCGTGAAAAAAACGAAACAGCCGGGCGATAATATCAGCTTGAAAACAAAAAAAACGGAAGATCCCGCCGTCATGAAATGGATCAACGAACAATCCAATTTGATGGATTCATTACGTTATTTAATTGAAAATGAGATTGTTCAGAACGGCGTCCGCAACCTGCAGATGTTCATTCCAGTGGAACGGAATCTGTTACATGCGGGTCAACCGCAGCAGCAGCAGGCAGCCATAATTGCTCCCGCCCTGGGAGCTGCAAGAGAAGTGTCAACGGCTGCGGAGGAACGGGGAGAACTGCAATCAGACCGCTCCGAACCTCCGGTTGAGGATGAGATCGACGATGACGATATTGAATCGTGGATTTAAAGAAATTGCTGAGCCCAGTCTGCACAAGGGTTGCGGGGTATTGTAATAGTTGGTATCACAAAATAATACCTAGTATTACTCGGTAATGCCCAGAGGTGAAAAGTGAAGTAATACTAAGTAATGTTAGGGGTTACCCAGTTTTAGTTGTGGTAAATAATTACAAATATTTTGGCGAGTCAGGGTTAACCTGACTCGCCTTTATTTATGTACCTCTTGAGCTGTGACGTCAGCAGGAGTAATCTTAGAGCATATGGAAAAATACGGTTCATAGACAAGAGAAAGTAGAGGATGCCAATTATGACAAATAAATCGTGGGCAGCGGGTATGGCCACCGTACAATGGTTTATGTTTTTGCTTGCCGGGTCGATGGCGTTTCCGATCATTATCGGTCATATCTATCAGCTGTCCGCCGAGGACATCTCCGGCTTAATGCAGCGCACGTTCCTTGTTGTCGGAATAGCGACTTTAATAGGAGGGTGGCTGGGCCACCGTTTACCGATCATTGACGGGCCTGCGGGAATTTGGATCGGAGTCTTTGTGTTAATGGGGCAGATGGCGTTTCTGCACGGGCAGGATCCGATCCATAATTTGCGGTTGCTGGAAGGCTCCATGCTGCTGGCGGGGGGCATTTTGGCGGTTCTTGGCGCATTGGGCTGGATGGGCAAGATGCTCCAGGTGTTTACGCCTCTTGTTAACGGCGTCTACCTGATTATCATCACGTTTCAATTAAGCGGTACGATGCTAAAGGGAATGCTGGGAACGAGCGGAGCTTCGGCCGAGGTAGAGCCGGGAGTGGCTGCCGTTTCATTTTTAACCTTTTTGCTGGTAGTTGCCCTTTCGATTTGGGGGAGAAAATGGCTGAAAAGCTATGCGGTGCTCATTGGGATGATTGCCGGCTGGGCGGCTTTTGCACTCATAAATGGAGGCGATACGCCGCTTAAGTCCTCTGCGATTGTATCTTTACCGGAAGTTTTCGCATGGGGATTGCCGCGCTTAGACGCGGGGACGATCATCTCGTCGATTATTGTGGCGCTTGTACTGGTTTCCGGCGTCATCATCTCGGTATCTTCCATGCAGCAGGTGCTTGAGGAAAGAGGACAGCAATTGACGGAAACTTTAGGCCGTAAAGGCCGGTTAGCACGGGGCGGGCTGATCAGCGGCGTCTCAACTCTATTGTCTTCCGTATTTTCGACGATCGCCACCATTCCTTTTTCCGTTTCGGCAGGTTTTGTGCGTACGACCGGCCAGACTCGAATGCTTCCGTTTTTCATCGCATGTGTGCTGTTTGCGGCAGCTTCCTTTTTTCCGGTCGTGTATACGTTCTTATCCACCCTGCCGGAGCCGGTTGCCAATGCAGCCATGCTGGCGTTATTTTCTCAGATGATTGGGATCGGGATCCATTCGATACTGAAGGAGCCCCTTGATCAGCGGCGCCTTACGATTCTAAGTCTGTCGCTTATGCTGGGGACGGGAGTTATGTTTTTGCCCGCGGCAGTTTTTGCCGGATTACCGACCGTCTTGCAATATATTATGAGTAACGGTGTGATGGTCGGCATTCTGACTGCTTTGGTATTGGAACAGTCTTGGCGTAATAAGAAAATAGCGGTTGACAAAGGGAAGCAGGTATGAAATCGGTGAATGAAGACAATATAAAATAGCAGTATACAAAACGATATCGATGTTATATAATACCCAACTAGGGGTGATGTGATGAGGACAAAAGGGATGATAGAGGCCTCGGTCAGCAAAGCATTAACCCAATGGGAAAGAGATTTTCTGGGCCGTGGCTCAGTCGAAGTGAAAACAGATATCCTGCGCAATATGATCGTAGTGCTCTTAAAGGGAGTCATGACGCCTGCGGAAAAGCTGCTCTCCAAGGAAAAGGACAGCATGCTCTCCATCAAGAAAATACGCTCGGATATGATTGAAGCGGGACTGCCCGAACTTAAAAGTATGATCCATGAATCAACAAGCTTCCAAGTCGTGTCGTTTCATACGGACATTTCCACGAAGACCGGCGAACGGTTGATGGTATTTATGCTCGATGGAAATTTGGAAGAAAGCCTTACATCTAAGAATTAAATATTTATTCGGAGATCAACAAAGCACCCGAGGGTGAGTTGACGATAACCGGCAAATTGCTGAAGTCTTGTCAGGACAATAGTCCTGAAGGACCCATGCATTTGCCGGTTTTTTTATTTGAAATCAGGGAGTGGTTCACATGTGGGAAGTATTAATGGCGAATATGATGTCGCCTGTGGTGATGTTCTTTGTGCTTGGTCTGGCGGCGGCGCTGCTGCGTTCGGATTTGAAATTTCCGAGTGCGTTAAGCGATGCGCTCAGCATGTACCTGCTGCTGGCGATCGGCTTAAAGGGCGGCATCGAAATGTCGAAATATCCGGTAACGGAACTGCTGCAGCCGATATGGGGCGGGCTGCTGCTGGGAACGCTAATTCCTGTCGTTACCTTTGTTATGTTGCTGAAAATGAAAATCGACAAATTTAACGCGGCCGCGCTCGCTGCGGCCTACGGCTCGGTAAGCATCGTCACGTTTGGGGCGGGTGCCGATTTCTTGGATAAGGTGGGCGCTTCCTATGAATCCTATATGGGAGCAATTGTCGCGATTATGGAAATCCCGGCGATTCTTGTTTCCCTCATTATGCTGAAGGCATTGCAAGGCTCCGCGAATAGGCAGCGCACCGGCGGCGCCGTGCTGTACTCGGGATTCCTCCCGATTCTGCGCAAAGGCATCGATGTGGGCATCCTGCGGGAAGTGCTGACAGGCAAAAGTATTCTTCTGCTGGCGGGCGGTCTGATCATCGGATTGTTGGCAGGGCAGGAAGCCATGCCGGTCGTCCAGCCGTTCTTCATCGACCCATACCGCGGCGCGCTGATGCTGTTCCTGATGCACATGGGCATGGTGTGCGGCAGCAAGCTTGGCGAGCTGAAGGGAAGAAGCAGCCTGCTGCTTGGCTTTGCGGTCTTGGCTCCAATCGCTTACGGCGCGCTTGGCGTGCTTGTCGGAAAAGCGGCCGGCCTGTCAACGGGAAGCATGATGCTGATGGGCGTTCTGGCGGCGAGCGCTTCATACATTGCCGCTCCCGCCGCGGTAAAAGGCGCCATTCCCGAAGCGAATCCGTCGATCTACCTCGGCCTGGCGCTGGGGGTTACATTTCCCTTCAATTTGGCTTTCGGAATTCCGCTGTACTACTGGCTGGCCCAAATGTTAGCTTAACCGCCCTCCGATCTTGGAGGCTGCGTCATAGCCAATTCCAGGCGAGGCGCATGAGAAATGTCTCGAAAAATAAACAACGCCCTTCCGGCTTCCCACTGGGAAGCGAAAGGGCTGAAAAGCTTGCTATCTCGTTATTTGGAGCTTTGTTTACCTTTTGGATCCGCCGTATGCGGACCCGCGTGTACGGTAGTGTGGGAGGTCAGGGGCTGGCCGCCCCTATCTACTAATTTTGAACGTAGGGGTCATTTGTCTAACCATGTGCGCATCATAGATAACAATTGCGCGCTGTTGACCGGTTTTGTGATGTAATCCGAGCAGCCGGCTTCAAGGCACAGCTCCCGGTCTCCCTTCATGGCTTTCGCCGTGAGCGCAAGAATAGGAAGGTTCTTGAATTTCGCCTTCTGCCGGATAGCGCGGGTCGTTTCGTAACCGTCCATTCCCGGCATCATGATATCCATCAAGACAATTTCGATGTCCGGTGTCTGTTCCAGGAGGTTGATGGCATCCTGGCCGGTCTCCGCCGGAATGACTTTCATATGATGGCGTTCCAAAATTGAGGTGAGCGCAAAAATGTTCCGGATATCATCATCCACAACCAGCACTTTCTTATACTCGATCATTTCATCCGAAATATGCAGTTTAACCAGCTTGTCCCTTGAGCCGGGCGGCAAGTTTTCCGCCTTGCGGTGCAGGAAGAGGGTCGTTTCATCGATCAATTGGATATTCGACTTCACCTCTTTGAGAACCGCCATTTTGACCCACTCATCCCACTCGTTCTCCTCCGCTGGCGCCAACTTCTTGCTCAGGCGGGCCACGACGGGAACCCGTTTGTTTTTGGCGTTCTTGTGCATATCTCGGACGAACCGGAGGAGATTCATATCCGGCAAGCTGTTGTCCACTACCACACAATCAAAATTTTTTGTGTTGATCTGGTTCAAAGCTTTGCGCCCCGTGTCCACTGCAGTGATTTTGAGATCCTGGTTGCTCAGCAGGTCGACGATTTGCTTGCGCTCCTGCTCATCATGGACGACCAC
Organism: Paenibacillus abyssi; assembly: GCF_014640295.1. Classification (GTDB taxonomy): domain Bacteria; phylum Bacillota; class Bacilli; order Paenibacillales; family Paenibacillaceae; genus Paenibacillus_D; species Paenibacillus_D abyssi. The sequence continues at coordinate 374,788 of NZ_BMGR01000002.1, read as the reverse complement.
CAGCAGATTTTGAGTCTCCCTGTCCGCAAATTGGTTCAAACGATCCAACGCATTCTCCAGTTCTTCGTTGGTCACCGGTTTCCGGAAATAATCGTGAACTCCCTTCTGCAGCAGGAGCACCTCGTCCTCGTCGACTGTCATGACACAAATCGGAATATGCCGCAAATGGATATCGTTCTTCAGCTGCTCAAGCACCAGCCAACCATCGGTATCACCAAGATGCAGATCCAGCGTTATAGCGATCGGATTGTACTTGTGAACGAGTTCCAGGGCATCCAAACCGCCAACCGTAATGACAGCTTTGATCCCTTTCTTGCGGAGGAGATCAAGAATAATTTCATTGAACTTCTGGTCATCTTCAACAATCAGGAATACACGGTCTCCCGGCTTGATGTTATCCCGGTCGTCAATCAAAGCGTCATCCGCCGGTTTGATCAGGTTGCTTCTGCGTTTGGGCGGGGTGACATCAATCACCTCCGGAACATGTGTCTTTTTGGGCCCCGGTTCGGTGAATTCCGCTTCAGTTGGAAGGTACAAATTAAATACGCTTCCCTTGCTCACTTCACTATACAGGGTGATTTCTCCGCCCAGCATCTCGGCAATCTCGCGGGATATCGCAAGACCTAAGCCTGTTCCGCCATATTCCCGATTCGTGCTGCCGTCCGCCTGCTGGAAGGCTTCGAAAATAATCTGGTGTTTTTCATGAGGGATGCCGATCCCCGTGTCGCTGACGGAGAAGCAAATGACCGTTTTGGCACGATTGAGCGATTCATTATCCGGGTGCCATCCGTCGCTCGCTTTCCGGATCAGGAGCATGATCTGTCCTTGTTCCGTGAACTTAAAGGCGTTCGAAAGCAAGTTTTTTAAGATTTGCTGAAGCCGCTTGAAGTCCGTTACTACACTCGCCGGCACGCCCGGATCAACTTTGATTCGGTAGTCCAGCTTCTTAGCGTTCACCATGTGGCGGAAGGTGCGGTCGAGCCCGTCTGTCAGTTCTGCCAAAGGTACTTCGCTGTAATCTGGCGTAATGGTGCCTGATTCAATTTTGGACAGATCGAGAATATCATTGATAAGGTTAAGTAATTCGATTCCGGAGTCCTGAATTGTCTTCGCGAACTTCACCTGTATCTCGTTAAGATTTTCTTCCGGGTTCTCGGCAAGCTGTTCTGCCAGCAACAACAAGGAGTTCAGAGGGGTACGAAGTTCGTGCGACATGTTGGCCAAAAATTCGGATTTGTACTTGGACGTGAGGGCAAGCTGTTCCGCTTTCTCCTCCAGGTATCGCTTGGCCACCTCTACCTCATGGTTCTTGCTCTCCACTTCCGCCTTCTGCAGCACGAGCAGCTTCGCTTTATCCTCGAGTTCATCGTTCGTATTCCGCAGCTCCATCTGCTGCTTTTGGAGCTCTTCGGTGAGGGACTGAGATTGGATCAGCAGTTCCTCCGTACGCTGGTTCGCCTGCATTGTGTTAATCACGATTCCGATGGATTCCGTAAGCTGATCCAAGAATGCGATGTCTATATCACTGTATGGGCGGAAGGAAGCCAGTTCCAGAACTGCGAGCACCTGGTCTTCGAAAATGATCGGCAGCAAAATGATGTTGAGAGGTGTAGCTTCTCCCAAAGCGGACGATATCACGACATAGTCACCCGGCACGTTGGTAAGCAGGATCCGCTGTTTCTCGATCAGGCACTGGCCGACCAACCCTTGTCCAGCTCGAAATTCGTTAGCCAGATGTTTGCGGCTTTGGTAAGCATAGCTGGCAAAGAGCCTCAGCACCGGTTCGCCGTTTAACGGTTCATTGATGTAGAAGACGCCATGCTGCATCGACACGAGCGGAGCCAGCTCGGACAGGATCATGCGGCTGACTGCATACAAATCTCTTTGTCCCTGTAGCAGCCGCGAGAATTTGGCGAGGTTGGTTTTGAGCCAGTCCTGCTCTGTATTGATCCGGGTCGTCTCCTTCAGATTCCGAATCATTTCGTTAATGTTGTCTTTCAGCGTTGCGACTTCTCCGGATGCGGATACGTCAATGGCACGTGACAGATCGCCGTTCGTCACCGCTGTTGCAACGTTGGTGATGGCGCGTACCTGAGTGGTCAGCGTACTCGCCATGTAGTTAACGTTGTCGGTGAGATCGCGCCAAGTACCGGCTGCGCCAGGCACGTTCGCTTGTCCGCCCAGTTTTCCTTCGGCGCCTACCTCCCGCGCCACGGTGGTCACTTGGTCGGCGAAGGTGGCCAGCGTCTCGATCATATTGTTGATTGTGTCCGTCAGTTCGGCGATTTCGCCTTTGGCTTCTACGGTCAGCTTCTGCTTCAGGTTGCCGTTCGCAACAGCGGTCACGACCTTGGCGATCCCGCGCACCTGATCCGTCAGGTTGGTGGCCATGATGTTAACATTATCGGTGAGGTCTTTCCAGATCCCGCCGACACCGCGTACTTGGGCTTGTCCGCCGAGCTTGCCGTCCGTACCGACCTCTCGTGCCACCCTCGTAACTTCGGAAGCGAATGAATTTAGTTGATCCACCATTGTGTTGATCGTGTTCTTCAGTTCCAACAGTTCGCCTTTGACGTCTACGGTAATTTTCTTGGACAGGTCTCCATTCGCAACCGCCGTCGTAACGCCGGCAATGTTACGCATCTGAATGGTCAAGTTACTGGCCATGTAGTTAACCGTATCAGTCAAATCTTTCCACGTACCGGAAACATCTTTAACTTCCGCTTGCGCGCCGAGTTTTCCGTCCGTGCCAACCTCACGCGCTACGCGTGTAACCTCGGATGCGAAGGTCGAGAGCTGGTCCACCATGGTGTTGATCGTATTCTTCAATTCAAGGATTTCGCCTTTGACGTCTACGGTGATTTTCTTGGACAGGTCGCCCTTCGCTACCGCCGTCGTAACGTCCGCGATGTTCCGCACCTGGTCCGTCAGATTCCGAGCCATGTTATTAACGCTTTCGGTCAAGTCTTTCCAGGTCCCGCCGACCCCTTTAACCTGCGCTTGGCCGCCCAGTTTCCCGTCCGTACCGACCTCTCGCGCCACCCGCGTAACCTCGGAAGAGAACATCGAGAGCTGGTCCACCATCGTGTTGATTGTATTTTTGAGCTCGAGGATTTCTCCTTGTACATCCGCCGTGATTTTCTTGGACAGATCGCCGTTCGCGACCGCCGTCGTTACGACAGCGATGTTTCGCACTTGGTTGGTCAAGTTCGAAGCCATATAGTTAACGCTCTCTGTCAAATCGCGCCATGTACCCGCAACGCCTTTAACTTGGGCTTGTCCGCCCAGCATGCCCTCGGTACCAACCTCGCGCGCCACCCTCGTAACCTCGGAAGCGAAGGTCGAGAGCTGCTCCACCATCGTGTTGATTGTGTTCTTGAGTTCAAGGATTTCGCCTCTCGCATTAACCGTGATCTGCTTGGATAGATCGCCTTTCGCAACAGCAGTCGTTACCTCGGCGATATTACGCACCTGATCGGTCAGCGTACCAGCCATAAAGTTAACGCTGTCGGTCAAATCCTTCCATGTACCGGATACGCCTTTAACGTCCGCTTGGCCGCCCAGGATCCCTTCCGTTGAAACCTCCTTCGCCACTCGCGTAACCTCGGAGGCAAAGTTGCTGAGCTGATCCACCATGATGTTGATTGTGCTTTTCAATTGGAGGATCTCGCCTTTCGCATCCACGGTAATCGTCTTTGACAAGTCGCCTTTCGCAACAGCGGTTGTCACTTCCGCGATGTTGCGCACCTGGTTGGTTAAGTTAGACGCCATGTAGTTTACGCTTTCGGTTAAATCCCGCCAAGTACCGGATACGCCTTTAACGTCCGCCTGCCCGCCGAGTATTCCTTCCGTACCGACCTCGCGCGCCATCCGGGTAACCTCGGAAGCAAAGGTCGACAATTGATCCACCATCGTGTTGATGGTGTTCTTTAATTCCAGGATTTCGCCTTGCACATCAGCGGTAATTTTCTTCGACAGGTCGCCATTTGCGACTGCAGTGGTAACTACCGCGATGTTGCGCACCTGGTTGGTTAAGTTAGACGCCATGTAGTTTACGCTTTCCGTTAAATCCCGCCAAGTACCGGATACGCCTTTAACGTCCGCCTGCCCGCCGAGTTTGCCCTCCGTGCCGACCTCACGCGCCACACGAGTAACCTCGGAAGAGAACATGGAGAGCTGGTCCACCATTGTGTTGATCGTATTTTTGAGCTCGAGAATCTCTCCCCGCGCATTTACAGTGATTTGCTTCGACAGATCACCGTTTGCGACGGCAGTTGTAACCGCTGCGATATTACGCACTTGATCCGTGAGGTTTGTCGCCATGTAATTCACGCTATCGGTCAGATCTTTCCAGGTACCCGATACACCTTTGACGTCTGCCTGGCCGCCCAAGATTCCTTCCGTACCGACCTCTCGCGCCACCCGCGTAACCTCAGAGGCAAAGGTGCTGAGCTGATTCACCATCATGTTGATGTTGCTCGCCGTTCGCTGGAATTCACCGGTGAGCGCCCGTCCTTCGATTTCCAGTTCCACCTTCTGGGATAGATCGCCTTTGGCCACGGCGTTAATAACCCGAACCATTTCGCTCGTCGGTTGAATCAAGTCGATGACCAGACCGTTCAACGAATCGGTGATCGTTTCCCATGATCCACCCAGATTTCTCTGTACAAACCTTCTTGAAAGATTCCCTTCCTTTCCGACAACCTTGGCTACTGTCTGGACTTCATGCACCAGACCTTCCTGAATATCCATGATCTCGTTAAACGTATCCGCTACCTTGCCGGCCACTCCCGTGCGGTCATAGGGCATTCTGTAGGAGAAGTTGCCTTTTCTCATCGCCATTAAGGCGTTGAGCAGTTCGCCGACGTCAATTTGATCGTCGTTCGTTTCGTTGATTTGGTTTTGATCCTTCATATTCTCAACCCTGCCCCTTTTCCAACACGTATGTTTGAATGACCTGTTTTATGTCGTCCAATCGAACCGGTTTAACGATAAAATCGTCCATGCCCGAGGATAGACACCGCTGCATCGTTTCCTTGGAAATATTTGACGTCATGCCAATGATCACAGGATGCTTGTCCGAAACATTTGTTTTTATTTCTTGTACCGTCTCCCAGCCGTCTTTGAATGGTATTTGAAGATCAAGGAAAAGCAGGTCGTAAGACGTTTGTTTCAAAGCTGTCATCACCTCTGTGCCGTTCTCCGCCATATCGGCGGAGAAGCCGAGTACCCCCAGCATTTGTTTCATCAGCCTCCGGCTTACGTTGTCCTCTTCCCCGACCAAGACACGAATCGGAGCCGGCGTATGGCTGTTGATCATGATTCCCGTTTTCACCGGCTTTCGATCCGACTCGTCCGGAGGCTGGGAGGGAGGAACTGTGCCCGTGAACGGCTTGACTGCAATCGTAAAAATGAACGTTGCGCCGGATTCATTCGACGGTTCTACCCGAATCGTGCCGCCCATCAGTTCAACCAAGGATTTGCTGATCGATAATCCGAGTCCCGTGCCTCCGAACTTACGTGTGGCTGAGGCATCCAACTGGGAGAACGGCTGAAATAGTTCGTTTATCTTATCCGGAGGGATTCCGATCCCGGTATCTTTAATCATAAATTCAAGCGTAAGCGAATTCGCCGTCTCTGCCAGCTTGTTAACCATGATGTACACACTGCCTTCATGCGTAAACTTTACGGCATTGCCCACCAAATTATTCAACACCTGACGGAGGCGGTTCATATCTCCTTTTAAATAAGATGGCAGCGACGGATCAACCACCACCACCATTTCCAAATTCCGTTCCCTGATTTTGGCCGTAAATAAATCAATCGTTTCAATCAGGCAGTGCTGAAGGGAGAACGGTTCCTCCTCCAATTCCATCTTTCCGGACTCGATTTTGGAAAAATCGAGGATATGGTTGATGACAGAGAGCAATGCATTGCCGCTTGTGTGGATGATCCCTGCCATCTCGGAGTATTCTTCCGGCAAATCGGAGGCAAGAAGCAGATCCGACATGCCAATAATCCCATTCAGTGGAGTCCGGATTTCATGGCTCATCATGGCCAGAAATTCCGATTTCACGCGGGATGCGATTTCCGCCGTTTCCTTGGCTTGACTGAGCGCCTGATTGGTTTTTTCCATCTGCCTCGTTTGTTTCTTCAACATTTCGCTCTGGATCTGAAGGGTTTTGTTCACTTCATACATGCTGACGTAACCCTCGATTTTGGATTTAAAAATTTGTGGAACGAAGGGTTTCGTCATATAATCCATAGCGCCGACGGTATAGCCGGTGAAGATATGCTCCATTTTAGTGCTGGAGGCCGTCATAAAGATGATTGGCACGTATTTGGTTTTCTCCCGAGTCCGGATGATGCTGGCCGTCTCGAACCCATCCATTCCCGGCATTTGCACATCCATGACAATGACGGCAAACTCCTCTTCCAATAAACATCGCAAAGCCTCCATCCCGGAATATGCCCGAACCAGATGATAGGGCTCTCTGTCGAGAACCGCCTCAATAGCAACCAAGTTTTCCGGGTGATCGTCTACAATCAGGATGTTGACTGGAAAATCCATGGCGCCCCTCACTTTCCAACTTGTGGTTTGCTTACGTTTATGTTTCATTTCTATAGGTTAAATACCCAGAAGTCTAAATAATGAAACGCTCATTTGGAATACTTTTTATTGATTCCGGGTCCACCATAAAAAAGACTGTTGAGACTTTTCCGACAGTCTGTGAGGCGCCTGCGGCGCCTCTCTTTTTTGTTCGTCTATTCATGATTATTTGCATTGAACGATCTGGGCCAAGCATCCCGTTGTACTATTGGCTGGCACAGATACTGTCTTAACAGCTGAGCAACTCAGATTATTTCTTTGAATTTCGTCATTTCTCGTCGTTCATCGGTTTTGGTTATCACTAGATGTCAGCAAGATTTACATCAGATTTTCAGTGTGTTAATTTAAACGTAAATTGTTGACTAACGATAGCGTGAAGGAGATGGACGAATGAACGGAATCCATGATGTAGGCGGTATGGATGGTTTTGGTCCTGTGAAGCGGGAAGAGAATGAACCCGTTTTTCATGAGCGATGGGAGGGGCGGGTAAGAGCGCTGTCCATGCTGATTAACAAAAAGCGCCGCCTCTATTTTATCGATGAGTCCAGGCATACCATCGAACGTATTCATCCTGTTTATTATATGGGCTCCAGCTATTATCAGTTATGGCTGTTAAGATTTGAAACCATGATGATGGAGAGAGGCGTCCTTACCGAGCAGGAGATCCAGGAGAGAATGGGCCAGATCGCCCCGGGCGCTTCTTTTGAACCGGACTTGGCCGCATTTCGAACCATAAGGCCCCACAATCCCACCCAACATCGAAGAACGGCAATCCAGACGACATCGGGAACTGCTTCGCCGAATGAACCGGTGCCGCCGAAGTACAAGCCGGGAACTGTCGTGCAAGCCAAGCTGGCGGCTACTTTAGGGCATACCCGTATCCCCCGGTATATTCGCGGAAAGCAGGGGGTTATCGAGGCCGTTCACGGACACTCTCCGATTCCGGATATTAGAGTCGATCAAGGCCTCAGCCTCTACCAGCCGGTCTATCGTGTTCGGTTCAAAGCAAGGGAATTATGGGGGGAAGACGCTTCCCCCAAAGACACGCTTTGCATCGAGTTATGGGAAGATTATTTGGAGCAAGCCTAACGGCGATTGGACGTTAAATAGCTTGAATCGAACTCTTTTTCCTCTACATAGGTGTGGCTTTTAATCCAGTTTTCAAAATCTTCTTTATTAAAATAAATTTCCTTTCCGATCTTAATGTAAGGCAGCCGTTTGTAACGGCGCCACCGGTCCACGGTGGAACGGCTGACCTTCATGAGATCCATTGCGTCCTGCAGCGTAATCAGATTTAATTGTTGGCTTATCATAACAACACCCCCGCAGTTTAATCTAACCATCACTAACGGCAACTTACCCGCGCTTACCGGCGAAATTCCGACGTTTGAATTAAACTAGCTTCTCTTGAAGAGGAGAAAAAGGTCAGCAGCAGAACGGCACTTGAGATTCCGGCCCCTAAAACAGCTACAATGTGAAATTGTTCTGTTGTAATTTGATCCTTAAAAATGATGCCGAGCAGACAGGATGATAAGATCGTGCCGAGATAACGCGAGGTCATGAATAAACCGGATGCGGCACCTGTGTCTTGGGGAGCTACGGAACGGAATAAAGCCGTCTGCAATCCCAAGCTGCTAAAGCCGTTGCTGCAGCCTAACAGGGAAAGGATCAGAAATATAGAGATAGGCGCAGACTGATTGTTTACGGTTAAGAGCAGCAGCGTCCCCGTGATCGCAAATACGGCTCCCGCTATAATCGCCGGTTCGGAGGAATCGGTACGGTCGATCCATCTTGCGGCTATAGGGGAAACAACAACGCCGAACCCCGCGACAGAAAGCATAACGATTCCTGTAAGACCCGACTCATAACCGTGTACATGCTGCAAATAAGAGGGAACACCAAAAAAGAGCGAATAAAATAAAACGTTGACCAGGATAAACCTCACATACACAAGGGCTGCCTTTGTATTACTCCGCAAGGACCGCACATCAATGAACGGATGTTTCATTTTGTTTTCAAGAAAACAGAAGGCGGCGATTGACGCTGAGCACCATGCAAGCATCCACCAGTTGACATTCCCATCTAATGATAATAAGAACAGCAGCATGCTTATAATGGAGCTGGAAAACAGCACAATACCGGCTGGATCCGGGAAGGATGTTTTCTTGTCTGCCGTCTCATCCTTTGGAAATGCCTTTAAAGCGAGTAGGAATGAAGCGATAATAAAAGGGAAATTGATGAGAAAAATCGCCGGCCAATCGCCATAATGGATTAAAAATCCGCCGATAGAAGGTCCCAGCGCTGCAGACGTCGAGGCGAAAATGCTTAAAAAACTAAAGGCCTGCGCTTGTTTTTTGGTGATTGCTTTACGCACGGCGGACATGCCGGCCGGATATAACGTGGAGCTTCCGATCGCCTGAATGATACGAAATGCAATCAGCCAGCCGAAGCTTGGGGACAGTGGAGCCAGCATGGAGGCCGCGGCAACAAGTGATAATCCGATGATAAACAGCCGCTTCTGCCCCAGTGAGTCGCTGAGCTTTCCCATGATAGGCTGACCAATCGCGCTTGCCAAATAATAAGTAGAGATTAACCAGGCTGAATCGGCAAAAGAAAGGCTGTATTCTTCCTGCAAACGCGATAACGCTACTGCAATCATGGAGGAATTCAATGGATTCAATAAAATTCCGAATGCAACAGCGAGAAGTAACCTGAAATCGACCATTCCCTTGTGTTATCCTTTCCGCTGACTGTCTTCCTTCACACGTTAATGCTGTCCAACAAGTAGGACATTGTTTCTTCAGTCGTGACGACATCTGCGTATTTCGCCTGAAGATCAAATAGGCTTTGCTGATGCGCCGTTAAAGATCGATCCCCCACGGCATCGCTAACGACAATCGGCCGGAAGCCGTATGACAAGGCGTCGACGGCGGATGCTCTAACACAGCCGCTTGTTGTACATCCCGTCATAATAACCGTATCAATCTGCCCGGATACGAGCCGGGAAACCAGATCCGTGCCAAAAAATGCCGATGCATACTTTTTAACCAGCAGGCTGTCCTCATCTGTGTAGTCAAGCCTCGGATCGATCTCGACTCCCGACGACCCCGCATCCAGTGTGGCAACCCCGCCCTGCTTCAAAGCCCAGATGCCAGCATCTTTGAAGTGTTTATCTTCGTAGGCGACCGTTGTGAATATAACCGGGTAACCGTTAGCGCGCGCTGCTGTTAAGATGCGTGTCGTCTGTTCAATCTCGCTGTCCAGATTGGCGGATAAGATCATCTTCGGATTGTTATATTCGGTAAAAGCCCGGATCAGATCAATAACCAGAACCGCGGGCCGCTGTCCGAATCCGATCGTTTTGCCAAATCCTCTTTCCTTGAAAAACTGCCACTCATTATGAAACAGCTCCATCTGTTAGCCTCCTAAACTTTATATTAAAACCTACCCAAACCTATCCAAACTATATCATAATTATATTAACTTTTTCACTATCGTCAATGGAAAATTTTGAAAACACCTAAAATAACGTGAAAATGTCCCGTTTGACTACAAGACTGCTTTTATGGTAAATGTTAGGTATTCATTTCACTTTGTCAGAACGGAGGGTTATTGCTATCTTAGTCGCTATCAACGAAGCAGCGAAGCTGCTGGGCATTTCACCAACGACTTTAAGGAGATTGGAAAAGGACGATGTAGTCAAAGGGTATGGCATCAAGGTTTACTACACGCCGGGAGGACAAAGGCGATATTCGACTGCCGAGATTGAACACTACTATTTGAACCGCGGATTTTCCGGGAGGTTCGGATTCGGCAGCCGTCCTGTTCTTGTTGCGATTGACTGCAATACCTCCTTTACAAATAAAGAATCGCCAATGCATGGGGAATGGGATAAGGAAATTGCGCAGATTAGCAAACTTATTGATATCGCTCATGAAACGGATACGCCCGTTATTTTCTCTCATTCTTACTTTAAAGAAGATGATGCGGCGCTGCAGCTGTTTATAAAAAAAGTGCCCGGTGCGGAGGCGCTCCCGAGTGATCTGGCCAGCATTAAACTCGATCCGCGAATCAAACAGAGAGCCAGCGATAAGCACGTGTATATCAAGCTGTTTTTTTCGCTATACAGTGAGACCGGACTGTTCGATCTGCTGCAGCAATTAGAATGCGATACGATGATTATCTGCGGTTTTTCTACCAGCGGTGCCGTCCGTGCCATGGCGATGGAGACGATCCAGTATGCGATACGCCCGATTATTCCAGCTGAGGCGGTTGGAGACCGGGATGAAAATGTACATCGAAGCAATCTGGCCGACATCGACAAGATATTTGGCGATGTACTCTCTGTGGGTGAAGTGGCCCGTTATTTATCTGATCGGAAGAAATAAGAACATTGCATTCTTCATCGGACACCCCTCGTCCCTATTTGTTCTAACTCATCATAATTAAGGGGTTTATCGACGGTCGGGGGCTGTCCCATAAGTCATCGATGATGACGACGGGATAACCCCATTCGATCTGCTTCGTTTAGGCGTAACCTTCTCTATCCTAAAAACAAAAAAGAAGCCTTTCCTTGTTAGCATGTAAGTACGATCAAACATGAACAAAGGAGAGGCTTCTTTTGTACATCGAATATACCATGAACAGCTTACTTTGCCCATGGACCTGCAGGAAGATATCCCCGAAAACCATCTCGTCCGCGTCATCAATGATGCCGTCAATCGCCTACCTATGAAGATCTTCACTCCAGCATAACCCGGCGGCGGTCGAGATCGCTACCACCCCAAAATGCTCATGAAAGTCATCATTTATGCCTACACGCAGCGTATCTACTCTATCTAAGCGAAACTGGAAAAAACGAAGAACAAGAGTACATTCCCGGAACACGAAACAGTTATAGCAATGAATTGTAAACTTAACTAACATAAAGTTGTGATGAAGGCATTGGAACTCAGCGTTATTCATCATTCATCGTCACTTATCACATTTAGTTATCTTTCTATGTTAACTATATTTACACATGTTATTTCGTGTGATACTTTAATCCTGAGATTATTGCCACGCTCTAATCGGGTTCTCATAGTCTTAGTCAACATGAAGCACAAGGGGGTTGTGAGCTGCAGAGGATTCTGGAGATTCGACTGAGTGATGTTGGATAGACATTTGGACAAATGGCGTGCAGATATTCATAAATAATAAAAATAAATAACATGGGGAGCTGGAGAGATTGAAAAAAGGATTTAAGAAATCATACTTGTTTTTGTTTATTGTGCTGATTATTTTAGCGGGGTGTGGTGATGCAAGTCCTGCTGCGAATACTGGAGCTAGCAGCGGATCCACCGGAACATCCGGTGCTGCAGGCGGGAATTCTACAGATGATGGGGCAAATGAAGTGCCTGCCGAGCTGGTGGAGATGACGATTGCGACAGTCGGGCAATCCGTGCAATCGGGTCCGATTTATTATGCAATGGAAAATAACCTATGGGAAAAATACGGTCTGAAGGTAAAGATGGTTAACCTCGACCCGGCCGCTTCAGTCGCTGCTCTTATATCTGGCAGTGCGCACATCATCCACGCCGGACCCAATATTGTCGATGCAGCGATTAAGACGGATAAGGTCAAGGTGATCGGCACCTATGGAGAGCTCCCAATGTGGTTATATTCCAAAGAAATTACTTCATTAGCAGATTTGAAAGGGAAAACCATTGGCTCGACAACTCCAGGAGGAGCGGTCGATTATGTTACGAAAACGATGATTCGCTCTGCCGGCTTGGAGGTTGGCAAGGACGTGGAGATCTTATATGCAGGCAATGGTGCCGCTGTATTGGCGACGCTCAGCGAAGGCAAGGTTGATGCCGGCCTTCTTCTCCCGCCAAATAACTTCCAGGGGGATAATCTGGGTCTTAAAAATATTACTTATGCCAACGATATTGCAGAGGTCAAGGGCAAATATGGAGTGATGGGTGTTCATCATCCTTTTGCGGAGAAATATCCGGAGGCGGTCGAATCGTATATGAAAGGTTTTGTAGAGGCCAGCAAGCTCTTAAGGACGGATGTCGAAGGCGCTAAAGCTGCCATTGGAAAACATACGAACCTGACGGGCGATAAGGTGCTTGACCAATCTTACGATATTTATGTGGAAAACGATCTTTGGCCGACCGACCTGCACATACCTGAAAGCGAAATCGAGTTTCTGTTGGAGGAATTAGTAGTGACGAACCCCGCTGCCAGTTCAACAAAACCTGCGGATGTCATGGAAAACCGTTATGCCGATGCTGTTGAGTAACCTGTCTTATGGCTAAACCAGCAGGGAGGGGATAGGATGAACGGGATTCATGACGTAGGAGGAATGGACGGTTTTGGCCCTCTTCAGAGGGAAGAGAACGAGCCTGTCTTTCATGCATGCTGGGAAGGGCGGTTGCGGTCCATTCTAATGCTGCTTAACAAAAAGAGCCGCATCTATTATGTCGATGAAGTCAGGCATGCCATCGAGCGGATTGATCCTGTCTACTATATGGGCGCCAGCTACTATCAGCTGTGGCTGTTAAGTGCAGAAACGTTATTGATGGATAAAGGCGTGCTCACTGAGTATGAGATCCGGGCCAGGATGGATGAATTATCTCCTGATGTTACATTTGAGCCTGATTTGGTGCGGTTTCGGCAGGTCAAGCCTTGTGTTCCCTCTTCTGTGAGAAAATCCACGGTTGAAAGATCGTCCGGTACGGAGTCGCCGGATGACCCGATACAGCCCAAATATCCAATTGGAACGGTGGTAAAAGTGAAGGTTATGGCTCCAACGGGGCATACGCGCGTTCCCCGTTATATCCGCGGAAAAGAGGGGATCGTCGAAGCTCTTCACGGCAATTTTGCTATGCCTGATCTGAGGGTTGGCACAGGAATCAATGTTTACCAGCCGGTATATAGGGTGCTTTTTGAAGCCCGCGATATTTGGGGGGCGGATGCCTTTCCCGAGGATAAATTGTACATCGAATTATGGGAAGATTATTTGGAGTTGGGAGGAGCAGCGAATGAAATTGGATGAACATCTCCACGATCATCATGATCATCATGATCATCACGATCATGGCAGTCACCACCACGGCCATCATCATAAGCTCCCGGAATCGTTTGATGAGCTGCGCACGATGGCGATTGAATCCTTGCTAATCGAAAAAGGCTTGATCTCAGCGGACGATATTGATGGATTAATTGATTATTATGTTTCTGATATCGGTCCGATGAACGGGGCCAAGGTAGTGGCTAAAGCCTGGACTGATCCCGAATTTAGACAAATCCTCAAGCACAATGGCAATCAGGCGCTTTCCTTAATGGGATTGGAAAATCCGCAAGGCCAATTAATCGTGATGGAAAATACGCCGGATATTCATCATGTGGTTGTATGTACGCTTTGTTCCTGTTATCCATGGGTTCTTTTGGGCTTGCCGCCCACTTGGTATAAGAGTACGGCTTACCGGTCCAGAGTCGTGATCGATCCCAGAAGCGTGCTTAAAGAGTTTGGCTTGGAAGTGAGTGAATCCGTTGAAATCCGGGTCATCGACAGCAATGCAGAGGTACGCTATCTCATTATACCGGAGCGCCCGCAAGGGACGGAGGAGATGACGGAGGAAGAGTTGGCCGCTCTAGTAACCCGGGATTCGATGATTGGTGTAGGGAAGCCGCTGTCACCGCAATAGCGATGAGGAGATATTCAAGAACGCTCAATTAAATCAATATGGAGGTATTCTATGAATCCGGTGTGGGAACAATTTTTGACTGAACGTGACAAGCAAGTGTTCGGAAGTGCAGGATATAATGCCCGCGGGGGCTTTGGCAGCAGGCCTGCTGTGGTGATTGTAGATGTAAATTATGCTTTTTGCGGTCATCAAAGCGAACCGATTCTCGAATCTGTACGCTCGTGGCGCAACAGCTGCGGCGAGGATGCATGGGTTGCATTGCCGTATATCCAACAATTGCTGTCCGCAGCGCGAGAGCAGCATATACCTGTATTTTTTACGACTGGCAATGACCGTCGTCCGGATGGATTTGATGCGGGAGGCTGGAACCGGAAAAATACGCGTTCCCCTCATGAGCAGCAAGGGGTACCTGGCTTCCGCGGAAATGATATAGTGAAAGAGATCGCTCCGCTTTCGAGCGATATTGTCATTGAGAAGCTGAAGCCTTCTGCCTTCCATGGCACTCCGCTTGCGGGGTATCTTGTGGATCTGGGTGTAGATACATTGCTCATCTGCGGGACGACGACAAGCGGCTGCGTACGTGCCAGCGTGATCGATGCCTTTTCCCTTAATTACAAGGTGTCTGTTGTTGAAGAGTGCACTTTTGATCGCGGCCAGGCATCGCATGCGATTAATTTATTCGACATGAATGCAAAATATGCGGATGTCGTCTCTACCGATGAAGCGGTCACCTATCTGAGAAAAACCGAAAAAGGACTGTACGATCATCGCATCGACTTTTCTCCAGTTGTAACAGCTTGACGTTCCCCGCTGGGACTCGCCTCTAAACTGCGGTTTATCAGTAACATTACGAAACCCTAACCGTCAGCATGATGGTTAGGGTTTTAGTGTTCACCGGGCATATCCTTTATCCGGACTTTCCAAGCGGGGAGTTCTTCGGTCTTGAGTTTGACATGAAACCATTTGGTTTCGTATAATAGCAAAAGTGAAACCGAATGATTTCGTAATAACCCGAGTTAAAACGCAACAATAAAAAAGCGGGAGGAAAAATAATGGACAATCAACCTGCAAACACACTGCCGGATATTCGCCAGACGGTGGTATTGAAGGCACCGATTCAGAAGGTGTGGGACGCTGTTGCGACATCGGAGGGAATCGCTGCATGGTTTATGCCCAATGATTTTAAGCCGGAAGCGGGCTGTGAATTTCATCTAGACGCAGGCCAATTCGGCATGTCCCCTTGTAAAGTAACAGAGCTCGATCCGCCTACGCGCCTTTCGTTTAATTGGGGCAAGGATTGGACGCTTACCTTTGAACTGAAAGAATTGGATGCGAAACAAACCGAATTTACATTGATCCATTCGGGCTGGAATGCCGACACGGTTACCGAATTCGGAGCGCCGCATGCTGTGGTGCGCGAGAACATGGCTAAGGGCTGGGTGGGGATTCAAGAGTCGCTGGTCAAGTGCGTCGAGGGTTAACGGTGACACAGCCGCTACCGAAGTATGATGTTTTTCAGGCCATCGCCGATCCGACCCGCCGACAGCTGCTGCAGCTGCTTACCGACCAAGAGATGCCTGTCACGGTCATTAGCGGGCATTTTCCGATGAGCCGGACAGCCGTTTCCAAGCATCTGCGTGTATTGGCCGAAGCGGGGCTTGTGAAGGAAAGAAAGGTTGGCCGGGAGACGAGATACCGGCTTGATCCGGAGCCACTGCGGGAGCTGAAGCGATGGTTGGCGTATTATGAGCGTTACTGGGAGAATAAGCTGTCGATGCTGAAGCATTATGTGGAATCCGACGAATCGGATGAGACAACCTCATAGTGAACAAAAAAGAGAGGCGCCTGTGGCGCCTCTCTTGCTGTCTATAAACCATATGGCGATGAGTGAGAACAAATTGGGGTGAGGGTATCCGGTGAAGAATGGAATTTCGGCTTCAAATTTCCTGCTCTTTTATATTTGCCTTAGGTCCTAGAATCTCAGGGTTAAACGGCTGCAAAGGCTGGCCGTTCACAATGCGCTGCGGCCAGTCATGGTTGGCGAGAGCGCCCTTTCCTAATGTAATGAGATCGGCTTCGCCCTGCGCCAAGAATTGTTCGGCTTTATCGGGATCTTCAAGGTTGCCGTTCGCAATAACGGGAACGCTGCCGTGCTTTTTAGCAAGAGCTGCAAGGGAGTGTTCGGTACCTTCAAATGCCGGACGGGCCGCATCGTACTCCGTTACATGAATATAATCCAGGCCTGCTTCAGACAAGCTGGAAAAGATGATCTCGGCATCCTTCTCGCCATTTGCCCATTTATGGTTATAATCGCTCACCTTGCCTTGAGAGATGCGGATTCCAACGACAAAGTCGCTTCCAACGGCTGCACGAACCGCTTTGCTGACTTCAACCAGAAGACGAACGCGATTCTCTGTAGATCCGCCGTACTCATCCGTGCGTTGATTCATATAATCCGTTAAGAATTCATCAAGCAAATAACCGTTGGCCCCGTGGATCTCCACGCCGTCAAAGCCTGCAGCCTTCGCGTGTTTGGCGGCCTCTACAAATCCTTGAATAACATCTTGAATGTCTTCTTTTGTCATCGGTTTCGGAGCGTAGTAAGGGCCTTCTCCGACGTAGAACGGAAGCTGCTCGCCTTTGGCGGGTGTGGTGGAAGGGGCAATGAATTTCTCTTTATACGTATTGCCTTGCCCTTGGGCCCCGGCATGCATTAATTGGACGATAATTTTAGAGCCGGCTTGATGGACAGCTTCGGTTACCTTCTTCCAGGCTGCGACATGCTTGTCGTTGGCGATACCGGATTGATTGAAGTACCCTTGGCTATAAGCTTCATCGGGATAGGCGCCTTCCGTAATCAGCAGCCCGTATCCGCCTCTGGCAAAGCTTTCATAATACTTCTGCATGATTTCTGTTGCTTGGCCGTCTTCCGTAGCGCTGATCCGGGTCATCGGAGCCAGTCCAATCCGATTTTTCAATTTCATATTGCCGATTTGGATGTCGGACAGCAGGGTTGGAAATGTGGTCGTTTCTGTCATGTTTGTTCTCTCCTTTGTGGTCTGTTCAGATCTATAGGGGATACTTATCCTATCTGCCATTTATTGTGCGCAGCATGTGCGCCAAACATTTGTAAAGAAATACAACTACACAGTTTATTATTGGTTGTTATATAATTAAATGCAAGTACCCACTTTTATGTAAGATAGTATATTTTTTATACTTAAAATAAACCAAGGGAGCTGTCGGAAATGGGGGATCAGCAATTCAAGCATGCCGTAGAAATAACGCTTAAGGTCATCGGGGGAAAGTGGAAGCCTGTGATCCTTTGCCATCTGACTGAAGGCGTCAAGCGATTCGGAGAGTTAAAGCGCGATATGCCGGATATTACGCAAAAAATGCTCACGCAGCAATTACGGGAGTTAGAGCAGGACGGGATTATCGACCGCAAGGTGTATACCCAAGTGCCGCCAAAGGTGGAATATTCATTAACGGATTATGGGAGTACAATTAAGGAGGTGCTGAATGTTATGTCCCGATGGGGAGTTAAACATCAGCGGCGAAGCGGCTCAGCTGCCACGGACGGTAGATAGCGCGGATCTCGCTGTCGTACCAGGCAACTTTGCTCTGGCTGCGAAGATGGATCTGACGGCTGCTTTGCAGCTTGAAAATATGGCTGAAAACTACCGGAATGTGCTTGCGGTAAGAACGCAGGATATCGATGCCCAATTTGCAAAAGATCTGAAAGAAACGATTGAATCCGAGCAATTTGAACAATTGATTGATGAGCAGTTCCAAGGCTTTTCCAAGCCGGAATGGATGACGGGACAATAAAGGATGGAATGAAAGGCTCTCCTCTAAGGGAGGGCTTTTTTGCTTGATGGCAGGAATATGAAACCGGACAGTCCTGCAGCTGTCCGGTTTTTTTAAGGAAATTAACAATGATTTTCTGTTCGGAAAATTAGCTCATGTAAAATTACATAACATAAAACGCTTTCTTGTGAAAATTAACAAGTGATTACTCATATTCTTTGTAAAATTTATAATGACATTCGAAAATATATGTAATATAATATGACACATGATAGAAATACGTTAGTAAATATGACATTAAAGAGCGGCAAACAGCTAAGCGAGGGGAATGAACAACGATGCAGATTGAAGCAACTCCTTATCATTGGCCTTATGACGGAAAGATTGATCCGAAGCGTACAGCGCTTGTGATCATTGATATGCAGACCGATTTTTGTGGAAAAGGCGGGTATGTTGAGCAGATGGGTTACGACTTGTCGCTAACGGCCCGGGCTATTGAACCTATACGAAAGCTATTGGACCGTGTTCGCCAGATCGAAGGATTCACCGTGATTCATACACGTGAAGGGCATAAGCCGGATCTTTCCGACTTGCCGGCAAACAAGAGATGGCGCAGCAGGCAGGTTGGAGCGGAGATTGGCTCTCTGGGACCGGCGGGCAGAATCCTCGTACGAGGCGAACGGGGCTGGCAAATTATCGAAGAGCTCTCTCCGATCGAAGGTGAGCCTATCATAGACAAGCCTGGTAAGGGAAGCTTTTATGCGACGGATCTCGACTTGATTCTCAAAAACAAAGGCATTACGCATTTGATTTTGACGGGAATCACGACAGATGTCTGTGTACACACCACGATGCGTGAAGCAAATGATAGAGGTTATGAATGCTTGATCCTTGAAGACTGCACCGGAGCGACAGATCCGGCGAACCATGAAGCGGCATTAAAGATGGTAACGATGCAGGGCGGGGTATTTGGAAGTGTCAGCAACTCGGCGCATGTTTTGAAGGCGTTGGAAGTCTACTAGGAGCAGAACTCATAGCTATCAACTAAAAAATAAATAGAGAGAAATAACAAATTGGAGGGAAACATCATGTGGAGAAATTCAAAAAAATCAATGCTTGTGCTTATGACTGCATTCATGCTTTTCTTAACAGCATGCGGATCGGGGAACAACGGGGCGGCCGTATCCTCAGCTTCAGACGGAGGATCATCGGAAGAGCCGCTTAGAAAAGTCGTCTTGCGTTTGAAATGGGTGCATCAGGCTCAATTTGCCGGTTTTTATGCAGCTGTTGAACAAGGCTATTACAAAGAAGCCGGATTGGAAGTGGAGATCAGGCCGGGCGGTTCGGATTTCCCGTCGGTTCAAATGGTTGCTTCCGGGGGCGAGGACTTTGGCGTAACCGGAGCGGATCAAATCCTATTGGCG
Source organism: Paenibacillus abyssi (assembly GCF_014640295.1). Classification (GTDB taxonomy): domain Bacteria; phylum Bacillota; class Bacilli; order Paenibacillales; family Paenibacillaceae; genus Paenibacillus_D; species Paenibacillus_D abyssi. The sequence continues at coordinate 355,250 of NZ_BMGR01000002.1, read as the reverse complement.
CGTGAGAAGGGTGTGCCGGTCACGGCTTTATCCACGATTTACCGGGAAACGCCGTTCGTGTTATTCGCCTTGAAAGAATCCGGCATTACCTCGATGGAGGATCTGGTTGGAGAGAGAATAGGCGTAAAATTAGGCGGCAACGAAGAATTAACTTACCGCGCAATGGCCCAAAATTCCGGCATTGACAGCTCGGAAGTTGATGAAATGCCGGTAAAATTTGACTTAAGCCCGCTGCTTAGCGGACAGGTGAAAGCATGGCCGGGTTATGTCATCAACGAAGTGCTTGCCGTTGAGAAGCAGGGCAAGGAAGTAAATGTCATTAAACCTCAAGACTACGGGATTAACTTTTATGCGGATACCCTCTTTACGAAACAGGATTTGATCGAGAAAGACCCTGAACTGGTGAAAAGCTTTGTGCAAGCATCGATGAAGGGCTGGGCCTATGCGCTGGAAAATCCGGAAGAAGCAGCCGGATATGGCTTGAAATATTCTGACAGCCTGAATATTGAGCATGAGACGAACATGATGAACGCAAGCATACCGCTGCTTCAGCCTGAGAATCTCCCGCTTGGCAATATGGATACAGAAGCATGGAGCACATTGCAGGACAATCTGCTGGAATTGGAGTTCCTAAAGAGCGAGCAAGACCTTGGGCAAGTGTTTACGAACGAATTTCTTGAATAGGGGGGTGTCCGAGTATGACATCACAAGTGATTGAAATGCAGGCAGGCACAGGACAGCAATTCGGAGGTAACCAATCATCACCTGCAAATCGTGAAATTGCGGTTTCATTAAAAAACTGCTCACTCTCCTTTGGTGAAGTACAGGTTTTAAATAACGTGTCCTTGGACATCTACAAGAATGAATTTTTATCCATTCTCGGACCGAGCGGGTGCGGCAAATCCACCCTGCTGCGGCTAATGCTTGAGCTTCTTAAACCATCCGAAGGGGGAGAAATCTCCTATTCGTCCGACAAGCCTTCGATTGGCATGGTATTTCAAAAACCGGTCTTAATGCCGTGGCTGTCCGCTATACAGAATATAGAGCTGCCGCTTGGGCTTGGCGAGAAGAAGAAGTTCACCAAGAAGGAAGCGCGGGAGAAAGCCGAAGGGGCGCTGCAGCTTGTAGGGCTGCAGGATTTCAAGAATCACTTCCCGCATCAATTAAGCGGAGGAATGCAGCAGCGGATCGCCATTGCGCGGGCTCTTGCTGCCGATCCGGCCGTACTGTTAATGGATGAGCCCTTCGGCGCGCTGGATGAATTTACGAGAGAGAAATTAAACTTTGAGCTGCTTCGCCTGTGGGAAAGTCCGGATACCAGCCTCAGCACGGTTGTTATGGTCACCCACTCGATTCAGGAATCGGTCATCATGTCCGACAGAATCGTTATGATGTCACCGCGGCCGGCCGGAGTGGAGGCGATTATTCCTGTACCGCTTCCCCGTCCCCGGGAAGTCGGTATGGAAGAGCATCCGGCATACTACCAGACGGTGAAAGAATTAAGAAAGCGGGTCAAACATCTATGAGCGATAAAATCAAAACAATCCTGTACCCATTTGGCTTCGCTGTCGGTTTCTTGATTATATGGGAGCTGGCTGTACGATTATTTGCCATTCCGGTCTATCTGCTGCCTGCTCCCACGGCCATTGTGTCTGTCATTGATGCGAATCTTGGATCCCATATGATGGTCACCTTGATGGAAGCTTTGATCGGTTTCCTGCTCGCGAACATTCTTGGATTTATTACAGCTGTTATCTTTGTCCACTCCAAACCGATTGAGAAAGGGGTCTTCCCTTTGGCCATCGCCCTTAAGACGACGCCTCTTGTCGCTTTGGCGCCATTGCTGGTCGTATGGATGGGCACCGGTTATTCCTCTAAAGTGGTTGCTTCGATGCTGATCTGCTTTTTCCCGATTCTCGTCAACAGCGTGAAGGGGTTAAAAGCGATTGAGTTTGAAGCATGGGAGCTTTTCTCAACTTATAAAGGGACGAAGTGGGAAATTTTCTGGAAGCTGCGTTTGCCGACGAGTCTTCCTTATGTTCTGTCGGCCTTGAAAATTTCAAGCTCGCTCGCTATTGTGGGCGCGATCGTCGGTGAGTTCGTCGGGGCTAATAAAGGATTGGGTTATGTTGTACTGGTATCTTCTTACCATATGGATACACCTGTTATGTTCTCCGCGATCATTGCTTCGGCAGCATGCGGCCTGCTCCTCTTCTGGTCGATCAGTTGGGTGGAGAAGAAGCTTATTTTCTGGCAAAGGGTGGATGAGGTATGAGATGTTCGGTTGTACGCGTGCCAAGCGCCTCGCCGAGCGATGTGGCGGCACTTCGGCAGCAAGTGGAGAATGGCGGCATTGATCCTCATGAAGTGGTCGCCGTCATCGGCAAAACGGAAGGTAATGGATGTGTGAATGATTTTACCCGGGGTTATGCGGTACGTGTGCTCAGCGACTTCTTTGCCGGACTGGCAGGGGAAGCCGCTTCCCGTATCTCGTATGTGATGTCCGGGGGTACGGAAGGGATCTTGAGTCCTCACTTGACTGTAGTGAGCCGTTCCGAGGGAACGGGGGCAGCTAAGCCGCAGAGCAATGGCAAAGCATTAGCGATCGGCGTTGCCAAGACACCGGCCTTCCTGCCGGAGCAAATCGGCCGCCTGGCCCAGGTGGAACAGGTTGCCGATGCGGTTAACCGCGCGATTCGGGAAGCGGGTATTGAAGACAAAGCAGATGTTCATTTTGTGCAGATTAAATGCCCTTTATTGACCGCGGATGATATCCTTGACGCCTACAGCAGAGGAGAGGCCGTAGTCACCGAGGATACGTACAAATCGATGGGCTACTCAAGGGGCGCCTCAGCGCTCGGTGTTGCGGTTGCGCTTGATGAGGTCGACCGGGCATCGCTCGAGGAGGCTGATATTTGCCATAATTGGGAGAAATACAGCGGCGTGGCCTCCACATCTGCAGGCAGTGAGCTCAATTACTGTGAAGTGATCGTATTTGGCAACTCTTCTCATGCGGAAGGCCCGCTGTTTATCGCTCATGACGTGATGAAGGACGCCATTGATGCAGACGCGCTTAGAAGGCTCATCGAGCAGCATAGCGATGCTGAAATTGTGCAGGTGTTAGCCAAGGCGGAAGCCGATCCGACAGGGTATGTCCGGGATCGGAGGCACACGATGCTGAACGACTCGGATATTAACCATACCCGTCATGCGCGCGCTGTCGTGGGCGGCGTTCTTGCATCCGTATGCGGTGACCCGATGATCTATGTCTCCGGCGGCGCGGAGCATCAAGGGCCTGCCGGCGGCGGTCCTGTTGCAGTTATATTCCGCCATTAAATTCGTAATGACTCATACACAATAGATAATGAACCCGGGAGGAACGACAAGATGATAACAGCCAAAGAAACGAGTGTAATTACAGCAGAGAGCATGACCTGGGAATTGATGCCGAATCATATTCACTTATATCACCGTGAGATCGTATCCGCGGAGCAAGCCGATGCCATGGGTTTTCGAACAAGCTCCATTTTGTGGGAGCGTATTGATGTGGGCGGGCAAGTGCTGCCGCATTATCATGATGTGGCGGAGATCATTCATATTACCGTAGGCAAAGTGAAGCTGCTTTGCAATGGGGAATGGAAGTCGTACAAAGCCGGAGACACCTTCCATGTCCCAGCTGGAGTGGTGCATTCTGTTGCGAATGACGATGTGACCGCGTCGGAGCAGATCAGTATTTTCCTGCCTGTAGAAGAGGCTGTTCCGCCGAATTCGTTTTTTAATACGACGCTTGTGGATGATGTTTATTCCGCAAAGCTGAAGTAAGCTGCCATTTCTGCTATGGTGACAAACAATAAGATCGGCTTCACATGCGGGGATATTTTATTGATCCCTTACTTTGAGGAAGCTGTGGTGCTGGCTGGGGCAAATGGAATGCAGCGTGCGATTACGCGCGTGAATGTCATGGAAGTGCCGGATGTCATCGATTGGGTAAGGCCGGGCGAGTTCTTGATCACAAGCGGATTCCCGTTTCGCGATCAGCCGGAAGTGATTGCCGATATTATCCCGCAGCTGGCTGCAAAAGGCGTGGCCGCTCTTGGCATCAAGACGAAACGATTCATCGACAGCATTCCGAAGCGGGCGCTTGAGCTGGCGGACCAGTTGGATTTTCCCATTTTCGAGCTGCCGTCAACCACTGCATTCTCCGATGTGGTCCGGGATATTATGGAGCGGGTTCTCGTACAGGAAGCAAGAGAATTGTCGCTATTGCAGAGCCGTTTCCAAAAGCTGTCTCAACAGTTGATCAACGGTAAGGGGATCGAAGAATTTCTGAAAACCCTGGATGAAATGTTGAACAATCCGATTATTCTTCTTGATGATTCGGATCATGTATTTCTGTCTCCGCAAGCCATACAGATCGGGGAGCTGATGGATGACCCCGCCTTATGGCCGCAGCTGCGGGATGATATTAATCTGGGCGTCAGCTTCATCACCATAGGCGAGCGCAGAATACGCGTATATATCTCGGCTGTCAACGACAAACAGCATAACAAGTGCCTGCTGATGCTTCTGGAATGGAGTCAGGAGCACTCCGTCGTTGACCAGCTGACGATTGACCGTGTCGGCATCCTGGTCGGACTGGAGATGATCAATGCCAATGCCCGCAAGGAAGTGGAGTCCAAATATATCGACCAGTTTCTTCAAGACTGGATATCGGGCCGGATCGTAACGACAGAGGATCTCAAATTAAGAGGGGAAGCCTGCGGCTGCCCCATCGAAGAGGGCCGCAGCCTGTACGCAGGATTGGTGCGCTGGCATCAAGCCAAGCCGAAAACCAAGCAGCTGCAGCAAGCCGTTAAGCGGCTGCGGACCAAATCCTTCTGCAAAGAGAGCCATGTTACGCTGTTGGAAGGGGAATTGGTACTGCTTTTCTCCGTCCCCTCGGAAGAACAAATCCATGCAAGCTTAGATATGATCATGTCCGATCTTAGGACTGTTTTTTTAGGCGACGAGCAGCTTTCGATTTGCCTCGGGAACCGGGTCGAGCGGCCGGATAAAGTAAGCGGGAGCTACAGCCAAGCTAAAAAGATCCACTACATTAGCTCCATATGCGATTTTAAGGAGCCCTTTATTGATGATAAACAGCTTGGCGTATTCCAGCTGCTCTATCTTTTGCCGGAGAGTGAAGAGGTTAGGGAATTCCGGAACCGGTACATCCTGCCGCTGCTCACGTATGACCTGAAGCATAATACCTTTTTGCTCGATACATTAAAGATTTATTTCAAGCATAACAAAAATGTCAAAAAGACGGCTTTGGAGATGTTCGCCCATTATAATACGGTAACCTACCGGGTGGAGCGCGCATGCGAGATTTTGCGGATTAATATTGACCATGGGGACGAGATGCTCCAACTGCACTTGGCTGTAAAGCTGCATGAAATGAGACCTGTTGAGGAGGTGCCGCAACGATGAAAACAGTAGAAATCCCGCAAGCATTATCCATTCAATGGCTGCGGGAGATGTATATGAAACGGGCTATTACACCTGAGGAGATCATCAGCGAAATCATTCATCGTGCCAGTGAAGATGTTGAGATGAATATTTGGATTACACCGCCTGCAATGGAACGGATGCAGCCTTATTTGGACCGGCTGAAGACCACAGACCCGGTTAGTCTTCCGTTATGGGGGATTCCGTTTGCCATCAAGGACAATATCGATTTGGCCGGCGTACCGACAACGGCAGCCTGTCCGGAGTTTGCTAATACGCCAAATGACCATGCTTCGGTTGTGGAACGCATGATTGCCGCCGGGGCGATACCGGTCGGCAAGACGAATCTGGACCAATTTGCAACCGGGCTTGTAGGGACGAGAAGCCCTTACGGTGAAACCCGCAACGCCCTGCGGCCAGAGCTGATCAGCGGAGGCTCCAGCTCCGGCTCAGCCGTTGCCGTGGCGCGCGGCCATGCGTCCTTTGCCTTTGGTACGGATACGGCGGGGTCGGGCCGTGTGCCCGCTGCGCTGAATAAGCTTATCGGGTATAAACCAAGCCTGGGGGCTTGGCCTACAAAAGGGGTCGTCCCCGCTTGCGCTAGCCTTGATTGTGTCACAGTGTTTACCCACTCCTTGGAGGATGCGCTCTCGGTGGATGTGATTGCCCGCGGAGTTGACACGGCAGACCCTTGGTCACGCAGCCTTCCGCGCACACATTCCAGGCTGCCTCACAAGCTTTGCCTGCCAAAGGAATCCCCTGAATTTTACGGTCCCTATGCCGAGAAATACCGTCAGGCTTGGCTTATGGCTGTAAAGCGATTGGAAACGATGAATCTGCCGATTGAATATATCGATTATGATTTATTCTCGCAAGCCGCTTCCATCCTCTATGATGGTCCGTGGGTTGCCGAGCGTTGGGCGGATTTGAGCGAATTTGTGGAATCTCATCCAGGAGACGTATTCCCTGTAACGGAGCAGATCCTGCGTTCAGGCGCTTCGGAGAAGTATGATGCCGCTTCGGTATTTCGGGCGATGCATAAGCTTCAGGAGTATAAGCTGGCGGCAAGAAATCTGCTGCAAAACGCCGTGCTGGTCATGCCGACCTGCGGAGGTACATGGACCCGTGATCAGGTGCGGCTCGATCCGATTCGCACCAACAGCGACATGGGGCGTTATACGAATCATTGCAATCTGCTGGATCTATGCGCGGTTGCTGTGCCGGCCGGAGAGGCGGCGGCAGACGTCCCGTTCGGTATTACCCTGTTTGCGCTGGCGGAGAATGAAGATTTGATCTGCGGCGCTGCAGATTTGTTCGCGAATACTGCGGACTCGGCAAAGGGATCATCAGCTAAAGAAACGACCTTAGTTGCTGTGTGCGGCTTGCATATGCGCGGGTTCCCCCTGGAGAAGCAAATGGTGGAGCACGGCGCGCAGTTTGTCCGCGAAGCGGCTACGGCAGCCAAGTATCAGATGGTGAAGCTGCCGACTGTTCCTGCGAAGCCGGGCTTAATTAAGAAGCAGTCGGGCGGGGAGGCTATTCAGCTGGAAGTTTGGGAGATGCCGCTTCACCGGTTTGGGGCTTTTGCCGCATTAATCCCGGCGCCGCTGGGCATCGGCAAGGTTGAGCTCGAAGACGGTTCCGAGGTGCCAGGATTCATCTGCGAAGGTTATGCGGAAGCCGGGGCGGAGGACATCACATCCTTCGGCGGCTGGCGGAACATTGCAGTCACATAGTGAATCATAGGAAACGAATATGGCGGACTTTACCTCAGGGTAGGTCTGCCTATCGTGTGTAGATAGGATAAAAGTATGGAGCGAGAGAGGGTGTTAGGTCAAAAGACTTCGTGATTTCCCAAAAAAGTGAATTTATTTATTAGCTCTAAAGTAACTGGATTAATTTTCCGATATAGAAATATACCCAAAGCGGAATATTTTATAGAGGAGATGTCATTTTGAAAAGAGACAAGGTAAAGGGATTAGTTGCAGGGTTATTAATCGGTTCATTAGTCTCCGGATCTGCTGTTTTTGCTGCAAGCGGATCCATGATCGAGGTATTCTATAATGTTAAGGATATCAAGATCAATAAAGTATCAAAAACTCCAAACGAGCAGCCGTTTATATACAAAGGAACTACATTTGTTCCACTGCGATTTGTATCGGAATCGCTTGGACAACAAGTTAAATGGGACTCTAAAAATCAAGCCGTTTGGATTGGTGAAACTGAAGAAGAAACTGCTGTTTATCCCGGTAATGGCATTGAGTATATGAACTATCAAGAAGGCTATTACGGACATGGCGCTACGTATGAATATAATACTACTGATGTAATTAAAGATAATACAGGACAAGAGTATAGTAGTTTTATTACAATGTTTTTAGATGACACCAATACAAAGAATTCATGGAATAAAATTGAATTCCCTCTAAATAGTCAGTACAAGTCTTTTAAGTCCAAGTTTGGTTTAACAGATGAATATAAGAATACAACTAGAGAGTTAAAATTGACGATTTTATTAGATGAGAAAATAGTTTTAGAAAAGCGCATTGTTGCAGGTGGCTTCCCTGAAGATATAAATATTGATATTAAGAATGCAAATAAAATAACGTTCCAATTTTCATCTTCAGGTGAAAACTATATTGATTCACAAATCGGTTTATTCGATGCAAGATTTATAAAATAAACATTGTCGATTAAAGGGAGCCTAACGGCTCTCTTTTCTGTTTGCTGCAGCTCTGCGAACCAGTATGAACCCTTAACGGTACCGCTAGCGAGCATACGCGGCTATCTTGCTCCAAATTCACACTGGGATTTTACACCCCAGATGATAAGATAAAAAGGAGGCCGTCCAGGCGGACGGCCTTCTCATGATATTAAATGCTGCGCTGGGCTTGGCGGATCCGTTCATCGATCTCGCTGAACAGCTGACGATACAAGCGATCAATGCGGGAGAAATCTGTTACAGCGGTATAGTAACCTCTGATACGGGAATCGATCTCCTGGGCCTCAGCCAAATAGGAAGCGGCTTCTTTCATTTTCAGTGAATATTGCTTTTGTATGGGGGCTAATTCGGAGGCATATCGTTCATCGGTTCCTGGCTCTATAACATGTTCATACATATCGAGGATCTCATCGCCGGTCCGGTCAGGGAAGTATTCGTGAGGTGCGGTACTGTCAAAGATGGCAGCGCTCAGTTGGGGAAAGGTCAGCATATCCAGGCTGTTCGGATCGAAGCCGCAATGAAAGATTTCAACGTCAAAACCTCTTTTTGCGGCTGCCGCTGCAATACGCTTGAGCATGGTCGATTTTCCCGAGCCGGGGCGTCCCTTAATAAAGATCCGCCGCTGCAGGCCGGCGGTTAGATTCTGGATATGGTCGACGGCTCCTTTGGGGGTGGCTGCTCCGAAGAAGAGGTGGCGAGTGACCGCCTCCTTGTTCAACGTCTGATTGCCGAAGAGACTGCCCGCCAGCTCCTGGCCAATCTGATCCGCCTTGTGAAAATCCATTTTGTTAATGTAGATGTCCTCCAGGTCGTCGTGAATCCGCAGTGCGGTTGCGAATGTATCGTATGCTTTCGAATAAGCATGAAGCAGTTGCCCGCGCAGTGATTCGATCTCCTGCTGCTCTTGTTCGGAGAACGGATTGTCATCCACAGCCTGCGTGAAGTCAATCCGGGCAATTTCCACATCCTTCACAGACGATAAGCCCTCGCAGGTTCGCCCGTCAGCGAAACCAATCTTCAGGCTGGCGATGATCATCGCATCTAGCGTTTCGGGGTTTAAAGGAGAATGGAACAATTGCACATTGAAGCCCTGATTCATCATTTCATCGGCCAGCCGGCTGATTACGGTTGATTTTCCCGTTCCTTGGGGACCCTCCAGCAGAAAGATTTTGTGTAATCCTTGAAAGGCCGAGTCGTATAGAAAATGAACTCCGCGCGCGGTGTTGCCGCGGGCAAAATAATGGCGGTCTAATCCGGTCATCGAACACACTCCTTCTTGAAAACGTTCTAATGCCATCATATTCCCGCGTGCTGGATAGGGTGTTTGCCTAGGATTAAAATAAGATTTTCGAAATATATACAATCGAAGTGACGGTGATGCAGCTCAGTATGGTCGTGATAAGAACCGCTTGTGCCGCGTAGTCGGGATGGTTGTTATATTCCAAAGCAAACAGCGCGGTATTTCTGGAAGCGGGATAAGAGCTTGCGATAAATAAGGCTTGGGCGGTTGTTCCTTCCAGCTGCAGCATCGTGATGATCAGGAAAGCAACAATCGGTGAGACAACCAGCCGGCCGATCGTGCCAACAATAAGCGGCAGTGAAGGCCGGGTAATTTTCAAATAAGCGATCTGTGCTCCGAGCGTAAGCAGTGCAATCGCGATGAACGCATGGGATACATTCTCGATCGGCTTCCATAGAAACGTCGGGATGGCCACATTCAATGTTTGCAGTATGATCCCCAACAATAGCGCATAAATAATAGGGAGCTTTAGCAGCTCGAGCAGTATTTTTGCCCCTTGGTTTGTGCTCTTCACCAATACCGAGTTCAGCAGCCCGTACGTAGCGGTAACGAAGGTTTGAAAAATTGTAGCCATCACTTGAATCGACAGGCCAAGCGGATTATTATGGAACACCAGCTGGCTGACCGGGAGGCCGAAGTTGCCGGAATTATTGAGAACGATACTGTTTTTAAAGGTAGCGGCCAGCCCGCGTTCCAGCTTCAGTGATCTTGCGGCGGCAGCGCTGATAAGCATTAAAGCCACATTTTGCAGCACTAAAAATCCGATCATGCCGGAGAGGACACGGCCTTCGATGTTGCTCTGATAAATATTAACAAACCCGACAGCGGGCATGAGAAAGTTTGTCGATATTTTCGAGAGGGTATTCAGGTCAAAATGATATTTACGATGCAGCAGTACACCAGCACCGATCAGAATAAATACAGGTACGATAACATTAACGACGATAAGCAGTATAACTGGCATCTTTCATCCCCCTGTGCATGTCCATACAAATACAAGTCCCCGTGTCCATACGACACGGGGGCGGTGCGGCGATCATCATTTGAAGCGGCCGGAAAGCCAGTGATGATCACTGCTATTTTCAGTTGACTTCAACATGCAGATGATGTTTGTTAAACACCTCGAGCATCGCGGATTTGGCTTCGACCTCATCGGGGCCATGAATTTCAAGCCGGTATTCATCCGTTTGGTACAGCGTGAGGCTTAAGCCGAGGATGCTCTTGGCATCGACAAATTTGGCATCATTAATGCGGAGCACGATGCTTGACTTGAAACGGGCTGCCGTTTGATTAATATCAACAATAGCGCGGATTCCAGCACTCATAGGATGACCTCCGTTCATGAATAATAAGTCCTAGCCTATCATCTGTACTCTCGGGGGATCCGGCGGGCGACGCCGGTCTTTATGGCCGCTTTGATGACGAGATCGCGGATCGCTTTCACGACCTGCTGATTGAAGACGCTCGGAATAATATAGAGCCGGTTTCGTTCCTCATCCGAGATGGCAGAGGCGATTGCCTCTGCGGCGGCCAGTTTCATCTCTTCATTAATCGTCGAGGCTCTGCAGTCCAGCGCACCGCGGAAAATGCCCGGGAAGCACAACACATTGTTAATTTGATTCGGATAGTCGGAACGCCCGGTAGCGATAACCGCGGCGATATCCTCCACTTCTTCCGGCTTGATCTCCGGTGTCGGATTGGCCATCGCAAACACGATCGGGTCATCTGCCATTGTCATCACATCCTCCCGGCGGAGCAGCCCGCCGGCAGAGAGACCGATGAAGACGTCGGCGCCCTGAATCACTTCCTGCAAAGAGCCCTCTATGCGATTGGGATTTGTATGCTCGGCATACCACTGCCACATGCTGTTTTCATAGTTTTTGCCGGCGGAGAGAGCGCCATTCCGATCCACGCCGATGATTTCTTTGATGCCCGCGGACAAAAGAATCTTGCTGCAGGCAATGCCGGCAGCCCCAATTCCGCATATGACGACTTTGATCTCATCGATCGATTTGTGAACAATTTTCAACGCATTGATCAAAGCGGCATACAAGACGACCGCTGTACCATGCTGATCATCGTGGAAGACGGGGATATCGAGCTCCTCACGCAGCCTCCGCTCAATCTCAAAGCAGCGGGGCGATGAAATATCCTCCAGGTTGATGCCGCCAAAGCCAGGGGCAATCGCTTTAATCGCAGCGATAATCTGCTCCGTGTCCTGGGTATCCAGGCAGATTGGAAAGGAATCAACGTCCGCGAATTGCTTGAACAGCATCGACTTGCCTTCCATCACCGGCATGGCCGCATAGGGACCGATATTGCCGAGTCCCAAGACGGCGCTGCCATCGGAAATGACCGCAACGGTATTTCGCTTAACCGTTAAGGTGAAGGCCTTTCTCGGTTCCTCGTGAATGGCCATGCATACGCGCGCTACATCCGGCGTGTACACGCGAGAGAGGTCATCGCGGTTTTGGATCGGCGTTTTCGGTCTGGTCTCGATCTTGCCTCCGAGATGCAGCAGGAACGTGCGGTCAGAGATATTAACCAGCCGGACACCGTTCAAGCTCCTCACTGATTCCGTTATAATGCCGATATCGACAGTATCGGTTACCGTTATGGTGATGTCGCGAACCGTCATATTTTGGCTTGTCTGAATAACGTCGATGGCGACAATATCGCCGCCGGCTTCGAAGATCGCGGAAGCGACCTGGCCGAATTTGATTTCGTTCGTATTCATTTCCAGCCTGAGAATGATGCTTTTTCCGCCGAGTCTATTGTTATCCATGGCTGCCACCTCCATCAAATGTAATCGTTAGGGCTGCCTGTTAACCTTCCTCGTTGATGACAACCTGCTTTCCGCGTTTTTTCATCAAGATCGGAACGATCAGCCAGAGCAATGCGATGATTAAGAATACAGCGGACAAGGGCTTTTGCAGGAAAATCATAAAATCACCGTTGGAGGTCGTCAGTGCCCGGCGCATATTATTTTCTATCATCGGTCCAAGAACCAAGCCGAGCACCAGCGGTGCCAAAGGATAGTCATTGCGTGTCAGAAAGAAACCGGCAACCCCGCAACCAAGGAGCAGCAGGAGATCGAACCGCTGTACCTGAACGGCATACACACCGAAGATGGAAATTGCGACAATGATCGGAATCAAATATTTCGGCGGTGTTGCAATGACTTTAGCAAATACTTTGATGAGCGGCATATTAAGTACAAGCAGCATGAGATTACCGATTAGCATACTGGCGATCAATCCCCAAGCCACTTGCGGATGCTCGTCAAATAACAACGGGCCTGGTTGGATGTTATACATGATCAGGGCGCCCATTAGGATAGCCGTCGTGCCTGAACCCGGTATGCCCAGCGTCAGCAATGGGATCATCGCCCCGCCGGATGCAGCATTATTGGCGGATTCAGGAGCCGCAACGCCGGCGATGTTACCTTTACCGAACGTTTCGGGCTTCTTGCTGATTTTCTTTTCCGTAATGTAACTGAAGAAGGAGGCTAATGTAGCGCCTGCGCCAGGCAGAATGCCGATGAAGAAGCCCAATAGGGAACCCCGGGCAATCGGCCCGGCGCTATCCTTCATATCCTGCTTCGTCGGGAGAATGCGTCCGATCTTGGCGATCCTGCCGCCGCCGTAGTCGTTCTCCAATATGGTCTTGAACACCTCACCTAAAGCGAACAAACCGACGGCAACGGTCAAGAATTCAAGCCCGGAATAGAGTACCGGAATATCAAAAGTGAATCGTGCGACACCGGATACGGTATCCATGCCGATCGTAGCTAACAGCAATCCGAATATGGTCATAATCAGCGCTTTTGTAATTGATTTACCGGCCAAGCCGCTCACTGCGCAAAGGCCCAGCAGCATTAAGGAAAAATAATCCGCCGGTCCGAACATAATAGCAACATTCGACAGTGGCTTCGCTAATATAATGAGCATGGCGAGCGCGAATAACCCCGCAATGAAAGAACCGATTGCCGCGATCGCCAGAGCCGGGCCTGCTCTTCCTTGCCGTGCCATTTGATAGCCGTCCAAGGTGGTAACGACAGAGGAGGATTCTCCCGGTGTATTCAGCAAGATGGAGGTGGTTGATCCGCCATACATCGCTCCGTAATAAACGCCTGCCAGCAGAATGATGGAGCTGGTAGCTGCAGCCTCCGGGCCTAATCCCCCGGTAATGGATGCCGTTATAGGTATCAGCAGTGCGACACCGCTCATCGGGCCGATGCCTGGAAGTACCCCTACAGCCGTACCGATTAACACCCCTATGAAAGCAAATAGCAGGTTATGCCATTGGAGAGCGGTGGAGAAGCCGTCTGCGAGATATTGTAATGTGTCCATTCATGTACCTCCTATAATCACGATAACCAGGACGGAAAGCCCGGCATTGAGCCTTCCAGAATGACGACGAATATAACATAAACGCCGACTGAGAATAAGCCGGAAATAATAAGCGATTTCACTATTTTTCCCCGTTCGAGCACTTGGAAGCTGAACAGGAGGAAGAGGAAGGTGCCGATGATATAACCGATATATTCAAAAAAGATAGCGTATAAAGCGGCAGCCGTGAAGATGAGCAGGAACTTTTTATAATCGAGCTTTTCACCTTTGGTTTGTTGGTCCTTGGACTTTAACACCTCATAGAACAAACGGATGCTTAAAAGGACAAGCAGCGCGCCTAGGCCAAACGGAAAAATATTCGGTCCAACCGTACTGCCGTAAGCGGAAGCGCTGATGGTCGTGCTCATCCACATGAATCCGACTCCAAGCAGGAAAAATATAAAGCTGGCGTATCTGTCGAACACTTTATTCAATGTTGTGCACCTCCTGGGGATAAGCAAATGCGAACGAACTTTTGTCCCCGCCAGAAGCGGGAAGTCCGTCTGCGAAAGAAAGAAAGGGGAAGGAAAGCTTCCCCCGGTGTGTGAGATTTATTTTTGCATGCCCAGTGCTGTTAACAGCTCCTGGACGACAGTTTCCTGTTCTTCTAGGAATGCTGTGAAATCGGCGGCATTTTTATATTCGCTCTCCCAAGCGTTCGCTTCGAGCTCTTTTTTCCAAGTCTCATGCTCAGAGAGGGACTTTAAGGTTTCATCCCAGAATGCGACCTGTTCTTCAGTCATATTCTTAGGTCCAAGCACACCCCGCCAGATCGTGAACTCAGCGTCGATACCGCTCTCTTTCAACGTTGGCACATCTGTAAAATCGCCGCCAAGACGTTCATTTGATGTGACAGCAAGAATTTTGATATCGCCGGATTTCAGGTAGCTGCCGAGGGAAGAAATATCGGTTCCAATGGCATCTGCATTTTTACCGAGCAGCGCGGCAATGGCTTCGCCTCCGCCGTCATAAGACAGGTACTTGATCGTTTTCGGATCGACGCCTTGGTTAAATGCCGGCAGGATGCTGATCAGATGGTCCATGGACCCCGGTGCTGATCCTCCTGCAAGCGTAACTTTCGTAGGGTCGGCCTTAATATCGTCGATCAGCGATTGGATATCATTGTATTTGGAATCAGCGGCAACCGCGATGGCCCCGTAATCCCTGGTCAGCTGAGCCAAAGGCGTGACATCCTTATAGCCGTAAGGGCTGTTTCCTTCCTTCTTCAAATTATTGATGAGCAGAGGCGGTGAGCTGACAAACAGTTTGTAAGGATCATCCTTGTCTTTGGTCACATATTCAGCGAGGAAGACAACGCCGCCGCCGCCGGGTTTGTTCTCTACCGTCATCGTCTGCTCGACGAGATCTGTTTCATCCAATACCTTGATGAGGGATCTTGCCGTCTTATCCCATCCGCCGCCTGCGCCAGACGGCGCTGTCACAACGATCGGCTTCGTCGGATAGTCCGCCGCGGCAGAGCCGCCGCTGCTCGATGAGCCACAGGCTGTGAGTGCACTAAGGCTAACGGTAACGGCTGAAGTTATCAAAATCGTTTTCCAGCTTTTTGTTTTGAACCCCATTGTTATAATCCTCCTTTAATAATGTAACGTGAAGATTGTAAGCGTTTAATGGAAACGCTTACTTAACTTGTTGTTTTATACTAGCACCCTGTAATTCAATTGAGAAGAATAACAACATAAGTTAAAAAATAATCATAAAGTGAATTTTGTTCATAAAAATCACGGGCCCAAATGGCCATAAGGGCTATGTTTAGCGTTGCAAGTAGCATACAATATAGGATAATGCCATCATTCGACAACTTTATTGCAACTTGTGAATTGCATATCTATGCAATTCAGTTGGCAACAAAGAGCAAGGAGATTTTTGTATGCGATTACAGACCCGGCTGATATTACTGATCGGCACCTTATTATTTATTATCATCATTGTGTTAACCTTCTCATTTGAACGAATGCTGGTGAATACCTTAAAAGGGAATGTCGGGTCTTCCGCGCTGAAAATAGCAAAAACGGTGGCGGCTATGGATGATATCCAGGATGCGTTTGCGGCGCCGGATCCATCCGCAATCATTCAGCCGATTGTGGAGGAAATACGGCTTGAGACGGACGCGGAATTTATTGTCGTCGGCAACCGTGAAGGCATCCGTTATTCGCATCCGATCCCGGAGCGGATCGGCAAGGAAATGGTGGGCGGAGATAACGGTCCGGTGTTAAGGGGCGAATCGATTATTTCCGAGGCGGTGGGCTCAATGGGACTGTCCTTGCGGGGGAAAACGCCGATCTTCGATGATCATGATCAAGTGATCGGCATTGTATCGGTCGGGATCCTGATGGAAGACATTCGTGAGACGGCGGGGACGTACCGGAACACGATGATCTTTGTTGCGGCCGTTGCACTTGTGATCGGCTGCGCAGGGGCAATAGCAATCGCTAACAGCGTCAAGCGGTCGATCTTTGGCCTGGAGCCCAAGGAAATCGGCTTGTTATATCAAGAGAAGCGAGCCATTCTGGAAACCATTCATGAAGGGATCATCGCCATTAACCGTGAAGGTACCATTACACTGATCAATCAAACGGCTTCAAAATTATTGGATCCGCTTGAGGAGAAAGAGATTACCGGCAGGTATATTTTCGATGTTTTGCCGGAAACCCGGCTGTTCGAGGTCATCCAATCGGGGGAAGCGCAATTCGATCAGGAAATGGTCATTAACGACAGCGCCGTTGTTGTCAACCGTATCCCGATTCTTGACCATCAGCAGCAGGTGATTGGAGCGGTATCCAGCTTCCGCAACAAATCCGAGCTGCTTCGGATCACGGAGGAGCTCACGCAGGTGAAACGGTATGCCGAAGCGCTGCGTTCACAGACGCATGAGTATTCGAATAAGCTGTATACGATATATGGGCTTATTCAATTGGAATCCTACCAGGAGGCTATGGACCTGATTACTCATGAAACAGATGTTCATCAGAGCCTGATTCATTTCATCCTGCAAGAAATTCCGGACCCGATGCTGGGTGGATTTCTGATCGGAAAGTTTAACCGGGCCAATGAGCTGAAAGTCGAATTGGAAATCGATAAAGAGAGCACGTTTAAAGATATCCCGAATCATGTGAACCGTATCCATCTCGTCACGATCATCGGCAATTTAATCGATAACGCATTGGAGGCTGTGCTTGCCGCAGACGTCGACCATAAAAAAGTAAAGGTTGTTTTGACCGATATAGGAGAAGATTTAATCATTGAGGTTGAAGACAACGGAGCTGGCATCGCGGAGGACGTCGCAGACCGTCTTTTCGAGGTTGGCTTTTCCACGAAGCAGGAGTCCGACCGGGGATTTGGTCTTGCCATTGTCCAGCAGGCTGTGCAGCAGCTGCGTGGAACGATCAGCTTTCACTCCCGCCCGCAGGGGGGAGCGATATTTATTGTAATGATTTCAAAAGAAAGGGGATAAGGGCTATGATTCGAGTGTTGATTATCGAGGATGATCTTCGGATCGCGCAGATTAACCGCCGTTTTGTGGAAAAGGTAGAAAGCTTTGAAGTGGTCGGCATCGCAACCGACGAACAGCAAGCGCATGAGCATTTGGAAATCCTGGCGCCGGATCTCGTTCTTTTGGATCTGTATTTCCCGGATATGAACGGTCTTCATCTGCTGCATTATATCCAGAAAAACAATCCGTTAACGGATGTCATCATCATTACGGCGACCAAGGAATTTGATACGGTGAGAGAAGCGATCCGCGGCGGTGTATACGATTTTATGATCAAGCCGGTGGTGTTCGAGCGTTTCCAGGAAAAGCTGAAGTCTTATCAAAAATATCATCAGCAGATGACGCTGCTGGGCGGAGCGAACAAGCAAGTGGACCAGGAGGGCATAGACCAGTTATTGTGGGGGAACAGCGATAGGGCGGACAAGGATACTTACCTTCCCAAAGGCATCGACAAGATCACCAGCGAGAAGATTCTCTCCTTTATCCAGGATGGCCCGGAGGTGCTGACGGCGGAGGAGCTGGGCAAGCAGGCCGGCTTCAGCCGTACAACCGCCCGCCGCTACCTGGAATACTTTGTCGCCAAAGGCGAACTTGTTACCGACATTTCCTACGGAACGGTCGGAAGGCCGGAGCGGGTGTATAAGAGAAAGCAGGGAGGCTGATCTATTCACCAAGAGTTGAATATTCGGCGGGGGAAAGGCATCAAAAAAACAGCCTGTTGATCGCTCAACAGGCTGCCGGCAACGAATTACTTATTGATAAAGTCCACCATCTCTTGCGGCGGTGCTTTTCTATATACTCTCTCGTAGTATTCCAGCAAGTTGTCTTTGGTTACTTTGGCTGTCGGCACAACAATGAAGTCAGGTGCCGTTTTCCCAAGCAGGCTGTACGCTGCAACAGTAGCTTCAGCGATTCCGTGCTCGTACGGGAACTGGGCGCTGATGCCTTTGATCGAGCCGCCTTGCGCCATGATCATTGCCGCACTGGAGCTCATGCCCGGCGCAGTCATAACCATATTGCTGCCTTTGGTTTTGGCGGCGATGCCCTCAAGCGGTACATCCCACGAGGAATACAGGCCTACCAGATCCGGATTCTTCAACAGAATCGCGTCAGCCACATCGGTTGCCTTGTTCACATCCGCGAAGCCTTCTTTGGCTACAATTTCGATGTCCGGATATTTCTCTCTCATTGTCTCTTCGAAGCCTTGGTCGCGCTGATTGGAAACAAAGAAGTTAGCATCATAATAGAGCATGGCGACTTTGCCTTTGCCGCCCATCGCTTCCGCCATCATTTCGGCCGATTCAATGCCGTTGCCATAGTTGTCGCCGGTAACGATACTTACATAGTCCTTTCCAGCCTCTAGTCCGTTTGGTACGTTATCCATAAATACAAGCTTCACGCCTTGTTCCGCCGCTTTCTTGAAAGCTGGAGCCGTTACAACGGGATCGACAGGAATACTTACGATAATGTCCGGATTTCTCGCCAGAACGGTTTCGATATCAGAGGCCTGCTTCTCCGCTTTGAACTGCGCGTCAGTTTCAGCCACTACTTCAATGCCAAGCTCGGCAAATCTGTCTCTCAAGCCTTGGATTTGCAGGGAAGCCCAGTCATTGCCGCCATAGTGCATGACAATGGCAGCCGTGTACTTGCCTTCCTTGACCTTTGCGATCTCTTCATCGGTGAGATGCAGCTCCGTGGCTGCAGTTGCTTTCTCGCCTTTAGGACCTGTACTTCTCAATTCGCCTTCAGCAGCTTCACTCTGTGACGGCTCCTTACTCGCAGCCGGTTCTTCAGCGGCAGGTTCTTCACTTGCTGCCGGTACCTCTGCCGGCTCATTCTGTGCCGCTCCTGTGGAAGCCTCTTCATTGTTTGAGTTATTGCCGCAGGCACTTAACACTAACGTGAAAACCAAAACCACACTCACAAGCATAAACAAAGCTTTTCTTGACACTGTTACTTCCTCCCCTTTAATAATAAGTTTTTATTTATATAATCTCCGGTGATTAACCCGCGTGCAGCTTCCAGGAACGACTCCGGCAAATCCATCTTATCGTTCGCCCAGCAGCTCCAGTGGCATAATAACGCAGCCGCCGAAGCGCGGGAGGCTGCGCAACGCCGTTTATGACCTAGGGATTACCGGAAGAACGATATGGCTTGGGTACTCCTCTGTGTGATAGATTGTGTTGACCGCGTGCACCATATCTTCATATCGGTCCTCGGCAAAATTGCCGCCGGTGTTCGTATTGACATCGTACCTTGGGAAGTTGCTGCTGGAGATCTCGACTCTAACTTTGTGACCGGCCTTGAATACATGCGCAGTTGACCACAAGTCGATTTCGAATGGATACACCTTACCCGGCTCCAACAGCTCAGCCTGCTCCAGCGATCTGTGGTAACGGGCCCGCAAAATGCCTTCCATTACATAGAAGGCGCGGCCATCGGGATGAACGTCAACCAATTTAACCGTCCAGTCCGTATCCTTCGCGGAAGATGAGGCGTAAAGCACCGACTTCACCGGTCCGATAATTTCGAGTGGTCCGCTTAACACTTCACTGCTGTAGCACAACACATCCGAACGGCCTTCAATCTCTCTCTGATCCTTCGGGCCGACATTGTAGTTGATATTGTAGCCCAGGAGCAGCGTGTTTCCGCCGACAGTAGGAACCGGGTTGCGGGGATCAAAGAGATAGACATCCTCCGGCTCCGTTTCCGGAGCGCTTGTGTCCAAAGCTCCGTCACCCTTTAGTGTGTTTGCAGATCCGCCGCTGTGGAAGTAAAACTTCGTCCACTCCGTTTCCTGTAGCGGATAGCTCTCCGCCGTTTTCCAGACATTCTCACCCATCACGAAAACTTCAACAGGCGGTTCACTGTCGATGCCGTTCTGCTCATCCTTCAGCCAGTAGTCGAAGAAGCGTTTGATCTTGACGCCCAAATTCGCCGCATAGGCAGAAGCCGTTAAGCCAAAATCCATTTCCGCAAATCTTCCGCTGAACTCGGCATGGCTCCACGGCCCGACTAGCAGACGGTTGCCTGCGGATCCCTTCGCGCCTTGCTTCCGGGCCATACCCGTATAGTTCTCAATCGTCCCGCCCAGGAAAATATCGAACCAGGCTCCGATGTTGAAAACGGCGATATCGTTCATGGATGGGTAATATTCTTTAGGTGCGATCGCTTTCCAGTACTCGTCATAGGACGGATGATCCAGCCATGTTTTATACCAATGCACCGCCTCATCCAGCGGCGAAACCGCCGCAAGCGGCCGTGATTTCATAACTTCTTCTATGTTGAAAAGCGAGCTCGTTAACTTCTCCAGCACTTCCGGCGAAGCCTCTCCCTTATCAATTTCTCTCGTCAAGAAATGTTGGCCGATGACCGCAAGATGCCAGAACATGCTTGTTCCGAAATCGAGCGCACCGCTCCGATAGCTGACGCCTTCATGATAGTTGGAGGCTGTCATCGTCGGTACAATGCAGCGTAAATGCGGAGGATTCTGGGTTGCCGCGAGCCACTGTGTCATCCCTACATAAGAGGAGCCTGCCATACCGACTTTGCCATTCGACCAGCTTTGGGCAGCTGCCCATTCGACACTGTCATACCCATCCTGCAATTCATTGCGAAACGGCTCAAAATCGCCTTCGGATGCAAATCGTCCGCGTACATCCTGGACCAGCCAAACATAACCCTGCCTAACCATTTCAAACGGATCCATGAACAATTCTGCGATGATATGTACAAGATCTTCTTTGCTGTAAGGGGTTCTAACCAGAATAACGGGACCCGGCGGCGCATCCTGCAGCCGGTATACGTCGGCACGTGTTATCGTTCCGTCCCGCAGCGGAATCTCGACATCTTTATCAATGATGATTCTTGTACCGGACATAGGAATCCCTCCCGCTTTTTAACCAAAAATGGTTTTAATTTTCTCCGCCACTGCCGCACCCAATTTCGCATGCTCTTCTGCAGCCAAGTGCACGGCATCGACCGGGCTTGGCTTAACGATTTGCGCCGCATCGAGGAACTCGCAGCCCAATTCATCCGCTACCGCTTTATAGTGCTTCGCGAACTCTTTGGATGTCTGTATGCTGCTCTCGCCAAACACTTCCGATAGCCACGTTTCTTTAATATTCGCACCAATCTCGGCAGGGGAAATCAACAGCACTTTAGGGGCATTGCCGCCGCGCTGGGCATCGCTCTTCTTCACCATGCCTGCCAGCACTCCGGCGCCTGAAGCAATGTTAAATGCGGAAAGTGAATAGATGGTTTTCAGATCATTCGTACCGAGCATGATGATAACAAGGTCAATCGGACGATGGGTTTCCAAGCAGGGAATAAGGTATTCTTTGCCGTTCTTGTAGCCCATAATCGGATCATCCCAGACTGTCGTTCTGCCGTTCAGACCTTCCTCAATAACACTGTATCCATCACCCAAATGTTTCTTCAAGATCCCGGTCCATCTGATATCCGCCGGAAACCGTTCCTTCGTCTCGGCATCGAAGCCCCATGTATTCGAATCTCCGTAACAAAGAATATTTCTCATCGTAATCATCTCCCGATTTCAATAATTTGGGCAGGGAAGAGGCTTCAGCCGGCTTCCCCGCCACATCATCCGTTATTTCGCTGCGTTAACCAGTTCTTGAGGCGGCTCAGTGCCGTATACCTGTGTCCAGGCTTCCAACACATTGCTCTTATCTACGGCCAGACCGTGAGCTTGCACGAATACAGGCACTTCTTTGCCAAGCATGGAGAGTGCGCCGGCTCTCACTTCCGCAATCCCCAGATCATAAACCAGCGTTGCGCCAATCCCTTTGATCATACCGCCTTTAGCCATATCGATCGCTACGTTCTTGCCAAGGTCCATCGTCGCGATAACGAGATCGTCACGGCCGGCATTGCGTGCTGCGACGATAATGCCTTCGGCAGGAACGTCCCAAGGCCCCCAGATGGCATCCAGATCAGGATGTCTCATCAAGAAAGCAGATGCCGCTTTTTCGGCATCACCGGTAAAGTCCGGTCCGGCAACACCTTGCTCAACGACAATTTCAATGTTCGGATACATTTCTTCGATTGTTTTCTTGAAGCCTTCATAACGGTTTCTTGTTACAGAGAAATCCGCTTGGTGGAAAATGATGCCGATCTTTCCTTCCCCGCCTAATTCACGGGCAATTTGATGCGCGGTGATGATGCCGTTACCTACGTCATCGGTTCCGACAACCGTCACATAATCCTCACCCGGTTTACCGTCTTTAGAAGGCTGTCCGATGCTGATGATTTTGATTCCGGCCGCCGCCGCCTTCTTGTACACAGGCGCCAAAGCTACTGGATCACTGGGAACGATGAATAGAATATCCGGTTTTTTGGCCATGATCGTTTCAATATCGGCGGTTTGTTTATCCGGCTTGAAGTTGGCATCCGTTACTGCAATGACTTCAATGCCGAGTCTTGCCGCTTCATCCTGAATTCCTTTCACTTGCGCATTGGACCAATCATTCCCGCCATAATGAAGAGAAAGAGCGGCCGTAACATTCATTTCCTTCAGCTTTGCAATATCTTCATCTGTCACCTCGAGCACGGAGATCGGGATTGGTTCTTCACCGTAAGGCCCCATACTCAGCACTTGGCCTTTCATCTTGGCCAGCTCAGCATCAGGATCCACAGCCGTTGCCGCGGGCTCCGAGCCCGCCGTGTTCTCCGCATTCGCTTGCGGAGCTTCTGCTGTATTCGCTGCTGCTGCCTCAGGCTCCGTATTCGTGTTGTTGCTGCTGCCGCAAGCGGCGATAACTAATAATACAACTACCATCATACAGCTAAGAATGATTCGAAACGATTTCGTCTTCATAAGAGCAGCTCCTTCTCGCCTATACGTTAAGTTTGTATAAATCAATTAAGTTATGACGAAGCACTTTCTCTGCGAATTGAACGGCTTCCTCTTCCGACAACGCACCTTCGCCGACTTTTTCAACAAGCACCCCGGAAAGGATATTTCTCATCAGCTTCTGATGGGAATAAGCTCCTTCTACATAGATATAATCGCCGCCGAATCCGAGAATTTTACTTTGCGGCACCATTTCGATCATTTGATGAAGAATTTGCTTCGCCGCTGTTGGAGAAATGATGTACACCCAGGTCAAATCCGTATACACGTTTGGAAAATTCTTTGCAATGCTTAAATATTCCTGGTGATAGGGAAATCCGGAATGAAGAAGAACAAATTTCGCCTCTTTATATTCGTGCAGCAACGGGATTAACCCGGTTACCTGCGAATTCGTAAGCACATTTCCGTTCCCGGAGGGACTTGTCTCATGATGTCCCGTATGAATCTGGATCGGCATGCCGTAAGCAATCGAGCGTTGGATGATAAAATGAATCAAGTAATCCTGAAGCGCTCTCAGCTGCTCCGGCGCAGCCTGCTCATCGATCGGTGAGGTTCGGATCCGGTTAAAGCCGGTCTCTGCCTCGTATAACGTCGGTTTGCCGCATTCCAGTGTACGCCAGTAGGCGTGCCCCAGCTTTGTCGCAACCATTCCTTCATCTACAAATCGTTTCAAGATGGCATCGACGGCATTTAGATAATCTTTGAAGGTATGCACATCGATTTTGGATTCTTTCTCAATTTCTTCGATATCCTTCAAGGAACGAATCTTATACGTGAAATCAAGGAACATGACCGGACGGAACAGTTCAAAATCAACATTCGTGGTATGCACCTCCGGCAATTGCAGGGTTAACGTCATATCGATCCCCGACCGCTCCTTCAAAACCGTGGTGTACCAGGTAGGGTCCGCCGATTTCCGGCGAACCTGCTCATTCATCTCCAGCAGACTCTTAACATCCCATTTCTCCAGGCCGTACAGGTCCTTTGCCACGCATTGCAGCATTTTGGCGTAAGTCGTATTACTGGTCCGATGCCAGTAGTTAAGAAATAACTCTGCCATCTCCTCGTCAGAGCGCTGATGATGACGCTCCAATGCGCCTCGTTCCATTCCGGCTGTGATCATGTCCGAATCCAAGTAATGCAGCAGGCCGAAGAAATCTACATTTTCATTCCTCCTGGTTTCATAGGTGACGATATGTTCATGGCCATCGATAATACGAATCTTGGATACCGCTTCCATAATGCTGTTCATGGCATGTACTTCCCTTCAAAAATGTTAGTAGCTTCTTATTCCCCCAATGCCTCCAGAATATTATCCGGTACCGGCTTGTGGAAAATCGTCTCGTATGCCTCTGCCAGATTGTCACGGTTGACTGCCAATGCAGGAACAGCGACATAAGTTTCGGTTGATGCGCCGATTAAAGACAAGGCTGCCATCTGTGCTTCCGCGACGCCTTGGTCATATGGACGCTGTGCACCGAGCCCTTTGATGTAGGAGTTTTGTGCGATGTCCAGGGCCGGTCCGGTGTTGAGGTCCTCGGTTACGATCTTGAAATCAGCAGGCGTTCTGCCGGCTGTGCGGGCAGCCGAAACGACACCCATGGCCGGCGGATCGGACCATGCTACCCACATCGAGTCGATATCTTTATATTTGGTAAGAAGTGCGCCTGCAATCGATTCGGTCTGGTTCTGATCGTTAAATCCTTGCGTCGTAATAAGTTCAATGTCAGGGTACTTCGCTTGTAGACGAGTGACAAAGCCTTGGTAGCGCTGGTTCGTTACAAAGAAGTCCGGAGCGAAATAGATAGCGCCAACCGTTCCTTTGCCATCGAGGGCTTTAGCCAATTCGTCCGCAGCAACCATACCATTGCCGAAGTTATCGGCCGATACCACCGATACATAGTCCTCGCCAGGCACCAGACCGGTAACCGGTTGATCGACGAAAACAATCTTGATGCCTGCATCGGCTACCTTCTTGAACACCTGCGTTGTCGTTTGTGTATTTACCGCAGCAGCAACGAGAACGTCAGGCTTCTGGGCAGAAATACTTTCGATTTGTGCAATTTGTTCCGCATCTTTAAAATTGGCGTCGGTTACGGAAATCACTTCGATGCCAAGCTCCTTGAACGTATCCTGCATCCCTGCCACTTGCTGAGTGGCCCAGTCATTATTCATGGCCGACATGGCAATCGCCGCTCTGAAGCCGCCTGCTTTAATTTGTTCTTTCTGCTCATCGGTAATCACAATATCCGACGCCGGGAAAGCAGGCTCTCCGTTCGGACCTGTACTTAAGAGGACGTCGGAAATATTATCGGCCTTCGCCATTTCCAATTCTTGTTCCGTCGGCGCCTTATACCACATCGGATGAGAGAATGAGTCGTCCTGACCAGCTTGAGTCGTTACGGTGTTTTGTCCTGCCTCGGCATTTGCCGCCCCCTCGCCCGATGGTTCGTTCGAATTGCCGCATGCCGCTAATACCACGAGCAGAAGAGTGAGGATCGCTATACCGGTAAACCGTTGGATAGACCTTTTCATCGACATTTGACAAAACCCCCTAATACTCATTCTTTTGTTTACTGCACTCAAGCTTGGCTGTTCACTGCACGCACCTGCTTCAACTTCAATTCGGTTAGCGGGACCTGCATCACTCCCTTCAAAGGGTGTTCAAGTATTTGATTCATCCAATTGCGAAATCTCTGCCAGCTTCCGGAAGCAGCACGGTTTATGTGATACTGAGGATGCATATTCGTTGGGCAGCTATGATGGATAGTCCTGGTAAACGCTTTCTTGAATCCCGAGATTGGGAACGCTTACTTATCAGGAGAAAAAAAGAATGTGACCTTGTTTTCTTGTTTTCAATGTTTCCGTAATATACCAGTTGACAAACTAAAAAGTTCTCAAACTGGTAAATCTAATATATGGCACATTCTTTTATCTGTCAACGTTAAAAGTACGACTTTATAAATCATTAAAAACATAATAAAAAGTATTAGTAAGATTTTTACAGTAAAAACTTGGAATATGGTAAATGTTCGACAGCATACAGAAAAGAGCAGGTCCATGCGTCATTGCATAGACCTGCTCTTTTTGTATGCCAGTTATCCGGTATTGACTTATCGCTCTGATTGCACGCCGCAAAAACGCACGATCGCTAATGAAAGAATCTTGACTGACGCAATGAGCTGCTCGATATCCATGTATTCATCCGGGCGATGCGCCCATTTGAGTTGCCCTGGTCCGAATACCATTGCAGGTGTATTGCTGAATTTATTGAACATCATCGCATCGCACGCTGCTTCAAACCCGCAAACCTTCGGTTCTTCATCCATATAAACAATAAAACTTTGCTTCATATCGTTGACAATCGGATGATCGAGCGGAATCTGCGTCGGATAAATCGGCCTCATGTCGGCCCGCTTAATAATCGGTGGATTATCTTTTAAATACCAGTCAAGGGATGCTTCCTTCTGGATGTGCTCCTCGAACGATTTCGTCACTTCATCCAGATCTTCTCCAGGCAGCACATCGATCCACAGCTCCATCTTCGTTTCATAAGGCACGCCTATAATCGCCGGATCGCCGGAAACAAAAGAATAAATGCTGTCAGCCATTGCAGGAGTCGGGAACAATACCGGATCGGAAAATAAGAGGTTATCTCTGGTTTGACGGTAACGAATTTCCTCGAATTCCTCGATTGCTTTTTTAATTCTGATGGCTTTATCCAGGGCGCTGACACCTTCCCACCAGAAGCTTTGGTGCGCTCCTACGCCAGGAACGGTAATCGTATAAGCTTGACCGCCTTTCGTGCCAGGCTCGATCTTTAAATCTGAAGGCTCCGTAACGATGGCCGCATCTCCTTCGTAACCTCTGAGAATACAAGCAAGCGTACCGTTATAACCTCCCAGCTCTTCATTGACGACGCTTTGAAGAATGACATCGCCCTGCAAAGTGATGCCGAGCTCCTGCAAACATTCCACCGCCATCGTCATCGCCGCGATTCCGCCCTTCATATCGACCGAGCCGCGTCCATATAACTTTCCGTCCTCGACGATACCGCTGAACGGATCATGCTTCCATAATTCATGTGGTCCTTCATCGACGACATCGCAGTGCCCGTTCAGGATTAATGTTTTACCGCCGCCGCTGCCTTTCCAGACACCGACCACGTTGGGGCGATTCGTATAATCAAGACCGGGCCACCATCCTTCATGCTCCTCAATTCCAGCTACTTCCGTCGGTTCAAATACATCAACAGTCAGACCCATTTCCTTATATTTGTTCGCCATGTACACCTGGACAGGACCTTCATCTCCGCCGGGTGGATGCGTTACACTTGGAATTCTGACCATATCCTGCAATAAAGCAATGATTTCTTCCCGCTTGGCTTCAACGCGCTGATGAATGCGTTCTTGCAATTCTTCATGTGAGCTCATGTTTCTCCTCCTTGGTGGCAACAAGAGTAACCGCTTTCTATTTTTGCACATTCACAATACAGAATATAAGCAAGGGTTGTCAATCTTTCTCATCTTTCCATATGACAATTGTCATAACGGATTGTTCTTCCGGATGTCAAACGGGAGCTTGGCATCATTCCCCAGGAAATTGCCCTGTTCGAGGATTTAATACACTACGTATCGACCGCCATTAATATGGGATATAACATTACATATTAAAATTTGTGATAATTACCATCAAACCCTAATCTTTCTCTATTATTTTGTCGAGAAATATTATATACGACAACAACTGATAAAGGGGACATCTAATGATCAGTCAAAAATTGAAATTACGGTTGGGCGCTAAGATCAATTTCATCGTTTTAGGAATTGTGTTGTTTTTGTCGATTGTAATTGGTGCTGTGGTTGTTCAACAGGTATCGGCGGGCATAAAAAATTTCGCCATTGAAAAGGCGAAAGGAGACTTGGAATTAAGTTACCGGTATCTCTCGACAAAATATCCCGGAGACTGGGCGATTCAAGACGGGAAGTTATACAAAGGGACAACGGTCTTGAATGACAATTTTGAGATTGTTGATGAAATCGGAAATGATACCGGTGATACAGTAACCATCTTCCAAGGGGATACGCGTATTGCTACCAATGTCATGGACGGCGGGCAGCGCGCTGTGGGCACCCAGGTTTCCGAAGCCGTAGCGGACGTAGTGTTACAGAAAGGCGAGAATTACTACGGAGAAGCCAATGTAAGGGGACACAGCTATCAAACCGCCTATATGCCGATTAAGAACGGCAGCGGTGAGATCATCGGCATTTATTATGTGGGCGCAAGCCAACAAATGATCAACACGACGATCAATTCATTTCTAACCGTGTTCATTATCGTTTTGGCGGCTGTTATGGTGCTTTCTGTTCTAATTACGTTATGGTTTACCAACCGGTTAAAGAAGCGGTTAACCGCCATTTCCAGTGCGCTTGCTCATGCCGGACGCGGAGACTTTACGACAGTCATTTCGGATA
Source organism: Paenibacillus abyssi (assembly GCF_014640295.1). Classification (GTDB taxonomy): domain Bacteria; phylum Bacillota; class Bacilli; order Paenibacillales; family Paenibacillaceae; genus Paenibacillus_D; species Paenibacillus_D abyssi. The sequence goes on along the minus strand of NZ_BMGR01000002.1, from coordinate 326,493 downwards.
AATCCGGAGATGAGCTTGGTGATCTGGCAGTTAACTTCAATGATATGAAAGAAAACCTCAGCGGCATGATTCAGGAAGTGCTGCAAACCTCGGAGCAAGTGGCTGCTTCGTCGGAGGAACTCACGGCAGGGGCAGAGGAGTCCAGCAAAGCGACTGAGCATGTCACAAAGGTCATGCAGGATGTGGCAAGCGGCGCTGAAAGCCAGAACAGTATGGTGGAGGAAAGCGAAAAAGCGTTGGAGGAAGTAACGATCGGCATAACAAATATTGCTGAAAGCTCAAGTGACGTAGCGGAAAAAGGCAAATATGCAACGGAGAAAGCAAAGCAGGGCGGAGAATTTGTCGAAGATACCGTCAAACAAATCAATACGATCCACCAGTCGGTCATTTTGAGTGGGCAAGTTATTCAATTATTGGGTCAACGCACCAAAGAGATCGGAGAAATGTCCACGTTAATTACCGACATTGCTAACCAAACGAATTTATTGGCTTTAAATGCTGCGATCGAGGCGGCTAGAGCAGGTGAACACGGAAGAGGCTTTGCAGTTGTTGCCGGAGAGGTTCGGAAGCTAGCTGAGCAATCGCAGCAATCATCGGCGCAAATCTCAGAGATGATTAATGAAATTCAAATCGATATGGAACGTTCCAGTGATTCCATCAACCAAGTGAAGTTTGAAGTTCAAGGCGGATTAGCAATCGTCAATAAAACGCAGGAAAGCTTCATGGAGATTGTCACGTCAATGGAGCAAATTGGCGCACAAATTGATGAAATGGCGGCAACGGCGCAGCAAATGTCCGCAAGCGCACAGCAGGTTTCCGCAACGGTCGCAGGCATCACAACCATCTCGAAGGATAATGCCCTGCACTCCCAGAATGTTGCGGCCTCATCTGAGGAGCAGCTGGCATCGATGGAGGAAATTACAACTTCGGCAGCCGCCTTGTCCGGCATGGCCATGAAGCTGCAGGATTTAATGTCGAAATTTAAGGTGAACTAGCACCTAACAAAAAACCACTCCATTTCTTTTCTTGGAGTGGTTTTTTCGTTAGGTGCGGCTTAGGAAACCGTTGTTCCGGATACTTCGTGGACTTTAACCTCTGGCGCTGCCGCCAGAAAATCGTCCAGTGTTTCTGAAAACGCTTTAAAATGCGGCTCTTGATGATGCAGATCTAAAATTTCCTGGCTCTCCCACTCTTCGAGGAAGAGGAATGCATTCCGAATTTCCGTATCCTCATACATGCGGTAGCTGATGCAGCCCTTCTCTTCTTGTGATGAAGTGATTAAATCCTGTACGCCAGCCAAAAATTCATTCCGTTTCTCTTCCTTGATCTTGATAATAGCCGTTACTACAATCATGCAGATCCCTCCGGTAATAGAATAAGACTTTCTACAGAAAAATACGTACTTTTAGCGTTTTCCCTATAAAGTATACCATGATTTACACAATCATTCTATTTGGACCGAGGAGCTTGAGCTTGGGGTTTGTCACATATTTTCATCCGGGTGAACTTCCCGATAGACTGCAATGAGGACCAGAGCGGGGTCTTTGCCGGTATTTGTTACTTTATGGGGAACGCTGGCATTCCAGCTGAAGGAATCGCCTTCTTCCAGGACAGCTGTATCTTCCCCTTGTTCCGCCAAAATCTTTCCTTTTAAGACGAAATGGCATTCCTCACCCTCATGAGCATGGGGATTTTCTCCCGTTGTCGCGCCGGGGGGAAACTCAACGATCATCATGCGCAGGCCGCCTTTAGCCGAGAGATGTTCTACCTTTAACTTTTCTTTGCCTGTTGTCGTAAGCTGCCGCTCTTCTTTCCGAATAACATGCATGCGCTGCTCGTTGTGCAGCAGCAAATAAGGAAGAGGTACCTTTAGAAAGGCGGCTATGTTCTCTAAAGTAGCAATGGATGGGGAGGTTTTATTGTTTTCTACATTACTGATAAACCCTTTGGACAGGCCGGTACCATCGCACAGCTGGGGGATGGTTAGTTTTTTTCGTTTCCGGATCGCCCGGATTGTCGCACCTATATCCATCATAAGTCGCTCCTCGGTTTTTTGTTAGAAATATTATATTCATAATACCAAAATAACGATTGACATTTCAATGCGGAAGTAGTAACTTAAAGTTATTAAATATGAATTAAAGTTTTCTATATGAATACTTTTAAAAGGGGAGAGAAAGATGAAATAGCCTTTTATTTTTGGATAATGGTTTTGTAATAAGAATAAAATATTTTTATTACACGCAAGTCATAAATGGAAGCAAAACAAATATAAATCACAAAGTGAGGGGTATAAAAATGAGATTGAAATCAGCAGCTACGATTATGAGAGTGATATTAGGTATTATTTTTATGGTGCACGGGATCGACAAATTGCAGATGGGCCTTGGCAATGTGGCCGGATGGTTCGGCAGTATCGGCCTTCCTGAATTTTTAGCTTATGTTGTTGCGCTGTTGGAGCTAATCGGCGGAATATTGTTGATTGTCGGTTTTGCATCCCGCTACGTATCGATCGCATTCATCGTGATCATGCTCGGGGCTATCATTACCGTAAAACTTCCGATTGGATTGCTTGGGAACGGCCAAATGGCCGGTTATGAGCTGGATCTTGCCTTGATGGCATTGGCGGCCTACTTCGCAATTGCGAATGAGCACGGATTTGGAATCGATCAGTTTTTTAAAAGTAAAGGATGATATCCGATGTCTACGCCGTATATTTACGATGTGCAGCTGCCTGAACACTATGATCCTGCTGTCAAGTATCCAACCGTGTTTGCTTTGCACGGGCTTGGATCGAATGAACATAATATGATAGGCTTGTTAGGTGGATTAAAAAGTGATTTTATTGTGATCAGTCTTCGTGGACATCTTACGCAAGGCAGCGGATACGCCTATTTCCACATTAAAAGCATCGGCAATCCGGTTCGCGAGCTGTTCGATCAATCGATGCAGCGGCTGGAAGATTTCATAAACTATGCTACCGGCAAATATGCCGTTGATCCTGGCCGCCGCTATCTTCTCGGCTTCAGCCAGGGGGCTATTCTTTCGATGTCGCTTGCTCTTCTGATGGGTGAGAAAATCAAAGGGATCGTAGCCTTGAACGGTTATATTCCCGCCTTCGTAAAAAGTGAGTACAAGATTCAACCGGTGAAGGATCTGTCTGTTTTTATATCTCATGGTGAGGTGGACCCCATATTTCCTAAGCAGCTGGGGGATGCCAACTATGCGTATTTCCGTGAAGCTTCGAATCATGTCACCTATAAAACGTATCCAACGGGCCACGAGGTTTCTTTCGACAATAAGCGGGACTTTACGCTCTGGCTGCAGCAGGATGCGATCACATCAACATCATAAGGAGAATGGATATGATACCGTCATTTTTTATCGGTCATGGAGCGCCATCGCTTGCATTGGAGAAAAATGATTACACCGACTTTCTAAAGCAGCTGGCTCCCCAGCTGCCAAAACCAAGAGCGATTGTGCTGTTCTCCGCACATTGGGAGAGCAGGCAGCAGCTGGTGTCCGGTGCCGCATCGTACGAAACCATCTATGACTTTTCCGGCTTTCAAGACGAGCTGTATCAGATGCAATACCCTGCTGCCGGAGATTTGGCAATCGCAAGCGAAGTGCAGGCATTGTTCCAACAAGCGGACATTGCCGCAGCAATCGACACCAATCGGGGATTGGATCACGGAGCCTGGGTCGTATTGCATCTGCTCTATCCGCAAGCGGACATTCCAGTCATCGCATTATCTGTAAACCGCTATCTGTCGAATGCGGAGCAATATAAGATCGGTCAGGCGCTGTCTTCCCTCCGGGAAAAGGATATATTGATCATCGGCAGCGGAGGTACTGTGCATAATCTGCGGCGGTTGGAGTGGGGAGCTTCCCACATCAACGAATGGGCTGCGGAATTTGACAACTGGTTGGAGGAGAAGCTGAACGCATGGGATACGGAAGCCTTATTCCAATACGATCAGATCGCTCCATACGCAAAGGAAGCAGTGCCTACGCCGGAGCACTTCATCCCGCTGTTGCTGGCGATGGGATCCGGTGATACGAACAAAAAGGCGACTTTACTGCATCGCAGCTATCAGTACGGTAATTTAAGTTTAAGCTGCTGGAAATTTGAGTAAGCCGGAATTGGCAACGCCATTGTTACCTTTACCGCATGGTAAAGGTATTCCTTTTATAAAATCAGGATAAAATACCTTTGCCGCAGTCATTTGGGGTGAAGGTGTTTTTTTTGTTCCAGAAAGGAGATGGCGTATGAACACCGCTTTACTATTGGAGTATGGCTGGGTGTTGTTGGTCCTTATCGCACTTGAAGGGATTCTTGCCGCAGACAATGCCTTGGTCATCTCGATCATGGTTAAACACTTGCCGGAAAAGGAGAGAAAGAAAGCTCTATTTTACGGTCTGGCCGGTGCGTTTGTTTTTCGATTCGCATCGCTCTTTATCATATCGTACCTTGCCAATGTCTGGTATGTGCAAGCGATCGGCGCCGCGTATCTGATTTACATTTCATTGAACCATTTGATTAAGCGTTTGTTCGTGAAAAAAGAAGTTCACATGAAGAGGGCGGCGAAGAAACAAGAACATTTTTGGGTCACCGTGTTGAAGGTAGAGCTTGCTGACATCGCCTTTGCGGTGGATGCGATATTAGCTGCGGTAGCTTTGGCGATCACATTGCCGGCTACGACTTTGCCGAATATAGGCGGGCTCGATGGAGGGCAATTTCTGGTGATCTTAACCGGCGGAATAATTGGGTTGGTCATCATGCGATTTGCAGCCTCCTACTTTGGCAATCTCCTCGTGAAGAGGCCGGGTCTGGAAACGGCGGCATTCCTGATTGTAGGATGGGTGGGCATCAAGCTGGCCGTTTATACGCTCTCTCACCCCGATATTGCCGTGCTGGAGCAGACATTTCCGAAAAGCACGATGTGGAAGGTCATTTTCTGGGGAATCTTACTGACGATTGCGGTCTTAGGATGGTTTTTGTCAAAGGAGAAGAAGATGCCCGAACCAGGGCATGCTTAATATGCAGACAACCAGCAACCACTCCATTCGAGAGAATAGGGGTGGTTTTTATTTATTGGCTTCGCCGATTGAGGCCGCAGTGGTTGACGAGAGAAAATTTACCGATGTACAATGTATACATTAAGAAGTGGAATGGGGAGTAGAGATGTCGAAATTCAATTTAAAACCAATCGATAGACAGCTGACGACTAAGGAAAGAGTATATAAGGAAATTAAGGATGTCATTTTGAACGGTCATATCTCGTCGGAAGAAATATTCACTGAAGTGAAAATGGCCAATTTGTTAAATACCTCAAGAACCCCGGTGCGCGAAGCGCTTCAAGATCTAATCAAAGAAGGGTTGATCTTTACGATCCCGCGCAAAGGCATGGCGGTGCGCAAAGTAACGGAAAGCGAGATCGAACAAATATTTTTGCTCAGAACCTCTATTGAAAGTGAAATCATCCTAAAGTTAACCGAGATCATCACACCCGAGCAGTTGGAGGAGCTTCATCAAATCTGTAACGAGCAAGAAGAAGCGATGTCGCAGGACGATGAAATTACGTTTATTAAGCTGGACCAATGTTTCCACATGAAACTTACAAAGCTTGTTGATTACCAGCTGATCGAGCAGGTTCTTTTGAATCTCCATAATTTATCACAGTTGATTGGGCTTAGAGCGATTAAGAAAAGCAACAGAATGATGGAAGTGCTGGCTGAGCATCGTGAGATTATCAAAAGCATGGAGATGAAGCATGGTGAACTGGCTGCTAAAAGCATGATGGATCATTTGAACAAAACCAAAAACTCGGTAAAAAACTAACGAATCCTACAGTAATTTTGGATAATGTGTAATATAAACTGACATATACCATGAAAAACCTGCTCATAAAATCAAATACATTATTTTGTGTTATATATATTGACATAAAGATCAACATGCAATAATATCGTAGTTAACAAAGTAATCCGTTATCTCCGATTTATTTTTTATTATTTTATGTACACACAATACATTGCTTATTGCTTCTGCCGACTTAAAGCTCGATGACGAGGTGAAGGAAGCGATCGTGAATCTTTAGACCTTTGTGTATACACAATACATAAAGCGGATGATGTATCTCATGACGAGAGGAAGATCGAGATGGTTCGAAGCGGCAAACAGTACATGGAATCATTGCGGGATGGCCGGAACATTTACATAGGAGGGGAACGTGTTGAAGACGTAACAGCACATCCCGCATTCAAAGGTGTCGTACGGACGTTCGCCGGGTTGTACGATATGGCCGCCGATTCTGCTAACGACATGACCTATCTCACGGAAGACGGAACAACCGCCAACAAAATCTTTATGATTCCACGCAGCAGTAGTGATTTGGAGGAACGCCGCCAAGCCATGTCCCGTTGGGCGGAGACCACATGCGGTTTTGCAGGCCGCAGTCCGGATCATGTGTCGAGCTTCTTGGCCGGATTTGCCAGCCATCCCGAGGTGTTTGGAGAGAGAGCTGCCAATGTGCTCGATTTTTACCGTTACGCAAGGGATAACGATTTATTCGTCACCTATGTCATCATTCCGCCGCAAGTCGACCGCAGTAAGGCTGCGCATGAGCAGGATGAGAAGTTTTTACCGGTTGGCGTATTTAAGGAGCTGGAGGACGGGATCATTGTCCGGGGCTCCCAAATGTTAGGAACGAGCGCGGCGGTCAGCGATTATCTATTGTGCAGCTGCATTTCTCCGCTGCGGGCGGGAGACGAAGATTATGCAATTTCCTTTGTATTGCCGGTCGGTTCTAGAGGCTTGAAGCTGTATGCGCGCCCGAGTTACGCAGCAGACAAACCAAGTGTATATGACTATCCGCTGTCGACCCAGTTCGATGAGAGTGATGCTTTGGTCGTATTTGACGATGTATTTATTCCTTGGAAGCAGGTGTTTGTCTACAAAGACATCGAAGCCACGCGCGCGCAGTTCCACGAAACGCCGGCCCACCTGCTCGGCAACAATCAGGCGCAAACGCGTCTGAGCGTAAAGCTGAAGTTCGTCATCGGGGTAGCCAAGAAAATTACCGAAATGAACGGAACGGACAAATTCTCACAGGTTCAAGAGCGTTTGGGGGAATTGGCCTCGCAGGCAGCTGTTGTCGAGGGAATGCTGCTGGCTTCCGAGTATAAATGCTTGATTGACAAAAATGGGGTAGCTCGCCCCAATCCCCGCTTTCTGTACGGCATCGTAGGCATGCAGGACTCCATCTATGCCTCGGTGATCCGCATCTTGCGCGAGCTGGTTGGCGGCGGCGTGCTGCAGGTTCCGTCTTCCTATAAAGAATTGGTTAATCCGGAAACCGAAGCAGATATGCGCAGATATATACGCTCATGCTCGGTGGGTACAGAGAAGAAAATACAATTGTTGAAGCTGGCCTGGGATATTATCGGCTCCGAATTTGGCGGCCGCCATCAGCAGTACGAAATGTTCTATAACGGTGCGCCGTTTGTGGTTAAAGGTTATTCGTTCCGCAATTACGGGTACGGGGAGCCGGTTAACATGGTGGAGCGTTTCCTTGCAAGCTACGGGCTGCCGGGCGCCAATCCTCTTCCCGAGGTGAAAGCGGCGGGGATGAGTGGATAAGGATACTTTAATCGATACATCAAGAGAGGGTGTGATTGCCGAGATGGAGTTTCAATGCGAAGGAAGGACCATCAACTGGGCGCCTGAGCGATTGGTCATCGCCGGTTATACAGGGAAGGATCAGGCATCTGTACGCAAGCATATCCAAGAGCTTGAAACGCTGGGCGTACCCGCTCCTAAGCAGGTGCCGATGCTGTATGATCTCTCGCCTGAGCTGCTGCAAACCTCGGAGAGCATGCGCGTTGTGCGCAACGATAGCAGCGGGGAGGCGGAGGTGGTCCTGCTCGACATCAACGGAGTATGGTATATCGGCCTTGGCAGCGACCATACGGACCGGGTGCTAGAGACGGTATCCGTCCAAAAATCTAAGCAGGTCTGCGCAAAGATCATCTCAAAACAATTGTGGACCCTGGATTCGATCATGAAGCACTGGGATGAGATTGAGCTGAAAAGCTGGGTTCAGGAGAATGGCGTGGAGACCGTATACCAAAGCGGATCATTAGGTGCTTTCCTGGGTCCTGAGCATCTGCTTGATCTTGTAGCCAAGCGGGGATATTTGAGCTCCAATATGGCGCTCTATTGCGGAACGCTTCCGCTGAGAAGGGAGACGTTCCACTTTGGAGGCACATTTAAGGCGGAGCTGTTTGATCGCAAGAACGACAGAAAAATAACATTTACCTATGAGACAAAGCTGCTGAAGGATGCAGAGGAGGAAGAGCAATATGGCAAAACCGGAACTGGAGTTTATGGATTATAAGCTGTTTGAAGAAGTGCCGTTTTCCAAGGTGGAAGGACTGTCGGAACGTGTGATCGCGCATGACCCGGAGACGGGAGCGGCCACGAGAATTCTCATCTTCGCTCCTGGCACGGATACGAGCCCCAATGGTGTGCAGATCCATGATTTTTGGGAGGAGCTGTATATTATTGAAGGCTCGATTATCGACCTGACGTTGAACCGGGAGTTCACTGCCGGCATGGTCGCCTGCAGGCCGCCTGGCATGGAGCACGGGCCTTGGAAATCGCCGGATGGCTGCAAAACATTTGAAGTGAGGTATTACGCAAAGGGGCAATAATTCAAAGGCATCAGACTTTAAAAACCCGGAATAATTGTCGTGGAGAAGAAGCAGGAACGGTCTCTGCGGCATTATAAAATAAGCAAGCCAAGGAGGATGTTGAAAATGACAAGCAAAGTAGTGTCGGATTTCTTGAGCATGTATAACCGTACAGAGGAAGAGCTGCTGACGCCAGAGCAGTTAGAGTCTAAAGGTGTATTTTCGGGGGAGAAAGAGTTTATCGAATTTGCGGAGAGAGATTACAACACGGACAAACATTGGACCTTCGAGATTAAGAAGGAAGAGTGCGCGCTGCTGGTTATCGATATGCAGGAGGATTTCGTTAATCCATCCCACCCTATGGCCGTTCCGGAAGCCTACCGTATGGTCCCCCGCATGAAAAAAATGATTGAGGCGTGCAGAGAGCAAGGCGTGCCGGTTATCTTCACCGCACATAATATCGCAGAAGATTGCAATCATGGGTTCTATGAATTTTGGGAGCCGATCAAGAACGGGGCGATCAAAGAAGGCACGCCGGGTGCAGATATCTACAGCGGCATCTATCCTCTGCCGGGCGAGCGGGTCATCCGGACAAAGCATGCGTACTGCTCATTCTCCGGAACCGATTTGGACTATGTATTGCGTAATTTAGGGGTCAAAACGCTTATCATCTCCGGGACGTTAACAAACTTCTGCTGCGAGTCGACGGCCCGTACCGGTTACTTCTTGAATTACAATATCGTGTTTGGCGAAGATATCAATGCAACGGACAGCGCGCTCGCGCATGAAGCGACGTTGCGGACGATGAGAAGAGGCTTTGGGCGCGTCATGCCGGGCGAACGGATTGCCAGTGCGCTCAAGGATGGAGATGCGCTGTATCAAGAGGCTGTACAAGCGAGAGCAGAATTGAAGAATAACGCGGACGATGCAAGGCTGCTGCGGCAAGCATAGGAAGGGCGGCGTCTTACAGGGTAGTGCAGGAACCACAAGCAAATAAATGCATTTATTGGCCAATACCGGATAAGGTATTGGTCTTTTCATTGTTGGAAGAAGAAGGTACACTGTTCCTAGTATTGGAATTTTGATGCTCATGGAGGAGGGAAGCCTGTTGGCGAAGTACAACGTTGTGATTACCGATTATGAATATGCAAGCTTGCAGATTGAAGAGGACATTCTCAAGCAGCTGGATGTGGAGTTTATTAAAGCGCAATGCCGTACCGAGGAAGAGGTCATCCGCGCTGCGGAACATGCGGACGGGATATTGAACCAATATGCTCCGATAACGAGGAAAGTGATTGAGAGCTTGAAGAACTGTAAGGTCATTTCCCGTTATGGCGTCGGCGTCAATACGATTGACTTGGATGCGGCGACCGAAAAAGGGATTGTAGTATCCAACTGCACCGACTACTGCCTTGATGAAGTTGCGGATCATGCTTTGTCCCTTCTGCTTACTTCCGCGCGGAAAGTATCGCTGCTGGACAGATATGTGAAAGCTGGCGTCTGGGAATATAAAAAGGCGGTGCCGATCTATCGTTTAAGGGATCGGGTGCTGGGATTAGTAGGGTTCGGAAAGATCCCGCAAAATCTTTGCCTGAAGGCCCAGGCATTAGGCTTAAAGGTTGTGGCCTATGATCCGTTTATGTCTGAGGAGCTGGCAGCAGAATATAACGTCGAGCCCGTCGATCTCGATACTTTATGTCAAATGTCGGATTACATATCCGTCCATGCGCCTTTAATGAAGTCCACCGAGGGGCTGATCGGGGAGGGGGAGTTCAGCCGGATGAAGCCGGAGGCTGTCATCATTAATACGTCCCGGGGCCCGGTTATTGATGAAAAGGCTTTAATCCATGCACTGCAGACCTCGCAAATCGCCGGTGCCGCACTGGATGTGCTGGAGCAGGAGCCGATCGCCGGGGACAATCCGCTGCTTGGCATGGAGCAGGTCATCTTGAGCCCGCATGCGGCCTGGTATTCCGAAGAATCGGAGCAGGAGCTGAAACGGAAGGTTGCCCAAAACATTGTAGACGTGCTGTCAGGCCGTTATCCGGCATACCTCGCCAATCCGGCTGTGAAGCGGGCCGTAACCCTGGGCGAGAAATTGTAGCTGCAGGTCTCTTAGTTATTCAAGGATGTAAACGCTTCAGTAGCCATACCGCTTAGCCTAAACATGGGGGTGTCCCCTAAGTCACCGAGGTGACTTAGGGGACACCCCTTTTTCATTTTTGTTCCCGCGGGACATCTTGTCCGCATTGTCAATGATGCAGTTAATCGGTTGTTCATTCGGAGAACGCTTGTACGGATGCAGCGCAAAGAAAAAACAGGCAGGGTGCTCTCAAAGGCAGATGTCGAATGATCGAGGCGTTTCCCCTGCCGGAACCGGACGTTCCACCGCATATCATTTAAATTCGCCAAACCCCGTGAGACAACTTATAAATGAAAGCGCTCCAACGCCTTGAATGTGAAAAATTCGCCAATAAATTATTACAAAAAAACGGAAAATCCCGCAGACGGGTTTCGGCAAACTTATCAAATCGGTTGTTGTACACTTTTAACTAGTGCAGCGTGATCACATTGGCACACTGAAAATACTGGTATGGGAGGATTATTTAGTTGGAAATGACGACGATCATGAAATTACTCGAATCCGGGAAAACGCAAAGGGAAGTGGCGGAACAATTGGGGGTGCCGATTGGGAGGCTGAAGTATCATCTAACGAAATTTCGCAGTTCAGAAACGGCTAAGACGAGCCATCGGCAGAACGGCTGGACGGAGGATACGTTGATTGACGAGCGCTATGGCGCGGATCAGTTAACTGCACTGCCAAGGAACCCTAATTCTCTCTATTTGTACTGGGAGCTGACTCCGGAGCGGATCCGCATGGTGGAGGAGCATTTGAATTGCGGTTGGAATGTCCTGCCCAAAATATTACGCGTCTATGATGTCTCATTTGTTCACTTTACGGGGGACAACTTTAACCGCTATTGGGATTTCGGCATTTATGGAGACAGCAGCAACTGGATTATTAATGGGGTCGCGCAAAGCTGCTCCTATATCGTTGATTACGGGACAACCACAATCGATGGGAGATTCATAACGATCCTGCGTTCGAATATAGCTAAAACACCACCAAGAGAGCCCCAAACCGATGGGGAATATAGATGGGTACCAATGGAGCTACTCCACGGCAGATCCGAAACCGGCCAGTCGGTTGAATACATCCAGGCAGAATAGAAGGGGGAGCTGCTCAGATGGCACAAGGGTATTTATCACTCGTTTTACACGCCCATATACCGTTTATCCACCACCCGGAGAGTGAGGAATATATGGAGGAGCGATGGTTGTTTGAAGCCATCACGGAAACCTATATTCCGCTTCTCGATGTATTCGAAGGGCTGGCTGCGGATGGGGTTGATTTCCGCATTACCTTATCGTTAAGCCCGACGTTATTGTCGATGCTGGCAAAGCCAATGCTGCAGCAACGATATTTGAGCTATTTGAACAATCTGATTTCACTGGCTGAACAGGAAAATGTGCGGACGAAGGATGATGAAAAGGTCAACCCGCTTGCAAGCCTGTACCTGATCCGGTTTCTTCATACGAGAGAGCGTTATACGGAAGCTTTTAATGGGGATCTCATTACAGCTTTCAAACGGTTCCAGGATTCCGGCCATCTGGAATTGATCACTTCTTCTGCCACCCATGCCTTCTTGCCTTACGTAAAGACGGAGCAGGCTTTACGTTCGCAGATTGCGAATGCGGTTCGTATACATACCTCTTATCTAGGGAAAGCGCCCCGGGGCATATGGCTGCCGGAATGCGGCTTTATCGAAGGAATCGACCGAATCTTACATGAGTACGGCATTGCATTTTTCTTTACCGATACACACAGTGTGGAGCACGCCAGACCCCAGCCGGTCCACGGCGTCTATGCCCCCGTTATTACCCCGCATGGAGTGGCCGCATTCGCAAGAGACCACGAAACATCCAAGCAGGTATGGAGTTTGCTGGAGGGATACCCTGGAGATCACGACTATCGGGAGTATTACAAAGATATTGGGTACGATCTGGATTACGAATACCTCAAACCGTATTTGCATGCATCAGGCATTCGCCACAATACAGGGATCAAATATTACCGCATTACCGGCAACGATCAGCCGAAGGAGCTGTATCATCCGGAGTGGGCGCGGGAGAAAGCGGCCCGGCATGCGGGCAATTTCATATTTAACCGGGAGAAACAGGTGGAATACCTGCGCGGACAAATGGGCCTCAAACCGATTATTGTCGCCTCTTATGATGCCGAGCTCTTCGGCCATTGGTGGTATGAGGGACCGCTCTGGATCGATAATCTGTGCCGCAAGCTTCATGATAACCAGGAAACGGTCAAGATGGTGACACCAGCGGAATATTTGCGTGAGTATCCGGAAAATCAACAGTGTGATCTGACCTTTTCCAGTTGGGGAAGAGGGGGTTATGGGGAAGTATGGCTCGGACAATATAACGAATGGATCTACCGGCACCTGCATCATATGGAAGAGCAGATGATCGAGCTTGCCGACCGCTTCCCGGATGCTGCCGGTATTAAGCGAAGAGCCTTGAATCAAGCGGCGAGAGAGCTGCTCCTTGCGCAAAGCAGTGATTGGGCATTTATTATGGACGCCAGAACGATGGTCGATTACGCGGTTAGGCGGACCAAACAGCATATCGGGAGATTCCGCCGGATATATGATGATCTAATCAAGGACACGCTGGATTCAAAATGGCTGAAAGAAGTGGAGCAGCGGGATTCACTTGCTCCTGATCTCGATTATAGAATCTACTTGTCCGGGTGGCCTGCAGATAAAGCGCCGGCTGCTGCCGCAGCAAAACAACATAATGGGCTAAAAGTGCTCATGCTGTCCTGGGAGTTTCCGCCAATGGTGGTTGGAGGCTTATCCAGACATGTGTATGACTTGTCACAAAAGCTCGTTTTGCTGGGGGTAGAGGTGCATGTCATTACCTCGCATGTCAACGGATATCCGAGCTATGAGATCAATCAGGGTGTTCACGTTCATCGCGTGAGGACCTATCAGGCCAAAGATCTGAGTTTTATGGATTGGATATTCCAGCTTAATCTGGCAATGACGGACTACTGTAATCATTTGATCACACGTTACGGTCCGTTTGATCTTATACATGCGCATGATTGGTTGGTGTGCCAAGCTGCGAAAACGCTCAAGCATAAGTTCCAGCTGCCGTTGATCGCCACGATCCACGCCACGGAGCATGGGCGCAACCAGGGCTTGTATACAGAGCAGCAGCATACGATTCACCATTTGGAATGGCAGCTCGCCTATGAAGCGAAGCGTGTCATTGTATGCAGCAGTTATATGGAGCATGAAGTCGTAAAGCTCTTCAGCCTGCCGCAGGGCAAGCTGGATGTTATTCCTAACGGAGTGGATCCGCGGATGTTCCAAGCGGAAAAGTCAGATGCCGATATTAGAGAGCATTTTGCGATGCCCCAAGAAAAGATCGTTCTTTTCGTCGGACGGCTGGTACGGGAGAAGGGTGTACATACGCTGCTTGAAAGTATTCCCGCTGTATTGGAAAGCTGTCCGGAAGCCAAATTTATCATCGGCGGGAAAGGGCCGATGCTGGAAGAGCTTCAGCTGACAGCCAAGGGACTGGGAATTGAGTCCAAAGTGTTCTTTGCCGGATTTATTACTGATGAGCTGCGGAATCAACTGCTTCAGATGGCTTCAGCAGCAGTATTTCCAAGTCACTACGAACCGTTCGGGATCGTCGCGTTGGAAGCGATGGCGGCCGGTGCTCCGGTCATTGTATCCGGCGTAGGCGGACTGCATGAGATTATCAACCACGGTGAGGATGGCTTCACTGTGCTTCCGGGAGATGCCTTGTCCTTATCACAGCATATGATCAAGATGCTGAAGCAGGAAACGATGGCCCAATCTATGGTCCAAAAAGCGCTGCATAAAGTGAATACGGTCTATAACTGGGAACGGATTGCAGCGCAAACTTGCGCAGCGTATAACGAATTGTTAGATCGAGGAGCGGGCGGCTTCTTTTACCGGGAGCTCGCCGCAGCCGGGGAAAATATTGTACTTAAGGGGGATGAACGATGAAAGCTGTAATTATGGCAGGTGGAAAGGGGACCCGTTTGCGCCCTCTTACCAGCAATACACCAAAACCGATGGTACCTTTGTTGGATCGCCCTGTAATGGAATATACAATTGAGCTGCTCAAAAAACACGGAATTAGAGACATCGCTGTCACTGTGCAATATTTGCCCGAAGTGATCCGCAATTATTTCGGGGATGGCTCCGAATTCGGCGTGCGATTGCATTATTTCGAAGAGGACTGCCCGCTTGGTACGGCCGGAAGCGTGAAGAATGCGGAGGAGTTTCTGGACGAAACCTTTATTGTAATCAGTGGAGATGCCTTGACGGACTTTGATCTGAAGAAAGCGATCGACTTCCATCACGATAAGAAAGCGGCGGCTACGCTAGTGCTGACGCATGTGGAGAGCCCGTTGGAATTTGGCGTCGTCATGACAGATGAACACGGGGAGATTATCCGGTTTCTTGAAAAGCCGTGCTGGGGGGAAGTATTCAGCGATACGGTAAATACGGGCATCTATGTGCTTGATCCGGAGATTTTTCAGTACTTTGACCGCGGACAGGAATTTGATTTCAGCAAAGACCTGTTTCCGTTATTAATGCAGCATCACCGTCCGTTGTACGGTTATGTTGCGGAAGGGTACTGGTCGGATATCGGCAACTTATCCCAATACCGTCAAGCCCAGTTCGACATGCTGGATGGCAAAGTCGAGGTCACCATACACGGGGTGGAGGTCGCGCCTAAAGTATGGGCGGGGGATAACGCAGTCATCGATCACGGCGCCTCATTAACAGGACCTGCGTATATTGGAAGCGGCTGTATCATTGAGGAAGATGCCCAGGTGAACGAATATACCGTTGTGGGCGCCGGATCGCGAATCATCCGTTCCGTCTCTTTGGAACGTTCTGTCTTATGGAAGAACAATTATATCGAAAGGCGTGCTGAGGTTAAAGGAGCAACCTTGTGTAACAACGTGGTTCTGCGTTCCGGAGCTAAGATTGATGAAGAAGCGGTCGTGGGAGACGGAAGCCAGATTGGAATGAAAAGCTTCGTCCAGGCCGGCATTAAGATTTATCCGGGTAAAATCATAGAAGATCATACATCGGTCAAATGCTCCATTATTGTCGGGGAGCGGGTTTCCCGCAATTTGTTCGGGCAATTGGGTGTCAAAGGCACCTGCGGCATAGATATGACGACGAACTTTACGAATAAGCTGGCGATGGCTTTTGGTACAACGCAGTTGATCGGCACAACCATTGGCGTCGGCCACGATGCATCTCCGTTTGCCGCCATGCTTGCCGAATCCTTCGTGGCTGGACTGCATGCCTCCGGTATCCACACGTATGATTACGGTGCCGTGACTACCCCTGTATCCCGGCTTGCCACCTGCCATATGGATTGCGCAGGCGGTATTCATATTCGAATGCTGCCTAGTGAAGATGACGAGCAATTGGTGATTGAATTTATGGATGAATCCGGACTTCCCATCAGCAAGGCGATGGAACGAAAAATCGAAAATGCATATCATCAGGACGACTTCCGCCTCATAAAGCTTTGCCAAGTGGGCAGAACAAGGGACTGCCAAAATGTTCGAATCTTATACAGGGAGCAGCTGCTCCAATTAGTGGAAGGCAATATGCAAGGTTATACGGTCGTACTGGAGTATGATTATCTCAACCTGCATCAGATTATGCCGGAGCTTCTGGAGTCCTTGGGCTGCAGAGTGATCCAGCTTAACCGCATGACATCGACCCCTTCCGAGCTGGCACGTTGGGTGCAGGCGACCGGTGCGGACTTAGGCATCCGGCTCGACGGAAATGGGCAGCTTACCGTTTTGGTAACGAATGAAGGGGAGGTTGTATGCGCTGAAATCTTGTCTGTACTTCAACTCATGATCCAGATTCAGAGCAGTGATGCCATGGCGCTTCACGTAGCGGTAAACGCTCCGAATATTGCAGAGATCTTAGCTGCGCAGTACAATAAGCAGGTCATACGCACCAAAGCCGATCCGCGTTCGATCATGGAAGGGTGCCAGGATCATGGCTTCCATGTGTATTGGGATGGGCTGTATACATTAACCCATATTATGCAGATCATGGCCAAGAAACAGATGAGCCTTGCTGAACTGATCGGCATGATCCCTGATTTTACGCTGTTGACGAAGAAGGTGGCCTGCCCATGGAACGACAAGGGAAGAGTGATGCGCTTTTTGATGGAGCAAACCAAGGGACAGCAAGTGGAGTTAATCGATGGCATCAAGATTATCCAAGACGAGGGCTGGACGTTAATCCTGCCGGATAGCGACGAGCCGGTATTCAAGGTGTTTGCCGGCAGCGTTAACCAGCAGGTAGCGGAGCAATTAGCGGCAACGTATACGAAGATGATTATTGAATGCCGGGGATAAACGACGACATAACATGGAGCAGGCTGATCATTGCGGGGGATCGCAGCGGTCAGCCTGCTTGTTATTTCTCACAAAAAGTGAGAGCGAGCTGCTGAAAAGGCGCCAAAAATATTCCTCATTCTTTGAATCTCGTATATGATATGGATAGAAAGACTACTTATGTTATCCGGGGTTGGTGAAAGGGATTGGTTCATCATGAAAAACAAGGGCCGCATATGATAAATCGGGATAACGTTGAATCCTTATTTAAAAATCATCCACTATTTCGATCACTAACCGACAATCCATCCGTTGGTTTGTTTGTATATCACGGCAAACGTATTATTTATTGCAATCCATGCCTGGCGAACATGCTCGGCTACACCGAGGAGGAAATGGAGGGCAAAGACCCGTTATCCTTAATTCCTGTTGAAGATCAGTGGATGATGGAGATCGACACGTCTAAGCAGCATGAAGTAAATAAAAAATTCCATTATCAGGTCCAGACGCTGCATAAAAATAACAGCGTATTAGTGATGGATTGCTTTGGAGAAACCGTCGACTTGAACGGCGAGCTGGTGTTTGCCGGCATGGTTGTCGATATAACCGAACATAAAAAGACGCAACAACTGCTCCAGCAAAGCGAAGAACGTTACCGGAGATTAATTAAGCTTTCGCCGGAACCGATTATTGTACATAGCGAAGAGACGCTGATCTATGCTAATGATGCGGCAGTAAAGCTTGCTAAAGCGAAAAGCGAAGGGGATCTTTTAGGGAGATCGGTGTTTGAGTTTATTCACCCTGCCATGCATGAAATGATTAAACAGCGAATTCATCATATATCGTCGGGCAAGGTGTTGGATTTTATTGAGAACATGATGGTCTGCATGGATGGATCGATCGTTGAAGTGGAAACATCCAGCGTGCTGATTACAACCTTTATGGGCAAGCCTGTTATCCAAACCGTTGTCAGAGACCTGACAGAGCGCAAGCGGATGGAAAGGGCGCTTATACAAGCGGAATCAAAGTATAGAAGCCTGGTTGAAGAAGGCATCGTCGGGGTGTATCTCTATCAGAACGGCCGGATCAGCTATGCGAACCCCCGGTTTGCCGAAGTATTCGGTTATACGCCGGAAGAGATCTACCAGATGGATGCCATTGATCTTGTTGAGGAAGAGGACAAGGAGCTGTTCAGCAATGATATAAAGAGGCTGTCTGAGGGGGTTAACAGCTTAGGCTTTCAATACCGCGCCCGCAAAAAAGACAACAGCGTTATCTTTGTCGAAGGGCATGGCACGGCCATGATATTCGATGGCATGCCTGCTATTACGGGAATGGTTGTCGATGTGACGGAGCGAAAACGAACCGAGCAGTTTCTCAGAAATTCGGACAAGCTATCCGCCATCGGAGAGCTTGCGGCCGGTTTGGCGCATGAGATACGCAATCCGCTCACCTCTTTAAGGGGATTTACCCAATTGCTGAAATCAAAAGCAAGCAGCGATCAGTCCTACTTTCAATTGATGCTGGACGAATTGGATCGCATCAATACGATTGTCAATGAATTCATGGCGCTTGCCAAACCGGAGGTAATGAGGACCGAACAGAGAGATATCCGGCCCCTGCTGACTAATGTGATCTACCTGTTGGAAACCCAAGCGATACTTAACAATGTGTCCATCGTGACTGAATTCGAAGTAGAGATGCCGAGTGTGCTGTGCGACGAAGGCCAATTAAAGCAGGTTTTTATGAATGTGATTAAAAATTCAATCGAGGCGATGCCGGGGGGCGGACAGCTATTGATTCAAGCAGGAATCGATCAGCAGAGGCAGCTTCTGCTGCGCTTCATTGATGAAGGAATCGGCGTTTCCGAGGAAGGGCTAAAGAAGCTTGGCGAGCCGTTCTATACCACGAAGGAGAAAGGCAATGGGCTTGGGCTGATGATGTGTTACAAAATCATAAAAACCCATCACGGAACGATGTCTTTTAAAAGAAATAAAGGGAAAGGAATTACCGTCGAGATCACGCTGCCTATTGGCCTGTGACGGAACATCATATCGGATGGATACAGGGCGCTCGATTCCGGGCGTTTTTTTTTATTAACACTTTTTCAGTCAGAGCCATATCCTATAGTGATTGGGTTGGAAGATCAAGGAGAGTAAAGTACCTGCAGGGGCGGCCGTTTAATATAAATAGATTCGGGCCACAATGGATAACAGGGATTATCTCTACCAAGAGGAGGAATCGGTTATGTTGTCCGAAAGTTACAAGGCTCTAGATCAGCTTTGTTTGCCGCATGGCTTGTATATTGCAAGCCCGGCTAAAGAGTACAGATATGTGTGGATACGCGATTGCGTGTATATGTCTTTGCCCTATGTAGATAAGCCTTCAAATCGCTACGAAAAGACGTATTACCGCTTGTTGGATCTGTTTAGAGAATATGAATGGAAAATAGATATTTTATGCCGGCACAGGCCGCGTTCGGAGTGGGAGTATATCCATGCCCGCTATACGCATGATAATGTGAGAGAGATTCATGATCAAAGCTGGGGACATATTCAGCATGATATGGTAGGCGCTTTCCTGTATGGGATCGGGTTGGGGCTCAAGCGGGGCAGGCCGATGCTTCGTGATGAGAAAGATGTTGAGATGATACAGAAGCTTGTGAATTACTTGGCTAATGTGGAGTATTGGCACGATACCGATAATGGAATGTGGGAAGAGTGGCGTGAGGTTCATTCTTCATCCGTCGGCGCCTGTGTTGCGGGCTTGAAAGCGGTGGCTGGCGTAGTCCACGTGCCGCAGGAGCTGATTGAACGGGGCCTGACAACGGTTCTGCGACTTTTTCCGAGAGAAAGCAATGATAAATTCGTCGATTTAGCACAGTTAAGTCTCATTTATCCGTATCGCTTGTTTACCGGTTTGCTGGGCGAGACGATTGTTTCAAATGTGGAAAAGCGGCTGCTCCGCGAACGGGGCGTCATCCGTTATGAGGGAGACAGCTATTACAGTACGCTCGAGCAGCAATACGGCAGAGCCTGCTCGCGGGACTTTTATCTCGGTTCGGAGGCGGAGTGGACGTTTGGCTTGCCATGGCTCGCCCTGTGCCATCAGGAATTAGGGCACTGGGATAAGGCGGAGCACTACATTAAAAGGACTGAGAAGGTAATGACGGCACCCGGGATTTTGCCGGAGCTTTATTATGGCGGCACAGCCAAAGCCAATCCCAACACCCCGCTGGGCTGGAGCTGCGCGATGTATATATTAGCCAAGGAAGCTGGGCTGGGCGCCACACCTTCCGCACAGAGAAAGCCTGGCCTGAGGATAAAAGCGTAGACAGCCAATATCGATGCTCCAGACATCTCCGGAATATGCGGAGGTGTTTTTTTCGTCGTCCGTTTTATGGAAGTAATGATATAATATAAGCATCCTTTTACAAGGAAAGTTGGAGGATTCGTGGCTATATTCAGTACAATAAGGAGGAGCAAACATTGAGCTATTCAGCAAATCCAGAAAGATATGAGCTCATGACATATAACCGCTGTGGAACGAGCGGCTTGAGGCTGCCGGCGATTTCCTTGGGCTTGTGGCACAATTTCGGAGGGATCGACGTATTTGAGAATGGCCGCGCGATGCTGTGCAGAGCCTTTGACTTAGGGATCACCCATTTTGACCTGGCTAACAATTATGGGCCGCCGCCAGGGTCGGCGGAGGAAACATTCGGCAGGGTGTTGAAGGACGATTTCTCCGCATACCGCGATGAGATGATCATTTCCACCAAGGCGGGCTATTACATGTGGCCCGGGCCATATGGAGAATGGGGCTCCAAGAAGTATCTGGTATCGAGCCTGGATCAAAGCTTGAAGCGGATGCAGCTGGATTATGTGGATATTTTTTATCACCATCGTCCGGATCCGAATACGCCGCTTGAAGAAACGATGGCTGCTCTGGACCTTATCGTCCGGCAAGGCAAGGCGCTTTATGTGGGTATCTCCAACTATCGTCCGGAGGAAACGAGAGAAGCGGCGCGAATATTGAAGCGGCTCGGCACGCCATGTCTGATTCATCAGCCGAATTACTCGATGATGTCTCGTTGGATTGAAGATGGGCTGCAGGATGTGCTGGATGAGGAAGGAATCGGATCGATTGTATTCTCTCCTTTGGAGAAGGGCATTCTGACAGACCGTTATCTGGAGGGAATAACGCCGGATTCCCGCGCGGCTGGTCCGAGCGTGTTCTTGAAGCCGGAGGATCTAAGCAAAGAGAGAATTGCCAAGGTCAAACAGTTGAATGAGCTAGCCATGGAGCGGGGACAGAAGCTCTCCCAGATGGCTCTGGCATGGGTACTGCGCCGCGGTAGAGTAACCTCTGCATTGATCGGAGCCAGTAAAGCCAGCCAGATCGAAGATGCGGTCGGCGCGCTGCGGGTACCGGATTTTACCGACGAGGAGTTAGCTCGGATCGATGCCATTTTAAAGTAATGCAGGAGCTGTTGTAACAGGAGATTGTCCTTTTCCAGGGATGGCGAGAGCCGGCGAGAAGCAGGCGATAAGGGATCGCAGTCGGCTTTTTTCACAGCGCCACTGGGCAATTCCGTGCCGAAGGTTCAGATGATGGTGTATTAGGGTAAGATATGACTGATACTGATATCTGAATCTTGTGTAGGAGGCGTTCATCATGGCTATGAAAAAAGACGATAGAGTAGACGATTTGGTCACCGAGAAGGATATTGATCCCGAATTCGGGCTTTTTACGGAAGAGCCGGATGCAGCGGGTGTTCCGGATGCGACCGAGGAGCTGATAGAAAGATATCCTTCCGAAACGGTTCTTAGAGTAGAGGAAGACCCCATACTCGAGGAGCCGGAGGACAGAATCATCGATCCGGTCGATCCCGCGGCGCCGCAAGAGGAGTTCCACGGGACAGATCTGCTGAACGGTGTAGGGAATAGACCTTACGAAGAAACGGAATAGATACAATAGCGAAGGGGCCGTCCCGCAAATCAAAAGATTTAGGATAGCTCCTTCGTTTAACGTTGTTGATGCAGTTCTTCTTATTCATCATGAGCCGATTCGATAAATTCGTCGACACTGCGGTCTGCCTTGCTCTGGTTGCACAGATTGCAGGCGCAGACACAGTTAAGAGGCGTCGTATGGCCGCCTTTTGCACGGGGCAGCAGGTGGTCGATCGTATCGCCGTAATCCCCGCAGAAAAAGCAGGTATACTGATCCCGCGTTAATATATATTGACGGAAATTTCGGTTGCTGTACAATCGGCGAACCGTGTGACGGTTCACGACGACAGCAGCATGCTCACGTACGAGCGTGACAGCTGTCTCCAAGTCCGATTCCTGCTGCCAGCGCCGGCCTTTATCCGTTCTGCCGCGCATCCAGACGATGCCGTGACGGTTCGGCCGCAGTACAGATGCATCCGGTCCATTCTGGCCGCTAGGTTTAGGGGGAGGGGTCGGCAGCGGACGTTTGATCCTCCGCTTAGGCGGCATGGGAGCGGCTGAGGGGTCGGCGCTTGCAAGCGAATCCGGATTAGCCGCAATAGATTGGTTGCGCTTACGTTTCAGCATGCGGCAGGTTCGGCATGCGCCGCGGCGGGTCCCGCTCCCGTGACGCTTGCCTGTCCTGCGAAGGAACTCGGACAGCGGTTTCGTTTCTTTACAATGAGCACATCGTTTATGGTTTGATTCAGAATGTTTGGTTGCTATTATTGCTTCTTGTGTAGCGGTATCCGGCCCTTGGCCCATCATTTCCACCTCATATTTTGTAGTCGCTTCGATCGTATGGACACTTGGTTCTATTGTACCTGATAACGATCCGACTGCAAAATGCTAAAGCAGCTTTTCTACGAGAAACAGGCTGGTCTTCACCACTTTATTGCGTGTCGGCAGGAAAACTTGAATCCACTCACCGTGCCTATCGATCACCACGCCTTTCCCTTCCCGCGTTTCAACCTGCGTTACATGAAGCTCGATTTGAAAAGGATATTGAACCAGCTTGTTCACCTTTCTCGGCATTACTAAACCCTCTTTCGATTGAAGGATAAGTTAAGTATAGTTCAGAAATGTCATGTGAGTATAAGCCGATTATTAGGTTTGCTAACATTTTTTGCTCTGGCCGCTATTACAGGTTATGATGGAACTGTTGGTCATCTTAATAGATTCTAGGAGAATTTCGATGCTTAAGAAACTCAGTATAGCTGTCCTTTATTTAGGAATCGCTTATGTCATCTATGTTAATGGAGATGCGCTTCTGACCTGGTTTCGTGAAGATAACAATGTCATATTGGTCATGGTCATGGCCACGCTTATGGCGTTGTTTCCGGTCATTCCCTATCCGATTGTCGGCGGGGTCATCGGGGCGGCTTTTGGCCCGGTGCTCGGGGGAAGCTTAACTTGGGTGGGGTCTTCCGCAGCGTCCATACTTATGTTTTTATTTGTTCGTTACGGATACCAGCAATGGGCGATAAAGCTGCTGCATCGTTACAGCAGTGTAGGCAAGCTCACGGAAATGTTTGAGCGGAATGCCTTTTTGACGATCCTGTTTTCCCGGTTAATTCCGATCATTCCGTCAATTGTTGTCAATGTTTATTCCGCAGTGAGCCGTGTCTCTTTTGGCGTATATGCGGTTGCCTCATTGCTCGGTAAAGTGCCCTCCATGCTCTTATTTGCGGTAGTTGGAGACAGCCTGATGACCGAGCCTGGAAATATGTTAATCAGCATTGCCATATACGGCGGTTTTCTGCTCGTTACGCTATCGATTTATTCACGCTGGAAGAAGAACAAAGCACTGTCAAGCTAGCAGTACAAGCCGGGAAACTAATTGACATTGAGAATCAATATCGTTTACTATTTGAGGATAATTGACTACTCTTGCAAGGATGTGAACGAATGGCTCTCCATCATTTTCCCGAGCGATTCGCTCTTCGCTATATCGCCACAGAGGAATACACGATAGAAGGGCGACTCTCCCTAGCGGTACCCAATCAGAATGAACCGCGATTCGGATATGTCACGAAAGAGAACGTTACGATTAATCTGAACCCCGATCGACAATTCCTCGCAGAGACAGTATTATGCGGGGAATTATTTTTTGTTCCGCCTAATCGGAATTGCCTAATACATAATCCATCTCCGCACGCTTCGCAGATCGTGATGATACGATTTCAATGGGAAGAAGGCAAAGACCTGATTACTGCCCGCATGAAGCAGGGAGCAGGCAGGCAGCGGGAAAGCAGAGTTTACAGGCATCGTATCCCTCAGGCGCTTGCGTGGATGCAGGATTTTACCCGCAGTGAGGGCGATAGCTTGGCGCTTCATTATCAGCGGTTGTCACATCTGTATGCGTTCGCTTCTTCGATGCTGGCAGGACTTCCAGGTCCGGAGCAAGCAGAGGATGAGCTGATGTCGTATGTGAAGCAAATCAAACAGAGGATGCTGGAGCGCTGTGACACGGACATGGATATGGAAGAGCTCGCACGCCAATCGGGCGCAAGCCCGAGCCGCTTTTACCAAACCTTTAAACATCATACCGGTCTGAGCCCGCATAAGTTTATGACCAACGTGCGCTTGAATGCCTCGCTTTCCCTGCTTGCCAATTCCACCGCTTCCATTCTAGAGGTGGCGCACTCAATCGGGTATAGCGATGAATTGTATTTCAGCCGCCTGTTTAAGAAGCATATGGGCATTACGCCAACTCTCTATTCAACATTAGCCCGCAAACGAATTGCTAATCTATCGCCGGTTTTTCAGGGAGATCTGTCTGTGCTGGGCATCACTCCTGCGCTTACGCTCCCCAGAGGCTGGTCGGATCATCCGGAGCAGTACATGGGGACAATCGAGCGCTGCCAGCCGGAGTTGATCTTCACCCCTCCCGTTCCGGATGACGTATATCGCACCTTGTCTACGATATCGCCTGTTGTCATGCTGCATTGGAAGGGAGCCCCCTGGAAGGAGAGGCTGCTGGAAATTAGCCGTGTTCTCGGGCTTTCATCGGTTGCCGAGCGATGGCTCGCTTATTTTGATGCGAAAGTGTTGAACGCACGGACGCACATACGGGAACATTTGGGGGAGACGCCTTTTCTGCTTGTGAGCGCGCATGAAGGATGGTTCCGTGTATTCGGCATGTTGCGGAGAAAGATGAAGGATTTGTTCTATGATGATTTGCAGATGACACCGCCGGCGCCTGCCAAGCGGATCAGTTTCCTCGATACGCCGTCTCTTCGCGACATTGCGGCTCTTGATTGCAGCAATGTGCTGTTTCTGACCCCTACTACTGCGAAAGATGATTTTTGCGCGGGGCTTGAAGCGGAGTGGAGGGAATTGAAAAAGGACCAGCCGGAAAAGCATTGTCTTTTTATACGGTATGAGCCGCCGCTGTTATACAACGCGGCCTTCCATGAAAGCTTGGTCGACCAGATGGTCAATCAATTACAACGTCCGGTAAGAAATGTCCATGTGTAAAAGTGGAATATCCATTCAACAATAGAAGGATTGTTGTACAATAGACGTATATGATGATAATGATTCTCAATTCTGGCGAAGCGGGGAATGTTGTTTGCAAGTGAAGGGCAGAAGAGAGGTGAAGAGGGAAATATAGGCCCCCGCTTGATACTCTATTGAGAATGATAATCTTTGTTAGTTGATTCAAAATAACGAACGGTACGAAGGAAAAACGATGAGAAAACGATATTTAGTCATGGCCCTTATTGTATTGTCTAGTATCTCGGTATTTATCGGCGTGAAAAATATTACGCCCTTGGATCTGTTCCAGCTCTCTGATGATCAGGCCCAAACCCTATTGGTTAGCCGCCTTCCAAGACTGGTTAGCCTCATTATCGCCGGCATAAGCATGAGTATTCTCGGTATGATCATGCAGCAGCTTACCCGCAACAAATTCGTATCGCCGACGACAGCGGGAACGATGGACTCCGCGAGGCTTGGCGTGCTCGTGTCGCTGATGCTCTTCACCTCGGCGACGCCGCTGCAGAAGATGCTCGTTGCATTTGTATTTGCACTAGCCGGAACGTTTATTTTCATGAAAATTCTGGATAAGGTCAAATACAAGGATACGATTTTTATTCCGCTTGTCGGGCTGATGTTCGGCAGTATTGTAGGCTCGATCACGACATTTTTCGCGTATAAGCATGACCTCATTCAGAATATTTCATCCTGGCTGCAGGGAAACTTCTCGATGGTCGTCAAAGGGCGTTACGAGCTGCTCTACATCAGTATCCCGCTGGTCATCATCGCTTACCTGTACGCCAACCGGTTCACGATTGCGGGCATGGGGGAAGAATTCTCGGTAAACCTGGGGCTTAAATACAAGCAGGTCGTCAATATCGGGCTTATTATTATTGCTCTTGTATCCTCTGTCGTTATCCTAACTGTAGGCGTGATTCCTTTCCTGGGGCTTGTGATTCCGAACATCGTGGCGATTTATCAGGGGGATAACCTGAAGCGGAATTTGCCGCATACCGCTTTATTGGGCGCTGTGTTCGTGCTGGGATGCGATATTTTGGGCCGGCTCATTATTTACCCGTATGAGATTCCGATCGGCTTGACCGTCGGTGTCATTGGCAGCGGTATTTTCCTTTACCTGCTCATGAGGAGAATAGCTTATGCATCGTAATATGATTGTGAAAATCACGCTGCTCGCCCTCTTGTCGTTTGCGCTTATTGCGGTCTTTCTGTTCTTTCAGGTTGAAGGCAGCTGGGACTATGTGATCCCAAGAAGGCTGAAAAAGATCGCTGCCATTGTGTTAACGGGCGGAGCCATTGCCTTCTCGACGATGGTGTTTCAAACGATTACGAACAACCGGATTTTGACACCGAGCATCATCGGCCTGGATGCCCTGTACCTGCTCATTCAAACGTTTGTCGTATTTGTCTTCGGGTCAACGACGTTAACGATGATGCATAAAAACTTGCATTTTCTGCTAACGGTAGGCTTGATGGTCCTTTTTGCGGGTGTGTTATACAAGGTGATGTTCAAGCGGGAGGGGCAAAACATTTATTTCCTGCTGCTTGTCGGCATCATTTTCGGTACCTTGTTTGGCAGTATGTCGACCTTTATGCAGGTGCTCATTGACCCAAATGAGTTTCTGATCGTCCAGGACAGGATGTTCGCCAGCTTCAATAATGTAAATACGGATCTGCTGATGATCTCCGTCATCATCATGGCGCTCATCGCGGCCTATGTCATGCGATTCATGAAATACCTGGATGTGCTGTCGCTTGGCAAAGAACATGCGGTAAACCTTGGTGTTCCCTATGACTACGTGGTCAAAAGGCTGCTGATCGTCATTGCCATCCTCATGTCGGTATCTACCGCGCTAGTCGGCCCGATCACCTTCCTTGGGCTGCTCGTGGCGAATGTTGCGCATGAATTAATGAGAACCTACAGGCACCGGATCTTGATCCCGGGCTCGATTCTAATTAGCATTGCTGCGCTGGTGGGAGGGCAATTCATTGTCGAGCGGGTGTTCACCTTCTCCACGACGATCAGCGTAATCATCAACTTTATCGGCGGAGTCTACTTCATCTATCTTCTATTGAGGGAGAACAAAAAAGTATGGTAGAGGTAAGAAATGTTTCCAAGCAATATGGGAACAAGAAAGTGGTCGAGCAGGTCTCACTGAACATAAGAAAAGGAAAAATTACGTCTTTCATCGGTCCAAACGGGGCGGGCAAGAGTACGCTCTTATCGATGATCAGCCGGCTCATTACCAAAGACAGCGGTGAGATTTATATCGATGGCGCGGAGATCGGGAAATGCAAAAGCAACGACCTGGCCAAGAAAATTTCGATCCTGAAGCAATCCAATCATATCAATATCCGGCTGACCGTAAAGGATCTTGTCTGTTTTGGCCGTTTTCCCTACTCGCAAGGGCGGTTGACCAAAGAGGATTGGAGGCATGTCGATGAGGCGATCGCTTATATGGATTTGCAGGAGATGCAGGACAGCTACCTTGACCAGTTGAGCGGCGGGCAGAAACAGCGGGCATTCATTGCTATGGTCATGGCCCAGGATACGGAGTACATCCTGCTGGATGAACCGCTGAACAATCTGGACATGAAACATTCCGTGCAAATTATGAAGGTGCTGAAGCGATTGGCCAGGGAGCTTGGCAAAACGGTCATTATCGTGCTGCATGACATCAATTTCGCTTCCTGTTACTCCGATTATATCGTCGCGCTGAAAGACGGAAAGATTATCAGGGAAGGGAGGACCGAGGAAATCATCGACTCACAGGTATTGAGAGAAATTTATGATATGGACATCCAAGTGGAGACAATTGGCAGCAACCGGATTGGGATTTATTTTACATAAGAGATGATGACAGCTGGGTGTTATGGTTCTGGTAACATTTAAAATTAATCATAGGAGTGAAGAGAAATGAGTAAAAAGCTTTCTTTAATCGTATTGTCAATCGTAATGATCATTGTGCTGGCAGCTTGCGGATCAGGCAGCAAGACGGAGAGTGGGGACATATCGGCCGCGGCGCCTGCGCCTGCAGTTCAGGACACAACCGGCAACACGGCAGAAGAGCCGGCAGCTGTGGATGAGACAAATATCACCATTACCCATGAGAAGGGTGAAACTACGGTGAAGAAAAATCCGGAGAAGGTCGTTGTGTTTGATTTTGGCGCCCTTGACACCTTGGATAAGCTGGGCGTTGAGGTGGCAGGTGTCCCGCAGGCGAATATTCCTCCCTATCTCTCGAAATATGAAGATGCCAAGTATGCGAATGTAGGCAGCTTAAAGGAGCCGGATTTCGAAAAAATAAATGCCATTGAACCGGATCTGATTCTTATTTCCGGAAGACAGGGTGACGCTTATGAAGAGCTGAACAAGATAGCGCCGACGATCTATATCGGTGTGGACAATTCGAGATATATGGAGTCGTTCACCGAGAATATGTACACGCTGGGCTTGATCTTTGGCAAAGAGGAGGCGGTGGAGCAAGAGCTGGCCTCATTGGAGCAATCGATAAATGAGCTGCATGAAACAGCATCGGCAAGCGGTGAGAATGCCTTGGTCATCCTGGCGAATGAAGGCGCTATTAGCGCTTATGGAGCAGGCTCGCGGTTTGGCATCATTCATGAGGTGTTCGGCTTTACGCCTGTCGACGACAACATTGAAGTATCGACGCATGGCATGAGCGTTTCCTTCGAATATATCACCGAGAAGGACCCGGACTATCTGTTTGTTATCGACCGCGGCGCAACCGTGGAAGGCGGCGATACGACAGCCAAGCAGCTGCTCGAGAATGATCTGGTGAAAAATACGAAGGCCTATCAAAATGATAACATCGTCTATCTGGACCCGAATTACTGGTACCTCTCCGGCGGCGGCTTAATCTCCGTCAGCGAGATGGTCAAGGAGATTGCAGAAGGCGCAAAATAAGGCCATACAAAGAGGCACCCTGTGTGGGTGCCTCTTTGTATGTTTGCCGCCGAGTTACAGCGACTTGCGGTAAATCGCGAGCACATCGTCGCGGTCAAGCTTCTTGAAGTTGCCGAATGGGCCGTATACCATTGCTTTGTCAGCCATGGCATCCAGATTCTCGTCACCGATCTCATAATCGGCCAAGCGGCTTGGAGCGCCGATCGAGGACCAGAAGGAACGCAGTGCCTGAATGCCTTCCAGTGCTGTTTCGCGGTCGCTCTTGCCGGAAGGATCAATGCCGAATACGTTCACGGCAAACTGCTTGAACCGGCCAACGCCCTCATCGAGGACATGCTCCATCCAGTTCGGGAACAGAATGGCAAGGCCTCCGCCGTGCGGGATATCATATACGGCACTTACCGCGTGCTCGATATTATGGGTTGCCCAGTCTCCGCGTACGCCCATCGACAATGTGCCGTTAAGGGCCATCGTTCCGCTGTACAGAATCGTTTCGCGGTAAGCGTAATTCGTCAGATCATTCAGCAGCTTAGGAGCGGTATCGATAACGGTGCGCAGGATCGTTTCGCTGAAGCCGTCCTGAACCGGCGCATTCTCCGTATGATTGAAATACTGCTCAATGACATGCGACATGATGTCAACCATGCCATAGATCGTTTGATCTTTAGGTACCGTGAAGGTGAATTCCGGATCAAGAATGGAGAACTGCGGGAATACAAGCGGGCTGCCCCAGCCCTGCTTCTCTTTTGTTTCCCAATTTGTAATGACAGAGCCGGAGTTCATCTCTGAGCCTGTGGCAGCGAGCGTAAGCACGGTGCCGAACGGAAGGGCAGTTTCGCCGGTTGCCTTGCGGGTAATGATATCCCATACATCGCCATCAAATTTTGCGCCGATCGCGATGGCCTTGACGCAGTCAATGACACTTCCGCCGCCAACGGCAAGGATGAAATCGATGTTTTCGCTCTTGCATAGTTCAACGCCCCGATGGACGGTAGTCAGCCGCGGGTTAGGCTCGACGCCGCAGAGTTCAAATACGTTGGCGCCAAACTGCTTCAGCTGGTCGATGGTTTTGTCATAGAGGCCGTTTTTCTTAATGCTTCCTCCGCCGTACACCAGAAGGATGTTATTTCCGTATTTTGGAATTTCCGTATGAAGATGATCCAGCGTCCCTTGACCGAAGAAAAGCCGGGTCGGGTTGTGATACACAAATGTATTCATGATATGCTTCCTCCATTCGGTTAGATCGTAACTTAATTAATTATATACAAGAATTCAGCAAGCAACAAATCCCTCTCCGGAGCCAGATCGGTTTGGAAGTACGGCTGGTTTTCTATATAATAAATTGTATCTACATGGACGGGAGAACACAGCATGAAAGAGAATTCATTTTTGTTGAAAGAAGCCGGACAATTTATCGATCTATGTTACAGGGAACTGGGGAAGACGAAGGAAGAGATCAATAACCGCTTGATTGATATCACGCGTGCCGTGGATCAGCAGGGTTATTATGAACATACTTATGAGGAGCTTCGGTACGGCGCGATGTTAGCCTGGCGCAACAGCAACCGCTGTATTGGGCGATTATTCTGGGAGACGCTTCAAGTATTCGATGCCCGAAACGTGGAGACAGAGGAAGAAATGGCGGGAACGTTATTCCAGCATATCGAAAAGGCTACAAATGGCGGGAAGATTCGGCCTGCGATCACGGTATTCAGGCAAGCGGTGGACAGTGAACGGCAGATCCGTATATGGAATCACCAATTGATTCGTTATGCAGGATATGAGACTGCGCATGGCATCATAGGGGATCCTGCCTCGATTGCGTTTACCCGGCAATGCAGTGAGCTCGGATGGATTGGGGAGGGCACCGCTTTCGATGTCCTGCCGCTTGTCCTGCAGATGGATAATCGGGCGCCGCGCCTCTTCGACATTCCGCGGGGGCTCGTACTCGAGGTGCCGATCTCACACCCGGATATTCCAGCTTTCACGGATCTAAGCCTGAAGTGGTACGGCGTTCCGATGGTATCGGATATGGAGCTTGAGATCGGGGGGATCCGTTATACGGCCGCTCCATTTAACGGCTGGTATATGGGAACGGAGATCGGCGCGCGAAACTTCGCAGACGAAAAGCGTTATAATATGCTTCCTAAGGTCGCATCGGTCATGGGGCTGGATTCAAGCCGCGAAGCATTTCTGTGGCGGGACAGGGCGCTGGTGGAGTTGAACGTGGCGGTGCTGCATTCCTTTCGGGAGTGCGGAGTAACGATCGTTGATCACCATACCGCGGCTCAGCAGTTTATGCGGTTTGAAGAACGAGAGCATAAGAATGACCGGGATATTACAGGCAGATGGTCTTGGCTGATCCCGCCGCTTTCACCGGCCGCGACGCCTGTTTTTCATCAATCCTATGTTGACGAGGTGAAAACGCCCAACTTCTTCTATCAGGAAAAAGAAGCGAAGGGCTGCCCCTTTTCGGTTGAGCGATAGACAAACATATCGGTTTTTTAAACATCTTCACCGGAATCCTGACTGTTCAGGCTGGTGAAGATGTTTTACGATTGGAGGTAGAATGCCATTTAAACAGAAAAGGACAGGGGGAACACGGGCATGTCATCAGATTTGAAATTTAACTTCGGACCGGAAGGAGACAGCGGCAGGGGATATAAGCGGGTCACGGCAGAATGCGGTTATGATGCCGCGCGAGGCTACGGATTCACAAATCTGGAAGCGGTTACTTCCAGAGATAGGGGAGGGTCCGATCGTCTCACCCGTGATTTCTGTATTCCTTACCACACTTCTTTTATCGTAGATGTTCCGAATGGAAGCTATACTGTCTCCGCGCTGATGGGCGATGCGGTCGTCCCGACTTGCACGACGGTGAAGGCCGGAGCGGGAAGACTTATGATCAGCAGCAGGAAGGCAGCTGCCGGACAATTCGTCCGGTCCATGTTTGCGGTCCATGTTCGTGACGGCCAGCTCAAGCTCTCGTTCTCCGGGCAGGCGCCCCGCATTAATGCGCTTGAAATTACGCCTGCGCCCGGCGCAGTTGCACTGTACCTTGCTGGAGATTCGACGGTTACCGATCAATCGGAGGAGGGCTTTCCGTACGCGGGGTGGGGACAGATGCTCCCTATGTTTCTGAAGCACGATGTAGTCGTTGCCAATTATGCGGAGTCCGGTCGCAGCTCCAAGAGCTTTATTGATGAGGGAAGACTGGATGTGATCCTGGATGAGATCAAGGCCGGCGATTTTCTGTTCATCCAATTCGGTCACAATGATCAGAAAACAGATGAAGAACGGCACACGGACCCGGCAACAACCTACCCGCAATACTTAAAACAGTATATTGATGGCGCACGCGGGCGGCAGGCCATTCCCGTGCTGGTAACCTCCGTGCACCGGCGGTTTTTCGGCGAAGGAGGGAAGCTGACCGATACGCACGGAGCGTATCTGGAAGCGGTAAGGAAGCTGGCCTATGAGGAACAGGTGCCGTTAATTGATTTGGCGGACCGCAGCAGGGCGCTGTTCGAAGCATTGGGTGAAGAAGGCACGAAATCGATCTTTATGTGGGGAGCGCCGGGCGAGTTCGCGAATTTCTCCGAGGGCGTCCAGGATAATACTCATTTTCAAGAGCAGGGCGCAATCGAAATTGCCAGGCTTATAACCGAAGAAATCAGGGCGCAAAAGTTATGGCCGCTTGCGCTTTATCTCAGGTAAGCTGTACGAAGGGACGAGATTATGAAACGTGTAATGATGCGTGCGCAGCTGCGGGAAGGAGTCGAAGACGCTGCCCTGAGCGTGATGCAAAAAGGCGGATTGGCTAAGCAACTTGTGGACTCCGGAGAGATCATGACC
Source organism: Paenibacillus abyssi (assembly GCF_014640295.1). Taxonomy (GTDB): domain Bacteria; phylum Bacillota; class Bacilli; order Paenibacillales; family Paenibacillaceae; genus Paenibacillus_D; species Paenibacillus_D abyssi. Next base: position 293,030 of record NZ_BMGR01000002.1, on the reverse strand, counting down.
GTAACGGCCAGCCGGTGGAGGGGCAATGTCTTTTTATATTACGAATGTATTGCTCGTGACATCACGCCGATTGAGATGCTGCCTGAACTGAACAGCTATCTGGCGGATTGGCCCGGCACAGCCGAGAAACGGAAGTGGGTCAAGATGGCAGATGTATTTCATTTCAATGAGCCGGCCGGATACGAGCATTGGCTGCGGAAGCAGCCGGTTGAGAGGAGGGTTGGCAGAGTCGCTCATCTGCGGCCTGAAATGATCGGCAGTTACATTTATTATCATTACCAGCTGCAGGAGGAACGTGCTTTCCTGGGAGGGAAATACGAGATCATCGGCATTCATGAGAATCTGCTGTTTGGCTATCAGGAGTTTCCGGCTGTGGCAGAAGAGCCGATCCTGCCTAAAAAGCTGCAAACGTCCGGAACTCCCGCGGATTGGAATGATTCCAGGATGGACCTGCACTTTCAGTCTTGGGAAGACGGCCATTTATATTTTAAGCCGATCGAGCAGGTATTTGCTTATTATTGTGGAGATACTGGTGGCAAAAAAGGATGATTTTCTTGTTATGAGTGATAATAATTATCATTGATGGCTATACTACTTCATGAGCCGGCCAATTAGCGGCTGCCCGACGTTATTTTTAATGCGCACAGCATCATTTCGCAGCGGCATCCAAGCCCGAGTCCGATCAAGAAAAGAGGCAGCCGCTCTATGGCTGCCTCAGGCGATTAGATTTTTGGTTCAAATGTTCTGCAGTCGGTTTCTTCGGAATTGCTCGCATGCTTGCCTCGATGGCTGACGACATAAATCGAGGAAGCATTGCACTTATTTCCTGCTGCCCAGTACTTGCAGGAGTTTACTTCACATAGTACATCTTGTGCCATTGTTCTCACCTCCAATCCTTATAGGATGGGGTAAGGGGATGGCTTATTATACGTTGTGCGGTTTTTTATTTTTCTCCGGGTGAGATTTTACAGGGGGGCTGCTGTTAACTGGCCTGCTGTGCTGTGCATTGTATAGGAAACGCCGGGAATCGGGAAACTATAATCATTGAAGAAAGGAGATGCGCCATGGCGAATAATGTAAATTATAACCGTAACCGTAACAAAAACACGGATAATAACGGGCAGAGTGTGTCGGATGTGCATGGAGGCGAATTTCGCAGAGGGCGTCTAAGCCAAATCAAGAACAACAATCCCGAAGGCGAGGATGTTCCTAACGAGTACGTGAGTGAAAAAGAAGAGTAGCGCAAAAGATCACTATACGACCAAGAAACCCTTATTGACATAATTTTGAATGGATGGTAAAGTTCAAATAAATGAACCGGAAGGAGGATTACGCTTCATGAAACATCGTACAAATAGCCTTAATTCAACAACAAAACAATGGAATCAGATGAACGTAATCCATCCGGGCGTACAGCTATTTTGATCATGGAAATTCCCTGAATCAAAGAGGCGCATGGTTGCGATTATCGTAACCGTGCGCCTTTTTTGCCGGGCAAGACAGATTGCGGCTGCCAGCCGAACTGATCCTTGCTGCGGAAAGGAAAGCGCATCGTTTGCAGCGGTGCGTTTTTTCTGTTCTTGGGAAGAGGCTGACGTTAGGATGGAAGATGGGGGTGTGGCATATGTTTGTGGTACTAAAAAAATTACAGTGGTTTTTCGGCATGCACTGGAAGCGTTATGCAGTTGCCATCATTTTGCTTGTGTTTGCGGGAATTCTCGATGTCATCCCGCCATGGCTGATTGGCTATTTGATTGACGGCATTCATCAAGGCACGCTGGATTCGACCCGGTTTTTCCAGCTGATGCTTGGCTGGGGCGGCATTATTATTATCGGTTATGCTATCACGTATGTGTGGTTTTACAAATTGTTTGGCGGGGCCTTCGTGCTGGAGCGCATTCTCCGTTCGCGGCTGATGCGGCATTTTCTAAAGATGACTCCGACCTTCTACGAACGCAATCGCACGGGCGACCTCATGGCAAGAGCGACCAATGACCTTGGCGCCGTCTCGCAAACGGCAGGGTTCGGCATTCTGACCCTGGTCGATTCAAGCTTATTCATGGTCACGATTCTCATCGTGATGGCCGGTCTGATCAGCTGGAAGCTGACGCTTGCGGCGCTGCTGCCGCTACCCTTTATCGCGCTGGCAATGAAGCATTACGGGAAGAAGCTTCATGACAGGTTCACGGATGCCCAGGATGCGTTCGGCGAGTTGAATGATCAGGTGCTGGAGTCGGTATCCGGCGTAAGGGTTATCCGTGCATTCGTCCAGGAAGGGGCAAGCAAGGAACAGTTTCGTGCCAAAACAGGCGAGGTATTCGATAAAAATATCGCCGTTGCGCGCATTGATTCGTTATTTGAGCCGACGATTAAAATTCTTGTCGGGCTAAGCTACTTGATCGGCTTATGTTACGGTGCTTACCTGGTGTTCCATAACGAAATTACGCTGGGCGAGCTGGTATCGTTCAACGTGTTTCTTGGGATGCTGATCTGGCCGATGTTTGCGATCGGCGAATTGATCAATATTATGCAGCGGGGCAACGCTTCGCTTGACCGGGTGAATGAATCGCTGGGCTATCGTCAAGATGTGAAGGAAGCGGCCAATCCTGTAGCGGTAGTGGAGCCGGGAACGCTGAAGTTCGAACAGGTCACCTTCCGGTACCCGTCTTCCCAAGCGGATAACCTGACAAATATCTCGTTTACGCTGCATAAGGGGCAGACACTGGGCGTTGTCGGACGGACGGGAAGCGGCAAGACGACATTGCTCAAACAGCTGCTGCGCGAATACCCGCATGGGACAGGGGAGATTTCCATCTCAGGCGTATCGATAGAGCAGATGGAGCTGCATCAGCTCCTCGGTTGGATCGGCTATGTGCCGCAGTCGCCGGTGCTGTTCTCCAGATCGATCCGGGACAATATTTTCTTCGGATTGTCGGACGGCTCGGAGGAGGATCTGCAGCGCGCGCTTGACCGAGCGGCATTCTCCAAGGATATCCAGATGCTCCCGGATGGCCTTGATACAATGGTTGGCGAGCGAGGAGTGGCGCTCTCCGGCGGCCAGAAGCAGCGGGTAAGCATTGCGCGGGCGCTGATTGGGAATCCCGATATTTTACTGCTCGATGATGCGCTGTCAGCCGTTGACGCGAAGACCGAGGCGGAGATCATCGAAGGCATCCGGACGGAGCGGGCAGGCAAGACAACGCTCATTACGACGCACCGGTTGTCTGCGGTACAGCATGCCGATTGGATAATCGTGCTGGACGAGGGACGCATTGTAGAGCAAGGCAAGCATGAACAGCTGTTGAAGCAAGGGGGCTGGTACAAAGAGCAGTTCGACCGCCAGCAGCTGGAATCGCTTACGGAATCGTAAGGAAAAAATTGAGGTGTTGGAACCAATGGGACAGACAGGCAAACGATTATATCAATATGCAATGCTGTATAAAAAAACGATCCTGATCGCGCTGGTGTTTCTCGTGCTGGCGGTATGTACAGAGCTGGCAGGTCCATTCATCGCGAAAAAGATGATCGATGACAATATTCTCGGGATCGAGAAGAAATGGTACGAGACGGCCGGTGAAGATCGCTATGCCGTCTCCCATGAAGGGCAATGGTACAAACGGGAAGACCATTTTACCGAAGGTGAAGCGCGGGGGCAAGAGGCCAGGGTGCTACAGGTCGGACGCAGCTTCTATTGGCTGGATGGGGAATTGGCATTTGACGGAAGGCGGGAGGTAACGGATGGTTTGCTGACTGTGACCAACACGGATACATCGGAAACGTTATCTTATCCGGTAACGCGGCTGACCTCCAGCGAGCTGTATAAATTCTATGCACCTGAGCTGCCGGGCTTGCTGACGATGGCCCTGCTCTACTTCGGCCTGCTCGTGCTGGCTGCGCTGTTTACCTATGGGCAGCGGTTGATGCTGCAAACGTCGGCGAACCGGATTGTGCAGAAGATGCGCAATGATGTATTTGCCCACACACAGCGGCTGCCGGTTCAGTATTATGATAACCTGTCAGCCGGCCAGGTCGTCTCACGGATCACGAATGATACGGAAGCGATCCGTGAGCTGTACGTATCGGTGCTGGCCAACTTTTTCTCGGCAATCGTCTATATGGCGGCAATCTTGGGCGCGTTGTTCCTGCTCGATTACCGGCTGGCGCTCATCGCGCTGCCGCTTGTGCCGATTCTGATCATCTGGGTGAAGGTGTACCGCAGGTTCGCTGCGCGTTATAACGAAATTATCCGAACCAAGCTCAGCGATATTAACGGCATGATTAATGAAACGATCCAAGGGATGCCGATCATTCGGGCATTCCGCCGCGAGAGGGAGACGATGAAGGAATTCGAGGGATTGAACGAGCAATATTTTACGTATCAGAATAAGCTGCTCAACTTGAATTCGATCACCTCCCACAATCTGGTGAACGTGATCCGGAACATCATTTTCCTGGTCGTGATCTGGCTGTTCTGGGGCGACTGGCTGGGGACTGCAGTGACAGTTGGCGTGCTGTATGCCTTCGTGGACTATATGAACCGGATGTTCCAGCCGATCGTAGGCGTTGTGAACCAGCTCTCTAACCTCGAGACAGCACGGGTATCCGCGAACCGGGTATTCAAGCTGATGGATCAGGAAGGCACGGAGGTCGATACGGGCACGATGCAGCGGTACAAAGGCGAAGTGGCCTTCGAGAACGTGACCTTCGCTTATAAGAAAGAAGAGAATGTGTTGAAAAACATTTCATTTCAAGCAGCGCAGGGGGATACGGTAGCACTGGTCGGGCATACCGGTTCCGGTAAAAGCTCCATTCTCAATCTGCTGTTTCGGTTCTATGATATTCAGCATGGGCGGATTACGGTCGATGGCAAGGATATTAAGGAAATTCCAAAGCAGCAGCTGCGCCAGCATATGGGCATTGTGCTGCAGGATCCGTTCCTGTTCACGGGCACCATCGCCTCGAATATCAGCTTGAATAATCCGGCAATCAGCCGGCAGCAGGTGGAGCAGGCGCTGCGTGATGTGGGCGCGTATAACATGTTCATGAGCATGCCGGACGGCATCGATGCGCCGGTCATTGAGAAAGGAAGCACGCTGTCGTCAGGGCAGCGGCAGTTAATCTCATTTGCGCGGGCGCTCGCGTATGATCCGGCCATTCTCATTCTTGACGAGGCAACGGCGAGCATTGATACGGAGACGGAAGCGATCATTCAGGCGGCGCTTGATGTGCTGAAGCAAGGGCGCACGACATTTGTCATTGCGCACCGGCTGTCGACGATCCGCCAGGCGGATCAGATTCTTGTGCTCGACCGCGGACAAATTGTAGAGCGGGGCAACCATGAGCAGCTGATGGAGCTGCGCGGCAAATATTTCGGGATGTATCAGCTGCAGCAGGGGACGATGCAGACGGTCTCCTGATGAAGGGAAATGGCCCGCTTGGCAGACGTGATGTCCGCCAGGCGGGTTTTTATAATTATTATGTAATAATACCTGACATAATTATTGACAACTTTCCTTTATTCACACTATACTACGATTAACGTTAGATTACTTGACAGGAAAATAGGGGTTCTCATCAGCAATCGATTGAGAACAATAAAAGCTGTCTAGGGTTCCGTTGACGGCAGTGAGGCGAGTTGTAACAGGAGGCTTGCCCATTGCAATCAGGTCTGGTCCAAGAGACGGCGTACAGGAGGCGTCAGCAGCAGCGGCGTGAACTGTATCACACGGAAGGATAAAAGCCTGGGAGATTACTCCCCGGCTTTTTGTTTTTTAAATTAGATTCGGGAGGGTTACATGATGAACAACATATGGAGTACAACGATCCGTCCAGGCGGCAAATGGTCAGGGCAGATTGGCAGGGGCAAGCTGCTTCGTTTTACAGCGCTCGGTGAAGGGGCCAATATCGCGATGCTGATGTACAACGCCAAGGATTTGACCGAGCGCTACAATATGCCGGATACGCTCAAGGCACAGCATACCTCGCATCTGACGAAAGGGAATGTGCTGATGAGCGACAACGGCCGTGCGCTCGCAAGTTTCGTAGAGGACAGCCTTGGCTGGCATGATCCGATCTGTGGCAGCACGACCCGCGCTGCCACAGACGCTAAATATGGCAAAACGAGCTATCAGGAGCTGCGGAACGATTGGCTGCACAGCGGCGAAGAAAATTTTACGGTGGAGCTCGTAAGGAACGGCTTGGGGAAACGTGATTTAATGCCAGCTGTTAATTTATTTTCCAAAGTGTTTTGCGATGATGCAGGGAATATGCATTTTGATCCGGCGCATTGCCCGGAGGGCGCAACCGTTACGCTGCGCACAGAGATGGATGTACTGCTGGTGTTGTCCAACACGCCGCATCCGCTTGATCCCAGGACAGTCTATCCATCGGTGCCGTTCAAGCTCGAGATACTGTCCGCAGCGCCAGTAGATGCGCTGGATTATTGCGTGAACTACCGGCCGGAGAACCGGCGCGCTTTCGAGAATACATGGGAGTACCACACTCTGTTGGGGATCTGAAAGAAAAGAATCAGTGAATGAGGGAAGATTTAATGCATTTCTTTGGTATTGCTTAGTATTACTTTATATTACCTTGAGGAGGGTGCATGATGGCTGTATTTAATCGGATTGAAAGTCCCCGCAGTATAGAGGATGCCATATATGACGTGATCATTCCCGCAGGAGACGGCTGGATCTATGATCTGGAGCCGGGCCAGGTGCTTCGCATTATCGATGTCGAAGGCAACCAAGCCGCGGACACGCTGTTCTACGATGCGGACAATCCGGAAGACCACTATAGCGCAGTTGCAACGATCACCGGCCAAAGCAACATTTACCTGACAACCGGATCGGTGCTGCGGTCTGAGTCGGGCAAAGAGCTGCTGACCATTGTTGCCGATACATGCGGACGCCATGATACAGTGGGCGGATCCTGCTCGGCGCAAAGCAATACCGTGCGGTATTCGCATGACAAGCTGCATATGCACAACTGCCGCGACACGTTCATGCTGCAGCTGGCCAAGCGAGAGGGCGTTTATTCGAAAAGAGACTTGGCGCCCAACATTAACTTTTTCATGAATGTGCCGGTCACATCTGACGGGGGGTTAACGTTTGCCGATGGGGTATCCGCGCCAGGCTGTTATGTGGAGCTGCAGTCGAAAGCCCGCACAACGGTGCTGATCAGCAACTGCCCACAGCTGAACAATCCTTGTAACGCTTATAACCCGACACCGATCCGGCTGCTTATTTGGGAGAAATAGATTCCGGAGAGATCACGAGACGAGGAGAGATTCGTATGTTTAACAAAGTACTGATCGCTAACCGGGGCGCAATCGCCGTCCGTATCGAGCGTACGCTGCGCAAGCTCGGCATCGCATCTGTAGCAGTCTATACACAAGCCGACCAAGACAGCCTCCATGTGGACCATGCGGATGAAGCGGTCCTGATCGGTGACGGCCCTGCTAAAGAAAGCTATCTCAATGCGGAATTAATCCTTCGGACGGCGATTGAGACCGGGGCGCAAGCGATTCATCCCGGTTACGGCTTCTTGAGCGAGAATGCGGATTTCGCGCGCGCCTGCCGCGAGAGCGGCATTGTGTTCATCGGGCCAACGCCGGAGCAGATGGAAATGTTCGGCTTGAAGCATGCGGCAAGGGAGCTTGCAGAGAAAGCGGGCGTGCCTCTGCTGCCGGGAACGGCTCTGATTACCGAGCTTGAGGAGGCCTTTAACGAGGCAGCCGCGATCGGCTATCCCGTCATTCTGAAAAGCACGGCAGGAGGCGGCGGCATCGGCATGCGTGTCTGTGAAGACGAGCGCACGCTGCGTTCCGCCTATGACGGCGTACGCCATCTTGCCGAGACGAACTTCAAGAACGGCAGTCTGTTCCTAGAGAAATACATCGCAAAGGCGCGCCATGTCGAGGTGCAGATCTTTGGTAACGGATATGGTGAAGTGGTTGCTTTAGGAGAGCGGGATTGTTCGATCCAACGCCGCAATCAGAAGGTCATTGAAGAGAGCCCTGCGCCTAACCTGCCCGCTGAAGTGCGTGCGGAAATGCTGGAATCCGCGAAGCGGCTGGCTGCCGAGGCGGGCTACCGCAGCGCGGGCACGGTGGAATATTTGTATGACCCGGAATCCTGCGCATTTTATTTTCTGGAGGTCAATACGAGACTTCAAGTCGAGCACGGTGTAACCGAAGAGGTGCTGGGCATTGATCTCGTGGAATGGATGGTGCGCGAAGCGGCGGGTGAACTGCGCGGACTGGACGCGCTTGTGCGGGAGCCGAAGGGGCACAGCATCCAAGCGCGCATCTATGCGGAGGACTGCCTGCAGAACTTCCGTCCGAGCGCGGGGCAGCTGGACCGCGCGGTATTCTCGGATCAGGCGCGAATCGAAACCTGGGTGCGGGACGGCATTACGGTAACGACGCTCTATGATCCGATGCTCGCAAAAATTATCGTGCATGCGGACAACCGAACCGATGCCATAGATCAATTGATTCATGCGCTTGAGCAGACGCGTTTGTACGGGATTACAACGAACCTGCACTATTTGCAGGCGCTGCTTGATGGAGAGAATTGCCGGGAAGGCAATGTATATACGCAATTGTTAAACGGCTTCGAACCTGCTGAGCATGCGCTGGAGGTGCTTGACGGCGGCGTGCAGACAACGGTACAGGACTGGCCCGGCCGAATCGGACATTGGGATGTGGGCGTTCCGCCGTGCGGCCCGATGGATCCGCTGGCGTTCCGGACGGGCAACAAGCTGCTTGGCAACGAAGACAGCGCATCCGGCCTTGAGCTGACATTGCGCGGCGGCTCCTACCGTCTTCGCGATGATATGTGGATCTGCATCACCGGCGCGGATATGCAGGCCGCACTGGATGATGTCTTGGTCGACCGGTATACGCCGATCTTCGCAAGCAGGGGCCAGGTATTGAGCTTCGGCGAAGCGAAGGAAGGGATGCGCGCTTACCTGCTTGTGGCAGGCGGATTTGACATGCCGCATATTCTTGGGAGCTCGGCTACCTTTACGCTGGGCGGATTTGGCGGCCATGGCGGGCGTGCGCTGCGGACCGGTGATGTGCTTGCGGTAAACAAAGGGCGGGTTGCTCCCGGCGTGACCGGGCTGGCACAGGCACAGAGACCCGCAATGTCCCGTACATGGACAATCGGCGTCATTCCAGGCCCGCATTGTACAGAGGAGTTTTTACAGCCGGACTATTTAACCCAACTGACGGATACGAGCTGGGAAGTGCATTACAACAGCTCGCGTACGGGCGTTCGCTTGATTGGCCCTGCACCGCACTGGACGCGTGAGGATGGCGGGGAAGCGGGTTTGCATCCTTCAAATATCCATGACAATGCTTATGCCATCGGCACGCTTGACCTGACAGGAGATATGCCGATTCTGCTTGGACCGGACGGTCCGAGCCTGGGCGGATTCGTATGCCCGGTAACAACGGCATCTGCGGAGTTTTGGAAGCTCGGCCAGCTGCATTCCGGCGATACGGTGCGCTTCCAGCTGCTTACTCTGCAGGAAGCGGACGAATTGCGCCGTATGCAGGAACAATTTCTTTCCTCGCTTGGCGAAGCCGGGCAAGCGGAGCATGCAGCGATGCAGCTTCCGTCATCGGATACGAAGCTGACACCGGATTATCCTTTGCTCGTTCGAGAGGAGCATAATCGCAGATTTCCAATTACAATACGGTGCAGCGGAGATGAAAATTTATTGGTGGAGTACGGCGCCATGGAGCTGGACCTGCTTCTTCGCTTTCAGGTCCAAGCGCTCATGCAAGCGATTGAGGAGAAGGGTGACATTCCTGTCCTGGATTTAACGCCAGGTATCCGCTCTCTGCAGGTCCATATTGATCGAACGCAAATTGCGATGCAGGAGGCATGCCGGAGAATTCTGGCATTGGACAGCCAATTGCCGCCTTTGGAATCCATCCGGGTGCCTTCAAGGGTTGTCCGTCTGCCGCTGTCATGGGACGATCCGGCGACACAGCTAGCCATCGAGCGCTATCAGCAGAATGTCCGCCCAGACGCCCCGTGGTGCCCGAGCAATCTGGAGTTTATTAGAAGGGTCAACGGGCTGAGCAGTATTGATGACGTGCAGCAGATCGTATTCAATGCCAGCTACCTGGTGCTTGGCTTGGGCGATGTATATCTGGGTGCTCCTGTGGCGACTCCGATTGATCCAAGGCACCGGCTGGTGACGACAAAATACAATCCTGCCCGCACATGGACACCTGAGAATGCGGTCGGCATTGGCGGTGCCTATATGTGCATCTATGGAATGGAAGGGCCAGGCGGGTACCAGTTTGTCGGCCGCACGATCCAGATGTGGAATCGGCTGCGTTCGACGGAGAGTTTCAAACCCGGCCAACCATGGCTACTGCGCTTTTTCGACCAAATTCAGTTTTATCCGGTGGATGCGGACGAGCTGCTGAAGCTGCGCGAAGATTTCCTTAGGGGCCGATTCGAGGCCGATATTACGGAAACGACCTTCGACCTGGGCGAGTATTTGCAATTCCTTGCATCCATTGAAGACAGCGCGGAGGACTTCCGAAACCAGCAGCAGGAGGCATTCCGGGCTGAGCGGGATAGCTGGAAAAAGCTTGGGCTTGCCGAGTATGTATCGGAGCATGAAGCCGGAAAAGCGGCAGAAGAGGATGAACTGCCTGAGGGCGTGGATGCTGTGCGCTGTTCCATGCCGGGCAGCGTATGGAAAGTGCTTGTAAGCCCGGGTCAACAGGTGAAGAAGGGTGAGCCGCTTATTATTGTGGAGAGCATGAAGATGGAATTTTCAGAGCCGGCCCCATGCGAAGGCATCGTTGCTTCGGTGTATGTAAAACCAGGGGATGGCGTACACACAAGCCAGTTGATCGTCGGCATTACGAAATCACAAGAAAGGGAATTGTCACGCGTATGAGAACCGTCCATTATCCGAGAACCTTGCTGACAAAGCTCTGAAGTGACTTCTCATACAAGAAGCGAGAAGATCGCCTTACCCGGCCTGCTTGGCCGGGTGGTTGGCGATCTTCTTTCTGTTCTAACATACCCCGCCCCAAACAAGTTCCAATTCTCATCACTCGGGTTTATCGACAAGCTCTTATAGAGGGTTAGGATTCCTGCGGGAGAACCATCTGCTCCGGCCGCACGACCCGGTCGAACTGCTCCTCCGTCAGCAGACCGCTCTTAAGCGCAGCTTCCTTCAGCGTTATACCTTCCTTGTGGGCCGTTTTTGCAACTGCGGCGGCATTCTCATAGCCGATATGAGGATTTAATGCGGTCACAAGCATCAGGGAACGGTTCAGATTGTCCTGAATAACGGACAAATTCGGCTCAATGCCAACCGCACAGTTGTCATTGAAGGAATGAATCGCATCAGCGAGCAGCCTTGCCGAGTGCAGGAAGTTGTAGATGATGACGGGTTTGAACACATTCAGCTCAAAATTGCCCTGACTGGCGGCAAAGCCAATCGCCGCGTCATTGCCCATCACCTGACAGACCACCATCGTCAGTGCCTCGCTTTGCGTCGGGTTGACCTTGCCCGGCATGATCGAGCTGCCCGGTTCATTGGCCGGAATGGTGAGCTCGCCGATCCCGCAGCGCGGACCGCTGGCAAGCCAGCGGACGTCGTTGGCAATTTTCATCAGGTCTGCTGCGAGCGCTTTGAGTGCTCCATGCACGTATACGAGCTCATCATGGCTGGTCAGGGCGTGAAATTTGTTGGCGGCGGAGGTGAAGGGCTTTCCGGTCTGCGCAGTGATTTCTTCTGCGATCATCTCACCGAACCGCGGAGGGGCATTGATGCCTGTTCCGACAGCTGTTCCGCCGATGGCAAGCTCTCTTAATGCGTCCGAGCTGCTGCGAATCATCGTCTCCGTCTTCTCCAGCATCCGGTGCCAGCCGCTGATCTCCTGGCCCAGCGTTAACGGAGTGGCATCCTGCAGATGCGTTCTGCCGATCTTGATGATATCTTGAAAATGACTGCTCTTCTCCAGCAGCGTGCTCTTCAATACGGCTATCGCAGGGAGGAGCTGGTCTTCAACTGCGGTCAGGGCAGCCATGTGCATCGCCGTTGGAAACGTGTCGTTGGAGCTTTGCGATTTGTTTACATCGTCATTGGGGTGGACCCGCTCCTGGCTCCCCTGCTCTTCCAGCAGATGATTGGCACGCGAAGCGACCACCTCGTTGACATTCATATTCGATTGGGTGCCGCTTCCCGTTTGCCATACGACGAGCGGGAAGTGCGCATTCCATTTTCCGGTCATGATCTCGTCGCAGGCCTTGACGATGGCGCCTGTCTTGTCTTCACTGAGCTTTCCGAGCTTTTGATTCACAATAGCTGCGCTGCGTTTAAGCAGGGCGAACATGCGGATGACGGAGATTGGCATCCGGTCCTCGCCGATTCGGAAGTTTTCCAAGCTCCGCTGCGTTTGCGCGGCCCACAATTTATCTGCCGGTACCTTTATTTCGCCAAGCGTGTCTTTTTCGATCCGATAATCCATGACTCATTCCTCCTTTTCAGACCTTAATTATGCTTATGATAAGAGATTACCCTAACTTGCGGCGGGCACCCCATGTATTGAATTTTTTCCCTGTGAGCATGGGTTAAATTTCCCCGAAAGCATTCGTTTCATACGGAGTCATCTTCCATCATTTGGTATAAAGGTTTATACTTAAGCGTGGAGATTGCAATCATGCCACTATTCGGAGGCTTATTCATGCTAAAAGTATTTTCTTATCTCAAGTCCTATAAGCTGTCAATTGTAATAGCGCTTTCACTGATGCTGACTGAACTGGTCGTGGAGCTGTGGCATCCGCTTTTAATGGCTCATATCATTGATGATGGAATTATCGGGGAAGATCTTTCTGCCGTGCTGCGGTGGGGTGGTATCATGGTTGTGCTGGCGCTGATCGGATTTGCCGCAGGGATCGTCAACTCCTTTTTTGCCGCGCATGTTAGCCAGAGCTTTGGTTTTGACCTTCGCAAACATGTGTTCGGGAAGATCCAGACGTTTTCATTCGCTAACTTCAATAAATTTCCGGCTTCCACGCTTATTACGAGATTAACAAGCGACGTCAACCAGCTTCAGAACATTATCTTTATGGGCCTGCGCATCTTGATGAGAGCTCCATTGCTTATGCTTGGCGGGTTGGTCATGGCTTTGATTGTCAATGCGAAGCTGGCACTGGTATTGGTGCTGGTGACGCCGGTTTTGCTTGTATTTTTGCTGTGGATCATGAACAAAGGCTTCACCTTGTTCCGCCTCGTACAGGAGAGGCTGGATACAACTAACGGAGTACTTCGGGAAAGCCTGATCGGAATGAGGCTTATTAAGGCGTTTGTGCGTTTCGGGCATGAGGTCAGGCGATTTACAAAGGCTAACGACGATCTGATGGACCGCATGATCGCCGCCCTGCGGCTTGTCGAGCTGACGCTGCCTTTGCTGCTGCTTGTGATGAATTTAAGCATTTTATATATTCTATGGTCTGGCAATAGGGCGATCGGTTCAGACAGTGCGGAAGTTGGCGAGATCGTCGCGATCGTCAATTATACGCTGAGGATTACGGGGGCGTTCTCCGTTGTTTCATTAATCTTGACCAGCGTCTCCAGAGCCAAGGCTTCCGGCCAACGGCTCGCGGCCGTACTGGATACGAAGGTGGATATCGTCGACTCGGACGAAGTTAACGGGGACCTTTGCGTGAAAACAGGCAAATTATCATTTGAGAACGTATCGTTCTGCTATCCGGATACAGATACGCCTGTTCTGGGATCCGTCTCTTTTACGGTACAGCCAGGTGAGACATTGGCGATTATGGGGGCCACCGGCGCAGGAAAATCAACGCTGTTCCAGCTCATCCCCCGGCTATATGATGTGAACGGCGGTACTATTAAGCTGGATGATGCGGATATTCGTTATTTCCCGCTGGAGTCGCTGCGCATGGGTATCGGATTCGTGCCTCAGGAAGCGCTGCTGTTCACAGGTACAGTGCGAGAAAACATTCGCTGGGGAAATGAACGGGCTTCGGAGGACGAAATGATCGAGGCCGCAAGGCGTGCGCAAATCCACGAGACGATTATGAAGCTGCCGAAGCAGTACGATACGGTGATCGGGCAGAAGGGGGTCAACCTCTCGGGCGGACAAAAGCAGCGTCTCTCCGTGGCAAGGGCACTCATCCGTAAGCCGAATTTGCTTCTGCTTGACGATAGCACAAGCGCTCTGGATGCGAAGACGGAAGCAAACCTGCTGGCTGCGCTGAAAGAGCACCAATGCACGACCTTAATTATTACGCAAAAGATCAGCACCGCGATGGAGGCGGACAAAATCATTCTGCTGGAAGAGGGGCGTGTGCTGGCGGAGGGCGGCCATGAGCAGCTGCTGCACAGCTCCCCGCTGTACAGGCAGATTGTACAATCGCAGCTAGGAGAGGGGGTGGCTATCTGATGCGGGGATCAAAGGGAAAATCCTCGGTCAAGGATTGGAAGCGGACGCTCGTTAAACTGTGGGCTTATTTATCAGTTCACAAACGGCTGCTTACAGCCGTGCTCGTTATGGTGGTCATCAGCTCATCGTTGGGGCTGCTGGGGCCTTATTTGTTAGGCCGCGCCATTGATGTCTATTTAGTCCCCCGCAACAGCAGTGGGCTGCTCTCTTTTATTTTTCTTATTGCCGGGAGCTATCTGCTGTACTCGTTATCGACGTGGCTGCAGAGCTACTGGATGATCGGGGTGGCTCAGCGGACGGTAGCGACGATGCGGGAGGATCTGTTCCGTCAATTGCACAAGCTGCCGATCTCCTATTTCACCAAACGGCAGCATGGCGAGCTGATGAGCCGGCTGACCAATGATATGGACAATGTGAGCCAGACGCTGAACAGCTCATTCATTCAATTGTTCTCCAGTGTGCTGACATTTATCGGGATGCTGGCGATGATGATATGGCTCAGCCCTTGGTTGACGCTGATTACGCTATCGATCGTACCGCTCATGTACTTCGGCATGAAGTGGATTACCGCACGTACCGGCCGGTTCTTTAAGGAGCAGCAGCGGAATCTGGGCGATCTGAACGGCTTTGTCGAGGAGACGTTGTCCGGACAGCGGGTCGTGAAGACGTTCTCTCAGGAGAAGCGCGTGATTGCTGAATTCGAAGCCAAGAACGAGCGGCTCAAGACGGCCGGATATTGGGCGCAAACGTATACCGGATTTATTCCCAAGCTTATGAATGTGCTGAATAACATGTGCTTTGCCGTGATTGCAGGGGCAGGCGGGATCCTGGCGCTCAATGACATGGTGTCGATCGGCGTCATTGTTACCTTCTCCGAATATGCCAGACAATTCACACGCCCGCTCAATGACCTGGCGAACCAGTTCAATACGTTTCTATCCGCCGTTGCAGGTGCGGAGCGGGTATTCGAAGTGCTGGAGGAAGAGGAAGAGGCGGGGGATGAACAGCGCGCTGTCGAGCTGAAAACGGTAAAAGGGGAGATCGAGTTCTCGGGCGTCTTTTTCTCCTATGAACAGGATGTCCAGACGCTCTCCGGCATTGATCTGCGCGTGTCTCCGGGTCAGACGCTGGCGCTTGTCGGGCCGACCGGAGCAGGCAAATCTACGGTTGTCCAGCTGTTGTCGCGCTTCTACGAGCCGAGCGGCGGCCAGATTCGGGTTGATGGACAGGACATTTGCCGGATCAAACGGCACAGCCTCCGCCAGCATATGGGGTTTGTGCTGCAGGATACCTTTCTTTTTCAGGATACGATCCGGGAAAACATCCGGTACGGCAAGCTGGAGGCTTCGGACGAGGAAGTGGAACAAGCGGCCCGATTGGCCAACGCACATGCCTTTATTATGAAGCTGCCTAAACAGTACGACACCGTCCTTAGCCAGGACGGCGGCGGTATCAGCCAAGGGCAGAAGCAGCTTCTGTCAATCGCACGCGCGATTCTGGCGGACCCTTCCATTCTGATTCTCGATGAGGCGACGAGCAGTATCGATACGATTACTGAGATTAAAATTCAGGAGGCGCTGTACCGCTTGATGAAAGGCCGGACGAATATCGTTATTGCCCACCGGCTCAACACGATCCGGAGAGCTGACCAGATTATCGTGCTGGAGGACGGCAAAATCATTGAGCGCGGCACGCATGAATCGCTGCTTAGGCAGCGGGGCTTCTACCACGGATTGTATGATTCCAAGAGCAGCCGCAGCAAGAAAGGGCAGTTAGGTTAACGGAGCTCCTGCCGACTATTTTTGTTCCTTAAGCTTCTCCGAGGTTGTAAGCCGGGAATTAAATCAGTATAATAACAATGGCAAACATATGTTTGCTTTCCTGCTATTGCCTGATATGATTCCCAGTCACTCTCACTTACTACTTTAACAGTCATCGGAGGAGCTATGAAAGGTTCTACACATTTCGCCATTGGCGTTATCATCGGAGGAGCAGCAGCAGCCGTTTATCCATTCAGCCTCACGAATGCGGCCATGTATATGTCGGTAGCAGGCTTTTCTGCTCTGGCTGCGGATCTGGATGGCCCAAGCCTGCTAAGCAGCGGATTAGGAAAGGTTTCCAAGCTGCTTCGGGAGCTGGGGTTATGGATAGGCATCCTTATGCTTGCAAGTATCGGTTATTTTTATTTTACAGAGGGCAATGTATACCCTGAGCTCACAAGCATCGCAGTCATGATCGCGATCCTGGGCATGGTGACGAAAGAAGGCGTCGTCCGCAATGCGCTGGTCAGCGTGATCGGCATCGGTTTCCTATACACGGGACTGCAGTCGGGACTGAACTGGTTGATGGGCTTTGGGCTGTTTGTCGCTTGGGTCCCTTGGTTAAAGCACAGAGGAATGTCCCACACGATCTGGGCGGTTATATTATGGGGGGCCATCGGAGCGGGATTGGAGAATCATCTGCGAATCGAGGGGATTATGATGGTCGCAACCGCCGGTTACGCATCGCATCTCCTTGCCGATACCTTAACGCCAAGCGGGATCAAATGGTTCTACCCCTTGTATAAAAAGTCGATCAAGTTAAACTAATATCCCTTTCGCATGGTTTATTCTGTATTGGCATCCAACCGGGCAGCCACAGGAGAGCATCATGCACAATATGATGCTCGCTTGCCAGGAAATTCACAACTTCCGCTCCAGGCGGTATTACGGCAAATTACTGGCGGACCCTGATGAGGTGCTGCGATGGAAACCAAATTAAACGGGCTTTTATCCATAGTCGGTTGGAATCGGGACGTTGTCCGGATTTCGATCGATTTTTTATTTTTAGGTAAGTATTGACAAAGTAGAATAAACCTATTACACTATGTTTGTAACTATATAAATTAAAGAACATAATATTAAGTTAGTTAATGGGAGGACTTTATAATGTCTAAAGCAAAATGGGTAGTAGACCCAAGCCACAGCAGTGTTGATTTCACAATCAAACACATGATGATCGCAAAAGTAAAAGGTACGTTCCACAATTTCGAAGCAGAAATCGATGCAGATCCAACTGATCTGACAACTGCTGACATTTCGTTCAGCATTGATCTTGCAAGTGTTGACACGCGTAACAACGATCGTGACGGACATCTGAGATCCGCTGATTTCTTTGATGTAGAGAACAAACCAAAAATGACATTCAAATCCACCAGCATCTCCAAAAAAGGTGATGGCGAATATACCGTAACCGGCGATTTGAACCTGAACGGCGTTACGCGTTCCGAGTCGTTCTCTGTTTCCTTTGAAGGAGCAGGCAAAGACCCATGGGGTAATGAAAAAGTTGGATTCAGCGGTAACGGCGCGATCAAACGCAGCGATTACGGCTTGACATACAACGCTGTATTGGAAACTGGCGGCGTATTGATCGGAGACGAAGTAAAAGTGTCCATCGAGATCGAAGCATCCAAACAAGCCTAAGGCTTTAACATAAAATAAGCCGATGAGATCTATCCGCCACAAGCGGACTTATCTCATCGGCTTATTTTTTTCTTCATCTGCCGTATTAGATCTCCAATTCAGCGAATTTGCGCTGAAACTCTTGTCTCATTGCCTGTTTTCTCTGCTCATCGAGCAGGGCCGCATCCACTCCGTTTAGGATGATCGCAGCAATTTCCTGCAATGTGAAATTGAATTTCTCCATTAACACATGGTATTCCTTCGTAATCGTCGTACCGGATACTGTAGGGTTATCCGTATTCACGGTGATCAGATACCCTTGATCGTAATAATCCCGGATCGGGTAAGCGTCCCAGCTGCTGACCGCTTTCGTCTGGATATTGCTGATCGGACACATCTCCAGCACGATCCCTTGCCGGCGCACCAGCTCCATAACCTCAGCGCTTTCTCTCATGCGGACGCCATGGCCGATCCGAGTCGCTCCCAGTTTTGTTATGGCTTCTTGAATGTTGCCCGGTCCTGCTGCTTCACCCGCATGAATCGTGACCGGGATGCCCCGCTCCTGAGCCAATTCGAACACTTGGCGGAAAAGCTCTGCCGGATAATTGGCTTCATCCCCGGCCAGATCGACTGCAGCCAATCCCTTGCCTGTGAATTGCGATGCAGCTTCAATGACCTCCAGGTTTTCCTGGATGCCCTGATGCCGCATGCAGATGGCGATCGCTTGGGCAATGACACCGAAATCTTTTTCTCCCCGCTGCAGCCCTTTAATAACATGGGCAATGACCTCTGATGCGGATAAGCCGCCGATCCGATGCAGCTGGGGTCCAAACCGAACCTCAACGTATTTGCAATTCTGCTCCGCGCATTGCTCCACGACTTCATAAGCGACACGTTCAAGCGCTTCGGGCGTCTGCAGCAATGGCAGCACAAAATCGAATTTGCTCAAATACGTGACCAAGCTGTCACAATCGTCATCAACCTGCATATACGGCAGCAGTCCCTCCGGATCGGCGGCAGGCAGGGAGACGCCTTGCTCATTGGCAAGCTCCAGCAGCGTCCCCGGTTTGACGCAGCCGTCCAGATGCAGGTGAAGATCAACCTTCGGCAGCTGCAGCAGCAGCGCCTCCTCATTTCGATTTAAAGACATATCCGCGAATCACTCCTCTGTCCAGGTGGCATCTAACCTAACCTTCATGCCTGTTGTGATAAAGATAGCCTGCCGGGTACCCCGTGTCAATCATGGTGGAGGTATATCTTTCCTTCATTTTGTGGATATTACCATCGAGAATATTTCTAACGAGGTGACAGCGATGAAAGATGAAAAGATGAATCAGGTGTCTCAGGATGGCCGGGGCGTGAATGATAAGCGGATGACGCAGGGGGAACAGGCGGATACGCTGACGAACCGGCAGGGACATCCGGTTACAGACAACCAGAACCTTAGAACTGTAGGCAACCGGGGACCTTCGGTACTGGAGAATTATGATTTTCTGGAGAAAATTACTCATTTTGACAGAGAGCGGATTCCCGAACGGGTTGTTCATGCCCGCGGTGCCGGCGCTCATGGTTATTTCGAAGCGTATGGCAAGGTTGGAAATGATCCGGTGTCAAAGTATACACGTGCCAAGCTGTTCCAGGAAGCAGGCAAACGAACGCCGGTATTTACCCGTTTTTCTTCGGTTATTCACGGCAGCCATTCGCCGGAGACGCTGCGGGATCCGCGCGGTTTTGCCACTAAATTTTACACTGAGGATGGCAACTGGGATCTGGTAGGCAACAATCTGAAGATATTCTTCATCCGAGACGCATTGAAATTTCCGGATTTGATTCATGCCTTTAAGCCCGATCCGGTCACGAATATCCAAGATCCTGAGCGGATCTTTGATTTTGTCTCAAGCTCACCGGAAACGACGCATATGATCACGTTTTTGTTCTCCCCGTGGGGCATTCCGGCGAGCTACCGGCAAATGCAGGGCTCGGGCGTGAATACATACAAGTGGGTGAACCAGGACGGCGCGGCGGTATTGGTGAAGTATCACTGGCAGCCGAAGCAGGGCGTGAAGAATCTGACGCAGAAGGAAGCGGAAGAAGTTCAGGGCAAAAACTTCAACCATGCAACCCAGGATTTGTATGAAGCGATCGAGCGGGGAGAATATCCGGAATGGGAGTTGTGCGTCCAGATGATGAGCGATGATGACCATCCCGAGCTGGATTTTGATCCGCTGGACGCGACGAAGCTGTGGCCGGAGGAGCAGTTCCCATTTCTGCCTGTCGGCAAAATGGTGCTGAACCGCAATCCGCAAAATTATTATGCCGAGGTGGAGCAGGCGGCGTTCGGAACGGGTGTATTGGTAGACGGCTTGGATTTCTCCGATGACAAGCTGCTGCAGGGGCGTACTTTCTCCTATTCCGATACCCAGCGCTACCGCGTAGGGCCGAACTACCTGCAGCTGCCGATTAACGCTCCGCACAAACATGTGGCGACGAACCAGGAAGGCGGACAAATGCTGTACCAGGTAGACCGCATCAATGCGCACATCAACTACGAGCCTTCCACGATCGGCGGCCTGAGGGAAGCGAGCAATCCGGGCGTCGAGCATACGCCGCATGTAGAAGGAAATATCGTGCGGCAGTCGATCGACCGGACCAATGATTTCAAACAAGCCGGCGGCCGTTACCGCGCGCTGGAAGGCTGGGAGCGCGATGAGCTCATCTCCAACCTCGTCGGCGCACTGAGCCAGTGCCGCAAGCAAATCCAGGATATTATGATCGAGCGGTTCACCCAGTGCGATCCCGACTACGGGAAGCGGGTGGCGGAAGGCCTGAAAACGGCGGGAAGCAACGAAAATGGCCGGATCGGCAATCCGATCGGGTTCGACCGGGCAGGGGCTGCTGTGCGTGAGGCACAGCAGCAGGGGCATGAGTCCGAGCCTTATTGAGGCGAAACGGAAACAGAGAGGACAGGAAGCCAGCCTTATTACCTCGATCGCGATCTGGGTGATCGGGCAAATCTCATACAATGGATGATTTCGAGCTTCTTGTGGGATATTACCCTTGATAGAACTGTTTAGGGGTGATAGGTTTGAAACGATTTATGGGCAGTCTGCTCATTTTGACACTCGCAGCATTATTGCTATTCGCGGGTGTTGCCGTTGCCGGGGATACCCCGTTTCATTTCGGCTTCAAGAAAAGCCGCAACGGCGCGCCGGCGTCCATCGATGAGGAAGGCTTCAAATCGATTCTTGAGAAGCACGGCGGTATTTTCAAGGAGAGCACGGAACGGAAAGTGCTGTATCTAACCTTTGATAACGGCTATGAGAACGGATATACGACGCTGATTCTGGATGTGCTGCAGGAGCGGCAGGTACCGGCGACCTTTTTTGTAACCGGGCATTATATTAAGGACCAGCCTGAGCTGCTGCGGCGGATGACGCGCGAAGGGCATCTGATCGGCAACCATTCGTGGAGCCATCCGGATATGACGACGATTTCGAACGAACAAATCAAAGTGGAGCTCGACAAGGTAAAACAGGCGGTTACCCAGGTAACCGGCCAGCAGACGATGCCCTTCCTGCGCCCGCCGCGCGGCATTTTCAGCGAGCGTACATTAGCGGCCAGCCATGAGCTGGGCTATACGAACGTGTTCTGGTCGATCGCATACAAGGATTGGGAAACAAGCAGCCAGAAGGGCTGGAAGTATGCCTATGATAACGTCATTACCCAGTTGCATCCCGGCGCGGTGATCCTGCTTCATTCCGTGTCCAAGGACAATGCGGAGGCGCTGGGGCATATCATCGAGGAAGCCCGGAGGCAGGGTTACGAGTTCAAAAGCTTGACGCAATTCGGGAAAGCGCAATAAGACGCGGGTAGAGTGCGCGCCGGCGGAAAGCTGCAATAAGAGGCGTGAACGATGCGGGTTGGAAGGCTGCTTCCGCCGTCACATTTCAGTGACAGGCGGAGGCGGTCTTTTTTTTGCAGCGGTGGAAGAAGGAATACGCGCAGAGGAGAAGGAATGGATACAAGTCTAATCCATACTCGGTGCGGGGAGGGGCTTACTCTTGGCGAAGGAAAAGGAGCGGCAAAAGCTGGCAGAGGAGAATCTGCACAGGAGAAGGGAAAAAAAGGGGAAGCTGCTGCTGCTGACGATTGCAGGGGCGCTTCTTGCCGTTCAATTGGTTTCCATATTTATTTCGGGGCAAATGGTTTCGTTTGCGCTGCATTTAATATTGATCATCCTGATGCACCAAGGCTACGCATGGGCCAAGTATGTGCTTGCTTCCCTTATGGTGCTGTCGGTGTGGGTAGGCGTCCTTGGATTAACGGGCTATCTCCCTCTGTCGATGCCTTATCCAGCCGCGTCTTATGCGATTCTTGCCTTCTATGCGGCCATAGCCGCTGTACTGTTTTTTTCCAAAAGCGTATCGGCATATATGCGGTCGAAGCGAAATAAGACGAAGGAAGGCGCCCGCGCATAAAGCGGGCGTTTTTGTGCGCTTGGATAGTACTCTCTCCAAGCTTATTCATCCCGAAAGGACGCTGTCTCTCGATAGAGGGTGTCAGCCGTTTCTTCCTGCGGGAAGAGGCAGGCTGCCGGTGAGTATGCGTTCTTAATTTTGTGCAAACGTAGATTAGCATCGTGTATGTTGAAGAAAGCGCTTCTTTCATATAATGAGAACACAACACGTCATCATCACTTACCATCAATTACGAGGAGGCAAGGATAGACAATGCGTCAAAACGAGCCAATTTTGTTAACAGATGAACAGATGAGGACCTTCACTACACAGGGATTTCTGATTCTGAATACGGATTTTTCGGAAGAATTCCACCGCCAGCTCGTAGACCAGCTGAATGAGGTATACGAAAAGGAGGGCAATCCCGGCAACAATCTGCTGCCGCGCATTCGCGAGATCCAGCAAGTGTTCGACCATCCGGCGATAACCGGAGCGCTGACGAGCGTGCTCGGGCCCAACTATATGCTGCATGCGCACCGGCATGGACATTACAATGCGTCGCCCAAAGCGGGCGCCTGGCATAAAGACAGCTATTGGGGGTACAAGCGGATGCGCAATCATCACCCGTGGTGGGCGATGATCATGTATTTTCCGCAGGATACGCCTGTGGAGCTGGGGCCGACAGGGGTTTATCCGGGTACGCAAAATTATGAAACGCGCGTTTTCGAAGCCGAAGATCCGCAGGAGGAAGCGCTGGCCAGCGGCAAGGCGGGCACTTTTGCGCTCATTCATTATGATATCTGGCACCGTTCCACCCCGAATGTGCTGGGGCAGCACCGGTATATGCTGAAGTTTGAATTTATGCGCACCGAAGCGCCGCAATCGCCTTCCTGGAACATCCGGGAGCCGGAGTGGAAGCTGCCGGTCACGTGCAATACGCCGATTGCGCAGCATCCAATCCAGTGGGAGGAAACCTGGAACTGGCTGAGCGGCAAGCTTGGCAGTATCGCAGGGACGGCGCCGGCGGATCAGGAGAAGATCGCGGCGCTTGCAAGCGGCATGGCCGACTCCTTCGAGCCTTCCGCCCAGAATGCCGCGTATGAACTGGCGGCAATGGGAGCGCAGGGGGTAGAAGCGCTGCTGCAGGGACTTCATAGTGAGAACAAAGCTGTCTCGCGAGTGGCGGCTTACGGTTTATCGGTCAGCGGTGCGGATGCGGTAGCGGGCTTGGCCGCTGCGCTGGACAGTGAACGAGAGAAGACGGTTGTTCACGCCGTGTTTGCGCTGGGAGAGCTGCGACAGCTGGCAGCGGTGGCGGTGCCGAGACTTGTACAACTGCTTGACCATTCCTCTGCGGTGATCCGCCAAGCGGTTACAGAGTCGCTCTCCATGATTGCCACACCTGCTGAAGAGGTGGTGTCCGGTCTGATCCGCTGCCTGCAGGATGAGGATACACAGGTGCGGTTTATGGCAGGGCTCTCCTTGGCCCGCATGGGGGCTGCAGCCGATGCAGCTGTGCCGCAGCTGGAAGCGGCGCTGGAGGATGAGAACCGTTACGTGCGCGCGCATGCTGCCGAAGCACTGCATTATATCGGTACGGCGCGTGCCAAGGATGTGCTTATCGAGCACTTGCTCCGTACCCGCTGGTGTCCGACCACCACACCTGACAATGCTTTTTATCCATAATGTAAATAAAACCAGGCTGCCGGGGCAGCCTGGTTGCTGTATTTCATCCTAGCTATTCATGATGAATTACATTTTGCTCAGTGTTTCCGTCAATACAGGCACGATCTGCGATTTACGCGATACAACGCCTTTGAGGATCGCTTTGTTATCAGCGAGCTTCACGTTATAAGCTTGCTCTACCGCATTGGCAGCGCGACCCAGCGACAATGCAACGGAATCGTTGTTAAGAATATCAGTTACAACAAGCAAGAACAGATCCAGCCCTTTTTCAGAAATAATTGTAGAAAGTGCTGCCTCCAATTCTGCTTGACGGGAGATGACGTCGTTGGTATCCACCGCGTTTACTTGCGCGATTTCAACCTTGTAATTGCCCATTTGGAATTCTTTTGCATCCAGTGAGATCAATTGTGCGATGGTTTTGTCGCTCAGGTCCGCACCGGCTTTCAGCATCTCGAGGCCGTAAGTTTCGGCATTCACGCCTGCGATTTCAGCCAATTCGCGTGCTGCAGCTACGTCTTGTTCTGTGCAGGTAGGCGATTTGAACAGCAGGGAGTCGGAGATGATCGCGGAGAGCATCAATCCTGCAATGTTCTTTTCAATCGTTACGCCATTTTCTTTGTACATTTTATTAAGTATCGTTGCCGTGCAGCCAACTGGCTCCGCACGATAGTAC
Source organism: Paenibacillus abyssi (assembly GCF_014640295.1). Classification (GTDB taxonomy): domain Bacteria; phylum Bacillota; class Bacilli; order Paenibacillales; family Paenibacillaceae; genus Paenibacillus_D; species Paenibacillus_D abyssi. The sequence continues at coordinate 268,319 of NZ_BMGR01000002.1, read as the reverse complement.
AGCGGATGGGCAGTTTCAAAATTAGCGATCCGGTGGTGGTCGATAACTTCCAGCACGCGAACTTGATCGATATCCGATGCGCTTTGTTGGCGTTCATTGTGGTCAACCAGGATGACATTGTTTACTTCATTGGCAACTGTCTCAACCAAGCGGGGAGCTTCCACATTGAACTGGTTCAACGCGTACTGCGTCTCGCCGTTAACTTCGCCTAAACGGACAGCCTCAACGTTTGCGCCCAGCTTTGTTTTAAGGTCAGCATACACAATTGCGGAAGTGATTGTGTCGGTGTCGGGGTTTTTGTGCCCGAAAATCAGTGTTTTTTCCATCGTATTAACTCCTTAGTGTTTTTTTATTAGCGAGAAATTCGCCAGCAGATTTATATCCCTCTCCAGATTATATCGCTTAATGTGTCATATTCCAATCTCTTTACAGAGAATATTGAAACAGAATATCGAACATGCCGCTCCTTACCTCCGGAGCCCGCCAGCCTTGGGTACCATTTCCCGGTACGCGGTCGGCGAGAAGCCGGTATGTTCCTTGAACATACGCGAGAAATAGGGAAGCTCCATGCCTAAGGCGTCAGCGATAGCTGACATATTTAAATCCGTCATAATTACCAGGTGTTTGGCTTTTTCGAGCCGCATCCGGTTGATATATTGAATCGGGGAATATCCTGTAAATCCCTTGAACACCTGGATGAAATAATTAGGGTGAAAATGTGCAATTTGTGCAAGCTCATCAACCGATACATTATCGGATAAATGAGTCTCGATATAATGTAACACATGGCTCATTTTCTCAAAGGAGGCCGAGGCGGCCAGGTTGAATTTAACCGAAGCGCTCTCCTCCAGAAACACGGCGATCATGTCGAACAATATTGAATTGACGCGGAACTCGCTCGATAGTGAGTCGGTATTCGCATACCGGATCAACTGCTCGAACTTCTGTTTCATGCCATCGGGATCGGAGGGAACGACATGCACAGGCATCTCGATAAGCTGAAACAAGTTGAGCTCGCCGATCTTCGCCAAGAAATGGCACCAATATTTCCCGAACGTATGATCATTGATGGTGTCGTAGGATTGAAGCGCTCCAGATGGGATCAGATAAAGCTCGCCGGGCTTCGGATAATACTCCTTATCTTTGATCTTTAAGTATCCTTCACCCTCAATAATGTAATAGAACTTATTATAATCGGGAATAAAATTGAGATTCCGCCAGGTTGTTGGCACTTTGGTATAGGCCACCGACATGAGGTCAAGCTGGGCCTTGGCAACATACTTCCTCCAGAATGTGAAAGAATCGTCTTTCATTCTATTCTCCCCTCATTACAGTTACAGCTATTCTAACACAAGCCATGGATGAGCAGCATATCGCTTTTAGTTGACAGCGCATAGGCACGGTCATATAATTAGGTTGCCTAACTAATTAATTATGTTGAGTTTAAATTTGCAGACTAGAGAAGCGGCATATGAGGTGATGGGAATGGCCGATAAAGAACAGCAAGAGGATCATGATAAGCAAGAAGAGCAAGGAAAACATGAGCACACAACTGCTCAGCAGCTGCTGCAGTCGTTTGTGCAATTTCGCAAGGTTAACTGGCGGCAGCATACGATCGAAGGATGCAGGCACAGTGATATCATGCTGATGCTCATGATCAAGAGGAACAGGAAGCCTGACTCCTCCGGGATGATGGTGTCGGAGATCAGCAGCCGTCTTAAGGTGACGAAGCCGACGATTACGCAGCAGATCAAGAATCTGGAGGCGGAGGGCCTCGTTGGGCGGACGATTGATCCGGCGGACCGAAGGGTCTATCGCATCCATCTGACGGAGAAGGGCGAGCGGATTACCCAGAGGTTCGAGGATGAGATTCTCGACTCCTTTAACGGATTGATCGGGTACTTGGGGGAAGAGGACAGCAAGCAGCTTGTGGAGCTGTTGACGAGAGCCTATCAATATTTTAAAAAGCAGCATGAAGAGCAGGAGTAAATCCCGATTATGGCAGAGGTGATGAAGGATGTTGAAGCTGTTCCGATTTTTAAATGTCTATAAGCTTGCGATTGCCATCGTATTACTGTTCACGTTCCTGCAGACGCTCTCGGAGCTGTACCTGCCTACCTTAATGGCGGATATCGTAGATATCGGGATCATACAGGGGGATGTGACGTATATATGGAAAATTGGCGGATTCATGCTGCTTGTAGCAGCAGGTGGCACGTTGGCCTCAGTGCTGGCGAGTTATCTGTCTTCAAAGGTTTCCGCAGGGTTCGGTCAGACCGTTCGCAAAAAAGTATTCGTTCATGTCGGGAACTTCTCGCTGCAGGAGTTCGACAAGATCGGCACGGCGTCGCTGATTAACCGGACAACAAACGATATTACGCAGGTACAGCAAGTATTGAACATGATGCTGCGGATGATGGTCATGGCGCCGATGATGTGTATCGGCGGGATCATCATGGCGATCTCTAAGGATGCCCAGCTCTCGTGGGTGATCGTTGGGGTCATTCCGGTTCTGAGCTTGGCGATTTTCGCCATTGTTGCAAAAGGCATGCCTTATTTCAAAGTTATGCAGGCTAAGTTGGATCGGTTAAACCTTGTCCTTCGGGAAGGCCTGAGCGGCATTCGCGTCATCCGTTCCTTTAACCGGACCGATCATGAAAGCAAACGTTTCGAGCAGGCCAATGAGGATCTGACCAATACGGCGATCAAAGTGAATAAAATCATGGCGGCGATGATGCCGGTTATGATGCTTGTGATGAATCTGGCTACGGTGGCGATCATTTGGTTCGGCGGCATTCGCATTGATAATGGCGACATGCAGGTGGGCTCGCTGATGGCTTTCATTCAATATGCCATGCAAATTATGTTCTCCCTGATCATGGTATCGTTTATGATCGTGATGATTCCCCGCGCCCAAGCCTCGGCTGTTCGGATTAATGAAGTGCTGGACATGGAGCCGGTCATCGAGGATCCTGCGGCGCCAAGAACGTCCGCTTCCGCCCGGGGAAAAGGGGTAGTCGAATTCGATCATGTCACCTTCAGTTATCCCGGTGCGGAAAAGCCGGCGCTTTCCTCGATCACCTTCAAAGCATCTCCCGGGGAAGTAACAGCTATTATCGGCGGAACCGGGTCGGGTAAGTCGGCGCTTGTCAGTTTGATTCCGCGCTTCTATGACATTGAGAGCGGAAGCGTCCGAATTGATGGTGTGGACGTGCGGGAGATGACACAGGAGCAGCTCCGGGCCAAGATCGGCTTCGTGCCGCAGAAGGCAGTGCTCTTTTCCGGTACGATTACCGACAATATTAAGTATGGTAAGGAAGACGCCACGGAGCAGGAAGTACGGCATGCGGCTGAGATCGCGCAGGCGACCGAATTTATTAGCGGAATGAAGGATGGCTTCGAGTCGATGATCGAGCAGGGCGGCAATAACGTCTCCGGAGGTCAAAAGCAGCGGTTGTCGATTGCCCGGGCTTTGGTACGAAGGCCGGAGATTTATATTTTTGACGACAGCTTCTCGGCGCTTGATTTCAAGACCGATGCGAAGCTGCGGGCGGCATTAAAGCAGGAAACAACGGCATCCACAGTGATCATCGTTGCCCAGCGTGTGAGCACGATTATGGATGCTGATCGGATCATCGTACTGGATGAGGGAGAAATTGCGGGTATTGGCACTCATCACGAGTTGATGGCGTCCAATCAAGTGTACCGCGAAATCGTATCCTCACAGCTCTCGGAGGAGGAGATCGCATGAGTCAGGAACGTACATCATCGCCGCGCTCCGGACAAGCATCGGGAGGGCCGGGTCCGATGGGCCGGGGCTTCGGACCGGGGCCCGGAATGGGCATGCCGGTGCAGAAGGCCAAAAATTTTAAAGTCACGTTAAAAAGGCTTACGGCGTATCTAAAGCCGTTCAGCGTGCAGTTAATTGCGGTATTTATCACTGCGGTGCTCAGCACGATCTTTATGATCGTCAGCCCAAAGCTGCTCGGTAATGCGACGACGGCTCTATTTGAAGGAATGATGACCAAGATGCCGGGCGGAACCGGTGCCGGCATCGATTTTGATTATATTTTGCATATCTTGATCGTATTAATCGGGTTATATGTGTTTAGTGCGGCGTTTGGTTATGTGCAGCAATATTTGATGGCAGGGGTCGCGCAGAAGACGGTCTATAAGCTCCGCGAGGAAGTGAACGCCAAGCTGGCGAAGCTGCCGCTCAAATTTTTCGACTCCCGAAGCAATGGTGATATATTAAGCCGCGCGGTGAACGACGTCGATAATATCAGCAACACTCTGCAGCAGAGCCTCACGCAGCTTATTACTTCGATTGTCACGCTCCTCGGGGTAACCATCATGATGCTGACGATCAGCCCGTTAATGACGCTGATTCTGATCTTGACGCTGCCGCTCAGCTTCGTCGTCATCAAGGCGATTGCCGGACGCTCGCAGCGATATTTCAAGGATCAGCAGAAATCGCTCGGCGAGTTGAACGGCCATGTCGAAGAAATGTATACCGGACACCGGATTGTGAAGGTATTCGGCCGTGAGAAGCAATCCGTCGACACCTTCAGCGGCATTAATGAGAAATTATATGAAGCCGGCTGGAGAGCGCAGTTTATCTCGGGCATTATCATGCCGCTTATGATGTTCATCGGCAATATTGGTTATGTGCTCATTTGTGTGGTTGGCGGTATTTTGGTAACACAGAATGCGATCCGCATCGGGGATATTCAAGCCTTTATCCAGTATGCGAGACAGTTCTCCCAGCCCATCACCCAGACCGCGAACATTGCCAACATCATTCAGTCCACGATCGCATCGGCCGAACGGGTCTTTGAGCTGCTGGATGAAGAGGAGGAGCAACCTGAGACTGCGGATGCAGCAGTTTTGGCATCACCGAGGGGCGTAGTCAAGTTCGAGCATGTGAAGTTTGGTTATAAGGAAGGCGAAACCTTAATTCAGGACATGAATATCGAAGTGAAAGCCGGACAAACGATTGCGATCGTTGGACCGACAGGCGCCGGCAAAACGACGTTGACCAATCTGTTGATGCGCTTCTATGAACTGAGCAGCGGCAAAATAACGATTGACGGCGTTGATATTACCGATATGCAGCGGGGCAGCCTGCGGGGGATGTTCGGCATGGTGCTGCAGGACACCTGGTTGTTTAACGGAACAATCCGGGACAATATTGGTTATGGCCGGGAAGACGCAACCGAAGAAGAGATCGTGCAAGCTGCGCAGGCAGCCCATGCCGATCATTTCATCCGTACGCTTCCTGACGGCTACGATACCGTATTGAACGAAGAGGCATCGAATATTTCCCAAGGACAGAAGCAGCTGCTTACGATTGCCCGTGCTATTCTAGCCAATCCTTCCATTCTCATTTTGGATGAAGCGACGAGCAGCGTGGATACGCGGACCGAGGTGAACATCCAAAACGCGATGAATGCACTGATGGAAGGCCGAACGAGCTTTGTCATTGCGCACCGGCTGTCTACGATTCGGGATGCCGACCTGATCCTGGTCATGAACAAAGGCGATGTCATTGAGAAGGGCAGCCACGAGGAACTGCTTGCGCAAAATGGCTTCTACGCCGATTTGTACAACAGCCAGTTTGCGATGGAAAGTACAAAAGCTGGATAGAAGCGGGGGAGTCTTCTCTCCCGCTTCACTAATGTTAGGGCGCCGTTATCGATGATAAACATCGCAAAGAAGGAGAATTGACATTGATAATCATTTTCACATAAACTTGAATAAGTAGAAGAATCATCTCAGCCTGTGGATCGCCCTGCTGCTGCCATATTGCGTGGCAACACGCGCGCATTGCGAAAATATGTACGGAATACTGGACAAAAAAGGAGAGAGAAGAAATGGAGTTAGCGCAGCTGCTGAAAGAAAGACGTTCCGTTCAACTGTTTGAAGACCGGCCTGTGTCTGTTAAACTGATCACGCAATTATTAGATACGTCCGTATGGGTGCCGAACCACAGAATGACTCAGCCCTGGCGTTTTGTGCTTGTCCATGGAGATGGCGTCAAACGAATCGCGCAGACGTGCCGCAGCATTGCAGGCAGGACGGGTGCGCTGGACGGCGAGAAGGCGTATAACAAAATGATCGGCGTTCCGGCACTTCTGACCGTTGCTATGCGGGAAAACCCGAATCTGGCGATCCGCGAGGAAGACTATGCTTCCACAAGCTGCATCATCCACAATTTTAGCCTGCTGGCCTGGGAGAAGGGGATCGGAACCGTATGGAAGACGCCGGGCCTGATGCATCAGCCGGAATACCGTGAAGCGTTCGGCATTCAGCCGGGCGAGAAGCTAGTCGGCACGCTGCATATCGGCTATCCCGCGAAAATTCCCGCCGCACAGCCGCGCATTCCCGCAGAGCAGCTTCTGACCATAATGGACAGCTGATTTTTCATTCTTCTCCTTTTAGGGTAATAGAGATTATGCTTGGATAAGCTGATGTCATATCTTGAAAAAGGAGTGGAATAATATGGAGCAAATGAAGAAGAAGGTGGCATTCTTGCTGGCGGATGAGTTCGAGGATTCCGAGATGTCCAATCCTTATGATGCGATAACGAAAAATGGCAACGAGGCCGTTATTATCAGCTTGGAGAAAGGCGAGGAACTGAAAGGCAAGAAGGGAACCATTTCGTACATCTCTCATTTGTCTGCGACAGAAGCCAATGCGGAGGATTATGCGGCGGTCATCATTCCCGGCGGAAAGTCGCCCTCCCACTTGAGGGAGAACAAACGGATGGTCGAATTTGTTCAGCAAGCGGATCGGGCCGGAATTACCATCTCGGCTATCTGCCATGGTCCGCAATTACTGGCCGAAGCGGGATTGCTGAAAGGACGGACGCTAACCTCTTACCCGGCTATTTCCGATGAAGTGGAAGCGGCGGGCGGGAAGTTTGTGGACGAGGAAGTCGTGGTGGACAATAATCTCATTACCTCGCGTACGCCGGACGATGAGCCCGCATTCATTGCAGAAACCATCAAGAAATTAGGCGTAAGCGCCTATTAATTCGCCTATAAAATAACGCCGGCCCGGGAAGTCGTTAGGACTTATCCGGGCCGGCGTTATTCATGGCTGGCTTCTGCGCCTGACAGCAAGAAGCATCAGAAATGAAACGATGATAATGGCAATGGTCCAAGCCCAGGCCATTGCCATATTACCTGAATCAACCGCGACATAGATAGCCGTCGGAATCGTCTGCGTGCGGCCTGGAATATTGCCGGCGATCATAAGCGTAGCGCCGAATTCACCCAAGCTGCGTGCGAACCCGAGGATATAAGCCGATGCAAGCGAATGAGCGGTCAGGGGGAGGGAAATATACCGGAATACCTGCCATTCGCTGGCGCCCTCCGATCTTCCCGCATCCTCCAGAGAACGGTCCACGCTATCAAACCCGACCCTCATTGTCTGATACACAAGCGGAAAAGCGACTACGATTGAAGCGATAACTGCCGCCCACCAAGTAAAAATAATCGGCGCGTCAAACAGCCACTCGATACCTTTTCCCGCCCAGCCCTGCCGCCCGAACAGCACCAGCAGCAGAAAACCGACGACCGTCGGAGGCAGTACGATAGGCAGCATGAAAACGGTCTCCAGTACAACTTTTCCCTTGAACTTCTTGGCGGACATGTATCGGGCGATCCATACGCCAAGCAAAGTAACGAAAATACTGGATACAAGGGACACTTGAATAGATAATCGAATAGGCGGCCAGAACGTTTCCCAATCCATATTCAGCATCATTATTCAGGCAGGGAGAAGCCGTAATCTTTGAATATACTCAAGGCCTCTTCACTCTGGAGATAGGTATAAAATAGCTCCGCTTCCTCTTGTTGCTTCGAGGCTTTGGTGATTGCTATAGGGTACTCGATCGGTTGGTAGCTGCCCGGGTCCACGGTGAAGGCGACTTTTGCCGATTTCGTAGAGAGCGCATCCGTTTGATAGACGAAGCCCGCGTCCGAATTGCCGGTCTCCACATAGTGGAGCACCTGCCGGACGTCTTTGGCTTGTACCAGCTTAGGCTGCAGCTTATCCCACAGTGCGGTGTAAATCATTGCTTCCTTCGCATATCCTCCGGCCGGCACGCTTTCCGGAATGCCGATCGCCACGCTCTTTACATCCTCTTTGAGCAAATCGGCCATAACTGCAATCACTGCTTGTCCGTCATTGGGAACGACCACAACCAGGCGGTTCATAAGCAGCGTTGTTTTCATCGCGGGATCGACGAGCCCTTTATCAACAAGTGCTTCCATATTGCTGACCCCGGCCGAGAGAAAGACGTCCACCGGCGCCCCCTGCTCGATTTGCTGCTGCAAAGCCCCGGATGAGCCAAAGTTGAAGGTAAGTTGCACAGAGGGATGTTTTGCTTCAAAGCCCGTTTGTATGTCCTTAAGCGCGCCTGTCAAACTCGCCGCAGCAGAAATGATAAGCTCGGCAGGGTCGTCGCCGGTTTGGATCTGTGAGCTTGCATTGCTTGGCGTGCCGCAGCCGCTGAGTAAGACCGTTAATAGGGCAATGATAATCAACAATGCCGCATGGAACCGAGTTGGTTTTAACATAACTTCACTCCTGGAAGTAGTGACTTAGGTTCAATTCATGATTACATATAATTATACAAATTTCCTATTGAAATTGTAACCCTTGTCAGCTGGCAATGACACTTGATTTGATGTGAATGATGACCGCTCTCATCCGCGCTACTGATGACGATGATGAGCCGGAATATTCAGATTTGAGCTGGATTGCAATGCTGTGTTATGCATTATTGCGGGTAGAGCTCAAATGCTCCGCCGTTCATTGCGCGCAGAACCCAAACTATAGTACATTATTGTCAGACTAGTCATAGGAGGCGCGATCATGAACTATAGAAAGCTTGGAAGCAGCGATTTATCCGTCAGTGAAATCAGCTTTGGCACTTGGGCGATTGGCGGATCATGGGGAACTGTAAATGACAAGGATTCATTGTATGCGCTTGAGCAGGCGATGGAAGCGGGCGTTAATTTCTTCGATACAGCCGATGTATATGGGGCAGGACATAGTGAAGAGCTGTTAGCGCAAGCGACCAAGGGGAAAGAGGATCAGATTCATATCGCGACGAAGTTTTGCCGCTCGGCAGATATTCACGATCCGGCTGTCTACTCGATGGACTCGGTTCGTGCATTCTGTGAAGCAAGTTTAAAGCGCTTGCAGCGTGAGCGGATTGACCTGTACCAGATTCACTGCCCGCCGATAGAGATTTTGCGTGATGGTGCGGTATTCGAGGTATTGGATAAACTGAAGGAAGAGGGTAAAATCCGGGAATACGGCGTCAGCGTGGAGTCGGTGCAGGAAGGCTTGCTCTGCTTGCAGTATCCGAATGTGAGGGCGCTGCAGGTCATCTATAATCTGTTCCGGCAGAAGCCGGCAGAGGAGCTGTTCCCGAAAGCGCATGCCCAGGGCGTGGGCATTCTCGTGCGGCTGCCGCTGGCGAGCGGCTTGCTGACGGGCAAGTTTACGGAGCAGTCCGCCTTTGAAGCCGAAGATCATCGTAACTTTAACCAGAACGGGGAAAGCTTCAACGTGGGCGAGACGTTCGCCGGCCTGCCGTTCAACAAAGGCGTCGAGCTGAGCCGCAGCCTGGGCTGGATTGCCGAAGGACGCACGAACATGACCCGCGCATCGCTGCGCTGGATTCTGGACAACCCGAATCTGACCTGCGTCATCCCGGGCTTCAAGAATGCGGCGCAAGTCGAGGACAACCTCGGTGCGCTGGCCGTCTCATCGTTTACGGACGAGGAGCATGCACGTTTGCGGAAGTTTTATGAGGACGAGGTGTTGGAACATATTCGCGGGTCTTATTAAGATTCGCCGGTTCAATTCTTAAGCCTTTCTCTATAGTTACTGAGGCTGTCCCAAAAGGGAACTTCAATGCGATATTGAAGCTTGATAGGTACCTCTAAAACGGTAAAAATGGCGTCACAGGTCTCTATCTGTGGCGCCATTTCTCGTCTTCGGTCAACTGCGGCCTTCTTCAGCAAATTGATAGTTCTCTTCACTACCATAGCCGGCATCCGCGATAATCGTGCTTGGCAGTATGCCCAGCGCGTGCTTTACTTTCTCCAGATGCGGCTTCAGGCATCTGGTGTCGGTTGGACGCTGGTGTAGTGTTTGGTTTTATGACAGAAACGGTTACGCCTAAACGAAGCAGTTCGAATGATTCTGGAGAAGCATCAGCGGTCGCCTTTGTTCCCGGATCCCCACTTCGGCCTATTCATTCAAGGGAATCCGGGAACAACAGCGATCGGAAGAACATTCGACTGCGCAGTGAATGCGGTACAACCAAAGTATCGCACACTCCCTTTTGTAAACAATTGACAAAGGCTAACGCCCCTGATATAGTTCCATTATAAAACTATTCAACTATAGAACGTTTTTACTGACGAACTATTTTTGCGAAGGAGGTTCTTATGGACAAGGTACTGCTCATAGACATCATCAGACGTTACGAACAGGCGAACTTTACGGTGAACCGCAGATTGAATGCGCTGATCCGTGAGTTGATGCAGGAAGAGCTGACAATCGATCAATACTCCACCATCCGTTATATCCGTGAACATGAGCGTGCGACCTCATCGGAGCTGGCGGATATTTTCTGCGTGGGCAAAAGCTCCATCACCGCGATTATTACCCGGTTATCGGATAAGGAATTAATTCGGCGGGTACCGGATGAAAAGGATCGCCGGGTTACGTATTTGATGCTGACGGAAGAGGGGAAGCGGCTCTCCGACACGATGGAAGAGAAAATGCAGGAGCTTCTGGCGAAGTATATCCGGCATTTTAGCGAGCAGGAGGGGCTGGCATTTATTGAGACGTATGAGAAATTGGCAAGAGTGCTTATGGAACCCGGAGAGGAGTAACAAAGAGAGATGAAGACCGTATTGAAATTCAAATGGGTGATATTGGCCTTGTGGCTGGTTGCTGTTGTCGGCTTGGTGTTTACTGCGCCCAATATGGCGGAGCTCGTGCGGGAGAAGGGGCAGATTAATGTTCCGGACGGCTATTCCTCGACGATTGCTGCGGAGTTATTAAATGAAATGAATGGACAGTCTGAGGAAGGAACCAATGAGGTGTCCTCGGTGCTTGTTTTTCACAATGAGAACGGATTAAGCGCCGCGGATCTGGCTGAGGCAGAGCGCGGCATCAATCTGTTGAAGAATGGGGAGGAAGCCTATGGCATTACCTCCGTTATGACCCATTTTGACATGAAGGAATTAGAGCATCAGATGGTGTCTGAGGACGGCAAAACGGTGCTTGCTCTGGTCAATATGGATGCAAACGGGCGCGAGCCGTCAGAAATGAGCGATTCGTTATACGAAGCGCTGTCTGACGTCCAAGTCGAGCATTACTATACCGGCAATTGGCTGATTAACGAGGATGTAATCAAGAGCTCGGAGGAAGGGCTAAAGAAGACCGAACTGATCACGCTCGTGTTTATTCTGGCCATCCTATTTATCGTATTCCGCTCGGCCGTTGCGCCGTTTATCCCGCTGCTGGCGGTGGGGATCAGTTATATTGCTTCACAGTCGGTGGTTGCTTATCTGGTTGAATATGCGGACTTCCCGTTATCGAACTTTACGCAAATCTTCATGGTGGCGATTATGTTCGGGATTGGTACGGACTACTGTATTCTGTTGATCAGCCGTTTCAAGGAAGAGCTTGTTCACAGCGGAGGCAATAAGACAGAAGCGGTGCTTGCCACCTACAGAACCGCAGGAAGGACGGTATTCTTCTCCGGACTTGCGGTGTTGGTAGGATTCGCGTCGATCGGTTTTTCGACCTTTGTGTTGTACCGTTCCGCGGTCGCCGTAGCCGTCGGCGTAGCGGTGCTGATGATCGCATTAGTAACCCTTGTTCCATTCTTCATGGCGGTGCTGGGTAAAGCGATCTTCTGGCCTGCGAAGGGTTCCTTGGAGCATAAACAGAGCAGGCTGTGGGGAGCGGTCGGCGAGTTCTCCTTAAGAAAGCCGATCTGGGCGCTTGTTATTCTGGCTGTTCTGATCGTGCCTTTCTTATCGGCTTACAAAGGCGCGATATCATTCAACTCATTGGATGAGATCGGAGATAAATACAATTCGGTTAAAGCGTTCCAGGTCATCTCAGACAGCTTCGGGCCAGGCGAATCGCTGCCATCCACGGTCGTCGTGAAGACCGACCAGCCGCTGGATACGCCTGAAGGCTTGGCTGCAATGGAACAGATCAGCCGGGAACTAGCCAATGTTGATGGCGTGAAAACTGTCCGCAGCGCTACGCGCCCTACCGGTGATGCGATGGAGGATTTCCAGGTGGCGCAGCAGGTGGAAACGCTGGGCAGCGGACTTGGAGAAGGGGAGGACGGTCTGGGCCAAATCGGACAGGGTCTCTCGGAAGCGAGCACCGCGCTCAGTCAGAACGCACCGAAGCTCAGTGAGGCTGTTAGCGGTGCAGATCAACTCATTGGCGGCACGAACGAACTGAAAGCGGGCGTTGTACAGCTGGGTGATGGATTGAAGCATATCGAGCAGGGGCTTCGGGACGGTTCAGTCGGCGCAAGTGAGCTCAGAGAAGGGCTGGAGCAGGCAAAAGCCAGTGCAGACCGGCTCGCCGCGGCATCGCAGGAGCTGCTGGCCGGCTACGAGCAGATGGGAACGGGCGTTGATGGCTTGATAGCAGGGTATAAAGACGTCGCTGACAGTCAATCCCAGCTGGCGGAGGGATTGTCAGGTGTTCAGCAAGGACTGGGCGATTTATCGGAGAAATATCCGGAGCTGCAAAATGATGAACAGTTCGCGGAGTTGCAAAATACCGTTTCCTTACTTCAAGGTCAGGCGGCTGGGCTGAGCGCGGGGCTGAAGCAATTGAACGGCCAGCTAGCCGGACTTGGCGAGGGGTTGGACCGGGCGAATACAGGACTTGAGCAAGCGGTGGGGGGCCAGAGGGCGCTGGCACAAGGCCTCGCATCCATCGCAGACGGCATCGGGCAGCTGCAAGCGGGCATCGAGCAGGCTGCTGACGGACAGGGGCAAATTGTGGGCCGTCTGCCTGAGCTAACCGGCGGCCTCGACCAATTAACGAGCGGCCAGCAGGCGTTGAAGGATGGCTTCTCACAGCTGAATGGCCAGTTGGGCGAGTTAACAGACGGCCTGAACCAGAGTGTTGACGGGTTGTCCGACTTGTCCGGCGGGCTTCAATCGGCGCAAGGTTACCTGACGGAATTATCGGATGCACCGAATCGCCAAATCAGCGGCTGGTTTATTCCGGAGGAGGCGATCCACAGCGAAGAGTTCCAATCGGCGCTCGATGTCTATATGTCTGATGATCGCCAGATTGCCAAATTCGATGTTGTCTTCGAAGGCAACCCGTATGAAGTGGAGACACTGGAGAAAACCGATGATCTGAAATCGGCCGTCGGACGCGCGTTGAAGGGTACCGAATTCGAAAATGCGACCTTCGCAGTAGATGGTGTATCGAGTATGAATAATGATCTGCGGACAATCTCGGCAGAGGATTACTCACGTACCGTGATGCTTATGATTATCGGTATCGCCCTTATCCTGATCGTGCTGTTCCGTTCGTTCGTGATGCCGATCTATCTGATCTTATCGCTGTTATTAACTTACTATACTTCTATGGCGATTACAGAGGTGCTGTTCGTACGCATTCTCGGCTACTCCGGGATTAGCTGGGCGGTTCCGTTCTTCGGCTTCGTCATCCTGGTTGCCCTGGGCATTGACTATAGTATTTTCCTTATGGACCGATTCAAGGAATACCGTCATTTGCGCCCTGCCGAGGCGATTCTATTATCGATGAAGAACATGGGTACCGTCATTATATCAGCGGCGGTGATCCTCGGTGGAACTTTCGCGGCGATGCTGCCATCAGGCGTCATGTCGCTGCTGCAGATTGCTACCATCGTACTCTGCGGGCTGTTCTTATACGCACTCTTTATGCTGCCGCTCTTCATCCCGGTAATGGTGCGCATATTCGGCGAGGCGAATTGGTGGCCGTTCATGCGTAAGGAGGAGGAGGAAGTGCCTGCGGCGGCATCTCCAGCGGACGCGCATTCGACTCCACGCAGCACAACCATGTAATAATAAAGATGAGAAGGCTCCTTTCGTGCTTGCAGGCACAGAAGGAGCCTTCTTTTTCCATCGGCAGGGGATAACTGGAATACCCGAGGATAGGTGAACCAGGCTGGACGGCCCTGCACTTCCCTAACCCTACTTCGTATCGTGATAGAAAGTAACGCGGTTTTTGCCATTATTTTTGGAGATATAAAGTGCGCTGTCCGCGAGGCGGATGACCCTCACAGGATCAGTTGCATCATCGGGCCATACGGCGCCGCCAATGCTGCAGCTGATCCGGATTTTTGTTTCGTCAATATAGAACGGCTGATTTATAGTTTCAATGATCCTTTCGGAGATTGCGTTGGCCTCGTCCGTAGGTTCGGCAGTGGACGCAGATAACACCAGGATAAACTCATCCCCGCCCAACCTGAAGATGGATTCCCCTTCGCACAGCCTTGTTTGCAAGCGCAGCGCAGCTTCTTTCAACAATAGGTCTCCCGCATGGTGGCCTAACGTATCGTTTACGCTCTTAAAACCGTCTAAGTCAAAATATAAGAAAACAAAGGTCTCGTTATGTTGTTCCGCCCTTTGCGTGATATCCATCAGAAAGTGATCCAGCGCAGTCCGGTTAGAGAGTCCGGTTAGTTTATCATGATGCGCGAGATCTTCCATCCTGCCCAGCCGGGTCTCCGTCTTGATAAGGGTTGCAAGCAGGTCGCGCAGCGACGTGGAGAGCACCTCGATATCTTTGATACCCTTAAAATAAGGCACTTCAACCTTTTCGCCGTTACGAAGGCGATCGGCCGTTATCGCGAATTGATGCAGCGGCTTGGCGATCTTCCCTGCTAACAGCCAGCCCAAGAAAGCAAAGATAAGGCTGGAGACGATTCCCAAGCAAAGGATGTACTGCCGCAATTCAACGGAAGAGGAAAATGCGGTCGCAGTCGGTTCCCGTACGAGAACGGTCCAGCCCAGTCCCGGGTAATCCGCATATCCTTTGCCGTAGGCATAACCGGTTAAATATTGCAGTCCGTCCGGCCACTGCTCAATTTCCCAGCCGTTTTTTTTCTCTCTAGCTTCAGAAATACTGTTCAAATTCAGCGATGCCCCGATCATATGATGCGGTCCAAGCAGCACGCGATTATCCTCAGCGCTAATGATGAAAATTTCAATTTGGTTCCTGTTTTTAATTTTCAAAGGTTTAATAATCGAATCCCGGATTCCCTGCGACCATTCCCAGCTTAAATGGGCGGCAAGTACCCCGATGAAGGCACCGTCGGCATTATGGATCGGTGTGCCGATGTCAACGAATTTCAGGGTTTCTCCGCTAGGATTAGGAAGAAGCTTGGCTAAAAGAACGGCGTCGTGCACGTCGCCAATAAAGGTGCTGTATTGGGCTTCCTTAAATACGGGGCGTTCAGAGATGTCGAAGCCTTCCAAGATGGTGCCGGTACCCGCTTCCACGATGCCGTCAGCATTGGTTAGGCCTATCCAGGAGAATGCGGGAAAGCTCGTTTTCAATTGCTCGAGCAGGTTTTGAATATCGGCCGGATCATGGGGATCGCGCAGAATTTCCAGCTTGCTCAGCACTTTGAGTTCACCGGAACGCGACCACATATAATGATCTAATTTATCGGCCATTTGATAAGCCAGGGCAGCATGGGAATTGCCGATTTCACTTTCGACTTTAGCCGTGGCCTGATTGCTGATATTAAAGCTTAAAAATGTAGTCAATATAATGATTAACAGCGCACTGGTGACAGCATAGTAGGTTCTCAGATGAATGGACATTGATGTGTACCCCTTCACATTTGTGAATGTTCTTACCGTGATTATACTTATTATTTCGACATTAAACGACAAAAAATTATGGTTTTTCGAAAATTTTGTCGAAAAATATATATAGATTCGGTAAACTCGCAGATAATGTGTAAGAACGAGAACATAGTTGGATTGAATTGGCGAATGGGAAGGGGTATACTGGGGTCACTTATGGATACGGAGGGGATACATATGACGATTCACATAGGCATTATCGGTTATGGGTTGTCCGGTTCTGTGTTTCATGCGCCGCTTATTGACAGTGTGGAGGAATTGCAGCTTAGGGCCATCGTTTCATCGAGTGCAGACAAGGTGCATCAGGATTATCCGCACACGGAAGTGATACCGGATGTGGATTCCCTGCTCGTCAAGCAGGACATCGATGTTGTCGTCGTAACCAGTCCGAACGCAACGCATTATGAGTATGCCAAGCAGGCGATTCTGGCTGGCAAGCATGTAGTCGTCGAGAAACCATTCACGGTCACGACAGCGGAAGCGGAGGACCTGATCGGATTGGCTGACCAGCAGGGCGTGGTGCTGTCGGTGTATCAGAATCGCCGTTGGGACGGGGATTTCTTGACGGTGCAGAGCCTGCTGGAAACGGGGATGCTGGGCAGGCTTTCCCTTTATGAATCCCATTTTGAACGCTATCGTCCACAGCTGCAGAATCGCTGGAAGGAGCATCAGCTCCCGGGCTCAGGCATTTTATATGATCTTGGTTCGCATCTGATTGACCAGGCTTTGACGTTGTTTGGAAAACCGGAATCGGTGTGGGCGGATTTGAGGATGGAGCGGGAAGGCACGCAGATTGTCGATTATTATCATCTTGTTCTCGGATTTGCGGGCGGCATGCGGGCCATACTTCACTCGGGTTCATTAGTTAAACAGCCCGGACCTCGGTTTCAACTGCACGGGGATCAAGGCAGCTTCATCAAATTCGGTCTGGATCCGCAGGAAGAGCAGCTTAAGCGGGGCGTTCGTCCTGGCGACCATGGCTATGGTGAGGACCAGCCTGCCGGGTTCGGGCAAATGACAACAGAAGCAGGCGGGCTGACCATGCGTTCTACAATTGAAACGCGGCGGGGCTGTTATGAGATGTACTACGGGCAGTTGGCCAAGGCGATCTCAGCAGGCGGCGAGGTGCCGGTCCCCGCAACCGATGCGCTTCATACGATGCGGATCATTGAAGCTGCCATCGAAAGCAGCCGGGAGCAGCGGACCATTACATTAGCTCTTTCTTAATCCATCTCATAGATCGTTCCGGAACGGCCGGCGAACAACTCGGTATAGACTTTCTCTGAGTAGGCATCGGTCATGCCCGATATATAATCGGCGACAAAACGGGGCCAGCTCCACTTGTTTTTGTGAAGCTCATAGTTCTCAATCCAATCGGGAGGAATGATGAGCCGTCCGTAATCCGGAACGATAAAGCTATCCCATAATCGGCGAATTCGAATCTCGCTGCGCATCTGCAGCCGTTGAACGCGGAAATCTTTAATCAGTGTGACCCATGCAAGCTTCTTTATGATCTCCATCGTCCGCAGCAGCTCATAGTCCTGTACGCCGTCGCGGACGAAGGTCACCCGCTTCCAATTCTTCCCCTTATCATCGATAATGCCGACCCTGCTGGCAAACAGGCTGACCCAGCGGGCTTTCATCTCCCTGCGTGTACGGGAGGCTTCTCTTTCGCAGGCCAGATATATTTCTTCCCATTGTTCATAATACGCCGCCAGTACACGCCGTACCATCGACGGAATATCGATCTCATCCCAATTCACATCGGAGTTGCCCTCATCGTTGATAATCTCCTGGACCAAATGCTCCACCAGACGGCTGTCCTCGAAGAAAGCCCGGTCCATGCGGATCTTCCCTGCCCGGATGCCATCTTCAATGTCGTGGGTCGAATAAGCGATATCATCACATAAATCCATGAGTTGGGTTTCCAGCGTTCCGCAGTCAGCCGGCATCTGCCATTTGAAGCGGAGCTGCTCGATATCTTCCCATTCCGACGGATAGACGCCTTTGAGCCGGCCGGGTTCGCCTAACCGGAACGGATATTTATTAATCGCCAGCAGTACGGCGGCGGTGAGATCCAGGCCGCTGCCGCTCCCGGCACGCTTCTCGAGAAACATCAGAATCCGGAAATTTTGGGCATTGCCCTCGTAAGGCAAGCCGCTGTGCTCAAGCAGCAGTCGATTCAACACTTCTTCGCCCTTATGTCCAAAAGGCGGATGCCCCAAATCGTGAGCCAGGGCTGCGCATTCCACCACGGCGGGGTCCATCATTAAACCGGGGTGCTCCCGTTTATTCAGAAACGGGTATTGGCGCGGCAGCTTACGTGCGACTTCGCGCGCAATTTGCGACACCTCGATCGAGTGGGTCAAGCGCGTCCGGTAATAGTCGCCGGTTCCGGCGCCGAATACCTGCGATTTGCCCTGCAGCCGGCGAAAGGCCGGAGACTGGATCAGACGCGCGTAGTCCCGTTCATATTCATCGCGTTCTTCACTATAGGTATGGCTGGAGGGCTCATCCAACCGCAGCTTTCGCAAGTCCATTATCCCTGGCCTCCTTCTATCGATAGTTTATGCTCATCCTGCTCCCGCGGGACTATGCTTCCTTGTAATTACTGCCAAGAATAACCTCTACTGTCGTGCCTTCACCCAATTGACTATAAAAATTCAGCTTCCCTTTATGATTAGCGACGATCTGCTGGCAGACCATAAGACCCAGCCCGGTTCCCGTTTCCTTATTCGTAAAGAACGGCTCGCCGATCCGCTGCAGCTCTTCCTCAGTCATGCCGACGCCTTGGTCGATGAATCGAATGACCACCTGTCCCTTGTCATCGCCCTTGGCAATCTCAATTCGGATCGTGCCGCCATCCTGCATGGCTTCCATTGCATTTTTCATGATGTTGAGGAATACCTGCTTAAGCTGGTTCGGCTCGCCCATCACCTGCGGCAGCTCAGCTTCAAAGGCTGTTTCAAATTCAATGCTGTTCAGATGGGCCTGTGAATCCAGCAAGACGATTAAGCTGTTCACCGTCTCCCGGATATCGATCGGCTGAATCGAGGTAACCTGCGGCTTGGCAAGGACAAGAAACTCACTGACGATGAAATTAATCCGGTCCAGCTCGGACAGCATGATATCCAGATGGCCCTCATTTAGTGTGCCCTTCGATTTGTTAAGCTGCACGAAGCCTTTCAATGTCTGCAGCGGATTTCGTATTTCATGGGCGACTCCGGCAGCCAATTGGCCCACGACTGAAAGCTTCTCCGAGCGGCGGAGCACCTCCTCGGTCTGCTTGCGCGCCGTTATATTCCGCGAGATGGAAGCGATGGCGATGATTTTCCCGCGACCGTCACGAATCGGGGAAATGGTAAGGCTGACGTCTATCATCCGGCCGTCCTTGGTCAGCCGTACGGTCTCGTAATCAGCTATCGCCTCACCCTCAAGCACCTGTTTTAACAGCTTGATGTAATCCGCTTCATATCCGGAAGGAATGTTATAGTATGGCGCACCGTCCAGCTCTTCCGCGGTCCACCCGTATATATCCTCAAATGCTTTGTTCGCCTGCGTAACATTGCCTTCCAGATCCGATACATGGATGGCATCGGAGGTGTGATTGATGAAGGACTCCAAATATTCCTTCGTGCTTCGCAGCTCCTCTGCGGAATCCTTCAGCCGGTTCATATAATGATCAAGATTGTCGGACATCGAGTTGACGCTTGTAGCGAGCAGGCCGAGTTCATCCTTTTTACCGCTGATGGGAATGTGAGTGCCGAAGTTGCCGGCAGCAATCTGATTGACGGTTACCAGCACCTGATTCAAGGAACGCATCAGAAAGCCGGATATAAAATAGCTGGCGACAAGTGTGACGGCAATCAAGCCTAACGAGATGAGCGTGTGAATAAGGAGCTGCCGGTTTAATCCCTGCTCCATGGCATCTTGGTCGATGGTGATGCCGATCACATAGTCACTGTTATTGCTTCCGCTCATCGGAATGAAGCTTTTCAGCACGTTCTGGCCGCTGATCGTCGCTTTTACCGTCGTCATTTCGCCTGTTCGCAGCGCATTGTTCATTTGCTCCAAGTCCGCTTCTTGATTCACATAGACATATTGGCCGAAGATGACGCCCCGTACATCCAAATTATGCACAACCATGCCCTGTTTTATCTTAAGAATCGGATCCTTGCCAAAAAAACGGGGATCAAAGCCCGTAATCTCCAGAACACCATCGTTATCTTTAATCATCTTGCTGAGCATGGCATTCGTTCCGATCTTTTGCTCAAATTGCAGCAGCATATCGGCATTAATATAAGGATTGATCATGTAATCCGTTGTTCCGTCGTAATAGTTGCCCCATTTGTTAATAATGTTCGGATTGGAAGTGGCAAAGTTGTAGGGACCGGACCAATAATTTGGGAGCTTCTGGCCTTGGGGGATTGTAACGGGAACGCCGTCGAACAATTGATTAAAGGCAGTGTACCAATAGTCCCATGATTTGGAGCTCATGTTAAGCTCATTCGGATCGGATGATTTTAAGACGATGATGTCGTTATCGATTCGTTTCCAGAGCGAGATATGGTCGATCGTCAGCTGTTTGCTGATTTGAGTAAGCTGATCGTTTGTCACATCCGCGATTTTTGGCGGGAGCTGTTCCGCGGTGGCGATTGCCGCCATGCGAAGCATGCTTCCGATCGAGTCCTCGATTAATTGCTTGGCCTGTTCGGAAACCTCGACGGTTGCTCCGATTTGCTTGGCAATGATTCGGGTTTGCTGCTCGGCATTCTCTAACAGTTCTTCTCTGGTCGTTATATAGTAAATGGATATATTTAGTGTTAGAACAACCGTTACGATGAGAGAGATGAACAGTGAAAGTTTCATTTTGATCGACATAAACCGGACCTCCGTTTTGTGCAAAGGCTACTATTGAATATTACACGCTACCATCCGAACCTGCAATTATAAGATAAAAATGCAATTTTTTATCTTTCTTTAAGGTTTTATTCTAGGCAGTCTGTTATAGTAAAAAAGTCGTTTCATAAAGATAGACAACAGGGAACAGAGAATATGAAGGGAAATTTGAAAGGGGTATAGAAATGAAGGATTCTGAAAACAATGGTACACATGATCAAATTGCTCAAGGGGAGCCGGTTAACGGGAACGGGACAACCGCAGGGGCTGCAGCTTCCACACCGTCAGGCCTCTTGAATACGAAAATATGGATCGGGATATCCTTTGTGCTGTGTGCGCTGCTCGTCGCGATGATCGCATTTGGCCCGGAGGGCAAAAAGGCTGAATCCAGCGAGGCGGTCGCCACCGTAAATGGTGTCGCGATCGGCAAAGACAAGCTGTATGACGCATTGGTCGGACAAGGCGGTACAGCCGCCCTGGAGAACCTGATAACAGAAGAGTTAATCCGCCAGGAAGCGGAGAAGGCGAACGTAACGGTCAGCGAAAGCGATATTGACGGCGAGATCGGGAAGATTAGGGTGGACTACCCAAGCGATGAAGAGTTCCAATCGGTTCTGCAGCAGAATGGGCTGACCGAAGAGGTGCTCCGGAAGCAGATCAAGATTCAGCTGGAAATGCGCAAAGTGCTGGAGCCGCAAATCCAAGTGACGGATGAAGAATTACAGCAGTATTACGATCAGCACAAAGATTCGCTCGGAACGCCTGAACAGGTGCAGGCCTCCCATATTCTCGTAGGGACACAGGAGGAAGCCGAGCAGATTTTGGAAGAGCTTAAGCAGGGCGCTGATTTTGCAGCATTGGCAAAAGAAAAATCGACAGATCCCGGCACCAAGGACAACGGCGGCGATCTCGGATACTTCGGGCGCGGTGCCATGGATCCGGCTTTCGAGGAAGCGGCGTTTGCGCTTGATAATAACGAGATAAGTGGAGTCGTCCAATCCAGCTTCGGTTATCATATTATTAAAACGGTGGACCATAAGGCCGCGGTCACGCCGACTTTTGAAGAGAAGAAGGATGAGATCCGCGAGGATCTGATCAATGAGAAGCTGTATAACCTATCCGGCACATGGCTGCAAGAGATTCGCACGGCAGCTAAGATCGATAATAAACTGCAGCCGGAACAAGATAACACAGAAGAAGCAGTCACGAACAATACAGTTCAATAATCTGCTTGATGCGGTTAAACGGCATTCATTTCGATAAGAAATGGATGCCGTTTTTTTTATTGTTGTTCCCAAGATTGGTTTACGGGTATAGTGTTAGAAAGAGACTAAAGAACTGGGGTGCTCCTTGCGTGATGGGTATGCTGCAGAATACGGTCATTATCCTCTATGTACTTAACATTTTCCTTGCAGGGACGGTCATTTTTCTGGAACGCCGCAATGTGGCGGCTACATGGGCTTGGCTGCTCGTATTGTTTTTCCTGCCCAGCGTAGGCTTTATCCTTTATCTCATCATTGGACAAAACCTGAGCAGGCGCAAAATCTATAAAATCAGAGTCGACAGGCTCAAGCATGTCCAGGATATTTTGCAAAATCAGTTCCAACTGATGGAGCAGCGCAAAATCGAGTTTAAGGATCCGGCCATCACGGAATACCACAATATGATCTTCATGAATCTGGTGGGCAGCAGCGCTCTGTATACGCAGGATAACGGGGTGGAGATTTTTACCGATGGAAACAGCAAGTTCGATTCGCTGCTGCAGGCGATTGAGGAGGCGGAGGATCATATTCATCTGCTCTATTTCATAGTGCGCAATGATACGCTTGGCAAGCGGTTGACCCAGGCGCTCACGAAAAAAGCCCGGGAAGGGGTAAAGGTGCGGTTTCTGTACGATCACGTTGGATCACGGGCGCTGCCTACGCGGTTCTTCCAGGAGCTGACCGCTGCAGGCGGGCAGGTAGCTGCCTTTTTCCCTTCACGGATCCCGCTGCTTAACCTTCGGCTAAATTACCGGAACCATCGGAAGCTTGCCATTATTGACGGCAGGTACGGGTACATTGGGGGATTTAATATTGGGGACGAATATCTAGGCTTGGCAGAGCGCTTCGGCGCATGGCGCGATACGCATCTAAAGCTGGAAGGCAGCGCGGTGCAGCAGATCCAGGTCCAATTCATCCTCGATTGGAACCTGTCATCGACTGCCGAGATTCCGCTGGATTTTAACTATTTTCCGATGGTGACCGGTTCCGGCAGCGTAGGCATGCAGATCGTATCCAGCGGCCCTGATTCGGAGTGGGAGCAGATTAAGAACGGATATCTGAAGATGATCTATGCGGCCAAGGAAAGCATCTATCTGCAGACGCCATATTTCATTCCCGATGAGAGCTTGTTAACCGCACTGAAGCTGGCTGCGGTGTCAGGGGTTGATGTCAAAGTCATGATGCCGAGCAGTCCGGATCATAAGCTGGTGTATTGGGCTTCCTCTTCTTATTTGGGCGAGCTGCTGGAAAGCGGGGCACAGGTGTTTCTTTACAATAAGGGATTCCTGCACGCAAAGACCATTGTTGTGGACGGTACGTTGGCATCGGTCGGCACATCGAATATCGACATCCGCAGCTTTCGCTTGAATTTTGAGATGAACGCTTTCGTATATGACACGGAGACGTCGACAAGATTGAAACGGATCTTTGAGCAGGATATTCAGGTCAGCACCGAGCTGACCCTGGAAGGCTACCTGAACCGACCGCTTCTGCTCAAATTCAAAGAATCGCTGGCACGGCTGCTGTCCCCGATCTTGTAGCGGGGTGCAGTAAAAAGACCTTTATTGCGCATAATCGCCTGAATAGTTGACGAGTACAGCATCGGCCACGCCTTCGAGCTCTGCCAGCTCGTTGACAAACGCCGTATTGTCATCGCGAAGGCGAAGCTCAACCGTCATTTCAATGTAACCTTTGCGGACTGTTTTGGACTTTAGCCGGTGCGGGGTTTTGCGCAGACGCTTCGCAACCTCTTCTTGAGCGGATTCGTTATAACGAATAATGAGCAAAAACGGCTGGTCTTTAATCTTGCGCCGCGATAACCAGACGAGCGCCAGTCCGACGGCAAGCGCTCCGATCAGCGCAACCGGATACAGCTTTGCGCCTACGGCAATACCGGATGAAATTGCCCAGAACATATACACAATATCGAGCGGATCCTTCACCGCGGTCCGGAACCGGACGATACTGAGCGCCCCGACCATCCCGAGGGATAAGACAATATTGGTGCTGATCGTCATAATCACGATCGTGGTGATCATTGTCATCAAAACGAACGTGACATTGTAATTGTAGCTGTATACCACACCGCGGAATGTATATTGATAGATATAGTAAATGAACATGCCGATAAAGAAGGATGTGGTTACACCGATAATCACATCAATATAAGATACATTCCGGAACGCTTCAAGATGGAGCACGCTCTGTTTGAACAAATCCTGAAAACTTAATGACAATTCCATCGGACTTCCCCTTTGCGATTATGGCTTGTGCTGCCGGATCGTTACTTCCCTACATAACAGATATTTGGAAATGGCCGCCCGGTTGTGTGCATCCGGGCGTATAATGCTTCTTATGAGATCAGGCAAAAACCGGTCGAACTTGATTTCCATAATGGTGACCGGCGTTTCAAGCGCTTCGACGAACACCAGTCCGGGATCAAATAATTGAAAGGTGTTAATGCCTGCCGACAAATATTTATCGAACGTGATCCGTACATTGCCAGGCTCATACACATAGGCTTCCCGCTGGTAGTCCACGATGACGGCAGGGCGAAAGTATCGCAGGGAAAGGGCATGATGAAAGTCGGCGATCAACTCCGACGGGTGGCCCTTCATCCAATCGTAATCGCCTGAGAGTATGCTTTCGTATTCCTCCCGGGTCAGCTTCGCATTGTCTTTGCACACATATTCCCCGAACTTGCTCTTGCGCTCGAGATTAATGACCCTGTCGCTGCCGTTATAACAGCGGATCCTGTATTTTTCCCTGCTGAATATACCATCGGCCTTATCGTGCAGGGCGTGATTATGGAGACCGTCAAAGTAGAGGCTGCGGATGCCGTAGCCGTTGTGGTCTATAGAATAGCTGTCTAATGTTAGGAGCGTCGAAACAACCTGCCTTAGTGCGGCATAATCATGCACATGCAGGTAATATTTCAACTCATGTCGAAGCTTGTTTCCTAAAAATTCCATACTATTCCACCTTAAAGCGGCTCACACCGTGGTAGTGATCGCCGGATTCATCCTCGTAAGAATCAAACGGAATCTGTTCATTGCCTTTGCTGTCTCTGATGAGAATTCGCCAGAAATAATCGCCGGGAGGCAGCGGATCGATATCATATGTCGTCCCCGTCAACCCTTCAGCCGACTGCAGGATATTCAGAAAAGCGGGGTCGCTGGCAATCGCCCAGTCATAATAGAGATCGTCCTTCTGAAAGTCATAGGATAGATCCCATTGAAATTGCAGGCGGCCGGAGGCGGCGGAAGGGACGCCAAGATAGATCGGCATCGGTTTCTCCAGCTGTTCGAAGAAGGACGCTTTGCGCGCGGCAGGAATACTCGCGAATGAGTCAAGCTCCTCGTCCAGCTGCGCAACCGGTTCGGTCAGGAAGTTGATGTCCGGCGCACGATTGAGGAACGGCGTTATGACTGCACGGTAGGAATCGACCATCCCTCGAATCCGCTCTTCATTTAATTGTTCGGCCAGCTCCACAATCTTGTTTCCGAGCAGCTCCACATTGTCTGGATTGCGTAAAAACCGTTTGTGCAGTGTAACTCCCCAGTAATTGCTAACCCCGTATTGCCATGGAGCGGTTCCCCGATCGATAAAAGGTACATCATCGTAAAAGCCCCAGCCTCCATCATAATCCCAAGGAAGAAAGAACCATTTCTCCGCATTAAGCGGGGAGTACAGAATGAAATTTTGGCTGTTGGTATCCATGTTATCCATCAATATGTTGCTGGCCAGCCACGTCAAATAGTTATCCAGATCGAAGTGCCGTTTGAATACCTCATCAAATGAGATCGTCTCATCGTTCACGTCATCCAGCATGCGCAGCAGCTTCTCATGGTCTTCGCGGCCGTCAATTTCGAGTACCGTCTCAAACGCTGCTTTGTCATAATCCGGATCGGATTGCAGCTTTAATTCATCCGGATAACGTAAAAATTCGAATTGGGCGGCTTTGTACATTTGTCCGTTCGGATCGAGCCAATGCGTCCTCAAGAACATTTTGTTCGGCTGTTCGACATGCGTATACAATCCGTAATCTTCGAAGGGTGCGGCATCATTGCCGCCTTCGGATAAGTCCCTGACATATAAATGGACAAACTGGGTGCGCAAGCTGGTCATATCAGACATGTTTTTGAATAGATCAAAGCTTATTTTGTTGCGGATCCGCGAGAAGTCATAAGGGTGTTTGTTCAAATTTAGAACCTGTTGGTCGCGCCATAGACCAGCTTGATCATCCAGTCTGATTTTGTAGGATTTCTGGGCAGCATACCGCGATGTATTGCCGCGCAGGCCGATCTTTGCATTGGGTGAGGTTGTGCCGTAGCCGAACTGTCCGTCCGCTGGTCCGCTTCCGTCTGGGACGCCTTCTTGTACGATCGCCCGCAGTTCATCGGAATTGCTGCGCTCTGTAATGCGGTTCAATGAATACCAGGTGACCCGCTCATTGGAGTCATTCTTATCCGGCAGCACGGTCACGTACAGCGTGATAAGCGAGTCATTGGTATCCCGTTCGTACAACCGTTTATCCTCGACCAGCTTGACTTCCGAGGACGGATCGGCTTCAGTTCCGATTTGCTCCTCCGGCCTCACCATTTCCAAGGGTGCATTTTCCTCCGCCTGGCAGGCGGTTAACAGCATAAACACAGCAAGAACCGAAGCCGATTTGGGCAGCCAGCGGCGCCAAAACCGTCTTTTCGGTTGAAGGGTGATCGGCTGCGCGCAAAAGGTGTAATAATCGATATTGCGTACGTAATAGAGCAGTCTGCCCAGCGCGCAAGCAAGAGTAATGAATCCGGCGATAAAGATTCCTAAGCCATGGTAGCCCGCATTCATCGTCCAGAGGGTAAGTCCGGCATTCAAGCCGACAAACAAGCCGCTGATCAGAATGACCCCCTTTCTGTCGTCGAAATACAGCATTAGCAGCAGCACGACAAATTGGATAATAAACAAATAATAGCCCAGCACAAGAATGTTAAACGTATCAAGCTGAGTCGGGGTAAAACCGATCGCAGGCAGCGCTTTGATGCCGATTGCAAGGGAGATTAAGCTGAACAACAGCTGCAGCTCCATGATAAAGCTGATTTCCTGCATGAGTGTACGCTGCATGTTCTGCTTGGCATTCATCACATCCTGCAGGGTGCCGTTGTTAAGAATATGGGCGTAGTAGTCACGGAATTTCTCGTAAAAGCTCGTTTCCACCGAGACAACAAACGTCACCAAGGTAGGGATAACGGTCAAATAAGCGTAAAACACCGGCAGATCATAGAAGGGCGAGATCGCATACCGGTCTGCAACAATGAAATCCAGCGGGCCGAACCAATAGATAAAGCTATGAATATAGACGCCGGCATAAAAGAACGTGCCGATAAAGAACAAGGCCGGGTACTTGCGGAAATAAGCGAAAAATTGAAAATATAATCGGGAATCCTTCGGCGGAAACATCTGCTCGAAATGCCTGCCTGACATGACAAGAATGAAGAAGAAGCCGATATTCATCGCCACAAGCACTGCGGTTGTTCCCTGGAGCGGCGAGTAATGGAGCAAGCCCCAGGCGCAGGTAAATGTAATGGTAATCCCAATCGTGAAATGCCTTACGATCCGCATATAATCCTTCAATGCGGACAGATAAACCGCTTGAATCCAGATGATAATCAGCTCGGCAAAAAACAGATATGCGGAAAGCTTGTAGCCAAGCCCGGCGGAAACCCCGCGTAAAAACAACCAAGCGACGAGCAATCCCATCGGGAGGCAGACAGAAAGAGCGCCGTAATAGGAGGATAGCAAGTGCTCATACTTCTTCAGAAACATCATGTCGGCAATAAAACGGGTCAGCACCATCGATAATCCTCCGGTCAACAGCACGGAGAAGATAAAGCTGTAAACGGCCGTGGCAAGGAACAATTCCCTCTCCAGAAAGGAAGAGCCGGCTGCGCTCATCATCCACTGCATTGCAACAATCAAAACCATGCATAACACCATCGGGCCAATTGTCGTAATCGAGGAATAGGCATAGGCTTTTGCTTGGCTGATCAGCCCTTGATCACGGAATAGCTTGCGAAGCTCAAATCCTACTCCTGCCATGCGTCTCCTCCTCATACGATTGATAAAGCCGACGATAGGCGGCGATGAACCCTTGTTTTGTATAATGCCGGCGCACACGAAGCCAACCGTTGCGTCCCATTTCTTGGCGCATGCTGCTGCTTTGGCACAATCGGATGACAGCGTCGGCAAGCTGATCGTAATGCATCACCGGAACGACAAAACCTGCGGGTCCGATCCCATCGTCAAGTCCATACAGCAGTTCACGGCAGCTTCCGACATCAGTGGTGACAAATGGCTTGCCGTATGCCATCCCTTCGAGGACGGCAAGCGGCTGCCCTTCGCTGATACTCGTCAGCATCATAATATCCATTCGTCCCAAGTAGTCGGCGGTCCGCACTTCCCCTGTAAAGATCACGTCATCGACCTGCAGCGAAGTAACAAGCTGCTGGCATTCCGCGGAATAATCAGCATCTTCTTCGGAAGGGCCCATAATATACATTTCTGCGTTGGGCACCTCTCTCTTGACGAGGGCGAAGGCATGAATCATCGTTTTAATATCCTTAATCGGGACGAGCCGGATAATTGCGCCTACTCTAATTTTACCATCGTCAGCGGGCGGCTGGGGCGGCTCTATTTCGTTCGCAACTTCGACCCCATTGGGGATAATGCTGATTTTATCCGGATCGCAGCCCAGCTCGATCTGAATCTCCCGATTACGGTTGAATAACGTGATGATCTGATCTGAAGCATCATAAGCACAGCCCGACAGCCGGTAAAAATACTCAATCCACAGGTCTTTGAAATAACCTTTCACCCATTCGGCTTTGATCAGCTCTTCCTCCCGTTCACGGGAATAGATCCCGTGCTCGGTCAGAATAAGCGGCTTTCCATACAGGTGCTTGGCAAGCGCTCCGATGACCCCCGCATAACCGGTCGTGACACAGTGGTATAAGTCTGCCTCCGGCACCTCGTGGCGAATAGAAAGGAAGAGCGGGAGGATCATCGAGCGCACTGTCCAGAACATCTCGGTAAACGGGACAAGCGTATATCGCTGCTTGCACAATTCGGTGAGGATATCGAAATAATCTTTACTCATCAAAAAGTCCGAGGCCACCCGGAATTTCTTCGTGCGGAGCAGGGCAAAGATTCCTTCCCAGTTCACTTTGCCGCCGTCACCGCCCAGCAGGGAGAAGAAAGCCCGCCTCTGTTCGGCAGTCAGGCGGAAGCGGGTGCCCCAATCTCCGGACTCGCGCAAATAAGCGTCGAGAAACGTTTCTTTCACGCCTGCGACATTGTCCGGAAGCTTATATTTGTATTGTCCACGCTGTTTCTCGTAAGCGCCGATTGTATACAGAATAAATTCGTGCTCCGGAAAACTGGTGATGATCGAATGAATCCAGCTGGATACGCCCCCCGTGATATAGGGATAGGAGCCTTCCGCAATCATGCATATTCGCATAGGTTTACCTGCCTAATCTGATTTCAAAACCAGCTTTGTGTACTTTTACGAGATAGGTGTCTTTATCTATTTTTTTGGCCTCACTATTTTTAGTCAAGCCGATTTTGCGTGATGTCCGGAGGATAAAATGAGCCTCCTCCTTGAACGGGGTAATCTGTCCGGTGATCGCATTGCCGTCCCGATTCAAATCCACGCGGCTTGTCAGAACGCTTTCGACCGCAATGGCCGCCTCGGCGGATGTAGAAGCCCGAAGCCATGGATACATCCTGTCTATACGTTTAAGCAATTGTAAAAAGCTGTCGTACAGCTGATCCCAGCTCAAATGGTTGCTTCGGATCTCATCCATAATGTCATCGGGATGAATGAAGTGGGAGAACACGCCGATTGAAGTAATCGTATTGGCTTCCGCCCAACGGTCAAACGGGCGCTCGAAATACCCGGACGTAATGCGGGGCATCTCCAGAATGCCGTCAGGAGCCACTTCAAACTCCTGTATATACGACATTCCGCTCTGATCTTCCCCGTAAAGCGAGGATATGACCGCAAGCGATGGCCAGCTCTTCTTTAGCGCCTCCCGTCCGACCTCGTCCAGCATATTGGAAGGAGGGACATAAGATAGAAGCTGATATCCTGATAAAGCTTCTCCGACATAACTGACGACCTCTTCGATGGAGGCGGCCATCGCTTCCATGCTGCTCCAAGTGTTATATCCGTAGTTGTCTGCAATATCCGGATTCGTCTGGAGGGATTGATGGTTGTAGCCGTGAATTCCGATTTCTCCGCCGCTCTTTAACACTTCGCGTCCATAAATGATTAATCCGTTTTGATCTTGATCGATCGGTTGGTCAAAGGGCGGTTCAACATGATCCGTATACGTCTGGATGACAACGGCGGTATATTTCAAGTCGGCTTGCCGGGCCAGCTTAATCATATCCGGCCACCAGATATCCCGGAAAAACCGTGAAATATCGCGTTTATACGTACGGTAGATGGATGGGTTCAAGCCCGTTGGAACCGGTGCAGGGAAATCATCAATGTACATCAGCTTTGCATTAAAGACCGGATAGATAAAATCAGGCTCCAGCAGACTGATCGCGCCGGCTACAATGCCGCGGTTATACTTTTCCGCCAGCATGGAGCCGTTAAATACCATAAACTTGCCGCCTCCATAAGCGTATTCCCACAGCAGAGGCGTCCTGTTGGCCGTTGAAGCGAGAAGCCGCGCCGTATTGTCCAGCTGTACATGATTGACGAAATTATTCATGAATGTTTCATCCAAGGCAAGCCCCGATTCGCCGATTAACACATTATCGTGGAGCATGATTCCCTGTTGAGCGGAGGCGTCCCCAATATCGTTGATCCCCAGCTTTCGATAGATGCGGTAGAACGCGTCCTCCAATTCGGGCCGGGACATCAGAAAGGCATAACCGCCGCTCTCCACATAGCGGGCCAGCTCGTCGATATTGCCCAGCTTGTTCAGCTCGCTCAGCGCAATAATGGCGGCCTGGCATCCCGGGAGTTCGATCCCTCTTGCGCTCATATCAAATACCCGGACAGGCTTCTTCATATATTGCAGCACACGCTCGGCATTATTTTTCAGGCGTGCGCTCTCTTCATTCGAGCTGTCAAAAGCGATGCAATAGGGGGCGCCTGATGGCTGTAGAGCCGCGGGCTCCACAAAGGCCGGCTTCCATCCGCTTTCGCGCTTGGCGCTTGCTGTACTGCCGTCTATTCTGAGAATCGATTGGGAGTGTGTAATCTGGATGGCGATGGCCAGCAACAGCACGCCGCTGAGAATAATATACACATTGTGTTTTAACCGTATTTTTGAAGCGGACTGCAGCTTTGAGTTTCGTTTCATATCGCTAAGTTCTCCTAAGACCAGAAGCGAAGAAGGGCTAGTGCCCGATGGGAGAGCCGGATTGGCGAGCGCTTTAACGCCTCCAGTGTGGCCTGAAGCTGGGCGTAGGAACGTATCGTGAAATATAATTTCATCAAAGCCAAGTAAGCCTCTTCCTGTCCGGGGAACCGCTCCAGATATAACCTGCCGGTCTGCTCAGCGCTCGCGTAATCTCCAAGTTCAAGATCGGTGTCCATTTTTTCTAAATAGGCACTCTCCCGCTCTGGTTCAACTTCGATTAATCGTTTCAAAACATTCGCGTACGTATGTTTGTGCTTGGTAAGCGTCCGCTCGTCAATAAAGCCGCTGCCCATATAAGCCTTCAGCACATCCGCATAAGCAAGCAATAAGTGGGGATTCATGGCATCCTCTTCGTATTTGACGGAGAGCTCCTGCATCGACAAAGTAAGCTTGCGTTTGATCTCCATGATGGCACTGACGGCATAATGCGATGTTTCCGTGTCTTCATTGCGGACAGCCTGCTGCAGCACCCCGATATATTCCATCGTATTCTGCTTCAGCAAATCAATGATCACTCTTCGCCTTGTTAAATAATCGTTAACAATAAGCGCTTCTTCCAGCGGTACGATATTCATTTCCTTCTCCGCCTCGGGAAGCTGGTAGATGCGGGTGAGCTTGACATTATACAGGTTGTGCTCGCCATAAACATCCAGAAGCTCGGAATCCGCTTTGGAATTCTTGCCGTACAGCCATTTCGGCCAGAATTGCGGCAGCAGCCAACCGGCGCCAGGCAAACAAATGACGAGCATGAGCCGCATGAACCATTCACGGCGATCACGGCGATGCCGTATCCAAAGAAGAATGGCACAGAGTACGCAGTAACCAAGGAAAATGAGCTCAAGCATATGAGACATCTTCTTTCATCACCTGCAAATGAATGCCAACCTTGGCGAATCTCTCGAGTACGAAGGACGCATCATTAATCGATGAATTGGACAGAAGGACTGTAATGTTTCCGTTATTATCCAGCCCGACATAGTCCGTCTCGCGCAAGGATCGTGAAACCACCTCGGACAGTTGCCCGGCTGCGGCATTCATGCCCGATCCTTGAAGCAGGACATAATCGATATCATGTTTTGCTTTGGCGACTTTTTTGCCGGCAAGAATGTGGGTGAATACATCGGTTGTCAGAATGGAGGTACCCTGGATGTAACGTTGACTGCTTGAAGCCTCAACATAGGAATAAGCGCGAGAGAGGGCAGATGAGACCAGATCGACGGTAACCTTGAACAGGTTCTGATAATAAAGAGTGAAATGCTCAAAGCTCATATCGTGCAGCGAGATCATTGCGACGGTCTCGCCGTTGCTGACTACAGGAGCGCATAAAAGAGGCGCGCCATGTTGCAGATTTTTATTGACAAACAGCTTTTTTTCATGCAGTACGGAATGCAGGTAAGGGGTGTCTTCGACCTTGATGGACTTAAAAGCCTCCAATTGTTCCCCCTTCGAATGGGCCACCAGCCTCAGGTAACTGTGGTAGCTGTTCACCGTGTAGATCGTGACTGAGGATGATTTCATAATCGACTCGACGACACTGACCGTTGCCGTAAATATATGATCGGGTTCCAGACTCTCCAGTTCCTTGGTCACGGCATAAATCTTGCCAAAGCTGTCGCCATTATTCATGATTTGCTGTTGGAGCTCATTCTTGATGAGCCGGGTTTCTTGATACACCTCACTGAGGAAGGAATGCTTCTCCTCGAGGGTGGCAAGCTGCGTCTCCCTGGTTCGAATGAGAGCTGTCTTGCGCTCGATGGTGTAGCCGACGATCAATGCGATAAACAAGTAGATCGACACTTGGAAGAAAAAGTCGGTATCATATAACAGTGAAACAACATCGCTTCCGTTGTGGAGTTGATAATATACATACAGCCCGGTAGACAGTGCAAAAGCGATGATGGCTTGGCGGTTGCCGTATAACATGCCGAGAATAATGATATAGATCAGCTTAAAATCCAGATAAGCGTAACTTGCGTCATATTCATTCATCGTGAGCCAAGCGACGAGCAGAAAGAGAATGAGATTCTCGAGATAAGGAACAATCGTCTTTATATATTTATGGATGGATGAAGTTCGTTTCGGTTGAACGGACGGAGCGGCGGCGTTAAGCGTCTCGCGCTGTTCGTGCCATTGGACCGTCCGCTGCAATCCTTCTTTGAGGTCAAACATAGGGACCCAATCCAGATGCTTTTTAATCAGGGTATTATCCAGCATAGAACGGTTGATATCGCCTGGTCTTTTTTCCTGGTATTGAATCGTTGGAGAGAAATTCAAATCGCTTAGATGTTGAACAAGGTCATTAATGCTGCTTTCTTTACCGGTCGACAGGTTATAGATTCCGGTTATGGTCGAATAGGAAGCGCGGTAGATCGCATCGGCTACATCCTGCACATAAATAAAATCGCGGGTTTGATTGCCGTCTCCATGGATTGTAAGGGGCTCTTTGCGCACAATCTTCTCCATGAAGGCGGACACGACGCCGCCATCGCCTCCCGTGCCTTGCCGGGGGCCATACACATTGGAGAAGCGGAAGATGATCGATTCCAGACCGTAGATTTCTTCCCATTTGCGGCAGTAGATTTCTCCTACCCACTTATTCATTCCATAAGGAGAGATTGGATTGCAGGGGGCTGTTTCCGGCAAAGGGCATTGATCAATCGGGCCGTAGACTGCCGCAGAGGATGCAAATATGAATTTTTTGACGCCGTATTTTCCGGACATGGATAACATATTAGACAAGCCAAGCACGTTGGATTCGGTATCTAACCGGGGATTTTCCATAGACGTGTGCACACTCACCTGGGCGGCAAGATGGATCACCGCATCAAACTGATTGGTTCGAAAGATTTCTTCGCATTTGCGGTCTTCAACAGAAAGGTTATAAGCCTTGTGCTTGAAGTCAATATATTCGGGTTTACCGGAAGGGCGATTATCGATAATATAAACATCGTAACCTTCTTTGAAAAACCGTTCAGCTACGAATGATCCTATGAAACCATAACCTCCTGTTACAAGCACTTTCATCTTTCTCAACCCCTGCCCGCTTGTATACTCTACTAGTAATGAGTATCGAATATAATCAATTATATAACTAATGTATATAAGTCTAAATACCTATTGTTTTTCGACAAAATACAACTTAGAACCGCTAAATATATTACAGAAGATTTATAATTTTGAATGGGGGTGTAATCATTGCTTAGACTAAATGTTATGCAGTCCTTCATCTTAATCATCATTCTGATTATCATGTCGATTGCTGTCTGGTTGTTCTATGAGAAATGGATGGATACCCCGGTTAATCGGGTCGTCTATACACCGGGCTATGTGGACGAAGTGTTGAATAATCCTTATATGGGATTTTCGGTGGATGCCCGTTATGACGACCCGGCCCAGCCGTTCAGGCTTGCACATGCCAATATGACTTGGCGGGAATTGGAGCCTCGTAAGGGAGAGTATGCATTCGATGAAGTGGAGGCCAAAAACCGGTTTGATCATTGGGAGCGGCAGGGCGTAAATCTGGTTCTTCGAATCATTTTGGATGATCCTGGTGATGAGGATCATACGGATATCCCTGATTGGTTATTTGATGAAATAGATGGACAAGGATACCGGTACGACATGGCCTATGGCAAAGGTTTTAGTCCCGATTACACGAACCCCGTATTGATCGAGCGGCATCAGAAGCTTATCGAAGCGTTAGCCGGGCGTTACGCCAATGATCCGTTCATTGCTTTCATCCAGCTCGGAAGCGTCGGACACTGGGGAGAGTGGCATACCTGGGATCGTGATCCGGACCGCATTCCGTTCCCCGGCCGCGTGATTACCGATCAATACGTCGAGCCATATCTCCGTTATTTCCCGGACACATTTTTGCTTATGCGCAGGCCTCATGATATTGCCCTGGAGCATGGGATGGGACTGTTCAATGATGCGTTCGGGGATGCTGAGCAAACGGTTGATGGATTCCTTGACTGGATCAACAACGGATATGCCTCTTGGCTTACTGACGAGGAGCAGCCAGCGATGCCGGATTATTGGGTGAAAGCACCCGGGGGCGGCGAGTTTGCGCATGAAACCAAATATGTCGAGAATGGTTACATAGATGAAACACTGCGTATGGCAGAGTTGACACACATCAGCTGGATCGGTCCCCAAGGGCCTTATCGCATGCCCGTCGATTCGGAGCTGCAGCCCAATATCGATCGGCTTTTGAAGACGATTGGGTATCGGTATGTTGTGTTGTCCGAATCGCATGAAATGCAAAGGCGTCCGGGCGATGTCATGTCGGTGGATCTTCGCATCGATAACCAAGGCGTCGCTCCGTTCTACTTCTCGTGGCCGGTGGAGCTCTCCTTAATTGATGGAGCTGGAAAGGTCGCCGGCAGCGCGAACGCAAACTTGGATATTCGCGAGTGGCTGCCCGGCAGCCATCAAGTGAATATTAAGGTCAAGGTGCCAGCCGATTTGACTCCGGGCGACTACCGGGTAGCGGTAGCGATTATCGATCCGGAAACCGGTATGCCCGGCATTGAATTTGCCAATGAAGGCAAGAGGCTGGACGGGAGATATGCCCTCGGAACCGTGCAGATTATCCTGTGATTTAACAGTTGAGCGCCTGATTACACATTATACATCTCCGCTCTGAAAAATTTCTGAATTAAAGGATTGCGAGCCCAGGGACAGATAGTGACCCGTTTAGTTCCGGATGGCATGGGGTAAGTAAGAACAGTGGCGCCCTAATGAAAATTCCAGAAATAAACAGCCTGTCTAGGAGGGATATCAATGGAACACGAAAAGAAAATTATCGGCGTTTTTCATACGGAGCAAGAAGCGGTAGATGCGATAGAAGGGTTGAAACGGCAAGGATACAACACCGAGGATATTTCGGTGATCGCAAAGGATAAAGAGGATGTCTCTTATGTAGAAGATGCGACAGGAACCAAAGCGCCGCAGGGTCTTGCGACAGGCGCAACCGCAGGCGGCGTGTTAGGCGGGATGACGGGTCTGCTGGCAAGCGTTGGCGCGCTCGCTATTCCCGCGATCGGTCCGATTCTTGCCGCGGGCCCGATTGTAGCGACGCTTACAGGCGTGGCAGTCGGAGCGGGAGCGGGAGGTCTTGTGGGCGGCCTGATCGGGGTAGGCATTCCCGAGGACGAAGCCAAACGGTATGGCGATTATGTCAATGAGGGCCGAATTCTTGTCATGGTAGATCCGAAGCTGGAGGGCCGCGCCCTGGTCTACGATACATTCCGTTCTAATAATTCGTTGAATGCCTCCTCATATGGAGATGATTACAGCACAGTAGCCGGACCAGAGAGAACGAAGTAAGGAGGGGATCGCGATGCCATGGAGCAAGCGGGACTATCCTGATTCGTTGAAAAACTTCGAGCCAAGGGTGCGGAATAAAGCGATTGAAATTGCCAATGCTTTATTGGACGATGGATCCGAGGAGGGTCGTGCTATTGCAATAGCGACTGCGCAAGCCAAGGAGTGGGCGGCTGACCACCCACAGCACACCAATGAAGATTCTTCCGGGTCTGGGCATGCCAATCTGCATGTCGTGCCGCATGAGAAGGAATGGGCAATCAAGGTGGAGGGCAAAACGGAGCCTGAGCAGATCTTGTCGACGAAAGCGGAAGCGGTAGAGCAAGCGCGCGCGCTTGCTTCAGACCGTAATTGCGCAGCGATCATTCACCGGCAGGATGGCACGGTCGAAGACGCACATAATTACCGGTAGTCGTTTCGTTTGGCATACGTTTAGGGGTGGACTTCCCGCTTGGGTCGGCTGCCCCTTTTTAGATGAGCGTGCCTAATTAAATATCGCATAAAACGAATAGTAGGAATTCCGCTTATCCAAGATAACCGGAATTCCTACTCTATCGTAAATGGACTATTCAATTGAGTACTGCACACTCCGATCCTTCGATGACATGCGTTGTTATTCAACACGCTTTGTTAAATCAACATCTTACATACCCGTCAAATCAACAAACTTTGTTAAATCAACATTCGCAAATGCTCTCTTATTTTCATGGCTCAGATTTTTCACCAAACCTGCCGACGATCAACTTGGGGTCCCCGCATATCTTATGTTAATAGGAGATTCAAGATATGCTTCGCTTACCTAGTCCAATGGTCTATCCCCTCTCCGTATTAGCTTGAGTTCATAATAACCTAATATTTAAATATTGTAAATATTCAGAATATTTAAATTTAACGGATTGTCCAGAGGT
The DNA here is from genome assembly GCF_014640295.1 of Paenibacillus abyssi. Classification (GTDB taxonomy): domain Bacteria; phylum Bacillota; class Bacilli; order Paenibacillales; family Paenibacillaceae; genus Paenibacillus_D; species Paenibacillus_D abyssi. The sequence continues at coordinate 230,547 of NZ_BMGR01000002.1, read as the reverse complement.
TTTCGCCTATTTTCTTCCTCTTTCCCGTTATTTCTCTCTATTCTTTGTTTTCTCGTTTATTATGCCAGCTTATTTGCATCAGCAGTTGTATTTCGGGGGCAAGCACGGCATACAAGGCAGTCGGCTGATGCAAAACGGTTTATATGAAATTGTTCGATATTTACAATGTTTTTCTATGTTTATACGAAATAATTTGCTGTGTTTTCGTTACAAAGACGAACAATTATAGTTTTTCCATTGACAATGTAATGAAATTGGCATAGTATTTTTAATGGAATAACAATTCATTTCGATCATTTGCCTATTCGTATATCCTTGGCGATAAGGGTCAAGGGTTTCTACTAAGGAACCGATAATTCCTGGCTACGAGAGGTGCGGGTTTGCCGCATCTTCGCACAGCCGGGGATTTTTTTTGCATAACATTCACCGCGAATGAATCTCCCGCCCCAAAGACGGCGTCAGCCGTTTCTGCTTGTGCGTAATGTGCGTGCCTGACTCGAACATTACATTTTGGAGGGACAACCAAAAATGAGTTCACGTTATGATGTCATTATTGTCGGAGCCGGTCCTGCAGGGATTTTCAGCGCATATGAATTAAGCAGGATGGCGCCTCATCTTAAGGTGCTGCTGGTAGATAAAGGACATGATATCCGCAGCCGCAGATGCCCCATTTTGGAAGAGAAAATCAAGCTTTGCCCGCCTCCCGCAGGCAAGAAAGACTTCGCGGGCTGCCTTCCCGCCTGCTCGATCACGAGCGGCTTCGGAGGCGCTGGGGCATACAGCGACGGGAAATTCAATATTACGACCGAGTTCGGCGGATGGCTGACGGATTATTTGCAGCCTTCGCAGGTGCTTGAACTGATCCGGTACGTGGACGACATCAACCTGCAGCACGGTGCCACGGACACGATCACAGATCCAACGACGCAAGCGGTTCGGAAGATTGAGAAAAATGCTTACGCAGCCGGGTTGAAGCTGCTTCGCGCACAGGTTCGTCATTTGGGGACGGAGCAGAACCTGGAAATTTTGAAATCGATTAACGACGAGCTTAGCACGCGTATCGATATGATGTATAAAACCGAGGTTGCGGATCTGCTGACGGTAAAAACGGACGGAGGCCACCGCGTCCAAGGCATCGAATTGAAAAACGGCGACCGGATCGAAGCCGGTCACGTGATCGTTGCGCCGGGCCGCGACGGTTCTGCTTGGCTATCCGATATTTTGCGCAAACGCCGCTTAAAAATGTACAATAACCAAGTTGACGTCGGGGTGCGCGTGGAAACATCCGATGTCGTCATGCGTGAAATTAACGAGCATCTGTATGAAGGCAAGTTTATCTATAACACTTCTGTCGGTACGCGCGTGCGGACCTTCTGCAGCAATCCGTCCGGACATGTGGTCGTTGAAAATCACAGCGGCGTTATGGCGGCGAACGGCCATGCGTACAAGGATCCGGCGCTCGGCTCGACGAACACGAACTTTGCGCTGCTTGTCTCGCACCGCTTTACCGAGCCGTTCGACAAGCCGAACGAGTATGCCCGCGAGGTATGCAGAAGGGCCAATGACCTTTCAAACGGCGGCGTTATCGTGCAGAAGTACGGCGATATTCTGCGCGGCCGGCGTTCCACGGACGCCCGGATCCGCGAGGGTTTTCTGGAACCGACGCTCAAGGAGGCGGTTCCGGGCGATCTGGGGCTGGTGCTGCCGTACAACACGATGAAAAGCCTGATCGAAATGGTGGAGGCGCTCGATCAGGTCACGCCGGGCATCGCTTCGGAGCACACGCTGTTCTACGGCGTGGAGGCCAAGTTCTACTCGGCCCGTCCAAAGCTGACCGAGCGTCTGGAAACAGAGATCGAAGGCTTGTACTGCGGCGGGGACGGCGCAGGGGTGACACGCGGCCTGGCACAGGCCGGAGCGGCCGGCGTCTGGATGGCCCGCGGCATTATGGAGCGAATCGGAATGAAGTAAGCTTGACTGGAATCACAGCAGGCAGAATGCGAGAAGCTCACCAGGCAGGAAGCAATCACCAGGGAAGAAGGGATCAATGGATGAAGCGATATCATTATCCTGGCGTTGAAGTATTTCAAAGCGCACTATTTCAGACGAATGCGACTATCGTGGAAACCGATGATCTTCTGCTCCTTGTGGATCCCACGTGGCTGCCGCATGAGATCACGGAAATAAAAGAATATGTCAAAGCGGCAAGAGGACAGCGTCAGCTGTACCTCTTGTTTACACATAGCGACTTTGACCATCTGATCGGGTACAGCGCTTTTCAGGATGCGGTTACGATCGGCAGCAGAGCGCTCGCCGAAGAGACGGACAAGCAGAGGAAGCTGGACCAGATTCATGCTTTCGATGCTGAGTATTACATTGAACGAGATGTACCAGTGGCTTACCCGGCAATTGACCATGTGATCGAGCGCGACGGACAGATATTGACGATTGGGCAGACGAAGCTCACTTTTTATCTGGCACCTGGGCACACCGCATGCGGTGTGTTCACCTTGGTCGAGCCGACGGGCGTCTGGCTGGCCGGAGATTACTTGTCTGATTTTGAGCTGCCGCTTATCGAGCACAGCGCCGCGGCGTATGAAGAGACGCTGGGCAAAGCGCAGCGGATGATAAGCCTTCATCAGGTGGGAAGCCTTGTGCCGGGGCACGGCGCGCCAACCGGTGATACGGAAGAAATGGAGCGGCGGATCGCGATGGCATCGGAGCATCTGCAGCAGCTGCGGCAGGCGGTGCGAGACGGAGACGAACAGGCGTTGGTGCGCCTTGAGGCGCAGCATGCGTTCCCGTCCGCTTTTACAAGGGAAGGCCATTTGGGCAATATTCGGATGATCCGCGAGGAAGAGCAGGGATTGGAAAGCCAAGAGTAGAATACACAATATATGCTAATCCTGCGCAGGATTGTAATATTCGAAGGAGGCGATCGAAATGGCAACGACAGGCAAGCCGGCAGCGCTGCTGCTTGGAGATATGGAGCTGGCGCCGTACCACCCGCTTGAGGCGGTGCAGGACGAGATCCGCGGGGTAGTGGAGGCGGAGGGCTATACCCTGCAGATCTCGACGGATTATGATCAGTTACGCGCGGATTCGATTCAAGCGTACGACCTGATTCTCTCTTATACCGATTGCTGGAATGAACACCCGCCTGTAACGCGGGAGCAGGCAGCCGGTCTGCTGGCTTATGTGAGCGGGGGCGGATCGCTGCTCGTGCTGCATACGGGCATTTCCTTGCAGAGCCGCCATGAAATGAGCGCTTTATTCGGAGCGAAGTTTACCGGACATCCGCCGTTCCGCGAGCTTTCATTCCGCGTGGAGGATCAAGACCATCCGATCATGCAGGGGATTGATCCCTTCAGCCTCGCTGATGAGCCGTACGAGTTCGATTTCAGCCCGTTCGTCGATACGCAGGTGCTGTTAAGCTACGAGGATGGAGAGAAGCGCCGGCCAGCAGCCTGGGCGCATGAATTCGGGCTTGGGCATGTCGTGTACCTGATGCCGGGACACCAGAAGGAAGCCTTTCAGCATCCGATGGTTCGCAAGCTTATCGCCAATGCGGTGAAGGTTCTCAGCAGCGGCGAATAGAATAAACCAGCAAGCGCAAAAGGGACTTCCGGCGGGTCATGCTCCATGACTGAGGGAAGGCCCTTTTTTTCGTTGCTGCGTGCGGATGAGATGCGGGCAAGGGAGTTCCAAGGCAGGGGGACGGCGCCGCATATCCGGCGGCGCGGAGATATTTGCTTGGGACAAGCGGTCAGACTTTGGGTATTGGAGTATAACGGACGGATAATTACCGATGGGAGATGGGATCCGATGTATAAAAATGCGCTATTAATCTATAACGGCAATGCCGGCCAGGCGGAAATGGGTCAGCAGCTTGCCGTCCTTACGGAAATATTGGCGCCTGCCGTGGAAGAGCTGACCTTGCTGCAGACCAAAGAACAGGGGGATGCGGAGCGCTATTGCAGGGAGCGCGGGGAGTCTTACGAGCTGCTGCTCGTGCTGGGCGGAGACGGCACGGTCCATGAGTGTGTCAACGGGCTTGCGGATCTGGAGCGGCCGCCGCTGGTCGGCATATTGCCGGGCGGTACCTGCAATGATTTCTCCCGCGCCCTGCATATCCCGCAGCAGCTCGATGAAGCGGCGCGGGTTCTGCTGGGCAACAAGCGGCAGCAGGTCGATATCGGGGCGGCAAACGGCAGGTATTTCAGCAATTTCTTCGGCATCGGGCTGATCACTGACACCTCGGAAAATATCAATTCGGAGCTGAAGGGGAAATTCGGCAAGCTCAGTTATTTCCTGAGCACGCTGCAAAAGGTGCGTCAGGCGGAATCATTCGCGTTCAAGCTGGAGAGCGGCCAGGGTGAGCTTGAAGGGGAGGCGGTCATGATTCTGGTTGCCAACGGACGGTTCCTGGGCACCAACGCCCTGCCGGGCACGGATAAATCGCTAGCGGACGGTCTGCTGGATGTCTATATTATTTATGAGGCCGGCCTGCCGCTGCTGATCGAGCTTCTCACCCACAAGGCATCCCATGAATGGGATCCGCAAAACAGCGCGATCGGCTATCTGCAAACCTCAACGCTCAGCATCAACACGGCACAGCCGATGCGTGCGGATACCGACGGGGAGATCTATATGGAAACGCCTGCGGCGATCTCCGTCGTCCCGCGCAAATTAACCTTTCTCGCAGGGGAAGCAAAACTTTAATAAATTTGAGAATACCTGTTTCAGCGATATGGAATCGGGGTAATATCCGATGAATTCTTAATAACGGGCAATAACACACATTATCATGAATCTGCTGCCGCCGATCGTGAGGATGCATGATTGTTGGCCAGGAAATCGGCGGATCGGCGCGGCGAACGCAAGAAAATGCCCGGCGACCCCGTCCGATTAAGAGAAAGCGGCTGTTTACAGCTGCTATTTTTTTGAGCTTGCACTAAGACTTCGGAACTAGGCGGACATTGTTTTCTACTATTGCCGGGGTAAGCCTGAGTAATATTTAGGTCACATGCATTAATGGATAAGCGCAAGCACTGTGGAAGAAGGGATGGCGTGCGGGTATGAGTCACGAAGACAAATTATACAGCGGCTTGGAGGAAGCGGCGGAGCATATCATGAAAATGATAAGCGAACTCATTCATGTGAATACTTTTTTCGTTGCCAGTAACGATCGTGTATCCAATACGATCCTGAAGGTGTTCAACCGTCATGAGAATCTTGTTGAGGAAGGGGTTGTCCTGCCTTACGAGCAAACCTACTGCAGCCTTGTTATTGAAGGCACGACCGAGCCGCTTGTGATTGAAGACACCACGTCGCATCCGCTGACGAGTGAACTGGGTGTGACGAAGGCGCTGGGGAAATGTTCCTTTATCGGCGTTCCGATCTGGCATAAGAACGGCAATGTGTTCGGCACAATCTGTGCGATGGACCGGAAGCCTTACAATTATTCCGATCGCGACATTGCGCTTCTTAATTCGATGGCGACATTCCTTTCCTATGTCATTGAACTGGAGACGACAGTCGTGGATTTGCAAAGAGCGAAGACGGAAACGCTGGAAGCAAAGGAAGCGGCGGAGCGGGCGACCCAGGCCAAGGCTGATTTTCTGGCGATCATGAGCCACGAAATCCGGACGCCGATGAACGGCATTATGGGGATGACCGGCCTGCTGCATGAAACCGAGCTGACGGATGAGCAGCGGGAGTACACCGAGATCATCCGCAGCAGCAATGAATCGCTGCTTGCGATTCTGAATGATATTCTGGACTTCTCCAAAATCGAATCGGGCCACATGATGCTGGAGCATCAGCCCTTTGAATTAAAGCCATGCGTGGAAGATATACTCGACTTATTCTCCTCCCGGACCGTGGGCAAGGATATCGAGCTTGTCTCGTGTGTGGACCCGGAAATTCCGCAATTCGTGGTAGGCGATGTGACGCGGGTCCGCCAGGTGCTCGTCAACCTGATCGGAAATGCCATTAAATTCACGGAGAAGGGCGAAATCTTTGTTTCGGTGAGCAAACAGTCCACAGACGGACAGGATTTTGAGCTGTATTTTCAGGTGAAGGATACGGGAATCGGCATCCCAAAAGACAAGCATCACCGCCTTTTCCAATCGTTTTCGCAGGCGCATGATGTCACGGCATCCCGCAAGTATGGAGGCACCGGCCTTGGGCTGGCCATTTGCAAGCAGCTCGTTGAACTGATGGGCGGCCAAATCTGGGTGGAAAGCGACGAGGGAGAGGGAGCGACATTTCACTTCACCATCAGGGCCAAGAGAGCGGAGCTTTTCTCCGAGAACAAAAATAATGCGGCGCGGCTGCGCCAGAAGCGCGTTCTCATCGTGGACGACAACAGCACGAACCTGCGCATTTTGAAGAAGTCGGCGGAACGGTGGGGGATGTACGTCAAAGCCACCGTCTCCGCAAGTGAAGCTTTGAGCTGGATCGAGCAGGGCGAAATCTTCGATCTGGCGATTATCGATATGCTCATGGCGGAGATGGACGGGAACCAGCTTGGCGGCAAGATCCGCAAGCATCGTACGATTGAAAGCCTGCCGATGATTATGCTCACTTCAGTGGGAAGCAATCCGTCCAGGGTGGATTTGGAGTCGGTGTTTTCCGCCGTAGTCAGCAAGCCCGTCAGGGATGACCATCTGCTGGAAGTGATGCTGTCGAGCCTGTTTGATCGCCAGGCCAAGCCATCCCGCAATAAACCGACGGTTCTTCTTGATGCCAATATGGGTGCGAAGCTGCCTCTGCGGATTTTGGTGGCGGAAGACAACGCCATTAATCAGAAGCTGTTTCTGCGGATTCTGGAGAAAATGGGATATACCGCCGATGTGGCCGCCAACGGCCTGGAGGCGCTGCAATCGGTGACCCGGCTGCATTACGATCTGGTGTTCATGGATGTGCAAATGCCGGTCATGGACGGATTGGATGCGGCGAGGAATATAACGAACAGCTTGGGGGATACCAAACGGCCGGTCATTATTGCGGTCACCGCGAATGCGCGCCAGGAAGACCGGGAGCAGTGTCTGGCAGCAGGGATGCACGATTATATCAGCAAACCGCTGCGGATCGAGGAAGTGCAGCGGCTGCTGGAGCATTGGGCCAAAGAAATTCGTCTGCCAAAGAAGCCGGAGCATCAAGAGGAGAACCGGCCGGACGTAATTGTGGATTATTCCATCATTGAGGAAATTCGCAGCCTGGACGATACCTCCGCCTTCTTTGAGGAGCTGTACCGGATGTTTGATCATGAGGGGGCCGCATATATTGAGCAAATCAATGAGCTGTGGCGCCAAAAGGATATGGCTCGTCTTCATGAGACGATTCATCTGCTCAAAGGCGTGAGCCTCAATATAGGCGCGGCCGAGCTGGCGAACATGTGCAGCCGGCTTGAGGCGGAAATCAAGCATGCCGAACAGATCGAAATACTGATCTCCAGCCTGCGTGAAGTGTTTGAGCACACGCGAATTCAGCTGGGCAAAGTACAGACGCTGACGAAGAATGAATGATTTAAGGCGCCTTTCCCACTGCGGGAAGGCGCCTTTGTTTGTGCCGGATATTCAGCTCGGACGTTCAGCTTGGACGTAGATGAGCTCATAGGTCGCGGGGATGCCGGCCGCGCATGCGTAATGCCTCTCGTAACAGGCGGTCATTTCCGCCATAAGACTTCGCATCCCAAGCCCTTGGGCGGGAGAGGCCTGCGAGGCGTTCGCGCCGATGGATTTCACGGACTGCAAAAACGTGCGCACGGCAGGAAAATACTGCGCAGCTGTTTTGTGACGAAGGACGTGCACGCGCCACCCGGCTGACTCCAGCATGTCCGTCCACTGCTGCAAGGAACGGAAGGATAATCCATGCCGCTGCGGCTGTTTGCCCAATGCAAGATAAGCCTTGAGAAAGGCGCTGTGCAGCTCTTGGAACGTATCCGGGCCGAAGGTCGAGAACAGCAGGCGGCCGCCGGGTCTGGTTACCCTCAGCAGCTGCCGCAGTGTCTGTTCCGGCCGTTCCAGCCACTGAAAGCAGGCGCCGGAAACGATCAGGTCGAACCGGCGGTCCGCGGAAGCGGCCGCCCACTGTTCGATATCGGCCTCGATGAAGGTGCAGCGGGAAGCATCGCCGTTCAGACGCCGGCTCGCCAGCTGAAGCATCGACGGCGAAAGATCGACGGCGGACACATAGGCGCTCGGCAGCAGCTGAAGCAGCCGTTCCGTCAGACGTCCGGTTCCGCAGCCAATCTCCAGTACCGATACAGGCCCGGAAGCGGTCATGGCGTGACGGGCGAGTTGAAGCGGCCGCAGCAGCTCGGCTGTCATCTCCTGCTGGACAACGGCATGGGCATCATAGGTTTCCGCTTTACGGTCAAACCGCTGCTTAACCAAGTTTTTGCTTACAGGCATCTATCATTCTCCTTGCTGCGGCGGCGAGCTCGTTCTCCCGGCCAAGGAAAGGGACATGCCCCGCGCCGTAGACCGCGACTAGCTCCGAGCCGGGTATCATTGCGTGTAATTCTTCAGCAGCGCCCCAGGGAATCACCCGGTCGGCTGTGCCGTGCATAATGAGGATGGGGCATGCGGTATGCGCCAGCCGGCCGCGCATATCCTCCTCGCGCAGGTAGTGAAGTCCGGCAAGCAGCGCTTCGATGGACCATCCGCCGTCTGCGGGAAAACCTGCGGCGGCTATACAGCCGCGCTCCTCATCCGTGAAGAGCAGCCGATGGAACTGCTGCAGCACCTGTGTCCGGCCGCCGCTGCGCTCAAGCGCGGCGATCATCTGCCTGATATGGCGGTCGGACCAGCCGAGCGCCGCGTCCTCGCGTCCGCGCGCAAAGCGCCCCGTGGTGCCGAGCAGCAGGGCGGCATCGGCATGTCCGGAGGCGGCCAGCCGCTGCGCCACGAGACCGCCAAGCGACCAGCCTGCTGCGATGAGCGTCCGGCTGCGGGGCCACCCGGGATCGGGGGGAGCGGGCATAGCGGCCGCGGCAAGCGAGCGCGCGCGTTGGACGAACTCCCCGGGAGCCCGGACATCATCGTAGCGCACCGCCAAATGATCATATTCCTGCAGCTCTTTCCGCAGCCCGTTCCATACGGTATCCGGCATACTCCAGCCTCCAATCCACAATATGGTGGCTTTGCTTCCGTATGCAGCGCTGTTCATTGGATAACCCCCAGTTCCCGGCCGTTCCGGATGATCTGACGGCATGCTTCATCGAGCTGCGCTTCCGTATGCAGGGCAGTCAGCGAGAGCCGGAGCCGCGCCGATCCGGCGGGAACGGTCGGCGGGCGGATCGTTCCGGCGAGAATTCCCGCCTCCTCCAGGCGCGCGCCGAAAGCGAGCGCGGTCGCATTGGAGCCGGCGATCACCGGTAGGATCGGGGAATCCCCTTCGCCGACATCAAGGCCGGCTGCCCGGAGCCGGCTGCGCAAGCTGCGGGCGGCTTCGAGCACGCGTGTGCGCCGCCAGCCTTCAGTGCGGACAATATTCAGCGCCTCTTGGATTCCGGCGATAACCGCAGGCGGCAATCCGGTGGAATAAATCAGCGTCCGGGATTTATTGGTCAAATAACGGATTAGCGTGCTGCTGCCGCAGACATAAGCGCCGTAGACGCCGAATGCTTTGCTGAAGGTACCCATCAGGACATCGACCTGCCGGTGAATGCCCAGCGCATGGCATAATCCTTCGCCTTGTCGGCCATAGATCCCGCCGGAATGCGCCTCGTCCACCATAAGCATCGCGCCGAACTCGTCCCGCAGCCGCAGCAGCTCACGAAGCGGGGCGGTATCTCCGTCCATGGAAAACACGGCATCGGTAATGATCAGCTTTCTGCGGGCGTCTTGATGCCGCTCCAGCAGCTGCCGCAGATGACCGGTGTCGTTATGGCGGTAGCGGTAATGCCCGGCCCGGCTCAGCACAATCCCATCGACGATGCTGGCGTGATTCAGACGGTCGCTGAATACAGCGTCGCCGCGTCCGACGAGGGCGGCGATGGTCCCGGTATTGGCCATGTAGCCGCTGGCATATACGAGCGCCGCCTCCCGCTCCTTCCAGGCGGCAATGTCCTGCTCCAACCGGGTGTAGGCGGCGTAATTGCCGGTGATCAGGCGGGATGCGCCCGCCCCTGCCGCAGGAGAGGGGCGGGCGCCGCGCAGGGCCTGAATCATTGCTTGATGGATGCGCTTGTCACCGGCCAGGCCCAAGTAATTGTTGGAAGCCAGATTCATTAGCAGCTTGCCGTCCCTTCTGGTGTACGCGCCGGCGGTTTCGACTTCATCCGCGCGGGCGGTTTCCGACTGGCGCAGCTTGCGCTCCTGCACTCGCCGGGCCAAGTCCGCCAGCTCCTCCTCCATCCAGGCCAGAGGGTTGCATGCAGGCATTTGCCGTCCCGGTGTTTCGGGGTGATTTCCGTTCATTGAGAATCACCGCCTTTTACAAAGCGTTGAGCTCAATCTCGAATCCGAGATCCTCGATCATTTGGTAGTCGGCATTCATCTCTTGTCCCGGCGTCGTCAGGTAATCGCCTACGAATACGGAGTTGGCGGCATACAGGGCGAGCGGCTGCAGTGTCCGCAGATTCACTTCTCGTCCGCCGGCGACGCGGATTTCCTTCTCCGGGCAGAGGAAGCGAAACAGCGCCAGCACTTTCAGGGCGAACAGCGCCGGCGTGCGTCCCGCATTCTCCAGCGGTGTGCCGGGAATGGCGTTGAGAAAGTTGACGGGAATCGAGTCGGCATCCAGCTCCCGCAGCGCGAGGCCGATTTCGACAATCTCCCGGCGGCTTTCGCCCATGCCGATAATGACGCCGGAGCAGGGGGACATCCCGGACTGCTTGACGGATTGGACGGTTTCCACCCTTTGATCATAGGTATGGGTCGTTGTAATGGCCGGATAATTGGTACGGCTCGTATTGAGATTGTGATTGTAGCGGTGAACGCCGGCCTCGGCCAGCCGTTCTGCCTGGTCGCCTTTCAGGATGCCGAGGCAGGCGCAGATTTTGAGCGGCATGGTCTCCCGGATTTCCCGGACCGCTTCGATCACCTGCTCCAGCTCCTTTTCCGTCGGGCCTTTGCCGGCGGCAACGATGCAGTAGGTGCCGGCCTTGCGCGCCAACGCTTCACGGGCGCCGTCCAGCAGGGTGTCTTTGTCGAGCAGCGTGTACTTTTTGACAGGGGCCGTCGAGACGATGGATTGCGAGCAGTAGCCGCAGTCCTCCGGGCAGAGCCCGCTTTTGGCATTGATGATCATGTTCAGTTTGACCTTCTTGCCGTAATAGTGTTTGCGTACCTGAAACGCCGCGTGCAGGATCGGAAGCGTCTCGTCGTCCGGGGCATCCAGTATCGAGAGCCCTTCTTCAAGCGTGAGGCAGTCGCCGCTCAGCGCTTTGCGCGCCAGCTCGTTCCAATTCGTTGTGATTGTGGTCGTCATCTTTTTATCCTCCTGGTATAGGTATGGTTGACATGGCGTTTATTAGACAGGCGCTGCCCATAAGCTTTAATCGCGTTGGTGCCGCAGCGCGGCGCGAATCGAAGCGAGGTCAATATGCCGCGCGGCTTCATGCAGCAGCTGATTGCCGTCAGGTCTGCCCGCCAGATAAGGAAAGCGGCCGAGTACCGGAATATTCCCATAGCGGGCAATCAGCTCGCCGTTAACCGGCCGGCTGGGGTCGAGCCCGGGGGAGGTGGGTATGACGTCGTTCAGCACAACGCCGACCACGGGGATCCGCCGCTGCCGCAGCATGGCCAGCGTCAGCAGCGTATGGTTCACCGTGCCGAGTCCGGGTCTTGCCACGATCAGGACAGGCATCCCCAGCTCGTTGATCATGTCGACGACGAGCTCCTGCGCGGTGAGCGGCGCGGCGAGTCCGCCCGCGCCTTCCACAAGCAGCGCGTCGTGCCGCTCCATGAGCGGCCGACCGCCGGCGATGAGCCGCTCGAGCGTCAGCTCGACCCCTGCTTCGCGCGCAGCGAGGCAGGGGGCCAGCGGCGCCTCGAACGAGAACGGCGCTATCCGCTCCGGGGGATCATCGACCCCGGACCAGCGCTGGAGCCGGTGCGCATCGCTATCGGCGCTGCCGTGCGGCGCCCCCGACTGCACCGGCTTCCACAGGCCGACGTCGAGCCCGTCCTGCCGAAGCGCCGCGGCGATAGCCGCAGTAACAAATGTCTTGCCGACCTCAGTATCGGTACCGGTAACGAACAGGCCGCGCCACCCGCGGGAGCTGTGATGTTCGTGTGTGCCGGCAGCGGCCTTACGGAGATCACTCATCCCAGACCACCGTTCCTCTTAGCAAATGTCGATTCTAACATGCCCCCGCATCCCCCTCTTCGCCAGTCAAATCGCAGATCGCTTCGGACAGGATATCCACCATTGCGGACAGCTCTTCATCCGTGCTGACAAGGGGCGGCATAAATACGATGACGTTGCCCAGCGGCCTCGTCAGCATGCCCAGCTCCCGCGCCCTCCGGCAGACGTGCACGCCGATGCGGCGCTCCCAGGCATACGGCGTCTTGTCCGCTTGATCCGTGACCAGCTCGATGCCGATCATCAGCCCCTGCTGGCGGACATCTCCCACATGGGGGAGCTTGGTGAGCCGTGCCAGCTGGGGCTTCAAGGCATCGGCTTTGCGGCGAACCTCTGCCACGAGATTCTTTTCCTCAAATAATCGCAGGTTTTCCAGCGCAACGGCGCATGCCAGCGGATTGCCTGTGTACGAGTGACCGTGAAAGAATGTCTTCCGCTCTTCAAAATCCGCGTAGAACGCCGCATAAATCTCATCGGTAGCCAGTGTCGCTGCTAGCGGCAGGTAACCGCCGGTCAGCCCTTTTCCAACCACCATCAGATCAGGGGAGACGCCCTCGAGATCGCAGGCGAACATCGCGCCGGTGCGGGCGAAGCCGGTTGCCACTTCATCGGCGATGAGCAGCACGCCGTATCGCTCCGTCAGGCGGGCGATTTCGCGCAGGCAGCCCTGCGGCATCACGACAATGCCGCTTGCTCCCTGAACGACCGGCTCGACAATCAACGCGGCAATCTCATCGGCACGCTGCTGCAGCAATTGCTCCAAAGCGGTGAGCGTCGCCTCCATTGCTCCAGCTTCGGCATCTGAGTTCGGTCCGTCATACCGGTACGGATGGGGATAAGGTACGGTATAAGAAGGGAACAGCAGCGGCTTATAGACTTCATGATACAGCGGGATCGCTCCGACGCTGACGGCGCCGATGGTATCGCCATGGTAAGCCTCTTTCATCGTCACGAATGCTTGTTTGCTTGTGTGCCCAAGGTTGTGCCAATACTGAAATGCCATCTTCAGCGCAATCTCTACCCCGGTCGCTCCGGCATCCGAGTAGAATACCCGATTCAAACCGGCTGGAGCGATCGATGCCAGCTTTGCAGCCAGTTCGATTGCCGGAACATTAGACATGCCGAGCAGCGTTGCATGGGCGACCTGCCCGAGCTGGTTCACAACGGCTTCGTTCAGCTCGGGCACATTGTGCCCATGCACATTTAACCAGACGGAGGAGAAGCCGTCGTAATACTCCCGTCCTTGTATATCGATCAGTTTGATGCCTTGTCCACGTGCGACTATCAGCGGATCGTCGGCATCATAATCCTTCATTTGTGTAAAAGGATGCCAGACATGACGTTTGTCCAGCATCGATAATTCATCATAACTGCGTGTCTGAACGCTTTGTCCTGCAGAAGAGGTCATTAGCACACCTTCCGATATATGTATTGTTAACCTTAAATAATATTGAAGGTTAACAATTAAGACTTTAACAAATTGGCTCGCAGCTGTAAAGGGAAAGGTTGCTATAAAAGGTTTCTATAAAAGGTTGCTATATTCGATTATACTAACTATGCCCGAATTCCTTATCTATCCCTAAGATCACTTCTTCTCAATGAATTTTTGTTAGGTTATGATAGGGGGAAGTTGAAGACAATAGGAGGGAAATGGCAAATGAACTACCGTCGTTTGGGGCAAAGCGGCCTGAAGGTGAGTGAGATCAGCCTCGGAAGCTGGTTAACCTATGGAACCGCCACGGAGAAAGAAACCGCGCTGGCTTGTGTGGACAAAGCTTATGAGCTGGGCATTAATTTTTTCGATACGTCGAATGCTTATAATCGGGGAGAGGCCGAGATCGTACTTGGTGAGGCGCTCAGCCGATATTCGCGGGACAGCTATGTGGTTGCCACCAAAGCCTTCTTTCCGATGGGAACGGGGCCTAATGATAAGGGATTGTCGCGCAAGCACCTGATCGAGCAATGTGATGCAAGCCTGAAGAGGCTGGGTGTGGATTATATCGATCTGTACCAATGTCACCGTTTCGATCCGGAATCGCCGGTGGAAGAGACGCTGCGGGCGCTTGACGATCTGACGGCGCAGGGCAAAATTTTGTACGCTGGCGTTAGTGAATGGACCGCTGCCCAAATCGCCGATGCAGTGCGTATCGGCGAACGTCTGCGCCTGCGCCCGCTTATCTCGAATCAGCCGATCTATAATATGTTCGAGCGGTATATCGAAAAAGAAGTAATACCGGTAAGCAGCCGGAACGGGATCGGCCAGATCGTATTTTCCCCGCTTGCGCAGGGCGTCCTTACCGGCAAGTACAAGCCGGGTGCCGCAGTTCCTGAAGGAAGCCGCGCCGCGAACAGCTCGACGAACCAAATCATCAACAGCTATATTCGCGAGGAAGTGCTGTTATGTGTGCAAAAGCTCGAACAGCTTGCTTCGGAGCATGGCATCAAGCTGTCCCAGATGGCACTGGCCTGGGTGCTGCGCCGGCCGGGGGTCAGCTCTGCGATTATCGGGGCAAGCCGCCCGTCGCAAATCGAAGAAAACGTACAAGCCTCAGCAATCACCCTGACGGAGGATACATTGGCAGCGATCGATGCTATCCTCGAAGATGTAAATGGCTTCCGCCCGGTGAGATAAACTTGCCGATAAAATAAAACCTAAAAAAGGCAAAACATCAAAAAAGAGACGCTCCTCCACCTCATTAGAATCATGAGGCAGGGACGTCTCTTTGTCATGAATAGGATTGAAGCAGGCTAGCTGGAGCGATCGGTTGGTGCAGAAGGATCGGTCGCTGTGGATTCTTTCGGTACTGTTTCCTGCGACGCATCACCGGCAGCATTGGTATATGCGGCTGGAGCGTCTGCAGCCATCGTATAGGCGGCCAGTTGTTTTTCCAGCTGGCGAACTTGCCGCTGCAGCTTGTACTGCCTCAGGATGCCAAACAGAAATACCGTTAATCCTCCCAGCAGCGTGGACGCCAGAATGACGAGGATGAGAGGCGTTTGGGTCTGTGTGAATAAGAAATTAACCTCTACCGATTCTACATTAATGACAGCGAAGATGGCTGTAATCAGAGCAAACAACAAGGCGGATATAATCATCCATTGGGTTTTCATACGGATCCCTCTTTTCTGTTTGAATATGATCTTATCCATCTTGATTTTTCAACTCCTGGTAGCATTATACAACGATCTGAGGATAAAGTCATGATTGAAAGCGCCGCGGCACAACAATTTTCGGCATAATACAACGCCGTCCTGCTGCGTAGATCGGGAATGTCGGTAAGCGAAACAGGGCAATGGGATAAACATGCGGATGCCGGATGGCGAATATATATCGGGACTAAAGGACTATTTATATGACGAAAAATGTCGATAAATAGTAATTAAAGCTTATTGAACGTTGAATTGCCGCTCGTTACCATGGGTAATACTACTGTACATGCATTTATTTAGTTCAACTACATGAAATGAGGGGTTAACCATGCATACGAACCAGTCAAAAGAACAGCACAGCGCATCGGCGATTGACCCGAAGCAAGGCATGACAGAGCGGTTCTCGCAATACGGCTTTATTTTAGCGGCGATAGGCAGCTCAGTGGGTCTAGGAAATATGTGGAAGTTTCCGTATATTACCGGGCAATATGGGGGAGCAGCTTTTTTTCTGCTGTTTACGATTTGTTTGATTATTATCGGCCTGCCTGTTCTGCTCGCAGAGCTGGCCATTGGACGTGCAGGAAGGGGAAGTGCCTCGACTTCGCTCGTTCGTTTGAGCGGTAAGAAGATATGGGGCGGTTTTGGTTTTATATCGATCGCAGGGGCTTTTATTATTCTGTCCTACTATGCGGTCGTGGCCGGCTGGACAATGCACTATGCATTTCTGTCATTTAGCGGCCAGCTATTCAGCAGCTCGGATTACGGAGGCCATTTCGGGTCCTTTATCGGCAGCTACTGGCCGATCGTGTGGCAGGCGGTAGTCATGCTGCTAACGGGTTGGATCGTCGCCCGCGGAGTATCGTCGGGCATAGAAAAATACAACCGTATTCTAATTCCTGGGCTTGTCGTACTGTTGATCCTGCTCGCTGTTCGGGCATTGACGCTCGAAGGGGCGGGAGAAGGTGTCTCGTTCTTCCTGCAGCCGGATTTCTCCAAGCTGACAGCGGAATCCGCGCTGGTTGCGCTTGGCCATGCGTTTTTCTCACTTTCGCTCGGTATGGGGGCGATCATGACATACGGCGCTTATGTGGACCGGAAGCAATCGCTTGGCAAGGCAACGTTGGCGGTCGGCTCAGGTGACCTCCTGTATGCGCTGCTTGCAGGCTTGATTATTTTCCCGACGACATTTGTATTCGGCCTAGAGCCAGCGCAGGGACCAGGGCTCGTCTTCGTGGCATTGCCTGCCGCGTTCTCGGCGATGCCTCTGGGCGCTTGGTTCGGCGGACTGTTCTTTGTATTGCTGGCGATCGCGGCACTCACTTCGGCCGTATCGATTCTTGAAGTGCCGGTCGCATGGGTGCGCGAGAAATTCGGCTGGGGACGCGCGGGGGCGGCTGCATTCACGGCATTTCTGTGTTTCCTTGTCGGCCTGCCGTCGGCCGTTTCCGTAGGTGGAGCGGTTCCGGGAATCGAGTTTATGGGGAAAACATTCTTTGATTGGATGGATTTCCTGTCATCGAATATTATTTTGCCGCTCGGCGGATTGATCGTGACCCTGTTTGCAGGTTATTTCTGGAAAGGGGCTGCCAAGGAGGCAGGACTTTCTACATGGTGGTTTAACCTCTGGCTGTTCATGATGCGCTGGGTCGCGCCGGTGCTTGTAGGGCTGGTCTTCTTGTATTATGCAGGCGTAATAAGATTTTAATAAGGGCGGCCCTTCTCTTTGTCAGGAGGGCCGGACAAAGTTCATAAAAAATCTGAAAATTCAGTTATTAAATGATCCAAAAATTGGGTATACTATAAGAAAGCGCTTCATTACACATGTAGTCCAGCGGAGAAGAAGCGATAAGGGAGGCGTATGGCATGATTATACGAGAAGGAAGTCTGAGGACGGGAATATTCAACGGGCTGCTGCTAGCGCTGCCATTTTGGTATTGTGTTGCTTGGCTGTTAATGAAAATATAAGCAGTTGCAAGAAGGGCTATTCTAACGAGGTATATTCGATGTACAAAAGAAGCCTCTCCTTTGTTCATGTTTGGTCGTACTTACATGTTAACAAGGAAAGGCTTCTTTTTGTTTGTTTTTAGGAAAGAAACGGTTACGCCTAAACGAAGCAGATCGAATGATTCTGGAGTAGCGTCAGCGGTCGGAAGAACATTCGACTGCGCAGTGAATGCGGTACAACCAAAGCCAGCAATTTACAACTGCCGTTTCTGGACGGCCTCCCGCCAGCGCCCCCATTCGATTAGTTGCTGTATGGATTTTAATGCAGCATCATCTCTTATATTCCTGCTCAAAATTGTGTATTATAAGAGGATATAGAAATTACGACGTGGGAAAGGTTGGTCGCGTGTGGAGAACAAGACATCATCCTCAAATTTTATTAAAACGATTGTTACTGAAGATTTGAAGAATGGCAAAGTAAACGAGATCGTGACCCGGTTTCCGCCGGAACCGAACGGTTACCTGCATATCGGGCACGCCAAGTCGATCTGCCTTAATTTTGAGCTTGCAGATGAATTCAATGGCAAAACGAACCTGAGGTTCGATGATACCAATCCGTTAAAGGAAGAAACCGAGTATGTGGAGTCCATCCAAGAGGACGTTCGCTGGCTTGGCTTTGAATGGGATAACCTGCGCTTTGCATCGGATTATTTCGAAGAGATGTATGCACGGGCCGTGCTGCTGATCAAGAAAGGTAAAGCGTACGTGTGCGATCTGAATGCGGAGCAAATCCGCGAGACGCGCGGCACATTGACGCAGCCTGGACAAGAAAGTCCATACCGCGGCCGCAGTATCGAGGAGAACCTGGCCTTATTCGAGCAAATGCGGTTAGGCAAATTTATCGATGGCGCGAAGGTGCTGCGGGCCAAGATCGATATGAGCTCGCCTAACATAAATATGCGGGATCCGGTCTTGTATCGGATTGCACATGCACATCATCACCGTACAGGTGACGTTTGGTGCATCTACCCGATGTATGATTTCGCTCATCCGCTCGGCGATGCTATTGAGGGTGTGACGCATTCGATCTGTACGCTGGAGTTCGAGGACCATCGTCCGCTGTACGATTGGGTTGTTCAGGAGTGCGAGATGGAAGCCACACCGCAGCAGTATGAATTTGCCCGTTTGAATGTGACCAATACCGTGATGAGCAAGAGAAAGCTCAAGCAGCTTGTCGATGAGCAGGTTGTGGACGGCTGGGACGATCCGCGGATGCCGACGATTTCCGGCTTGCGCCGCAAAGGGTTTACTCCGGAAGCCATTCGTGCATTCTGCCGCGAGATTGGCGTGGCCAGAGCGGTCAGCACAGTTGATGAGCGAATGCTGGAGCATTTTATCCGGGAGGATCTGAAGCTGAAAGCACTGCGCACGATGGCAGTCATCCGTCCGCTTAAAGTGGTTATTACGAATTATCCGGAAGGGCAAACGGAATGGCTGGAAGCGGAAAACAATGCTGAGAATGAGGAGATGGGTACGCGCCAAATTCCATTCTCCCGAGAGATTTATATTGAGCAGGACGATTTCATGGAAAATCCGCCGAGCAAATATTTCCGTCTGTTCCCCGGCAATGAAGTGCGGCTCAAGCACGCTTATTTCATTGTTTGCCAGGAAGTGATCAAGGATGCGGAAGGCAATGTAGTAGAGCTGCGCTGCACCTATGATCCGGAGACAAAGAGCGGTTCCGGCTTTACCGGACGCAAAGTGAAGGGCACGATCCACTGGGTGGATGCTTCCCAGGCGCTGCCGGCTGAGTTCCGGTTGTACGAGCCGCTCATTACGGATGAAGCGGAAGAGGATGGGAAGGCGTTCCTCGATTACATCAACCCGCGTTCGCTGGAAGTATTGAACGGATATGTCGAGCCGAACATGAAGGAAGCGCAAGGGCAGGATAAATTCCAGTTCTTCCGTCATGGTTACTTTAACGTCGATCCGAAGCTCACAACAACAAAGAAGCTCGTCTTTAACCGGATTGTATCGCTGAAGAGCTCGTTTGATCCAGCGAAGGCATAGTACAGCTCACGTATCAACATGATTAGATAAGAAACCCGCATGGCGTATTTCAACGCCTGCGGGTTGTTTTTTTGTCGAACTCTAACGAAGAATGACTTATGCTGTCTCAATGCCCCGGCAGAGCTAGTCATGACTTATTATGGACGTTATACTACATATTAGCAAAGAGTGATGACAGAAATGAGGGAGATCTTGTTGAAGAATTACGCAAGGCTATTCGTTGTTGTGCTCGCCTTCCTGCTCTCCATACCTTTAACCTCTTTATCGGCTGCTGCACAGGCAGCGACAGTGAAGGCGCAATCCGTTGCATTTCAGATGGTTTTTGACGGCAAGACCGTCAAACTGCCGGAAGGACAGTACGTGCTCGTGCTGAAGGGCACATCTTATGTGCCGATTCGATTCGTTTCCTACGCGCTGCAGAAAAACGTGATTTGGGATGGGAAACAATCAGCGGTAACGGTCGAAAATCCTTCGGCACAGCAAGCCGTGATGCTGAAGGAGTATCTGATGAACTTGACGGCCAAACCGGGTGAGATCGCTTCTAAAGGCGGCGAGAGCGTGGTGCTGATTCCGCGTGAAGCGACATTTATTTTTGACGGTGAACAAAAGAAGCTTCCGGAAGGACAATCAGGCTACATCCTGAAGGGCATTTTGTACGTGCCGGTCAGGTTCATGTCGGAGTCCGTAGGCATCCAAATCGGCTGGGATCAGGAGAATAAGAGAATTACCGCAGAATCACCGGCGTACAAAGAGCTGCAGAACGTGCAAGAGCCGGTGGAGACAAGTGAGGGCACTGACTCGGGATCGGGAGCAGCAGGGGGAGGAGCTGTGGGGGCGCCCGGTTCACCCGGCCCATCCAGCTCATCCAGCTATGCAACCATTACTGCTAATGCAGAGGCTCGATTAGCTGCTCTAAAGAGCAGTTGTGAAAGCTCGCTTATGAATTTGGCGCTGCAGTATGTAGATGAATCCGATGCGGATAAGAAGCAGCAGTTGATCGCTCAAGGGCAGGCCGAGCTGACGGAGTGTACCAACCGCTTTAACCAGATCTTGGATGAAGCTGAGGCGGAGTTGGTCAGCGGAGGTCACAGCACGGCGATAATTGCTGAATATCGCGTAGAGTTTGAGCGGCAGTTGGATCTCGGGCGTCAAATCTTGTCGTCGATGTAACCGACATCAAGCAGCACAATTCAACACAAAAAGATCCCTCGTCATGAGGGATCTTTTGCTTATCGATAAATGAGAATGAGAGGGAACGGAGTACCACAATCTCATTTCATTTTCTCTGATTCTAGGATGAGACGATCCAGCTCGCTTTTCTCTTGTTCATTTGCTTGAAACAATAGATTGCTTATATTTTCATTGCTTTTTCCAACTGCATGTAAAGCGGCAAGATAGTAACGGATGCCGTTGCGAATATAAGCATCTTGAAAGTCCATCTCTTTTAATGGCTCCAACATAGCAATTGCTTCTTGGTACATCTGTTTATTGAAGTAGATTTGCCCCAGTGCCTGCCGCATAAAAGGCGTTACATCAAAATCCCGCCCCTGAAGCTGCTCTTCCGGAAGCTCCTCAAGCTGTTTCTTACGCTTGTTGATGCGATCCAACAGTTCCAAGCCCCGATCCCAATACCTTGCGGCTTGGGTTGGATCGGTGTCTTTGAGTGTTTGTCCGTTGGCCGCATATTCCATAATAGCCGTTTCGTAGAAATTAATATCCCACTGAAATTTAGAGATTCCTTCCTCCAAAGAGGCGATTGCTTTTTTATGTTCTTCCAAATTCTTGAAGTTACGATATTCAGCTAACAATAACTGCCGTTCATAAGGCTCATTTTGTTTCAAATTATCCAATATTACGGCTGCTTCATTAAGATAATTTTTATCGCCGGTTTGTCTGTAAGCCTGAGCGTACCAATCCGCTTTCAATAAATTGTAGGAAGGGTGATTAGGCGATAGTCTGATCGCTTTATCCAGGGCGGGCATAATTTCGTTCATTGGCTTTTTCTCTTGAATAGCCAGATACAACGAATGATCAAAGCTCTTTTGGGCTTCGTATTCACGGAAAGATACGACGAACAGGATGATTGAAAGCAATGCAATAACAGAGGGAAATACATATCGGCTTGCATGATCTTTTATAGTCTCCCAGCGGGGAATCAGCATCTGCTCATGGTAAACGGCTATCAAGACGCCCAAAGATAAGAACACTAGTGATCCCAGATAGACAAAGCTCATGTCGAAATCGATCAAACTATGCGTCAACATGGCGATGGAAAAGATAAAGAAAATGACATGGCTCCCTTGACGTTCCTGATCAGCGAAATAATTTCTACAATAACGATAATAAATAAACAAAATTAAGCTGATCAGAATGAGAAAGCCAACCCAGCCAACCTCAACTAAAGACTGTATGAAGTAGCTGTGAGCTTGTCTGCTGACGTAAGGGTTATTCTGATATTGCTCAAACAATGCGGACCATCCGCCTCCGCCTGCGCCAAGCAATGGATAATCCTTGACAACCTTCATGGCATCAACGTAGAAAGTTTGACGTTCCAATACGCTGTGCTGATTGAAGTTGATATTTTCGAGCCTATCGGCAATGCTTTGCGGCAGCAGGCTGTTGAAAACACCGGAAATCAGCAATACAACAGAAAAGATGCCCAACACGGTTACCGCTGCCGGAACGGCAACAACCGACCATTTTTTTCCTGCCAGTGCTGTTAATTTATTCTCAAGCCAGGCAGAACGAAAATGGATTATGTACATCATAATGACTGTTACAAATGATGCGGCAAGCAGTACAAGCCACCCTTCCAATGCAAGTGGAGACACTATACTGATGGGCTTGGCTGTGTCGCCGTCAAACTGAGGGAGTACGATCTGGGCGATTTGGATGGAATTATCACTAACTTTTTCCAGAATAACAAATGATGAAACAACGGTAATTATCAATGCGGCGATGTATTGCATTTGTTTGTATAAACGCATAAACGGCAAAACGAGCAAAATCAGGATCGGCAGAAGTACCAAAGCGCCCCTGGAATAGGTGAGCATAAGGGAAATCCAGATCGGAACGAGCATGAATGCGTGCAGGGCAAACGTATAGATGCGGGATGAATGAATGGCGCTGTACAATGCAATCAATAATAGTGCCACCAGGTAGCCTGCATAAGTGTTCGAATATTGAAAGACGGAGGTTAAACGATAATTACCGCTTGTAAACCATAATGCATCCGGGAAATACCGCTGGCCAAACAAGTTAAGCAAGCCATAGAAAACGACGAAGTATCCCGAAAGCATAAGAGCATATTCCAATACTTTGCGTGCACGGAACGTTGCTGCCAGATACATGCCGAAGATAAAGAAGCCGGCTAACAAGCAATAAATCAGTGTCATTAGCTTTGCGTTATGCGCAGCGACGGCATGGAAAGAGGATATGTAATAAATAGCCGGGAGCAGCAGGATAGCTATTGACAATATGGATCGAATGCTGTCGATTTTCCACACGCGGAATAAATAAAAAGCGACGAGGAGAAGCAATGCGAATACGAACAGCATGGCCTCATAGAGCGGGAGCTCAGCATTGTAAATCAGGCTGTTAAATAAAGCGGTTTGATAAGGAAAAAAGAAAATAAAGATGGATAATCCAATGACCCCCAGCCATTGGAGAAGCGAGAAATCGGGCGTTTTCATCGTGCTAGCCTTGGATTTTGCTGATTTTTTCATCGTCTTACTCCTTTGATGTACCTGTTCGGATAGTTTCATGTCGAGGTTAATTCTATCAAAATGTGATCTGCAAATCTATCGGATAACACATTTTAATATCCATTTATAGGTAAATTTACTATAGATTATGGTTAGGGTAGTATTTAAAAGTGAACTTTGCTAATATAAATCAATAAAACAAAATTCGGCATTTTACATCATAAATCGAGGTTGGCGGTGTTATTATTAAAACGTTTATATTTCAGTTACTATATAAAACGGCAGTTTCATTAAAAAATGTTATATCTCCATTCGTACCAAAATCTGTGATGCAAAAAACAAAAAAGACTTTGTTAAGGTTGGCTTTTCCAATTCATAACACTGTAAAACCCAACGGCGGCAAGCTTTCTAGCAGGGTCGACGGGGTTAATATCATTGGGTACTCTCGAGCCGAGATGGGGATCGGCGAATCATGCCGCATAGCTGCGAAATGCTTCTCAACGACCGAGACACCATTTGGAATTGTTAATTTTACCGGCACGAACAGTGCCAGGATGATGGATACGACTTGGATACATAAAGAAATAGAAAAGCCGATCTATAATGTTAATGTGTTTCATATCAATGCAGAGCAAATGACTGAAATCTATGCAAAATATGGGAATGATATCTTTGATAATCGATATAACATCGGATATTGGCACTGGGAATTGCAAGATTTCCCCGATGGCTGGAAAGAAAGCTTCAGTCTTGTCAATGAAGTATGGGTGCCGTCCACTTTTGTTGCGGATGCGATTGCGATGAAAAGTCCTGTACCGGTTGTGAAAATTCCACACGGAATCGAAGTGCGAATCGAAGAGGAAAGAAACCGTTCCTATTTTGGACTGCCGGAGCAAGCCTTTTTGTTCTTAACAATGTATGACCTGAAGAGCTATCAAGAGCGTAAAAATCCTAAGGCCTCGATCGAAGCTTTTAAACAAGCATTTTCTCCTGATAATGAGAGCGTCGGGCTTGTTATTAAGGTGAACAGCGCTAAAGGTGATTCAGAGGAAATGAGGATATTAAGCGATTTGATAGCTAACTACAAGAACATTTATTTAATTCGCGAGACGCTGACCAGAAATGATACGAACAGCTTGCTATCGGTGACGGATTGTTATGTGTCGCTTCATCGCAGCGAAGGATTCGGGCTGGGATTAGCAGAAGCGATGTATCTTGGCAAGCCGGTGATCGGGACGAATTGGTCTTCGAATACAGACTTCATGGATCACAACAACTCGTGTCCTGTTAACTATAAGTTAATCCGGCTGGGCGTGAATCATGGGCCGTATGAATCGCACCAATATTGGGCAGATCCCGATGTGGAGCATGCCAGTCAATATATGACCAGGCTTGTCAACGATGAGAACTATCGCGCGCTCATCGCCCATAATGGCCAAGTGACAATTAGGCAGGATTATTCACCTGGTGCAATCGGCCGACTGATTGAGAAGAGGCTGCATCATATCAATAGGTGGAATTATGGAGGATAGGGATGACAATTACATGCGTTATTATGGCTGGGGGCAAGGGTGAACGATTCTGGCCGAAAAGCCGTACGAACCTGCCGAAGCAATTCCTGAATATATCAGGAAATAAATCGATGATTCAGCAATCCATTGAACGGCTGGAACTGTTGATTGACATCAGTCAGATCTTCATTGTAACGAATGAACTCTATGCAGAGCTGCTTAAAGCGCAGATCCCTCATCTGCCGCATGATAACATAATAATAGAACCTATTGGAAGGAACACGGCTCCTTGCATTGGGCTTGCCTCCATTATTATTGAAGAAAGATTCCCGAACAGTACGATGGTCGTCATCCCTTCAGATCATATCATTCAAAATGACGAGGGCTTCATTAATATCCTCAAAACCGCAGCACAAGTGGCGGGGACGAACTGTAATCTCGTGACATTAGGGATACAGCCTACATACCCCGAAACGGGTTATGGCTATATCGAAAGTGCGGGGGACCCACAGTTAGTGAATGAGCTTAACGTATATAAAGTAAGTACATTTGTGGAAAAGCCCGATTATGAGACCGCCGAGGCTTACCTGACTGCCGGCAATTTTTATTGGAACAGCGGGATCTTTGTATGGCGTACGGAAGTCATTAGAGCTTATATTAAAGAGCTTATGCCCGAGATGCATGATATCCTGGAGACGATGAAGCATGCATTTGCCGATGCGGACCGGAATGAAATCATTGCAGCAGAGTTCGGGAAAATGCCGGACCAATCCATTGATTACGGGATCATGGAAAAGGCGAGAGATATTTATGTCATTCCCTGCTTGTTTGGATGGGATGATGTTGGAAGCTGGACAGCATTAGAGCGGATCAATGAGTTGGACGAGCATGGCAATGTCATTAAAGGGAACATCCTTAACATAGATACAAAAAGGTGCATTATAGAAAGTAACGGCAAGCTGATTGCAACGTTAGGCATTGAAGATCTGATTGTTGTGGATACCGAAGATGTTACCCTGATCTGCACAAAGGACAAAGCGCAGGAGGTTAAGCTGCTGCTGAAGGAATTAAGAATGCAAAAACGTGAGGAGTACTTATAAACTATACATTAGACAGATCTATAAAAGGAGAAAATTAAAGTCATGACTAAGAAGGCGCTCGTTACAGGCATTACCGGACAAGATGGATCGTATTTGGCAGAATTATTATTGTCGAAAGGATATAAAGTATACGGACTGCGCAGAAGAACAAGTGTGCCTATTATGGAGAACATTGAGCATATCAAAAATGAAATAGAGTTTGTTGACGGCGATTTATTGGATCAAGGGTCTTTAATCAATGCCGTACGGACCGCTAATCCGGATGAAGTGTACAATCTGGCGGCCCAATCATTCGTAGGCACTTCATGGGATCAGCCGGTATTAACAGGGCAGTCGACGGGAATCGGCGTAACGAACATGCTGGAGGCGGTTCGTCTGACCAAACCGGAGGCTCGATTTTATCAAGCTTCGAGCAGTGAGATGTTCGGGAAGGTTGTTGAAACCCCGCAAAAGGAAACGACTCCCTTCTACCCTCGCAGCCCTTATGGCGTAGCGAAGGTGTATGGCCACTGGATCACAGTGAATTATAGAGAGAGCTATGATATGTATGCTTGCTCGGGTATTCTTTTTAACCATGAATCTCCGCGCCGCGGCGTTGAATTTGTGACCAGAAAGGTAACCGATGCGGCTGCCAGAATAAAGCTTGGATTGCAGAATGAACTGCGGATGGGCAATCTGGATGCTAAGCGCGATTGGGGATTTGCCGGGGACTATGTGAAGGCCATGTGGCTCATGCTGCAGCAGGATACACCTGATGATTTTGTGATCTCGACAGGTGAAACACATACGGTTGAAGAACTGGTAGAAATAGCATTTGGTCATGTGGGGTTAAGCTGGAGAGATTATGTCGTTGTGGATCCTAAGTTTGTACGTCCAGCTGAAGTCGACCTTCTGCTTGGCGACTGCACAAAAGCAAAAGAAAAATTAGGCTGGAAGCTGGAAGTTGATTTTGAGCAGTTAGTAACGATGATGGTTGAAAGTGACTTGCGGAAATATTCCTCCTCAAATAATGCTTAAAGGAGTTTGTAAATGAAGGCACTGATCACAGGAGTGAGTGGCTTTGTAGGGCGTTATTTAGCTCAAAATTTATTGGACAATGGATATGAGGTGTGGGGTGGATCGCGTAATTGTCCGCCCTCCTTTATGGATGGCGTAAAGCTTGTTGAGCTGAATTTTACAAGTCAGGAATCCGTTATGGAAGTATTGGAAGATGTAATGCCTGACGTCGTGTTCCATTTATCGGGCCAAAGCTCAGTGAGATACTCTTGGGATCACATTGAGGAGACCTTTGAATCCAATTTGATGGACTCCATAGCATTGTTGGAAGCCATCAAAAATTCTTCTTTAAAAGACAAGATAAGAGTGATCTCTATAGGCTCTTCTGAAGAATACGGTCTGGGTGCGGAGCTGCCGATCAAGGAAGATGCAGTCACTAATCCGATAAACCCATATGGACTTTCAAAACTTTCTATAGGCAAGATCGCTCTTTTATATCATACACTGCATGGAATGGATAT
Source organism: Paenibacillus abyssi (assembly GCF_014640295.1). Classification (GTDB taxonomy): domain Bacteria; phylum Bacillota; class Bacilli; order Paenibacillales; family Paenibacillaceae; genus Paenibacillus_D; species Paenibacillus_D abyssi. Next base: position 203,233 of record NZ_BMGR01000002.1, on the reverse strand, counting down.
CATTCATGTCAGAGCATTCAATCACATCGGGCCGGGTCAAATGCTAGGCTTCGTTACCAGTGATTTTGCTAAACAAGTTGTGGATATCGAGAACGGAGATGTTGAACCGACGATCTATGTTGGGGATTTAAGCAGCAAGCGTGATTTTACCGATGTAAGAGATATCGTGGAAGCCTATCGTTTGCTGTACGAAAAGGGCATCGCTGGTCAAATATATAATATATGCTCCGGTGTTTGTATTTCGATTGAAGATATATTGGGCATATTGTTATCTTTTTCTTCCAAACCGATCAAAGTCATCATAGATGAAAACAAGTTTAGGCCGAATAATGTAAAAGAATACTATGGTTCCAATGAGAAGCTGAGAACGGCAACTGGATGGGAGCCTTCAATTTCAATTAAACAAAGCCTATTTGATATTTATCACTATTGGAAACAAAGTAGTCATAAATAGAATTTTTAGAACGGTGGTTTGGAAGCAGTGATATTACATATGTTTAAAGAGATCATTAGTTATAGGCAGATGCTGATTAGTATTGTACGCAGAGATTTGCGTTCCAGATATAAGGGATCTTTTCTGGGTTTCTTATGGACATTTATTAATCCGCTGCTGCAGTTAATTGTATATTCGATCGTATTTCCATATCTGTTGAGAATGAATCAGGAAAACTATCCGATGTTCCTTTTCGTGGCTCTGCTGCCGTGGATTTTTTTTGTTACGTCTGTCCAAAGCGCGACTACCAGTATAGTCGGTGGAGCAAACTTAGTGAAGAAAATTTATTTCCCCAGAGTGATATTGCCGCTTTCAGTCGTTTGCACGAACTTAATGAACTATATTTACGGGTTAGTTATCGTATTCTCGGCTCTTCTATTGACAGGCGTCCATTTGACATTAAATGTCCTATGGCTTCCTGTCGTTTTGTTGACTCTATTTCTATTCGCATTAGGTTTGGCGCTGAATTTGTCCGCGCTGTACGTGAGATTCAGGGATTTGGAACACATTGTCGGAGTTGTAACCTTTGTCTGGTTTTATGTAACGCCAATTGTATTTCCGATTACAATCTTCCCGCAGAAAATGGCTGATATTATAGGCTATAATCCAATGGTTCCTATTATAAACTCATTCAGAAATATACTGCTTTATGGAAAACAACCGGAGTGGGGGGCATTGATGTACTCGCTGGTTGTGGGAATCATACTTTTGACCATCGGCACCTGGGTATTTCGAAAAAGTGAGAAGACCTTTGCGGAGGATCTATAGACATGAGCGAACAAACAGTAATATCGATAAAAAATGTCAGTAAGGCATTCAAAATATATCGTGATAAGCCGTTAACGATAAAGGAAAAGTTTTTAAAGCTAAGAAGCAATGAATACAGTAATTTTTATGCGCTTAATGATGTCAGCCTGGATATTAAAAAAGGCGAAACGGTCGGTTTGATCGGGCACAATGGATGCGGGAAAAGCACGTTATTGAAGCTAATTACAAAAATTTTATACCCGGACAGCGGGGAAATAGAGGTAAACGGAAGAATTTCGAGCCTTATCGAGCTTGGCGCAGGATTTCATCCGGATTTTACCGGGCGTGAGAATATATATATCAATGCTTCCATATTCGGATTATCGAGAAAAGAGATAGATGGAAAAGTGGATGAGATTATCCGGTTTTCCGAGCTTGGCGACTTTATTGAGAACCCGGTAAGAACCTATTCTTCAGGAATGTATATGCGGCTTGCGTTCTCAGTTGCCATTAATGTGAATCCGGAGATCCTTCTGATCGATGAAATATTATCTGTAGGCGACGCTAACTTCCAAAAGAAATGTTACGACAAGATTGAAGGGTTTAAAAACAACGGAGCTACAATTGTTATTGTAGCGCACGATCTCGGTACATTAGAAAAAATATGTGACAGGGTTATTTGGATGAATGCGGGCAAGATTGTAGAGCAAGGTGACGCAGATCGAGTAATCGATCTATATACTCAACATATGAATAAAAAGTTCGTAGAGCAGACGCAGAAAGAGTACATCAATGGAACGATGAAACAAGCTTCCGGGGATGAAAATCCTCAAATTGCAGCGCCAAAGCAAAGCGAACTGGAGTTTTCTGAGGACATCAGATGGGGCTCGAAGGAAGTTGAAATTATAGAGGCCAGAATCATTAATCGTAACGGTGAGAGTACCAATGCAATTTCTGCAGGAGAACCGGTAACGATAGAGATCGATTACAAAGTAAACAAACCTCAAAAAGAATATATATTCGGGGTGGGCTTTTATACATCGGAGAGAGTCCTTATATATGGAAATAATACTGAAATCGGTAAGCTAAAGCTGAGATCAATTCAGCCCAGAGGGACTGTCAAATTTCAAATTGATGAGTGTAATCTTCTATCTGGCCATTATAAACTCAATGTTGCTGTTGTAGACGGGGATCATAGAGCTCTTGATTTTATAAAATATTATATGGATTTCTCAGTGGTATCAAATGATAAGGCAGTTGGCGTGTTGTCAATAAAACATCATTGGGAAGTAGACTGAAAAATTTAAAAGGGGGGGTAGTAAAGTGAGTGAGATTACTAAGTCTATGAATAGAAATCAAGACGATTCAACTAAAACGAATGGGGCCAATCGTCATTTAGTTGAATTACAAAGCTATTTGGAGAAAATGCTGGAGAGCAAGGAAAATCATCCAAATAATAAAGCTTTGGGTTCACATCGAAAAATCGCAGGTCCTTTTGTTACCTTTATAAAAAGAATAATTAGAAAGGTACTGAAATGGTATATAGATCCAATCGTATTCCAACAAATCGAGTTTATTAATGCTGTCACTCCTGCAGTAGGCAAAAGCGCAGAATTGTTCAGCGATCTTATTAACAAGACCGATGACTTGTATAATCAACTCCAACAATCTCTTCAAATGCAACAGCAATATGAAAATCGTCTGACAAAAATGAAACAACAACAACAATCACTTTCAGGGGAAATAGATGCGCTCGTGATCCAGACCGATAAACCCGGTGTGTTTGATGGCATCGATCCATTTAGTATGAGTTCTTACTCACAGGCAGGCGAGGACAGCATAGTAGACTATATCATTCGTGTCCTTAGGATTCCATATACTGAGGTAACTTACATTGATTTAGGTGCGAACCACGCGAAAAATCTGAGCAATACCTATTTCTTTTACAGTAAGGGATCAAAAGGAGTTTTAGTTGAAGCGAACCCTAATCTTATACCCGAACTGAAATTCTTCCGTGACAGGGATGTTGTACTCAACAATTGTGTCGATGTTGAAACAGGTAAGAATGTTGAGTTTTTTATATTGAATATTGATGGTTTGAGCACTACAAGCTATGATGCGGCTGTGAAAATGTGCGAGACAAATCCTAATGTGGAAATTATTGATAAAATGGTCGTCAAAACGGTTTCATTCAATTATATTGCCGAGCATTATCTGGGAAAAGCTCCAACGATCTTGTCTATTGATTTAGAGGGGAAAGACATGGAGATCTTACATTCTATTGACTATACGAAATATAGACCCTTAGTTATGATTGTTGAAATGATCGATTATGATACAAAATTAGCTTACGGAACTAAAAATAAGGATATTAAGAGTTTTATGGAAAGCAACGACTATGATGAATATGCCTTTACAGGAATAAACTCCATATTCATAGATCGTAACTATTTGAACGGTCTTATAGATGATGATAAGGATGTTAATGACGAGTTATCTCATAAATAAGGGAGGAATTTATGATGGATATTGAATTTAATGACGAGACAATAAAAGTTGAAGATATTATACGTAAAATGAAAACAGAGTTAAGCAAAAATAATATAAATGAGGATATCGGTAATATAAAGTTGCCTAATCATTTTGATGAGAGCGACCGGCATGGCTCTGTGACACCTGAATTAAAGATTGCTCTGGAACAATTAAATCGGTCATGGAATAATTCGATTGAATATGAGATCTCATCACACCGGAGATATATTGGTCCCATGATTGTATTAGGTAAACGAGTTGTCCGGAAATTTCTGCGGTGGTACATTAACCCGATTACGCACTCACAGGCGGAATTTAATGCGTCGGTAACAAGAGCGATGAGTGCAATGGTGAAACAAATTGAATTAAATGAGAAATCGTATAGTGAGTTGAGAAATGAAATGAAAGAATTAGTGCGAACGAACGAAGAACTGGTTAAGCAGATTAATAAAATGTATATCAAAGAAAATAGATAGGGGCGGTGAGACGATTGATTATCAATCAATTGCTGCCCGCCATGAGTTACGGTGATGCAGTAAGCAATTCAGCCATTAATATGCAAAAGTATTTAAGAGATAGTGGCCACACCGCGAATATCTATGCGGAACATATTCATCCCAAGCTGACTCATCTAGTAAAGCCAGCTTCAAAAATTCCTAAAAATGAAGCTGTTATCTATCATATGGCTATCGGGTGCGACCTGGCTTATGAAATTCCGAAGTTTACAAGCAAGCGAATGCTTCTCTATCATAATGTCACCCCGGATCACTTCTTCAGAGGATATGATGATCAATCTGCTGATCTATGTGTGAGAGCGAGAAAGGAACTTATATATCTCAAAGATTATATGGATGCAGCCTTTGCTGATTCGTCTTATAACAAGAGTGAGCTTGATGAATTAGGGTATCGAAATACGGCTGTAACTCCTATTATTATTAATTTTGAAGATTATGATGCGCCTGTTCATCATCAGCTGATGACTCGATTACAAAGGAGTAAGAAAGGAACGGACCTATTGTTCGTTGGACGTATTGCTCCCAATAAAAAACAGGAAGACATTATTAAAACATTTTATTTTTACAAAAAATATTTCGATAAAAATGCGAGACTTTTTCTAGTGGGATCTTACACTCGAATGGAAAGATATCATTGGGAGCTTAAAGAGCTTGCCAGGCAATTAGAGTTAACTGATGTCTATATCACCGGACATGTGCCTTTCAATGAGATTCTAACCTATTATAAGAATGCGGATATTTTTATTAATATGAGTGAGCATGAAGGATTCTGTGTTCCTCTATTAGAGGCTATGAAATTTGAATTGCCGATTATATCATTTAAAAAAAGTGCGGTCCCTGAAACCCTCGGAAATGGCGGCTTACTCGTTGTAGAGAAAGATTATAAATCCATTGCTGCTTTAATAAAGGTAGTGATCGATGATCAGGAACTAAAAAACAGGTTGTTAGAAAACCAGAAGCAGCGATTATCATATTTTTCGAAAAAGAATACAAGTGAAATTTTTATTAGTAAGATACAAGAAATATTAACTTTAAAGTGATGAGGATTTATTTAATAAGCAAGCGGAGGAATCATGAAAAAAAAGATTGCATTCGTAGTACAAAGATATGGGTTGGAAGTTAATGGAGGATCTGAATTAAGCTGCAGATTAATTGCCGAGAAATTAAAAGAGAAATACGACATTGACATTCTGACAACTAAAGCACTGGATTATGTAACATGGGGAAATCATTACGAAGCCGGAATCGAAGACATAAATGGGGTCACAGTACGCAGATTTGAGACTGAATTTCCAAGAAATCAGAAACAATTTTCAAAATGTACGGAAGAGATTTTTCGAAAAGCCAACAGAACCATATATGATGAGCTGGAGTGGATGAAGGCTCAAGGTCCGGCATCTTTTACATTAATTGATTATTTGAAAAATCACAATGATCAATACGATAAAGTGATTTTCTTCACATATCTTTACTTTACTACCTATTTCGGCCTGCAGCAGCTTCCGGAAAAGAGCATTCTTGTGCCTACAGCACATGATGAGCCATATATATACTTCTCGCTGTTCAAACCTTTTTTCCATCTGCCCAGAAACATTGTATTCCTGACAGAAGAAGAAAAAAACTTTGTACATCGTACATTTCATAATCAGTACATACCTAATGAAGTCGCTGGACTAGGTATAGATGTGCCTGAAAGTTATTTTTCTGAGGAAGAGTTCAGAGAAAAGTTTAATGTTCATGATCCCTTCATTATATATGTAGGCAGAATTGATGAATCAAAAGGATGCAAGGAATTATTTGAATACTTCCTGAACTATAAAAAACAGAGTGATAACAATATTAAACTGGTATTAATAGGGAAAAACGTAATGGATATCCCGAAACATTCCGATATTATACACCTAGGGTTTGTTTCGGACGAAGAAAAATTCGGAGCGATTGCAGCTTCAGAATTGTTAGTTATGCCCTCTAAATATGAAAGTTTTTCAATGGCAGTTTTGGAAGGAATGTATCTAAATAAACCGGTGCTGGTCAATGGAGACTGTGAAGTACTGGTTGGCCATTGCAACAGAGGGAATGCAGGATTATATTATACTGATTTTGACGAGTTTCACTATTGTCTGGACCTTATCGTTAACAATACAAACATTGCACATGCTTTGGGAACGAATGGCCATCAGTATGTAATTAATAATTATAGCTGGAATAAGATTGAGGAATTATTTATTAAGGCGATTGAATCAATATAATTTGAAAGGAAGGCACCTATGTGGAGACATTATTATCATTAGGCTTTTGGATATCCATTCCATTTGCCGGGTTGATTGTGCTTAAAACATTGTTCTCATCTCTTCTATTAAGTTTACAGGAGAAAAATAGAAGTGCTCGAATAGTAATCAGTGTAGTAATAGGGCTTGCTTGTTGGTCCATTCCTTTATTGGTACTACTGCTTCTTGGCCTGTTCAATGGCAGCTTTATCGGACTTTTTGGTTGGATGATTACAATCTTCAGTCTGTTTTTTATGAAAGATACTTTAAAGATGATTTATTTAAACAAGAGCAAAGAAAAATTCGGAAAATTGGACGTGCTCTTCATCCTTTTGTTTATTGTGCTGGCATTTTTTTATCTAGGTTTTCCGCATGAAAGTATTTTTGGTGGAAGGGATCAAGGGATTTACTCCAACAGTGCAGTTTATATTGAAGAAAACGGCAGTTTGAAAGTTGACTACCCTGTATTTGATGAAACTGATTTTAAAACCTTCATGCCGGGATTATATAAAACGGAAAACACAATTACGGTTCAATTCTCACATCTCTTCACGGTCTTGTTAGCAATGGCATTAGGCACGGCTGGAGTCTACGGTTTATTTGGACTAAACGCTCTGTTCGGATTGCTGGCTGTATTATTATTTCGAATATTGTTAAGTCAGTTTCTTAGTCAGAAAGTATATGTCATTGCAGGAGCTTTATATTTCGGATTCAATGTGACTCAAATTTGGAATTCAAGAATTACGATGACTGAAATATTTACACAGGTACTTATTTTGGGCGCATTTATTATGCTTGTTTGGGGTTTTAAGGAAGATAACCCTAAATGGGCAGGCTGGAGCGGGTTTTTCTTCGGATTAGCAGTATTATGTCGAATTGATTCTCTGCTACTAATGCCATTGTTAATTTTTAGTGGAATACTCTTTTCTATATTTAAAGATTCTTTAGGAGATATAGGGAAGGTACAGAATAAAGTATGGTTAGGGATGTATTCTATTTTTATCCCTTTATCAATAATTTCCTTTGGTTATTATTATTACACTACACAACCGTATTATCTGGATTTATTTCCCAGATTATTACCTATCATATGGTTATCATTAATATTAACTATTTTAACTCCTTTTAGTAGTTACTTTAAAAAGATACGAGAAAGAACTTATCTATATATCTATTACATCGTATCGGTTGTTATTGTGCTAGTATTCATTTATGCACATGTTGGTCGGCCCGATTTAGTGAATTACACAACAATTTCTGGTACTTATCGAGAGTTTTCAATTATAAATTTATCTTATTATTTGTCGGTACCCATAGTTTATTTGGGTTTGTTTGGATGGTTAATAGTACTAAGAAAGATAATGATACAAAAAGAAACGAAGTGGATCATTGGGTTTACAATAGTTGGAGGATTCTCAGCTTTATATTTATATAACATTAATATTTCTCCAGATCAATATTGGGCCAGCCGTAGATTTGTTCCAGTAGTCATACCCGGATTTATTTGGTTCTCCTTTGTTGCGTTGGAAGCTGTCGGAGGCTATTTAAGAGAAAAAAGATATTTGAGAAGAACCCTCTCGATCTCATTATGTCTGTTTTTAGTCGGTCATACTGTTTATAATTTGTATCCGATTGCTTTATATAAGGAACAAGGAAATGTTTGGGCCAACATAAAAAGTATTGCTGACTCTATTCCAGATGATGCATTACTTGTAACTTCGGGTGCGGACATGAGTAGATATAGTACTCCTTTGTTCATGTCGTTTTCTAAAAATGTTATTCCTATAGGTTCGTTAAAGGACAGCGCTATAACAAAACTTAATAATATGGTAAATGAAAATGAAGAAGCCAAAGTTTTATTGTTAAGTAGAAATGAGGAGAATCCCTTTATTGGACTTAATACTAACTTAATTGCAACTTTTGACCTAAAAACAACGCAAACTGAAAAGATAGCTATTGGACTACCGAGAGCTATCCAAGAAATTGATGACACACTGTACTTGTTTGAGGTTACAGACAGCCAAGACTTAACATTAGAAGCGTACACGGTACAGGGAATAAATGAGCAAGGATTTTATATTACTGAGAAGGATCCGCATGGAAATCCGTTTCGTTGGACGGAAAGTCATGCTTCTGTTGAAATCCCGGGCATATATCTAAAAAATCCCACACAGCTGGCGATTTCCTTAGCTCACACTGGACCCGATGGTCGGGAACTGATCGTAAAGGCCAATGATCAGATTGTTTATACGGGTCAGACTCTTAGAGACACAAGAACTCTAATTATTTCCCTGGATGATGTTAACATAGAACAGGACCATTTAGTAATTGAAATCATAACAGAGCCTTGGAGTCCAGTTGATTCTGGTGCAACCGACAGCAGGCAGCTGGGGGTGGCCGTAGGTAAAATTCAAGTTTTAAACCGGTAACTCAAGGGCTCTCTTATCTTCTAAATTTTTAATAATGAATGATCACATATGTATACGGGGCTGTTTTGAATTTTAGGGGTGTACGTTGAGTGATTTTTTTAAAAATTACGAAGTAAATAAACAAAATATCTCATAGGGTGCGCAGCACTAATATGTACACAGTTCATATGCAACGAAAATCGACGAAAAGCAGAGGTGGGAACCAAATAAATACCATACAAGAAATCCGATTGCAAGATATTTAATGAATGGCTTTTTTTCCAGCTTTAATGAGTGCTTGGATCAAGTGAAAGTAACAAGGGTTCTTGATGCAGGATGCGGGGAAGGGGAGATGACCAATTTTATTCATAATAAGTTTCCAAACCTTCGGTCCCTTAATGGTATAGAAACTTGAAGCTGTAACGGTTGAATCGCTCGTTATAGCCGATGGTATACAAATAAGTTTTACGTCATCATCAAATCAAAGTAATTTTCAGGTACACAAATTAATATGTCGCAGTCTTGAATTTTAGGGCCGAACCTTTTAAAAATCCTTAATATACTCACCGCTTTGCTATCTTAATTTATGAAAAAGGAGTTAGCGATGTTCAATTGTAAAATTTGTGGATCAGATAGATATGATGTGAAATTCAGTAAAGTAGACAAATATTCAAAAGAATCCTTCGATATTGTTAATTGTTATGCATGTGGTTTTTCTTTGGTATACCCTGAACCATTGAATCAAGAATTAATAAATTATTACCCTAGCGAGTATACACCTTACAATATAAAGAAGAATAATATTATATCGTGGATAAAAACAGTATTAATAAAACGTGAAATAAAAAAAATAAAGAAGTTGTTTGGCGGCAAAAAACAGATCTCCGTATTAGAAGTCGGTTGTGGTAATGGAGAGTTCTTGTACCATTTGAAAGAAAATACCGGTTGGAATGTGTTGGGTTTAGAATTTAACGAAAACGCAGTGAATGTTGCTAGAAAGAACTTTGGATTAGATGTAAGAGTGAGTACTCTAGAAGAGTCGAATATTAGTAAAGAGAGTGTAGATTTGGTTATTTTACGGCACGTTATAGAACATATTCACGATCTTAAAGGGTTCATGGACACTCTTAATTCAACCCTGACAAAAGGAGGAATTCTTTATCAATTAACGCCTAATCAAAAAAGTCTAGATGAGAAACTATTCCAGAAAAATTGGTATTCTTATGATCCGCCCAGACATTTAAGTTACTTTACGGAAAAATCTCTTATAGATTTATTAAATCAATATAACCATGAAATTGTTGACGTTGGGCATTCTATTGACCCGACCAATTGGATTTATAGCTTAAGGGATATGACAACCAACCAAAAGTTGAAAAGACTCCTCAATATTAATCCAATTACATTGTTAATTTTCACACCTATTAATGCGGTTACAAGATTATTTAAAAGCAGTGGAATTATCAAAGTCATTTCTCGAAAAAGGTAGGTATCAAGTTGAATAAAAAGCAGCTTTTTGTAATCATCTTTTTTTTACTTGGACTTTCTCTTTTTGTATATATACTAACAGATGCTTACAACCAATATAATTTGGTTAAAGATTCCATCCAAATTAATTATTTTTACTTAATTGTGTCAGCTTTTTTCTGTATTTGTTTTTATTTAATTGGTGCCTATACTTGGTTGCGAATACTGAAAAAGCTGGGTTCTTCAATCTCATCTTTTCGTGTATTCTACGTATATTTATTCAGTCAGTTTTTGAAATACCTCCCTGGTGGTATCTGGAATTTGCCAGGGAGAGCACTATTAATTCGATCACACGAAAAAAATAATAGACTTGTAATCACGAGTATAATAACAGAAATAATTTATGTATTGATAACAGGCTTCATATTATCAATGCTGGTGTTGAATGCATTTATCGGGCATTTGTGGTTGACTGCTATTTTCATCTTAACAATTGGCTTGTTATTTCTTAAGATCAACAAACTGTCCGGACTTTTTTTGAAGTTAATAAATAAAATTAAAAAAGTTGAGATTGACTCATTGAAAGACAGTAGAGATATTGTGATGCTTTATTTAATCTCCTGGTTATCTTTAGGGTTTGGTTTTTATTTTTTGGTATTATCGTTAAATCCAACTATAGGATTTCACATAGAGCTGATCGGCATGTTTCCATTCTCGTGGATAGTCGGATTCCTAAGTCCAATACCCGGTGGTCTTGGGATAAGAGAACAAGTATTGGAACAATTATTAGCGGTAATAACCCTGGGGAATTTTTCGTTAATTATAATCATATCTAGGATTTGGCTCATGGCAATAGAAATCATACTTTTTCTTGCTATATTCATTAAAAAAATAACTACATCTACTAACGATAAAAGTCCAAATGACAAAAACAAACCAACTATTTGCTATTTTGGTTCCCACAAACCAGGTTATTCACGGAATAGTATCATTAAACAAGGTCTTATAATCGAAGGTTATGAAATTGTTGAGTGTAATAGCAGGGTGAATGTTTTATTGAGGAGTTTCATTTTATTTGCAAAGTTTTTAAAAATTAAAGATAGAGTTGATATTATTATCGTTTCGGAAATGGGACATGCATCAATGCCTATTGCTAAACTAATATCCAAAATATTCAAAATAAAGATTATTTTTGACCCGCTTATTTCAGCGTATGATACAATTGTTGAAGATAGAAAATTAGTTTCTAGTAACAGATTATTAGTTTCTATGGTTTTATATTTAGATAAAGTAAGTTTTAAACTTGCCGATTATATATTAGCGGATACAAATGAACATAAAAAATATTTTTCTCAAATGTTTGACATCAATAAAGAAAAAATTAACAAGGTTATCGTAGGCGCCGATACGAATTATTACTTCCCTTCCGTTCCAGCTGATTTCATTGACAAAAAGGAAAAATTTAATGTTCTATTTCAAGGGACTTACATACCATTGCATGGAATCAAATACATTGTTGATGCGGCTAACCTATTAAAACATGATAAGGAGATAACCTTCACTTTTATAGGGAATGGGCAAATGTATGATGACATTGTCGATTACAGCAGCAGCATAGGCCTAGATAATATTGAATTTGTACCACTATTGCCCCAGGAAGAATTAAGAAACAGGATAATAAATAGCGACCTTTGCTTAGGTATTTTTGGCGACACTGAAAAAACCAAGAGAGTTATCCCTAATAAAGTATATCAGTATTTGGCATGTGCTAAACCGATCATAACGGGGGATAGCTTAGCAATTAAGGAGTTATTGGAACACAACAAAAATGTGTATTTATGTGAACTAGCAAACGTTAAATCGTTGGCAGACTCTATTCTTAGATTAAAAGAAGACACTCCCTTGAGAGAGAGCCTTTCCGCAAATGCATATAAACTATTCACTGAAGAATGCACACCGTCAACTATTGGAAAACAAGTTTCAGATGTAATAAAAAAATGTAGGGTACACCTGCAATGAAGTAGTTTAGTAGTTTAATAGGCAAACTTTTATTTAAGTGGAAAGGAATGAGATGAAGTGAAACTAATCATACAGATTCCATGTCTCAATGAAGAGGATAGCTTACCGGTTACCTTAAAGGACATACCCAGGAAAATCAAAGGTATCAGCAAGGTTGAAATCCTGATCATTGATGACGGAAGTACCGACAGAACAATTGAGGTCGCGAAGGCGCTGGGGGTTGATCACATCGTCAGCTTCTCTAAGAACAAAGGACTTGCAGAAGCATTCAAAGCTGGGATTGATGCTTCTATTAAGCTTGGTGCCGATATCATTGTGAATACGGATGCGGATAATCAGTACAAGGGCTCGGATATTCCCAAACTGATCGAACCGATCCTTGCCGGACATTACGACATGGTCATAGGAGACCGAAAAACCGACACAATAACACATTTTTCTCCAATCAAAAAATTCTTCCAGAAGTTTGGCAGCAGTGTAGTGCGAAAATTGTCGCAAACTGACGTACCGGATACGACAAGCGGCTTCAGAGCTTATTCACGCGATGCGGCGCTTAGGCTAAATATTGTTTCTGAATTCACGTATACACTGGAGACGATTATTCAAGCCGGGCATAAGAAGCTTGCGGTTGGCCATGTAGAAATTGGCACAAATGGTAAACTAAGAGAATCGCGCTTATTTAAAAGCATTTCCGGTTATATGAAACGTTCCGCCAAAACAATTGTTCGGATGTATACGATGTATCGACCGATGAGAGTGTTTGTTACCGCAGGTATTATCTCTTCTATTATCGGGGTCTTAATCGGAATGCGATATTTATATTTTTTCCTTACAGGAAGCGGAGATGGCCATATTCAATCCCTTATTCTGGCCGCTGTTATGATGATTGTCGGGTTTCAATTAGGAACTTTGGGACTTGTTGCAGACTTGATCTCCAATAATAGAAAGCTTCTTGAGGAAACGTTGTATCGGGTTAAAAAAGTAGAGCTTAGCCAACCGGTAACGATGGATGATACCTACGAGCATAATAAGAAAGAAAAAGGCAAACAGATCTCATAAAAAGTGGTGAACGTTGATGAATATTGCAGTGATCGGAACAGGATATGTCGGGCTCACTTCAGGGGTTTGTTTTGCTGAATTGGGAAATCAGGTAATCTGTGCAGACATAGATGAGGACAAAGTTAATCGGCTGAATCAAGGGATCATCCCGATCTATGAGCCTGGTTTAAGTGAATTGGTCGTAAAAAATAAATGTCTTAACCGGATTGTTTTCACAACGGATGCCCATTATGCAATCATACAATCAGATGTTATTATTATTGCGGTCGGTACCCCGTCGCTGCCTGACGGGAATGTTGATCTCTCGGGTGTGCATGCAGTTGCTAAAGCGATTGGTCAATCGATTAACAGTTATAAAGTAATCGTGAATAAGAGCACTGTGCCGGTAGGCACTGCTGATGAAGTTAAACGAATCATTAAACAGAATATGACTGATAAAAGCATTGAATTTGATGTGGCTTCCGTTCCGGAGTTTTTAAAAGAGGGCTCGGCAATAGAAGATTTTTTTCATACGGACCGCGTCATTATTGGCATAGATTCGCCCAGAGCGGAACAGATTCTGCAGGAGTTGCATAAGCCATTAAAAACGACTGTGCAAACAACCGATATTAGAAGTGCGGAGTTAATTAAATATGCTTCAAATTCATTCCTCGCAATGAAGATTTCGTTCATTAATGAAATCGCCAATATTGCGGAATTAGTCGGTGCAGACATTAATGAAATTGCAGCGGGAGTGGGGCTGGATACCCGAATAGGGAGCAAATTTTTAAAGGCTGGTATTGGTTTTGGGGGTGCCTGCTTCCCAAAAGATACAAAAGGGCTGCTAAAAATAGCAGAGAACAAAGGCATTACATTCAAGCTGCTGCAGGAAGTAATTAATGTAAACAAGAACCAATATCAAAAGGTGATTTCAAAGCTGGAAGAGGCGGTAGATGATTTGAATGCGGCTACGATCGCCATGTTGGGCATAAGCTTTAAGCCGAACACGGATGATATTAGAGAAGCGCCTTCATTGAATATCATTAAAAAGCTGATCGCTAAATATCCTGCAATGAAGCTGAAAGTCTATGATCCTGCAGCTATGGAATTGGCTAGAAAGGTACTCGGGGATAGCGTTAGCTACTGTCAATCCATTGAAGAGGCAGTTACAAAAAGCGATGCTATGATGATTGTAACGGAATGGGAAGAGATTGTGTCATTTGGTTTAGAGAAATATAAAGAACTGTTGAAACGTCCGATCATCGTGGATGGAAGAAATTGCTTTATCCCTGATGAAGCGGAGCAATTGGGCATTTCTTACTATAGCATCGGTAGAATAAGCGGTGTGACGCAGTAAATAACTATCATGCTGTACATAGCGATTAAAGGGGTGGGTCGATTTGAAAGCCATTATCCTTGCCGGGGGGACAGGTTCCCGTCTCTATCCGTTAACTAAGGTGACAAATAAGCACCTTCTTCCGATTGGCAAATACCCGATGGTTTTTCATTCTGTTCACAAGCTGAAGCAGGCGGGGCTATCCGATATCCTGATCGTCACAGGCAAAGAACATATGGGCGATGTCGTGAATCTGCTTGGAAGCGGCCGTGAATTTGGATTGAACTTCACTTATAAGGTACAGGATGAAGCAGGCGGGATTGCACAAGCGCTGGGGTTGGCGGAGCATTTCGTCAATGGTGATCAAATGGTCGTTATCTTAGGAGATAATGTGTTTGAGGGCAGCATCAGCCCATTTGTCCAAAATTTCAAGAATCAGGGCCGCGGGGCTAAAATTCTTATTCAAGAGGTTCATGACCCGCAGCGCTATGGTGTACCGGAGCTGTCTAATGACCGGATTATGTCCATTGAAGAAAAACCACAACAGCCTAAGAGTAAATTTGCGGTAACCGGCATATATATGTATGATAGCCGTGTGTTTGATATCATCCGAACATTAAAGCCTTCAGGCCGCGGAGAATTGGAAATTACGGATGTTAATAATGCCTATATTAAAGCCGATGAACTATCATATGATATTCTTCAGGGCTGGTGGACCGATGCAGGAACTCACGCTTCACTGGCTCGTGCGAATGAGCTTGCCAAAGATATTGTTTTTGGCGAGGAATTCGGAACGCTGAAATATTAAGGGGGAGTAGGCAGCAGTGATTATCCTCGAAACCCATCTTCCTGATTTGAAATTAATCGAACCTGCCGTGTTTGGAGATCATCGCGGCTTCTTTATGGAAAGTTATAATGAAAAAACGTATCAAAAGCATGGGATCATGCAAACCTTTATCCAGGATAATCATTCCCTATCCGTAGAAGCCGGCGTCCTGCGCGGGCTTCACTATCAACTGCATCCACAGGCACAGACGAAGCTGGTTCGCTGTACAGCAGGGTCCATCTACGATGTTGTAGTGGATATCCGGAAAGGCTCGCCTACTTACGGTCAGTGGCAAGGATTTATATTAAGCGCAGCGAATAAAAGGCAATTGCTTGTTCCCCAAGGGTTTGCTCATGGCTTTTGCACGCTTGTTCCGAACTGTGAAGTGATGTATAAAGTCGATGCGCTGTATTCGCCAGATCATGATCGCGGGATTGCGTGGAACGACCCAACACTCGGAATTGATTGGCCTACTTCTGCCCCAATATTGTCTGATAAGGACACAAAACATCCAATGTTGACAGATGCGGAGCACAATTTCATTTACAAAGGGTGAGTTACGCGTGAAAGTGCTAATTACCGGCGGGGCCGGGTTTATCGGCAGCAATTTTGTGCTGTATATGATCAAGAATTACCCGGACTATCAAATTATTAACGTGGATGCACTGACTTATGCCGGGAACCTGGAAAATCTGCGCTCGATTGAACACCATCCAAATTACCGTTTTGTGAAGGCGGATATTGCCGACAGGACGGCGCTCGAGCCGCTGTTTGCAGAAGGACTGGATGCTGTTATCAACTTCGCGGCGGAATCGCATGTCGATCGCAGCATTTTGCAGCCGGATATTTTTGTCCGCACAAATATTTTAGGTACTCAAACGCTGCTCGAGCTGTCGAAGCAGGCTGGACTGAAAAAGTTCGTCCAAGTGTCTACGGATGAAGTGTACGGGACGCTTGGAGAAACGGGTCTATTCACGGAAGAGACACCGCTTGCTCCGAACAGCCCATACTCGGCAAGCAAAGCAGGGGCTGATCTGCTTGTCCGCGCCTATCATGAAACGTTCGGGCTTCCGGTAAAGATCACACGCTGCTCCAATAACTATGGACCGTTTCAATTCCCGGAGAAGTTGATCCCACTGATGATTCAAAATGCGCTTCAGGACAAAGCGCTGCCTGTATATGGCGACGGGCTGAATGTGCGGGATTGGCTCTATGTGGAAGACCACTGCAGTGCAATTGATCTGGTGCTTCACAAAGGACGCGATGGCGAGGTATATAATGTGGGCGGCAGCAATGAGCGAAACAACATTCAGGTTGTGCAGACGATCCTGCGTGAGCTGGGCAAGCCGGAGACCCTCATTACTTATGTAAAAGATCGCCTCGGCCATGACCGCCGTTATGCAATTGATGCGGACAAAATTCGCCGCGAGCTGGGATGGAGCCCGAAATATGTCTATGAGAGCGGCATGAAGGAAACGATTCAGTGGTATCTGAACAATAAAGAGTGGATGGATCAGGTCGTATCCGGATCATATCAGCACTATTATACCGTACAATACAAGGATCGGTTGGGGACTGGGCAATGACGGCTTCGATAAGAAAAATTCTCGTTACCGGCGCGGGCGGCCAGCTTGGCCGTGAACTGGTGTTATGGAAATCGGAAAGCGATATGGAAATCATCGGCTGCGGCCGCGAGGATTTGGATATCACCGACTTGGAAGACTGCCGACGCGCGCTGCTTCTCAACAAACCGGATGCTGTCATTCATTGCGCTGCTTATACCACAGTTGATCAAGCCGAATCCGAACCGGACGAGGCTTTTCGAGTAAACGCTGCCGGAACACGAAATATCGCGGTTGCGGCTCGCGAGGTTGGCGCGAAGCTATGTTATATTAGCACGGATTATGTGTTCGATGGGGCGGCTTCCATACCCTACAATGAGTATGATGCGACCAATCCGCAAACGGTGTACGGCAAATCGAAGCTGGCAGGCGAACAGCTGGTTCAAACGCTGCATGACCGTTATTTTATTGTTCGTACTTCCTGGTTATATGGACGGTATGGGAATAATTTTGTGAAAACGATGCTGAAGCTGGCGCAGGAGCGAGATCATCTCAAGGTGGTGCAAGATCAGGTCGGTTCTCCGACCTTCACTTATGATCTGGCGCAGTTCATCATTGAGCTGATACATACGGATAAATTCGGCTTGTACCATGCTTCCAATACGGGTGTATGCTCATGGTATGAATTCGCCAAAGAGATCTTCGAAGCAAGCGGACAATCGGTTCAGGTAGAGCCATGTTCGACGGCGGATTTCCCTCGCCCGGCCCCTCGTCCTGCGTATTCCGTTATGGATCACTGCGGGATACGCAGTAATGATCTGAGCCCGCTAAGACATTGGAGAGAAGCGCTGGTGTGTTATCTTAAAGATTGTGAGTGATCGGATCGATGAGTACAGTCAGTGTATGTATTGTAACCTATAACAGCGCATCTGATATTAAGGACTGCTTGCAGGCTGTTTTAAAGCAGTCCTTTCCCATAACATCCATCATCGTCGTTGACAATGCGTCTTCTGATGAAACCTGCCGGATTGTGCACCAGTTTGGCGAACAAGTCCGGTTAACGGCCAATAAGGTGAATAACGGCTTCGCAGGCGGGCAAAACCAGGCAATGGCGCAGACGGACAGCGATTATGTCATTGTGCTGAATCCGGATGTGACGCTCCATCCCGATTATGTGTCGGAGATTGTCGGTTATATGGATCAAAGGCCAGAGGTCGGAAGCGCCACGGGACAGCTCGTATCGGCGGAACAGCCGGATACGATGGACAGCGCCGGACTGGCGATGCGGAGAAACCGTCAGGCCTACGACTTGGGGGCGGGGGAACCCGCTGTCGCGTGGCAATCAGAGCAGGAGGTATTCGGCGTATCAGGCGCCGCTGCTGTCTATCGAAAGACGATGATGCTTGATGTCTCGTATGATGGCCAGTTCTTCGATGAGGTGTTCTTCGCTTATAAAGAAGATGTCGACGCTGCATGGCGGGCACAGCACTTCGGGTGGAAAGCGATCTATGTCCCCTCAGCCAAGGCTTATCATCGCAGAGGTTGGAAGAAGGGCGGCCGCCGGTCAATCCCGCTGTTTGTTCGCCGGCATTCCTATCAGAACCGGTTCTTCACGCTGATTAAAAATGAGCCTGCGGGTTGGCATTGGTTCTGGCTGCTGCCGCTACTGCTTGTTTCTGAATTGGCCAAGCTAGGTTATATCGCGGTATTAGAACCCGGTCTGTTGAGATGCTGGCCGTTTATCCTGCGCAAGTTTCCCCATTTCTTGCGGAAACGACGTTCGATATTAGGTAGAAAATGAAGGGAAATGTAGAAGAATGGAGAATTTTAGGTTGGTTCTCTATTCTTTTTTTGTTAAAATTAAGAGAGTATTGATTAATAGAATCGAGAATTTATAAGGTAAGGGTGGGGTGCCGATGCTTCGGCAGAACCAACGGTTTCTGACACAACTCTATATATTAGCTGATCTATCCGTCATGCTGATCGTTTTTCTGGCTGCATATTGGGTGAAGTTCTACAGCGGCTGGGTGGATTCGTTCAACTCCCTTCCTTTCAAGAACTATTTGCTCTGGGGAACGATCTATTCGTTTGCCGCGATCCTGATCGGATTTTACGTCAGCTTTTATGCGCCAAAGCGAAGAAAGAGCTTTTCTTTTGATATATTAAAGATTTTCCAGGTGCACGCGTTCAGCTTCCTCGGCTTGTTAAGCATGCTGTATGCAGCCAAAGAAGTACATATTTCGAGGGAATTCCTCCTTATCTTCTTTGTTATGAATATTTCCGCATTGATTCTATACCGGTTCATTGTGAAAAGCTCGCTGTCCAGACTCCGCCGCAAAGGCTACAACAAGAAGTTTGTCCTGATCCTGGGAGCCGGCGCTGTCGGGCGCAGCTTCTATGAAGGCCTGCAGCAGCATCCGGAGCTGGGATATGATGTGTTCGGATTTTTGGATGACCATCACGCCGAGCACGCTCCCGAACACCGCCATCTCAAACCGATCATTGGGACAATTGATCAACTGGAGGATGTGCTTGCCAATCCGCTGATCGATGAAGTGATTATAGCGCTGCCGCTCGGAGCACATAGCAAATATGCCAGCATTATTAAACAGTGCGAGAAGGCCGGCGTAAAAACGTTGATTATCCCCGATTATTTCGATCTGCTGCCGGCGCGGCCGTTTTTCGACAATTTTGCCGGTATGCCGCTCATTAATGTGAGGGATATTCCGCTTGATGAACTGAACAATCGCATATTGAAGCGGGCTTTTGATATTGTGTTCTCGCTCGCTGCAATTATGATTACGCTGCCGGTCATACTATTTGCCGTTATAGGCATCAAGCTGACCTCTCCGGGACCGGTGCTTTTCAAACAGGAGCGTATGGGGCTGAACCGCCGGACGTTCCTTATGTATAAGTTCCGTTCCATGCATCTATCCGATGGCAAAACATCGGATACGCAGTGGACTGTAGAGAATGATCCAAGGCGGACGAAATTCGGCGCATTTCTTAGAAGCACCAGCATTGACGAGCTGCCCCAATTTTTCAATGTATTGATCGGTCATATGAGCGTCGTGGGTCCGCGTCCGGAACGCCCGTACTTCGTAGAGCAATTTAAAGAAGAGATTCCCAAATATATGATCAAACATCATATTCGTCCGGGCATTACCGGGTGGGCGCAGACGAACGGACTGCGCGGCGACACCTCCATTGAAGAGCGGATCGTGCATGATCTTTTCTACATCGAGAACTGGTCGTTCTTCTTTGATTTGAAGATCATTATGAAGACGGTAACGAAAGGTTTAATGAATAAAAATGCCTATTGATGAGCAGGGCTCAAATCGGATATCGGTTATCATTCCTACTTATAATGCAGGCCCGTCGCTTGAAGAGCTGTTAACCCGTTTACAAGGGCAGACGCTGCCTCCATTGGAAATCATTGTGGTCGATTCCTCTTCGTCCGATGGTACAGCAGAGCTTGCACAGCGCGGCGGTGCCAGGGTATTCACAATACTGCAAAGCGAATTCGACCACGGCGGAACGCGTAATTATGCGGCTGCCCAGGCAAAGGGCGATATTCTTGTGTTTATGACCCAAGATGCAATGCCCCAGGAGGGTCAGCTTCTGGAAGCATTGGCCCGGCCCCTGGCAGACAAGAAGGTGGCCTGCGTGTATGGCAGGCAGCTGGCAAGGCCTGATGCGGCGGTTTTAGAGAGGCTCGCCCGCAGCTTCAATTACCCGGAACAATCCATGATGAAGGATCAGTCTGATCTGCCGCGAATGGGGATCAAAACCTTTTTCTGCTCCAATGTATGCTCAGCGATCCGCAAGGATATGTTTATGGAGATGGGCCGTTTTCCGGAGCCGGTCATTTTTAACGAGGATCTGTTTATGGCGGCGAAGTGCGTACTTGCAGGGTACGGCATCTACTACAGTGCTGAAGCTAAGGTGATCCATTCCCATGATTATTCACTGCAGCAGCAGTTCCGGCGGTTTTTTGACAACGGCGTCTCGATGAGGAACAACGACTGGATCTACGCCTACTCGAAAGTTGGCAATGAAGGGAAACGAATGCTGCTGAACCAACTGAAAGCTTTGCATCATGAGCGGAAATGGCACTGGATACCGGTGATGATCGCAGAATCCTTTGCTAAAATTGCGGGTTATCAGCTCGGAAAGCATCACCGCAAGCTGCCGAATGCTCTATGTGTGCGCTTCAGTATGCATCGTAAAATATGGGATAAGCTGCAGCAAACGGGCAAAGGTCTCCCGATGTAATCTGTATGCAGCAGTGGAGTGACGTATGGACAAGCTTCCGATACACGGATTAATTATTGCCGGCGGCAACAGCACACGCATGGGCAGCGACAAAGCGCTGCTTCCCATCGGGGGCCGGCCGCTGCTTGCGCATATGGTGACCGGGCTTCATCGACTCTGTCAATCGGTGACGATCTCCGCTGGAAGTGAGGAACGGATCGAGTTGTACCGCAAAAGGCTCGCGGAATGCGATACGGAGGGATGGCAGGATGTAAGCTTTGCTTCGGATGTTTATCCGGGCTGCGGACCGCTGGCCGGGCTGCAGGCGGGTCTTGCTCAGATGCCGGAAGGTTATGCCTTCATAATCGCTTGTGATATGCCGCAGATCAGCAAATCGCTGCTGAAGCGAATGCTTGAGCGTGCGGATGGGGAGGTCGATGCCGTACATGCGGCCGGACAGCCGTTCCATGCGCTGGTTCACACACGCGCTGCCGCTGCTGCCGGGCAGCTGCTTGAGCAGGGCGATTACCGTTTCATGCGGCTGATGTCACAGCTGAAGACGGTCACTGTCGAGCCAAGGACAGAGGCGGAATCCCAGGCTTTCGAGAATTTGAATACGCCTGAAGCGTATGCGCGTTATCTGCGTGAATGAGGCGCTGCTAGCGGGGCTTCATGGCATGATAATAAAGACTCCTCCATAAATTGATAAATTGGGGAGTCTTTTTTGATAAGTGCTTCATTTAATCGAGTATCGCAATCAGCTTCTTTTGGTCATTTGTGAGCTCCTTGTAACGGATGAATTCCTGTGGACGTCTTTAAAAATAAAGTCGAGCTTAGGCTGGGCCATCCAGGCGAATAAGGTTTGAACCCTATTCAGCGACAATGCAGCAGCCAGGGAGAAGCCAAGCGGAATGAGCAAAAATCTGTCGGATGGTGTGGTCATCTGACCATAGAAACCGGCATGGAACAGATACCGTATGATGAATCCGTGAAGCAAGAAAGCATAGAGCGTGTTCCTGCCCATATCTGTGAAGAAAGCGACTTTGTTCCTTGGAATTAACAGGATGGCGCAGAAGCCCATGACAACAGATAATAAAAACAAAGCGAAGCGGTACATACCGGCATACCACTCATGTAGACCAAGCGCTGCGTAGGACACACTGCCGTAGAACCATTGTACATTTATTTCAGACCCATAATAGTAGAATGCAAGAAATAGGATGATAAAGCCTGCAGCCGATGAAAACCGGAAAACAGGTGCATAAAGCTTATCCAAATATCGTTTGTCGAAGTAATATCCCGCAAGAAAAAACGGGAAGAAGACAAAGGTCCGGGAGATGCTCGCGTAATAACCAACATCTTCGGCATAACCGATCAGGATGGCTAAGATGATCGATAAGGGCAGCGCAAAGCGAAACTTGATCACGTAGGGAAGAATAATCTTCCATAGAATTAAACTGAATAAGAACCACATGATCCAGTACGGAGTAAAAAATGAAACAACAAATTGTTCCCGTTTGAACAAAAAATAATCAAACAGAGAATACGCGAGCTCAAGCAGCACATAGGGAACGGCTAATCTGCTGATGATCTTTTCCGTATAATCGCCGGCCTCTATCTTTTTGGAGAAGTAACCGGATATAAAGGCGAATAGCGGGATATGGAAGGTATAGATCACGAAATAAATAGACTTCATATATTGATCATCGATTAATGGTTCAATCGTATGGCCGATGACAACCAGAGCGATAAGAAAAAACTTTATATTGTCAAAGTGATGATCTCTTGAGCACATGATAAAAACCCCTTACCTGCAATAAGCATCATACGATTACTTCACTTCTAGCAGCCGTTTTGAAACAAGTAAATCGCACCAGCGCTGGAAGGTACAGAAATAAAGGGTTTACATGTTAACAAGGAAAGGCTTCTGTTTGTTTGTTTTTAGAAAAGAAACGGTTACGCCTAAACGAAGCAGATCGAATGATTCTGGAGAAGCGTCAGCGGTCGCCTTTGTTCCCGGATTCCGACCTCGGCCTGTTCATGCAAGGGAATCCGGGAACAACAGCGATCGGAAGAACATTCGACTGCGCAGTGCATGCGGTACAACCAATGCTTTTAAGAGAAAGGGGCTATCCCATCGTCATCATCGATGACTTATGGGACACCCCCTTCTTCTTATCTAATATTCATCGGCTAACTTAAGTCTTGAATTTCTCCATCAATTCAATCAATTCCTGAACCATAGCGGATAAGGAGGTGGCTGCGGCGTTGATCTCTTCCATCGTGGCGAGCTGTTCCTCGGATGCGGAGGCGACGCTTTGGGCGTTGTCCGCCGACGTATCCGCGATATGTTCCAGCTGGGTGATCGTCGCGGAGACCTGCTCGCTGCTTGCCGACATCTGTTCTGCGGCGGCGGAAACCTCGCTGATTTGCGTGCTGACAGTTTCCATCTCGTGCAGAATGGAGGCGAAGATCTGGCCGCTTTCTTGCACGCTGCGGACGCCTTGAGCAACGTCAACGCTGCCTTGCTGCATGGCTTCCACAGCCTGCTTCGTCTCAAGCTGGATGCTTTCGACGAGCTCGGCAATCTGTATGGCAGCCTCATTCGATTGAACGGCCAGCTTGCGGACTTCCTCCGCCACAACGGCAAAGCCGCGTCCATGCTCGCCCACCCGTGAGGCTTCGATCGCTGCGTTCAGGGCAAGAATATTCGTCTGGGAGCTGATGCCTGTGATCACCTGAACGAATTTCCCGATCGTATCCGATTGCTCGCTGAGCCGTTTGATGACCTCGGATGACGATTCCACTGAGGCGGCTACAACCGATATTTGCTGAACTGCGGATTGGATATGTGAATGTCCTTCACGCGTTTTCCCCGATACAGCCGATGTCGAATCGGAAACGCTTGAAGCGGATTCCGCGATTCGCTGGATGCCGACAGCCATCTCCGTCATCGCGCGCGAGCTCTCCTGCGCGTTCTGGCGCTGTGTTTCCGCGCCGGAAGCGACTTCCTGAATCGAAGAAGCGATCGTCTCGGCGGCTTGGCTTGTCTGCTCTGCGCTGGCCATCAACTGCTCCGATGTGGCGCCAACGGACAGCGAATGCTCGCTTACTTTTCGCACCGTTTGGCGCAGATTTTCAATCATGTCATTCAAATGCCCGGCCATTAATCCGAATTCATCGCGATGCTTGACCGTGAGCTTATTCGTAAAATCGCCTTCGGACAATCGCTGCGACATCGCATTAACTGCTCTTAGCTGCTTCACAATAGATTGAATGCTGAAATAGAGAAGTGCGGCAAGCAGCAGCAAAGCGACGACTGCGATAATAATAGAGTTCGTTAATTCATTATAAAAGCCTTCCAGAATGACGGATCTGTTAATGACCGTAGACAGCATCCAAGGGTTTTCCACTTCATCTATGAAGACGGGAGTGAAGAGGCGGATGACTTCAGCCCCTGAACGATCCAGCGAATAGTGCGTCAGATCTCCCTGCTGCACACTCGACCATATAAGGCTGCGTTCCTCGCTATGCTCGCCGTAATGGGTCATGATTTCGTCGGGATATCTTCCATTTGCAACCATCATGCCATCGCTTGAGATGATCGAGGTGAATCCGCCAAAAGGATCCAATTCGATGGCTGTCTGCTGCAGCTGCTCCAGGGATAACATGATGCCAATGATGCCTTGAAATGTTTCCTGTTCATCAAGAATGGGCAGGACGATTGAAGTCATTACCTTTTCTGCGCCATTGATTGAAAACGGAAAAGGCTCCCCCCAATAAGGCTGCTTGGTCGATTTCGGAATGAGGTAGTAATCGCCGCTTCCCTCTGTTTCGTAACCTGACAGCGGCGCGACGGCAACGGTATCGCCGCTGCGCGTAATAAATGGCGAGAATCGGCCGCTCTCATCGCCGTATCCTTGATTGTTTTTATTCGCTGCATCCTGTCCGTCAAATGTATTTGGCTCCCAAATGGTGAATATGCCTTGGGCATGCGGATGGCGCAGCAGCTCTGCAGTGAGGATCTGCACGGCATCTTCGCGGCTGAGCAACTGCTCCTTACTTGCGTCGATGAGCAGCTGCTCCAAGGTATGGAGCGATGACGAATAGGCATTCAATTGCTTCTCGAAGCCCGCGGCTCCTTTCATTGCTTCTTCCCTGGCGGCGTACTCTCCATTTGCAATGCTTACATTATAAAGCTGAATCACATTCGTACCGATCAATGCGCCAAATGCAAGCAGCATGACCAGTCCAAGCGTGGCAATCAATTTTGTCTTTACACTGCGGTTATGATACCATCCCATCATCGTTTCCTCCATCATATTATCTGTCAATGATATATTCTACCTATTTATCGGTAAATCGGCAAATTACATTATATTCGACAAGTCCTACTATATAAAATAGGCTGAATGAACCACTTTCAAGTCATCCATAATAACTGGACATAAATGGCAGGAGCGGCTATGATGAAGGAATTACTAAAGCCACTTTAAATTAAGAGAGAATCAGAAGCCATGAAAAAGCGATATTCTTCCCTTTTGCGGCGTTCTTCATATGTTGTATGGGTGGCTGTAATGCTTGCCGCGCTGCTTCTCCCCCTGCTAATCTATCAGAAGGATTCATGTTCCCAAGTTTCGCCTGGATGGATTGACCTGAGCGGCTGCGAATTTGATTCGCTTACAACGGCCGAGCTCGATGGACAGTGGGAATTTTATTGGAACCGGCTGCTTCTCCCGAGTCATTTCCCGCTGCCGGTTTCAGCCATCGGACCGGAATATATCGATGTACCTTCGCAATGGAGCGTACCGTTGTTAAGTGATACACATTGGGAAAGGCACGGTTATGCGACATACCGGGTTCAATTGCGATTGCCTGAGCATGACGGCACCACAGTCTACGGCCTGAAAATGACCAATCTGCGCACGTCCAGCAAATTGTACGTTAACGGTGAGCTGCTGGGGTCCAGCGGATCGCCCGCAACGACGAAGGGGGACGCGATTCCCCGCAATAAACCGTATACCGTTTATTTCCAAGCAAGCACCGGCGAAGCTGATATTGTGGTTCAGATGGCCAATTTCCATTACCTCTCCAGCGGCATCACATCTTCTCTTTTATTAGGCAAATACGATGCGATCAACGATATGGAACAGCGCAACAAAAGCTATGACACCGCTCTGGCCTCTTCGTTGGCGCTGCTCGGCATCTATTTTTTAGGTTTAAGCTTTCAGCGCAGGTGGGACAAAGCTTCCTCGTTTTTCGCGATGTTATGCTTTTGCGGGGCGGCATTTATCGTTACCCATAGTGAAAAATTGCTGTTCACGATGTATCCGGCTATCTCCTATGAATGGTTCACTAGAATTCAGATGGTTTCTTCCATCTTTACTTATTGGGCGCTGATTGGCTATCTTTATCACGTGTTAGACCAGCCCTTTTCGAAAAAGCTGCTGATCTGGTCCAAGTGGTTCAGTATAGGGCTGGCACTTTTTACTTTAGTAACGGGTGTGGCTATTTTTTCATTCGTGGCCTATATTTTTTTCATTCTCGTCTTTCTGCATTTGATCCTCATAACAATCATACTGGTGCGTGTCCTGGCGCGGAAAATTCCAGGCTCCTTTTATCTCTATGTCGGTATTGTAGCGGCATTGCAGTTCATTCTGAATCTGTTTGTCAGTATGGAAATGGGCGTGGACTTATATGAAATGCCGCCGATTGCCATTCCAATTTTTGTGCTTACGCAAGGATTATTTCTGTCGAGGCGGCATTCTCAAGCTTATATAACGATTAAGGAGCTATCCCGCCAATTAAAGCAAAAGGACAGGGACAAGGATGAATTTCTGGTCAAAACCTCCCACGAGTTCAAGACGCCGCTCAATGCCATCATGAATATCGCTCAGTCGATATTGGAAGGAGGCGGTCAATCGATACAGGAAAGACAGCAAGAAGACCTGCGGTTAATTGCCTTAACGGCTCGAAGGCTCTCCTTTCTCGTGAAGGATATCCTTGACTATGAGCAGCTTAAGCAGGGCAGAATCAAGCTCTTAAGGGTGCCGGTAGATCTAGCCCGCGCAGTCGATGTCGTGCTTGAAGTGTTCCGGCATCTATACAGGAAAACAAATGTGAAGGTTATGAACAGCCTTCCGCTTAATCATTATATCTTGCAGGCAGACGAGAACCGGCTGATGCAAATTTTGTATAATTTGATCGATAACGCTTATAAGCATACCAATACAGGCGAGATTAGAATTAGCGGTGAGCGTATGGGAAATGAGGTATGGATTACCGTTGCGGATACCGGGAGAGGCATATCTCCGAACAAGCTAAGCGTCATTTTCCAAGATTATGAGCAGGATGTTCATAGGCCGGGCGGTTACAGCGAAGGCCTTGGCCTTGGGCTGTCCATTACAAAGCAACTGGTCGAACTCCATGGGGGACGGATCGAGGTCCAGTCTGTTGTTGGGGAGGGCAGCCGTTTCCGGTTTTCGATGCCTTATTCGCTGGATAATCAGCTTCAAACCGATGAGGTCAGTGTGGAACCAGTGGCTGCAGGCGGTGGTGATAAAACGAAGAGGAGCAAAGAGGAAGCCGCGCGGTTCGAAGGAAAGAATGAGTTCCGGATCCTACTTGTCGATGATGATTATGTCAGCCTGAAAATTTTATGCAATATGCTGGATGGCGAAGGTTTCGGTTATGTGAGTGCCGAAAGCGGCGAAGAGGCATTGGAGGCGCTCAAGGGAGGAAACCGCTTTGATCTGTGTATCATGGATGTCATGATGCCGAGCATGTCCGGATTTGAGCTGTGCAGGGTGATTAGGAAAAGCTACAGTCAAGTCGAGCTGCCGATTCTGATTGTTACGGCGGGTACGGAGTATCACTTTCACGAGGCTGGATTTGCCGCAGGGGCGAATGATTTTATTCTGAAGCCTTACGATTGGAATGAATTGAGGGCAAGGGTCCGGACGCTTGTCCAGTTGAAACGGAGCGTTTCGATGCTCGTGCAATCGGAGGTTTCCATGCTGCGTGCCCAGATCAAGCCTCATTTTCTGTATAATGCGATAAATACAATCATATGGATGAGTAAACGGGATGTCGAACAAACGCAAAGCTTGCTTCGCGAGCTCAGCAATTTTCTGAGAGGAAGCTTTGATTTTGAAAATCGCGAGCAAATGATAACCTTTGACAAAGAAATTCAGCTTGTCAGAGCGTATCTTGCGCTGGAGAGGGCGCGCTTTGGGGATCGGTTGTCCGTTCATTATGAACTGCAAGCCGCAGATTTCATGCTGCCGCCGCTTGTCATCCAGCCGTTAGTCGAGAATGCCGTGCGGCATGGATTAATGGAGAAGCCCGCCGGAGGGAATGTATGGATTCGTACAATGATCGAACGGGACCAAGTGGTGATCACGATCGCCGATGACGGGAAAGGAATGGAACCGGAACGGATAGCTGAAGTAATGACGGGCTCCTCCTATTCACAGGATGCGGACCGGACCGGTATCGGGCTGCAAAATATAAATCGCCGCCTGCTCCATACCTATGGTCAGTCATTCCGCATCAAACAGCGCGAAGGCGGGGGCACGATCGTAAGCTTCAGCATTCCTTGGAAGGGGAGGGACATCCGTAATGAGCATTAACATTGTTATCGTAGATGACGAGCTTCCGGCGCTTGATGAAATGCAAGAGCTTACGGGAAAGCTGCCGGATATTGGATCTATCGACGTTTATTCCGATCCGACAGAGGCGCTGCAGGCGATCATCACAACACGGCCGGAGATTGTTTTTCTCGATATTCAGATGCCTGGAATTACCGGGCTTAAAATGGCGGAACAGCTTCTTTCTGTACGGCCGGAGATCGAGGTGGTGTTTGTCACCGCGTATGAGCAATATGCGCTGGCCGCTTTCGATGTAAGCGCGACAGACTATTTGCTGAAGCCGGTCATTCCTGAACGGCTGCTCAAGGCATGGAACCGTGTCCGCAGCCGAAGAGAGGCGGCTATCGGGCGGGGGCGAAGCGAGCAGGCGGCAGACGCTGTTATGCAGTGCTTCGGTCGGTTTGCGCTGCAAGGGCCTCTGGGCTTGGCCAGATGGAGTACTGTGAAAGTGGAAGAGCTGTTCATTTATTTATATCTCCATGGAGCGGTCAGCCTGGATCAATTAATGGAAGACATATTCCCCGATTCGAATTATGATAAGGCCAAAAAATATATTCATACCTGTGTATATCAAATCCGGAAAAGTTTGACTAACGCAGCGCTGGCTGACCGGATCTCGGTTGTATTCGATCAGAAAATGTACCGGCTGGAGCTGGCAGGCGTAAAGAGCGATCTGCAGCGGTTCGAGCAATTGGCGGCGCAAGGGGAGAAGGACGAATCGGCATTGAACGAAGCGGTTGCTTTGTATGAAGGGGAGCTGCTTGGCGGGTATGACGCATTGTGGGTGCTGGATCGAAGAGAGCGGTGCCGGCAGCGCTTCTTATGGATGATATCGGACCTGATCGACCTGCATAAGCAAAGGCGGGAGTATCGCAAAGCTCTTGAGCTCGCGAAGAGACGCCAGGCGCATGATCCGCTGAATGAGCAGTATGGCCTGGAAGTCGCCGAAATCTACACGCTGGATGGACAGGTCGTGAAGGCGGTAGAATTTATGCAAGCATTTCAACTCCAATACAGGAATGAGCTCGGTATTGAGGTGCCGTCGAAGGTGCTTAAAAAGTTTGAACATTATATTAACGGATGAAAACAAGAAAAGAACTGCCCGGAAGGGATCCATTCCTTGAGGGCAGTTCTTTTGTTATTGTGCGGGCACGGGCGGCGCTCATGAGGGTGGGGAGTGGTCAGCCGTGACCCTCGCTCGCCGCGCGCAGCCGCGCCCGCTCGGTTTGCGGCTGGGATCGGAGGAAGCAGCCGCTGAGGCGTTAGCTGGATGCCGCAGCCGGCCTCCGTGCGCCGGCGCGAGTGGACTTGCTCCCGGCTGGAGCCGGATCGGGTGCCGTTTCTGCGGCATTCTCCGGGTCGGAAGCAATGGTTTCGCGGTCGGCCCGCTCGACGCGCACCGCGCAGATCTTGAACTCCGGCATCCGGCTGATCGGATGCAGCGCATCATTGGTGAGCCGGTTGATCGAATGCTCGCCTGCCCAATGAAACGGCACGAACACGGTTGTTGGATGAATCTCTTTGGAAATCTTCACATCGAATACCAGAGAGCCGCGGCGGGTCGTCAGCCGTACCCGGTCCCCGAAGCGCAGCAGCAGCTTCTCGGCCAGCGAAGGGTGGATCTCTGCGACGGGAACCGGCGTCTTCTTCATCAGCGCCTCGGTACGGCGGGTTTGCGTGCCGCTCAGGTAGTGACTGCCGTTCCGGCCGGTCGTCAAGATATACGGATACAGTGCATCCGTCGTTTCGGCCGGCATGCCGGGCACGATGCCGTGCAGCTTCGCGCGGCCATCGGGATGGCGGAATACGCCGTCCTCGAACATGCGCGGCGTCCCGGGGTGATCCGGGGCGGGGCAGGGCCAGAACAGCCCCTTCTCCGCTTGCAAGCGGCTGTAGCTCATGCCGCTGTAGTCCGCTTTGCCGCCAGCTGAGGCGCGGCAAAGCTCATCGAATATCGCTTCGGGCGACTCGAAACGAAAATATTGCCCCCGTCCAAGCCGCTCCGCAAGCTCACAGATGAGCTTGTAATCAGGCATACTCTCGCCGGGCGGGAGAAAAGCTTGCGGCCGGTGAAATACACGGCCTTCCAGATTGGTAAGCGTTCCTTCAGCCTCCAGGAACGAGGTGCCGGGCAGCAGCCAGTGTGCATGCTCAGCCGTTTCGGTCTCGAACAGATCGACGACAACGAGCAGCTCGAGCTTCTTCAGTGCATCGATAGCGCGATCGCTGTTCGGACTTGAGACGACCGGGTTGGAGCCGAGAACGATCATTGCCTTGATCTCGCCATCATGGATTTTGTCGAACAGCTCGTAAGCCGATACGCCTTTGCCTGGCAGTTCTGCGGTATCGATGCCCCAGACGCCGGCGACATGCTCGCGTGCGGCCGGATCGTCGATCATCCGATAGCCGGGCAGCTGATCGGCCTTCAGCCCATGTTCGCGGCCGCCTTGCCCGTTGGCTTGGCCGGTTACGGCGCCATACCCGCAGCCGGGCTTGCCGATTTTGCCGGTGAGCAGGCATAAATTAATGAAGTTGAGCGTATGCTCGACACCGTTCACCTGCTGCTCGACGCCGCGCGCAGTCAAGACCATGCCGCTCTCCGCCTTGGCGAAGCCGCGCGCAATCGTGCGGATCATCTCCACCGGAATGCCGGTATACATGGAAACTTTATCCGGTGAAAACGCCTTTACCGCTTTATGGATCTCATCGATTCCGTTTGTATGCTCTTCAACGAATGCTTGGTCATATAGCTTTTCCTGCAGGATGACATACAGCAGGGCGTTGACGAATACAGAATCGAAACCTGGCTGAAGCGGAACGTGAATATCCGCAATCTTGGACGTTAATGTCTGGCGGGGATCGATCGTGACGATAATGGCGTTTTGCTTTTTCGCGGCCAGCAAATACGGCATCATAGTTGGCTGGCATTCGGCGATGTTCGTGCCGGCCAGGATGATGAACTTGGAGCGGCTGATCTCTTCGAGCGGAACGTTCAAGCCGCGATCGATGCCGAATGCTTTGTTTTGGGCTGCAGCAGCGGATGACATGCAGAAGCGGCCGTTGTAATCGATATAACGCGAACGCAGTGCGACACGCGTGAACTTGCCAAGCAAATAACATACCTCATTTGTGAGGGAGCCGCCGCCGAAGACGGACACCGCATCGGGCCCATAACGCGCCTGGATCGATTGAATGCGGCCGGCGATCTCATCAAGCGCCTGATCCCAGGAGGCTTGATGCCACCCGGATCCTGTACTGCCGGGCTCAGGCTTGCGCCATTGTGGAACAAGCAGACGCTCAGGGTGAACAACGTGGCCGAGCGAGTTGAAGCCTTTTTGGCACAGTCGCCCTGTAGCAACCGGAAAGTCCGGGCTCGGCTTCACCTCCCAGGCGGGGCCGGTATCCCTTTCAGTTCGAATCAGATCCACGCCGCATTGCATGCTGCAATAACAACAATGGGAATGAAGCCGGTCAGTATCCGGTTGTGCGGCGATGGGGGGTGAAGCGGCCATATGGATCCCTCCTGTCAGAAATAGGTTTCATTACTCTTCAAAAGCGTCAAACAGATCGCCTTCTTCGATTCGTTCAAATGCACTCAGTGCAGGGCGTTTCCTTCTTATGAAGTAATCGTGCTCTGATCAAGCCGGGCTTTGCCGCCTTGGCCGACCCATGTCTTCTTCCATTGGTTCTGCACGATGAAGATGAGGACGATACACGACAAAGCAATAACACTGAGTATTAGGAAGCCAGGCGTGTAAGAGCCGGTTATCATCTTCAAATTACCGAGAATTTTCGGCAGGAAGTATCCGCCGACCCCGCCTGCGGCTCCGACGATGCCGGTCATGATGCCGATCTCGCTCTGGAAACGCTGCGGCACTAATTGGAATACAGCTCCATTGCCCATGCCAAGGCACATCATGCCGATGAACAGCAGCGGTGTAATAACGGCGAGCGGCGGTAAAGTGGCTACGGAAGCCAGCATAATGGCAACCCCGCCGTACAGCATCATCAGCATCCGAATGCCGCCGATTTTGTCGGCGAGCCAGCCGCCTACCGGCCGGAAGAAGCTGCCGGCAATAACGCAAATGGTGGTGAAGTCCGCAGCTCTTACTGCGCTGAGGCCATATTGGGTATTGAAGAAAATCGTCAGATAGTTAGCCATCCCGACGAACCCGCCGAATGTCACAGCGTAAAGCATACAGAACATCCATGTATCGCGCTGTTTCACTACGGAGGCGTAGTCTGCCAGCTTCTTCGGAGCCGGCTGGTTCGGGCTGTCCTTGGCAAATAAGCTGAATACGATAAATACGATAACGATCGGAATAAGCGCAAAACCGAATACGACCTCCCAGCTGCCGTAATGCTGGGCAATCCGGTTCGCGAACAGGGTGGTGATGACGGTTCCGCTGTTGCCGGCGCCGGCAATGCCCATGGCCAAGCCCTGATATTGCGGCGGGTACCAGCGGCTGGCAAGCGGAAGGGCGGCGGCGAAGGAAGCGCCTGCGACCCCGAGCAGCAAGGCTACAATATAAAGCTCGCCCAAAGAACCGACGAACTGCCAGCCCCACACGAGCGGCACCATGGTGATCAGCATCCCGATCTGCCCGGTCCGTTTTGGCCCGATATAATCGGTCATCCATCCAAGCACGAGGCGGAGAATCGAGCCGCCAAGAATCGGGAGTGCGACGAGATTGGCTTTCTGTGCGGCATCCATTGGATAGTCGGCCATAATGACAACGACGAGCGGCCCGAGCAGCACCCAAATCATAAAGCTGACATCAAAGTATAAGAACGAGCTAAGCAGTGAAGGGGAATGACCGCTTTTCAAAAAGCTTTTCCGATCCATCATAGTAAAAACTCCTCTCCATTTTAAACATTCGGGTTCTTTCTCTGGTTTTTCTTCTGGTTATTGCTCTGTTAATGCCTCTGTTAATCCCTGTCTGAATGTCTCCGGCTGATTGCCGCTGTCTGCTTGAACTTGCCTGAACATCGGTGCGTAACGGAATCTTCACACATAAAAAGCCGCACTGCAATCCTACTCTGATTGCAATCCGGCTTCATTGCCATCGGCAGCACGACGGTGTGCATTGCCGAAATATGGGTCACGACATTGTGAACTTATATGGATTATATGCGAGTTCGAGATTCTATGTCAATATATCTTACATAAGTTTTTTTAAATCAATTCATGCTGTTATCCATGTCATGTTATCCATGTATTAATTGGTATACCTTTACGATCGATGCGGCGATATCCCCGATCCGCTTGCGTTCATTCATCGCCTGCTTGCGCAGAAAATCGTATGCTTCGGCCTCGGATATGCCTTTGATTTCGCATAAAACCGCCTTGGCCTGATCGATCCATTTCCGTTCTTCGAGCCGCTGCAATAACTGTTCCCGCTCTTCCATCCAGCGTTTGCGCTGGTGGTGGGTTCGGATGCCCCATTTAAGCGCGAACTGCATCTCGGTGGTGGTCATGGAAGGATAGAGGACACCGTCCAGCGTATAACCCCAGTCCATTTCCTTAGGGAACTCGCTTTCGTTGCATATCCATAATAGAGGGAGGCGCCGGATTCCGGAAACTGCGGCCTGCCATTCGAGCATCCGCTCTAATGGAACATGCAGCACAACGGCGTCAACAACGCTGACAAGCGAGCGCATCTCATGATCGGTTCTTGCAGTATGAAGGGTGCGGCAGTTCTGCCTAAGGCTGTGGAGGGTAATGAGCTTCGCCGCCTCCTCCACCAGCATGATCGCTTTAAGCATCGGGTGTTCACCTCTTTTCACCGGTCATTACGATAAACTGTGTAATAAAATATAACACATAGAGGGGGTGGTGTCGACGGGAAAATGAGAAGATGATGTTAAGTATATTGACATCATCGAAAAATCGGTCTATACTAATCATATCGTAACTCGAAAATGAATACCAGTCGACACAATGGCGTGTCGCAACAATGGCAATGAAGCCTACTTTTTGCAGCTAAGCAGAGGGTAGGCTTTTGAAGTTTTATTAGGAGGAGAGAGAGTATGAAAAAGAAATTAGTCATGATCGGTAATGGGATGGCAGGCGTATCATTCGTAGAACAACTGTTGAAGCTGAACCCTCATCGTTACGACATCACGATTATTGGCGCGGAGCCGCATCCGAACTACAACCGGATTATGCTCTCGTCCGTACTTGCCGGTGATGCAAACATGCAGGATATCGTATTAAATGACTGGGATTGGTACCGGAATAACAACATTACGCTGCTTGCCGGACAAACGGCAACGGCAATCGATACAGCGGCCAAAACGGTCACAACGGATAAGAAAGAAGTCGTTTCCTATGATGAGCTGGTCATCGCTTCGGGCTCTTTGCCTTTCATGCTTCCGCTGCCGGGAGCGGATAAGGAAGGCGTGATCGCGTTCCGCGATATCAAGGATTGCGAGACGATGATTGAAACGTCGAAAAAATACCGTAAAGCGGTTGTGATCGGCGGCGGCCTGCTCGGCCTCGAAGCGGCGCGCGGATTGATTAATTTGAACATGGAAGTGAAGGTTGTCCATATCCACGGCTACTTAATGGAGCGGCAGCTGGACGAGACGGCAGCGCGCATGCTGCAGTCGGAGCTGGAGCGGCAGGGGATGCAGTTCCTTCTGTCCAAGCAATCGGACACGATCCTTGGCAAGAAACGGGTCACCGGCTTGTCATTCAAGGATGGCTCCCAGGTGGAAGCGGATCTGATCGTGATGGCGGTTGGGATCAAACCGAACGTGCAGCTGGCAAAGGATAGCGGGATTGAAGTAAATCGCGGAATCGTGGTCGACGACCATTTGCAAACGAGCGTGCAGAACATCTACTCAGTTGGCGAATGCGCCGAGCATCGCGGCATTGCATACGGGCTGGTAGCCCCGCTGTATGAGCAGGGCGCGATTCTGGCGAAGCAGCTGGCAGGCGTGGAGAACGAAGGCTATCACGGCTCGGTCGTTTCGACGAAGCTGAAGGTATCCGGAGTGAACGTGTTCTCGGCCGGCAGATTTACCGATGAGCCAGGCACCAAAGCGCTGCGGGTACAAGATGATTTGGACGGGATCTATAAAAAGGTTGTTTTTCAAAACGGAAAAGTGGTCGGCGCTGTGCTGTTCGGCGATACGGCGGACGGCTCACGGCTGTTCTCCCTCATTCGAAAGGGCGAGGATTTCAGCGGCCGCGAGAAGGAAGTGCTGTTCGGGCCTTCAGGCGGTGCCGGAGCTGTAGTATCGAGCGCGGATCTGGTTGCGGATATGAGCGGCGACGAAATCGTGTGCGGCTGTAACGGGATCACAAAAGATACGATCATCGAGGCGATAACGGAACAAAGCTGCGTAAGCGTGAATGAGATTAAAGCTTGCACGAAAGCGTCCGGCTCCTGCGGCGGCTGTAAACCGCTTGTCGAGGCGATCCTCACATCCACGCTTGGCGCGGATAATGTAAAGACCATCAAAGAAGGCATCTGCGGC
This sequence comes from Paenibacillus abyssi, assembly GCF_014640295.1. Lineage (GTDB taxonomy): Bacteria > Bacillota > Bacilli > Paenibacillales > Paenibacillaceae > Paenibacillus_D > Paenibacillus_D abyssi. Next base: position 166,635 of record NZ_BMGR01000002.1, on the reverse strand, counting down.
TGTACGAAGCACAGCCGGGACGAGGTAGTCGAAGCGATCAAGAAAATGCATCTGACAACAACCAAAGAAGTCATGCATGTCATGGAATGGGATAATCCTGAGGGCTGCTCGAAATGCCGCCCGGCATTGAACTACTATCTGGGCATGGCTTGGCCGGAGGAGCATGAGGATGAGCTCGAATCGCGCTTTGTTAATGAAAGAAACCACGCCAACATTCAAAAGGACGGCACGTTCTCTGTCGTGCCGCGGATTTATGGCGGTGTGACAACTCCTGAGGATCTGAAGAAGATCGCAACCGTTGCTGAAAAATATAATGTGCCGATGGTGAAGTTCACAGGCGGACAACGGATCGATCTGCTTGGCGTAAAGAAGGAGGATCTCCCGCATATGTGGAGAGAGCTCGATATGCCTTCCGGTTATGCTTATGGCAAAGCGCTGCGGACCGTTAAGACTTGCGTGGGCAATACGTTCTGCCGATTCGGCACCCAGGATGCGATCAAGATGGGGATCGACATGGAGAAGAAGTTTGAGCGGCTGAATACGCCGCATAAGGTGAAGCTGGCAGTGTCCGGCTGCCCGCGGAACTGCTCGGAAGCGACGATCAAGGATCTGGGCGTTGTGGCAATCGACGGAGGCTGGGAAATTCATGTCGGAGGAAACGGCGGCATGAAGCTGCGTGCGGCGGAGCTGCTCGTGAAGGTGAAGACGGAAGAGGAAGTGCTGGAGTGGACGGGCGCCTACCTGCAATTTTACCGGGAGACAGCCAATTTCGCGGAGCGTACGAGCGAGTGGGCGGGCCGCATCGGACTCGGGGCCATCAAGAAGGCGCTGGAGACGAAGGAAGACCGCGAAGCGCTCGTCGCGCGCATCGACAAGACGCTTGCGCTGACCAAAGATCCATGGCAGCAAATCGTCGAGAGCGACGATCTCCGCAAAGCGTTCGACGCGCTTACTGCTCCGGCTAGCCCAGAAGCTGCGGCTGCAGGGGATGCAGCAATCTAATTGGCGAATGAAATGGGCGGTCTGATCAAGAGATCCGATTATGTGGTCGGACCGCCGTCATGCGACGCCACACCGCGCTAACTGATCCGATCACTGAATGGATGAATGGAGATTTAGCTAGAAGGACGGCTTCAATTCATATGCCGGGCATGCTTGAGATAACGATGAATAACATCGTAAACGTGTTTGGTTACCTGGGTTGGTGTCTCGAAATGTTGAGTGTTAATGCGCACGGTTGAAGATCGTAGTTTGAGTTGCGATGGACGAGAGGAGAGATTCCAATGAACGAATTTAAAATTGGTCATATTTCAGAGTTTCCCGAGCGGCGTGGACGTGTTATTCTGTTTGGAGAGATCGAGTTAGCTATGTTCAAGCTTTCCGACGGAACAGTCCGTGCGGTAGAGAACCGCTGTCCGCATAAGAACGGGAAACTGTCCGAAGGCATTGTATGCGACCATCACGTATATTGTCCGCTGCATGATTGGAAGATTGATCTGCATGACGGTTTAGTGCAAGCTCCGGATGACGGTTGTGTCGAAACCTATCCGGTTCTTGTGGATGATAACGGCAATGTGATCCTGCAGGTAAGCGGTGCGAACTCGAAGGTATCGTAACAAGTATAGGATCTTATTGTGAGCAAGGAGGCGTCACCGATGCCAAGGCTGGAAGGAAGAGTAATCGCCGTAACCGGTCCGAGAAAAGCAGAGGAAATGAGTCGAATGATCGGGAAGTTTGGAGGAACCGCAGTCATTCGGCCTGCTCAGGGCACTGTATTTCTCGACGACACACACATTGAAGAACAGCTCACCCGGTTGATCGAGCAGCCGGCCGATTGGATGCTGCTGACTACCGGAGTAGGGACGGAGGCGTTATTGCAAACGGCAGAGAGGCTTGGGCTGTCGGAGCAGTTCCATCATGCGCTGCGCCGTATGCAGCTTGCAGCCCGCGGCTACAAAACCGTCAATGTGCTGCGCAAGCTGGGGCATACGCCGACCGTTCGCGATAATGACGGGACGACAGCAGGTCTGCTGCGGGAGATGGAAGCATACGAGTTAAGCGGTAGAAGGGTTGCGCTGCAGCTGTATGGCGATCCGGCTCCCCGTGTGACAGCTGCGCTTGCTGCGCGGGGAGCGATCTGCGAGGAGCTGCTCCCTTACCGGCATATTCCGCCCGAGGGCAATGTGGTTGAGACGCTGATTGCGGAGATTATGGCTGGCGCGGTGGACGCAGTGGCTTTTACAAGCACGGTGCAGGTGCGTTATGTGATGGACTGTGCGGCGCGCCTAGGCAGGCTGAAGGAGGTTCATGAAGCTTTCAGCAACGGCGTGCTGGCTGTTGCGGTGGGCAAGGTGACGGCAGAGGCACTGCATGAGGAAGGCGTTGAACGCATGCTTTATCCCGAGGAAGAGCGCATGGGAAGTATGGTCGTTGCGATGTCGCGTTTTTTTGATGGTGATGGCTTGGAGGAAACAGGAGCTGTTAAGCCGGACGAAGCGGAAAAGGAACTGCGGCTTGCAGACTCCAAACGTTGGGAAACAGACAAGCCTGAAGGCTGCTAATCATGTTGCAGGGCATAACTCCTTAGCCAAGGGGATAGCCGATCAAAGAAAGCTTGCGCGTTATAGCTCCTGAGCGAATGGGATAGTGAGTCAAAGGGCAGTGTCTGTATTGGGAGCTTACTGGGGAGGAGAGAGAGCGGATGAGCGGGAAAGGTTTCGTGTTTTTGACCGGAGCGGGTCCGGGGGACCCGAAGTTGATTACAGTGCGCGGACTCGAGACCATCCGCTTGGCGGACGTCATTGTCTATGACCGCCTAGTATCCGAAGAGCTGGTGAAGGAGGCGCGGCCGGATGCTGAGCTGCTTTATGTCGGCAAGGCATCCGGATTTCATACGCTTAAGCAGGAAGAGATCAACGCGCTGATCGCAGATCGTGCGCAGCGCGGCTTGACTGTGACCCGGCTTAAAGGCGGCGATCCGTTCGTGTTCGGCCGAGGGGGCGAGGAAGCGGCCCATCTGGCTGAACGTGAGATCCCGTTCGAGATCGTGCCGGGCATATCCTCCTGCATCGCCGCGCCGGCCTATGCAGGCATTCCGGTGACACACCGAACGCTGGCCGCGTCGTTCGCTGTCGTCACCGGCCACGAGTGCGCCGGCAAGAGCGGCGCCTCGGTCGATTGGGCGTGGGCGGCAGGCGCCGAAACGCTCGTTGTGCTGATGGGATTGCAGCAGCTGCCCCATATCACCGAGCGGCTGCTCGCCCACGGCAAAGACGGCAGCACGCCGATCGCGCTTATTCAGAGCGGATCGCGTGCCCAGCAGCGCGTTGTCGTCGGGCGGCTGGACGACATCGCGCAGAACCCCGAGACCGGGCGGCTTGGCAGCCCGGTTGCGATTGTGATCGGACCCGTTGTAACGATGCGGGACCAACTCGCTTGGCGCGAGGTGGATGAGCTGCTCGCCGCCGGTGGATAACGACTGTTTGTTATCCGTCCGCACGCAGCTGCTGTAGATCCAATGCTTGGCCGATTCCGCTTGGAAAGACCGGAAGAACGCGTCTCGTAAGAGGGCGTTCGTTCCGGTCTTTTTATGTTGTACTCCGGGACAAGCGTGCAAATTATGGTTCCGGGAGTCTCATCAAGCCTATTGATTTCTCATCAAAAGGCGGCTATAATCTGAATTAATCTACCTAACGTTCGTTAGGCAACGGGAACGGGCGGACGGCCGTCCACACAATAAGGAGGGCGATGCCTATGACGGCCAATCGTCTAAAGCAAGCGGCGCTCAAAATGTTCGCAGAGGCAGGTTACGAAGGGACGTCCCTTTCGGAAATTGCTAAAGCGGTCGGCATTAAGACGCCGTCTATTTATGCGCACTTTGAGTCCAAGGAGCATCTTTTTCTCACGCTGGTGGAGGATGTTATCCAGGAGGAGAAGGAGAAATTCGCTCAATTTATCGCCCGCATATCCGAGCAGCCGGTGAAAGAGCAGCTGTACGCGATATTCCGGTATTTTACCGATCTCGAGCCTATGACAAGCGGGCAGTCCTTTCTAAAGCGGACGATGATGGTTCCCCCCAAGGGGCTTCAGACTCAGCTGCAGAAGGATTTCATGCGTTATGAGATCCAGCTGTCGGCGATTTACAGCAGGCTGTTCGAGCGCGGAATGGCAAACGGGGAACTGGACGCCGGGAATACGGAAGATATGCTTGCGTTATTCTATGGTTTAACGGATGGCTTGCTCGTGGAGCATCAATTATATGACACAACGCTTTATCGGACGCGGCAGCAGCAGCTGTGGCAATGGTTCTGGAGAGCGATCGCGAAGGGATGAGGAAGTATGGCTTGGATCTATGTACTGATCGGCGGATTGTTTGAAATCGGCTGGGCGATTGGATTGAAAACGACGGAAGGATTTACACGCTTCTGGCCCAGCGTATTTACGGCCGTTGCGCTTATTATAAGCTTTACGATGTTCGCGAAATCGATGATGAAGCTGGAGATTGGCACCGCCTACGCGGTTTTTACCGGAATCGGCACAGCGGGTACTGTCATTGTCGGTATGGTCTTTATGAATGAACCTGCGGGAGCGCTGCGCGTGTTCTTCGTGCTGCTGCTGATCAGCGGCGTGATTGGCTTGAAGATGATCTCGAAGGAAGACACGGACGAGCCGCAGCCCCATAGACAGCTTGATGCGGCTGCGCTGCAGGACGGAATGCACGACGAATTGGCATCTTCTTTGGGCAAAGGGGGCAAATAACGATGTCATGGATCTTTTTGCTGTTATCCGGCTTGGCTGAGGTGGGCGGCGTGACGTTTATGAAATTGTCGAAGGGTTTCTCCCGTTTGAAGCCGACGTTAGGTGCGATCGGTTTTGGCATATTCAGCTTTTATTTCTTATCCCGGGCGCTTCAGGAAATTCCGATCAGCACGGCTTACGGGATCTGGACGGGAATCGGCTCGGCAGGCGGCGTGCTGCTGGGAATGCTGCTGTTCAAAGAATCCAAGGACTTCCGCAAGCTGCTCTTTATCGGCATGATTATCACCGGGGTGATCGGGCTGCGTGTCGTCGGCGGGGGACACTGACTTCCCAAATCAAAAGCTGTCTGGTGACTTCGGTCTCCAGGCAGCTTTTTTCATAGAAGATTAAATTTCCTTTTCATAAGCTGTTACTAAAGCTTTGGCCCTGTCGACATCCTTCTTCCGCACTTTGAGCTGCAGTGTGTTCGCGGCACCGGCGCCGGTCTTCGATTTCACTCCATTTGCTTTGAGATAGGCTTGAAGCCGGTCGATCCTTTCCGTACGTGAGGGGCCTTCGGATTTGATGGGCTGCCATCGCGATTTGCCTCCGGTGAGGACGGCAATAATGACAATGACGGCGATAGCAGCTAGGATGATCCATAGCACTTCCATAATCGCACACCACCTTGAATGTAATGGAGTCAAAAGATGTTATGCTTCATATGTATTCACCGCGCCTCCGTTTCCATGACAACAGATTTGCGCTTTGTGTTAAAATAAGGATTAAAGCCAAGGCAGTGCGGGGTAATGAATAAGGGGGTAATGCTCCGTGATCCATATTGGATTGGCGGGCTGGGGGGATCATGATTCCCTTTATCCGGATAAGGGTTCAACCAAAAATAAACTAAAAACGTACAGTGAGTGGTTTCCGGCTGTGGAAGTGGACAGCTCGTTCTACGCCGTGCAGCCGCTGCGCAATATGGAGAAATGGGCAGGCGACACACCGGATGCTTTCCGTTTTGTAGTTAAAGCATATCAAGGCATGACCGGCCATACGAGAGGGCGGATTCCCTTTGAGGACGAAGCGTCGATGTACAAAGCCTTCTGCGACTCTTTAGAGCCGATCGTGGCGGCAGGCAAGCTCGAGGCGGTGCTGTTTCAATACCCGCCGTGGTTTGATTGCACGCGTGAGCATGTGGACAAGCTGCGTGAAGCAAAGGCGCGAATGGACGGGTTCACATGCGCCTTGGAATTCAGGCATCGCAGTTGGTTTGAGCCGCAGATGCGGGAGAAAACGCTGGAATTCATGCGCGCGGAGGGATGGATTCACAGTGTTTGCGATGAGCCGCAGGCAGGAGCGGGCAGCATTCCGATTGTTGAAGCGTCCACAGATGATGAGCTGACGGTTGTCCGTTTCCACGGGCGCAATGTGGAGGGCTGGCACAGCAGCGGACAGCCGAATTGGCGCGATGTGCGTTATCTGTACCGATATAACGAGCTGGAGCTTCAGGAATGGACGGATCGCCTGCGGCGGCTGCAGAAGCTGTCGCGTAGGCTGTGCGTCATCTTTAACAACAACTCCGGCGGGGACGCAGCCGATAATGCGAAGCGGCTGATGCAGATGCTGCAGCAGCTGCCGCCAAGAGGCTCTTTTGAGGCTCACGCTCCGGATGACGAGATGCCGGAACAGCTGAAATTGTTCTAGCTCAGCCGGGATACGGATGAAAGTATAACAGGCGGCAAGATGCAGCAAAATAGGTGAGCGGCCTATATTGACAACCGCAACTGTAACTGATAATATTACAGTACGAAGCGGAGGGCCGTAACATGAATAGTGAATTTACGATTGCCGTTCATAGTCTTGTGTATCTTGCGTATTTACCTGAACGTATGGCTTCGAGCGAATGCATTGCCGATACGGTGCAGACTAATCCGGCCCGCGTTCGTAAAGTGATGGGATGCTTAAGGCGAGGCGGATTTGTTGAGACGCGGGAAGGAACACGCGGAGGATATCGACTCACGATTGATCCGGCAACCGTTACGCTGGGGGAAATTTACCGCGTCATGGCGCAAGGATCGTTGATGCCGAACTGGTGCTCCGGGGATCCGGATTCAGACTGTGTGGTTGGCTCGAATATGCAGGAAGTCATGAACGGGATATTTTGCTCCGCCGAGAAGCATTTGGAAGCTTATTTCAGCCAGATTACAATCGCGAATGTGCTTGGCCAGGTTCATGAATGCCAGGATTGCTGACGCGATTTAAACACTAGATGTGACGGGTTACCCCTTAACATATAGAGAAGCAAGATGGTTACAAAGCGGTTACCGCTTTACACCAACACACACTTTTTGGAGAGGATGATTACAATGGCAGTAGCATTGACGAAAGACAACTTTACAAGCAAAATCGAGAGCGGCGTATCGATCGTCGATTTCTGGGCACCATGGTGCGGACCTTGCAAAATGCAGCTTCCGATCGTTGAGGAGCTTTCCACTGAGCTTGAAGGCCAAGCGGTTATCGGTAAAGTGAACGTGGACGAGGAGCCTGAATTGGCTTCCCAATTCGGGGTAATGAGCATTCCTACGCTGATTCTGTTCAAAGACGGTCAACCGGTTGACAAAATGGTTGGTCTGCAAAGCAAAGACGTATTGAAAAACAAAATCATGGGTCAAATGTAATTTGGCGCTTCCAAGCAAGACGATTCCGTAAGCAGAGCAATCTGCTTTTATGGGATCGTCTTTTTTTTGTTAATATCGAAACTTATTTCAGTTCCCCATCGTTAATAGTTCAGGCAGCTAATCAATGGAGGGGGAATATAGCAATGAGTTGGTCTACGATCAAAAAGAAACGGATGATGCTGGCGCTTTCCGCGGCAGTAATGTTGACGACCGCTTTGCCTGCAGGGACTTATGCGGAAACGCCGGATTTTCCAAAGATGATCAGTTCTGAAAGCGTTTCATCACCTGTGCAGGAAGGGCCGCTGTCTGTTAAGGGGGATTCGCCTGTGGATGCCAAAATCTCGAAAGAGAAAGCAGCCCGGCTATCAAAGGAATATGTGAGCATTCCGGACGATTACGTGCTTCAGGGGGCTTCCTTTACTAATGAGATGTTGGCACAAGGCAAGCGCAGCCTGTGGAACCTCACCTTCGTAAAACGGGTAAACAACGAGCAAAGGGGAAACATTCAGACGAGAATTGACGCAGAGAATGGCCGATTGCTCGGTTTGGGCACCTATTTTAATGATCCGGCCCGCAAGCCTGTTTATCCACCGAAGGTGGACCGGGAGCAGGCAAAGGAATTGGCGTTAGCATTTATCGGCCAGGTGAGTCCGCAATATAAAGATCAGCTTCGCTATAACGACGATTATGGCACTGAATTCCGGCCGCCTCTTCAGGGGGAGGTTCGTTATCCGATTCGTTATAACCGCGTTGTGGGCGATGTCGCATACATGGATAACTTTATCAGCCTCGAGCTGGACGGCGAAGGCCATGTGATGCAATATGAGGTGCGCTGGGATGAGACGGTGCAATTCGAGCCGGCCGGGAATGTGATTACGATGGAGGAAGCCGTGCTGCGCTTCCGCGCGGAGGCTGAACCGGAGCTTGTATATCAGGTGCCCTACAATATGAAGTCACCCCGTACTCCGATGCTTAGTTACGAGATGCCCCCGTTTATGCTCGCTGCGTCCGATGGTTCCGTATGGAATCCGCAAAGCGGCCAGCTTTTGCCGAATAAGACGATACCGGTCAGCAGCACGCCGCTTGGCGCCAAGCCCGCAGGCGGTAAAAATCTCACTGCTGAACAAGCGGCCGAGCTTGCAGCTGCGGCATTTCTTATACCGGAGCAAGCCGTGCTGAGGGATAGCAGTTACACGGAGTACAATGACGAGGGGACCGGCAGCAGCCAAGCGATGTGGAATTTGAGCTGGGAAGTGAAGCCGGAGGGGGATGATGCGGGCTCCTATTCGATCTGGGCTGCGGTGGACAGCAGATCTGGCATGATCCACAATTTCTCGGCCTACAAACCTGCGGACCAAGTGAATCAAGGCACATCCTACGAGCAGGCAAGGTCCAAGGCGGTCGAGCTGGTAAAGAAGCAGTTGCCTGGTTATGCCCATGAATTATATCTGCAAAATGATGATGCAAGCCGGTATGAAGGGAAAAAGCCGGGAGAGGTCGGCAGCTATTCTTTCCAATTCGTTCGTCGTGTGAACGGGGCGCGCGTGGACTACGAAAGCGTCTATATTAACGTGAATGCAGGAGATGGAAGCATCCAAAGCTACTACGCTGAGTTTTCCGCATATGCGTATCCTGCGCAAGCGCCGGCCGTGATCGGCAAGGCGAAAGCGATCGATGCGTTCATGGATTACTATAAAGTCGAGCTGACATACGTCCTGCCGGTATATTGGGACGGGCAGCCGATCCCAATAGAGAAATACAACCTGATGGTGGCTTCCGGAGAAATTCCGCCGGGTGGAACAGGGGATGGACAAGAGAGCGCCAAAGCAAAACTGGTGTATCGTCTTGTCGAACGTCCGCTGGATGAGCCAGTATTCCTGGGTGCGGAGAGCGGTGAATGGCATAATCGGACGACAGGCGAGGTGACCGAGCTTGTCAAGCGGCAAGCGACTGATATTGAAGGTCATTGGGCGGCCAGGGAGCTGTCGCTTATGGTCGCTTACAAAGCGCTTGATCTGGAGGATGGCAAGGTGCGCCCCAATGAAATCGTGACGCGCGGAGGACTGATCAAAATGCTGGTGCTGGCGATGAATAGCGGGCACAGGCCGATCCCTTATGCAACGAGGGAATCGGCTTCGTTCAATGACGTTGCTGCGGACTCTGCTTACTTCATCTATGTGGAGAGTGCGGTGGAGCAGAATCTGATTGACCGCGGCGACGGATCGTTCGATCCGGAGGGCAAGGTGGACCGTGAGGAGATGGCGGAGCTGATCGTGCGAGCCCTCGGTTACAATACGCTTGCAGAGCGTGAGGACATGTTCAACATTCCGTTCAAGGATGCGGCCTCATTTGACAAGAAAGGCCAGGCTGCGATTGTCGCGGGTTTGAAAATTATGAATGCCAATGCGCAAGGCAACTTCATGCCGCAGCGCCAAGTGACGCGTGCCGAGGCGTCGGCCGCCTTCTTCCGTTTTCTGCAGGTAAAAGCGGAGCTGCAGGAGGCGCCGCTCCGCAATTAGATGATAAATTGGTGAAAGGGACTATCCCAAGCCTTAAGGGCTTATGGATCGTCCCTTTACTTTTGTCCGCATTGGCTTCAGGTGCCATCAGCCTGCATTCACGGTATAATAAAGGTAAAGGTACCAGGCTAAGCTTCGATAGTTGGGGGGATCGGACATGAAGGATTGGCTGTTCAACATCCGTAAAGGTTATGGCAGGAAGCTGACTTCACTCCACACCTGGAACGGCTGGATTGTCGTCATTCTTGCGCTTACCGGCTTGATTCTGCTGGCGGGCTTCTGGCGCGGGGTGCTCGGCGAAGGCAGAGTGTGGATCAAGTGGCTCCATATCGTGGTTGGCATCGCGTCGATTGTGCCTGTGATCTATTATTTGCTTTTGGCGGCAAAACACTGGAAGCAGCTGGCAGGAAAGCCCTGGCAGCGGTTCAACGTCATAGTTGTGCTCTCGCTGCTTGCGGGTTGGTTCGTCTCCGGTGTCATGCTGTGGCTGTACAGGACGGTAGGGCCGACCTGGTCGAACGTTGCGCTGGTAGTGCATGATGCGCTGACCTGGGTCGGTTTGCCGTACATCATTTACCATTCGCTCACCCGTGTGAAATGGCTCAAAGAGCCGAGCCGCCGTACGATTCAGGCACCTAAGGAACCGGATGGCATCCATGATGCGGCAAAGCCGCAGCCGGTGTATACGAGGCGCGCTTTTCTCCGCCTGGCGATCGGTACGGGGCTTGCAGTGACGCTGGGGCCTTCCTTTATCAAATGGTTAGGAAGCTCGGTAGGCACAAGCCGGAACCTTGAGGATTTGATCGAGAATGACAAAAATCATATGGTTCCCGCACCTCAGCCGATGGTTGCATCTTCACCGCCGATTGGCGGCGGCAGCCGCGGGCAATTCCGCGTGTACACCGTGACGCCGATCCCAACCTTTACGAATGCCAATTGGTCTTTTACGATAGACGGGCTTGTCGATAAGGCTTTCAACTATGACTGGGAGTCGTTCGTTGCGCTGCCTCGCAAGGTGCAGGTTAGCGATTTTCACTGCATCACGGGATGGTCGGTATACGATAATACATGGGAGGGCATTCCGCTCAAGGAGCTGCTGGCCCAAGCAGGAGTTAAGCCGCAGGCACGGACGGTGAAATTTTACTCCGGAGACGGTGTGTATACCGATACGCTTACGATGGAGCAGGCGATGCAGATGGACGATGTCATGGTCGCTTTCATGCACGACGGGAAGCCCATTCCGAGTGATCTAGGCGGTCCGGTAAAGCTGATCGTGCCAAAGATGTATGCGTACAAATCGGTAAAGTGGCTGAACCGTATCGAGCTGATCGAGGGCGAGCATGCGGGCTATTGGATCGAGCGCGGCTATCCTAAGGACGCGTGGATATAACATCACTAACGCGGCGGCCGGCAGCTGGCCCGTGCGGCACGCGTTAGTGACGAGAGCATCGGTAAAGAAGGCGGATCAATCCGTCTTCTTTTTGTTTTGCGAGAATGGGGTGACCGATTTGGCTTGCTCGACCGTATCGTTGACGAACGCCATGTCCTGGTTTTTGGCTTTCATATGATTGGTGCCCTTGTAGTTGTTTTTATGCGTTATATTTTCCATGATCTTCAACCACCTTCCTTAAGAATGAAGATAGTATTCGCACGGCTCCACCGTTCCATACGGGCGAATTGCAACGGAAGCCGCCGAGACCTGGGCATGCTAAGACCATTACGGAAGAGCAGTGAGGAGGAAAAGCTTAAGCTTGCGATCTTGCTGCCAAGGCGGGACCGGGGCTGGAGCTCTACTAGAGGAGGCTTTCAAAGTGAGGGGGTTTCAGTTATAATGACCAGAGATTGTTTAATTCGGAACAGGGGTGTCATGTAATGGCTTTGAAAGCAGGGATTGTCGGTTTGCCAAACGTAGGGAAATCGACGTTGTTTAATGCGATCACACAAGCGGGCGCTGAATCGGCGAACTACCCGTTTTGTACAATTGATCCAAATGTTGGTGTGGTTGAGGTGCCGGATGAGCGCCTGGACAAGCTGACTGAACTCATTGTGCCTAATAAGACGGTTCCAACCGCATTTGAATTTATTGATATTGCAGGCATTGTAAAGGGCGCGAGCAAAGGCGAGGGGCTTGGGAACAAATTTTTGGCGCATATCCGTGAGGTGGACGCGATCGTGCATGTGGTTCGCTGCTTCCAGGATGAGAATATTACGCACGTATCCGGCAAGGTTGATCCGCTCAGCGACATTCAGACGATCAATCTGGAGTTGATCCTGGCGGATCTGGACTCTGTGGAAAAGCGCATTGACCGTTCCCGCAAGAACATGAAGGGCGGCGACAAGAAATACGCGCAAGAGGTTGAAGTGCTTGAGCGTATCAAAGAGGCGCTGTACGAAGACAAGCCGGTGCGCAGCCTTGAGCTGTCCGACGATGAAAAATTGTTGATTCGCGACCTGCATTTGCTGACGATCAAGCCGGTGCTTTACGCGGCGAATGTGAGCGAGGCTGAAGTAGCGAATTCGGACGATAATCCATATGTAAAGATCGTGCGGGAATTCGCCGCTTCCGAGAATGCGGAAGTGGTGCCGATCAGCGCGAAGGTGGAAGCGGAAATCGCCGAGCTCGAGGGCGAGGACAAAGCGATGTTCCTTGAAGAGCTGGGCTTGGAGAAATCCGGTCTGGACCGCTTGATCCAAGCTGCTTACAAATTGCTCGGCCTGTACACGTACTTCACGGCAGGCGTTCAGGAAGTACGGGCATGGACGATCCGCAAAGGGACGAAAGCGCCTCAGGCGGCTGGCGTGATCCATACCGATTTTGAGCGCGGGTTTATCCGCGCCGAGGTTGTATCTTACGAGGATTTGGCTGCAGCAGGCACGATGAATGCGGCGAAGGAGAAAGGCCAGCTTCGTCTTGAAGGTAAAGATTATGTTGTGCAGGACGGCGATGTCATGCATTTCCGTTTTAACGTGTAAGACATCCGAATGCAGGGATGAGCGGGGCGGAGACGCCCCCTTTTCGCGTGTCTGCGTATGCGACAGGACCAGGGCTTTATATCGCCAAGTCATTGCCGCGCATCTGACAAGCGGTACGGGGCGTCATCTTGGCGCGGGCAGCTTTTTCTACCATGGCGGCGGCTGACATTGAAGGAAAAGTTGGAACTGCTCAACAAGCAGGAACTTGTGATATAATAATAAGACGGAATTTTCACTTTAGGAGTGTGTGTAATCATGATGTTGGACCGTTTACAGGCGCTTGCCGACCGCTATGAGAAGCTTAGCGAGCTGCTTTGCGATCCGGATGTAACCAGCGATACGAAGAAGCTGCGGGACTACTCCAAGGAGCAGTCGGATCTGCAAGAGCCATACAATGCATATATGGAATACAAAGAAACGTTAGCGCAGTATGAAGACGCCAAGCTGCTGCAAAATGAAAAGCTGGACGATGAGATGCGCGAAATGGTAAAACTGGAGATCGAAGAGCTGGGCGCCAAGCTTGCCGAGCTGGAGGAGCGGGTTCGCATTTTGCTGCTTCCTAAGGACCCTAACGATGATAAAAACGTCATCGTCGAGGTTCGTGGTGCTGCGGGAGGCGATGAAGCGGCGCTGTTCGCATCGGACCTGTACCGGATGTATACCCGTTTCGCAGATTCGCAGGGCTGGCGCGTAGAGGTGCTGGATGCGAATGAAAGCGATCTGGGCGGCTATAAGGAGATCATCTTCATGATTTCTGGTAAAGGCGCCTACAGCAAGCTGAAATTCGAGAACGGCGCGCATCGCGTGCAGCGTATTCCGGCTACGGAATCCGGCGGACGGATTCATACGTCAACCTCCACCGTTGCGGTAATGCCGGAGGTTGAAGAGGTGGAGATCGAAATTTTCGACAAGGATATCCGTGTCGACACGTTCTGCTCCAGCGGTGCGGGCGGACAGTCCGTAAATACGACGAAGTCGGCCGTGCGCGTCACGCACATCCCGACCGGCATCGTCGCAACCTGTCAGGACGGCAAATCGCAAAACGAGAACAAAGCGAAGGCGCTGCAGGTGCTGCGCGCCCGTATCTTTGAGATTCATAGACAAGAGGAAGAAGCGAAATATGCCGGCGAGCGCAAAAGCAAAGTCGGTACAGGCGACCGTTCTGAGCGGATCCGTACGTACAATTTCCCGCAAAGCCGCGTTACCGATCATCGGATCGGCTTGACGCTGCATAAGCTCGATTCCGTCATGAACGGAGATATGGAAGAGATCATTAATTCCTTGACCGTAGCGGAGCAAGCGGAGCTGCTGGAAAGAGAGAATCTGGCTTAATCAGTGCAAACTTATAAGTGCAAACCTAAAGAATGCAAACCTAAACGGCCTTACCGGCCATAAGCTTGGAGGGCTGTTATATGACGAAAGAACAGTCAGACGCTGCGCAGTTGGCGTATACTCCTGGCATGACCCTACGAGAAGCCTGCCTGCAGGCTTCTTCTCTTTTGTCAGCGGAGGGTGTGTCGGAGCCGCGCTCCAATGCGGAGCTGCTGCTGATGCATTTGCTTGGCAAGGAGCGTGCGGAGCTGCTGCGCGACTGGGTCGAACCGATGCCGGTGGAGAAATGGGACATCTGGCGAGAATATATCGGCCGCAAACTGGCGGGTGAGCCGGTGCAGTATATCATGCGCGAGCAATGGTTCTACGGGCTGCCTTTTCATGTTCAGCCGGGCGTGCTGATTCCGCGCCCGGAAACGGAGCTGCTCGTCGAGGCCGTGCTCGAAGCGGCCGATCGGCTGTGGCCGCAGGCCGCGGGCGGGGAGGCGGGCGGCGAATCGCCCGCCCGCGACCGCCAAGTGCCGACGGTCATCGACGTCGGCACCGGCAGCGGCGCCATCGCCGTGACGCTTGCGGTGCAGCGGCCCGCGTGGCGCGTGTGCGCGTCCGACCTGTCGGAGGACGCGCTTGAGGTCGCCCGCACGAATGCCGCCCGCCATGAGGAGGGGCAGCGGATTACCTTCGTGCAGGGCGACCTGCTCGGGCCGTTTATGGTGCGGCCCGATGGCGTCGGCAGCGCAAGCGGCGGCGTCGCCGGGCTGCGGGCCGACATCCTCGTGTCGAACCCGCCGTACATCCCGGCGGGTGAGCTCGCGCACCTGCAGCGTGAGGTGCGCGACTATGAACCGCGCCTAGCGCTTGATGGCGGCGCGGACGGGCTCGATCCGTACCGGCGCATGCTGGAGCAGCTGCCGGGGCTCGCGTCCGTGCCTCGCATTGTCGCCTTCGAGCTGGGCATGGGCCAGGCGCAGGAGGTGGCGAGACTGCTGCGGGAGTACGGGGCGTGGCAGGAAATCCGCATTATAGAGGATTATGCGGGAATCGAGCGTCATGTCATAGCAATAGGTTGAGCTTAGCCAAGCTTAGCTTAGTGCTGATCTTTTCAAACCGCCTCAGTAACTAGCCGTACGCAGAACAGACCTCCCCAACGGGGCGTATACCAACGCGCACCTTACCTGCGAGTGTTGGGGCGCTGCTGTCGACGTCCGGACCACATCATTAATCTAACTTTAAGAGCTGGGTTGTTAACAGCTCTTTTTTTGTTGGCGCTTTGCATTCAGGTGCAGAAATGCACCTGATAGTCCGCATGGAAGTTTATGAGATTGATAGGTTTACTAGACGGGTGGCGGGGACATACTAGGGACATAGACGTTCCGGAACGCAAGCTGAGGCGCCGACGGGTGCAGCGAGAGGGGCTTGTGTCGTATGGTAATCCGCAATCATTCCCGTTTTTCTTTTCGTAAATCGTATGGTTACATATTCTTCGCGTTGGCGGTGCTGTTGATGAGCTGGGAAGGGCATCGCGTGGACGCTGCAATCGTAGAGAACGGCATTCCGGAGGAGTCGATCCGGCTGCGTATTCTGGCTAATTCCGATTCGCCGCAGGATCAGGCTGTTAAAAGGTTTGTGCGTGACGCGATTGTTGCCGAGATGGCAAGCTGGGTTGCCGGCCCGCAATCGATCGAACAAGCGCGGGAGACGCTGCGGTCCAACCTGCCTGCGATCGAACGGGTTGTGGCGCAAGAGCTGCGCAGCCGCGGCTTTCAATACGGCTTTGAGGTGGAGCTTGGAATGGTGCCGTTTCCTACAAAGATGTATGGCAGCGAGGTTTACCCGGCAGGGGACTATGAAGCGCTGCGGGTGTCGCTCGGCCGCGCGGAAGGGCAAAACTGGTGGTGTGTACTGTTTCCGCCGCTCTGTTTCGTGGACGGCGTAACCGGTGAGGCAACTGCTGCGGCACAGTCTGCTGCAGCGCAAGCAGAGCAGGACCCGGCTGCTTCAGTTAAACCGGTACAAGCATCGGAAACGCCGGAAAAGCCGGAGGTAAAATTTTTTCTCTGGGAACTGATTCGATCATTGCTGGATTTCTTCCGTCAACTGTTTTCTTAAAAGGTTGATTATGAACTTTAGCCTCTTAGCCGAATTCACTCCAGCATTGCCAATTTTCTAAAACCAGTACAGGAGCACAGGAGAAACACAGCGGCTTAGAATATGTTGAAATTAATCCTAATCAAAAGGAGGGATTGGCATGAGTCATGTTGGAGGGTTCAGACATCATTTTACATCGACAGGCGTGATCTTGGTTCTTTTTATCCTGCTGGTTATCGTGAGCAGAGCATTTATCTGGTAATTTAGCGAAGAGCGGGGGACGGCCAATGGCAAACTGTTCCCTGCTTTTTTTGCGTCAAAAGCCGTGAAGGCCGTTTCTGGATAGCATGTTATAAACAGCGCAATAGTACAGATGGATATGCTATAATGGATCGCATTAACGATAGAATTCTATTCGGTGGTAAGGATTGAAGCGTGTGATGAACGATAGGAATATGAAAATATGGGCCGTTGAAAAAGCGGAGCTGGCTGCTGGAGCGGAAGAGGCGGTAACTGCCATTGGGGAAGCGGCTGTTGTACTGCAAAATGGCGGCATCGTCGCCTTCCCTACGGAGACCGTATACGGGCTTGGGGCAGATGCCCGGGACACCGGTGCGGTGGAGCGGATCTTCCAGGCCAAGGGAAGGCCCTCGGATAATCCATTGATTGTACATATTGCTGAGATGGAGCAGCTGGAGCAAATCGTACTGCCGTATGGCGAGGTTGCGAAGCGGTTGATGCTGCGCTTCTGGCCCGGGCCGCTGACGATTGTGCTGCCTGCCCGGGAAGGTGCGGTATCGCCGCGGGTGACGGCCGGGCTCGATACAGTAGCGGTACGGATGCCTGACCATGTTACTGCGCTGCGCTTGATTGCAGTGTCGGGCTGTCCCATCGCGGCGCCAAGCGCCAATCGGTCGGGACGCCCGAGTCCGACCCGTGCAGCGCATGTCGAAGAGGATCTGGCCGGCAGGATCGACGGGCTGGTCGACAGCGGGCCGACCGGCGTAGGCCTGGAATCAACGGTAGTTGAAATAACGGAGGATGGCGAAGCTGTCCGCATTCTTCGTCCGGGCGGCATCGCTTTGGAGGCGCTGCGGGAGGTTGTGCCGGTCACGCCGGACAGCACAGTTGAATCCGTTGAGCAGGCAGCCGCGGACAAATCGGGATCGCCCGCAGGCCAAGAAGCATCGGCTCCGCGCTCGCCCGGCATGAAATACGCGCATTACGCCCCGCAGGGGGCGATGCAGCTGGTGATCGGCGAGCCCGCGGCAGTGCGCGCGCGCATCCAGGACGAGGTCGACGCTGCGCAGCGGCGCGGCGAGAAGACCGGCGTGCTTACGTACACGGAGCATGCCCCTTACTACCGTGCCGACGTCGTCCTTGCCAGCGGCAGTCTGACCCGGTTGGAAAGCGCAGCGCAAGGGCTGTACGCAGCGCTTCGCGAATTTGACACGCACGGTGTGCAGGCCATCTGGGCCGAAGCCTGCCCGCAGGAGGGCATCGGCCATGCACTGATGAACCGGCTGAGCAAAGCGGCCGGCCACCGGTTCATTCGCGTTTGACCCGGGTTGTGCGCGTTCAGACTGCATCGGCCCAGGTCCGGTAAAAGCCGATTCCAATGCATACTTTTTACATGATTTCGGATACTAGAGCAATAATGATAGCATCCGTTACATGTGAGGAGAGCTTGCAATGAAGAAGAGCGTCTTATGGGTCATAACGGAGTGGAGAGCGATTCTCCATTCACCTAAAGCTTTTATCCCGCTGCTGGGAATTTTGTTTATTCCTGTGCTGTACAGCGGGACCTACTTGTGGGCGTTCTGGGATCCTTATGCCCACCTGGAGAATTTGCCTGTGGCCGTTGTGAACGAAGATGCGCCCGTTACTTATGAGGGGAAAACGTATGAGATCGGGAATGACTTGGTGGAGGAGCTGCAGAAGGACCGCAAGTTTGACTGGCACTTCGTCAGCAGGGAAGAGGCGGACCGGGGCTTTCGGAACAATGCGTATTATTTTGAAATTCTGATTCCGCGCGATTTTTCCCGGAACGCGACGACCTTGACTGCGAATCAGCCGACCCCGCTGCAGCTTACAATCCAGTTAAATGAAGGCTTGAACTTTTCCGTGGCGCGAATCAGCCAGACCGGTGTGGAAAAAATCCGGCAGCAGCTTGCGCAAAACTTGACCGAGCAGTATACCGAAGCGGTATTTGCCGATCTCATGGATCTGCGAAGCGGGCTGCAAGAGGCAAGCGACGGCTCCGCGGAGCTTCACAACGGGCTTAAGGAAGCGGCGTCCGGTACGGATAAGATCGTCTCTTCGGTTAAAAATGGCGCACCGTCGGTTCAGCAGCTTGACCGCGGGGCAGCCAAGCTGAGCCGGGCTTCAGGTCAGCTGTCTTCAGGCGCTGCAAAGCTGGATGAAGCATCGGCTGAAATCGCCGGCGGCTTGGCCAGACTGGACGAGGGATACACCGCAGTTCAAGCCGGCAGCGGCCAGCTCGTCCAAGGGCTTGACGGGATCGTCGGAGGCTCGGAGAAATTGGACGGCGCGATCGCATCCTTTATGAAACAGCATCCTGATTTTAATTTTAAAGAGGATCCAAGCTGGGTTCAGATTTCTGCGATTATTGGCCAGGTCTCGGAAGGCATGGTCAAAATTCAAGATTCCATGAAGGATCTGGATGCGGGAATTAAGGAGATTGGAACCAAGCAGCAGCAGCTTGCGCAAGGCGCACAGCAATTTAACGGGAAGCTGAACGAGTTCTCTGCTGGCGCAGCGCAGCTGGACAAGGGCATATCCTCCGTCGCTGAAGGCACGCATCGGCTGTCCCGGAGCTGGAACGACCTTGAAGGCGGCTTGCAAAGGCTGGCTGCCGGGGAACGGGACTTGGTAACGGGCAGCGGGGAGCTGAGCAATGCTCTGGCGGAAGGCGCCGGGAAGCTGGAGAATATCCATGCCTCGCAGCCGTTATATGAAATGATGGCGAACCCGCTGCGACTCCGTGAGGAGTCGCTGAATCCGCTGCCGAATTACGGAACCGGCATGGCGCCGTTTTTCGTGTCGGTCAGCTTATTTGTAGGGGCGCTGCTGATCAGCACCATTTTTCCGATGCGGGATACCTATGGGATTCCGCCTTCCGGGCGGATGTGGTTTCTTTCCAAATTCGGAGTGCTGGCGTTCATTTCTTTAGGCCAATCGCTACTGCTCAGCGCAGTATTAATTTTCGTCATTGGTTTGGAGCCGATCCGGATCGCTGATTTTGCCTGGTTTAGCTTTTTCAGCAGCTTGGTATTCATGTCCATCGTGCAATTATTTGTCACCGCTGCGGATAATGTAGGCCGGTTCATCTGTATTATTTTGCTTGTGATGCAATTAACGGCAACCTCCGGCACTTTTCCTGTGGAGCTTATTCCCGAAGCGCTGCAGGGCTTGCATGCTTTTCTTCCGATCTCCTACACCGTAGAAGGCTTCCGGTCGATTTTGACGACGGGGGATTATGTGAGTCTGATCGACGATTCACTTGTGCTGCTGCTATTTTGGATCGCCTGTATTGCTTTAACGATTCTGCTGCTGTCACTTATGCACCGGCACCGCACAGTCCGCGCAAAGTCGGAGTAACTGCCAGGTATGGCCAATGGCTTGGTCATGTTTCCCTACTCGTCCGCATATCATCAATAGAGAATTGATGGGACTTGGGGGAGATGGATAATGATCGAAGCTTCCGTTCATGCAGGCCAACTGATTACGATCCTCGTCATGGCAATCGCCGTTGGCATGGACGCCTTCTCGCTCGGAGTGGGAATCGGACTGAAAGGCATACGGCTGCGGGACATTCTCAAGCTCAGCTCAATTATTGCGCTCTTTCATATTCTTATGCCGCTCATGGGCATTTTTGCCGGACACTATATGAGTTCGCTGCTTGGCAATGTTGCCACATCGGCGGCCGGAGCGCTGCTGCTGCTGCTCGGCGCCCATATGGTTTACAGCTCGCTGCGCGGGGGGGAAGGCCATTCGATTGACCATCGGAGCGCAGGGGGCCTCCTCCTTTTTGCGTTGAGTGTAAGTATCGATTCCTTCTCCGTTGGGGTATCGCTGGGCATGTTCTCCGTCGATCTTGTGCTCACTGTGCTGATGTTCGGTTTGTTTGGCGGCATGATGTCCATTCTGGGCCTGCTGCTTGGCCGCCGGGTCGGGCGAAATATGGGGGAATATGGCGAAGCGTGCGGCGGAGTCATTTTGTTCGCTTTTGGACTGATGTTTTTATTATAATAGGTTTGTTAAGAGAATGTAGACCATTGCAATTTAGAAAGGAGTTGTGCAGCGTGAAGAAACGGATTTTATTCGTCTGCACCGGCAACACCTGCCGCAGTCCGATGGCGGAGGCTTTGCTTCGCGAGCAAGCTCTTTTGAAAGGGATTGAGCTTGAAGTGAGGTCGGCGGGCGTCTCGACATTGGATGGGCTGCCTGTTTCCGCGAATGCGACCGAGACGCTCCGGCTGAGACGGATCAATCATTCCGGGTCATCGCGCGCTTTGACCCTTGACTCGATCGCATGGGCAGATTTGATCCTGACGATGACCGCAGGCCACAAACGCCATCTGCTGGAGCGTTATCCGCAGGCAGTGGAGAAAGCTTATACGTTAAAAGAATATGTAATTGATGATGAAGCCGTGCTGTCTGATATCGAGGAGCTGGAGCGTTTGTACACCGAGATGCACATGAAGCAGGCTTTAGGAGGCCAGCTGTCCGACGCGGAGCGTGCCCGCCTGTTTGAACTGGAGCAGCGGATTCCGAGCTTTGATATCGCAGATCCGTTCGGCGGCACACTGGTTCAGTATCAAAAGACGGCCGATGAAATCGCCGAAGCGATAGACAGGCTTTTGCGCAAGCTGTAGATGAAAGAAGGATTGATTTTAAGCGGCATTTCCGTTATGATAAAAGCATTAAAGACGGATCCGATGTGACTGGCGACGGAAGTGGGTAACCACAGTGGAGCATCGGAACATACGGCCGGTCGCCTGGGCAAAGAGCAGCGTGTGAACAACACGTCATGCTCTTTTCGTCTTTTAGGCGGGTTAAGTGGTATAATAGGGACATGGAGTGCCAGAGGGCCATGGCTTGTCCGCTCTTTGGCAGAATTAATGAGGAGGTTCAACCTTATGAAGATCGCCATCGGTGCGGATCACGCCGGCTACCGGCTCAAAGACGTGATTATTCCTTTTATTGAATCGCTTGGCCACGAAGTGGAAGACTTCGGCTGTGATTGCGCGCAATCCGTAGATTACCCTGATTACGCGATCCCGGTATGCGAGCGTGTCATTGAGGGCCGGGCAGACCGCGGCATACTGATTTGCGGTACGGGCATCGGCATGTCGATCGCCGCTAACAAGATGCCTGGCATTCGCTGTGCACTTGTACATGATCTTTTCTCCGCGAAAGCGACGAGGGAACATAACGATACGAACGTGATCGCCTTGGGCGAGCGTGTCATCGGTCCAGGCGCAGCGGAGGAAATTATCCGCATCTGGCTCGATACCCCGTTCTCGAACGGCGAACGGCATGTCGGCCGCGTGAACAAAGTAAAACAGCTTGAAGATAAATTTTCCCTTCACCCGTGATGAGGATAATGATATGAGTGAACTCGATTTGCGTTTGATTGCCGGCCAGGTGGAGACGGTAGTAAGAGAGCTGGTTGACGCTGCTAAGCTCGGCGCCGGGAGGCTGCTTGTCATCGGCACAAGCACGAGCGAGGTGCTTGGGCGCCATATAGGCACATCGGGTACTTTAGAAGCGGCGAGATCCATTTTTGACGGTGTGGAGGTTGTGCGCAGGGAAGTGGGCTTTTACCCGGTTTATCAGTGCTGCGAGCACTTGAACCGGGCGCTGGTCACGACGCGGGAAGCGATGGAGCGATACGGGCTGGAGGAAGTGGCGGCGGTGCCGGTGCCGAAGGCAGGCGGTTCGATGGCTGCTTATGCATACCGCAATCTGCAAGCCGCTACTCTGGTGGAGACGGTTCAAGCCCATGCGGGCATCGATATCGGCGATACGCTGATTGGGATGCATCTGCGCCGTGTCGCAGTGCCTGTCCGCCCGTCGATTCGAACGATTGGCGCTGCGCATGTCACGATGGCTGTTACGCGGCCGAAGCTGATTGGCGGCGCACGGGCGGTGTATACGCTGGATCCGGAATTGCCGGCCGTTGCTTCGAATCCGGAAAGCCCTGGCAGCACATGCGAATAATTGCAGGTTTTAGCTGATGATGGTTGAAGGTAACTACTATATTATTATGCTGCGTCTGTTCACATCCAATAGGCAATGGACAGAGTGGTTAGGAGGATACTAGAAAATGGAAAACTTACGCAAACAGGATCCTGAATTGGTTAAAGCGCTTGGCCTTGAGCTGCAGCGCCAACGCGACAACATCGAACTGATCGCTTCCGAGAACATTGTCAGTGAAGCGGTGCTTGAGGCAATGGGTACGGTGCTGACGAACAAATATGCTGAAGGTTATCCGGGCAAACGTTACTATGGCGGCTGTGAGCATGTAGACATCGCCGAAGATATCGCCCGCAACCGCGCCAAAGAATTGTTCGGCGCAGAGCATGCGAACGTACAGCCGCATTCGGGCGCTCAAGCCAACATGGCTGTTTATTTGGCGGCGCTGCAGCCTGGAGACACTGTTCTTGGCATGAACCTGGCGCACGGCGGCCACCTGACGCACGGCAGCCCGGTCAACGCTTCCGGCTTGCTCTATAACTTCGTCGCTTACGGCGTTGACGAAGATACCTTCACCATTGATTATGAAGAAGTGCGCAAAGCCGCTTTCAAGCATCGCCCCCGCATGATTGTTGCTGGAGCGAGCGCTTATCCGCGCATTATCGATTTTGAAAAGCTGGGACAAATCGCCAATGACGTAGGCGCATTGTTCATGGTCGATATGGCTCACATCGCGGGCCTGGTCGCTGCCGGCTTGCATCCGAGCCCAGTGCCGCATGCTCACTTTGTGACGACAACCACGCATAAGACGCTTCGCGGACCGCGCGGCGGGATGATCCTGTGCCGCAAGCCATGGGCGCAAGCGATCGACAAAGCAGTATTCCCTGGTTCCCAAGGCGGCCCGCTGATGCATATTATCGCTGCCAAAGCCGTAGCATTCGGCGAAGCGCTGCAGCCAAGCTTCAAAACGTATGCCCAGAATGTTGTGGACAACGCCAAGACGCTTGCTGACGCTTTGGTTGCTGAAGGTCTTAACTTGGTATCCGGCGGCACCGACAATCACTTGATGCTCGTTGATACGCGCAACCTGAACATTACCGGCAAAGAAGCCGAGCATGTTTTGGACCAAGTGGGCATTACAGTCAACAAAAACGCGATTCCATTCGATCCAACCAGCCCGTTTGTAACGAGCGGCATTCGGATCGGTACCCCTGCTGCCACCTCCCGCGGAATGGATGCGGCTGCGATGAAAACGATCGCGCAAGTGATCGCGCTGACGCTGAAAAATCCGAAGGACGAGGCAGTGCTGGCCAAAGCCGAAGGCATGGTGCGTGACCTGACTGCCCAATACCCGCTCTACCCTGGAATGACTTACTAATCTTTTGTAAATCAAGGGACGCTGCCGCTGGCAGGCGTCCCTTTTTTTGGGTGCGGGTTAACGGGCGATGTGATAAAGTGATGGTATAAACTTTAAGCGCTGCCGCACAGGAGGGATGAAAAATGTTGGAATTCCTCGTTATTGCAATCATTATTGTTGTAACCTTGATTATTTTGTCACGTTATGGAAGAAAATCATTGAATAACAAGGGACTGGGCTTGCCGCGCCAGAAACCTCCGGAAATGCTTGGCATACGAACCGGCCATCCGGCTTACCCGGCAGCTGTCCGGCTTGAGTCTGCATTGCGCGGTGCCGATCTTGAGAACCGGGTCATGGAACGGATATTGAGAACACACCCGCAGATGAAGGACCGGGAGTGGGATTGGCTGTGGTTCGAGCTGAAACGATTTTTTCTGTTGAGCGCATTGATGCGCAAAGTTAATATGTACAGCTCCATGGTCGATGACATTTGGCATGAGATGCTGATGTTCACGCGGGAGTACAAGCAATTTTGCGAGCGGTTTTGCGGGTCGATGATCCATCATGCGCCGCATGCCGCCCAGCCGTTGCAGGCTGCCCAGCCGGAAAAGGACAAAGATGAGCGGGCTTGGTTTGATTGGGTCTATAGCGAGCTGTTTGAACCGGTGCCGGCGAGCAGCTCAATATGGGGATCGTTTTACCGGTATCCACTGTCCAAAACGATGCTGGAGAAGCTTGGGCGGGCAGATAAAAGGGAGATACAGGCTGAGCGGTTTAACATGGCTGCTGCATCGGCGTTTCCTGACATGGCTGCTGCGGTTGAGTATTTAATCGAACGGGCCCAAAGCCAGGTTATTGCGGCACAGGCACATATGGAACGCAGAGAGCGTCCCGAGAGGGAACGGCATGATCCGGCCGTGGCAGGCATGTTTGGCGCAGCGATGATATTCGCTTCCCTTTCCTATGCTCCGGAAGATCATGCATCATATTATGAATATATGCAAACAATGGAAAGAGAACAGCAAAGGCAGGATGGCGGCGGTTCTTCCGGCTATGCATGCAGCGGAGGCCGGCAGGATTCGGAAAGCGGCAATGGCGGGGATAGTGATGGCGGTTCCTCCGGCTGTTCGGGCGGCGGCTGCAGTTCATAGAGCATTTCCTTGACAATTTTGGCCTCCGTTTTCCGATTTTGAATGTGAATTGAAACATACTGTGCAGAGCTCAAAAGACAATGGTATAATGTACAGGGTTATGCAACTTTAGGTTTGTAGGTGCTAGGAGGAAAAGACTCGACATGAGCAAATTGTTTATATGTGACCACCCGTTAATTCAGCATAAACTTACATTTATTCGGGACAAGAATACGAATACGAAGGATTTCCGAGAATTGGTCGACGAAGTGGCTACTTTGATGGCCTATGAGATTACACGCGATATTCCACTGGAAACGATTACCGTACACACGCCGGTCGCCGAAGCGGAGGCACGGGTTGTTTCCGGCCGGATGTTGGGCCTTGTTCCTATTCTTCGTGCCGGCCTTGGCATGGTGGACGGGATTCTTAAGCTGATCCCTTCCGCAAAAGTAGGACACATTGGTTTATTCCGCGATCCACAGACGCTTCAACCTGTCGAATATTATATTAATTTGCCGACTGACGCCGTTTCGCGGACACTGATTGTGATCGATCCGATGCTGGCAACCGGCGGTTCGGCAAATGCTGCGATCGAAGCGCTTAAGAAGCGCGGCTGCTTTCACCTTAAATTAATGTGCTTGATCGCTGCCCCTGAAGGCATCAAAGCCGTGCAGGATGCACATCCTGACGTGGATATTCATGTTGCGGCAGTGGATCAGCATCTGGATGATCACGGTTATATCATTCCTGGTTTGGGAGATGCCGGTGACCGGATGTTTGGCACAAAGTAGTGCCGTCGCATCCATGATTTTCAGGTAAATCATTCGAATAATATCGTTAAAGCTTGATAGGAGTGAACCCTTTTGTCCAAACTGAAAGTGATGACGATCTTCGGGACTCGCCCCGAAGCCGTCAAGATGGCACCGTTGGTATTAGAACTGCAAAAGCACGCGGACGACATCGAATCCATCGTTTGCGTTACTGCACAGCACCGGCAAATGCTCGACCAGGTGCTGGAATTCTTCAAGATCAAGCCGGACTATGACCTTAATGTAATGAAAGACCGTCAGACGTTGACAGAAACAACGATTCGAGTGATTGACGGTCTTGATCCGGTGCTGCGGGAGGCCAAACCGGACATCGTGCTTGTTCACGGGGATACGCAGACGACATTCCTAGCCAGTTATGCGGCATTTCTGCAGCAGATTCAAGTCGGGCATGTTGAGGCGGGATTGCGCACGTGGAACAAGATGTCGCCTTATCCGGAGGAAATGAACCGGCAGCTGGCCGGTGTACTCTCCGATGTTCATTTTGCTCCAACCGAGCAGTCAGCTGACAATCTGCGCAAAGAGAACAAGCCGGAATCTGCGATTTATGTAACCGGCAATACGGCAACCGACGTGTTTCAATACACGGTGGATGATGCCTTTACGCATCCGGTTATCGAGTGGGCGCAAGGAAAGCGCCTCATCCTGATGACGGCCCACCGCCGGGAAGCGCTGGGCGAACCGCACCGGAATATTTTCCGCGCGGTCAAACGGATCGCCGATGAGTTTGAGGACATTGCGATTGTGTACGCGGTTCATCCGAATCCGGCCGTGCGTGAGCCGGCGAATGAAATTCTCGGCAGCCATCCGCGGATCAAGCTGATTGAACCGCTGGATGTGTTCGAATTCCATAACTTTTATCCGCATGCCCATATGATTCTGACGGATTCGGGAGGATTACAGGAGGAGGCGCCGTCGTTCGGGGTGCCGACACTGGTGCTTCGCGATACAACGGAAAGACCGGAAGGGATAAAGGCCGGCACACTGGAATTGGTCGGTACCGATGAACAGCGTGTATTTGAGCGGACCCGAGCCTTGCTTACCGATCCGGATCTGTATGAGCGGATGAGCAAAGCGGCAAATCCATATGGCGATGGACAAGCGTCGATCCGGATTGTACAGGCGATTTTGCATCATTTTGGCAAGTTGGCGGACAGGCCGAGCCCGTTCACACAACGTTCATAGTTAACATGCAGACAGGCGCATGAAGCTAAAGGGTACAGCATACAGTTGTACTGTATGGTTTTGAAACTGCTAAAAACCATATCTATCAAGAGATTTGCGACTTCAGTTCACTAAATGTTTGAATTTATATCAATTGACAAACCTTGCGTCGCTTCGATAAAATATATGAGGATTGACAGGGGTATGAGCCATGAATCAAAAGGGCAAAGGAGACAATCCTTGGCGTGCGGCCGGTCTGGTCGGCGTAATGGGTCTCGACATCGCAATATGCATTTACTTGGGTTATTTCCTGGGCTCTTGGCTTGGCGGTTCGCAAGGCTGGGTTGTCTTGGGAGTACTCGGTGGTCTGGCCGTCGGTATTCTGTCCTGTGTGTTGCTTGTCAAAAAGGTACTGGAGGACACCGATGGATGAAATCATAAGACGTGCAACGCGATCTGCTCTTTTTGTTGTATTAGCCTGCCTGGTCATGAGGTTTGTTGTTCCAGAAGGCAAAACGGTGGCTGCAGGATTAATTCTCGGCATAATGGCGAGCTTAATGAATGCGCTTTTGCTCCGTAGGAGAATTGCACTCATCGACCGTGTGATGTCCGAACAGCGACCAAGAAGAATAAGCATCGGAATGGGCAGTCGCTTAGCAATGGTGCTTCTGGTGGCTATAGTAGCATTACGATTTCCAGAGTACTTCGACTTACCTTCCACATTGATAGGCAGCTTTTATGTGCAGTTCGCGATTTTGGTAACAGCCTTCTTACACAATGCAAGACATTCTAATGGAAAGGGGTGAAAAATGTAGATGCATGTATTTCCGATTATTGAGCTCGGAGGAATACCTTTTGATCTCTCTTCCATTATAGCGATCCTAGTTTCAAGTATACTCGTGTTCGCACTTGCAAGGGCTGCGGTGAGCAACTTGTCTGTTCATAATCCTTCCAAGATCCAGAACTTTATGGAATGGGTGCTTGAGTTCATGCACAGCACAATTGCAAGCACAATGCCGATGCACAGGGCAAAGCGGTTTATCACGCTTGGAACAACGCTGATCATGTTTATTTTCATCTCTAACTTACTCGGATTGCCGTTTGGTATCGTAACGGACGTCAAAGAAGAGTTGAAGTGGGGCAATGTAGTTGTCATTTCTCAGGAAACGATAGAAGAGCATGGTGGATACGCTCACGTAGCGTGGTGGAAATCCCCTACTGCAGATATTGCCGTAACGGCCGGTTTGGCCATAGTCGTGTTCCTGCTTGTCCATATCCTTGGGTTAATGATGAACACAAAGCATTACCTCAAACACTATTTCGAACCTTACTGGTTTTTCTTCCCGCTTAACGTGATCAAGGAAATTTCGAAACCGGTCACGCTCGCCCTTCGTTTGTACGCGAACATTTTTGCGGGTGAAGTACTGATCGCGACCATTCTGATGCTCGGATGGATCGGCTTTCCGTTACTCTCGATTTGGCAAGGATTTAGTATATTTATCGGTGCGATTCAAGCCTTCCTCTTTACGGTACTCACCATGGTTTATATTTCACAGGCAACCGTTCACGAAGAAGAAGGACATTAACCCCCGTATGAACCTGAACCACGGTTTTTATAGACCGGAATCGGGATTCTCATATAATGTAAGTTAAAACCAAAAAAAAGATCCCTAAGGAGGATATATCAATGGATTTATTGGCAGCAGCAATTGTTATCGGTTTGGGTGCAATCGGAGCAGGTTTTGGTAATGGTATGATCGTAAGTAAAACAGTTGAAGGTATCGCTCGTCAGCCAGAAGCTAAGTCTTCTTTGCAAACAACGATGTTTATCGGTGTTGGTATCGTCGAGGTTGTGCCGATTATCGGTGTCGTTCTTGGTTTCCTGATTTTCTTTGGTTAATAGTATAACTGAATCATTTCAAGGCGGGGAAGGCGGGAGCCTCCACGCCTTCGTTATGATTGCCGTTCCCTAATTAATTGGAAACCATTTGCGGAAAGGAGTGTCAGCATTGGAGTTTGTATGGACATCAACAGTCATTGCGATCGTCGCGTTTGTTTTATTGTACTTTCTCTTGAATAAATACGCTTTTGGTCCGTTGTTCGGCATCATGGAGAAGCGCAGAGAACTCGTTCAAGAGCAAATTTCTTCAGCCGAGAATAACCGTAAGCAAGCGGAGCAGCATTTGGAAGAGCAGAAGCAAGCGCTCCAACAAGCGCGTAAAGACGCTTATGAAATTATCGAACAAGCAAAAACAACGAGCACAAAACAAGCGGACGTTATTATTGAATCCGCAAAAGCCGAAGCCAGCCGCCTGAAGGAAGAAGCGGTGCAAGATATCCAAACAGAAAAGAACAAAGCGCTGGCTGCAGTTCGCAGCGAAGTAAGCGGCTTGTCTGTGAAAATTGCTTCCAAAATTCTTGATAAGCAAATCGATCAAAAAGCACAAGAGCAACTGGTTGATCAATACCTTAATGAGGTAGGAGGCAAACCATGAGCCGTGAAACTCTCGTTGCAAAACGATACGCGAAAGCACTGTTTGAGCTCGCTCAGCAAAACAATGTCGTATCTGACGTAGAGGATCAACTGATGCTCGTTGTTCGCGCATTGGAAGGCGACGCGGATATCGTCAAGTTCTTGGTTTCTCCGAATATCTCCACCGATAAGAAGATCGACCTTGTAAAGCAGGCGCTTTCCGGTAAGGTATCGGAGATGGTCATTCAAACGATAGAGCTTCTGATCTCTCGCGGCCGAAACGACATTATTGGAGAAGTATATAGTGCTTACAAGAAAGTAGCGGGCGAAGCGCTTGGACAAGCGGACGCTATCGTCTACACCGCCAAGCAATTGCCAGAAGACGAAATGCAGAAAATCGGCATTCGCTTTGGAGCGATGATCGGCAAGAAGATTCGTGTTGAACAGATCGTGGAACCGGCTCTGCTCGGCGGCATTCAAGTTCGTATCGGCGACCGCCTGTACGACGGCAGCCTGTCCGGCAAGCTGGCACGTTTAGAAAAATCGTTGAAATCACAAGCACTATAGATAGGGGTGAGCGAATTGAGTATCAGACCTGATGAAATCAGCACGCTGATTAAGCAACAGATCGAACAATATAAATCCGAGATCCAAGTCGTCGATGTTGGTACCGTTATTAGTGTCGGTGACGGTATTGCCCGCATTCACGGCCTTGATAACGTTATGGCCGGTGAATTGCTCGAGTTCGCCAACGGCGTAGTCGGTATGGCGCAAAACCTTGAGGAAAACAATGTCGGCGCGATCATCCTTGGACCATACACCGAGATTCGCGAAGGCGACCAAGTAAAGCGTACGGGCCGCATCATGGAAGTGCCGGTTGGTGAAGCGCTGCTGGGCCGCGTCGTTAACTCGCTGGGTCAACCGCTCGATGGTAAAGGACCGATCAACACAACTGAAACACGCCCGATTGAATCCCCGGCACCAGGCGTAGTAGACCGCAAATCGGTTCATGAGCCGATGCAAACGGGTATCAAAGCGATCGACGCCATGGTACCGATCGGCCGCGGCCAACGCGAGCTCATCATCGGTGACCGTCAAACGGGTAAAACAGCGATTGCGATCGATGCGATCATCAACCAAAAAGGCAGTGGCATGAAATGTATCTATGTCGCCATCGGCCAGAAGCAATCCACCGTTGCCAACGTTGTGGAAACTCTTCGCCGTAATGGTGCGATGGACTACACGATTGTCGTAACGGCATCCGCATCCGAACCATCTCCGCTGCTCTTCCTGGCTCCATATGCAGGCTGCGCAATGGGTGAATATTTCATGTATAAAGGCGAGCACGTACTTGTTATCTATGATGACTTGACAAAGCAAGCTGCAGCATACCGCGAGCTTTCGCTCTTGCTCCGCCGTCCACCGGGCCGGGAAGCTTATCCTGGTGACGTATTCTATCTGCATTCCCGTTTGCTCGAGCGCGCAGCGAAGCTGAACGATGAGCTGGGCGGCGGTTCTTTGACTGCTCTGCCGTTCATCGAGACGCAAGCTTCCGACGTTTCGGCTTACATTCCTACAAACGTAATTTCGATCACCGACGGACAGATCTTCCTGGAATCCGACCTGTTCTACTC
This sequence comes from Paenibacillus abyssi, assembly GCF_014640295.1. Classification (GTDB taxonomy): domain Bacteria; phylum Bacillota; class Bacilli; order Paenibacillales; family Paenibacillaceae; genus Paenibacillus_D; species Paenibacillus_D abyssi. The sequence continues at coordinate 135,495 of NZ_BMGR01000002.1, read as the reverse complement.
CGGTCAGCGTCCAGCGGTTAACGTTGGTATCTCCGTCTCCCGGGTAGGGGGAGCGGCACAAATTAAAGCGATGAAAAAGGTTGCCGGTACACTGCGTCTTGACCTTGCGGCATACCGTGAGCTCGCTGCGTTCGCGCAGTTCGGTTCCGACCTTGATAAATCGACACAAGCCCGCCTTAACCGCGGTGCTCGTACATTGGAAATCCTGAAACAAGGCGTCAACCAGCCTATGCCGGTTGAAAAGCAGGTTATCAGTATTTACGCAGCGGTTAAAGGTCACCTCGACGACATTCCTGTAGGCGATATCCTGCGCTTTGAAAGAGAGTTCCTGGCTTATCTTGAATCCAACCAACCGGAAATTCCGGCATCGATTCGCGATACCAAGGATCTGTCTGCTGACAACGAGAAAGCGCTCGTAGACGCGATCAACAAATTCAAACGCAGCTTCGCTGTTACGGCTTAATAGATTTCGGTTACCCAGTCCCGTTATAGAGACGGTAGGGTTCCCCCTGTTCTGCAACAAACACCAGGCTTTGGAGCGTTAACCCACGCCTGAGCCTCGGGCAGACTGGAGCGAAACGGATGCTCCCGAAGAGTTTACGTGCCGCCTTTAAACTTGAATTGCGACCGACTGATATAATCAACAGCAATTCAAGTTTAACAGCGGCCGGAGGGAGCTGCGGTTTTGCGCAAGTCTTGTTTTGAGAGGCTCGGCATGGTCTTTCCGCTTCAAGCAACAAAGGCGGGTGAAACAAATGGCTAAAGGCATGCGCGATATTAAACGCCAGATCAAAAGCGTTCAAAATACGAAGCAAATCACCAAAGCGATGGAGATGGTCGCGGCTGCAAAGCTGAGAAGAGCTCAGGAAGCAGCGCAGGCGGCTCGTCCTTATGCGGAGAAGCTGAAGGAAGTCGTTGCGAGCATCGCAGCCGGTACCAAGGGCGTTAAACACCCGATGCTGGAGACGCGTCCGATCAAGAAGACCGGTTATCTGGTCATCACCTCCGACCGCGGCCTGGCAGGCGGTTACAATGCCAACGTGCTTCGTAAAGTAACACAGACGATCAAGCAAAAGCATACATCAAGCGACGAATACGTTTTGTTCGTTATTGGACGTAAAGGCCGGGATTACTTCCGGAAGCGTAATATGCCAATCGTCGAGGAAGTAACCGGTATCCCGGATGCTCCGGCGTTTGCGGACATCAAGTCGGTTGCTTATACGGCCGTCAAGAAGTTCGAAGAAGGCGCTTATGATGAGCTCTACCTGTACTACAATGAATTCATTAATGCACTGACGCAGATCCCTGTCGAGAAGCGGTTATTACCGCTTGAAGAGGTGGGTGGCGATGAGTCGGTTGCAAGCTATGAATATGAACCATCGCCGGAAGGCGTGCTCGAGGTACTGCTGCCGAAATATGCGGAAACGTTGATTTACAGTGCTTTGCTCGATGGTAAAGCCAGTGAATTCGGCGCCCGTATGACAGCCATGGGCAGCGCAACGAAAAATGCGACGAAGATGATTTCCGATCTTACCTTGACTTACAACCGTGCGCGTCAAGCATCCATCACGCAGGAGATCTCCGAGATCGTTGCGGGTGCAAACGCACAATCGTAAGGAACGGAACAATATAGAAGGAACCAGGAGGGACAAATATGAAAAAAGGACGCGTTGTATCCGTCATGGGTCCGGTTGTCGACGTTGAGTTTGAACGCGGTCACTTGCCTGAAATTTTGAATGCCATCAAGATCGACTACAAAGGCGAGGGCGGCGGTAAAGACATCAACCTGACGCTGGAGGTTGCGGTGCACTTGGGAGATAACATGGTGCGCGCCGTTGCCATGAGCTCGACTGACGGTCTTGTACGCGGTGTTGAAGTTGTTGACACCGGTGCTCCGATCACGATTCCTGTAGGTGCGCCTACACTGGGTCGCGTATTTAACGTGTTGGGTGAGCCGATCGACAATGCAGGCGAGGCAAAATCGGAAGTTAACCTGCCGATTCACCGTCAAGCTCCTGCTTTTGACGAGCTGTCCACGCAAGCAGAAATTCTTGAAACAGGCATTAAAGTTATCGACCTTCTTGCACCGTATGCAAAGGGCGGTAAAATCGGATTGTTTGGCGGTGCAGGTGTAGGTAAAACCGTTACAATCCAAGAGCTGATCAATAACATCGCGCAAGAGCATGGCGGTATTTCCGTATTCGCCGGCGTTGGGGAGCGTACCCGTGAAGGGAACGACTTGTACCATGAGATGAAAGACTCGGGCGTTATTGATAAAACGGCAATGGTATTCGGACAAATGAACGAGCCGCCAGGTGCGCGTCAACGCGTTGCCTTGACCGGTTTGACAATGGCCGAGTATTTCCGTGACGAAGAAGGCCGCGACGTGCTTTTGTTCGTTGATAACATCTTCCGCTTTACCCAAGCGGGTTCCGAGGTTTCCGCCCTTCTGGGCCGTATGCCTTCCGCGGTAGGTTACCAGCCGACACTGGCAACGGAGATGGGCCAATTGCAAGAGCGCATCACTTCAACGAAAAAAGGCTCCGTTACATCGATCCAAGCGATCTATGTTCCTGCGGATGACTATACGGATCCGGCTCCTGCAACGACGTTTGCCCACTTGGACGCAACGACGAACCTTGAGCGTAAAATTTCCGAGATGGGTATCTTCCCTGCGGTGGATCCACTTGCATCTTCCTCGCGTATTCTTGCTCCTGAAGTTGTAGGAGAAGAGCATTACGAGGTTGCGCAAGGCGTGAAGAGAATTCTTCAACGCTACAAAGAATTACAAGACATCATCGCCATCCTGGGGATGGATGAGTTGTCCGAGGAAGATAAGTTGACTGTTTCCAGAGCACGGAAAATTCAACGCTTCCTGTCCCAGCCGTTCCACGTTGCGGAACAATTCACCGGGATTTCGGGCAAATATGTTCCGGTTAAAGAAACGGTCCGCAGCTTCAAAGAGATCCTCGATGGCAAACATGATGAACTGCCGGAAGCGGCATTCATGTATGTCGGCACGATTGAAGAGGCCGTGGAGAAAGCCAAAACGCTGTAAGGCGAAAGGCAGGAGGGTTTCACATGAGCACCTTTTTATTAGAAATCGTTACGCCTGAGCGTAAAGTATACGCACAGGATGTTGATATGGTGATTGTGAAGGGCATTGAGGGCGAGCTCGGCATTATGCCGAATCATATTCCGCTTGTTACTCCGCTCCGAATCGCACCGGTTGTCATTAAGAAAGACAAGCGCCAAGAGGTTATAGCCGTAAACGGCGGTTTCATCGAAGTGCGCAAAGACAAGGTTGTCATCCTCGCGGAAAGCGCTGAGCTTCCTGCGGATATTAATGTCGAACGTGCTCAATCTGCGAAAGAGCGTGCGGAACAGCGTCTGAACGCAAAGCGTGATGAAATTGACTTCCGACGGGCAGAGATGTCATTGCAGCGCGCGATGAATCGTCTGGATGTCAAACAACGTCAATCATAAAATGAAACCCGCCCTGGGATCAACTCTCCCGGGCGGGTTTTTATTTTAACAGGTTTCCTTTCAAAACTTAATCGGGATTGTTTAATAGCTGCCGAAACAGGGTAATATACGAGCAGCGACAAACACCGAATTTTTGATTGATGAAGGGAGAGGAATTGAAATGGCAACGAAATCACCAGAGAAAAAATCGCAATCGGCGGCAGTAGTCGAACAATTAAACAAACAGGTGGCGAACTGGAGCGTTATGTATATGAAGCTTCACCATTTCCACTGGTATGTTAAAGGACCGAATTTCTTCGCCCTGCATGCGAAGTTTGAAGAATTGTATAATGAATCAACACTTATAATGGATGAGCTTGCAGAAAGGGTACTGACGATCGGCGGCCAGCCGTACTCTACCCTTAAGGAGCACTTGGCGGAAGCTAGCATCAAGGAAGCCAAAGGCGGCGAATCAGCGGATGCGATGCTCAAATCACTGATTGATGATTTGAACCAGCTTGCCAAGGAAACCAGCGAAGCGGCAGAAATGGCCGAAGAAGCAGGAGACGAGCCCACTGCAGATATGTTGATCGGCAAACAGGAATGGATGGAGAAAACGGTCTGGATGTTAAAAGCGTGCTTGGGTTAATTGATTACCACAACTGATACGACAAAAGGCAGCCGCCTGATAAGTGGCTTCCTTTTTTTATGTGAAAATAAAGAAATAGCAGGCGGATTTTTATCCCTGATATTGGTAACCCTAAATGCGCGCGGAAATCGGTTTGGATCCTCCAAATCAACTACATCATAGACGTTAGTGGTAGCTTTTGTTATAATTGTGAGGGAAATTTGACCAAGGCGCGGTGCTGCTGCCTCGCCCTTCATGCTAGCGAACGGAGGCGATTCAATGGAGAAGTACATCAATAACTATGTGATTGTAGCGATCTTCATCCTGCTTGGCATTTTGCTCCCTGTAGTCGCGCTGACCGCCGGGAGAATTCTTCGTCCGAGCAAACCGAGTACAGAGAAGCAGACAACGTATGAGAGCGGTAATATTCCGGTCGGTGAAGGACAGGTCCGGTTTAATATCCGCTATTATTTGTTTGCGCTGATGTTTGTTATTTTCGATGTCGAAACCGTTTTCTTATATCCTTGGGCCGTTGCGTATCAGCAATTGGGCCTGTTTGTGCTCGTTGAAATGTTGATTTTCGTTTCCTTGCTGCTTGTCGGCTTACTCTATGCTTGGAAGAAGAAGGTGCTCAAATGGAATTCAATTTAGCGTCAATTACACCCGAGGAGCGCAAGGAACTGGAGCGCAATGTATTCATGGGAACGCTGGAGGAGCTCAAAGCATGGGCGCGCAGCAACTCGTTATGGCCGTTGACCTTTGGTCTGGCTTGCTGCGCCATCGAAATGATGGGCACTGGAGCTTCGCACTATGATCTGGACCGATTCGGCGTTATGTTCCGTACTTCACCGCGCCAGTCCGATGTGATGATCGTGGCCGGCACGGTTACCAAGAAAATGGGGCCTCTGCTCCGCCGTTTATATGACCAGATGCCGGAGCCAAAGTGGGTGATTGCGATGGGTTCGTGCGCAACGGCTGGAGGGCCTTATGTAAAATCTTATGCTGTCATGAAAGGCGTCGATCAGATCGTCCCGGTCGATGTATATATCCCAGGCTGTCCGCCTAATCCGGCAGCACTGATCTATGGGATCAATAAACTGCAAGAGAAGATCCGCTATGAGGCGAAGACCGGAAAGCGGGTGACCAATCGATGAGTGAGGATAACAAGGACAAAGAGCAGCCGCAATCGCAGCAGCCGGAAGGCGAGATAAAAGAGGCTGGCGACAAAGAGGCGGCAGCACCAGAGCAGGCCGTTGATCCGGAGCGGGAAGCGAAGCTGAAAGCAGCTGCGGAAGCCAGGGCTGCACGGGCGGCGGCGAAAGCGGCCGCTGAATCCGGCGAAGCTGCAGGGACAGGTGAAGCGAAGTCGGCTGCAGATCCGGAAAAGGAAGCAAAGCTGAAGGCGGCGGCGGAAGCCCGCGCGGCTCGTGCCGCGGCAAAAGCGGCAGCGGAGGAAACGCCGGAGGAGCCGAAAGCACCATCGCCGAACCAGCCGCGGCTTGATCGCGCAGCAGCGCTTGTCCGCTCCGAGCTTGGCGAGACATCCGTCGCGGACGCTTACATAAATGAATTGAATGGAGATGTGCCCACCCTGGTCATTGAACCGAAGCAGATCCGTGCGGCCGCAGAGCTGTTTAAACAGCACGAATCGCTTCGCTGCAATTACTTGCGCAATGTATCCGGTGTGGATTATGAGACCTACATGGAAGTGGTGTATCATCTTATCTCTTTGGATACAAAGGAAGATTACGTATTGAAGGTGAAGGCCGATCGCGAAACGCCTTCTGTCGATTCCGTTACGCCTGTATGGGCAACGGCGAATTGGAACGAACGTGAAATATATGATTTGCTGGGAATTGACTTTCCCGGCCATCCGGACCTGCGCCGGATCATGATGCCGGACGATTGGGTCGGGCATCCGCTGCGCAAAGACTATGAACCGCTTGACCCGGAGGTGTGACCTGACGTGATTCGTACTGAAGAACTGCTGCTTAACGTGGGTCCGCAGCACCCAAGCACACACGGCGTATTCCGCATTATCATTAAGCTGGATGGGGAGGTCATTACCGAAGCAATCCCTGTAATGGGCTATTTGCATCGGGGAACCGAGAAGCTGGCGGAAAATCTCAATTATACACAAATCATTCCTTATACGGACCGGATGGACTACGTGTCGGCGATGACGAACAACTACGTGCTGTGCCACGCAGTGGAAACGATGATGGGGCTGGAAGTGCCGGAACGGGCTGAATTCCTGCGCCTGATCGTGATGGAGCTGCAGCGTGTCGCCAGTCACCTGGTATGGTGGGGGACGTATTTGCTCGATATCGGTGCCATGAGTCCGTTCCTATATGCTTTCCGCGACCGCGAGATCATTATTGATCTGTTCAACGAGCTGTGCGGTGCGCGGTTGACCTATAACTACATGCGTGTGGGCGGCGTCAAATGGGATGCTCCTGAAGGCTGGATGAACAAGGTGCGAGATTTCATTCCGTATATGGAGAAGAAGCTGGATGAATACAATAACCTGGTCAGCGGCAATGAGATCTTCCTGGCCCGGATCAAAGGTGTCGGCACATATGACGCCCAGACCGCGATCGACTATGGATTGTCGGGTGCGAACCTGCGCTGTACGGGCGTGAACTGGGATATCCGCAAAGCGGAGCCTTATTCCTTATACAACCGCTTTGAATTTGACGTGCCCGTGGGCAAAATAGGCGACTGTCATGATCGATACTTACTGCGACTCGAGGAAATCCGTCAGAGCCTCCGCATTTTGAAGCAGGCGGTAGAGCAATTTCCTAGCGATGGGGAGACGATGGGTAAGGTGCCTCGTGTCATTCGTCCGCCGGCCGGAGAAGCGTATGTGCGCATCGAATCGCCGCGCGGCGAGATCGGCTGCCATATCGTCTCAAAGGGCAAGTCCGAGCCGTACCGCTTAAAGTTCCGCCGTCCTTCCTTCGTCAATCTGCAGATCTTGCCTAAGCTGCTTGTAGGTGAAACGATGACGAATCTGATTACGATACTGGGCGGCATCGATATTGTTGTCGGGGAGGTCGATTGCTGATGGGCGACTTGCTGCTCGAACAGCTCACTTGGGGCAATGCGCTGATTTTCTTTTTATCCGCCGTCGTGCTTCTAATGATTGTACTGGGTTTTGTCACCTATGCGATCTACTTCGAACGCAAGGTCATCGGCTGGATGCAGCTGCGGATCGGCCCCAATCGTGTCGGACCGTTCGGTCTCCTGCAGACGGTTGCTGATATCTTAAAGCTGTTGCTCAAGGAGGATACGATCCCGCGTAAGGCGGATCGCGCATTGTTCATCCTTGCGCCGGTGCTTGCTTATGTGCCGGCATTCGCTGTATTGGCGGTTATTCCTTATACGGACAGTTTGTATTTTGCGGATTTGAATGTCGGATTGCTCTATTATGTTGCCTTGTCGGGCATTACGACGCTGGCGATCGTGCTCGGCGGCTGGGCATCCAATAACAAATATGCATTGCTGGGCGGGATGCGCTCGGCTGCGCAAATGATCAGTTACGAAGTGCCGCTCGTCATTTCCATCGTCGGCGTAGTCATGCTCTCCGGCAGCTTGAACCTGCGTACCATCGTCGCCGAGCAGGGCAACTGGTTCTGGGAATGGAACTTTTTGCCTCAGATCATCGGATTTGTCGTCTTCGTTATTGCGGCGGTATCCGAGCTGAACCGTACGCCGTTTGACCTTCCGGAGGCGGAGTCGGAGCTTGTGGCCGGTTATCATGTGGAGTACAGCGGCTTCCGCTTTGCATTTTTCATGCTGACGGAGTATGTGTATGTATACGCCATTGCCGCATTGACGACGATCCTGTTTCTGGGAGGCTGGCATGCGCCGGCACCGTTCCTCGATTTCGTCCCGGGATTATTATGGTTTATGTTGAAATTTGCCTGTATCGTGTTTTTCCTGTTCTGGCTGAGGGCGACGTTCCCGCGTGTGCGGGTCGATCAGCTGATGGGTTTTGGTTGGAAGGTACTGCTTCCACTGGCGATTCTAAATGTATTTGTTACAGCAGCCTACATCGAGTTTTTCATAAAAAGGTAACGGGGGGAGACGGATATGAAAGGATTGTTAAAAGGACTGGGCGTTACACTCAAATCGATGACATCGAAGAAGGTCACCACTTCCTATCCCGACGAACCGTTCGTGATGCCGGATCGCTTCCGTGGCATTCAGCATTTTGAACCTGACAAATGCATCGTCTGCAATCAATGCGCGCGCGTTTGTCCGACCGAATGCATCACACTGACCGGCAAGCCGAATCCCGACCCGGAGAAAAAAGGGAAAGTCATCGACACGTACGATATCAACTTCGAGATTTGCATCTTGTGCGACTTGTGCACCGAGGTGTGTCCGACCGAAGCGATCGTGATGACGAATAATTTTGAGCTGTCCTCATACAGCCGCGATGAATTGTTCAAGGATATGGAATGGCTGAGCACGAACAACAAGCTGGTGCGCAAAGACAATAACAATATCGGCGCTCCGACGAAAGGGGGCGGCAAGTAAGCCATGTTCAATATTGAAGTGACGGGCGAATTTGTCGCATTCTTCGTATTTGCCGTTATCATCATCAGCGGCGCGGTACTGATGGTGAGCTTCACCAAGGTCGTTCACATGGTGATCTCCCTTGCGGCGGTGTTTCTTGGCTTGGCGGGCATGTTTGTGTTGCTGGAAGCGGAGTTCGTTGCCTTTGTGCAGGTATTGATCTATGCGGGTGCCGTATCGATTCTTATGGTCTTCGGCATCATGATGACGAAGCATCAAGCGATGCAGGATGAACCCAAGCGGCCGGTGCATGAAGCGTTGTCGGCCATTGCCGCATTATGTTTATTCGGCATTTTATTCTATGCGATTCGGATCACCGAGCTGTCTGTTCCAGAGCAATTCCAGGCAGGCGAAGACAATACGATGGAAATCGGTAAGCTGCTGTATACGGGCTATGTCATTCCATTCGAGCTCGTATCGGTACTGCTTACAGTCGCCTTTATCGGCGCGATTGTAATCGCGAAGAAGGAGGCCGATTAATGTTATCTTCCTATTTAACGATGGCGGCGATTCTGTTCTGTATCGGTCTGTACGGTGCGCTGGCAAAACGGAATGCGGTTGTCGTGCTGTTATGTATCGAGCTTATGCTCAATGCGGTCAATCTGAACTTGATTGCCTTCTCTAAATATGGCGTTGTACCCTCATTAACCGGACAAATTTTCTCGCTCTTTACCATTACAGTCGCAGCGGCTGAAGTGGCGGTAGGGATTGCGATCCTGATTGCGTTGTTCCGCAGCAGAGGCACAGTTGAAATCGACGAATTCGACGAGATGAGGAGGTAGCGCAGAATGGACAGCATTTATTCACAGTACGCATGGCTCATTCCGTTGTTTCCGCTCGTCGCGTTTCTGATCATCACGGCATTCGGACGGAGTTTACGCGCCACTTCAATTATGGTCGCTCTCACGGGTTCGTTAATCGCGCTTATGCTGTCGATATTGGTATTGTTCGAGCAGATGGGCAGCGGTGAAGAATTCAGCGAACGTTTTACATGGATGACAATAGGCAATGTACAGCTATCGATGGGCATTGAGGTGACGCATCTAACGTCGTTAATGCTGGTCGTCGTTACGCTGGTCAGCTTCCTCGTTAACTTGTATTCGATGGGTTATATGAAGGACGATGAACGGATCTCCGTATTTTACGGCTATATCGCGCTCTTCACCTTCTCGATGCTTGGGTTGGTCTTGTCCGAGAACCTGCTTACGATGTATGTATTCTGGGAGCTGGTCGGCGTCTGTTCGTTCCTGTTGGTCGGTTTCTGGTATACGAAGCCGGAGGCAAGAGCGGCCGCGAAGAAGGCCTTTATCGTTACGCGTATCGGAGATGTCGGTCTGCTGATCGCGATTCTGCTGTTGTTCTGGTACATGCCGGATCATGCGCTTGATTTTGCCTCGATTAAGAATGTTTTCGACGGTCAGACAGGGACAATCGCTGAAGGCATTACGACATTGATCGCGATTCTGATTTTTGTCGGCGCCGTCGGCAAGTCCGGCCAGTTCCCGCTGCATGTGTGGCTGCCGGATGCAATGGAAGGCCCGACGCCGATCAGTGCCTTGATCCATGCCGCTACCATGGTTGCGGCAGGCGTATTTCTGGTGGCCCGGACCTACGATATCTTTGAGGCATCTCAAGCCGCCATGAATACGGTCGCTTATGTGGGGGCGTTTACGGCGATCTTTGCCGCGACCATCGGGATTGCACAGAATGATATCAAGCGGATCCTCGCCTATTCAACGGTAAGCCAGCTTGGCTACATGATGATGGCACTCGGATTAGGCTCGTTGACAGGCGGTATCTTCCATCTGTTCACACATGCTTTCTTCAAAGCGCTGCTGTTCCTGGGCGCTGGCAGCATTATTCACGCGGTACATACGCAAAACATTCAAGAGATGGGCGGGCTTGGCTCGAAGATGAAGATTACCGCCTGGACGTTCGGGATTGGCGCGTTGGCGTTATCCGGGATCCCTCCGTTCTCCGGCTTTTGGTCGAAGGATGCGATTTTGTCCACGGCGCTGGATCACAATCCGCTGCTCTTTGTAGTCGGCCTCGTTGCGGCATTTTTCACCGCTCTATACATGGCTCGGCTCTTCTTCCTCGTCTTTACGGGAGAATCGCGCAGCAAAGCGCATGCGCATGAGTCGCCTGCCGTTATGACAGTGCCGCTCATTGTATTGGCCGTGCTTGCCGTCCTGGCCGGATTCGTGGAGCTGCCTTGGAGCGGGCTCGGCTTTCTCGGCGGATGGTTGCTGCCAGGTGAAGAAGTCGTCCATCACGGCAGCGAGCTGGTCATGGTCATCTCCACCGCGGTTGGCGCATTAGGGATTTATTTAGGATGGCTGATCTATGTAAAAGGGACGATCTCCCGTGATGTGGTATCATCACGCGTGCCTGGGCTGGTCAAGCTCCTGGAACGAAAATATTATATGGATGAGCTTTATCATGCCGTTATCGTTGTGCCGCTGCGCGGCATCGGTCAGGCGCTGCAAGCGGTTGACGACTATATCATCGACGGGGTTGTAAGGCTGACGGGCGCTGCTGCGGTATGGACCGGAAGAGCGGGCATACGCATGCAGAACGGACAGGTGCAGACATACGGCCTGATCACAGCTATCGGCTTGATCGTGCTCATCGTCGTGATTGTCGGAAGGAGGTTTTGGTAATGCTCGCAGATTTACCGGTATTGTCGCTCATTACCTTCTCGCCTCTGCTCGGTATACTAGTGCTGCTGTTCCTTCCGAAGCAGCGGAGCCGCCTGCTGAAAGTGACGGCAATTGCGGCCACGCTGCTGCCGTTAATTTTAACGTTCTGGTTGTACGCGAACTACCATCCTGAGGTAGGCGGAGCGGAGTTCAAGGAACTGTCCACATGGGTTGAAGTGCCGGTTAACAAAGAAACGCTGGCGCCCGGTGTGACATCCTACATGCTGGAGTTCCAGTATCATATGGGTGTAGACGGCTTGTCTTTGCCGCTCGTGCTGCTGACGGCTTTGGTATCGCTTATGGCCGCACTGGCTTCGGTTCATATCAAGAAAAGATGGAAGTCTTTCTATATTTGGTTTCTGCTGCTTGAAGTCGGGATGCTGGGTGTGTTCCTGGCGCGGGATTTGATGCTCTTCTTCGTGTTCTTTGAGCTGACGCTGATCGCGACCTTTTTCCTTATCGGCATCTGGGGATACTTTAACCGGGAAAAAGCGGCTAATAAATTTCTGATTTACAATGGTCTGGGCTCTGCGCTCATGTTGATGGCATTTGTGATGCTCATTGCGACAGCGGGCCTTACCTATGTGCAGACCGATAACACGGCGTCGCTTATATACAGCGGCAATTACGAGAATCTGCTGTCCAATCTGACGAATCCGGAAGCGCTGGTGAATGTGCTTCCCGAGATGCTGGGAGGAAACAATCCGTTTTATTTAACGGATGGGGTGAAATGGGCGGTATTCATTTTGCTGCTCATCGCATTTGGCATTAAGCTTCCGATCTTTCCGTTCCATACGTGGATGCTGAAGGTGCATACGGAAGCCCCGCCGGCCATTGTTATGATCCACTCCGGGGTTTTGCTTAAGATGGGCGCCTACGGACTGCTCCGCTTCGGGATCTTTCTGTTTCCGGAGCAGGCCCGTGAATGGGCGGTTGTGCTCGCCGTACTCGGTGTAATCAACATTATCTATGGCGCGCTTCTGGCGATGGTGCAGAAGGAATTTAAGCTGGTGCTCGCTTATTCCTCCATCAGCCATATGGGCATCGTGCTTCTGGGTATCGCGTCCTTTAACGAGATCGGCTTGCAGGGGGCCGTGTTCCAGCTGGTATCGCATGGTCTGATCTCGGCGCTGCTGTTCCTGATCGTAGGCAGCCTATACGAACGGACAGGGACGACGGAAATTCCGGAGCTCGGGGGACTGGCGCGCTCTATGCCGTTTATGAGCGGGATTCTGCTTGTAGCGGGTATGGCTTCTCTGGGATTGCCGGGACTATCCGGCTTTATAGGTGAGTTTTTGTCACTGCTAGGGTTGTTTGATACGATGAAGTGGCTGACGGTTATCGCTACGATCGGTGTTATTCTGACGGCAGTTTATGTGCTGCGCGCCGTGCTGGCCATCACGTACGGTGCGATGCCGGAGCGGTTCATCACATTCAAGGATGCGCGGCTGATCGAAGCGGTACCGATGATTGCGCTGCTCGCGTTTATTGTCCTGCTCGGCGTATATCCGTCGGTTTTGACGGATACGCTGCAGCACAGCTTCGATGTTTTGATCAATCAATTGAATGCAAGGGTGGGAGGGTAGACCATGGCGTACAACGATGCACTAGGACGATTAACATGGAACGATCTGGCCTATCTCACGCCCGAATTGACGCTGGTTATCGCGGCAATTCTTCTAACATTGATCGATTTGGCGCTGCCGAATCGATTCAGCCGGCAGACGATCGGCTGGCTGTCGCTCAGCGGCCTTCTCCTATCGCTATACTTTGTCGTATGGCATATGCTGAAGATGAATCCGGTTGGAGGAGAGCCGGGCGCTGTGGTCCGTTTATTGGGTGACAGTTATCGGATTGACGATTATGCGAGCCTGATGAAGATCATCTTCCTTGTTGGGGCAGCGCTAATCGTACTGATGAGCCTTGGCACGGTGAAGCGGGATGATGAACTGCCGGATAAAGGCGAGTTCTATACCTTGCTGCTGCCTGCAGTGCTGGGTGCGATGATTATGGCCTCCTCAGGCGATTTGATTACGATCTTTGTCGGCATGGAACTGCTTAGCATTACGACCTATGTGCTTGTCGGCATGCGCAAGAAAGTGACGATCGGTTCGGAAGCAGCATTTAAGTATGTGGTTATCGGGGGCATTTCCTCGGCGATTATCCTGTTTGGAATGTCGTATTTATATGGAGTTACCGGTTCGACGAATCTGGGGTTGATCGCGCTTGGCCTGCAGAATGCCGTTTCACAATATCCGGCATTTGTCTACATTGCATTTTTCTTTATGCTTGGCGGCTTGGGCATGAAAATTGCCGCCGCGCCGTTTCATGCATGGGCGCCTGACGTCTATCAGGGTGCCAGCACGCCTGTTACGGCATTTTTGGCAGTCATTTCAAAGGCCGCGGCGCTAGCTGTGTTATTCCGGATCTTCTACAATACTGCTTTGTTTGATACATCGTATTTTAAAGGAGGAGCCGCAGGATCGCTGGGGGGAGACGTATTCCTTGCTATGAAGGTACTGGCTGTCTCTGCGATGATCGTGGGCACTACGGTTGCCTTGCGCCAGCGTAATATGAAACGTATGCTGGCCTTGTCAGGCGTAGCAAACGCGGGGTATTTGCTGGTGCCGATCAGCGTTGGAATCGTAGGATTCCACTCGAATAATATGAGTGAGCTGCTGTTTTATTTGATCGCATACCTGTTCATGAACATCGGCGCTTTCGCCGTGCTGGCGGTTGTCAGCAGGGCTGCGGGCCATGAGGAGCTAAGCGGTTTTGCGGGCTTGTATTATCGGGCGCCATGGACAGCGGCGGCGATGATAGTGATGATCTTGTCACTGGCCGGACTTCCGGTCACCGGCGGCTTCTTCGGCAAGCTGTTCATATTAATTGGCGCAGCACAAATGAAGGATTTCTGGATTGTCGCCATTATGGTCGCAACCAGCGTAATTTCGTATTACTTTTACTTCTCCGTCATTCGGCAGATGTTCATGCGAACGTCTGAAGGCGGCGGCGAGATCTGGATACCGGTACCTACAGGGCTGGCAATTTGGATTTGCGTAGGGGCAACGATAGCGCTGGGTATTTTCCCGAATCCGGTGCTGGATTGGTTGAATACGGTGTTCTCCTTGCCTGGAGATCTGTGGGTTCGTTAATCGTATAGGGTTTTGATCAGCTCTTGCTGGATTCTGCCGCATAAGACGCTGCCGGACTACGGTGGCATTATAGTGCGGCGAGAATTGCGGCAGGAGCTTTTTGTTTGCATCTGAATAACGCAGCTGAAGCTGGCGAGTGGTAATTCACTCGTGAAAGTTTTTAAATTTGAAACAAGATTGAGCGTTGAAACGGTCCGGTTGCCATATAATAAAAATGGTCCCTATTTTATTGGGAAATCAAAAAAAATGATCGTTAGGACAATAGTCCTTTTCTTTGTCGAAAAAAAGGAAATAGAACGATCAACGCGAATCGTTTCATATTAGAAAACAAAGGTTAAAGGCAAATTATGATGATAAAATTTCATTGTCATGAACCAAACGCGGCAAAACCGATGGACCGATCGGCCGGGCCGCAAAACAAGCGGACGTCGATGGGCCCAAAGACGGACGCACGCAGGAGGGGCGCGCGCGCGCTGCTCTTCCTGCTTGCATTGCTGCTTCTGCAGGGAGCCGCTCTTCCCAATCCGGCGGCGCATGCGCCGAGCTACGGTCAGGCCGGGCATGACGGAGCCGAAGAGGAGCCAAAGAGCTGGCTGCTTAAATGGAGCGACCCTTCAAAGGAAACCGAGTTGAGCGGAACGCAGGTCCTTCACCGCCAGCTGGAGACGGCTGTGATGGTTGTCCGTCCGGAGCCCGGCTCGGATGTGGAACTGTGGCTGAACCGGCTGCGTGAGCTGCCTGGCGTGGAGTATGTGCACCCTAATGGACGGGTACGGATGCTGTCCGCTGCCGCACCGAATGATCCGGATCTGCCAAAGCAGCGGTATCTGGATCAGATCGATGCGAAGAATGCTTGGGAAATCGCGCATGACCACACCGGGATAACGATAGCGCTCGTTGATACCGGTATTGATATGGAGCATCCCGATCTCAAGGGTAATCTTGTGTCCGGCACAAATCTTGTGAGGCCCGGCAGAAGTCCGCAGGACGACAATGGGCATGGAACAAGTGTTGCGGGCGTTCTTGCTGCGGTTGGCAATAACGGGGAGGGTGTTTCCGGTATTTTATGGAACGCTAAGCTTATGCCCGTCAAGGCGCTCGATGCCGACGGATTCGGCGATGAACAGCGGTTAGGCGAGGGGATCCTGTATGCCGTAAGAAACGGGGCCAAAATTGTTTTGCTATCTGTGGGTCTTTACCGAAACTCGCCCTATATGCGGGACATCGCAGAATATGCGGAAAGCAAAGGCGTGCTGCTTGTAGCGGCGACAGGCAATGATGGCTTAAAGTATGGTTCGAAGGCTGCGGTGAAATATCCGGCGGGTTATCCTTCGGTGTTGGCTGTAGGCGGCGCGACGGCTGACAACAAACCGGAGCCAAGATCAAATCCCGGCTCCGAAGTTGATATTGTTGCCCCATGGAATGTGTATACCACGGCACTCGGCGGAGGATATAAGAAAGAAGAAGGCACCTCGATGGCAGCGCCGCAGGCTGCTGCAGTTGCTGCACTCATTTGGGCTAAATATCCGAGTCTCAAGCCTTTCCAGATCAGAGCCTTGATCCGTCAATCGGCCAAGGATATCGGAGGGAAAGGATGGGATTCTGCTACAGGTTACGGATTGCTTCAAGCTGACAAGGCCTTGACTGCCGATTATAAGCCGGATGCTGCCGAACCTAATGACAGCCGTGCCGCTGCTTACCATTTTCCGCTGCACACTCGGCTTTCAGGTCAATTAGCAACAGGGAAGGATAAAGACTGGTTCGTAATAGATATTCCGTTTGACGGCACGCTTTCGATGAAATTTCAAGGTTTAACGTCACCAGGCAAGCCTCTTCCCCCGGTCAGGATGACCCATTACGCGGGCTCACGGACGAGAGGGACGCAGGATATGAAGATTGGGAATAAAACAGTGGATTGGGAAGTTAGCAAAGGGAAAAACTATATCGAGCTGCAATTTGACGACACCAAGCACAGCGGAGTTCTGCCCTATTTGCTGACGGCCGATTTTCAAATTGCTCCGGATGCTTATGAGGTCAATGACAAGAACTATGAAGCTTATACGTTAACGCCGAACAGCCAATCGGTGACAGGGAATTTCCACCAAACAGGCGATCGTGACTGGTTTGCGGTTACGTTCAAACAAGGCGGAAAGCTTCATCTTAAGCTGGAGACCGATTCGGTGCGAATCGATCCCGGACTGGCAATCGGCAAAGCTGGGGAACAAATCCTGGAAATCGACAAAAGAGGCGATGGCGCAACTGAGTTAACCGATGAATCGTCTCCGATAACCATTACACCGGGTAAGTATTTTATTCGGGTGCACAATGCTTCGGCAAGTGAAGCAAGCCCTGTCGTGGCGACGTATAAATTGACGCTTGATTATCTCACTGTTTATGATGACCCTAACGAGCCCAATGACAAATCTTATGAGGCGACAGCCGTAAGAGCGGATACAGAATATGTTGGCGTAATCGACAAAGCGAAGGATGAGGATTGGTTTCAGCTTCGACTAACGCAGGAGAGCATTGTTTCCATGAGGCTGAATGATATTCCAGGCCAAGTAACGATGACGATGCATAGCTTTGACAAAACGCAGAAATCTTTGTTTAAAGTGACTTCAGTTAACGGAAAGACGTCGTTGGTTACAAACCGCAAACTAAGTCAGGGCAATTATTACGTGAAAGTAACAGCCAGCAAACCATTTCATCATCAGTACTACCGCTTTCAGGCAAATGTGGACCCGCTGATCTCCGGCTTCCGCGATATTAGCGGCCATTGGGCGAAACAGGCCATTTCAGGGCTGGCTGACCAAGGGGTTGTCAGCGGCTATGGGGAATATCGTTTTGAACCGGGCCGCGGCATAACTCGCGCTGAGGCGGTGACCATATTGATTAGAGCGTTCGGCGAGCCAGGCTCTGGAACAGCTGCAGTGTTCAAGGATGTTTCCGATAGCCATTGGGCTTACGGTTCCATAGCCAAAGCGGTGAAAGCCGGGTGGGTGAACGGGTATCCGAACAATACCTTTGCGCCGGACCGCTTGATTATCCGTGCTGAAATGTCTGCCATGTTCGGCGCAGCGATGGGCTTGAAGGGCGTATCGCCGGACCAACCGCCGTTTGCAGATGTAAAGGTGGATCATTGGGCCGCGCCTATGTTGATGAAATTAAAACATTCCGGTTGGATTACAGGATATCCGGGTAATAAATTCCAACCGCAGCAAACCGCAAGCCGTGCTGAGTTTTCAGCGCTGATCTACCGAGCATTGAAATGAAAGGAATGAATGATAAGTTATGAATCTTGGGGGCATGGGAGCGGCAGTCGGAATGAATGGGCTGATGTCCATTGTTGTGACGCTTCTTAGTATTACATTTGCCTGGTATGTTATTCAGGAAATAAAGCTGGATGCTTTTGTAAAACGGCCTCGGAGTCGACAAGCACGCATGCTGCAGGTGCTGTTAGCCATCGTGCTTGGACATGGGTTTGCCAGCTTTATATTGGATTATTTGCAATGGTCCAGCATGTTGCGCTGGTTTGTCGAATAAGCAGATTAAAAAAAGTTAACAATGGGTAATACATGACGGAACGAAAAAAGAATAGCTTTGCGAATGCTATCTTTACGTCGATCAATGGCCGAGTGCAGCAGGGAAAAAATAACACTTGTCGAAAAGTGTAAGATAATGTTAAGATGGAGCTTGTGGAATTCTGTCTAAAGTGCCATTTTCTTCTGGTAAAGATAGTAAAGATCGCAACGCGCGGGGGGAATAATAAAATGAGCAAAATAATCGTCCGCGGTGGCCAAAGATTATCGGGAACCGTAAAAGTAAGCGGGGCTAAAAACTCCGTACTGCCGATACTTGCGGCTTCATTGCTTGCTAATGAAGGGGAGAGCGTCATCCATGATGTGCCGCTCCTTGATGATGTTATAAATATACAGAAGGTTATCGGTTCTCTGGGAGCAAAGATCTCCTATAAGAGCGAGATGATGTACATTGACGCTTCACAATTGACGTCTTTTGAAGCGCCATACGATCTGGTTCGCAAAATGCGCGCTTCATTCCTCGTAATGGGCCCGCTGCTGGCTCGTTTGGGAAGCGCCCGGATTTCCTTGCCTGGAGGATGCGCAATTGGTACTCGGCCGATTGACCAGCATTTAAAAGGTTTCGAAGCAATGGGTGCGGAGATCAATTTGGGTCAAGGTTATATCGAAGCGAAAACAAACGGCAAGCTGCAAGGCGCTAAGATTTATCTGGATGTTGCGAGCGTTGGTGCAACGGAGAACATTATGATGGCAGCCGCACTTGCTGAGGGTACGACAACAATTGAGAATGCGGCAAAAGAGCCGGAAATCGTTGATTTGGCCAACTACTTGAATGCAATGGGCGCGAAGGTCCGCGGAGCGGGCACAGGCATGATCCGCATTGAAGGCGTAGAAAGCTTACGCGGCGTCGCTCACACAGTCATTCCGGATCGGGTTGAAGCTGGAACTTACATAATCGCGGCGGCCATTACCGGCGGCGATGTCTATGTGGAAGGTGCAATCTCCGATCATCTGGCTCCCGTTATCTCTAAGCTTCAAGAGATGGGCGTTGAGATTGAAGAAGGAGATAACGGCCTTCATGTCAGAGCGAATCATCCGTTGAAGAGCGTTGATGTTAAGACGTTGCCATACCCTGGATTCCCTACCGATATGCAATCACAAATGATGGCGCTGCTTATGGTATCTGAAGGAACAAGCATCGTCACTGAAACCGTATTTGAGAATCGCTTCATGCATGTGGAAGAGTTCGCCAAACTGCAAGGACAGATCAAGGTTGAAGGCCGCAGCGCAATTATTAGCGGAAACACCCCGCTTGTCGGCGCTAAAGTTTGCGCTACTGACCTTCGTGCAGGCGCTGCACTGATCTGTGCAGCTTTGAAGGCGGAAGGCGAAACGGAAATCTCCGGCATTTATCATGTCGACCGCGGATATGTGAACATTACAGAGAAGCTTGCAAGCCTGGGTGCGAATATTAAACGTGAAGAAGTGATTACTACTGAGGTTACAGCAGCAGAAGAAGCAGCTGCCAACGTGATCAAAGAAATCACCGAAGAAGCTGTTCCGGTTTTAACTCCGGCAGTGGCCGCACAATCCGAATCAGTCCCGCCTTTGGCGCCGGCCATGTCAGCAGATTCTGATTCCGGCAGCTTCAAACGGGATAAAGATGTCGCAGCTGTATTAAATGTTCAGCCCACTTGGGCATAACCAAAATTGACCGAAAAGAGCGGCCTCATGCAGGCGGCTTTTTTTTGTTGGATGAGGCCAGAGAAACGATCATTTACTTGTATACGCAGCACGGTATGCAACTGCTGAAAGTTGACGGTGCGAGGATCAGACAGGCAGGTTCTATCCTATTAATCCGGCTCATAGAATGAACTATCAATAACGACTGAGAGTGAGCTCGAGATAAGGCGCAGCCCTTCTAATGTCTTGCCTCGGCCTGTTTTGCGGTCGCCTAATCTCATGGAAGGAGCCGGTAATGAAAATACTAGGATCAAAGTTTTGGTGGATGGCATTCGGGCTTGGATTATTCGCTATCGCCGTTTTCTTCCCGCAGCCAAGGCAGCAGCCCCCTGTGCCTGTTGTGGGTCAAGCTATCGTGCATTTTGAGCCGGAAGCAACAAATACTGATGGCCCACAAGAAAGAAATACAGCGGAGCCGGTAGAGAAACCTGCCGATCCACCGCGGAATGTTCTGGCCGGGCTGAGAGTTAACGTTTATCTAACCGAAGAGAAACGTGTAGAGCGCATTCCATTGGAATTATATGTTCGGGGGGTTATCGCCGGGGAAATGCCGGTCGATTTTGAGCTTGAGGCGTTAAAGGCGCAGGCGATCGCAGCCAGAACCTATATTATCCGCCATCTCTCCAATCCGGAGGCTAGGGAAACCTTGGCGCAAGGGGATGTTACCGATACGGTGCAGCATCAGGTATACATTCCGTTAAAGCAGCTGCTCAGCCGATGGCCGAAAGACGAGTCAGAGGCCAATCTGAGCAAACTGAATCAAGCGGTAGATGAAACAAGCGGACAGATTATTACATACAACGGAGAGCCGATTGAGGCCTCGTTTTTCTCGACAAGCAACGGGTACACCGAAAACTCCGAGGATTACTGGTCGCTGCCGCTGCCCTATTTACGAAGCGTAGCCAGCCCTTGGGATGAAGCAATCTCCCCGAGATATAAAGAGACGGTATCAATCAGGCTGAGAGATTTCTATAAGAAGCTTGGCGTAAAGAGAGGGTCAGAGAAATCGATCCGTGTGCTGCAGGCAACAGCCGGCAAACGGATTCAAGAAATTGCAATCGGCAGCTCGACGTTCAGCGGCAGGGAAATTCGAGAGCGGTTAGGGCTTGCGTCCAGCCAGTTTACCTGGCAGGTCAAAGGCAGGAATATCGAATTCACGACCTACGGCTACGGACATGGTGTCGGGATGAGCCAATGGGGGGCCAACGGCATGGCGAAAACTGGTAAAAACGCCGAGCAGATTCTGAAACACTACTATACAGGAACCAAGGTGGAACAAGCTTCGAAGTTACCTGATTCGATATAAAAGGTTGCAATCTGAAAAAATAGCAATCACCTCACGTATAAAAGATATGGTTCTGGCAACAATAGCTAGTGAGGTGATGGAGAATGAATGAAGATAACAAATCTAAACAAAAGCATGAAGAATCTCCCAAATCGGTTCCGGGAGGAAGAGCTGACGTTAAGGCTTCTTCATGGAAGAGACTGCTGTCGAAGAAATGGGTATCGCCGGCAGTGTTCATGGCCGCGGCAGCAATTATCGTAACCTTAATGTGGGTCTATCAGGGGACGCAGCAGCAGGAGACAGCAACAGAGACTAGCGAACTTACTGAAGTCATCGAAGGGGACGAGATTGCGGTAACCGATCCGGATGAAGAAACGTTGGAAGTCATTACCGGAGATGAACAGATGCAGTGGCCAGTTCTGAATCGCAGTGAGCTTGAAGTCGTGATGCCATTCTATGATGCGCAAGCATCCAGCGAAGAGCGTCAAGCTGCTATGGTACAATCCGGCAACACATTTACACCGCATATGGGAATTGACCTGGTGAGAGCCGATGATCAACCCTTCGATGTTATTGCGGCATTGAGCGGTAAAGTGAGTCATGTCGAACAGCATCCAACCAACGGTTATGTCGTGGAAATTACGCATGAGAACGATCTGGTAACGATCTATCAAAGCCTGAGCGACGTTCTAGTGAAAACCGGAGATGAAGTGAAGCAAGGCACATTAATTGCCAAAGCGGGACGCAGCGAGCTTGAGAAGGATCTTGGCGTACATTTACATTTTGAAGCGCGCCATGCCGGTAAGGTCATCAACCCGAATGAATTGCTTCCGGAGTTAATGGAAGAGTAAGGACTAAAGGCAGGGGAAACCCTGCCTTTTTATGTTGATAAGGATTAGAATGGCGATTTTTTGAAAATAATTGTACGAATTAGGCTTGTCATGCCTGGCAACAAAGAATATCTACCCACTCCACTCATATAATGTACCAAACTATCTCGAGTAGGGAGGCGGGAACGTGCACGATTACATCAAAGAACGAACGATAAAAATCGGCCGCTGTATCGTGGAAACCAAGAATACGGTACGGACGATCGCCAAAGAATTTGGTGTTTCCAAAAGCACAGTGCATAAGGACCTAACCGAACGGCTGCCGGAAATCAATCCCGACCTGGCGGATCAGGTAAAGCACATTCTCGAATACCACAAATCGATCCGGCATTTGAGGGGAGGAGAGGCAACGAAGATTAAATACAAGAAAACAACAGGAAAGAAGCGGGAAGTATTAACTGCAGGAAAAACGTAACATTATTTTCTACAAAAATAGAGGATTTTCGATGTAAATAGCGAATAAAGATCTAGACTTGGTTAAACATGAGTTGTGATCGATCTAAGCCTGTATATCGGGCATACGAGATGATTTATTAGATTTGAATACTATTTTGTTGTGGGGGACTTAAGCCTTATGTTGAGCAAGGATATCGGAATTGACCTCGGTACGGCCAATGTATCTATTCATGTGAAAGGCAGGGGTGTTGTTCTGGATGAGCCATCGGTCGTTGCGATCGAGAACGATACAAAACGTGTGCTGGCTGTCGGTGAAGAAGCTCATCGAATGGTCGGGCGTACGCCAGGCAACATCATAGCCATCCGTCCATTGAAGGATGGTGTCATCGCCGACTTCGAAATAACGGAAATTATGCTTAAAGCGTTTATTGATCGAGTTGGCGGCAGGACATGGTACAGCCGTCCGAGGATTCTGATCTGCGCTCCAACAAACATCACTTCTGTGGAGCAGAAGGCAATCCGCGAAGCAGCGGAGCGCAGCGGCGCCCGTGAAGTGTTTATGGAAGAGGAACCGAAAGCGGCTGCGATTGGGGCTGGAATGGACATCTTCCAGCCCAGCGGCAACATGGTTGTAGACATTGGCGGAGGAACGACGGATGTTGCTGTCCTGTCTATGGGCGACGTTGTTACCGCCTCTTCTATTAAAGTGGCAGGGGACAAGTTCGACGCAGCGATTATGAAATACATTAAAAACAAATACAAATTGTTGATCGGTGAGCGCACAAGCGAGGATATCAAGATCAAAATTGGAACCGTATATGATGACGGACGCAAGGAAGAGATGGACATCCGCGGCCGTGACATGGTGACTGGATTGCCGCTTACGATAACCATTCATTCCGAGGAAGTGCGCGAAGCGTTGTGGGATTCTGTATCATCCATTGTATCCGCGGCCAAGTCGGTGCTGGAGCGTACGCCGCCGGAGCTGTCGGCGGATATTATCGATCGCGGCGTCATTCTGACTGGCGGGGGCGCGCTGCTGGGCGGACTGGACGCGCTGCTTGCGGAAGAATTGAAGGTTCCGGTGTTAATCGCGGATGATCCGATGCATTGTGTAGTGAAAGGGACTGGAATTATGCTGGACAACCTTGACAAGGTGGCCAAGAAGCTGGGCTAATCTGATTGATCCATCCCTTCAAAAACTTAGAAAAAAGTTTATGCGATAACAAACGGACAAGCTATCACAAGAAGATTCCAACCGGCCGATAAATAAGATAGACAATATATCGATCGCTATCAAGCCGTATGAAAGTGCTTGATGATGGATTGGACAAGCTTGAGGGAGGCAGCTCCATGTTAAGAGGATTATATACGGCAGCGGCGGGCATGGTAACGCAGCAGCGCCGCCACGATACGGTAACGAATAATATTTCCAATATGAATACGCCGGGTTTTAAGCAGGTTAATGCGGTCTCGCGCTCGTTTCCGGATATGCTGATTTCGCTAACCGGCATCGAAAACGAGAAATCGAAAAAGCTCGGCATCGTGAATACCGGGGTGTTTGCGGAGGAAAGCCTATCGATTCATCTTCAAGGGGATTTGGCGGAGACGAGCCGTTCTTCAGACTTTGCGATTATGTCTGATATAGCGGTGCCCGGAATGACGTTTGATGCCTCCGGGAAATACATCGCGCCCAATGGAGAAGTGACCTTTCAGCCGCAAATGTTCTTTACGCTGTTAGACCGTGATGGCGAAACCCGGTACACGCGGGACGGAAAATTCACTTTAAATGACGAAGGCTTTCTTGTCAGCGGCGATGGTTCTTATGTGCTTGGAAGTAATAACGAGCCGATTCAATTCGGATCGGATATTTCGATTGATCAGCTGACATTGACGGGAGATCAGCGATTCATTGACCGGTTGAGCGGCGATGATACCGGAGAACAGCTGTTGGTTTCCCGAGTGGAGAACCCGAATCAACTGATTCGTGAAGGAAATAGCAAATTCAGGTTAATGGGGGACCAGAACTTGGTTCGCCCAGCGAATGAAACGGATCGTTACGAGGTGCGTCAAGGGTATATCGAGCGGTCGAATGTCGATTCCGCACAGTCCATGGTTGATATCATGGCTGCGCTTCGCGCATATGAAACCAATCAGAAGGTCGTCCAGTTTTATGACCGAAGCTTAGAGAAGGCAGTTAACGAGGTAGGCAGAATTTAGGGGGTACCGACATGAATAGTTCAATGATTAATGCGATGGTTTCCATGAGCGGTATGCAGCAGAAGCTGGATTTGCTTGCCGATAACATCGCTAACGTGAATACGGTCGGCTACAAACGCAAAGTAGCGACCTTCGAAGATTTGCTTACAAATATGAAACAGCAGGGCGAAGCGTTTCAGCAGCCTGTCCGTTTGACGCCGCTTGGCTTTAACCAGGGATGGGGCTCCAGGCTGACTATGGTGCAGCCCGATCTATCCCAAGGGCCGATCCAATCGACGAATAATCCTTATGATCTGGCCATTCAAGGAGATGCCTTATTCGAGGTAGTTACGGATGAGGCGGGTTCTAGATCCTATACACGCAACGGTGCGTTCCAGCTGTCACTCGATCAGGCCGGGGTACCGATTATTACGACAGGCGATGGTTATCCGCTTATCATACAGCGGCCTGACGGTGAAGAAGGGCGTATCGAGGTGCCGGACGGGTATTCCGTTCGAATTAACCCGGAAGGGGAAGTTACCGCTGTATCCCGGGATGGCTTCGATACGATCGATTTGGGGCGCGTGAAGCTCGTACAGCCCATGAAGCCAGGCATTCTGACGGCGACAGCCGATAACCTGTTTGTCATTGCCGACGGCCTTAATGCCGAGGAAGCGGTTCGTACGGTCGTTCCCGATGATACGAACAGCATCAGGCTGATGCAGGGCTTCCTTGAGCAATCCAATGTAACGTTGGCGAACGAAATGTCCGACCTGATGATCGTACAAAGGGCATATCAAATGAGCGCGCGGGCGATTACATCAAGCGATACGATGATGGGTATGGCGAACAATCTGCGCGGCTGATGAGATTGGAAGGACTGAAATAAGCATGGAAAATCAAGAGAGACAACAACGAAGTACCGGTTTGGAGACAAAGCGAATTGAACAAGAACAACCACAGCGTACAGAAGGTGCAGCATCGGAGCAAGAAGCCGGGTCAAAGCAGCAGCGTTCAAAAGCGGCGCGGGTTTTTCTGTGGTTTTTGCGCAAGAGCATTGTACCTCTGCTGTTGATTCTTGCTTTAATCGGAGGATTATATGCCGGGTACGTATTTATTGGCAACGGTTCAGGAGACGATGTGTTCAGATGGGACACGTGGAGGCATATGTACGATCTTGTTTTTTCAGATTCATAGACGAGCAAGCACTAACGCTTACAAGATTTACGGTCATTGTACTGTAGATTGCTGTGAGCGTTATTTTATTGCCTAAAGAGACAGGAGGTGCCCTATAAGCAGTCAATCCGCTTATAGGGCACCTCTTTTTTAAATCGATCTTCTATTTACTTCACCGTTATTCTTAAACTGATGGTTTTCCCTTCGTAGCTCGCCTTCACCGTTGCAGTTCCTTTAGTTAGTGCAGTGATTGTGCCATCGGTTACCGAGACAACCTTGCTGTTGGAGGTGGACCAAACCGCGGCGGACGTCACCTGGATTGTTTTTCCGCCGTCATACTCTGCAGTAAGGGTTATGGATTCCTTCCCTTCGACGCCAAGCTTAAGCGATGTGGAAGACAGTTTTAACTTTTGAAGTTTAAGTTTCACGGTAATTGGAATTTCCACGGTATGTTCCTGGTACGTGCCGATCAGCTTTGTCTTGCCTTCCTTAATTGCTTTAACAGAGCTGCCGTTCACTGAAGCAATGCTGTCTGATTCGACGGTCCAGTTCATCTTGCTGCCCAGTGATACGGTTTTGCCGTTCTTGTAGGTACCTAAAACCTTGATCGATTTTGAACGGCCCGGATTGAGTTCAATGGATGAAGGCATTACGGCAAGATCCTTAATCTCATCTTCGATGGTTACGCGCACCACAACGGATTTATTTAAATAGGTTGCCGTCAGATTTACGCGAGACGTCACTAAGCCCTTCACTTTGTTGCCTTTTACCAAAAGGTTGGGAGAAGAGGTTTTCCATGTCACTTTGGAGGTGATGTCTTCTTCCTCGCCATTTTCGTAAACGACGGTGATCACAGGCAGATCGGCTTCCTTGCCGGCAATGATGCTCAAATAATCAACCTCGGACAGCAAAACCAACGGTTTATCATGGACGCTCACTTCAAAGCTATCCTGTTTATTGCCTACGGCAGCTGTAAGCACGGCTTTGCCGGGCTGTTTGGCCACCCATCTGCCATCTTCGATGGAGGCAACCGTATCATCACTGCTGGTCCACTGTGCCAGCTTGGATACGTCTTGTGTTTTCTCGCCGATTGCCGTGCCGGTTACAGCGGGCAATGATTCGCTGTTTCCGACAAAGCCGATTGCTGTTTCTTTATCGAGGGCAACCTTGGTGAACGCCGGATAGACAGTCAATGAAATCTCGCTTTTCAAGCCTTTATAGGCTGCGGTAATTTTAGTCGTCCCGGCTGCTTTGGGGATGACAAACCCGTTGATCACGGTTGCGACATAAGGGTTGGATGAAGTCCATCCCGCCAGCCCGGTTACAAGCGTAGGCTCGTCCGGATTGTTGTCATACACAGAGGCTGTAATCTGAAAAGGATCATCCTGCAATTGCATATGCAGATCCTTGTCATGATCCAGTAACATCGCTTGATACGGAAGACGTACGACGACCGTGATGGACTCCGATGTACCCAGATACGAAGCTTGAATCGTTGTTGTACCTGATCCGACGGCTTCGACTGTACCGTTCACAATCTTGACGACTAACGGATTGCCGCTTTTCCACTCGGCTTCATCCGTAATATCGAGCGGTGTTTCCGTTGTGCTGATGGCCGTTGCGGTTAACTGTCTTTCCGCGTCGCCTAATTTCATTTCAAGCAGCACGGACGGTGTAATCGTGATCGATGTATAAGGGGAAGATACATTGATCGTAATAGAGCTTGACCGTCCTTTATATGAGCCTGTTATTTTAGCTGTGCCGGCGGCTATAGGCGTTACGATGCCGTTATCGACGGAAGCTACGGATGAATTGGACGTGCTCCATGTCGCGCTGGAGGTAACGTTCGTATCTGTTGTTCCTTTGGAAGCGACCAGGTCGAACAGCAGCGCACTGCCAAGTATGAGATCTAATTTATTCGGTGCTGCTGTGATTGAATTGTTCTCGTAGAGGGTTACCTTATCATATAAATATTCAGATGTTATCGTAGTACTCACCGTAAAACCTTTGTATTTGGCCGAAATGACTGCCGTTCCGCCTGCAACGGCGCTAATCGTACCTTTTTCAACCTTGATGATCTGAGAATTAGAAGACGTCCAAGCAGCATCAAGAGTTACATCCTTTGTGGAGGCTGCTCCGCTAATGGTTGCCAGCACCTTCAAGGAATAAGGGTCGTCTGCGACAAAAAGCTTGAACGGTGAGGGGACGGTATCATAAGCAATTCCGGTCACGGTTTCTTCCGCTGCACTGGAATGGACAGGAAAAGCCGATAACAGGAGCAGAAGCGCCAGTGATGCAGCAAGCCACTTGCGGATCGCCTTCCGTTGTAAAGATGAGTCATTTGTCATATGTTCGTATCCTCCCACTAATATTTCCAATTTAACGTTCTAGATTGTATTAACGGCGCAGGAGGAAAATTAATGAAGCATAATAACATTAAATGGATAATTAATTTGTGGGATGGGATCAGAAGGCGATAAATAGCGATAAATGACGATAAATGCCCAAGACCGCGGGTGGTTTTTTTTTTGGCTGGGGAGAGGTATAATGGTTGGGTAACTTTGAAGCGGCAGTAAAAAAAGGAGCCCGGCAGTGAAGAGGCATTCGTTCCTCAGTGCCAAGCTCCCTTATCTCAACCTCCATTACTGCAGTTCATGAAGGGATATCTATATTGTTGCTCTTGAACCCAACTTTTATTACATACATGAGATAAATAATAAAAAAGGAGATCAATTCATGCTGAACATCGAACAAATCCAGGAAATCATTCCACATCGGCACCCGTTTTTGCTAGTCGACCGCATTTTAGAAGTAGAAGAGGGCGTTCGCGCCGTAGGACTGAAAAATGTAACGGTTAACGAACCTTTTTTTGCGGGACATTTTCCCGGTTATCCGGTTATGCCCGGCGTGTTGATTGTCGAAGCGCTGGCACAGGTCGGGGCGGTAGCGATTCTTAAAGTAGAAGCAAACCGCGGCAAGCTGGCTTTTTTTGCGGGGATAGATAATTTCCGTTTCCGCGGTCAGGTAGTTCCTGGAGATACCCTTACCCTTGAAGTTGAAATTACAAGATTAAAAGGCATGATCGGCAAAGGCCAGGCTACCGCTAAAGTGGAAGGCAAGGTTGTCGCTGAAGGTGGAATCATGTTCGCATTGTCTAATAAAGAAGCCTAATAAACGGGAGAGGGTGTAATTTTGATGACACAAACGAATCAAGCGGCTGAGCGGTACCAAGCATGGTTAAATGATCCGACGATTGACAATGTGACCAAAGAAGAGCTTCAGGCGCTAGCCGGACAAGATAAAGAGATTGAAGACCGCTTTTATCGTGAACTGGAATTCGGTACAGGCGGTTTGCGCGGCGTGATGGGGGCCGGTACAAACCGGATGAACGCTTATACGGTTGGCAAGGCCACGCAAGGGCTGGCGGAATGGCTGCTTGGACAAACCGATAAACCGTCGGTTGTCATTGCGCACGACTCGCGCAATAATTCGCCGGAATTTACGCTTGAGGCAGCGCAAGTGCTCGCTGGAAACGGCATTGTCACTTATCTGTTCCGTTCGCTGCGCCCGACCCCTCAGCTTTCTTATGCGGTGCGCGCACTCGGTGCAACAGGAGGGATCGTGGTTACGGCCAGCCATAATCCGCCTGAATATAACGGTTATAAAGTTTACGGCTCCGACGGCTGTCAATTGGTGCCGGCTGATGCGGAGCAAGTTATTGCTTCCATTAAAGCCGTACCGGGCTTTGATGCCGTGAAGCGCATGGATCGTGCGAAAGCGGAAGCGGAAGGTCTGATTAAATGGCTGGATGAGGAAGCCGATCGTGCTTATGTGGAAACCGTGGCATCACACAGCTTGAACACCGAGCTGCTTAAAGGCGGGTTAGGTGACCAAGTATCCGTTGTATTTACACCGCTGCATGGCGCCGGTAACATGCCGGTACGGGAAGTGCTGAAGGCTGCCGGCTTTAGTCAAGTCCATATCGTTGACGAGCAGGAACAGCCGGACGGATATTTCAGCACCGTGAAATCCCCGAATCCGGAGGAGCGCGAAGCGTTCACGCTTGCCATGAAGCTTGCCGGGGAGAAGGACGCGGATATTATCATCGGGACGGATCCCGACTGTGACCGGATGGGTGCGGTAGTTAAAAACAATCAAGGCGAATATGTTGTGCTGAGCGGCAACCAATCCGGCGCTTTGATGGTTTATTATGTGCTGAGCCAATTGCAGGAACGGGGACAGCTGCCTGATAATGGCGTCGTTGTCAAAACCATTGTAACGAGCGAGATGGGCGCAGACATCGCCAAATCGTTCGGCGCCGACGTTGTAAATACACTGACAGGGTTTAAATATATCGGCGAGAAGATGAATGAGTTTGAACGTACCGGCAGCAAGTCATTTTTATTCGGCTACGAAGAAAGCTACGGTTATTTGACGGGTAACTACGCGCGAGACAAAGATGCGGTCATCGCCTCCTTGCTTATTTGCGAAGCGGCTGCTTACTATAAGAGCAAAGGCAAGACATTGTATGACGTATTGATGGAATTATACAGCCGTTATGGCACATACTTAGAACAATTGGAGTCCCGTACATTGAAAGGCTTCGACGGCGTACAGAAAATCGCCGCGATCATGGACGATTGGCGCAACAATCCGCCTGCTGAGGTTGCAGGCGTAGAGGTTAAGCAGATGCTCGACTACTTGCCGGGCCTGGACGGTCTTGTGCCTGAGAATGTCTTGAAGTTTTTGCTGGCGGACGGATCATGGTTCTGCTTGCGGCCATCCGGTACGGAGCCGAAGATCAAAGTGTACTTTGCAGTATGCGGAACCTCACAGGCCGATGCTTCAGCCGTTTTGAACAAGCTCACGCAAAGTGTGATGGCGCGGGTAGATAACCAAGCTTAAGGAGTGGAAGGCGTGTTTGAATCAATACAGCAATGGAACCGCAAAGCGCGGAAATGGCTGTGGCTGCTGGTTATTATCGGCATCCTGGCTTCTCTGCCGCTCGGCGCGGTTCGTTACCAGATGGAAAAAACATCAGATGAAGTTGAATTTATATTTGATTACCGCGATTTAGTGTTGATTGCTTCCTATCAAGCCAACCCCCAGGACTTTATCGCCGAGCAGCTTCCATTAATGAAAGAGGCCGGAATCGGAACGATGGCGGTATTCGAGGGCTCGCTTGAAGAGCTTTTCTGGTCGGGAAGAATCTCGTATTATAACTCTGCGCAAGCAGCTGCCCTGCAGGGTAAGCCGGCGCCGTTCAATGAGAACTATACGTATATCCTGTTTAATGATCCAAGCTCGAAGGAACAGCTCGAAGCGTTGATTAGACAGCCGTTTGATCTGGAGCAGATCAATGTAAGGCCATGGTCTTTCGACGGCCGTGACGGCTTGACGATCGAAACGCCGGTTGAGAATGCCGTCGTTAAGCCGATGCTGCCGGATCCGACCGCGCTTGCAATGTTAAAAGAGCAGGGCTTTCATCTGCTGCCGCGGTTATCGGACCGTATGAGACCTTATGATGCGGAATTAACGGAAGATATGATTGAAATGTTCGCCGGGCTTGGCGTCAAACGCATTTTGTTCGATGGCGGCTCGGTGAAAGGATATGCGGATCAGGCCGAGCTGAAAAGCTTGTCGTCTTTCGGCCATTTGCTCAAGGAGCATGGGATAGGGATCGCAGCGATCGAGAACCTCAGATCGCCGCAAAACGGAATCAATACGCTTGCTTATATAACGGATTATAATGTAACGCGCTTGTACTCGCTGTCAGAAGCCGAATCGATGACGATAAAACCGAGTGTGATGGCGGACCGGTTTCTGCTTGCGGCAAAGGACCGCAATATCCGGATGTTCTATCTGAATGGACAACCGTTGCGCAGTTTGGAGAAAGCATCGATCATTCATTCCCTTGATAATGTATATGAAGGATTGAAAGGCGACGAGGATACGGAAGGCGCTGTAGCGCTCCTGGAGTCGCAGGGCTTCAAGAACGGTGTGGCTGAGCCATTCGACTATCAGTATGAATCCTGGATGAAGATTGCCAAAGGGGTTGTCGCTGCAGGTGCGGTTGCGCTGATTGCACTGCTCATCGGCGGATTTATTCCGGTTCTGCTGATCCCTGCTTTTGTGGTCGGCTTAATCGGCAGCGCAGGGCTGTATGTCTTGTCGCCAGCTGTATTGGAGCAGGCTCTGGCGCTCGGCGCAGCGATCAGTGCACCGACGCTGGCGATGCTGTGGGTGATTGGACGCATTCGCCTTCATACCGAAGGAGAGCGCCGGTCTGTAGG
The DNA here is from genome assembly GCF_014640295.1 of Paenibacillus abyssi. Lineage (GTDB taxonomy): Bacteria > Bacillota > Bacilli > Paenibacillales > Paenibacillaceae > Paenibacillus_D > Paenibacillus_D abyssi. The sequence goes on along the minus strand of NZ_BMGR01000002.1, from coordinate 103,440 downwards.
CGGCCAATGGAGAGCTTCCGCGGAACGTAACGATGTTGACAAGCTGTTTGGCGGTCAATGGGTGTTTCCGGGGTTATCTGCCGGAAGACGGGTGACGATGGCGATTGGGCTGTATGCATCGACGGCAGTGATATCCTTGATCGGCGTACCGCTTATCATCGGATTGCTTAATAACATTACCTATAGTCTGGTCCTGCAGCAGTTCCGCGGGGTGAGCTTGCTGCATCTGGCTCCGATTGGACTGGTGGCGCTGTATCTGTTCCTATATACAGGTACTTCTGTGCTTGATAATTTGCGCAAGCTGCTGAAGCTGCAAATCACGGTACTATGGGTGGCTGCTGCCGGTGTGATCGGCGTGGTAGGGTTATATTATTTATCGCGTACCGGAAATGCGGGACAAGTCTCCAGCATGGAGCTTGTGTTCCGGAGCCTGCTGGAAACCACCTTCGGTGTAAGGCCGAGAACGAAGGAATTCTTGCTCGCGCATCCGATTTTCATATTAGGATTGTTTCTTGCGCTTAGATATCGCGCTGCGTGGGTACTATTAATTGTAGCTACTATCGGGCAGCTCTCGATGGTGGGGACCTTCACGCATATTCACACGCCTCTGTATATCTCGATCATCCGTGTGCTGCTCGGGCTTGGGCTAGGAGCGATTATCGGATTAGCGTTGATAGCGGCGTGGCAGATAGCGGAAGGAGTATGGAGAAGATGGGCACCCAAGAAAGCAAAAGCCTCCGAATAGTCATTTCAGGATATTATGGTTTTCGCAATAGCGGCGACGAGGCCGTGTTAAAATCGATCCTGCTCGCTCTGGAGTCGGAAGCGCAGGCGCAGGGCGTTCGGGTGCAGCCGGTAGTGCTGTCAGTTGATCCGAATTGGACAAAGCTAATGTACGGCGTCGAATCGGTGCATCGCATGCGCCTTGGCGAAGTGCTGCGCGCGATTCGCGGAAGCGACGGCTTGATCAGCGGCGGGGGCAGCTTGCTGCAGGATGCAACGAGCGCCAAGACAATTCCGTATTATACGGGAGTGCTGAAGCTCGCGCAGTGGCTTGGCAAGCCGACCTTCATCTATTCGCAGGGCATAGGTCCGGTGAATCGGCGCTGGATGGATTCGTTGATTCGCGGCGTCATGCGGCGAAGCGCTTATGTGTCGGTGCGCGATGCGCAATCTGCGGAGCTGCTCGCGCGGATGGGCGTAGACCGGGAAAGAATCGAAGTCGTTCCCGATCCGGTTATGGGGCTGCCGCTGCCTGAGCAGGCGGCAGCGATCGGGGCGAGCGTGCCCGCCGATTCGTCGGCACGCGTGCCCATCGTGGGCGTGTCCTTGCGGCATTGGCGCAAGGACGGCGCCGACCTAGACCGCGCGGCGGCTGCGCTTGCCGCGCTGGCCCGCAGCCGGGCGGTGCGGCTGCGCTTCCTGCCGTTCCACACGCCGGACGATGTACAGGCATCGTCCTATGTGATGGAACGGCTCGGCCCAATCGGCGGCAGCACCGCCGAGCTGGTCGCCCCCGGCGACGACCCCCAGCAGATGCTGCTGGAGGTGAGCCGCTGCGATCTACTGCTGGGCATGCGCCTGCATGCCCTGATCTACGCGGCGAATGCCCGTGTGCCGATGCTCGGCCTGTCCTATGATCCGAAGATCGATCAGTTCCTGAAGCGCCTTGGGCTTGAGCCCATCGGCACAACTGAGCGGCTTGATGCCGCACAATTCGCTGCGGCAGCCTCGCAGCTGCTTGACGAATCCGAGGCTTGGCAGGAATCGCATCGGGAACAAATACATGAATTAAAGCAAACAGCGCAGATGCCTGCGAAACAAATTATCCAGCTGATGCGTCAAATGATGAAGAGGTGACGAAGCAACATGAGTTTAAGCTCCATCCCATTCAGAGAAAAAGGACAAGCGAAACCGGATATGGCTGAGCCCGAGATCCCGGTTGTGCCGATTTTCGGTCTTCCCTTTTCTCGTATGAACATGCAGGATACGGTGCGTTATTTGACCGAATCCATCGAGTTACGCCGGACGACACAAGTTATTACAGGAAATCCGATCATGGTGATGATGGCGCTTGAGGATCCTGCTTACTACCGGGCAATGGAGCGCGCTGAGCTTATTGTGCCGGATGGGGCTGGCGTTGTGTGGGCGGCCGGATATGTCGGACAGCCTGTGGCGGAGAGGGTGGCAGGCTTCGATCTGCTTCATCAATTGATGCATGTTGGCGAGCAAAAGCGTTGGAGCGTCTATTTGCTCGGTACGACGCAAGAGGTTATTGAAGAAGCTGCGGAACGTCTGCAGCAGCAATATCCATTAGTGCGGATTGTTGGTTATCGTAACGGATTTTTTGGGGATAAAGAGGATAAGGAAGTTGTCCAAGCCATTCGCGAGGCTAACCCTGACATCCTGTTTGTCGCCCGTGCGGCTGACAATCAGGAGCCTTGGATTGCCAGACACAAGGATGAGCTCGGGGTGCCGGTGATGATGGGTGTAGGCGGCAGCTTTGATGTCATTGCAGGCAAATTAAAACGTGCGCCGATTCTATTTCAAAAGCTGCGTTTGGAGTGGTTTTACCGGCTGCTTCAACAGCCGACACGCTACCGGAGAATGCTTGCGTTGCCGAAATTCGCAGTGAAAGTGATACGAGAGAGAGAAAACGTCACAAAACGTCACCCAACCCCGTGAAAATTTCGTAAAAATGATGAAAATCGCGTGAAAACGGAGTTGGAGTTTCTTTTTCAATCGGAGTATAATTCAATCCGGTAGAAACAAAAGGGGAGTTGGAGATGTCCGTGAGCTTTCTTTATATCACAGGATTCGTAGTTGCACTAATACTAGCGCTTATATTAACGCCTTTAGTTAAAAAATTTGCTTTCCTGGTCGGCGCGATCGATAAGCCGAACCATCGGAAGGTTCACACGCGCATTATGCCTCGGTTGGGCGGGCTTGCCATTTATGTGGCGTTCGCTGCCGGACTGTTGATCGTATTGCCGTTCTTTCCGGAAGGATTGCTGAATAAATACGATATGAACTTGATTCGCGCCATGCTGGTCGGAGGCACATTGATCGTGCTGATCGGGGCGCTTGATGACCGCTTTGAATTATCGGCCAAGGTAAAGCTTCTCGGACAGTTGATTGCCGCATGTATTGTCGTGTTTGGCTTCGGCGTTCAAATTAACCTGGTTAATATTCCATTTGGTGAATCCATGCAGCCCATCGCCGATTGGATCAGTATTCCGCTGACGATCTTCTGGATCGTAGGCGTAACGAATGCCATCAATTTGATTGACGGCTTGGACGGTTTGGCATCGGGTGTATCCGGCATCGCCATCGGTACAATTCTCGTCATGGCCGTGTTTATGGGCTTTGAACCGATTATCTTGATGAGCGCGCTGCTTCTGGGCGGCATTCTCGGTTTTCTGGTCTTTAACTTCCATCCGGCTAAAATTTTTATGGGCGATTCCGGCTCGCTGTTTCTTGGCTTCAGCTTGGCGATGATGTCGATGCTGGCGTTCAAGCAGGTTACGATCGTTTCCTTTGTAACGCCGCTGCTCATTATCGGTGTTCCGCTTTCGGATACCTTCTTCGCGATTGTACGGCGTTTGATCAACAAGAAGCCGATTTTTGCGCCGGATAAGGGCCATCTGCATCATTGTCTGCGCGAGCTTGGCTTCAGTCACCGCAAAACGGTATTGATCATCTATGGGATCGCCGCGTTCTTCGGTGCTTGTGCGATTATCCAGGCTGTTGTCGTTCGCTCCGATGCCGCGAACTGGGTGACGTTTGTTGTTATCTGTGTTCTAATGTTCGGTCTTCAGATCGGCGCAGAGCTGATCGGCATCGTCGATAAGACGCGCAGGCCGGTTATCCACTTTATCCAACGTACATTGATGAAACTGGATACCCAATCCCGTTCGAAATAATAAAATAGGCCATCTTACATTTGAGAAGGACCGTCATCAGTCATGAATCGTGACTGATGACGGTCCTTTTTGCAGGTTGTCCTAACGATTTGGGATACTCTTACCGATAAATGAGGTATAGGTAGGATGCTTGCAAGAATTTGAAGGTAAGGGAGAGATGAATGTTGTTTTCAAATCAATGGAAACGTGTCGTCAGTGCCGTTATGATCATTGCTCTGGTGGTCACATTGTTTCCGCCTTTTGGTAATGTAGTGAATGCCGCAGTCAATTTGGAAATTAAAAACTGGACGGTATCGGCTACCCAGCCGGCTAACCCGTCTAGAGTGAGTACGAGCGCTGTAAGAATCGAGGTCGATTACTCGCAAATCGCGGCAAGTGATTTGAGTAAGTTATATTTGGAAATCGTGGATATGAATACAGGAATCACGAGAGAGATCAAAGATAATCCTGCAATACCGCAAACCGGAAATTCTCAGCGGGTAGCCTTTGAGAATGTACAGTTAAGGGAAGGATTAAATAAAATTACCGTTATTTTGGACACGCCTTCCAAACCGCGTTCGCTGCCGGCCTGGATCCAATATACGGCCGTTGCGACGGTAAGCAATCTGAAAATCGACAACCGGACGTTCACGAACGGCATCATGGTTCCGGCTACGAACCCGACAACCGGGCTTGAATATGTTAACATTGAAGGAGAGGCGCCTAATGCAACAGAGGTTAGAGCGTTCACAACCCGCAATCAGGAAGGCATCCGCATCCCAGGTTTTATTCAGGACATGGGTTATTTCTTTGTAACCGCGGGTGAGCAGTCAATGAACTCCGAGCTGCTGCTGCGGCCTGGCGATAACGATCTTGTCATCCTGGCCACCAACACCTTGAAATCTTACCGGGCGGAGCGGACCTTTGTGTATAACAATGGGCGTTCATTTTTGTTCAATACGAAGGTCGCATCCGCTGACGCAAACAAATTAGATCCTCCGACTGACACGATGCTGTTCAGGCAGCCTACCTTTAAGGCGAAAAGCACGGACCCTATAGGTACGGCCCCTTTTCCAATCAATATCACGACGGACGTAAAAATGAACCGGGTTGATTTGAATTTGACGCATGAACAAATGACGGTAGCGCTTGCCGGCGGAGACTCGGTTCAGGTTGATTTCCAAAACTTAGTTGCAAGTAATCCGGCATTTGGCGGAAATCCTACATTGGACTATTCGATCGATGCCGGCGCGACGTGGACAACCGTACAGGTCGAGCTTCAAGCTGACCATGTTATTGTGCGTGCGCTGCCGCTTAATAACTTGAACATTGATGAAGATAAGCCTAACCAGATCCTCGGTGTGACATTCGACTCCATAGCTCTCGGTTACGCTGACGATGAACAAACCTTCCCTTTCTACTTTGTGAATGAGAACAATCCTTATATTACGAAAGTGGCGTTCAAGGAATCCGGACTGGAGTTATATTCGGGGATTGAGGTTCAGATCTCGTTCGAGTCCATCGACCTGGTTATCGAAGCGGCGAATGCGCCTGACGGGATCAACGTATATCTGGACGATAGCGCCACGCCCCTTGGTGTAGCTGCGAAGCAAGCTGATGGAACCTATTTGATCGCGCTCGACCGGAATGATCTGCCAGAGGGTCAAAGCAAGCTGCGGTTTGTGCCGTTTACAACGGCAGCCGGGGTGAATACAGAGTATTTGACAGGCTCGAGAGAGTACCGGATCAATTACAATCCGTCGCCTTATGTCTATCCGACCAATATTTATAACGGGCAGATCTTTACCAAGGCGGCAGATGAACCGAAAGGTTTGATGGAAAACGGGGTAACAATCATTAACGGCCCGATTATCCAATTCAAGCCGGTCAATATTCCTTCCAACCAATACGGCGATATCCGGGTTCTGTTTAACGATCAGGCGGACAAGGTCCGGAATGCGGATATGTATAAGGATGCCGGCGGCAACTTAATCGACTTTAGATTCAAATTCGGCGCAGCCGCTTCAGCTCCGGGAGCCGGGGAACCTGACCGCCGGCCATGGATAATGCAAAACGGATTAAACCAGGTCGTATTTGAGATCTATCCAAGGGGCACTTTGGATGCGGTGACCGGCAATCCGCCGGCTGGCGTGTCGCCGATTACGACGAACAGATATGAATTGTACTATTTTACCGACAATCTGCCTTCGGTAGCCAAGCTTGATCTGGAGACTGCATTTGCCAGTGCGCATGATTACCGGAAATTAGATGGACAGGCCATGCAGTATTTCACGCAAGAAAATGAGCTGCAGTTCGAAACGAAGGTCGTGAATGCGTCGGAGGTCAGAATCGTTGTTAATCGTGTCGGCCTGACGGCGCCGCAAGAAGCCAGATATAAATATAATCCATTGACTAATGTGTTTGATCGGGTTTCCGATCCTAACAACCTGATCTTAAGGATTGATAATACGCAGGCCAATCCGGATGACACCACCGTTGCGACAGCCACATTTAAGTCGGCTCTATTAAATCTGCAGGGTACCGGCATCAACTCGGTGGAGGTAACGGCTACCAATACAAGCGGCTTGTTTAATACCGCTATTATGGAGGTTACGAGGGAGCCTGCTAACTTTGTCGTTCATTACCCGGTGCTGGATAAAGACACGAATATTGGCATCGTCAACGGCAACTACTCGCGTATGTATGTCGAAGCCGAAGGGGCTGACCGGCTTGTATACAGCAAAGATGTCGTTATTACGAAGAAGGAAACCGTCCTATTCAGAACGGGCCCAAGAGATGTGTTCGTCTTTGAAGCTAAGGTGCCGAGGAAAGGCGCGAATAAAATCCAATTCTCAATCTTCCGCGGAGACCGGGAAGAGAAAGCTGAGATCATGCTTCACAACGCAGACACGCCGGTGCCCGGCGCAGAATTCAAGGAAAGCATCGCGAAGAGCACGATTCGTGCCTTTAATAAGCTGATTGAGGTCAAATTCCCGAAAGGGACGATCATTAAGAGAAACGATCCGACCGCCGTTGATCAAGGGCTTTCACCTGCACGCGAGATCCTGATCGGGATTGCCGATCCGGTAGACGGGCGTGTCAACAAAATCATGCATCCGCTGCCGATTGAGCTGGCGCAGCCTAATCCGACCTCGCCGTTCCCTACGAATGGGGATTGGGAGTCGCGTTATTTGCATCTCAGAGAAAACTCGATGCGCTACAGAATGGTCAGCAATTTGTACTGGCTCGATGCGGGGACGTACAAGCAATCCGATTCACAAAGCAGCATTTTGTATGGATCAGGAACCTACCCTTATGAACGCGGACAGGAGTTTTACAAGAAGACTGCATTTAATGTAAAGGATCAATTCGTAGCGTCGCAGCCGGGCACGCTGACGCTCGCCTATAATCCGAATATCGTTCAATCCGCATGGCGGTACGTAACGGTATTCCATTATGGCTACAATGAGAATTACAACGGCATCAACGGCTACCAGTGGAATAATATCGGCGGGGTCGTCAATAACAAGAACAATACAATAACCGTACCCATTCAAGAGTTTGGTTATTATGTCGTTATGTATATGGACCGGTCCTTCGACGATATCACCGGGCATCCGTGGGCAAGGGATTTTCTTGATACCCTGTATGCCAAGGGATTGATGAAAAATAAAGAAGACAACCGCTTTGAAACCAATGAAGCGATAACCCGCGGTGAATTCACGACGTTGATCACCAAAGCGTTTGATATTCCCTTAAATTATGAGGGGCGTCCGACCTTCTCGGATGTAAGCATCATAAATCCGGCATCAGCAGGCTTATATGAGTATAAATATATAGAGACTGCGGCAAGGGCGGGTTTGGTGAGAGGCACGATCAGCAACCGGTTCCAGCCTGGGCTGAGCATCAGCAGAGAGGACGCGGCAGTCATCATTGCACGGGCTGCCGGCCTGAAACTCAATGCCAGACCCGAAAATGTATTGAAGGATCTCAACAAGCTGTTCACGGATGCATCGAATATTCTTGAGTACGCAAGGCCTTCCGTACAAGCGGTCGTAAAAGCGAAGCTGATGAACGGAAAACCGAATGTTTCAGGTTCTGATGCTTCGCGTCCGACTTATTATTTTGATCCTAGGGCAAACATGACGAGAGCCGAAGCTGCGGCAATCGTGATGAATGTTATGCTAAGCCAGAAGAAAATACCGGAATTATAATAAACTAAAAACTCGCCGGGCCATTGACCGTTCGATGTCATGGCCCGGCGCCATGTATTGAGCTGCCCGAGGCGGAGCTGTCCAAATCTAGTTCGATTGCAATTCTATGTACATATGGTTTATAATCACAGGACTGCATCAATTTTAGTAGACAAGCTTCGACGCAAGATTAGTAACAATCGCCATGGAAAATGTTACGCATCGACGGTTGTTAGCTGGAGCGGTATACTTGGATTCGTTGATAAGTGAGACGCTTGGTTGAAAGCAGCCAGTCATACATAATGAGCACTCATGAGCAATAAATAAAAAGTGGCAAAGTTTTTTTGCAACAATCGCAACTTTTTTAAACCTGCTGCGTTTATATATGTGAACTCGCATAAAACAGCAGGATGCAAAGGGATTTTGATATGAAACATTCTCAAAATTCTCTTTACGGTAGATTTCCCCCATTGTATAATGTTATAGTGGTCCAGCGAATCTGCCAGATTTTTCTTCTTGTGTTTACGAGTTTCTGCGACATGTAATTACAACGGGTTAACATGTATGCAGACATTATTTAATAACTTCGCGCTCAACTCTGGGAAGGGGGTGAATCGGCCAATGAGGGAAACGAGCAATAATTTATGGTTCAAACAAAACTCTCAACAACCGCAGCATTTTAGAGGAGGAGAAAAAAAGGTTATGAAGAAAAGTTTATCTTTACTAGTAGCAATCGCTATGGTGTTCTCGATGTTCGCATCCGTAGCGTCTGCAGCAACATCTCCAGCTGGAGCTAAGCTCCAAGAATTAGGTATCATCCAAGGCGACCAAAAAGGCGACCTGATGGAAGGCGCTACTTGGAAACGTCAAGATCTTGCAGTATTGTTATCCCGTCTGTTGGGTGTAGAAGCTGAAGCGAAAGCAACAGCTAAATCCCACACTTACACAGATGTTCGTGGTTCTTTCTACGACGGCTTCCTTTCCTGGGCTAAAGCAGAAGGATACATGGAAGGTCATTCCGCAACAAGATTCGGATTCGACCAAGAATTGACTTATCAACAATTCGCAGCAGTAGTATTGCGTGCACTGGGCGTTGACACAACTGGCGCCAACTACGCAAACGTTAAAGAGCTGGCTGTAGAAGCTGGCATCGTAACTGCTGATGTTGACTTCGCTGCTCCTGCTCTTCGCGGCGCTACTTACGCTTCTGTAGTAGTTGCTCTTGACACTGAAGTAGCTGGTTCCGGTCAAAAACTGGGTACAGTTCTTGGCTTGCCTGGTTACGAAGTGACTGCATTGGCGATCGCTAAAACTGAGCAAACAAACACACGTGAAATCACAGTTTCTTTCAACAAAGAAGTGACTGCAGCAGAAAAAGCGGATATGACTTTCGAAGTTAAATCCGGTCTTGTAAACTACACTGTCACTGCTAAATGGGCTGAAAACAACCAAGCGGTTGCACTGAGCTCCACTTACCTGCCAGCTGGCGAGTACGAAGTAGTTGTTAAAGGCTTCGACGCTCAAAAAGTTACAGTTGCAGACGAAAGACCTGCTAAAATCGAAATCACTTCCAACTCTTTGCAAAAAGCTGATAACCAAGACTTGGGAATCAAACTCTTCAACCAATTCGGTAAAGAAATTGCAAACCCAGTTCTGAACGTTACAGTATTCAACGCAACTAAACAAGCAACAATCGCAGCTGACATTACCGGCAAGTATGACTTGGCTCATGACGATTTCGCTAAAATCGACGACAACTTTGTTGTGACAGTTACTCATTCCACTGGTTTGAGCGCAACTAAAACATTCAAAATCGTTGCAGGCAGCGCAGCTACAGCAATTAAATTGGGTACTGTAGCTCCTTTGGAAGGTAAAGTGCGCGTTACTGCTGGTGATGACGCTCTGGTTCTTCCAATCGAACTGACTGACCAATACGGTGCGACAATCAAATTGGCTGAAACTGCGAAAGTAACTTTGGCTGCTGGAACTACAAACTTTACGATTTCCGGTATCACTTTCATGCTTAGCGAAGCTGACGTTGTAACTGCTTATGCAGTTGACAAAGACGGCAAATTGACAATCGACGTTGATAAAGCGGCTACGCTTGTAATCAATGCGGTTAACCCATCAACTGGTGCTACAGCAACAACTACTGTTAAAGTAGAAGGCGCTCCTGTAGTTAAAACTCTTCAACTGAGCAACCCAGGTGTCCTGGTAGTTGCAGACGAAGAAGTTAAAATTCCTTACGCTGCTGTTGACAACTTTAACGCAGCTGTAGTTGCAAAAGACATCGTAATCGATCAAGATGCTCCAATCGCTGCTAATGCAGTGACATTTAACTCTAACGTTGCTTTCGCAACTGGTTACCCTAAAATCAACGGTAAAGGCGAACTGATCGCTAAATTCGCTCCAGTTGCTAACGACATCACTGCTTACATCTATGCATATGTAAATGGCGCACAAGTTGGCCAATTGCAGCTTGCAGTTAAAAAAGCAGCTACACCTGTTAAAATCAACGGCATTAAAGATGTACCTCTTTACTTTGCAGTAAATGCTGAAGCAGCTTTCAATGAAGCTAACATCACTTACCTCGACAACTACAACCGCACTAAAACAGTTGCTGAAGGTACTTACACTGTGACAAGCGCTACACCTGAAGTTGTTGAGTATGATGCAGTAAATGAAAAATTTGTTGCTAAAGCTGTAGGTAAATCCGAAATTACAGTTAACTTCACTACTGGCGGAACTGACAGCACGAAGTATGTGTTCACAATTGAAGTTGTAAAAGCAGACGATATCAAATCGTATGCAATCAAAAACATCGGTACAATCTATGGTAAGAGCGATCTGACTTCTGCATCCGCTCATGCAAAAACAGTTGAACTGGTTGGTAAATTGTCCAACGGTACTGAAGTTGCACTCGTTCAAGCTGATGCATTCAACTTCGTAACGACTTCCGACAGCACTAAAGTCGGCGTAGACGGTAAGAAAATCTTCGGTCTTGACGAAGGCACAGTTACAATCGCTGCATACAAAGGTGCTACTAAGCTTGCTGAGCAAACTGTAACAGTATCCGAAGCAGCTCCAATCGCTACTACTGTTGCATTCAACGAGTCCGAGTACACAATCAACGCTAACACTACATTCGTGGTTAACGCTACAGGAACTCACAAAGTTACTGTTAAAGACCAATACGGTGTTGAAATCACAACTGCTGGATTGCTGGCTTCCAGCGACTCCGCTGTTGCTACAGTTAGCGGATTGGTTGTAACAAAAGTTGGCGTAGGTCAAACTACTTTGACTTACATCACTGCTAACAACGTATCTGCAACTGCAACACTGATCGTTGAGTAATCCATAACATCTTCAAGACAGGCAGGAGCTCAGCTCCTGCTTGTTTTTTTATTTACCACGAACAAATCTCATGGAATCACAAACTGCGTTGGTTATTATTCCCATTCCATTAATATTTTCTAATGAAAATAGAAACAAATCCGATGCCTCCTTCGTCTAATTTAGTAATATAGCATAACCAGGAGGAGACAGCGTTGAAACATAAACTACTTAAACACGGGATTATTGCAGCGACGACTTGTGCATTATTGCTTCAGCCCGTCTTGCCCGGATTAGCTTCTAACAGCCACTCTGTTGCATTTGCGGCAGCCACCATTTCCAGTAAAATCGTGAAGCTTAATGCGAACAATCATTTATACATACGTGATGCTCAAGTGCTGATGCAGGATCAGAGCTTGGTACTGGCGTTTACGGTTACACTGACAAACAACGGTACCCGAGAGTTAAGCATTCTGGATTATTGGCTCAGAGTAAGGGGGAAATCCGGTAAAGTATTCAGTACTTCGTTAACCGAAGCGGACAAGAACAAGAAGTCGGTCGCTCCTAAATCATCCGTGAACTTAACTTATTATGCGAAGCTGGATAATCAAACAAAGCTCACCGATTTGAACTTTGACGTGATTGAGTGGGACTTTGACGCCCCTAACTATGAGCGCAGACTGGGCACAATTAAGTATCCAGCGAACGCCTCCGGTAAGGTAGCCGTGTTTAAGCCATCTGTCATGCTGCTTAACAACACCAAAGTCAAAGGTGCGGTTAAACAATCCATTGTAACGGAAGATAGAAACGGGCTGTATCTAACGATTAGTTACTTGCTTGAGAACGTAGGCTTTAGCAGTACTAGTCTATCCAATCTGGGCTTTGCTATACAAACGGACGGTTATTCAGTCTATGATGTAAATGCAGCCTCAATGGCCCAACTAACGATCCAACCGAAAGAACGGAAAATTGTAACGATTCAAGCGAAGCTTCCGAAAGTACTGAAAGGCAAGCAGGTTTCTTTAGTGCCGTTTACTATTGATGAAGCGAATAAAATCAAGCTGCCTGCAGGACTGTTCGCGGTTCCCGCATTAAAGCCGGCGCTGCCGACTGATACCGGAAAGACCAGAACTGTATATATAGATGGCGAACAGGTGCGTACAACGGCAGGCTCTGCGTTGATTAACGAAAATGACGGCAGCAGCGAGCTAACAATGGATTTTAATTTTGAGAATATTGGAACCTCAGCAATTCAATTGCCGGATCTGGAATTTGCGCTGCAGACAAAAGATAATATCTTGTACCCGTTAAGCTATGCCAAGGAAGAGAATCGGGCGCTCCTGCCAAAAATCAAAAAAACATTAAATTTGAGCGGTTCGATTCCATCCTCCAGACTTAAGGACGCGCAGTTGGTCGTGAGAACAGCGGAAGTAGAAGGCAAGGAAGGTTATGTCATTGGGGCTTATAAGATTCAAGCGGCTGCTCAACAAGGCAATATGGGAAGCGTCTATACGTACAAAGATCATTACAAGGTGCAATTAACGTCCATTCAACGGACGCCGGTAGCAGACAGCGATGTGCTTGCAGCTGAGCTGCAGATCACAAATACGAGTAACCTGGCTAAGAGCATCCCCAATTTAAACGGTTATTTCTTGATTAACGGCGTTAAAGTAGACAGGGAAAGCATTTCCATTGGCATTGACCAGATGATCAACATAACTTCAGGCGGAACGTATAATATGGTTGTCTATTCGAAAATCCCATATACGACGGCGATTGATAATATTACGTTTGTCCTGACCGAGAAAGAGCCGGAAAAAGCAGACCAGCGGTTGTTCCAGTTTTCCAGCCAACAAATTAGCCATATACCTGCTTATTCATTAGTAAATGGTTATAATGTAAGTTCGATCGGGAACCGCGCTCAGGTAAAAGTTCTGAAAACGAATATATTTGAAGGATCAGGCGGCAATTATTTCTACGCCGAGTTTGAAGTCAATAATCGGGAGCCTCGCGCCTCACAGCTCGCCAATATCGGCGGTTACTTGTTAGATCAGAACGGGCAGCAGGTTCCGATTCAAGTCTCTGAGGTAAAAGAAAAGGTGATGCCTGGCGGTAAAGTGCTGCTGTCTGCATGGGGGAGCATATCCAGATCGTTTGATATCCAAAATTATCAGCTGATTTTTGGCCAATCGATTGCAAAGACTGCCGGTTCGACGCCGGAAGGCAATACGAATGTTGAATCCGTACTCGTAAAACCGGTTCTATATATCGCCAAGAATGATTCGGTATCCATTAATACGGAATTGAAAGACATCCAATTCTCGGCTAATACGCTAAGTCTGAGGAATATTCAAGCTGTATTGAACGTAACGGGTCTATACAATGTCGAGGGCGTCAAGTTAACGATGGATTATGATCTGTCTGTAGATGAATCTTACGATTATATCGCCGGCGATCATAAAATCCGCTTTGAGTTCGTTAACCAGGACGATGCTAAAGTAACGTACTCCAAGGAATATGCACTGTTTAAATCAGCGGAAAATAATGAATCCTCCTTGCTTAAAGGGACGAATATTCCATTGGAAGTGATATTCAATGATCCCGATGTCCAATCCAAAGTAAGGGACTATAAAACCTACAAACTACATGTTTATGATGTATACGGAGACGCAAAATTATTGATCGCCTCCAAGGAATTAAGATGGTTTACCAGGGAATAGAACTGGTATGTCTACCCATAATCTAGTATTCTAGTAAATATAACTGGACGGGAAGGGGTATTCACCAAGATGAGAAAGGCTTCACTTAAATTAATCGTTGCAGTCGCCTGCATTGGAGCTGGGATACTGATCGGCACAAATTGGTCGTCAGAAGCAGATAGCGCATTGAAGCCCGGTTCGATCGACGATCCGGTCGTAACGAAGAGTTATGTCGATCAACTGTTTAAGCAAAGCGGCGGAAGTGCCGGAGGAGGTACTGGCAGCACTGGCGGGAATACAGGTTCTGCTGGAAACAGCCCGGTGGGGAATAATGCAGCAGGCGCATCTCTTGAAGTCGTCACTGTTCCGCTTGGCAAACTGCTGATCGCCAAGGAAGAAGGAACGGAATTTGTCGTAAGATCCGGTAAAGCATTGGTATACAGTGCGGATAAAGATGGGATCTCCAATTTAACCGAGGGAATGGATCTAACGAACGGTAAGGCTATTACCAACAATCATTTACTGCTTTCGCCGCGTGTAGGACGCGGTATAACACCGGATCCGCTCGTCAACAATAACAGGCTGATCGTACTGGTTCGCGGCAGCTATGAATTGAACTAATTGAGATTTCTTCTTATATTTACCCGGCTTGACAGGAACTTATACGCTTCGCGACCGCCATGCCTTCATATACTAACCCCACAACCAAAGTGGAGGTGTTTAAGAACATGGCGAATCGAAGCAATAAAAAAGTCGTGCCGCAATGCCGTGAAGCATTAAATCAGATGAAGTACGAAATTGCGGCTGAGCTTGGATTGTTTGTCCCATCTGCGGCTTCAGCAGGTAAACACGACACCGAATTTGCCGATCAGCTTGGAGCAGTTCAAAGTTCATCCGGCGGAGGGTATGTGCCCTGGAGCCAATTGGCGACACGCGATGCCGGCTCAGTCGGCGGTGAAATTACACGCAGGCTGATCAGCCAAGCCGAGCAGGTATTAGGCGGTATCCATTGACAATAAGCGACAAATCGGGTATCATACTATCCTAGAGCGTTGTCTAACAACCTTTTCCATGTTGGAAAAGGTTCATTTTTTGTGTAGGGGAACCGCACTTAATTCATACTAAGGTTATAAGGAGGTTGAAACGGATGTCATTAAAAGGAAGACACTTGTTCACTTCGGAATCAGTAACCGAAGGTCATCCCGATAAAATTTGTGACCAAATTTCCGACGCAGTGCTTGACGCGTTTCTGGAAGTAGACCCTTATGCACGTGTTGCGTGTGAGGTATCGGTTGCAACGGGTTTGGTATTGGTCATTGGAGAAATCAGCAGCTCTGCTGATTATGTCGATATTCCTGCAATTGTTCGTCGCACAATCAAAGAAATTGGGTACACTCGTGCAAAGTATGGGTTCGACTCCAGCACATGTGCGGTACTTACTTCGCTTAATGAGCAGTCGGCTGATATCGCGCAAGGCGTAAACGCTGCGATTGAAACACGTGACGGTAAAGATATCCGTCAAGAGAACGAAGATATCGGTGCGGGAGACCAAGGCTTGATGTTCGGGTTTGCAACGAACGAAACGCCTGAGCTTATGCCGCTTCCAATCGCATTATCACACCGTATTGCGCGCCGCTTGTCGGAAGTGCGCAAGAATGGAACGCTTGATTATCTGCGTCCAGACGGCAAGACGCAAGTTACCATTGAATATATGGATGGCAAACCAGTACGCGTCGATGCGATTGTAGTTTCCACTCAGCACGCTGAGGATGTAACGCTTGAGCAAATCCAACGCGACATTCAAGAGCATGTTATCAAACCGGTCGTTCCTTCCGAATGGTTGGATGCAGAGACCAAATATTTCATCAACCCGACTGGCCGTTTCGTAATTGGCGGACCTCAAGGGGATGCAGGTTTGACCGGCCGCAAAATCATCGTTGATACTTATGGCGGATATGCCCGTCATGGCGGCGGCGCATTCTCCGGTAAGGATCCGACGAAGGTTGACCGTTCCGCGGCTTATGCGGCTCGTTATGTAGCGAAGAATATCGTAGCTGCAGGACTTGCTGACAAATGCGAGATTCAGCTGGCTTATGCCATTGGTGTCGCTAATCCGGTATCCATCAGCGTGGATACGTATGGCACAGGGAAAGTAAGCGAAGAAACACTCGTTGAAGTGATCCGCAGCAACTTTGATCTGCGTCCTGCAGGCATCATCAAGATGCTGGATCTGCGTCGTCCAATTTACGGCAAGACAGCCGCTTACGGCCATTTCGGACGTACGGATATTGATCTGCCTTGGGAACGCGTAGACAAGGCTGAGAAATTAAAGGCAGATGCCTTAGCGTAAATCAATCAAAGATGAGATGACTTTGAATAGACCGTAAACCTTATTAAAGGGCGGTCTATTTTTTTGTATTATGTTGTTGGAAATTCACTATTAATCTCGTTTTTTGACGGTTTCATATTAAAGAATTCTCATTAATCGTAACTTTTTCCCCATTCCAGGAGTCTATAACTAATAGATTTCAAGATGGGAGAGTTGCGAAATAACATGCGTAAACCGGAAAACAGCAATCATGTCGTTGACAATGTTCGTTATAGAAGCACAGTTGGCAAGGGAATAACAAAGAGGGTATTGGTTCTCACGCTAAGTGGTGCTTTATTGGTTCAACCGATCACAGCGTCCAGCATATTATGGGGAGGGAATGCTCCAATAGCTGCGGCACAGGCGGTCACATCGCCGGATCTCAAACTGGTGAAGGAAGAGATGCTCACGGCCGGAGCAAAAAGGATTGATTATGTATGGACCTCTACCCGGAGCGGAAAAACAGTCCGTTCGAATGTCCATGTGATTGAAGTTGATCTGAGTAATCCGCATGTCAAGCTTGATGTGATGAGCGGTAAGAACAATACGGTAGCAAATAAACAATCCGTGACCGGCATGGTCAAGGAAACAGGAGCCGTAGCGGGCATTAATGGGGATTTTTTCATCACTTCACAGGAAGGGGTGCCGATGGGCGCACAGGTCAAGGACGGCGCATTGATGTCGAGCCCGTCCGAATTGATCGGCATGTATGCCTTTGCGTTAACGAACGATCGTACGCCGGTGATCGATCAATTTGGCTTTGAAGGTGAAGTCACTGCGGGCAACGGGCAGAAATTCAAGCTGTCTGGCATTAATCAAACTTCCTATATGATGGAATTGGCAGGAGGAGCCAAGCAGCGAAGCCATCTCAATGCCATGTACATATACACCAGCGCATGGACAGCGGCCGAGCGTCCCAATGCAAGCATGAGCGCAACGACGCCGACAGAGGTACTTGTGCAGAACGGGACAGTCATGCAAATTGCGGAAAATTCAACACTGCCGATGAAGCCGCCAGAGAACGGCTACATTCTGCGCACACATGGCGAAGCGGCAAAGTTCGCGCGCGAAAACCTGACGGTGGGCCACAAGGTAGATGCAAGTTATAACCTGATCTCGCTGACTACCGGGGCCAAGAAAAACCCGAATATTTATCAGATGATGGTCGGCGGTCACACGATTCTAGTCAATGATGGAAAGGCTGCGGCATTTTCGCGTGATATATCAGGAGCAAGCGGCGCCAGCGCAACCTCGCGCACAAGCATTGGCTATTCCAGGGACAATAAAAAAGTATTTCTGATTACAACTGAGAATTCCGGGAACAGCAGCGGCATGACGTTCAGCGAGCTGCAAAGAGTGATGGTTACGTTAGGGGTATGGAAAGGGATCAACCTGGACGGCGGGGGATCGACGACGATGGTGGACCGGCCGTTAGGGGAGTTTAATGTTGGCTTGGCCCATCCGACACAGAACAGCGGCGGCACCCAGCAGCGTCTGGTCGCCAACGGAATAGGAGTCTATACGACTGCCCCTAAAGGTGATGTAAGAGGTGTCAAAGCCAGCGGACCGAGCACATTGTTTATCGGGCAGCAGGCCGCTTACTCGATTAAAGCTTATGATACCTACTACAACCCGATTGATCCGGCGGGCATGACGGCCCAGTGGAGCCTGAAGGATGCTGCGATCGGATCCTTCTCGAACGGGACGTTAACCGCAACGAAAGCAGGCAAAAGCCAAATCAATATTAAATCCGGCCTTGCGACGGATCAGCTTCCGATTGAAGTGATTGGCCGCAGCCAAATTACGCAAATGACGATTGATGCGGGAGCAGCCTCGCTGCGTGCCGGAGCCGAGATAACGGTTCCCGTTCGCGTAACGCTGAATGACGGCCGTCAGATGAATGTTCCTGCAGCGTCGCTGCAGTGGGAGCTGCAGGGCTTTAATGGCAGTGTCCAGGGCGGAAAGCTCAAGGTCGATCAGCTGAGAGATGGAGTAAATACGGGTTATGCAATCGCAAGATATGACGGATATTCTGCTGTGGCGATGTTCTCCACAAGTACGGCAGTGGCGCAGAAGACATGGGAAACATTCGAGAATGTATCCTATCCAATTACATTCACCAGTTTGCCAGTCGGTGAAACAAAAGGAAGCGCTGCTGTCGTGAAAGGTCTCCCCGGACGGGAAAACTCATCCGCGCTGCAGATTACGTACGACTTTACGAGCGGGACCGGCGGTAAATTCGCCTATGCAGCACTAAACGGTACCGGAGTTCCCGTAGACGGCCAGCCGCTTGCCATATCAGCTGCCGTCTATGGTGACGGGAGCAATAACTGGGTTCGTGCGGAAGCGACAGACGCGAAGGGAGCCACGCATTATATTGATCTGGCAAGGCCCCTTGATTGGACCGGCTGGAAAACGGTGAAGACGGACTTAACCGGGATGGGGATTACGTATCCTATACGTATAAAACGAATCTACGTGGCAAATCCGGTGACTGGTCAAAGTGAACGTGCAGCAGTTGGATCGGTTGCTATCGACGATATCAAATTTGATTATGCCGCTGCTTCCATCCAGCCTGATGCGCCATCCATCGTGCTGACGGTCAATAAAAAAGAAGCGTTAATCGATGGCCAGGCGGTTAGATTAGATGTGGCGCCCATCGTACTGAGGGGCACGACCTACCTGCCGCTGAAATTTGTTGCCGATGCCATTAAGGGACAAGTGGCGTGGGACAATACAGCAAAGAGAGCGACGTTCATCCGCGGCAACAAGATGATTGATCTGTGGCTTGGACAGAAGGACATTGTTGTTAACGGCACCCGTCTTTCGACGGAAGTAGCCCCGATCGTACGCAACGGAAGAACGCTGGTTCCGGTGCGGCTGGTGACCGAGCAGCTGGGACTGAAGGTGCACTGGGATGGCGCAGCGAAGAAGATTACCATTCAATAACTTAACGGTATAGAAATGAGATATGGTATGATAGGAAGTAAGAAGTACAATAAGAAAGTGGGCCGAGGCACACGTG
Source organism: Paenibacillus abyssi (assembly GCF_014640295.1). Lineage (GTDB taxonomy): Bacteria > Bacillota > Bacilli > Paenibacillales > Paenibacillaceae > Paenibacillus_D > Paenibacillus_D abyssi. Next base: position 83,920 of record NZ_BMGR01000002.1, on the reverse strand, counting down.
GATTATCGTATAAATGACATTGACCGCGTCATCAAAAATGCAATTCATGTAATGGAAGACAGCAAATATCAAATATTTGAAATATGCGAATCCGCCCGCAAGGAGCTCACCGTGATGACGAGGGAGCTGGAAGAGGTATTCATCGAAACGGCAGAGACGATCAATAAAGTCGATCGTCTCGAGCTTGAATACAGGCGGGCACGAATCCGGCTTACGGAGGTAAGCCGTGATTTTGTGCGTTATAAGGAACAAGATATCAAAACCGCCTATGAGAAAGCGACGCAAATCCAGCTGGATCTCATGGTTTTCCGTGAGAAGGAGGCGTATCTCAAGGCGCGCCGCGATGATTTGCAGGCAAGGGTCAAAAATGTCGAGATGTCGATTGAACGAGCCGAGACGATCAGTTCGCAGGTGAATGTCGTGCTGGAGTATTTATCAGGCGATTTAAACCAGGTTACACGGATTTTGGAGTCGGCTAAAAATCGGCAGTTAATCGGACTCAAGATCATCCTTGCACAGGAGGAAGAACGTAAACGGATCGCTCGTGAAATCCATGACGGTCCCGCCCAGTCGCTAGCCAATCTAGTTCTTAGGACGGAAATTGCGGAAAGAATGCTCAGTAAGCAGGAATTCGGATTAGTGCAGGACGAATTAATAGACTTGAAGGGACAAGTGCGTCTAGGAATCGAGGAAATTCGCAAAATCATTTTTAATTTGCGCCCAATGGCCTTGGATGATTTAGGACTTATACCCACTTTACGAAAATATGTGCAGGATTTTGAAGAAAAAACAAAAATACGCACGACTTTTGATACCGTAGGTCGAGAGATACGATTACCCTCCGCGATGGAGGCGGCAATTTACCGTTTGGTTCAAGAAGGATATGCAAACGCATTGAAACATGCGAACCCGTCAATCGTTTCCCTTGGGGTTACGTATCAGGCACATATGGTAAAAATCGTGATTCAAGATAACGGCGTCGGATTCCATGTTGATCTCGTCGAGTCACGGGCTAGAGATAACTCCAATTTCGGATTGATCGGCATGCGGGAGAGAGTCGAGCTGCTCGAGGGGAGGATGGAGATCGAATCTGCGATAAACGGGGGAACGAAAATTATGATTCACATCCCTATCAATGCTGAGCTTAGGAAGGAGTAACTGACGATGGACCAACAAACGACAGGTAAGCAAGCAATTAAAGTTTTGATCGCGGATGACCACCAGCTATTCCGTGAAGGGCTCAAACGGATTCTAAATATGGAAGATGATCTGGAAGTCATCGGCGAGTGCGGGAACGGGATTCAAGTCCTGGAATTTTGCAATTTGCAAAAGCCGGAGGTTGTCCTGATGGACATCAACATGCCCGTCGAGAACGGCGTCATTGCAACCGAAAGGCTGCGTGACATTTTTCCGGATGTAAAGGTCATTATTCTGTCGATTCACGATGATGAAAGCTATGTATTCGAGACGCTGCGCAAGGGCGCATCGGGCTATCTATTAAAGGATATGGAAGCCGAAGAGCTCGTCAATGCCATCCGGTCGGTCGTGAACGGATATGCTTACATTCATCCGAAGGTGACCGGCAAGCTTATCAACCAGCTGCGGCGCATGACGTATCTGGATGAAATCGGGGCGGTAAGCGGTGCTGCGGCAGCAAAGGAAACCGGCGTGAAATTTGTAGCCGGCGATAATAATCCATTGACCCGCAGAGAAGCAGAGGTACTGCGTTTAATGGCGGAAGGAAAAAGCAATAAGCTGATCGGCGAGTTTTTGTATATCAGTGAGAAGACCGTTAAAAATCACGTCAGCAGCATTTTGCAAAAAATGGAGGTTGACGACCGTACACAGGCGGTCATTAACTCGATCAAAAATGGTTGGGTGACCCTGTAACCGGAACAGATAATTAAATTGCCTGAGTCGAGGGGATGAAGCCGTCATGACGCGCCGCATCGCTTTGGCTCAGGCTTTTTTGTGTGGTAATGAATATTCGTGGGCGGGAGGGAGCAGCGGGTGTTTCGTTATCCAATCGGCTTATGCTTCACGTGCTTAAAATGAAGTAATTTTAACTGTAATTTTAGTTGCTTGGGAAGATGCTTTCAGTAACTGAAAAGCGGAGCAGATCCCGGATTGCAGGGCGGCGAAATGAATTTATGCCTTGTCCGTTTTTGTCCGGAACCTCTGGGCAAACCTCCGCATATAGTATCACAAAAAGGGAGGTGGTACGGAATGTTATCCATCTTTCTGGGAATCGTCTGCTGTTATGTTTTTGCTGGTATCGCTGTGCACATCGCACTTTACTATACAGGGAAAAAGACCGCTGCTGTGCGTCATTATGTGCTGATCGGAGACAATCATCAGCTGCAAATGGAATGGTACATCCGCTCCATTCGATGGTTTTCCGTGTGGTCAGGCGCTCCTGTGAAAATTACGGTCATTGACGAAGGCTCAACCGATGAAACAGCTGCAATCGTGCATAAGCTTTCCCAAAAGAGAGACGATCTGTCGCTTCGCAATGATGCGATAGAACGGGATAAAGACAGGGCGGCAATCATGGATGAGGACCATGAACAAATTCTGCAAAGGCGTGAAGAATTAAGCGAAGCGGCTGGAAGCAGTATCGGAAAAAGCAGATTTACATTAAAGGATCCGGACCATTATATGTGGATGCTGCAGGAAGAGGGCATCGTGTCTTCAGCGGACCATGCGGTATTGGTCGATCTACGCCAGCAGGACCAATTGGCGAAGCTGCCGTTATAGCCTAAGACGCGAAAGATGGCCGGACTGGCATGTGAATGACGGCAGGGCAATACTTCGGATAAGTAAAAAGGTACGGTTGAGTAAGAAAATAGTTTGCGTTATAATAGTGGCATCATACAACCGGAGTGAAGCACACCCGTTAAGCGTATCGAACGCTTAGGGTGTGCTTTTTGCGTTCATTACGATGCGTGGACAGATGAGATGTAAGGTTGGCACACAAGCGCTGACTGGGGATGAACGATCGTATGCAACATCATACACTGAAGTGCAGGTGGGATAGTGACCGGACATAACAAGGAGTGAGGGCATGAAAGGATGGGTGTATGTTGTTGAAGAGCAGAGAGGCTTATCTGCTTTTGTTACCATCGAACCGGAGATAGACCGGTTATTTTGGCTTGACGCGGAATTTCAAATGGGAATTAGGACAACTGTAGAATCCGTGAACAGGATAGGCCGGAGGGCTGGAGCGATTGAAGGTGGTGAATGGATCAGAAGCGATGAAAAAAGTGTTGGAGCTGTAAAGGACGCACGGAAAGCGGGGATTAGAGAAAATGGAGCGACGGGAAATGAGGAGGTTGAGTTATATGGGGGAGGAGGGAAGACAGAAGCAAACGGAGAGGCTGCGAAGAATGGAATAACCGAAATGAATGCCGGACAGCTTTGGATGGTTGATTCGCCATTGGCGCTCGGTATTGCAGTGCGTGCTGCAGACCTGTGGGAAGAGCGATTTGGGATCGGGAAAGTGAAGGCAAAAGAAAGAGCGGCTGGTCAAAGCGGAGACAGTGCCGTTGGAAAACAGGGTGGTTTCAGTGATGCTGCGAACGAGATAAAGCAATGCGTGGCTTTAGCGATCAAGGAGGCGGACGCAGGGCTTGAGCGGAATGATGCGGCAGCCGCGCCAATCACCGCGGCCGCCGCAGCGGTACCGATCCGCCATATTCAGGCGGATCGCAGCCCCCGCGGCGCGGCGGCGCGCACAGCTCGCCGCGCTGAGGCGCTGGCGGCGGCAGCGTTAGCCGCCGCCGGCGCCATGCAGGGCCGTGCGCTGCTGCACAGCGAAGCGCACGCCCTGCTCGCCGCCGCGGGCGCGTCCCGGCCCGGGGGCGCAAGCTGGAACGCTGTGCTCCAGCTTGCGGCATTGCTGGGCCGGCTGCGCCTGCGCAGCGCCATCGCCGTGGTGGCGGAGCCACGGCGATGGGGCGTGCTCGCGCAGGCGCTGGGGCGCCCGCGGCGGCGGTGCCGCTGCAAGCGGTGCGGCAGCGGCGAGGCGCGAATGCGCCGCACGCCCTGCGCCGCGTGCGGGCGCATGTGCGCTTATTGCGAGGCGTGCATCGGCATGGGCCGTGCGCGCGAGTGCAGCCTGCTGCTGCTGGGCGGGGCGGCCGCGCCCTTGCGCAGATCAAGTCCCCTGCCGCAAGAAACAAGGCTGCGGCGCTGGGGACTAAGTCCTGCGCAGCTTGAGGCGGCAGGGCAAGCACTTGCCTGCATCGAAGCACCATCACCTATGACCACATCATCGAAACAGCCGTCATCGCCATTGACCACAACACAGTCCCCATTTCCGTACTCGCCGCAATTGCTATCACCGTCAATCACCAGGTCACCATATTCATGGAGTAAGCATCCGTCTAAGCAAACCCAGCGAGTATTTATGCTTTGGGCTGTGACTGGGGCGGGTAAGACGGAAATGATCTTCCCGCTTATCGAATCCGTTCTGCTGCGCGGCGGCCGCGCGCTTGTTGCTACGCCTAGGCGCGATGTTGTGCTGGAGCTCGATCCGCGCATTCGCAAGGCCTTCCCGGGTGCGGGGGTCGTAACGTTGTACGGCGGCAGCGAGCAGCGCTGGGAGCAGGGCGAGATTACGCTCGCTACGACGCATCAACTGCTGCGGTTTGAAGGTTCCTTTGAGCTCGTAATTATTGATGAATTGGATGCGTTTCCTTTTCACGGCGATCCGGTGCTGCACTATGCTGCAGACAAGGTATGTGCACTTCACGGCGCCAAGGTGCTGTTAACGGCTACCCCGCCGGCTGAGCTGCGGCGGGACGCACGGCGCGGCCGGCTGCCATATGCTAGAGTACCCGTTCGTTATCACGGTCATCCACTGCCGGTGCCGGTGATCCTCCGCATCCCGGCGATCAAGGAAGTGCTTCACAATGCCAAGCTTCCCGCTAAGCTGGTCAAGGTTGTACTGCAATCGGTGGAACGAGGGGCGCAGCTATTTCTTTTCGTACAAAGGATTCGCCATGTTGATCCGCTTGTCAGGCTGCTTCGAACATTACATACAGGCATAATTATTGAGGGAACTTCATCACAGGATCCCCAGCGCGGGGACAAAGTACAGCGGTTTCGCAGACGGGAGATCCGGCTTCTCGTCACAACAACAATTCTGGAGCGGGGCGTCACCGTTCCCCGCAGCGATGTTTTCATCCTGGATGCGGATGAAAAGCTGTTCGATGATGCCTCGTTGATCCAAATGGCCGGCCGGGCCGGCCGTTCCGCAGATGATCCGCACGGCAAAGTGTATTTCTGCAGCCCTTCCCGCAGCCGATCGCAAGCTTCTGCAATTCGGCAGATCATGATGATGAATCGGACAGCCGATAAGAAAGGCTACCTGATTAACAGCCGGAAGGGGATTTTTAAATGGCGGTTTTAGAACCATTTCTCAAACAGCTTAAGCAATCGGGCTCCATCATGTTCAGTCTGCTTCGTCCCGCCTACTCCAACTGCCGATTATGCGGCAGATCAATGAAGCCGATCGTGCGGGCAGAGACATACGCCGATGCTTCTTACGCCCGGTATCAACTTCCCATTATCCCGGAATTGTGTGAAAGCTGTAATCGCAGTATTGCATGGATAAAGGATGTCCGCTGTCTCATATGCGGGCGAGCCGTTCACTGTGATGACTGTATACGCAGAGTTGATGCCGGATTTATCTGGAATCGCAGCGCCGTTCGTTATGATTCCGTTATGCGGAGCTGGCTTGCAAACTATAAATATCAAGGCCAAGAGCATCTGGAACCGCTGTTGATCGATATGCTCGAACCGATGTTTAAACAAATGACAACGGAGCTGATCTCGAGGCTCAATATAAAGGTTAAACCGCGCAGGTATAAGTATATGCCTGATATTCTGACCGGCTTTGATCAAATGAAGCATCATGCAGCGGCATGTTGGGATATCGTGACCTATGTGCCGATCAGCGAGGAACGGGCATCGGAACGCGGCTTCAACCAAGCGCAGCGATTGGCCGCCGGCCTTGCCCGGAGGTATGGCCTGCCGATTGCTTCTTTACTGCTGCGGACCAGGCATACGACGAGGCAGAGCTTTAAAACCCGGCTGGAACGGCTTCGCGATACCCGAATGCTTTTTACGGCTGAGCCTGCTGCTGCCGCACTTTTGACATCTATATATACCGACAAATACAGCCATGCCTCTACATTTTTCACGCTTGAGAAGCAACCACTGCGTGTTTTACTTGTAGATGATATTTATACGACTGGCAGCACAGCCAATAGCTGCGCCATAACACTTCATGCCTGTTCAGGCATAACTTTGGAACTATATGTACTGACATGGGCGCGCTCATAATCGGGAAAAAATGTAATATTATCGACAATATTTATAAATAGATAGTGAAATATTCCCAAAAATCCGTTATTATATAGATAAGTATCTGCTTGGACGGAAGGGGTCTTATTTATGAATTTGGGAAATTGCCCTCGCTGCGGTAAATTATATGCCACAAATCTTCGCGATGTTTGTCCGAATTGCGTTAAAGAAATAGATAAGGAATATGAGAAATGTGCCAGCTTTCTCAAAGAAAACCGCGGTTGCACCATGCAAGAGCTGTCGGATGAGACCGGCGTGAGCAACAGGCAAATTGCAAAGTTTATTCGCGAAGGCCGAATTTCGATTATGAATGCACCTAATATGGGTTATCCTTGCGAAGTTTGCGGTACCTTCATACGCGACAGCAATATGTGTCCCGAATGCCGCTCAAAGCTAATCAAAGACGTCAATTCTGCGAAAGAGCAATTCTCTCGTGGATCCCAGCCAAGCAAGCAGGGCGGTACCGGAGCATATCAGATAGGTAGCCGCACGCATGAGAATAGCAGTGATTGACTGTAGGCCGACAAAACTATAAACTTTTATATACGAGATGCCGATATTACTTAATAAGTAATCATCGGCTATTTTAATTTGCCGTGTCAGGCGGGGTGAGAGATATGAAAATAAATGAACCTGGGCGAATATCGGCCCTTCAGAAATACGCAAATCATAAAGGGACGCGCAGCGGAGGCGCGGAGACGACACGTCGTAAAGACGAGGTGTCCATATCTCCGGAGGCGAAGGAGCTTCTGGAATCGAACCGGGCTGCACAGGCAGGGCGGACGGAGAAGCTCAACGAGCTTAAGGCGTCCGTGTCTGCCGGGACCTATCATGTGGAAGCAGGCAAGCTTGCGGAGAAGCTGCTGCCCTATTTGAAGTAGGCGTTCTCAGCACTGTGATCGCTGACAAGAGGAGAGATTCATAATGAACGAAGCTGTTCAAATCATCGCTCAGACGCTTGACGAATTGACAGACACGTACCGTCAATTAATCACCGTGGGAACTGACAAACGAGAGGCGATCCTATCCAATCAGACAGATGCTGTCGCCGCGATCACGAATCGTGAATCCAAGCTGATCCAGACGGTTGCCGAGCTGGACAAGCGGCGTTTGCTGGCCGTCGGGAAATATGTTGCGGGCCTGGGCATCGTGTCAACGGGAAGCTTTCGTATGGAGCAGCTTGTCAAGATGGTGCACAGGGCTGAGGAGAAGCAGCTGCTGCGAACAGCGTGTGACGAGCTTTTCGCTGCATTAACAGAGCTTAAGGAAATCAATGATTTTAACCAGCAGATGATTAAACTTAATTTGGAATATATATCGCATTCGATTGATTTGATTGCCGGACCGAGCGAAGATGATGCAACGTATCATGGTTCCCTGCAATCCGGAGGCTTCAAGCGCTTCAGCCAATTCGATACCAGAGCATAGGATAGGGGGGAAACCGGTGAGATCGACATTTCATGGGATAGAAGTAGCTAAGCGTTCATTATTTACGCAGCAAGCCGCTCTCAGTACGACGGGACATAATATCGCAAACGCGAATACGGCCGGATATTCCAGGCAAGTAGTGAATATGGTCGCAGCCAGACCGCTTGAGGGCTATGGACTTATGCGCTCTACCATTCCAGGGCAAACGGGGATGGGGGTGGAGTTCGACTCGATCACCAGGATTCGTGAGAAATTCATTGACGACCAGTTCCGTAACGAGAATAAAAACTTCGGTAACTATACGATTCAACAAGACACGCTTGAAAAATTGGAGAAGATCGTAAATGAACCGTCGGACACCGGGATTCGTACCGTTATCAGCGAGTTCTTCAATGCTTGGTCGGATTTGAGCAAAGCGCCGGAGAATGCGGATGGACGAAAGATCGTTCGCGAGCAGGCGCTCGCTTTGACCGATGCGTTCAATCATACGGCAAGATCATTAGAGGATCTGAAAATTGACCTGACCGAGAATGTTGATATCCGTGTCGTGGAGATGAATTCGATTCTTCGAAATATCGGACAGTTAAACAATGAGATTTTACGAATCGAGGGCCTCGGCGATGATGCCAACGACTTGCGCGACCAACGGGATCTCATGACAGATGAGCTGTCCAAAATGGTGAATATCCGGGTGGAGGACCTCTCCACCGGTTATCAAATTACGATGGGCGGAACGACATTGCTGCAAGGGTTCGTCCCGGTGCCAGTGGATCGCGATCTTATCGAGGGCGCATTTGCCTCCGGAGATTTGAACAGCGGCGAAGTATTCGGCATGATTACATCCCGGGATAGATATGTGCAGGGCTACATCGATGATTTGAACTCTCTTGCCAATACACTGGCTAACGGAGAGTTTGTCGTCACCATTCCAGCGGGATCCGTTCTGCCGGATGGCACGGAAGTGGACGGGGTCGTTTATTCAGGGACAGTCGCTGACCGTACGTTATCCTCTGACCTCACAGCAACGGTCAAAGGGTTGAATGGCCTGCATCAGCTTGGCTATAATTTTTCATCCGACCCGGTGGGCCTGCCTTTCTTTACGGATTCGACAGGGGGCTCGGGGAATTTAACAGCCCTGAACATTACATTAAACAAAGAGCTTGCTGATAATCCGACCAAGATCGCCGCATCAATGCGCGTCACCGATGAGAGCGGCACGGAAGAAGTTGTGAAAGGGAATAACACGCTTGCGGTATTGTTCTCCCAGGCCCGGGATTTCAGGTTTAATTTCGGTACGTCTACGGAAACGAACATGAATACGATCGATTCCTATTTCCGTTCGATTGTCGGCGAATTAGGCGTTCAGGCAAGGGAAGCGAACCGCCAGCTCGCGAATTCGAAGACCTTGATCGACCAAGTCGATGCGCGCCGCCAATCGGTGAGCGGGGTATCGCTGGATGAAGAAATGGCTAATATGATTAAATTTCAACATGCTTATAATGCAGCTGCTCGGAACATGACCGTGATCGATGAGACATTAGACAGAATCATTAACAGCATGGGTATTGTAGGCCGTTAATTACCGGAGGTGAGAGAGTATGTCTTTACGCGTAACCCAGACGATGATGAATACGCAATTGCTGCGTAACGTCTCTAATAACTTGGGGCGGATGAATAACTTGCAGAACCAATTGTCTACTGGACGCAGAATAAACGCGCCATCTGACGATCCGGTAGGTCTGACGTTCGCAATGCGGTACCGCAGTGAAATTTCCGCCAATGACCAATATATCCGCAATGTCGACTCGGCGATTTCGAGCTTGGATTATACCGATATGACGCTCGGCCAAGCCGGCAATGTGCTGCATCGTGCCAGAGAGCTTATGGTGCAGGGAGCTAACGGCGTAAATCCGCAGGAGGGTTATAACGCCATCAAGCTTGAGATTGAAGAGCTTTATAATCAATTGGTTGAAATCGGAAACAGCAAGTTCAACGGCAAATATGTGTTCAATGGGGAACAGACGGAGACGCCGCCTTACTCTAAATTGGGCTTGTCGGATGCAGGGTCTCCTAAAGCGTATAACGCAGCAACGGACCCGGGGCAGATTAAATATGAGCTGGCCCCGGGCATGGTTATGGCAGTGAATATGACCGGCAATCAGATTTTCGGAAATCCCGTTGCGGATGACACCGACCAGAACAGCGACAATGTATTCCAGGTTCTTAATAATGTCGTTCAAGCCTTGGCTTCCGGAAATAATCAGAAGGTATCTGAATTAATCGGCAAAGTGGACTCCCGACTGAATACGATTTTGGAGATGCGCGCAGAAATCGGCGCGAGAACGAACCGGGTGGAACTTGTTAAGGGGAGACTTGAGGATATTACCGTTAATCTGACCTCCATTCAATCCAAGACGGAAGATGCCGATATGGCTCAGGTTATCACGAATCTTAAAATGGAAGAAAACGTGTATCAGGCATCATTGTCGGCCGGGGCAAAGCTGATCAGCCCGAGCCTGGTTGATTTTCTCCGATAAGAGGCGATAAATCATGGCGATTCCACAGATTCAGATTCATCAGGATTATGCGAAACTTGGCATTAATGCCGACTTAGGGACGCAGATTATTAAACAGCCGCGCGCAACATTCGAGATGAGGACCTCTCGTCCAGAGCTGCAGATCAACCAGCCTCAAGGGAATTTGGAGGTCAATCAAGACCGGGCATGGGATGCTCTGGGACTCGGCAACAATCTGGTGATGATGAGCCGGATCTATTCCAGATCGCCGGATATTGCGCTGCGCGGGTTGGCCCGGATCGTCGAGGACGGCAATCGGATGGCCCAGATTCATCTGGGCGGCAATCCCTTCGCTGAGCTTGCGAAGGACTGGCGGCGCACGTTTCCCGATTTTGATGTTCGGGGGCCGGCTTCTTACGACAATGTGGATGTGAAGTACACGCAGGGTGATCTCTCCATTCGAGCCAACTCAGGGAGAGTGGAGCTTCATACGGCCGTGAATCCGCCTGTCCATGATTACGCGCGGGGCAGGTTGGACCTGTATATGCTGCAGCGAAATAAAGTGGAGATTACGCCTCCGCAGATTGATGCGGCGGTATAGTATGATCATGAATACGATGGTTACACTTGTAAACTATAGACCTTTCGGGTATACATGGAGTATACGAGGTCTATAGTTTTTCTTTCATAAACAGAGATTTCACAACCTAAGAATTATTCACCAGTGAACCACAATATATAGTAGATTGGAGCCTATCGCTATGATCGTTAACTCCGCAGTTCTTGGAGAAGTGGAAGTTCGTTCGGAAGATATCATCAATTTTCCTGGTGGGATGCCGGGATTTGAGCAGCTGAAGTCTTTTGTGCTGATCAAGCCTGAGGCGGAGCTTCCGTTTTCCTATTTGCAATCGGTTGAAGAGGGAGATATCGCTTTTCTGCTGACCGACCCCTTCATTTTCTATGCAAACTATGAATTTCAATTGAATGAGCACGTGCTGGAGGAGCTCAGCATTGAAGATCCCGCAGACGTGTTAGTCTGGTCGATCGTAACTTTAAAGGAAGACCTCCAGTCCGCCACGCTGAACCTTCTCGCACCGGTAATTATTAATACCAGGATTAATACCGGCCGGCAAATCATTCTCCAGCATACATCCTACACGACGAAGCACGCCTTAATTGTTGAGGCTGCTGAGGACACGAATCTCATCCAGACGAGCGCCGCCAACGAACCGCTTACGGACGCAGCGTCTTCAGGAAATGGAGAGTGATCTAGATGCTCGTATTGGCGAGAAAAAAAGGCGAGACGATTATGATCGGCGACAATATCGAATTGGTCGTGCTCGGTACGGAAGGCGATACCGTGCGCCTGGGCATCAAAGCGCCGAAGAGTGTAGAGGTTTATCGGAAAGAAATCTACGATGCCATTCAGCAGGAAAATAAAGAAGCGCTCCAAACGAAAGCAATGCTGTCAGATCTGCAAAAGTTATTGGGAACTAAAAATAAATAACATAATAAAAAATTCTTGGAATAGCGGCAAGTGTGCTACTCCAAGAATTTGGCGGCAAGGATGGCATCCTTAATCGTGATTGAATTTCTATTATTCAAAGATTTCTCTGTATTGCTTTGTACTTATTTGGTCATTAGAAACATGAATTGAACGTGCGTGATAACTCAGGTTGCAATCCGAATTTTTCACAACAAAAAAATTTTTGAAAAACACTAAACATCTTCCTCTTAGATTTCGATATATATACTTAGAAGCATTTAATAGGGCGGCCGACCTATTGAATAGCAGAACCCACAAGGATGTGGGATAATCGTAACCTTCAAGGAGGAAGAAACGAAATGAGAATTAATCACAACATTGCCGCAATGAACACCCACCGTCAATTGACGGCGAACACTATGGGGGCTAGTAAATCCCTCGAAAAATTGTCTTCCGGTCTTCGTATTAACCGTGCCGGCGACGATGCTGCAGGTCTTGCAATCTCCGAGAAAATGAGAGCGCAGATCCGCGGTTTGGACATGGCTGCAAAGAATGCTCAAGACGGGATCTCCCTGATCCAAACAGCTGAGGGTGCATTGAATGAAACTCATTCCATCCTGCAGCGTATGCGTGAGCTGGCTGACCAATCCGCTAACGGAACGAACACAGCCGACGACCGTGCTGCTCTTCAAGAAGAGGTAAAACAGCTGAAGGAAGAAATCGACCGTATCGGTAACACAACCGAGTTCAATACGCAAAAGCTCCTTAACGGCGCATTGAAATCTGCTGGCGGAGCTAATGTGGCTACGAATACAACCACAGGCGCAGCAGTAGCTAAATTAACGGGCGGTACTGTAACTGGTTCCGGTACAATGGCTTCCGGTGCACCGGCAGATGCCAACTTTATTGAAGAGACAATTAAAGTAGACGGTACTGAAATCAAAATTCAATGGCAGAACCTGACTACAGATGAGAAAAATATTCTCAAAGGAATTTCAACAGACACAACTACACAAAACAAAGCAAAAGATCTTATTATTCAAAAAATCAATGAAGCAATCGATAACTCCGGTGCGAATGTTGCCCATGTTACCGGTTATGTGGATGCTGGCGGCAAGCTGGTTCTGGAAAGCGGAACAAAAGGTATTAATTCCAAAATCGAAACCGACATTACCGCTAGTGCTGTATTGAATGATAAAATCATGGGTGCCGCTGGTGGCGTGAAGGTACAAGGTACGACCAATTACAACGGTACTACAGTAGCATCCGGTGCAACGTTTGACATTAAAGTTGATGGCATTCTTATGGAAGTCACAACTAGCGGCGCTATTGCAAATGGCGCAACAATGGCGAGCGGAGCCAAGATCCTTCAGGAAGCTATCAACAAGGCGATCTCTGGCTACAATGGAGTAACTGGTAAAACAGCAGGCGAAGAAGGCTTCGTGACTGATGTTTCTGTAAATGTAAGTGAAGATGGACGCTTCATCATTAACAATGAGAACGGACCTTTGGAATTCTTCGACCAAACAGGTAAAACAACTGTTCAAGATCTTGGTCTGAGCCAAGCGCAGACAGAAGCTACTTCCAATGGCGGTGTTACGTTCCAAATCGGTGCTAACCGCGGCCAAACCATCTCCTTCGGAATTGGCGATATGCGTACAGCTGCGCTGGGCATCTCTTCGGTTGATGTTTCGACTGCTTCGAGCGCTTCCCAATCCTTGGATACATTGGATAAAGCAATCAAGAATGTTTCCGCTCAACGTTCCAAAATGGGTGCCGTTCAAAACCGTTTGGAGCACACAATCAACAACCTGCAAACAGCTTCTGAGAACCTTACAGCTGCTGAATCCCGTATCCGCGATGTGGATATGGCGAAAGAAATGATGGATTTCACCAAATCCAACATCCTTTCCCAAGCTGCACAAGCGATGCTGGCTCAAGCAAATCAACAACCACAAGGCGTACTGCAATTGTTGGGATAATTATAATAACAGCAGTTCAATTATTGAACCCCGGGAAACCGGGGTTTTTTTTATGTTTATAAACTCTAATTCAGGAAACTTGAGGAAACGAATCGAGGTTTATTAATAAAAGGCCATTTATAACCGATATATACATGTATACATACTTATTGAAAAGAGGTTCCTGCCCGAATGAAAATATATATGCTGAATGAAGTATGGGAATATGAAAACAGCCAAGAACAGATCGATTTCATTGTGGATAGAATACAAACTTTCCTTAACCAGTCCAGGGTTATTATTGAACAAATTTTAATTGATGGAGAAGAACTGGATGGTAACTTTACGGATTTCTTAGCAGGCCATATCGATGGGGTCAATAAAGTGGATATAAAAGTAGTCAAAGAGAGCGAGTGGCTAACCCAGATGCTTGAATCATCCACTCATTATATTTCTCGGGCACTGCCTGAGTTAACAAAGCTAAGCGACCAATTATATACAGGCTTAGATGTTAATGTGTGGTCATCTATCAATGATTTTACGGAGGGATTGCAGCATATTACGATTCTAGTGCAGTCATTAAGCGGCTACATGCTTTCAGACGGAAATGCTGGAGGCTCAGAAGCGTTTTTGTCACAATTAAATGGAAATCTGGGACAATTCATGAATGCCGCTCTTGACAAGGATCATACGCTAATGGCGGATTTGTTGAATTACGAAATAAAACCTCAGCTGGAACAATTGTTGCATCAGCTCAATCAAATTATGATTAGTGAGGAGTAGTATGATGACTTTTGAAAAGAATATGCAATTGCTTAAAGAGAGTTATCATAATGCATGGCAATACATTGAAGCGGCCAAGGATTCCATTCAAAAAGAGCCAGTTGAGATCCAACAGGCAAGGAATGGACAAGCTAACCTATGCGTTCAATATGGAGGAAAAACCGTTTATCTGCATAGTCAATATAATCCGATGAATGAAGCCGAGAAATGGACTGAGCCCTATATTGAACAGATTAAACAATCAAAACATGTTTTCTTCTTCGGATTAGGAATGGGGTATCACATTGAATCGCTGGCAAAGTATTTGAAGACAACGCCTTATACGATCTATGAACCTATACCTGCTGTTCTTTACCGCATGATGCAGGCAAGACCGCTTCATCCTATTGCAAACAAAAATTTGAAGAATATCGTTTGCGGAAGCTCTCTTGAAACTTTTTTGAGATTTTATTTCGACAATTTTACAAACGATGTGCTGGTTATTATTAATCCGGTTTACGAGCGTGCATTTCCCGAGCTAACGAAAACATTCATTGAAACCTTCAAGAAAAGTCTTGAGATGAAACGGACAAGTATTCATACGAATTTAGGATATGAAAGATTATGGTCATACAATGCGCAGATAAACCTAATGAAGGTAATCGAGACGCCCAATATTCTAAGATTAAAAAATAAAGTGTTTGATAGAAAACCGATAGTTCTCGTAGCCGCAGGACCTTCATTAGAAGAGGAAATTGAAAATCTAAGATATATCAAACAAAAAGGACTAGCCTATATTTTCGCTGTCGGTTCGGCTAACAAGGCGTTATTATCTCACCAGATATATCCTGACGCTGTTGTATCATACGATCCTAATACTTACAATCATCAGGTGCTTTCTGAAATTATGAATAACAATATCACAGATATTCCTCTGATATTTGGAAGTACAATCGGATATCAGACGTTGGAAGTTTACCCAGGACCGATGCTGCATATGTTTATGAGTCAGGACCATATATCTCCCTATTTTCTTAATAAAGAACAACTAACGAGCAATGATGAAGTTATTACGGATGCTGCATCGGTTGCTGTGGTTGCCTTGCAAGTAGCAAACAAACTTAACGCCGGAACTGTAGTGTTGGTTGGGCAAAACTTCTCCTTTAAGAATCAGCAGTATTATTCTCAGGGGATTCAATATGATACTCGATCTACGTTTTTAGGAAAAGAAGAGCTTGAAGGTTTGATCGCTGTTGAGGATGTATATGGGGGAGAAGTCCAGACGAATGAGGCTCATAATATTGCACGGGGACAGATGGAACAAGTGATTGTGGATATGCCGGATATTCCGGTTATTAATACAACCAAGGGCGGGGCCAAGATTAAAGGGAGCCGTTTTGAAGAACTATCGGAGGTTATTAAGAACCGGTTGAAGGAAGCGGCTGTTGAACAGGACTGGTATAAAGAGAATGCAGCCGTGTATGATTACGGGTATATCCAGAAACAGCAGCTTGTTATGAATGCTCAACATGAGGAACTGCATAAGCTTATGATCAATATCGTCAAGACATTGAAAAAGCTGGAGTCTGCTGCAGCAATTTCTCACATTAAGAAAACAAATGATATGTTAGACCAAATCTCAAAGCAAAATAAAGATTTATTTAGAAACGAATATTACCGTGTTTTTATAGAGCCAATGGTTAGGGTACAGTTTGATATTTTCCAAAAATCTGTACTGGAATTAAACGAATTGAACAATAAAATAAAGAAAGCAAGAGCGATTGTAAAATCGTTCGGCGCTTTTGTATTGAGCTGTCAAGAAGCGATTCGGGATAATGAACCAATCTTTAATGTACTAAAACAGCAGTTGGGAGAAAAGGTCATGCAAGCATTAAATTATGATAGGCAGGAGATACAGTGAATACTGAGCAAATTGAATTCTGGCAGGGCAGCTTCGGAAAAGAATATACGGATCGCAATACATTTAGTGTGGAACAGCTGGACCAAATTTATAAAGAACAGTATGGAGTAACGCGTACTGAAATGAATGAACAGTTTGTCGGTCAATTAGCTGAATGCCGCACTTTGGAGGTTGGCTGCAATGTAGGAAACATTTTATTGCATCTTCAGTCTATCGGCTTTAATGATTTGTATGGCGTTGAGCTGCAGCCGTATGCTGTTGAAAAAGCAAAAGAACGCACAAATCATATAAATGTTCTACAAGGATCAGCATTCGATTTGCCATTTAAAGATCGGTATTTTCCGCTAGTTTATACAAGCGGAGTATTAATCCATCTTTCTCCAGACCATATTGCTATGGTTATGGATGAAATGTATCGCGTTAGTAATCGGTATATATGGGGATTCGAATATTATTCAGATCACTACGAGGAGATAAACTATCACGGTCAATCGGGGAAGATGTGGAAGTCTGATTTTGTATCGCTGTTCGTCTCCAGGTATCCGGATTTGCAGATTGTCAAAGAAACGAAATATAAATATGTGAAAAACGATAATGTGGATCAAATGTACCTTCTTGAGAAAAGAATAGAATAGATTAATATACGGGAGAATCTTATGTATAGATCCGTAATCATCGGATTAGGTCAAATCGGTCTATTATATGATCTGGATGATAAAAGACATAAACCTTCGAGCCATACACTTGCGTATTTGAATAGCTCTCGATTTCTACTTGCCGCTGCATCCGATTCAAATGATGACCGTCAATTGCAGCTTCAGCAGTTCTCATCGGAAACCTCTTTTTATCGGGATACACTCGCAATGCTTAAGGAGCATAAGCCGGATGTCATTAGTATTTGCACCCCTCCGGAAACACATTATGAACTGCTGCGTTATATATTAGTTCATACAGATACTAAGCTCGTATTTTGTGAAAAGCCTGTTGTGGCAAATGTTTCGGAGGCAAAGGCAATAAGCGCCTTGTACGCTCCATTCGCAAATACTCGTTATGTTGTTCCGAATCTGACAAGGCGCTGGAACAAGGGCATGAAAGGCATTCATGACCATATTCAAAAGAAAACTTACGGAACTCTCTACCGTGTGCACGCGCGTTATACGCGTGGAATTCTAAACACGGGCTCTCATCTGTTTGACTTATTAAACTGGTTTGCCGGCAATATAAATCAAGTGATGGTTTTCGAACAAGTTGAAACGACAGCAGACCGGGATGGAGATTTATCGTATTCCTTTCACTTTAAAACGGAAAAAGACTTAAGTGGTTATGCGGAAGCGTTTAATGATGCTTTTTACTATATGTTTGAAATCGATTTGTATTTTGAGAATGGAAAAATAGAAATTTCAGAAAGCGGCAATAAGGTACAATATTTGCGGCAAAGCCCACACCGCTTATTTTCTGGGTTTAATGGATTAACGGTTGACAAGGTTGAAGATCATCTATTGGAAGATGCCAATCTTCAGCATGCGGTTAATCATCTGGCCGATCTGCTTGACGGTAATGCTGCCCCGGTATGCACACTGGTTGACGGCCTTTATCCAATTTATGTTTCCCAAGCTATTGAGAGATCATACCATTCACGATGCTGGGAACCAGTCGTATATAATAAGCAGGAGAGTGGCCTATGAATGCGATCCCTTTTTTGAACGGCAGTCGGCTCTTTTTGAGGCCTCTTCAAGAGAATGATGCGGAGTCGAATTATCTTAATTGGTTTAATGATGCGGAAGTTTGCAAGCAGAACAACCACTATCGCTACCCTTATTTATATCAGGATGCGCTTCAATATATCCAATATGCACAGAAGACAAAGGAATCTCTAATCCTGGCAATCGTTACACTTGAGGATCATGTCCATATCGGGAACATAAGCTTGCAGGATATTCATTTCATCAATAGAACGGCGGATTTTGCAATTGTTCTGGGAGAAAAAAAATACTGGAATAAGGGGTACGCATCTGAGGCGGCGAAGCTGATTATTGCCCATGGTTTTCAAGAATTGAATTTAAACCGAATAAGCTGCGGAACCTATCACACAAACGTAGGAATGCAAAGGCTGGCCGAATCGCTCGGTTTTATTAAAGAGGGCGTCAGGAGACAGGCAGCCTATAAGCAAAATCAATATATAGATGTGATTGAATATGGGATTCTTCGAAATGAATGGTTAATCAGGAATGCTGCATACGTGCCGGAAGGAGAACGGAACAATGAGTGATCTAGCGCTTCTTGGAGGAGAGCCAGTAAGACAACATGCTATCCCATGGGTAAATACAATGGGGATCGAAGAAAAACAAGCAGTTATGGAGGTAATGGAAAAAGGAAGCCTTTCCGCCTTCATTGGTCGGGCCGGGGAAGGATTTCTCGGTGGAGCAAAGGTAAGGGAGATTGAGCATGCCTTTGCCGAAAAGTTTGGAAGCACTTATGGGATCTCGGTTAATTCAGCGACAACAGCACTGCATACAGCTGTTGCGGCCTGTGAGATCGGTCCAGGAGATGAAGTGCTGGTAACACCTTTCACAATGGTTGCGAGTGCAAGTGCCATTTTAATGAACAATGCCGTCCCGATATTTGTGGATATTGATGAAGATACATACAACCTCAATCCAAAAGAAATAGAAAAATGGATTACGCCTCGGACAAAAGCAATTATTGTTGCTAACATATTAGGGTTGCCGGCATTTTTGCCTCAAATTATGCAGCTTGCCGTTAAGCACAATCTTTACGTAATTGAAGATAATGCTCAGGCTCCTGGGGCCTCTATTGATGGAAAGTATGCCGGTACATTTGGACATTTGAGTGTGTTTAGTCTGAATTACCATAAAATTATCCACAGCGGAGAAGGCGGACTGATCCTGACTAATGATGCAGACTTAGCGAGAAGATGCCAATTAATTCGTAATCATGGCGAGATGGTTCTTGACGATGAAGAGGATTATGATACTGTGGCACTCGGCAATAACTATAGAATGACAGAACTGCATGCGGCGATTGGTATAGAACAATTAAAGAAGCTTGATGGCTTTTTAGTAGAGCGAAGGCGTTTAGCATCTCTTTTATCATTTGAACTGAAGCGGTTCGAGGGGCTGCAAGGCGTTTTCCTGCCTGATGGCTATGAACACGCCTACTATGTGTACCCTATTCAATACGACAAAGAAGAGTGGGGAATTTCCCGAAAAACGTTTGCCGAGGCGATGAAAGCAGAGGGCTTTCCGTTAGGACAAGGTTATCAAAAGCCGATTTACTTGCATCCTATGTATCAACACAAAAAAGTGTACAACCAGACGCAGTATCCCTTCTCGCTCATTGAGCAGCCTGTGCAGGATTATAAGAGGGGCATCTGTCCGGTTGCCGAGCAAATGTATGACGAACGCTTATTAATCGCCGATGTATGCAGGAGGCCGTTCCAACCTGACGATATCCGTGATTTTCTTGATGCGGTTCGTAAGGTTTGGAATGAGAGAGGGAAATTATACGACTATGAAAAAAATCATATGCCTCTCACATGACCCGGGAGGATACGATGTTGTTTCACCCATTGCTCTTGAAATGCTTTCCTTAGGCTGGCCCGTTCAATTCTACTGTATTGGGCCTTCCGCTCATTTAAATCCGGGTCAAGCCAGCACTTTTGAACATGTCGTGGAAATAATTGAAAATGAGATTGCCGCTAATGACTTGTCTTTGGTGATTACAGGGACAAGTTGGGGCAGCGATGCCGAAATCAGAATTATTGCGCGGTGTAAAAAGGAAAATATTAAAACGATGTCAATCTTAGACTATTGGACGAATTATATATCGCGCTTTAAAGCTTCAAATAGTGCACAGGTATATCCTGACTATTATATTGTTATGGACGAGCTCGCAAAAAGAGAAGCGATTCAGGAAGGCGTTCCGGAGGAGATCTTATATGCCCTGGGCCAGCCCGGGTTAGATAAATTCATTCGGAACCGCATCACAGCAGCACCTCCGGCAGGGAATAAGATATTGTTCTTATCACAGCCCTTATCCTATTTATATGGAGATTCGCTAGGTTATACGGAACAGCAAGTATTGAATGATTGTCTTGCAATATTCAGTTCCCATAAACAATATGATTTTCATATTAAGTTTCATCCTAAAGAAACACCCCATATTCCCCAAGCATACATACAGGAGGCAGTTCAATTAGATGGTAATTTAAACGGGCTTATTCCTAATTATGATTATGTCATCAGTATGAATTCTATGGGGCTATTGCATGCGGCATTGCAGGGTAAGTGTGCGATAAGTTACCAGCCGAATCTCGCCATGCCTGATGTATGCATATCGAATAAGCTTGGGCTATCTGAACTGATTACTTCATTTGATTGGCTTAAACACCGGATTTCGAATTTGAATAACAAAGAACAAAAATCAATTGAAAAATCAGTTGATTCCTATATTTGGATGGATGGACATTCTACAGAACGTATTGTTTCTTTTATCCGGGGGGTTATATGATGAACATAAATGCGATTGTTGCCACTAGAATGACATCTTCAAGATTGCCGGGAAAAGTATTGATGGACTTTGCCGGGGAGCCTGCGTTAGTAAGGCTGATTGAGAGGCTCAGGCAGTCAAAGTATTTACACAATGTTGTCATTGCCACAACTACGAATGAACAGGATGCAATTGTAGTCGAGACGGCTAAAAAGCAAGGCGTATTATATTATCGAGGCAGTGAAGAGGACGTTCTGGCTAGAACTGTCGAGGCAGCACAGGCAACGAATACGGATTTGATTGTGCAAATAACGAGCGATTGTCCGTTAATTGACGCTGAGACGATTGATACCGCAATTGAGAGAATGCTGGAACATCCTTATTTAGACTATGTAGGAAATCATCTTGTGCGAACGTATCCTTTGGGATTTAGTGTGGAGGTATTCCGTACAGAGACACTTGCCGAGGTGGAACGAATGACAATTGATCCTCCGGATCGTGAACACGTCTCTCTTTATATATATGAAAGACCTGAGCAATATCGACTGTCAAATGTGGAGGCGCCTTATTTTTTAAGACATCCTGAATTTCGTTTAACGTTGGATACATCTGATGACTATGAGTTGATAAATAAGGTATTCGAATCTCTATATCCAGTGAAAAAAGATTTTTCTCTTTATGATATTGTCCGCTTTCTTCAAACCAATCCCGAATTACTAGAAATGAATCGCCATATTCAACAAAAAAAACCGAGATAACCAACAGGAGGGCCATATGGCGGGATATTTTACGGATAAAAGAGTGCTCATTATCGGTGGTACCGGAACGATCGGTACCAGCCTGTTAAAAACTGTTTTGAAGGATCAGCCTCAGGTTGTACGTATATTTAGCAGGGATGAATACAAGCAGTTCAAGCTGCAGCAGTCTTTATCAGAATATTCGGAACGCATTCGCTATTTAATTGGGGATGTGCGCGATCTGGATCGTGTTTCCCGGGCGATGCAGGATATTGATTATGTGTTTCATACAGCGGCCATGAAACATGTGCCCGCTTGTGAATACAACCCATTCGAAGCAGTGCAGACCAACATTATAGGGACCCAAAACGTAATTCAAGCCTCGCTGACGATGGGGGTTCAAAAGACGATTTTTACGAGCACCGACAAATCGATTGCACCGACAAATACGTACGGTGCTTCAAAGCTGATGGCAGAACGGCTTATATCCGCTGCGCAAAACCAAACCGGGCCTAAAAACACAATTTTCGCCGCTGTAAGATTCGGAAATGTCATGGGCTCGCGCGGGTCTGTTATCCCGCTCTTTAAGTGGCAAATTGCTCAGAAACATGAAGTTACGGTAACTGATTTGTCGATGAGCCGTTTTATGATGACTCTCCAACAGGCAACCGATCTTACGATTCAGGCTATGAAGTATGCTCAGGGCGGAGAAATATTTGTGCTAAAAATGCCTGTTATCAAACTGCAAGATTTAGTTGATGTCATGATAGAGAAGGTTTCAAATCAAATAGGCATAAATCCCGATAAGGTAAGAATAAAGGAAATTGGTTTACGACCCGGTGAAAAAATGTATGAAGAATTAATGACGGCAGAGGAGACAATGCATGCATTGGAGCTCCCGGATATGTTTGTTATCCCGAATACCTTTTTAAATAAAAAAATAAGGTATGCAGATGAAAGAAATGTGGAAGTTCAAACGTATAGCTCGAATCATTTTCGTACGGTATCGAAGAATGAGTTGATACAGATGTTAACTGAGAATCATTTACTGGACGTACTTGAACCTGCACTTAGAGGAGATTATTGATGAATATTACGGCCATCATACAGGCAAGAATGGGATCTACCCGATTACCGGGAAAAGTCTTATTTCAATTAATGGGGAAGTCTGTATTATCCCATGTGATTGAACGGCTGCAAGCTGTCGATAGGATCAATAAGATTGTTGTTGCAACGACCGAGATGCCGTCCGATGATCCGATCGTAAAGGAATCAAACTCCCTTGGAATAGAAGTATACCGCGGCAGTGAGTCAGATGTTCTGTCCAGATATTATGAGGCTGCGATTTTGGCCAATGCTGACGGTATTGTGCGTATTACATCTGATTGTCCATTAATTGATCCGGAAGTAACCCGGGAAGTCATCTGTACATTTATTGAGAATCGGTATGATTATGTCAGCAATTGTTTACAAAGGAGCTTTCCAAGAGGGCTGGATACAGAAGTTTTTAGCATGGGGGTATTAAAGGAGACGTTTGTCCAGGCAAAACGGCCGGAACAGAGGGAACATGTTACACCTTATATTTATACAAATGCCGAACGGTTTAGATTGTATAATGTATTGTCGGCAGCAGATTATTCCCGTCACCGGTGGACACTGGATACAATTGAGGATTGGAATCTAATCGTAGAAATTTATAAACATCTCTACAACAGGAAACGTGTTTTTTCATGGCATGAAGTGATTGAACTGCTTGAGAGATATCCTGATTTAATAGAGATCAATCAACACATTGAACAAAAAAGGGTAGAGACCTAATGAATATAGTATTCCGGGCAGACGCATCCCCTGAAATCGGAACGGGGCATGTGATGCGTTGTTTAACATTAGCGGGACGATTGCATAAAAGTGGTCATACTATTACTTTTGTGTGCGGAATGATGACAGAGGGGCTCAAACGGAGAATTGTAGACTCGGGTTACAGCTGCTATGAGATAAGCGGGGGTATCGATAACAATACGGATTCATATATACAGGATGCACAAGGTACCATTGACCTTCTTAAAGCCTTAGATTTAAGAGCAGATTGTCTGATCGTCGATCATTACGGGATTGATGAAAAATGGGAGAGGCTTGTTAAGCCGAATCTGCGGAAGTTGATGGTTATCGATGATCTGGCCAATCGCAGACATCAGTGCGATATTTTGCTGGATCAAAATTTTTATCTGGATATGCAAGCGCGGTATTTAAATTTGGTGCCGCCTGATTGCGCGTTATTTTTAGGGCCGGAATATGCGCTGCTTCGTCCGGAGTTTACGCAGCTTGCGGAAGAAGCCCGTCGACGGGATGGATCAGTCAAACGGATTTTAGTTTCTTTCGGCGGAAGTGATCCGACAAATGAAACTGAAAAGGTATTAAGGGCACTTAAGAAAGTGAACGGCGGTAATTTTCAAACGGATGTGGCTATGGGAGCTGCCAGTCCACATCTTGAAAGAATAAAAGATATGTGCAGAGAAATGGGTGTGCATCTGCATATTCAAGTTGATTATATTGCCCAATTAATGCAGATCGCCGACTTGGGAATAGGCAGCGGAGGAACCACAACATGGGAAAGAATGATGATGGGCCTGCCTTCATTGACAATTATCGTCGCAGAAAATCAGCGGCAAATAACAGAAGACCTTGCGCACATTGGGGCGGTGATTAATTTAGGGCGGCACAGTGAAGTGACCGATTATGATATTGCTCGCGAAGTCACAGAAATGATTGAGCATCCGGATCGGTTACTCCGAGTTGGGGAATTTGCGGCACAAGGGATTCTAAAAGTAGGTAACGGAGTGGATCGATTGATCAAAGCATTGAATGGGGGCTAGTGATGTCCATTGAATTTTCAAATTATTCACTTCGCGATTTGTCATCGGATGATCTTCCTATTGTGTTAAAATGGAGAAATTCAGATCGTATTCGAGCTAATATGTATACCGATCACATCATAACAATGGCTGAGCATGAAGCTTGGTTTAACCGGATGAGGAAAGACAATACAGCGGTATCTAAAGTATTTCAACATTTTGGGGAACCAATTGGAACGATCAATTTCACTCAAATCGATTACATTCAAAAAACTTGCTCATGGGGCTTTTACTTAGGGAAAGAAGATTTAAAACCAGGTACGGGTACGATCATGGGCAGACTTGGGATTAAATTCGTATTCGAAGAATTAGAGTTACATAGGATCTGTGGAGAAGCTTTCGCTTTTAATCAAGCAAGTATTTCGTTCCACCAAAAATTGGGCTTTAAAGAGGATCTGGACAAGTATAGCTCCAGAACAAAAAACGGGGTTGAGCATAAGATTCGATGTTTTTATTTAAACAAGGACGAATATGACTTTAGGAGTTAATAATGATGAATGATATAAAGCTCGGTACACGATCGATTAGTTTGAACCATCGCCCATTCATAATTGCCGAAATGTCCGGCAACCATAATCAATCCTTAGATCGTGCGCTGCAAATTGTTGAGGCTGCGGCACGTGCCGGCGCGCATGCATTGAAGCTCCAGACGTATACAGCCGATACGATGACAATAGACTATGCCGAGAATGAGTTTTTTATCGATGATCCGAACAGCCTTTGGAAGGGGACCTCTCTTTATAACCTCTATCAGGAGGCGTATACCCCGTGGGAGTGGCACAAGCCTATATTTGACCGCTGCAAAGAACTTGGGATGATCGGATTTAGTACACCGTTCGATGAGACATCCGTGGATTTTCTGGAATCGCTGAATGTGCCCCTATATAAAATTGCCTCATTCGAGAACACGGACATCCCTCTGATCCGCAAGGTTGCAGCAACGGGCAAGCCAATGATTATTTCAACGGGGATGGCTTCAATTGCTGAATTGGATGAGACGGTACAGGCCGCCAGAGATGCGGGAGCAAAGGATATTGTGCTGTTGAAATGCACAAGCACCTACCCGGCTACTCCGGAAAACACAAATATATTAACCATTCCGCACTTGAGCAAGTTGTTCGATTGCCAGGTAGGCTTGTCTGATCATACGATGGGAATCGGAGCCGCAGTTGCAAGTGTCGCCCTGGGAGCGACTGTCATTGAGAAGCATTTTACGCTGCGCAGGGCCGATGGGGGCGTGGATTCGACTTTTTCCATGGAGCCTGAAGAAATGCGGCTGCTTGTTGATGAGACGGAAAAGGCGTGGCAGGCATTAGGGCATATTGCATATGGCCCGACCGAAAAAGAAAAAGCTTCGCTCCAATTCAGGCGATCAATCTATGTCGTGAAGGATATCGAAGAAGGCGAGAACTTTACTAAAGACAATATTAGGGTAATCAGGCCGGGATTCGGACTTCCACCTAAGTATTATGATGAAGTGCTGGGAAAAAAATCGCGGAAAGCATTGAAAAGGGGTTGCCCGTTAAGCTGGGATATGCTGTAATTCGACCTGATTAAATTCAACTGACAAAAGGAGCATACCTATGAATATCCTACTCACCGGCGGAGCCGGGTTTATTGGCCGCTGGGTCGCAAAAAGGCTGTTGGATGACGGCCATGATATTTGGATTTTGGACGATCTGTCGAACGGGCGCAGGGAAAACCTGGACGAGTTTGCCGATCATCCAGGTCTTCGTTCATTCATCGAAGGTGACATCAAAGATGAGGCCCTATTAGGTGATATCTTCGCTGTTCATCATTTCGATATCTGCTACCATTTAGGAGCCTCGATCAACGTGCAAGACTCTATTGATGATCCGCGTACGACGTTTAACAATGATACGATCGGCACCTTTTATATCATGGAACAGTGCCGCAAGCACAATGTTAAAGCGGTCTTTATGAGTACCTGCATGGTCTATGACCGCTGCACGGATGAGACGGGCATAACGGAGGCGCATCCGACCAAACCGGCATCGCCATATGCCGGCGCAAAAATCGCCGCCGAGAACATGGTTCTCTCGTATTACTATGCCTACGACCTCCCGGTTGTTGTGATCCGTCCATTCAATACGTACGGGCCTTTCCAAAAAACAGGCGGCGAAGGCGGAGTTGTAGCGATATTTATACGAAATAAGCTTGCCGGGCTGGACTTGAACATCTACGGTGAAGGAACGCAGACCCGCGATCTGCTTTATGTGGAGGATTGTGCACGATTTGTCGTGGAAGCGGGTTATTCGGACCGCGTCAACGGGCAAATTGTAAACGCTGGTCTGGGGCGGGATATTTCGGTCAATGATCTGGCACGGCTTGTGGTTGGAGAGGAGTCGTGCATCAAACACGTCCCGCATATTCACCCCCAAAGCGAGATTCAAAAATTACTGTGTAATTATGAAAAAGCAAAATCCCTCCTTGGCTGGGAGCCGGCCGTGTCATTAGAGGAGGGCATTGCCCGGACAGAGGCGTGGATTAAAACAAGCCATTTGATGTGATCGTACATTCTAATAGATTGACGGAAGGGGGCGGATGCATTGAGCAAAAATCAAACCACGTGCCATCCTTTGCTTGCCTTACATGGCGGCCAGCCCGTACGTGGCAGCATGCTCGCCTACGGTGCGCAGTGGCTGGATGAAACCGATATTGAGGCCGTAGTCAGTGTGCTCCGGAGTGATTTTATAACCCAAGGCCCCAAGATTGCCGAGTTTGAACGGAAGGTGGCGGCCTATGCCGGGGCCTCCTATGCAGTTGCTTTCTCCAGTGGAACCGGAGCCCTTCACGGAGCATGTTATGCAGCGGGCATTCAAGCCGGGGATGAAGTGATTA
Source organism: Paenibacillus abyssi (assembly GCF_014640295.1). Taxonomy (GTDB): domain Bacteria; phylum Bacillota; class Bacilli; order Paenibacillales; family Paenibacillaceae; genus Paenibacillus_D; species Paenibacillus_D abyssi. The sequence continues at coordinate 56,457 of NZ_BMGR01000002.1, read as the reverse complement.
CGACGTCAATGACCTTTCTGGCCAGCAGCAATTGTGTGCTTTACTGCGGCGGTACACCGGTATTCGCGGATATTCATCCGGAGACGTACAACATTGATCCGGAAGACATCAGCAGCAAAATCACTACCCGGACCAAGGCGATCATTCCTGTTGATTATACGGGGCAACCGGTTCAGATTGACCGGATCATGGAGCTTGCCCGGGACAACGGGCTCGTTGTGATCCAGGATGCCGCTCACTCAATCGGGGCAGAGTATAAGGGACGCAGGGTCGGTTCATGGGCGGATATGACGATGTTCAGCTTCCATCCCGTAAAACATGTAACGACAGGCGAAGGCGGCATCATTGTTACGAATAATGAGGATTACTATAAGAAGCTTCTGCTGTTCCGCAATCATGGCATGACCAAGGACCCTGACGACCTGCTGAAAAATGACGGTCCCTGGTATTACGAAATGCAAAACCTCGGGTATCATTACCGGATGACGGATATTCAGGCCGCACTGGGTGCGTCACAGATGGACAAGCTGGATGAATACGTGAAAAGACGGCGGGATATCGCAGCATACTATACAAAAGAGATCGCTGAAATTGAAGGAATACAGGTGCCTGTTCAGTATCAGGATGCTTCTTCAAGCTGGCATCTGTATGTGATCCGCTTTGATGCCGGCAGGTTTAACGCCTCCCGCAAAGAAATCTTCGAAGCGCTTCGTGCGGAGAATATCGGAGTTCATGTTCATTACATACCGGTGCATCTGCAGCCGTATTATCAAAAGTTAGGTTATCTTCAAGGAAGCTGCCCGGTTGCGGAAGCCGTCTATCAGCAGATCATCACGCTCCCGCTTTTTCCGAGGATGACGGACCGTGATGCTGAAGATGTTATCACGGCTTTAAGGAAAATAGCGGCTTACTATCGAAAAATAGATTGAATCCTTTTCCGCCGGCACAGTGTGCCGGTTTTTTTTATACTTTTTTGCAATACTTCGCTTTAATTTCTAATATAACCGCCTTAACTGTCCGATAAATATAGAAAAGCGCATATTGTGGAGGGATTTGTATGGATGCAAGTTTACCAATTAACAACCTGAGTACTCCGGTTTCCTCGCCGGATTGGACGCAACCTGCTCAACCGGTAAGAGCTCCTGAACGCAAACTACCTTCTGGATCGGATGTTACCTCGGTTTCCTCGGAACTATCAAATACGACAGCACTGAAACAAACGGAGAATATTGGGGAACAAATCAACATTAGCAACCAGCAGGTGCTTAAAGCAATCGAAAAAGCGATCAAGGCGATTGAAGGCAAATCAACAGCGCTGCAATTCTCCATCCATGAAGATACCAAACGAATCATGGTGAAGGTGATGAATAAGGAGAGCGGCGAGGTGATCCGTGAGATTCCGCCGGAGAAGAACTTGGACTTTCTTGTCAATCTGTGGGAACAGGCCGGGATTTTGATGGACGAGCGCAGATGATGTCCGGTATGCCTTACTGTACGGTTAGTAATTCAAGAAAGTGAAGGTGAGTACGAATGATCAGTAATAACATGAGAATTTCGGGATTGGCATCCGGTATGGATATCGATTCGATGGTCAAAAACCTGATGAGTGCGAACCGGTTGCCGCTCGATAAACTGAATCAGAGCAAAACCATCTTGGAGTGGCAGCGCGACTCCTATCGCAGTGTAAACACGAAAATATCAGAATTCCGTAACATGATGTTTGATTTGAGGCTTGAATCCAACTTCAACAGCCGGAAAGCCGTATCGGCTAATGAGAATGCGGTCTCCGTATCCGCCAGTTCAACTGCAACGGAAGGCGTTTATTCCCTTGAGGTAACACAATTAGCAGAAGCGGCTAAGCTGACTTCTACCGCTGCGGTTGGCGCCAAAGCACTTCAAGGCGTCAATACAAAGCTTCAGGACCTCAATCTGGCGAATAATACAACGTTTACGATCGGTGGGGAAAAAGGAACGGCTACCATTAATGTGAATACAGGCGACTCCATTGATGGGTTAGTCAGAGCTGTGAATGAAAAAGCGAATACCACAGGGGTTAGATTAAGCTATGATGCTAATCTGGACCACTTTTTCTTCACTTCCACCAATACAGGCGCGCAGGCTAAAGTGAATCTTCACAGTGAGGAAACGTCTTTGTTTTCCAATGTACTGAAGCTGGGTACATCAGCAACCACTACAGCCGGCAGCTTATTGACCGGGGCGAAGGCATTTGCCGGTGGGGGAAGCAGCAAAATAAACGATGCTCTAACAGCAGATCAGACGTTTAAAGTGAAATATGATGGCGTAGAGGCCGAGTTCACGATTTCCAAAACAACAACGATAAACAGCTTAATCAATCAGATTAACAGCTCTGGAATAGGGAAGAAGGGCGTTTCTGCTTATTTGGACAGCAACAACAAGCTGGCTTTCACCAATCCTGCGGATAATGCCACAACACCGATCGAGTTTAGCGACATGACTTCGGATTCGACAGATATATTAGTCTCTCTTGGGTTGGACAGTGTTACTGTAACCGCTAGAGATTACTATACAAGCAGTGATGCAGGACTTGATGCCCTTATCAAATATAATGGCGTTTCCGGGCAGTATGCTACCAATTCATTTGAGATCAACGGCCTCAATTTTACCGCTAAGCAAGTGACGGGTCCGATTGATATTACGGTAACCCAGGATACGGATGCGATTTTTGACAAGGTTAAGGGCTTTGTCGACAAATATAATGAGTTGATTGATTCGACCAACAAAACACTGGATGAGCGAAGATACCGCGATTTCCTTCCACTGACCGCAGAGCAGAAGGAATCGATGTCAGAGGATGAAGTCAAACAGTGGGAAGAGAAAGCGAAAAGCGGCATGCTTCGCAATGACCAGATGATCTCATCGGCGCTGTCGGGATTTCGTACCGCGATTTCCTCGGTAGTATCGGGTTTGCCAAGCGATGATATGAAGCAGCTCTCACAAATCGGCATCACAACAGGAAGCTACAGCGAAAAAGGTAAATTGTACATTAATACTACGCAATTGAAGAAAGCAATCGCTGAGCAACCGGATCAAGTTGCAGCATTATTTACGGCCAATGACGGTTCGAAAGAAACTTCTGCCGGCGATGGCATTGCCACCCGGCTGGTCGAACAAGCTGATACCCTTATGCAGAAGCTAAGAGCAAAAGCTGGGACAACTTCCAGTGTGGACACGACGTACCTGATCGGGAAGAGAATGAAAGAATACGACGATCAGATTGTGAATATGAACCGCCGATTGGAAGCGCTGGAAACGAAATATTATAATCAATTTACGTCCATGGAGAAATATATCAACCAAATGAATTCCCAAAGCATGTATATGATGCAGCAATTCAGCGGCGGCGCTTGATAATCGATAACCTCAGACAATTATGAAATTACGGATTTGGAGGAACAGAATTAGATGATACAAACGCCAGCAAACAAGTATATGGCAACTTCAATTCAAACGGCGACGCCTGCGCAATTATTGATCATGCTAGTGGATGGTGCGATCCGTTTTTGCAGAGCGGGAATTAAAGGGATCCAGGACGGAAGATTTGAAGATGCGAATACTCAACTTGTCAAAGCCCAGAATATTATTAGTGAATTTGTGATTACATTAGACCGGACTTCGCCGCTTGCGGACAATTTACTGCAGCTGTATGAATACTTCAACCATCTTCTCATCCAGGCCAACATCAAGAAGACGACGGAGCCTGCAGAGGAAGTGCTGCAGTACCTGATCGAGCTGAAGGAAACCTGGATCCAGGCTGCCAGGCTGGCTGCTGCTTCGCAGACGGAAGTAAGCCATGGATAAGCTGATCGCTTCCCTGATAGCGATGACACGGGAGGCTGCGAACCATGCAAATGAGCTGGATGATGCACAGCTTGCACAGTTTGTGGAGGAACGCGAACAGCTGGTGAAGCAGTTAAAGCAGCTAACCGTCCATCTGCCTGAGGACGCACCGGAGCGGCTGCGCTACCGCGAAGATATGAAACAGCTCGGGGAATGGGATGCGATCATCGCAGGGCGAATGTTGGCCTTGAAAGACGAAGCGGTGGATCAGATGGGTAAGATCAACGTTGTCCGCAAACAGAAAAACGCATATGACAGCGGTTATGCCGCCGCCGACAGTTATTATTTTGACCAGCGCAAATGATTTGACTGGGAATAACTAACACATCATAAATGACCCGAAAAGAGTGCTGCGCGCACTCTTTTTCTTTTTCTGTCTAATTGTGTCGAAAAATGAAACGCTTACAAAATAACGTTTGACATTTCTGTGACGTCGTTGTATATTCGAAATGTGGGCCATGTTAATGCGATCTCACAGCTATATGATGACGAAGGGAATGTTCTGAATGCAAGGTAAAGTAAAATGGTTTAACGCAGAGAAAGGTTATGGATTCATCGAGACTGAGCAAGGCGGCGACGTATTTGTTCATTTCTCCGCAATCCAATCCGAAGGTTTCAAAACCCTTGAAGAAGGCCAATCGGTCGAATTCGACATCGTTGAAGGCGCTCGCGGTCCACAAGCTGCAAACGTAGTCAAACTGTAATCATCCGGCTTATTGAGCCTACGGATAGATCCATACAATTGACAAAGTGCTGGAAACCTACTAGCCCCCGGGAAACCGGGGGTTTTCTTATTTTAATTACCATTTATTTATAATTATCAAAATATTCTAAAATATTCATGAATAATTAATAATAATTTTGTAGTAGGGTATCCGAATATGATATGATGTAGTCAGAAAAGGAGGAGTGCCCATGAAATACAACATTCGAGGACAAAATATTCAAGTTACCGATGCTTTACGCGACTATGTGGAAAAGAAATTAAGCCGCTTGGACAGGTATTTTGAAGAACCTCTTACCTCCGAAGTTCATGTCACCTTATCCGTAACGAAGAACAAACATGGCGTGGAAGTAACGATTCCGCTGCAGGGCGTTATGCTTCGTGCGGAGGAGAAGAACGATGATATGTATGCATCGATCGATCTTGTGGTGGACAAACTTGAACGCCAAATCCGTAAATACAAAACCAAATTAAACCGAAAATTCCGTCAGGAAGGCAGCCTGAAATCCCTTATTAAAGAAGAAGGCGGTGCTGTTCGCGTCCTTGAGGAAGAAGAGGACGAGCTTGAAGTGGTTCGAACGAAGCGCTTCACGCTTAAACCAATGGATGTGGAAGAAGCAATCTTACAAATGAATATGGTCGGTCATACCTTCTTTGTATTCTCTAATGCAGAGACGAAGGAAGTGAACGTCGTATATAAAAGAAGCGATGGCAAATATGGGTTAATCGAGCAAGGCTGAATAACCGTCCAATAACGAACCGGGCCCAAGGGTCCGGTTTTTCAATTCGCGGGAGCGCTGTGCAACTGTAATGCGGTCTAACGCGTATATATAAGCATAGGTAATGCTCATTGCGAGTGCCTGCACAAACTGATACAATTTAAGAATTGAGGCGAAACACGAAAGGGGTTTACTATAGACTATGCTCGGACTTGTAAAGAAAATATTCGGCGATGCCAATGAGCGTGAGATCAAGCGATTGATGCGCACCGTCGAACAGATCAATGGTATGGAACCGGATTTTGTGAAGCTGTCGGATGAGGCGCTGCGCGGCAAGACCGACGAGTTTAAAGCGCGGATCGAGAAGGGCGAGACGCTCGACCAGCTGCTCCCTGAAGTGTTTGCAACGGTTAGGGAAGCATCAAAGCGCGTACTTGGCATGCGGCATTTTGACGTTCAGCTGATTGGCGGGATGGTGCAGCACGACGGCAAAATTTCGGAGATGAAGACCGGTGAGGGTAAAACGCTTGTAGCGACGCTTCCGGTCTATTTGAATGCGCTGCTTGGCAAAGGGGTTCACGTGGTCACCGTCAATGACTATCTTGCCCAGCGTGACAGCGAGATGATGGGCAAGCTGTATGAATTCCTCGGCCTCACAGTCGGCTGCAATCTGAATTCACTTTCTCATGAAGAGAAACAACAGGCTTATGCGTGTGATATAACTTACGGAACGAATAATGAATTCGGCTTCGATTATCTGCGTGACAATATGGTCCTGTACAAGGAACAAATGGTACAGCGCCCATTGTATTTTGCGATCATCGATGAAGTCGATTCGATTCTCATTGATGAAGCGCGGACGCCGCTGATTATTTCCGGGCAAGCCGCCAAATCGACGGAGCTGTATTTTGCCGCAGACCGGTTTGTGGGCCGTTTGAAGCCGGAAGAGGATTACACAGTTGATATTAAGCTGCGTTCGGTTATGCTGACGGAGGCGGGCGTGGAGAAAGCGGAGAAGGCCTTCGCGATCGAGAACTTATTCGACCATGCGAATGTGCTGCTGAACCATCATATTCAACAGGCGCTCAAAGCCCATGCGATTATGAAGCGGGACGTGGATTATGTTGTGCAGGACGATGAGGTTGTCATTGTGGATGAGTTTACCGGCCGTCTGATGTCGGGACGCCGCTATAGTGACGGGCTGCATCAAGCGATCGAAGCCAAAGAACAACTCAAAGTACAGAACGAGAGCATGACGCTGGCTACGATCACATTTCAGAACTATTTCCGGATGTACCGCAAGCTTGCGGGAATGACCGGTACGGCGAAGACAGAGGAAGAGGAGTTCAAGCGGATTTACGGTCTTGATGTCATCCAAATTCCTACCAATCGCAGCATGATCCGCAACGATATCCCGGATGTCGTGTACAAAACGGAAAACGGTAAATTCAATGCGGTTGTTGAAGAGATCGTCGAGCGCCATAAGAAGAATCAACCGGTTCTGGTCGGTACCGTATCGATCGAGAACTCGGAACGTCTCTCAGACATGTTAAAGCGTAAAGGCGTTACCCATAAAGTTCTGAATGCGAAACACCATGCAGAGGAAGCGGAAATCATCTCGCGTGCCGGACAGGCCGGAGCCGTGACCATTGCAACGAACATGGCGGGTCGCGGTACGGACATCATTCTCGGTGACGGCGTATCGGACGTTGGCGGCTTGCATATTATCGGCACGGAACGGCATGAGAGCCGGCGTATTGACAATCAGCTGCGCGGACGGGCTGGCCGCCAGGGCGATCCGGGCTCATCGCAGTTTTATTTGTCGCTTCAAGACGAATTAATGCGCCGTTTTGGCTCTGAGAATATTATGGGTATGATGGACCGGCTGGGCTTTGACGAGGATCAGCCGATTGAGAGCAGAATGATTACGAAAGCAATTGAATCTGCGCAGAAACGCGTGGAAGGCAATAACTTTGATACCCGTAAAGTTGTCCTCCAGTATGACGACGTCATGAATCAGCAGCGCGAGATCATCTATAAGCAGCGCCGCGAGGTATTGTATTCCGAGAATATTCGCGAAATTGTGCTTGAGATGATCAAACCGGTCGTCGAGAAGATTGTAGACGCGCATTGCCCTGGCGAAGAAGTGCCGGAGGATTGGGATCTGCAGGCGGTTGTCGACTATGCCCATGCGAACCTTTTACAGGAAGGCACATTAACGAAAGATGATCTGTGGGGCAAGGAAAAGGAAGAGATCGTCGCGTATATTCTTGATAAGGTAACAAAGCTCTACGATGAGCGTGAAGAAGAGATTGGCGTGGAAACGATGCGCGAATTCGAGAAGGTCGTTGTGCTTCGTGCCGTAGATAGCAAATGGATGGATCATATCGATGCGATGGATCAGCTGCGCCAAGGGATTCACTTGCGTGCTTATGGCGGTACGGACCCGCTTCGGGAGTACCAGTTCGAAGGCTTTGAAATGTTCAAAGAGATGATCGACAGCATCCAAGAGGAAGTTACAAAGTATATCATGAAAGCCCACGTTGAGAACAATCTTGAGCGTAAGGCGGTTGCCCAAGGACAAGCGGTTGACAATAAAAGCGAGCCGCAGGCGAAGCAGCCGGCGCGCCGCGAAGAACGCGTCGGCCGCAATGATCCTTGCCCATGCGGCAGCGGTAAAAAATACAAGCAATGTCACGGAAAATAATCGGCTTGCATATCGTGAAGCCACAGTGAATATATGAGGTGAGAGTTAACATGATCGATATATCGGTAAAACAGGACCTGCGTGAAATGGCTAAGAAACTCCAAAATTTAAGGGGGTCTCTTTGACTTAGATATCAAGCGGGAAATGATCGAGAACTATGAGGAAAAAATGACTGCGCCTGATTTTTGGGATGACAACGAGAAGGCGCAGGGCATTATTGCGGAGCTTAACGGTATCAAATCCGTTGTGGAGCAGTATGAAAAGCTGCAAACAGAGCATGAAGACCTGCAAATGATGCTGGAGCTTGCCGAAGAAGAAGACGATGAAGAAATGGGCGCTGAGCTTACAGGCAGCGTGTCGGAGCTTGTTCGCAAGGTCGAAAACTTCGAACTTCAGCTGCTGCTGAATCAGCCGTATGATAAATTAAATGCCATTGTGGAGCTTCATCCTGGAGCAGGCGGCACGGAGTCTCAAGACTGGGGATCCATGCTCTATCGCATGTACACCCGCTGGGTGGAGAAGCGGGGCTTTAAGTATGAAATCCTGGATTACCAGGACGGCGACGAGGCAGGGATCAAGAGCGCGACAATCCTGGTCAAGGGTTATAATGCTTATGGCTATTTGAAGGCTGAGAAAGGGGTTCACCGGCTGGTGCGCATCTCGCCTTTCGATTCCGCAGGAAGACGGCATACCTCCTTTGTATCCTGTGATGTGATGCCAGAGATCTCCGACGATATCGAGGTCGAGATTCGTACGGAAGATTTGAAGATCGACACGTACCGCGCAAGCGGTGCCGGCGGTCAGCATGTCAATAAGACCGAATCGGCCATTCGTATCACGCATATGCCGACCGGCATCGTGGTTGCATGTCAGCTGGAACGTTCGCAGATCCAGAACCGCGAGCGCGCGATGAAGATGCTTCGTTCCAAGCTCTATGAGCGCAAGATTGAGGAGCAGCAAAAACATCTTGCCGAAATTCGCGGCGAGCAGTCCGAGATCGCTTGGGGCAGCCAGATTCGCTCCTATGTTTTCCATCCCTACAGCATGGTCAAGGATCATCGCACCTCGGTAGAAACCGGCAATGTCGGCGCTGTGATGGACGGCGATCTTGATGCGTTTATCGATGGTTACCTGCGCAGCCAGATCCGGTACGAGGCTTAATGCTCCCAGCAGACACGTATCATCTATTACATTCAGCCGCCTGAGGGTTTCCTTAGGCGGTTGTTCGCGTTAAGGATAAATAGAGATGCTGCCTGTCTCAGGAAAGCAGGCTCATATAAAGCATAAAAGGCAGGTTAGCTTACTATGGAGCATAGAGAAAAAGCAACAAAGGATCCCGATCCGATTCGAACGCATAAAAAAAGGCAGCGAAACGGACGGATCAAACAGCCGCCCAACGCAAAACAAACGATGTTCATCAATTTGTTCCTGTTGATGCTCGGTTCTTTTGTCATTGCTGTCAGCTTCAATCTATTCTTGCTCCCGGGCGGGATAGCTTCCGGCGGTGTATCAGGCATCTCGATTCTTGTGCAGCGCGTAACCGGCATTCCGCCTGCTTATACGCAATGGGCGCTCAATATCCCATTATTTATTGCAGGTCTGATGATGTTGGGCAGGCGCTTCGCGCTGCAAACGGCGATTGGCTCGATTCTGCTGCCATTGTTTGTATTGCTGACCGCGGATTGGCCATCGCCTACACATAATGCGCTTCTGGCGGCAATCTATGGCGGCATCGGCGTAGGGATCGGGCTGGGACTCGTGTTCCGAGGCCGGGGCTCGACGGGCGGCCTTGACTTGGCAGCGCAGATTTTACATAAATATACCGGTCTGCGACTCGGCTTGGCGATCGCTTGCTTCGACGGATTGGTCATTGCGGCGGCAGGGTTCATCATTTCTCCTGAAAACGCTTTGTACGCGCTAATCGGCTTGTTTGTCACAAGTAAAACGATCGACGTGGTGCAGACCGGCCTGCTCGTCTCAAAAGTCGCTTTTATCATCTCGGACAAAGCCGATCTCATAAGCACGACGGTATTGAACGATTTGGACCGGGGGTTAACGAAGCTCGATGCTCATGGAGGCTATACAGGTGAAGCAAGAAGCGTGCTCATGGTCGTTGTGGGGCAGAATGAGGTGTCTAAGCTGAAATTGCTCGTAAAGTCCGTCGATCCTGCCGCCTTTGTCATCATAAGCGATACGGCGGAGGTACTTGGAGAAGGATTCAAGCATACAGAATAAACATTGTATTTATATGAATATAAATGTATAATAATTCAGTGATGTTGGTCGGGTATTTTCTCCATGGTCGCCATGGTGTACAATGGATATTTAGGGAAATAACACGGATGGGAGAGAGGGTAAATGAGCGGCAAATTGAATGTGGCCATTGTCGGTTCGACCGGGTATGGCGGTGTGGAATTAATACGGCTGCTGACGGCGCATCCTCAAGTGGAAGTGACTTCGGTCATCTCTTCTTCTAGCGCAGGAACGCCAATTGCGGAGGGTTATCCTCATTTGACGGAGATTCGCACGGATCTGCTGGACGGAATTGAAGCGGCAGCTATTCGCGCAAAGGCGGATGTTGTTTTCTTGGCGACGCCTGCAGGGATTGCGGCAAAGCTGGCTCCCGAACTGCTGGCAGAAGGACTGAAAGTGATTGATATTTCTGGTGATTTTCGATTGAAGTCGCCTTCATTATATGAAGAATGGTATAAGAAATCGCCTGCCGAGGAGGCTTATCTTGCGCAAGCGGTTTATGGATTGGCAGAAGTGTTCGGTGAAGAGGTGCGCGGAGTGGATCTCATATCGAATCCAGGCTGTTATCCGACGGCAACGCTTCTTGGATTGGTTCCTGCTGTGAAAGAAGGTTGGATCGATCCGGCTACCATTATTATCGATGCCAAATCGGGGGTTTCCGGAGCGGGCAGGGGAGCGAGCCTTGGCACGCACTATTCGGAAATTAACGAAAACTTTAAAGCTTATAAAGTAAATAAACATCAACATATCCCGGAAATCGAACAAGTGCTCACGCGGGTCGCGGGAAAACCGGTCGTGACAACGTTTACGACGCATCTGGTGCCGATGACAAGGGGCATTATGAGTACAATGTACGCGACGATTCAAGGGGAGCACACCGATCAGGATTTCATTGACCTCTACCGCCGTTATTATGAGGGCCGGAAGTTTGTGAGGGTTCGTCAAGCGGGACAATGGCCGGCGACAAAAGAAGTGTGGGGCTCCAATTATTGCGATATCGGGTTTGCCGTAGATAGCCGTACAGGGCGTTTGACGATTGTATCGGTGATTGACAATCTCGTCAAAGGGGCAGCGGGCCAAGCGATTCAGAATTTAAACCTGATGATGGGCTGGGATGAAGGACTCGGATTGAACTTCGTGCCTGCTTACCCGTAAGTAACGATGTATGAAGCTGTTGTGCTTTGCCATGACGAATAAAGAAGGAGATTGAAAGCATCATGGGATTGGGGAATGAAAAGGCCTATACGATCGTGCCGGATGGCTCGATCACAACACCGAAAGGCTTCAAAGCCGGAGGGCTGCATTGCGGTTTGAAAAAAACAACACGCCATGATTTGGGCGCTATCTTATGTGAAGTGCCTGCGACGGCGGCAGGTGTCTACACCACGAACAAAATTCAAGCTGCGCCGTTAAAAGTGACACGCGAGAGCATCGGCCAGGACGGGACGCTTTGCGCGATCCTCGTTAACAGCGGCAATGCCAACGCATGTACAGGCAAACAAGGGGAAGCGGACGCTTACCAGATGCGCAATACCTTCGCAGAAGCAATGGGCCTGCCAGGTCACCAGGTTGCTGTAGCTTCTACCGGTGTCATCGGCGAGCTGCTCAAGATGGACCGCGTGCTTAGCGGAATCGAGTCACTTCCTTCCCGGCTGGCATCTTCGACCGAAGGCGCGGAGGATTTCTGCCAAGCGATCTTGACCACTGATCTTGTGCAAAAAATGGTGTGCGTAGCGGTGCAGGTTGACGGTCAAACGGTACATATTGCCGGCGCAGCCAAAGGCTCGGGCATGATCCATCCGAATATGGCTACAATGCTCGGCTTTGTGACGACGGATGCGGCGATCAGCAGCGATGCGCTGCAGAAGCTGCTCCGTAAAGCAACCGATTTGACTTTCAACATGATTACGGTGGACGGAGATACGAGTACGAACGATATGCTTGTTGCGATGGCAAGCGGGCTTTCGGGTACGCCGGAATTGACCGAAAGCCATCCCGACTATGCAACGTTTGCCGAAGCGCTCCGCTACGTATGCGAAGTACTGGCTAAAGCGATCGCGCGCGATGGCGAGGGAGCGACGAAGCTTGTAGAAGTACAGGTTCGTGGAGCGGTTAGCGATGAGTCAGCGCAAGCGATTGCCAAAACGGTCATCGGTTCATCGCTTGTCAAATCAGCGGTATTCGGCGCAGATGCGAACTGGGGTCGCATTATCGCAGCGGTAGGACGTGCCGGTGAACCGGTGAATCCGGATGCGGTCGACATCCGCCTTGGCGATATTTTAACATTGGAGCAATCCAGGCCCGTTCCGTTTGATGAGGAAGTAGCCCTCGAATATTTAAAAGGGGATACGGTAGTCATTCATGTCGATTTGCATCTTGACAGCGGTCAAGCAACCGCCTGGGGATGCGATCTGACTTACGATTATGTGCGCATTAACGCGGCTTACCGGACCTAACGCAGACGGTGGTTCGAGGTAAGTGAAAGGGAGTAAAGATCGAGCATGGAAACAAAGGAACAGCGGTTTGTGATGAAATGCGGCGGCAGCACGCTCGCTGCGCTGCCTGCATCCTTTTTCGAGGATTTACGTGCTTTGCAGGAGCAAGGCGTGCGGCCGGTCATTGTACATGGCGGCGGACCGGCGATTTCGGAGACGTTAACGAAGCTTGGCATTGAATCGGAGTTCGTGAACGGCCTGCGCAAGACAAGCGATGAGGTGCTGGATGTCGTGGAGATGGTGCTGGCCGGCCGAATCAATAAAGAAATCGTGCGCAAAATCGGGCAAAGCGGCGCGAAGGCGATCGGATTATCCGGCGTGGATGGCCAGCTTATCCAAGCAAAGCCTGTAGCGAACAGTGCTGAAATCGGATTTGTCGGTGAAGTAACCGACGTCAATGCGGAAGTTATTGAAGGCGTAATGGGCATGGGCTACATTCCGGTCATTGCTCCGATCGGCATCGATGCGGGCGGACAGCGTTACAACATTAATGCAGATACAGCAGCAGGTGCGGTAGCTTCTCACCTTGGCGTCGAGCGTATGATCGTCGTGACCGATGTGCCGGGCATTTTGAAAGAGGTAGACGGTGTGAAGCAGGTACTGCCGACCGTCACCGTTGCACAAATTGATCAAATGATCGAATCCGGTGAAATTTATGGCGGCATGATTCCAAAGGTGCGCGCAGCGGTACAATGTATTCAAGGGCGTGTTCAAGAGGTTGTGATCGTGAGCGGAGAAGAGCCGGGCGTGCTTAGCAAGGCGGTCAAAGAAGGCGGCATCGGCACAAGAATTATTCAATCATAACGAAGGGTGGCGGCGGACAATGAGTGATGTGAAAGGGAGCGAAAGCTCGTTATTCCCAACCTATGCAAGGTATCCGGTGGCGCTGGTCAAAGGGCAGGGCAGCTGGCTGTGGGACGATAAAGGCACGAAATATCTCGATTTCATGTGCGGGCTTGCGGTGACGAACCTCGGCCATGCGCCGCAGAAGATCAAGGAAGCGCTGGTAAAACAGCTTGATGAGCTTTGGCATGTGTCGAATCTGTTTCACATCCCGAATCAAGAGGAAGCGGCCCGCCTGTTGACGGACAACAGCTGCGCCGATGCGGTATTCTTCTGCAACTCGGGTGCAGAGGCGAACGAGGCGGCGATTAAGCTCGCCCGCCGTTATCATCAAAAGGTGCTCGGCAACGGGCGCTACGAGATCATTACATTTACGAATTCGTTCCATGGCCGGACCCTGGCGACACTGACGGCAACCGGACAAGACAAGGTCAAAGAAGGCTTCAGCCCGCTGCCGGAAGGCTTCCGTTATGCGCCGCTGAATGATGAAGCGGCATTGGAAGCTGCAATTACGGATCAAACTGCAGCTATCATGATTGAGACGGTTCAGGCAGAGGGCGGCGTCCATCCTGTGGAGCCGGCTTTCATGCAGTTTGCAGCAAAGTTATGCGAGAAACACGGCATCCTGCTGATCGTTGATGAGATTCAAACCGGCATGGGCCGTACAGGCAAGCTGTTCGGATTTGAACATTATGGCATCGAGCCGGACATCTTTACGTTAGCGAAGGGACTTGGCAGCGGTTTTCCTGTGGGAGCCATGCTGGCCAAGGGCAAGCTGCGCGAAGCATTTTCTGCGGGCAGCCACGGTTCTACATTCGGAGGCACGCCGATTGCAACAGCGGTGGTCAAAGCGACCGTTGAGACGATTGTTGGCGATCGCGTAGCCGACCAAGCCGCGCAAGCGGGCGAGTATTTGGTCGGACAGCTGAGGACGTCGCTGGCAGGCAATCCGTTTGTCAAAGAAGTGCGCGGCAAAGGGCTGTTGATCGGCATCGAATGCGTACAGCCGGTCGGCGATTTGATTACGGAGGCGCGTGAGCGCGGGCTGCTCGTTGTGACGGCAGGACCGAATGTCATCAGGCTGCTCCCGAACTTGCTCGTGACCAATGAGGAAATCGATCAGGCAGTGGGCATTTTGTCCGCTCTGCTGGCAGAACAGACGGCTGCGGCGCAATAACAAAGGGAGTAGCGGGACTCAGGTCCAGCTACTCTGCATGTCCATGTATGTCCGACACCTATGCCAAGACAAAGAAGCCGCATATAGACACTAGATCAAAAGGAGTGAATTCATTGGCACAAGATACAATTAAAGAAGAATTGGCTCAAAGCTTGAAAGGCCGGGATTTTCTGGCGCTTGCTGATTACAGCCCGGAGGAAGTGCGGTACCTGATTGATTTAGCCATTGATTTAAAGAAAAAGCAAAAAGCCGGGGAGACCTATCACCCGCTAAAAGGCAAGACGCTGGGGATGATTTTTGAGAAATCCTCCACACGTACACGCGTTTCTTTTGAAGTCGGGATGTATCAGCTGGGGGGACACGCATTGTTCCTCAGCCGCAATGACCTGCAGATCGGACGCGGGGAGACCATTTGGGATACAGGCCAGACGATGTCACGTTATCTAGACGGCATCATGATCCGTACGTTTGCGCATCGCACAGTTATCGATTTGGCGCGTGCGGCGACCATTCCGGTCATCAATGGATTGACCGACCGTTCCCACCCATGTCAGGCGCTGGCTGACTACCAGACGGTTTTGGAGCACAAGGGCCGTTTGGAAGGGCTGAAAATCGCCTACATCGGCGACGGCAATAACATGGTTCATTCCCTGCTGATGGGAGCGGCCAAGCTGGGGATGCATATGTCCGTTGCAACGCCGGAAGGGTACGAACCGGATGAACAAATCATCCAAAGCACGAACGAGACGGCCGCCGAAACCGGCTCCAAAATCCATGTCTGCCGTGATCCTAAGGAAGCGATTGAGGGTGCCGATATCGTCTACACTGATGTATGGGCAAGCATGGGCTTCGAGGAGGAGCAGAAAGAGCGTGAGCTTGCTTTCGCAAATTACCAGGTGAATGATGAACTTATAAAATATGCGAAGAAAGACTACTTATTCATGCACTGCCTGCCTGCTCACCGCGGGGAAGAAGTGAGTGAGAGTGTCATCGACGGAAACAACTCGATCATCTTTGATCAAGCGGAAAACCGCCTGCATGCGCAAAAAGCCATCATGGCTGCTATTATGTAAAGGAGCGATTCAAAATCATGGCAAAAGAAAAAATCGTATTGGCCTACTCGGGCGGACTGGATACTTCCGTCATTCTTAAATGGCTGAAAGAAACGTATGATGCGGAGATTATCGCATTTACTGCCGATATCGGGCAAAAGGAAGAACTCGATGGTTTGGAGGAAAAAGCGCTGGCTACCGGTGCGTCCAAGGTATACATTGATGATTTGCGTGACGAGTTTGCAAAAGATTTTATTTATCCGATGTTCCAATCCGGCGCGCTCTATGAAGGTCAATATTTGCTTGGCACCTCGATTGCCCGCCCGCTGATCGCGAAGCGGATGGTGGACATCGCCCGTGCTGAAGGCGCTACTGCAATTGCGCACGGCGCGACAGGCAAAGGAAACGACCAAGTGCGCTTCGAGCTTACTGCTGCAGCGCTTGCTCCGGACCTTGGCGTTATTGCGCCTTGGCGTTTGGAAGCGTTCCGTGAGCAATTCCCAGGCCGTGCAGAGATGATCGCCTATGCGGAAAAGCATGGCATTCCTGTACAAGCTTCAGCAGCGAAGCCTTATTCCATGGACCGCAACCTGCTGCATATTAGCTTTGAGAGCGGCATGCTGGAGGATCCATGGTTTGATCCAAGCGCGGAATCGAACCGCGATATGTACGTGCTGAGCGTATCCCCTGAGGATGCACCGGATCAAGCGGAATATGTGGAGCTTACTTTTGAAAGCGGGAATTGCGTCGCGATTAACGGCGAACAGCTGAGCCCGCTGGGCGTTATGGATAAACTAAACGAGCTGGGCGGCAAGCACGGCATCGGACGCGTCGATATGGTAGAGAACCGTTTTGTCGGCATGAAGAGCCGCGGTGTGTATGAAACGCCGGGCGGATCAATCCTGTTCACCGCTCACCGCAAGATGGAATCACTCACGATGGACCGTGAAGTGATGAATCTGCGTGATTCTTTGATCACCCGATACAGCACGCTTGTATACAACGGCTTCTGGTTTGCGCCTGAGCGTCTGGCGCTGCAAGCGCTCGTAACCGAAAGCCAGAAGAATGTTACCGGTGTGGTGCGGGTGAAGCTGTATAAAGGCAACATCATCGGCGCAGGCGTCAAAAGCCCGGTCAGCTTGTATAATCCGGACATCGCGACCATGGAAGCCGATCCATCCAAAGCTTATGATCAAGGCGATGCAACAGGCTTTATTCGTCTGAATGCCCTTCGTCTCAAGGTCTCTTCGGGTGTAGAGCAGAGCAAGAAGCAATAACATAACGAATCAGGCGAAAATCCAAGCTGCTGATAAGACCCCTCTTATTACAGCTTGGATTTCCATGCGTATAGCTGAGTAACGTAAGGAATGAAAAGGAGTGTATCGACAGTGAGCAAATTATGGGGCGGTCGTTTTACGAAAAAAACAGACCAACTGGTTGAGGAGTACACGGCATCCATAACGTTTGACAAGGAATTGGCCGAAGAGGATATTCAAGGCAGCCTTGCCCATGTGGCGATGCTGGGCAAGCAGGGAATTCTGCCTGCCGATGATGTGGATACGATCAAGGAAGGATTGCTGCGCGTGCTTCAGCGTATCAAGCGCGGCGATATTGAATTCTCCGTCACCGATGAAGATATTCATATGAACATCGAGAAAACGCTGATCGATGATATCGGTCCGGTAGGCGGTAAGCTCCATACCGGACGCAGCCGTAATGATCAGGTTGCGACGGATATGCACTTGTATTTGCGCAAGCGCGTGGTTGAATTCATAGAACTGCTGCGCAAGCTGCAGGAATCGCTTGTTGGACAGGCCAAGGCGAACCTGGATACAATTGTGCCGGGATACACCCACTTGCAGCGGGCACAGCCGATTCTGTTCGCGCATCATCTTATGGCATACGTATCGATGTTCGGCCGGGATATCGAGCGCCTGCAGGACAGCTATAAACGCGTCAACACGCTTCCGCTTGGTGCTGGTGCGCTAGCGGGTACAACCTTTCCGATCGACCGCCATTTTGTCGCGAAGCAATTGAATTTTGACCGCGTGTATGAGAACAGCCTTGATGCGGTAAGCGACCGTGACTTTATTCTTGAGTTCCTGTCGCATGCCTCCATTATCATGATGCATCTGTCGCGTCTTAGTGAAGAGCTGATTCTATGGTCCAGCACGGAGTTTCGGTTTGTTGAGCTCGATGACGCCTTTTGTACCGGGAGCAGCATCATGCCGCAGAAGAAAAATCCGGATGTGCCTGAGCTTGTTCGCGGGAAAACCGGACGTGTCTACGGCAACCTTGTCGGCCTGCTGACTGTACTCAAATCACTGCCGCTTGCCTACAATAAGGATATGCAGGAAGACAAAGAAGGCATGTTTGATACCGTACGCACAATGCAGGGTGCGCTGCAGCTGTTCGCTCCGATGATTGCCACGATGAAAGTGAACAAGGAACGGATGCGCCAAGCGGTTAACCAAGACTTCTCCAATGCGACGGATATTGCCGACTTCCTGGTGGGCAAAGGCCTGCCGTTCCGTCAAGCGCATGAGGTCATCGGTAAAACCGTATTATATTGCATTCAGCAGGACAAGTACTTGCTTGATCTGACGATCGATGAATTCAAAGAATTTTCTCCTCTCTTTGACGAGAACATTTACGAAGTGTTGCAGCCGGAGCAGGTTGTTAATGCCCGCAATGTATACGGCGGCACCGCGACAACTCAAGTCAGCGACGCGATTGCTCGTGCGGAGCAGTCACTTAATGAAGTTTCGGCTTGGGTAAGCGAATATTCGGAACGTTGCAAGTAATTTCAATTTGTTCTCAAGTGAATAGAGCGTACCCTGAAGCAAACAGACAGAGTCCGAAGCATGCAGCGTGTGCCTCGAAAACCAAATGAAGAGAGACGTCATGGAAGCTAGACGATAAAACCAGAAAAAGCCCCGTTCTCGGGGCTTTTACTTGTCTTATAGCTATGCCGGAGAGGCGATCAACGCCGGACCGGAGATGGTTTTCGGCTAGCAGAACAGATTAACGGGAAAACCTCCATCAAATATTCTGATGATGCCTTTATTCCTAGGCTTTGCAGGAATACCTCCTCCTAATTCAATCGAATTCTGACATTTAATTAAATAAGTTAAATATTAGCTGGATGAATTCCAGTTAAGTACACTTGACATGGTCAAGTTGGATAGTTAGCAGGAGAATTTCCATTTAAATTATGCAGTAGCACGTAATCGCACAATAACACGTGATCACACAGCAGCGCGTAGCACGTAACTCACACCACGTAATCACACAGCAGCGCGTAGCACGTAACTCACACCACGTAATCACACAGCAGCGCGTAGCACGTAACTCACACCACGTGATCACACAGCAGCGCGTAGCACATAACTCATACCACGTAATCACACAGCAGCGCGTAGCACGTAACTCACACACCACGTAATCACACAGCAGCGCGTCAGCATCAGCATAACCAATAAATGCTGATATATTTATTCGTGTGCCCCGGGCTTATCCTTATGCCTGAACCATCGCGGTGCCCACCAGTTCCATTGGCCCAGCAGCTTCATCATGGATGGGACGAGGACCATCCGGACAATCGTGGCATCGATAAATATCGCCAGCGCGATCCCCACACCGAGCTGTTTAACCGGCATGACACCGGTGAAGGCAAAGGCGCCCGTAATCACAATCATAATCGCCGCAGCCGACGTGATAATCTTGCTTGTCAGTGCCAGACCCTCGAGCGTCGCTTGATCATTATTCCCCGTCTTGCGGTAGATCTCTTGAATTCTGGAGATCAGGAATACCTCATAATCGGTACTCAAGCCGAACACGATGCTGAAGATGAAGATCGGGATAAACAAGGCAATGCTTGTCGGATCCAGCCCGAATAATCCATCCTGAAAGATCCATACGATAATGCCGAACGTCGCGCACAGGCTGAGCACGTTCATGAGGATCGCTTTCAGCGGAATCAGCACCGAGCGAAAGGCGATAAATAGAATCAGATAAGTCGCGCCGAGAATCAGCGCAAGGCTGTAGCCGACTTTTTGATAGATTTCATCGAAAATTTCCTGGTTGAACTTCGGATAACCGCCCACCATCAGTTTAACGCCTTCCTCATCGCGGTCCATCTCCCGTACCCAATCCTTTGTCTCCTCATCATAGGTCCCGGTATTTAACTCCACCTGCAGCAATGTCTGATTTCCGCTCAGAAGCCGTTCAACAATGGGAGTGAGCATAGCGGATGTCCCAGGGTCAGAGTATACGGCAGCCCATTGCTCCGCATTCAGATTACCCGACAGAGAAAATAACGATTCCACCGTGCTGACCTGCGGATCGGCAGCGAGCTTTTCATTTAAGGTCTGCAATGCCGCTAAAGAGGACAATGTTGTCACATCCTCTGGCGTTTCCGCTATAATGACCACTTTTGCGGAATCTTCATTCAAGAAGGTGGCTTCATAGGTTTCGTAAGCGACCCTTGACTCATAACTCATCGGCAGCGCATCGGTACCCGGTACGCGCAGATTCATGTCCCGAATCGGTATCATGCTGACAATCAGAATGAGCAGTGCGCCGGCAGCCATAATAATCGGACGCTTCATCACGATTCGCGAGAATCGGAGCCATGCGCCTTCTTTATCCGGCCGTTCCTTCAGCACCATCAGCTTATTCACACGGTGGCCCAGCAGGGAGAGTAAAGCGGGCAGCAGCGTAATCGCCGAGAGAATCGAGAAGAAGACCACCGTCATTCCGCCCAGTGCAATGACTTTAAATATGTCGACCTGGATAAACATCATCCCAGCCAATCCGATAAACACGCACAGTCCGGAGAAAATGATCGATTCGCCGGCTGTCAGGACGGATATTCTAACGGCTTCATGGACGCTTCGATGCTTCAGCTCCTGCCGGAAGCGGTTGACGAACAGCAGCGCAAAATCAATGCCAAGCGCCAAGCCGAGCATGACGACAACATTAAGCAGGAAGATCGATAAGTCCATTTGCAATCCGAAGAAGTAAAGCACACCCATAGTGCTGACGACACTGATCAGGCCGACAATAAGCGGTAAACCCGCAGCGATCAACCCCCCGAATGCGAACAGCAGCACGATCATCGCCACAGGAAGCCCGATCATCTCGGCACGGGTAAGATCCTCTTGGCTGGCCGTGTTCAAGTCCTCTTCAATAATCGGCGCTCCAGTCAGCTGTACAGGAATCACTTCATCATTCAGATTGGCAACAGCATCGCGCACGGAGCGGATAACAGGCGGCATATCCTTACTCTCCAGATCAAAGCTTAACGTTGCATAGGCCACGCCATTCTTCGCCATGGCCGGATCCGCTCGCGCGCCAGCTGCTTCATAAGGAGAAGCCGTATCGGCCAAGCCTTCCAGCTCAAGGGTGCGCATCTGCTGCACGGTTTCTACAACATAGCGGCGGAATTCGTCGTCGTTCACCGCATCGGGCTGTTCGAATACGAGCATTAAGGTTGATTCGTAAATACCAAATTCTTCTTTTAGAATGGTGTTCACCTCAGCGAACGTACCCTCCATCACAAATCCGCTTCCTTTTAACACCGCAGGGAGCTGAAAGGCAAACACCGACAATCCAAGCACAAATACGATCCATACCGCAACGACTGACTTGCGGAACCGGTAGCACACATCCCCCAAAGCGCTTAACCAACGAGACATTCCTTCCCCACTCTCTTTACGTTTTGATTCTTACAGCTTTATCCACACTCAATTATTGCTATCGTAATCGATTGTGGAGCACGTTATCAAGTTTAGCACCTGAAATTCTGATACCTGATATAAAAAATGAAACCTTACGAACAGGGGCACAAAAGGACTACAATTTATATGACAGATAGAAGCGCTTACACCATGTCATAACTTAGGAGGTCTGACAATCATGAGAGCCAATCTGAGCTATGACGTTTCAGAGATGCGGCCGATGAGCCGCAAGGACAAGATACTCAAGCTGCTCAAACAATTTTACAGTCAGCGTTATTTGCAGGTCATGGCGCTGCTCGGCGTCGCGTGGATGTTTATTTTCAACTACATCCCGATGTACGGCGTCATTATCGCATTTAAGGAATTCAGTATTATAAGGTCCGTGGCTGAAGCGCCTTGGGTAGGGTTAGATCACTTTAGGGCTTTTCTCGATGATGACGAGCTGCCCAGTGTTATTCGAAACACGCTGGGAATGAGTTTGATCAAGCTCGTAATAGGCTTTCCGCTGCCGATTGTTTTTGCGTTATTTTTGAATGAGCTCAGATCTTTGCGCTTCAAAAGAGCGGTCCAAACCGTCTCGTACCTGCCGCACTTTCTTTCCTGGGTCATTCTTGGCGGTATTTTGACTACATGGCTGGCGGATGTTGGCATTATTAACAAAGTGCTGCTTGCACTTGGCTGGATTGATGCGCCGATCAGTTACCTGGCGGAGCCGCAATACTTCTGGTCGATCGTTATCGCTTCGGATATCTGGAAGGAGCTCGGCTGGTCAGCTATCATTTATCTGGCTGCAATGGCGGGTGTCTCCCCTGAGATGTATGAAGCCTCAACAATCGACGGTGCGGGAAGATTCCAGAAGATGTGGTATATTACGCTGCCAAGCATTAAAGGCACCATTACAATTCTGTTCATTCTGGCCGTGAGCGGCGTCCTCAACTCCAACTTCGATCAAATTCTGGTGCTGAAAAATCAGCTCAACGAAAGCGCAAGTAACGTTATCGATGTGTATGTTTATGAGACGGGTCTGGCTAGCGGCAGATACTCTTACGCTACGGCAGTGGGGCTCATCAAATCTATCATTGCGCTCATCTTGCTGCTGATTGCGAACTCGGTGACCAAGAAAATTAACGGTCATTCTCTATTCTGATATAAAGGTGGTTGCTGCGGGTGCTGACAAAACGAAAAACAGCCGGAGAAGCCTTATTTGACGGCTTCAATATACTCGGCATGCTGGCCATCTGTTTTATTACGCTTTATCCGATATGGTATGTCCTTGTCAACTCCTTCAATGATGGTCAGGATGCGATGCGGGGCGGTATCTACTGGTGGCCAAGAGCATTTAGCATGGATAATTACGTCGAGGTGTTTAAAAACCCGGGCATCATGACGGCGATGGGCGTCACCGTAGCCAAGACCTTAGTCGGTACGGCCGCGCATGTGTTCTTCACCGCAATGGTCGCATACGCGTTCTCACAGCGTGAATTGATTGGACGCAACATCTACCTGCTCATGGGTACCTTCACGCTGTTCTTTAGCGGTGGATTAATTCCTTTCTACCTGTTGATTCGCGATCTGGGAATGTTGGATAATTTCATGGTCTACATTATTCCGTTCTTGTTCAGCTTCTTTGATCTCATCATCTTCATGTCCTTCTTCCGGGAAATCCCGGGGGCGCTGAAGGAAGCGGCAAAGATTGACGGGGCGAATGACTTCTCCATTTTTACCCGGGTTATTATTCCGGTCTCCATGCCGGTTATCGCAACGATCTCGTTGTTCCACGGGGTGTGGCAATGGAATGATTACTTTGTCGGCATGATTTACATCAACAATATGGACCTGCAGCCGATCCAAACCTTCTTATTCCGGGTCGTTGCGCAATCCAGCTCCAGTCAAATCGTAGCCGCTGCCGGAGGAGGGGTTGACCGGACGGTTACCTCGCAGTCGATTAAGCTTGCCACAATGGTTGTAACGACAGCGCCGATTGTGTTCGCTTATCCGTTCCTGCAAAAGTATTTTGTAAAGGGTCTTATGATTGGTTCAGTGAAAGGTTGATCCTTTTCCAACATGGTTGCCGGTCTTCGGCGGCAGCGAACCGTGTTTTGCCGTCTTACAGCAAGGCCGGTTCGTTCGCCAAAGATTGATTTATACAACACCAGTACGAAAAAACAAGTAAAGGGGTAGAGCAATGAAGAAGAGATTGCCAAAAAGTTTGTTGGTCTTAACGTTGATTTTCACGCTTGTTTTTGTGGCAGCATGCTCCAATGGAAGCAGCAACAACGCTGAACCAGCTAATCAAGGAGCAAACGAAGGGGCAGGCGAGAATACGGCGGCAGCGCCATCACCCGATACACC
Organism: Paenibacillus abyssi; assembly: GCF_014640295.1. Classification (GTDB taxonomy): domain Bacteria; phylum Bacillota; class Bacilli; order Paenibacillales; family Paenibacillaceae; genus Paenibacillus_D; species Paenibacillus_D abyssi. The sequence continues at coordinate 32,515 of NZ_BMGR01000002.1, read as the reverse complement.
AGGCTGGACGCTTGATACTTCACCGATTACGTTTGACTGGTATTTGAACTTTGCATGGTTCCCGAATAAATGGGGCGTTGACCCAACCTCCAAATATGTAACGGAGAAAACGGGCGTTAACATTGAGTTTATCGTGCCTGCCGGCAATGAAAATGAAAAGCTGAACACGATGATCGCTTCCGGCGACCTGCCTGACTTCCTGACGCTTGGCTGGTGGGAAGACGGCGTGAAAACGATGATCGAAGGCGACCTGGTGCTTCCGCTGAATGAGTTGGCAGAGCAGTATGACCCGTACTTCTTCAACGTATCCGATCCGGCGAAGATCGCTTGGTATACGCAGGAAGACGGTCATATCTACGGTTACCCGAACTCCTCCTCTTCACCAAGAGACTATGAAACTTACGGCGAGAATTACATTTCGAACCAAACGTTTGTCGTGCGTAAAGATATGTATGAAGCCATCGGCAGCCCGGATATGCGTACACCGGAAGGCTTCCTGAATGCGCTTCAAAAAGCGCAAGAAATGTTCCCGGATGTGAACGGCCAGCCGCTCATCCCGATTGGCTTCCATGATTTCGGCGATGATGGCAACTACTCTTTCATCGACTATTTGCAGAATTCGTCCTACCTGGCTAACTATCTTGCTATTCCGCGTGAAAAGGATGGCCAGCTGTATGATGTTTCTACCGATCCGGAATTCGTAAAATGGCTGAAAGTATTCCGCCAAGCTAACGAAATGGGCTTGATGTCCAAGGATGTCTTTATCGATAAGCGTCCGCAAATGGAAGAGAAAATCGCGCAAGGCCGTTACTTTGCCATGATGTATCAACGTACTGACTTTGCAGCACAGCAGAACGTATTGTTTGCTAATGATCCAAACTCTGTGTATATCGCAGTAGACGGACCGGCCAATGCCGACTTGGATCAGCCGACATTGGCAGGCCCTAGCATCTCCGGCTGGACAGTGACATTGATCTCCAAAGACGTGAAGGACAAAGAAAGAGCGATCCGTTTCTTAAGCTACTTGCTGAGCGAAGAAGGTCAAAAGGATCTGTATCTCGGTGAAAAAGGTGTCAGCTACGACACGATCGACGGTAAGGATCAATTCCTGCCGGAGGTACTGGAACTGCGCAATACGGACCGTTCCGCATTTGACAAGCAGTATGGATCCTCGCTCACCTTCTGGATGATGCAGGATACCAATATGATCACGAAGTGGGAGCCGCCGTCTGTCGAACCATTCAAACAGCTGGAAGACTGGACGAGAGGGAAGACGGTCAGCTACTCGCAGTTTGACCTGATCAATCCGCCGAACAGCTCGCCGGAAGGCATTAACGCGAAGAAAATCTCTTCGCAGTGGGGTAAAGTGCTTCCAAGATTGCTCCTTTCCGGATCGGAAGAAGAGTTCGACCAAATCTTTAACGAGTTCATTGCCTTCCGCGACAAAAACGGCTTCGCCGAATTGATGGAGTACCGTCAAGCGAAATATGAAGAAAATATCGGAAAGCTTGCCGAATTCCTGAATTAATCTTATATTTAACTCACCAAAAAACCCAGACCCCATGGGTTTTTTGGTATATGATAAGACTTAGTTTCCACCACCCTACGCGGAAGTGATCGGATGAATAAACGTCTACGCAATCTTTTTAACCGGATGCTCTTTCGCATCGAGCAATTATCGCTGCAGTCAAGGCTCAACATCGCCTATGTGGTCATTATTTTGCTGCCCAGTATTTTGATTTCCATCTATATATTTAATGAATTCTACGGCAATTATCTCAGGGACGTGGAGCGCAGCAACGAGAATGCCCTTGAGATTGAGCGAATCAACATTAACAATAATATTGCGGCGATGGAGCGTGCGGCGCAGCTTACCATTTCCGATGAGGATGTACTGGAGTATCTGGGGCAGACAACCGAGCCAAGCACAAGTGAGCTGATCGCATTCAGTAGAAACACTGTGCCCAATATCCTTAGAATTCAATATAACAATCCGACGATTGAGCATATCCGGATTTTTACGCGGAGCGAAGCATTATTCGAGCTATGGCCGGTATTTCACGGGGAGAGGCGGATCAATAACGAACCTTGGTACGATGAAGTCATGGTGAAAAACGGCATGGAGCATTGGATGATCCAAAGAGAGGATAAGGAAATTATCCGCTACTCGGAGGAAGGAAGGGGCGAGCAGCCGAAAATTTCACTGTCCAAAGTGATTCAATATCCGCAAGGCAATCATGTGGGCATTATCCAGGTGGATATGCTGCTGACGCAGTTTTTTTCGAATATGTTCAACACGCTGCAGGATGAGCAAGCCCAGCTGCTCGTGATGGATGGGAAAGGGGAGCTGTATACAAACCCGGCTCATTCCTTCCTGGCGGAAATCGGATTGACGGAAACGTTCATTAAGGAACAGTTCAATCAGCTGCTGACAACCGATCGGCAAAGCGCTGAGTTTATGTTTAACGGCATTCCTTTTCTGCTCGCACATACGTATATCGAACGAATTGACGCCTATATGCTAAATGTCGTATCGCTGGAGAATGTGTACCGCGATTTAAATAAAACGCGCAATTATATCCTGCTGGCTAATATTGTTTTGATCGTTATTTTAGCGGTCGCAACCTACATTATAAATTCGATTATTTTAAAAAAGCTTCATATTCTCGCGAGTTCGATGAAAAAGGTGCGGCAGGGCGATTTTCACATTGAGCTTGCCGTTCGCGGCGGCGGCGAAGTGGGGGAGCTTGCCCACCATTTCCGCAAAATGCTCAGTAAGATTAACGAGCTGATCGCAGAGGCGGTTAATAAACAAGCCGCTTCGAAGGAAGCGGAGCTGAAAACGCTAAGAAACCAGATCGATCAGCATTTCCTGTATAATACGCTCGAAAACATCAAAATGCTGGCCGAAATCGAGAATCAACCGGTCATCTCGGATGCCCTTACTTCGCTTGGCGGTCTGATGCGCTACAACCTGAAATGGACGAGCGAATATGTTTCGCTGCGTGAAGAGATCAATTACATTACGAATTATATCGCGATCATGAATGTCCGGTTTGACGAGAAAATCATGCTGCAATTGGATATCCCGCCCCAATACCTGAATCAGGAGCTGCTGAAGATGTCGCTGCAGCCGGTTGTGGAGAATGCCGTAAAGCATGGACTGAAAAGCGGCGAGATGACCATTACAATTAAGGCGAGCGCAACAGACGGAGATATGGTCATTGAAATGACGGATGATGGGATCGGCATGACAGCAGACGTGCTGCAGCGGTTGAACCGGAAATTCGATTCGGAAGCGGATGTTTATGATGATACTCCGGATTCACTGGCAGGAGGGACGCCGGCCGGGTCCGTGATGGTTGGGGGCAGCAGTCCGGGAACAGGCATTGGATTGCACAATGTGCATCAACGGATTCAGATGTTTTACGGTAAGGAGTACGGTCTTCGAGTTGAAAGTAAAGAAGGGAAGTACACCCGGGTGATTATGAGAATTCCATACTTCATATTGACGGGAGGGCTCTCTTAGTATGCGAACGCTGTTGATTGTCGATGACGAGAAAAATATTAGGCTTGGCTTGCGTGCCATGATTGAGCGGGAGTATCCCGACGTATATCGAATCCTGCTGGCAGCTGACGGCAATGAAGCATTGGAGACAACACAGCAGGAGAAAGTAGAGATTATCATTACAGACATTCGGATGCCCGGGATGGACGGCATTTCATTCATTAAGCGCATTGCGGGCTTCACTCCAAAGCCATCGGTTATTATACTGAGCGGTTATGATGATTTCCAGTACGCCAAGGAAGCGATCAAACACGAGGTCAAAGAGTATTTGCTGAAGCCGATCGTGCGCGACGAGCTGTTCGGGGCGCTGGGCAGAATTGAGGAGGAAATCACGCGTTATGAGGAAATTTCGGGCCGTTTGCAAGCTTCGGATCAATATCGGGAAGCGCTGCGCGCAGCGACGCTGAGCAATATTCTTCTGCAAAATGAGCTGTCCGAGGCTGAAGTCGCCGAACGCTGTGCGGCAGCCGGGCTGGACGAGTTCGATGATTGTTATTATGTTGGTCTATTAAAATATACGGGTTCCGGTCAGGAGCTGTTCAAGGGCGAGGAATTTTTACAGCGCGAGGCTCAGAAAGAAGGCACCAAGCTCGTTTATTTTGAAGATAAAAACGACCATTTGACCCTGGTAACCGAGGATGAGGGATTTTTTCAAGGCCTGCTCGAACATTTAATTGGCAAGAGCTCCGCCGTATTCTACATCGGGTTAAGCGAGCGCGGCCAAGGCATTGGCCGGATCGGCAGCTTTTATAAGCAGGCAAGGCATGCGCTGAAATACAGCCTGCTGCAGCAGCATGCGCGCGCGGCGGTTATCCGGTACGATGAGATCAAAGGCCGGGAGCAGGTGTTGCATGTGCCGGTGGATGATATCCGCAAGCTTGCCAATATGATGGGTACTGACCGCGAGAAAGAAATGAAGTCGCTGCTAGTCGAACTGCTCGATTTCCGTAAGTTCAATGGGGTGGATATCTGCAGCCTGGAGTCAATCAGCAAACATCTCAATGAGATGGTATTCGACCGGGTCGTCCATTTGTACGGCGAGGAATCGGTTGAAATATTGAAAATGTACCGGATGGCCGGCAATATTTATAACTTTGAGAGCCTTCAGGACTATTTTCACAGTGTCGAGAGCTTGCTCTTTCAATTAAATCACTATATCCGCAATATCAGGTCGGTTCATGTCGAGCAGAAGGAAATGGGCAAGGCGGTACAGTACATTCATGAGAACTACAATAAGGACTTGAATATGGCCATTGTGTCCAATCACGTTTCATTGAATTATTCATATTTCAGCCAATCCTTCAAGGAATATACCGGTGAAAATTTTGTGCATTATTTGAAAAAGGTGCGCATCGAAAAAGCGAAGGAGCTGCTGCTGCAAACGAACGATAAAGTGTATGAGGTCAGCGAGAAGGTGGGCTTCGAGAACCCGAAGCAGTTTAACCGGGTATTCCGGGAGCTTGAAGGCGTTACCGCCATGGAGTACCGGTTGAATCGGAGCCTGCGGTTATAAGGAAAGGCAATAAGCTTCGCTGCGGCCAACGCCGCGGCGTTTTTTGTGTTAACTGCATTCCGGCTTATAATGGGTAACAAATCCATTTTTTCAAATTAAGGGTACACAGGGCAGGAGTCACAAGGTAAAATGGAAAGTACTGATTTCTATGATCTAAATGAAGAAGGGGGCGCCATCTATGCAGTATTTTTCCAAGCTGAGTTGGTTTTTCCGTGAACGTTGGTTATTCTATGTGCTCACTGTCCTTCTTGTGGCCTCCACCAGTTTTTTGAATAGCATCTCGCCCCGCCTGATCGGCAATACGATCGACCGGATTCGCGAAGAAACACTGACACAGGCAGGGTTGTATCAAACCGTGGGATGGCTGCTCGGCATTGCCGTTTCGATGTTTATTCTCGTCTATTTGTGGAATAACCTGTTATTCGGAAGCTCGGTACTGCTTGATAAGCAGCTGCGGAGCCGGCTGTTCAAGCATTGGACGACAATGACCCCTTCTTTCTTCCAGCGGAACCGTTCCGGCGAGCTGATGGCGCTTGCTTCCAACGATATAACGGCGGTTAGCAATACAGCCGGCTTCGGCGTCCTGACGCTTGTGAATACGATAGTCGCCACGACGATCGTTGTCATTTCCATGGTGATATTCGTCAGCTTCAAGCTGATGGCCGCCGCGTTATTGCCGCTGCCGCTGCTTGCGCTGGCGATCAATCGCCTCGGCAAGGCAATGAGGATACAGTTTCTGGATGCGCAGGAATCGTTCGGGCGGATGAACGATCATGTGCTTGAATCGATCTCCGGCATGCGCGTGCTTCGATCCTACGTTCAGGAGGATAAGGATATTGAGGCATTCGGCCGCGTGACGGGCGATGTGATGGAGAAAAATATCAAGGTTGCGTACATTAACGCGATGTTTCAGCCTGCAATCTCGATCATTGTCGGATTAAGCTTTGCGATCGGCATCGGTTACGGCTCGTACCTGGTGTTCCGAAATGAGATCACCTTAGGCGAGCTGGTTACCTTCAATATTTACCTGGGGCTGTTAATATGGCCGATGATCGCGTTTGGCGAGTTTATTAATATTTTGCAGCGCGGCAGCGCTTCCGTGAACCGGATTCAAGATAATCTGGAACAGCGGCAGGAGGTTGTCGAGCCTGAACGCCCTGTAAAGGTTGAGGTGCCTGAACGTATAGAATTCCGCGGACTCACCTTCCGTTATCCGGGCTCGAATGTTGACAGCTTGAAGGGAATTTCCCTGCGGATAGACCGAGGGGAAACCATCGGCATCGTCGGGCGAACCGGCGGCGGCAAGAGCACGCTGCTGAAGCAGCTGCTGAGGCAATATCCCATTGAGGCCGGCAAGCTGTTCGTGAGCAATGTTCCCATCGAGCAGATTTCATTGGATCGTTTAAAGCGTTGGATCGGTTATGTGCCTCAGGAGCATCTGCTGTTATCCAAGACAGTGAAGGAAAACATCGCCTTAGGCAAACCTGAAGCGACAGAGGAGGAATTGGCCGGCGTTATTGCCATGGCATCGCTTGAAAATGACATCAGGCAGATGAAGCAGGGCCTGCAAACGATGATTGGCGAGAATGGCGTCATGTTATCCGGCGGCCAGAAACAGCGGGTGGGTATTGCAAGAGCGCTGCTGGTCGATCCTGAAATTTTAATTCTGGATGATGCGTTATCCGCTGTGGATGCCCGAACGGAACATGCGATCCTGCAGCATATCCGCGGCAGCCGTAATGGCCGTACGACGCTGATCGCTACCCATCGGCTAACTGCAGTCACTCATGCGCATCGGATTATTGTGTTTGAAGACGGCGTCATTATCGAGGAAGGCACGCACGCGGAGCTCATGCAGCGCAAGGGATGGTATGGGCGCCAATACGACCGGCAGAAGCTGGAACAAAGCTTGCTGGCTGATGAGAAGGAGACGCCATGAGTAAACCGCATACGAAATCTGTAGCCAAACGGCTGTTCAGTTATATGCTGCTATTCAAACGCCGGATAACCGTGGCGATTTTGATCTTAATCGCAGCGATGTTATTCCAGCTTGCCGGACCGATGATTGCCAAAGTCATTATCGATGACCATATCCTGGCGATTGAAAAGGATTGGTATGAGCTGGCACCGCGGGATGTACCGGATGATATGAATGCTGTTCCATTTCAGGATAAAGCGTTCGTGAGGTCGGATTGGGCGCGTGAAGGCGAGCTGGGCCAAGCCGCCGCTGTGGCCAACATCCGGCAGGAAGGCGCCTCGTTCGTCCTGCAGAGCGATTCCATCGGCACTTTCACGCTGACACCGGCAGAGGTATGGGACTTCTACCAATACGATGTTCAGCCGGTCATGCAGCTAGTCGGCTTGATTGTGTTATTAGCGATCTGCGCAAGCGGATTGAATTTTGTGCAAAGCTTTATGCTGCAGAGCTCGGCGCAGCGCATCGTCCAACGGATTCGGATGGATGTGTTCCGCAATATGCACCGCATTGATATCCGGTATTACGATAATACGCCGATCGGGCAGGTGGTGTCCCGGGTCGCGAATGATACAGAGAATGTCAAAGACCTCTATATGAGCTTCATGGCGACCTTTGTCGTCAGCGGGTTGAATATATTGGGCGTATTCGGCGCATTGCTCTTTCTCGACTGGAGAATGGCGCTCATCTGCTTTATCCTGCTGCCGATCTATACGGGCATCATCGTGCTGCATCTGAAATATTCGCGCAAATACGTAGCAGCTATTCGCGCCCGGCTGGCGGAGATGAATGCAATGCTGAACGAAACGATTCAGATCATGCCGATTCTTCAGGCTTTTCGCCGGGAACAGAGCGTCCGTTCGGAGTTTGAGGCTTTGAATGATGACCGTTACCGTAATCAGATCATGCAGTTCCGCATCTTTGCGTTTTCGGGACGGAATGCCGTTTACTTCGTCGGAAGAATCTTTACGGCGATGATCATCTGGTATTTTGGCAGCGGATCGCTGGAGTCGGCGATTTCATTTGGCGTGTTTTACGCGTTCATCGATTATTTGGGCCGAATCTTCGAGCCGATCATCGGGATCTTCGACCAAATGATGAATGCGCAGCGTGCGGTCGTATCGGCAGAGCGTGTGTTTGAATTAATGGACAAAGAGGGAGAGGATATCGATGCGAAGCAGGAAGCCGCGCGCCCTCAAGGCCATGTCACGTTTAGCGGCGTCACGTTTGGCTACAAGCGGGAGGAGCCGGTGCTGCGCGATATTTCCTTTGAAGCGGGACGGGGCGAGACCATCGCGCTGGTCGGGCATACTGGCTCGGGCAAGAGCTCGATTATGAACCTGCTGCTCGGTTTCTACGAGCCGGATGAAGGGACGATACGGATAGACGGAGAGGATATCACACAGATGTCGAAGCAGGCGCTGCGCAAGCATATGGGCATTGTGCTGCAGGATCCGTTCCTGTTCACAGGTGATATTCGATTCAATGTCCGTCTGCACAATCAGGAGATCAGCGATGAGCAGGTCAGGCAGGCGTTAAGAGAGGTCGGCGCCGAACCGTTTGTGCGGCAGCTGTCCAAAGGCATCGAAGAGCCGGTCGTGGAGCGGGGCAGCACCTTGTCCGCAGGCCAGCGGCAGCTTGTTTCCTTTGCACGGGCGCTTAGCTTTGATCCGGCTATTCTTATTCTGGACGAAGCGACATCGAGCATTGACAGCGAGACGGAGGCGCTCATCCAGAAGGCGCTTGATGTGCTGCGCCATGGGCGGACGACCTTTATTATCGCCCATCGTTTATCGACGATCAAAGAAGCGGACACGATCCTAGTGCTGCACCGCGGGGAGATCGTAGAACGCGGCACGCACGAGCAGCTCATGGCGCTGGAGGGGCGCTATTACCGAATGTACCAGCTGCAGAGCAACGAGACCGCGGGCTCGATCCGTTGATTGGCAAGCGAAAGCCACCCGACCACCTCTTCGATCGTCGCGATAAGGTTACGCTTAAACGAAGCAGATCGAATGATTCTGGAGAAGCGTCAGCGGTCGCCTTTGTTCCCGGATTCCCACCTCGGCTTATTCATTTAAGGGAATCCGGGAACAACAGCGATCGGAAGAACATTCGACTGCGCAGTGAATGCGGTACAACCAAAGCTTTTAAGAGAACGGGGCTATCCCATCGTCATCGATGAGTTATGGGACAGCGCCATCTTGCGGTTATGTCACATAGGCAAGCTTAGGCTTTGTCATCAAAGGTAATGATTAATTCAATGATTTCCGAGCGGCTGCCGAGCCGGATTGGCGGTCCCCAGAAGCCTAAGCCGGAGGATACGATGGCATGCATTGTATCTTTGCGTTTGTACCCCCAATCGAGCTCAAACAAGCGTCGTGTAATAAAATGGTTGGGTGTCATTTGCCCGCGGTGCGTATGCCCGGACAGCATGACATCCACCCCTGCGGCGGCTGCCAGATCCAGATGATACGGCTGATGATCCATTAGGATGACCGGGTGACTGAGATCGACGCCGCTGAGCAGCTCACCGAGCTTTAGCCTGCCGGCGCTGCCAAAACGTGCTGAATCAGCGCTGCGGTCCTTCCTGCCGACGATATACAGTGAATCGGCTACTTGCACGGAGCGATCCAGCAGCACCTGGATGCCGACCTGCTGCAGCCGTTCCACAAACTCATCCACATGGCCGCCGATATATTCATGATTGCCGAGCACGGCATATACGCCATGTTTGGCCTTTAATCCGCGCATGGTCTCCGCCATATTTTGCTGAATGAAAGGTTTAATATCGTCATCGATAATGTCCCCGGGCAGCAGGATCAGATCAGGGTTCAGCGCATTGATCCGTTCTACAAATCCCTGAAGATGCTTATTGCGCACGATCGTTCCCAGGTGAAGGTCGGAAGCGACGGCGATCCGCATGGTTTTCAATTGTCCGGCCGGTTTATCGATCTTGATCTCATAGGTGCGCACAATCGGACGCCATGCATTCCAAGAGCCGACGGCCAGCAGGAGCGCCAGGATGCCCAGGATAATATAGCCGATACCCGGCACGTATTCGTCCGCAGGCACATTATTGATATTTAACAAGAGGGCGGCGACATCAGCCATAGGCAGCAGCAATACGGCATACATTAAAATAGCGAACCAATAAGAGCCGGCAGCCTTCAACAAATAGAAAACAAAATAAGGGACAAAACGCTCCGCCAATCTGGCAAGAAGATATCCCAAACTTACGATCCAGAACACGATCCAATAGGGCCAAGGATTGGTCATGCCGAAGGTATGCTGGAGAAACACAAGGCCATGCCAGCCAATGTAATAATTGATGCCCAGATATACGATAAGAATCGTTGTAATAACAGCGATGAAACGACGGCGCATACAGTACACTCCTTAGATGATAGACTTCTAGAGAAGCATTACGGATGAGCCATGCGTTTCGTCGCAAAATTATCCATATAAATCACGGATGAGAAAAGATCGTTTAATATTATTGAATATTCAGTCATACTGGATTAACATGTAACTTAGCAATGTTTCTTCCGTGTTTGTATGAATAAGGCAGGGATGTGAAGCTCATGAGCGGGAAAAAATTGTTAACCGATCATTTTAAACGGTACGGCTGGATCTATGTATTTGCTTTTGTATTGCTGGCTTCGGCCAATATCATCTATGCGTTTTTCCCTAGAATACTGGGGCAATTCGCCGATGAGCTGAACCGGAATGGACTGACGCGGCAGGCGATTGTTCTCTACAGTCTGACTTTGCTGGCGATCGGCATCGGTTATGGCGTGCTGTTCGGCTTCGGACAGTATGTGAACCACCGGATGGGGAGAAGGTTTGAATACAATTCGCGGCAGCGCCTTTTCCAACACTTTACGCGTCTGAGTGAGCAGTATTATTCAAAAAACGGCATTGGCAAGCTGCTTAGCTATGTCATGAACGATGTGACGGCAGTGCGGGAATCGATTGCTAATGGAGTTAACCAATTGACGAATGCGTCTGTCCTGCTCATATCCGTCATTACGATGATGATCCTGAGCGATATACCCAAGCTGTTGATTCTGTCCTGCATACTGCCTCTGCTGTCTATTCCGATTCTTGTGGTTTACTTTGGTCCGCGTATACGTGAACGATCAAAGAAGGTTCAGGAAGCGCTCGCAGAAATGACCGAATCGGCGGAGGAGCAGTTTGGCGGCATTCGCGTAACGAAAACGTTCGGCATTGAAGACATTGCACAGAAGCGGTTCGGGCAGACAGTCGACCGGATCAAAGACAATCAACTGCTGCTTGTCCGCATGACAGCGATGTTTCAAGCGATGATTCCGTTCGCGGGCGCTTTGTCGCTTGTCGTTGCGATTACGTATGGCGGATATCTTACGATTGAGGGAGCTCTCTCGATTGGCAATTTTGTAGCATTGACGCTTTATTTAAGAATGATCATGAATCCGCTGCAGTCGATCGGCAACGTGATTAATACCGTGCAGCGCTCGCGGGCGTCTCTTGACCGTCTTAACCGGCTGCTTGCGGAAAAACAGGATATTCAGGAAGCGGAGCAGGCCGTGCCGCTGGTGCAGGGGGCAGGGGATATCACCATCCGGGGCTTGTCATTTGCTTACCCCGAAACCGATCGCTTGTCCTTGGAGCAGCTAAACATTCATGTGCCGCAAGGGAAGACGCTCGGCATCGTGGGCAAGACCGGGAGCGGCAAGACAACCCTCGTTAAGCTGCTGCTGCGCACTTATGATCCGCCCAGGGGCACGGTTTTCATCGGGGGCCAGGACATTAGGGATTTGACGCTGGAGAGCCTGCGTACCCAGATCGCATACGTGCCGCAGGACGGTTTCCTGTTCAGCACCACGATCCGCGATAATATCGCCTTTTATAACCGGCAAGCTGGCAATGCGAGTGTAGAGCGGGCGGCAAAGCTTGCGGAGGTGTATGATAACGTCGCTGGCTTCACCGACCGCTTTGAGACCAAGCTGGGGGAGCGGGGGTTGACGCTCTCCGGGGGACAGCGCCAACGGACCAGCCTTGCCAGAGGGCTCATCAAGGACGCGCCGATTCTTATTCTCGATGACAGCGTAAGTGCTGTAGACGCTTTAACGGAAGCGAGTATTTTGCAGAACCTGCGGGAGGTCCGCAAAGGCAAGACGACGCTGTTGATCGCGCACCGGATCAGCGCAGTCAAACACGCCGACGAAATCATCGTGTTGGAGGAAGGCCGCATTATCGAGCGGGGCACGCATCAGGAGCTGCTGAGCAAACGGGGGTATTACGCTTCGCTGCATGAGATCCAGGAAGAAGGGGTGTCCCATGGCTAAGGAAGGCGATATACGATCGGAAGAGGATATTAATCCGAATTACACAGTGAGCAAGGAAAATAGGCGCAAAGCTTTTCTGGCGATGCTTGCCTACGCCAAGCCGCACCGGATGATATTTGTAGCTGTCTTCTTTTGTGCCGTATTTGCAATATCGGCTGACCTGCTTCAGCCCTATCTGGTCAAGGTGGCGATAGACGACCGTGTGCTGTTCGGCGACCATGGCGCAGGCAGATTGATTATGCTTGGCGTGATCTATTTTCTGTTGGCCGTTCTCAGCATGCTGTTTACGTTTTGGCAGGCGAACCTGCTTCAAAAGGCAGGGCAGAGCATCGTCGCGGCGCTTCGCAAGGATTTGTTCAAGCACATTTCAGGGCAGTCGATGTCCTTCTTCGACCGCCACGCGATCGGCAGCCTCGTGACCAATGAATCAAGCGATACGGAGACGATCAACCAGTTTTTTACGCAGGTGCTGTTAAGCATTATCCGGGACGGCATGTCGCTGCTGATGATTATCGGGTTTATGTTTTTTCTTGATGTACAGCTTGCGCTGTATTGTTTGATTCTGCTCCCGCTTATTGCGGTCATTGCTGTCGCCTTCCGCGCGCTCCTGCGCAATTCATACCAACGCGCGCGCACGCAGCTGTCGCGGTTAATCGCCTTTCTGGCAGAAAATTTGGCGGGGATGAGCCTGATTCAAAATTTTCATCAGGAGAAGGAGCAGGTATCGCGCTTTTCCGAGCGCAATGAGAAATATTTAAAGGAAAGCCTGCGCGAGGTGCGGGCAACCGTTATCTTTAACCGCTCATTTGATATCTTAGGAAATGTGTCGGTCGCTTTTGTCGTGTGGATTGGCGGCATCGCTGTATTTAACCAGCAGCTGGAGTTCGGGGTGCTGTATGCCTTCATCAGTTATATCCGGCAGTTCTTCCAGCCGATCAACCAAATCACCCAGCAGTGGAATACGCTGCAATCCACGCTTGTTTCGGTCGACCGCTTGTGGCGTATATTTTCCGTTCAACCGGAGGTCCGCGATCCCGCACCGGAAGCAGCCCGCCCTATAGGCTTGTCCACCGTGAAGGGCAAAGTCGATTTTAATCATATCCGCTTTTCGTATGCGGATGACAAGGACGTCCTGCATGATCTGGAGCTGCACATCCAGCCGGGTGAGTTTGTAGGCATCGTCGGCACAACCGGCGCAGGCAAAAGCTCCCTTGTGAATCTGCTGGCCCGTTTTTACGATGTAAAGCGGGGCAGCGTGGAGATTGACGGCGTCGATATCCGCAGGCTGCCGCTGGATTCCCTCCATCGCATTGTCGGGCTGGTGCAGCAGGATCCGTATCTCTATTCGGGATCGATTGTGGACAATGTGCGGTTGTTCGATGAACGCATCTCGCGGGAAGCGGTCATCGAGGCATGCAGAACGGTTGGCGCAGATCCGATGATCGCCAGATTGAAGAAGGGATACGATACGCGGCTGTCCGAGCGGGGCAGCGGCCTGTCGGCAGGCGAGCGGCAGCTGATCTCCTTTGCCCGGATATTGGTGTCCCAGCCCAAAATTCTAATCCTGGACGAAGCAACCGCTCACTTGGACTCGCATACCGAACGATTGATCCAGCAGGCGCTGAACATCGTTTCCGAAGGCAGGACCACGCTGGTCATCGCACACCGGCTCTCCACGGTTAAGCATGCCGACAGGATCATTGTCATGCGCAGCGGCATGATTGAAGAAGAAGGTACACATGAGACGCTCCTTCAATTAGGGGGATATTACGCCGAGCTGTACCGCCATGCGTTTCAGGGAACGGCAGCGGGAGAGCGGTAATGAAAGCGGATATCTTTTTACTTGAATATTTGTCGGTATGGTGAATTAATTCGTTTGCATTCCGTATGAGTCTGTGATATGATCATAACAGTTGATAAAAGGTGTTACCGATTCGCATATTGAAAAGGGCTAACATTTACAATGAAACCTTTTTCAATATGTGAATTTTTGTTTATCGGCAAAATGAACATGTTAAAAACACTTTTGGAGGTAATAACTATGCAACAAGGTACAGTAAAATGGTTCAACGCAGAAAAAGGCTTCGGTTTCATCGAAGTTGAAGGCGGAAGCGACGTATTCGTTCACTTCTCCGCAATCACTGGCGACGGCTTCAAAACCCTTGACGAAGGTCAACGCGTTGAGTTCAACGTTGTTCAAGGCAACCGCGGACCACAAGCTGAAAACGTAGTAAAACTGTAATCCACTTACAGATAAAACTGCTCTTCCCCTCTGGGGTGGAGCAGTTTTTTTTGTAATTTTAAGAAATGATACGTTTCGCTTGTACCGGAAAATAGGGAACATCCTCCGATTGCAACAGGGCATTGAAACCATTATAATGGATGGGAACACATATTCTTATTAGATGTTCATTGTCTACTTTACTGGATAATTTGGGTATGATTATTAATAATACTTTTTCATAGATTAAAAGGGATACGAGAGGAGAAGGGCATGAGCGAATTGGAAGTGATGTCAAAATCGTTCGAGCTGCTTTCTGAATACTCGCCGCAGGGCGACCAACCCGCAGCGATCAAAGAGTTAGTGGAAGGGATTAAGCTGGGCAAAAAGCATCAAACCTTACTAGGCGCAACCGGAACGGGGAAAACCTACACGATCGCCAATACCATCGCGCAATTGAATCGGCCTACCCTCGTCATCGCGCATAACAAAACATTGGCTGCGCAGCTGTGCAGTGAGTTTAAAGAGTTCTTTCCGAACAATGCCGTCGAGTATTTCGTCAGTTACTACGATTACTATCAACCGGAGGCTTATATTCCTTCGTCGGATACGTACATTGAGAAGGATTCCAGTATTAATGATGAGATTGACAAGCTGCGCCACTCCGCTACAAGCGCACTGTTCGAACGCAGAGACGTTATTATCGTGGCGAGCGTCTCGTGTATTTATGGCCTCGGCTCGCCTATGGAATATAAGAGCCTTGTGTTATCGCTGCGCGTAGGGATGGAGAAGCCGAGAAATGCGATCCTGCACAAGCTGGTGGATATTCAATACCAGCGCAACGACATCAATTTCGTGCGCGGGACATTTCGCGTACGCGGCGATGTGATCGAGATTTTTCCCGTAGCGAATAACGAGCGGGCGATCCGGGTTGAGCTGTTCGGCGATGAGATAGAGCGGATCACGGAGATCGATGTATTGACCGGCGAGATTGTGGGCGAGCGTGATCATGTCGCCATCTTCCCCGCCTCTCACTTCGTAACCCATGAGGATACGATGAAGGCGGCGCTGGTTAATATCGAGCGTGAGCTGGAGGAACGGCTGGCGGAACTGCGGGAGCAAGGCAAGCTGCTTGAGGCGCAGCGCCTGGAGCAGCGGACGAGATATGATATCGAGATGATGCAGGAGATGGGCTTCTGCTCGGGGATCGAGAACTATTCGGGGCCTTTAACCTTCCGTGAACGGGGCTCTACGCCCTACACGCTGATGGATTTTTTCCCTGACGATATGCTGATCGTCATTGATGAGTCGCATGTGACGCTGCCGCAAATCCGCGCCATGTACAACGGTGACCGTGCGCGTAAGGAAGTGCTTGTCAACCATGGCTTTCGTCTGCCGTCGGCGATGGATAACCGGCCGCTTCGATTTGAAGAGTTCGAAGACAAGGTCAAGCAGATCATCTTTGTCTCGGCGACACCGGGCCCTTATGAGATAGAGCATTCTCCGGAGATGGTCGAGCAAATCATCCGTCCGACCGGACTGATCGATCCGATCATTGAGCTGAGGCCGACGAAAGGGCAGATCGATGACCTGCTTGGCGAAATCCGGGACCGCATGGCTAAGGATGAACGGGTGCTGGTTACGACATTAACGAAGAAGATGGCGGAGGATTTAACGGATTATTTGAAGGAAGTGGGCATCAAGGTCCGTTACCTGCATTCCGATATCAAGACCCTGGAGCGGATGGCGATTCTGCGCGATCTGCGTCTTGGCACTTTCCATGTTCTTATCGGCATTAACCTGTTAAGGGAAGGGCTCGACCTGCCGGAGGTATCGCTCGTTGCCATCCTGGATGCGGATAAGGAAGGGTTTTTGCGTTCGGAACGCTCGCTTATTCAGACGATCGGCCGCGCCGCGCGCAACAGCGAAGGCCGGGTTATTATGTATGGAGACAAGGTGACCGACTCCATGGCTAAGGCCATGCAGGAGACAGAGAGACGCCGGACGATTCAGCTTGCTTATAATGAGAAGCACGGCATAACGCCGCAAACGATCCGGAAGAGAATCCACGATGTTATCGAAGCGACCAAAGTAGCCGAGCAGAAGGCCGAATATTTGACGAGCGGCGAGCTAAGCAAAATGTCGAAGAAGGACCGCCAATCGCTCATTCAGCGGCTGGAAGCGGAGATGAAAGAGGCGGCCAAAAACTTGCAATTCGAACGGGCCGCAGAGCTTCGTGATGCATTATTAGAATTGAAAGCGGAAGGGTAGAAGGAGGGAAAGAAACTTGGCTAGTGATCAGATCGTAGTCAAGGGCGCACGCGCCCATAATTTGAAAAATATCGATGTAACGATACCCCGCGACAAGTTTGTCGTATTGACGGGCCTGAGCGGTTCAGGCAAATCATCACTGGCATTCGATACGATCTATGCGGAAGGGCAGCGCCGATACGTGGAGTCGTTGTCTGCTTATGCAAGGCAGTTCTTAGGGCAAATGGAAAAACCGGACGTCGACTCCATCGATGGGCTGTCGCCGGCCATTTCGATTGACCAAAAGACGACCAGCCGCAATCCGAGGTCTACCGTAGGTACGGTAACTGAAATATATGATTACTTGCGGCTCTTGTTCTCCAGAATCGGCAAGCCGCATTGTCCGGAGCACGGCATCCAGATCACATCGCAGACCGTGGAACAGATGGTCGACCGGATCATGGAATATCCCGAACGCACAAGGCTGCAGATTCTTGCTCCGCTGATCTCCGGAAGAAAAGGGGAGCATACAAAGCTGCTTGCGGATATTCAAAAGCAGGGTTTTGTCCGTGTGCGGATCAATGGGGAAATACGCGATCTAAGCGAGAAAATCGAGCTGGAAAAAAACAAGAAGCATACGATTGAAGTCGTCGTCGACCGGATTGTGGTCAAAGATGATGTCCAATCAAGGCTTGCCGATTCATTAGAGACGGCATTGAAGTTATCCGACGGTCAAGTCATCGTTGATGTGATCGATAAGGAAGAGCTGCTGTTCAGCTCGAACCTGGCTTGCCCGATCTGCGGATTCAGCATCGATGAGCTGGCGCCGCGGATGTTTTCCTTCAACAGCCCCTTCGGAGCATGTCCTGAATGTGACGGACTCGGAGCCAAGATGATTGTGGATCCGGACTTGCTCGTTCCGGATGTTTCGAAGTCGATCGAAGAAGGTGCTTTTGAAGCATGGGCGGGCAGCACATCGAACTATTATCCGCAATTTCTGGATGCTGTGTGCAAGCATTACGGAATCCCGAAGGATAAGCCGGTAAGCGAGTTGTCGGCGGATCAGATGAAGAAGTTGATGTACGGAACCGGCGGTGAACGTGTCCGATTCCGCTACGAGAATGACTTTGGCCATTCCAAGGAAGCGCTCGTACCGTTTGAAGGGATTGTCCATAATCTCGAGCGGCGCTACCGCGATACAGGGTCGGATGGGATTCGCGAGTACATTGAAGCTTATATGAGCGCGAAGCCATGCAGCAGCTGTAAAGGGCACCGCCTGCGCAAGGAAAGTCTTGCTGTAACGGTAGGGAAGGAAAATATCGCCCATGTTACATCACTATCGATTGGCGATGCGCAGCGCTTCTTTGATGGGCTGGAATTAAATGATAAAGATCGGACGATTGCGCATTTGATCCTGAAGGAAATCAACGGTCGGCTCGGCTTTTTGGTCAATGTAGGCCTGGAATATTTGACGCTCAGCCGTGCGGCGGGCACGCTCTCCGGCGGCGAAGCGCAGCGGATTCGTCTTGCTACGCAGATCGGCTCGAGCTTGATGGGTGTGTTGTATATTTTGGACGAGCCGAGTATTGGCCTGCATCAACGCGATAACGACCGCCTGATTAAGACGCTGGAGCATATGCGGGACCTGGGCAATACGCTTATCGTGGTTGAGCATGACGAGGACACCATGCTGGCTGCCGACTATATTATCGATATCGGTCCCGGAGCCGGTATCCATGGCGGAGTCGTTGTGGCGGAAGGCACACCTCAGGAGATCATGCAGGATGAGAAATCGCTCACCGGGCAATATTTGAGCGGACGCAAGTTCATTCCCGTTCCGCTTGCGCGCCGGGCGACGAGCGACAAATGGCTGGAAGTTCGCGGGGCCAAGGAGAACAATCTGCGCAATCTGAATGCAAAGATTCCGATCGGCGTATTCACGGCTGTTACCGGTGTATCCGGCTCAGGCAAATCAACGCTGGTCAATGAGATCTTGTATAAGACATTGGCGCGTGATTTGAACAAAGCGAAGATGCGTCCGGGAGCGTACAAAGAGCTTCGCGGGCTCGAGCATTTGGAGAAAGTCATCGACATCGACCAGTCGCCGATCGGACGGACGCCGCGCTCCAATCCAGCGACCTACACGGGCGTATTTGACGATATCCGTGACGTGTTCGCCACCACCAATGAATCGAAGGTGCGGGGTTATAAGAAAGGACGCTTCAGCTTTAATGTGAAGGGCGGCCGATGTGAAGCGTGCCGCGGCGACGGCATCATCAAGATCGAGATGCATTTCCTGCCGGATGTTTATGTGCCGTGTGAGATTTGCAAAGGTAAACGATACAACCGTGAAACACTTGAAGTAAAATACCGCGGTAAAAGCATTTCCGACGTGCTGGAAATGACGATCGAGGATGCCGTCGAGTTTTTCAAAAACATTCCGCGTATCCATCGCAAGATGCAGACGTTGTTTGACGTTGGACTAGGCTACATGCGTTTGGGCCAACCGGCAACAACATTATCCGGCGGGGAAGCGCAGCGTGTGAAGCTGGCGGCAGAGTTATACCGCCGCAGCACCGGCAAGACACTGTACATTCTCGATGAGCCGACGACAGGACTGCATGTCGATGATATCGACCGCCTGCTTGTCGTCCTGCATCGACTCGTTGATTCGGGTGAATCCGTGCTTGTCATCGAGCATAATCTCGACGTCATCAAGACGGCGGACTATCTCATTGATCTTGGTCCGGAGGGCGGTACCGGCGGCGGAACGATCGTGGCGACGGGGACACCTGAAGAAGTGGTAAAAGTAAAAGGCTCCTATACCGGGCGTTACTTGAAACCGATTCTGGAACGCGACCGTGAGCGAACTGAAGAGCAGCGTAAATTACAGGATGGCGTAGCGGCGGCTTCCGCGCAATAGCAAGTCATGGTCTGCAGCAAAAAAATATGAAATCCGCCTGTTTAACCATCGAGGATGAACAGGGGGATTTCTCATAACATAGCAGCTTTATCTTTTATGTAAGCTGCTCTTTCTACACGAAACGGTGCTGCCCTCATCTAAGGGCAGCACCGTTTTTGCTTGCTTATTTATTAAGATGCAAGGATATCCGTCAGCTTCTCTTGGAAAGCCGGAACGCCTACACGGTTTACAAAAGCGTTAAAGGATTCATTAGCTTGGCGCTCTGCTTTGTAGAACTCAAGCAACTGTGCAATAACGCCGGCAACATCGTCGCCTTTGACACGGCCTTTAAGCGGTGTATTGAATGCCGCTTCAGGTCCAAGCGTACCGCCGACAGCAATGTCAAACGCATCAACCATGCCTTCAGGCGTTTTAACAAGCGCGCCTTGAAGGCCGATGTCCGCGATGTGTTTCTGGCCGCAAGCATTTGGACATCCGATCATATGGATACGGATTTTTTCATCCAGCTCCATATTCTCATCCAAATATTCAGCAACGCGTTTAGCGCGTTCCTTGGTCTCAACAACTGCAAGGTTACAGAACTCATTGCCTGTGCAGGACACGGTACGGCTCATGAAATGTTTAGGATTCGGAGTCAGACGCTGCAGTACAGGCGCTTTCAGCACTTCTTCGACTTTTGCGTCCGGAATGCCGCCAAGGATAATGTTTTGCGCCATTGTTGTGCGAACTTTACCATCGCCGTATTGCTCAGCCAGATCAGCCAATTGCTCAAGCTCTTCCGAATTGGTGCGGCCTACAGGCACGTTCAATCCGATGAAGTTCATCCCTTCTTGCTTTTGCTGATGCACACCGTCGAAATAAACGGCTTTCCAGCCGACGATTTTGTTCTCGCCTTTGGATGGCATGTCGCCGATAATTTCAATCAGTTTTTCTTTGAATTTCTCAACGCCCCAGTCGGCCACTAAGAATTTCAAACGGGCGTGATGGCGTTTCTCACGGTAGCCGTAGTCACGGAAAATTGTCGTTACTCCGATGGCAACCTTCAAAACTTCATCCGGACGAACAAAAATATCAAGCTCCTTCGCCAAGTGAGGTTTAGCGGACAAGCCGCCGCCTACATAAGCGTGGAAGCCAAGAACCTCTTCGCCGTCAATCACTTTCGTGGCAGGGACGAAGGCAAGGTCATTAATTTCTGCATGTGCATTGTTATAAATGCTGGAAGAGATGGACATTTTATATTTGCGGGGCAGGTTGGAGAAATCACGATTCAAAATGAAGAAATCGTTCACCTGTTCAACAATATCCGTTGTGTCCATTAATTCGTCTTTATCGATACCGGCCAGCGGGTTGCCGACAATAGTCCGCGGGCAGTCGCCGCAAGCTTCATAGCTGTACAATCCGACATTCTCAAGACGTTTGAAAATGTCCGGCAAATGTTCAACGCGCAGCCAGTGGAATTGAATTGCTTGACGAGTCGTTACGTCAACCAAGCCGCGGCCGTAATCCCGTCCGATGGAAGCAAGGGCACGCGCTTGAGCTGCCGTCATGACGCCTTGGTTGATACGAACGCGCATCATGAAATGTCCGTCTTTAGGCTTTTGCTCGTATACGCCGGCCCATTTGAAGCGGTTCATGTCGTCGCCTTCAATCGCGTCATAGCCCTTATCAGCGTATTCTTCAATAATAGTTCGAATTACGTCAAGACCGTCTTTCTCGATCTTTGCGAATTCGAATTTATTCAATTTGGATGGATCCTTCATCCATACCGCTTCGTAAGCCATTTTCACGTTCCTCCTTAATTGTTACCACACTAGAAATTCCGATGAAATTAGTATGATTACTCTACTGCTGATGGTATCATATTTTCCTGCTGTGGACAATGGTTGGCATCGATTCATCTGATAAGAGAATGTTATACGCGACATTGTCTGTTTTTAGACGTTCCAATAATCGTGACAAACTTGTTACACTTAACAAATCAGACTTGCATCAAGCGTTCCTAAAGGCTAACATAGAATAATATAGGCTACGTGCGAAAAGGAGGTCCCCCCATGTTTTTGGCAGAGGAAAGTACAGCCGCAGTTGTAAGATTTCACGGGTTCGACATTTTCATGCTGTTGTTCACCCTGATCATCTTTATTGCGTTTGTTCGATTACTGATGGCTCGCCCGAGAAAAAATCTGTTCGCGATCGGCTTTACAGCGGTCTCGCTCATATTGTTTCTCGTCGTAGACTACATCATGATCTTCAAGGTATGGATGGGCTGATTACCGGTTCATACATAGCTATCGATGGCAAACAACCTTGATCCTCGCATGAAAGAGGGACAAGGTTGTTTTTATTTTGTCTTTTTTCTCCTCTATATAAGCAGCAGGAATTAATCTTCATACAAAAAGCAAAAGAGAGGGAAGACGTTGCGTTGGCAACGGGCGGACAACAGCGGCTGGAGGAAGGTACACCTGATCGTCCCCGGATATTAATCTTCAAAAAAGGGGAGCGACCCTCCCGGATCGCTCCCTATTGCTTATACCCACCACATTTCGCCCAAAGGCTCCTTAATCAATACGGTCTGCAGGTTTTGAACGGCTTTCGTGAAGCCCTCGTCAACGGACATCAGTCCATCTTCATGCTCGATGCTGACCACATAATCGTAGCCAACCAGGCGAAGCGCACTGATGATGTCCGCCCATGTTTTCATATCGTGACCAAAGCCGACGGTTCTGAACTGCCATGCGCGGTCCAGCATAAGAGCGTAGGACTGCATATCGGTTACACCGTGCTTGTTCACATTAATCGGATCGATCGTTGTATCTTTGGCGTGGAAATGGTGAATCGCACCAGCACGGCCAAGGATATGAATCGCTTGTACCGGATCAATGCCCTGCCACCACATATGGCTTGGGTCAAGGTTCGCGCCGATCGCCTCGCCTGCCGCTTCGCGAAGACGAAGAAGGGTAGCCGGCGTATGTACGGAGAATCCGCCATGAAGCTCCAAGCCGATTTTTACATTGTTTTCGGTTGCCAGCTTGCCGATTTCAGTCCAATATGGAATGACTTTATTCGTCCACTGCCAGTCGAGGATTTCTTGATAATCGTTCGGCCAAGGAGCAACCGGCCAGTTCGGATATTTAGCATCCTCATGGTCGCCTGGGCAGCCGGAGAACGTATTAACAACTGGAACGCCGAGTTTGCCGGCCAATTGGATCGTTTTGCGGATGATTGCGTCATGCTCGCTGGAGATCGCTTTTTGCGGGTGCAGCGGATTGGCATGGCAGCTGAGGGCGCTGATGGTCAGGCCGCGTGATTCTACCGCATGCTTGAACGCATTCAATTTGCCTTCATCGGCCAGCAATTCGTCCGGATTGCAGTGTGCGTCGCCAGGATAGCCTCCGGTTCCAATTTCCACTGCATCCAGGCCTTGCGCAGCGATATAGTCGAGTGCTTCCTCAAGAGATTTTT
Organism: Paenibacillus abyssi; assembly: GCF_014640295.1. Taxonomy (GTDB): domain Bacteria; phylum Bacillota; class Bacilli; order Paenibacillales; family Paenibacillaceae; genus Paenibacillus_D; species Paenibacillus_D abyssi. Next base: position 9,276 of record NZ_BMGR01000002.1, on the reverse strand, counting down.
GGGCGAAAAGTACAGTAAATACACCAAGTTTCATTAGCTCTGAATACCTCCCATTTTCGGATGGTTGATTTGGTAAAGCGTTTACCAACGTATTATACCATGTCTTAATTGGTGAACGAAACAAGGGATGCCTCCAAAAAGCAATAAAAAGCAAGATCACATAAAAATAGACCAAATTAAGCAGCGCAAACCGCTCTTGCAAAACTCGAAAAAGAACAGGCGGATATAGAATAAGTAATAGATGACAGTGGATATGGCGTGCAGGGTTTGTTAAAATGAAAGAAAGTATAAGCTTCATCTTATACTAGCGTTAATTTGAAGGAGCAACATATTATATGACAACCTATAAAAGGGAAGATATTGAACTGCTGGCCCCGGCCGGTGATTGGGACTGTATGCGGGCGGCAGTTGCGAACGGCGCGGATGCGGTCTTTTTTGGTGTAGAGAAGTTTAACGCAAGAGCGCGTGCCAACAATTTTCAAAGCAGCGAGCTTCCGGAAATTATGGCTTTCCTGCACAGCTACGGCGTAAAAGGCTTTTTGACCTTTAATATATTGGTGTTTGAGGACGAACTGAATGATGCTAAAAAGCTTATCGAAATGTGCATCGATGCCGGCGTGGATGCTGTCATTGTGCAGGATTTGGGCCTCGTTAAGCTGATCCGCGAGCTGTCGCCGGATTTCCCGATTCACGGCTCGACACAGATGACGATTACTTCGCCGGAAGCGGTGGAGTTTACGAAGCCGTTCGATATCGAACGGGTCGTTCTCGGACGGGAGAACAATCTGAAGCAAATCCGTACGATCGGAGAACAGGCCAAGCTGCCGATGGAAGTCTTCGTACACGGCGCGCTTTGCGTGAGTTATTCCGGCCAATGCCTGACCTCGGAAATGTGGGGTGGACGCTCCGCTAACCGTGGAGAGTGCGCACAGGCTTGCCGCCTGCCGTACGATCTGATGGTCGATGGAGAGCAAAAGCCGATGGGCGACGTTGCTTATTTGCTGTCGCCGAAGGATTTGGCGGCGATTGATATCGTACCGGAGCTTATTGAAGCCGGCGTAACCTCCTTTAAAATTGAAGGGCGTCTGAAGACTCCGGAATATGTGGCCAATGTGGTGAGCAAGTACCGCAAGGCGATCGACAGTTATTTCGACGGCGACCGCAGCGGACCTGCGAAAGAAGATGTACGCGAGCTGCAGCAAAGCTTCTCGCGCGGTTTCACGCACGGCTTCCTGGATGGCACCAACAATAAAAAACTGGTTGAAGGCACCTTTCCAAAAAGCCGCGGCGTCTATATGGGCCGGGTTGAGCGGGTACTGCGCGATGCGGTCGTATGCCGCATTGACGCCCCGCTTAAGCGCGGGGACGGCATAGTGTTTGACGCAGGCGACCCGACGAAAAAGGAAGAGGGCGGCCGCGTCTATGATCTGCGCCGGCAGGGCGTGAAGCTGGAAGGCGAAGCACAGGAAGGCACAGTGCTGGAAATCGTGCCGGGCCGCAATGATGTTGATCTGCAGCGGGTGCATGTCGGCGACCGGATATGGAAGACAAATGATCCGGCACTCGATAAGCGGCTGCGCCAGTCCTTCGAAACGGACAAGCCGTATCGTGTATTTCCACTGAATATCAAAGTAACAGGCGCGGCAGGCCAGCCTCTGCGCACATGGTGGACGGATGTGCAGAAGGGGACCACCGTTGAGGTCGTGTCCGAGCTCGAGTTGGAATTGGCCCAGAAGCGTCCAATGGACGAGACGCTGCTAAGAGAGCAGCTCGGCCGCCTTGGCGGAACCGTCTATCAGCTGGAGCAGCTCGATGTCAATTTGAACGGAGACTTGATCGTCCCGATTCGCGAGCTGAACCGGATGCGGCGGGAAGCCGTGGAGCAGCTTGCGGGCGAGAGGCCTAAGCCGCCGGTATACATCAAGCGGCAGGTTGACGTTTTTGCCGATTCTCGCCGCGAAACGAACAGAACTGCTTCGTTGGATAGCATAGCTGGACCACAACTGACCGTTCTCTGCCGCAGCTTGGAGCAGGTAGAAGCGGCAGTGAAGACCAATGTCGAGCTTATCTATGCCGACTTCGAATTCATCAAGCAGTTTCCTGCTGCCGTGGAAGCGGCAAGACGTGCGGGCAAACGCATTGCACTTGCAACGCCGCGCATCCATATGCCGGGAGAAAACGGGTACCACAACAATATTCTGAAGCTGCAGCCGGATGCGGTGCTGGTGCGCAATACCGGTGCGCTCTACTTTTATCTGCGGGCTCGTTCCGAATATGAAGCTCAAGGCAGGGCGGCGGAATTCCCGCAGCTGATCGGAGATTTCTCGCTGAATATCGCCAACCATAAGACGGCGGATCTATTCCTTGATGCGGGATGCGAGCGGGTGACGCCTTCTTACGATCTGAATGTGCAGCAAATGGTCGATCTGCTGGGACGCGCGGACACAAAGCGGATGGAAGTGGTGCTGCATCAGCATCTTCCGATGTTCCATACCGAACACTGTGTCTATTGCACCTTCTTAAGCGAAGGGACAGATTACACCAACTGCGGCCGTCCGTGCGAGGAGCACCATGTTTCGCTGCAGGACCGGATCGGTATGTCGCATCCGGTTCGCGTAGATGAAGGCTGCCGGAACACGGTGTATAACGCGATCGAGCAATCGGGCGCAGAATATTTGAAAAACTTTGTGGAGCTCGGCGTATCCTCCTTCCGGATCGAGTTTTTGGAGGAAACAGCAGAGAAGGTAAGTGAGGTTATCGGTCTGTATAATGAAGCACTGGCTGGACGGATTAGCGGCACGCAAGTGTGGCGCAGTCTGAAAGCAACCAACCAGTTGGGCGTAACGCGCGGACAGTTGGTTAAATAAGCAGGAATGCTTTTGCAAAAAAAGGCGGCGATTCAACCCCATATGCTGGGTGGATCGCCGTCTTTTTCATTTATCTTCGTACCCTGGATAATTGTAGTCCGTATTGTGAAGCTCCCCGATGATGTTCATGCTGCGGATATGATCTCTTGTTTCCTCCGTACCGACACGATAGATCGCGCGGTATACCTCAATCAAATGTTCGGTGAACTGATCGTTTGCCGGATCATGGTCATTTGATTTGTAAGGAAGAGGAGCTCTTATGTGTGTGAGCTCATCATCGTGCTGCTGGTGGTCGAGCAAAGTCTGCAGCTTCTGGAGCTCCTCCTCAGTGGCGAGAATTTGCAGCTGCTCGGAAAGGGATGGCTCGGTCTCGATGGACTTTCCTGATACCGAAACGTAATAATGATTTTTCATATTTGAATTCATGTCGAATTCCTCCCTATTTATAGTGGTTTGCTATATTTGGCTCTATGGATTTATACCACTTAAGCGGCTTGGGTGAATCATTCTGCCCGATCACACATCCTAAATTGACAGGCGGTAAGGGGTGACTTAGACTAAACAAAACGAACATTAGGGAGTCGAGAAATAAGAATGCGGGAAGCATTGTTTGCGAATTGGAGACATGTGTTTAAATTGGACCCGGACCGTCCGTTGGACGACGAAATGTTGGATGCCATTTGCATGTCAGGTACGGATGCGGTCATGATCGGCGGGTCAAGCGGGGTTACATTCGATAATACCGTTGATCTGCTCTCTCGTATAAGAAGATATGAAGTGCCTTGCGCCTTGGAGGTTTCTTCTGCGGACGCGGCTGTGCCTGGATTTGATCTGTACTTGATTCCTATGGTGCTCAATACGCAGCGGGCCGAATGGATTGTCGGCCGTCAGGCGGAAGGTGTGCGCGAGTATGGCTCTTTTATACCGTGGGAGGATACGTTTGCGGAAGGATATATCATTCTTAATAAGGAAGCTGAAGCCGCGAGGTTAACGGAGGCCAGCACCGAACTGGACGAAGCGGATACGCTTGCTTATGTCCGTCTGGCCGACCGCTTGATGCGCCTTCCGGTCATTTATCTCGAATACAGCGGCCGGTTCGGTGACATGCAGCTGGTGCAGCGAGCGCACGGCTTGCTGACGCAAGGCCGCTTGTTTTATGGAGGCGGGATCGACAGTGTGGAGAAGGCGGGCCTGGCCGCCGCTGCTGCGGACACGGTTATCGTCGGCAATGTGATTTATTCGGATTTGGCTGCTGCACTGCAGACGGTCCGGGCGGTTAAGGAAATCGGGCAGCCGCTCTGATAATAGAGGGCAGGCAATGAGCGTTCTGTCTGTAACTTTGTCAGCGGGTAACGATCATTCAGGGCCAAATGGCTGCGTCAATGGTAAACTTTAATTCGTTCGGACCGCGTATCTTCAATTGACACCTTCCCGTCCATTGAATAGACTTGGGATAGGCGAACAAATGCGAACAAAGGAGTACACTATGTTTAATCGAATAGATATCGATCAAGCGGTACAGCGACTTAATGAACGTCAAAGGGAAGCGGTGCAGGCGACGGAAGGCCCGCTTCTGATTATGGCCGGCGCAGGCAGCGGGAAGACCCGCGTGCTGACGCATCGCATTGCATATTTGATCGACAAGCGCCGGGTTGCTCCCTGGAGCATTCTGGCGATTACGTTTACGAACAAGGCGGCCCGGGAGATGCAGGAGCGGGTAGCCGCTTTGGTCGGTCCGGGTGGACAGGATATTTGGGTATCGACCTTTCACTCGATGTGCGTGAGAATTTTGCGTAAGGATATTGACCGCATTGGCTATCATTCTAATTTTTCTATCTTGGATTCAACCGATCAATTGTCTGTCATACGCAATTGTATGAAGGATATGAATGTGGACACAAAGAAATTTGAGCCCAAAGGCGTGCAGGCCGTCATCAGCAGCTCGAAGAATGAGCTGATCACACCGGAACGTTATGAAAGCACAGTGGGCGATTATTACCAGCAGATTGTCTCGAACGTATACCATGCGTACCAGAAGCGGCTGAAAAGCAACAACTCCCTCGACTTTGACGATTTGATCATGATGACGATCCAATTGTTCAAGGACGTGCCGGAGGTGCTGGAGTTTTATCAGAACAAGTTCCGGTATATTCATGTCGATGAGTATCAGGATACGAACCGGGCGCAGTATATGCTGACCCGGATGCTGGCTGACAAGCACCATAACATCTGCGTGGTCGGTGACAGCGACCAGTCGATCTACCGGTGGCGCGGTGCGGATATCACCAACATTCTTAATTTTGAAGAGGACTATCCGGAGGCGCGCGCGATTTTGCTCGAGCAGAATTACCGCTCCACAGCCAATATCTTGAACGCGGCGAATGCGGTGATCAAGCAAAATACCGGACGCAAGGCGAAAAAGCTGTGGACCGACCGCGGCGAAGGCGCGCCGATTACGGTCTATCAAGCCGATTCCGAGCATGAGGAAGGATACTTTATTACGGGGGAGATCCGCAAAAACCGCGGGAGCGGCAAAAAGTATGCGGACCACGCGATTTTGTACCGGACGAATGCACAGTCCCGGGTCATTGAGGAAATACTGATTAAATCGGATATTCCTTACCAGATTGTCGGCGGGATCAAGTTCTATGACCGGAAGGAAATTAAGGACCTGCTCGGGTATTTACGGTTAGTGTCCAATCCGGACGACGATATCAGTTTGATGCGCATTATTAATGTGCCTAAACGCGGCATCGGCGATACGACGCTGGCGAAGATCTCTGCCGAAGCGGTAAGGCGCGGCGAATCGATGTTTACGGTACTGAAAGACTTGGAGGGCGTTGATGTTGCGGGGAAAACCCGCCTTGCGCTGATGGAGTTCCGCAGCATGATCGATTCGTTAACGCAGATGGTGGATTACCTCTCGGTAACCGAGTTGACGGAGAAGATGCTGGAGATGAGTGAGTACAGGCTGGAGCTGCAGCAGGAGAATACGCTGGAGTCCAAGTCCCGGCTGGAAAACATCGACGAGTTTCTCTCGGTAACGATGGAATTCGAGAAACGCAATGACGACAAGACGCTCATTGCATTCCTGACCGACCTGGCGTTAATCGCGGACATCGACTCGATGGACAAGGCGGATGATGCGGAAGCGGAAAAGGGCGATGCCGTCACCTTAATGACGATGCACAGCGCCAAGGGCTTGGAATTCCCGGTTGTGTTCATCATCGGCATGGAGGAAGGGATCTTCCCGCACAGCAGGGCTTTCTCCGATAACGAGGAGCTCGAGGAGGAACGCCGGATTGCTTATGTCGGCATCACCCGCGCCGAGCAGCAGCTCTATCTAACGTGCGCCAGAATGCGCACGCTGTTTGGCCGGACAAGCGCGAACCCGCCTTCGCGCTTTCTGGAAGAGGTGCCGTCCGAGCTGAAGGCGGACGCCGGCTCAAGCGGCCGCGCGGGCAGCTACGGCAGTGCTGCCCGCCGCGGCGGTTCCACCACGGAACCGGCCGCAGGCTTCGGGTTCCGCGGTGGCAGCGGGGCCGGGCGCGGCGCTGCAAGCGCGCCCGGCCCGGGAGGCCGCCCCGGCTATGCGGGGGCGGCAGGCACCGCCGCGGGCGGCGGCGCAGCGAGTCGTGGCGGCGCTGTGCGCGTCACGACGCCGATGCACGCCGCCCAGGCGGCAGCGGCAGGCGCGGCAGGCGATGCGCCGCGCAATTTTGCGGCGGGCGACAAGGTTGCGCACGCCAAGTGGGGCACCGGCACGATTGTCGCCGTGAAGGGCGCCGGCAATGATATGGAGCTGCAAATTGCGTTCCCGGCGCCGGTTGGAGTGAAGCGGCTGCTTGCCGGATTTGCGCCGATTACGAAAGTGTAAAAATCCGGAGCGTTATTATTACCCGAGAGGATGGTCGCCCTTTATGGAGCAGCAGTTGCTTGCACGCATGGAAGAACTGGCAGCTGAGATTAATCGCTATAACTATTACTATTACACACTGGATGATCCGAAGATCAGCGATAAAGAATATGATGCGTTATATGATGAGCTGGTCGCTTTGGAGCGGGAGAGCGGCGTCGTTCTCCCTCATTCTCCGACAGGCCGTGTAGGCGGAGAGCTGCTCAAAGGCTTTGAGCCGCACCGCCATCGCGCGCGCCTGTGGAGCTTGGACAAAGCGCAGGACGCAGAGGATCTCCTGGCCTGGAATCAGCGTGTGCGCAGGGCGATTGCCGATTACAATACGAAGAACCCCGAGTCGGAGCCGCTTCCGGAGCCGACCTATGTTGTCGAGCTGAAGTTTGATGGACTGACCCTCAATCTTACGTATGAGGACGGCGTTCTGGTGCAGGCGGCTACCCGCGGAACCGGTACGGTCGGTGAGGGGATTTTGGCGCAGGTCAAGACGATCCGATCGGTTCCGCTCAGGATACCGTTTACGGACGGGATTATTGAAGTGCAGGGCGAGGGCATCATGAACCTCTCTGTGCTCGCAGCTTATAACCAGACGGCCGTCGAGCCGTTGAAAAATGCGCGGAACGCAGCTGCAGGCGCACTTCGTAACCTGAACCCGAAAACGACCGCAGAGCGGAAGCTGAATGCTTTTTTCTATAATATCGGATACGCTGACGGCGTTGCGTTTGCAACGCATCAGGAAATGATCCAGTTTCTTCGAGATAACGAGTTTAAAGTAAACCCATATATCGTCTATTTTGATTCAATTGAGGATGTGCTGGCGGAATTGGAGCGGATCGCGTCCATGCGTGCCGACTTGGACTTTCTGATTGATGGAGCGGTTGTGAAGCTGGTAGATATGCGCACCCGGGAAGCGATTGGATACACGGATAAGTTTCCGCGGTGGGCAGTCGCCTACAAATTCGAAGCGGAAGAAACAACGACGATATTGGAATCCGTAGGGTGGGAAGTAGGCCGTACGGGCAAGATTACACCGGTCGCGCGGGTAGAAGCGGTGGAGCTGGCTGGGGTGACGGTTCAGAACTGCACGCTTAACAATATCGGCGATATCGAACGCAAGAACTTGAAGCATGCTCTGGGCACCCGTGTGTTTATTCGCCGTTCTAATGATGTCATTCCAGAGATTTTGGGAAAGGCAGACGATGAGGAAGGGCAAGAGATTGTGTTCCCGACGGTTTGTCCGTCCTGCGGAACCGAGCTGGAGCAGCGCGGTGCGCATTTGTTCTGCAACAACAAGCTGGCGTGCAAGCCGCAAATCATTGGGCGGATTACACATTTTGCTTCACGGGATGCGATGGATATCGAGACGTTCAGTGTCATGACCGCGGAGCAGCTGTATGAAAATTGTGAAGTGCGCGATCCGGCGGATCTATATGAAATCACCTATGACGATCTGATTAATCTGGAACGGTTCGGAGACAAAAAAGCGCGCAAGCTTATTGAAGCGTTCGAGAAATCGAAGGAACGCGATTTAGCCGCGTTTCTGTTTGCGTTAGGCATTCCCAATACAGGCAAAGCCACGACCAAGATGCTGGCAGATCATTACCGCAGCTTGGATGCCCTGATGGCCGCTGAGCCGGAGGAACTAGTGGGGCTTCCCGATGTTGGTGCCATCGTTGCCGACAGCATAGCCGGATTCTTTAGAGATCCGATTATAAAAAGCAGTATCGAGCGTATGCGTTCGCTTGGCGTAAAAGCTGAGGCGGAACAACCGGCAGCGATAAGCCAAGATAGCGTTTTTAGCGGCAAGACGGTCGTACTGACGGGAACATTATCTCAAATGACGCGTGATGAAGCAGCTAAGCGGCTAGAGGCATTGGGGGCGAAGGTATCGGGGAGCGTATCGAAAAAGACGGATTACGTTATTGCCGGAGAAAGCGCAGGAAGCAAGCTGGTGAAAGCGCGGGAGCTCGGCGTGACTGTTATAGAGGATGAAACCGAGCTTTTAAAGCTATTGGGCTTATCCTAGTTAGAGTAATAAGGAAGAAGAGTACGCCGGTCCACATGGATCGGCGCATTTTTTGCAGTAACATAAGAATGCATAAGTTCCCCTTCATATTTCTTTTACCGCGAAACGGTGCCGCATCCCAAAGACGGCAACAGCTGGTTCAAGCTAATGTAAAAAAATACTATTTGTTTTTTTTCGATGGATGTGTTAAATTATTTCTTGTCGCTTTTGAGCCGCGTTGAGATGCTGAAATCACTCGAAAAAAAGATGTGAAATAAGTTGTTGACATCGAGGGCAGAAGCTGATATTATGAATAACTGTCACGACAGAATGTGACAAGCAAGTTCTTTGAAAACTGAACAAATGGATCGCGTCGATCCGACAATATTTTTTGTCAGCAACTATTGAGCTGAACAAGCTTATCTATAACTTTTATGGAGAGTTTGATCCTGGCTCAGGACGAACGCTGGCGGCGTGCCTAATACATGCAA
>NZ_BMGR01000001.1 GCF_014640295.1 Paenibacillus abyssi | reverse complement strand
CTACTCCAATAGTGACATTTTCTCGGACGAGTTAGGGTGACATTTTCTCAGACAATTGACAGCGAAACAATCAGTTAACCTAAAGACAGCAGGCGAATGGGCTTCCCTTTCTAACCTAACGTTCATTAAAAACCGTCCAATTCCGCCGATATCGCGTACAAACAAGAAATAGGTATTCACCTTTGTTTCCTTCGATGAGTAACTTATTGTTGGTACCACTTTAATTAACGGAGGAATCGACGTGGGATACTTTGTTACTGTAGAGCCAGGTGTTAATTTATATGTGGAAGATATTAACCCAAGAGGAAACAAGACCATAGTGTTTATACATGGCTGGCCGTTAAGCCATAAACAGTTTGAATATCAATTTAACGTTCTTCCCGCAATGGGATACCGTTGTATAGGTATTGACTGGAGAGGGTTCGGTAAGTCGGATAAACCAATGAGTGGCTACAATTATGACCGATTGGCAGATGATATTCATACTGTAGTCAGTGCACTTCAATTAGAAAATTTCACGCTAGTGGGACACTCCACAGGCGGAGCGATCGGGATTCATTATATGGCCCGGCACAATGGTTACGAAGTATCCAAACTTGTTCTTATTGGCGCTGCAGCTCCCATAGGCTTTACAAAAGAAACTGCTAACAGACTACTTACTGAAACATTAAATGACCGACCTAAGATGATGCGGGAAGTAACAAACACCTTTTTCTTTCAGTATATAACCGGCCCATTCTCAGACTGGTTTTTTCAATTGGGATTAGAAGCAGCAGGTTGGTCAACCGCGGCAATCATAATTTTACTAAGAGATGAGAAGCTTGATGCTGAGCTACAAAAGATATTAGTCCCTACTTTAATCATTCACGGTATTCACGACAAAGTGATTCCGTTTGCACAAGCTCAGCAACTAAATCAAAATATAAGAAATTCACAGCTTATCCCGTTTCAATACAGCGGTCATGGACCATTCTGGGAAGAACGTGATAAGTTTAACCAGTTATTGATACAATTTATTGGCTGATAGTTCTCTTTAGCTACCATGAAACGAGAGCTGAATAACCCTTACCACGAGACTGCCGCTGAAAAGATTGGCAGACTAATTCCGCTAACGGACGTATGCGTCAGTCGGCAGCCTTCTGCTGATATTCAACAATTGGACTTGTTATGTTCAAATGTGTAATGTTTTCGAATTTTCAAAATTAATGTTTACCTCACAAGGGTTATTTGATAATATAATCACAATATTCAAATGTGATGAAGAGAAGAGTAAATAAATGAATTCTTTCACAGAGAGCTCCGGTAGCTGAAAAGGAGTAAGAGTTCCTTATTGAAAAAAGTCTCAGAGCAGCACAACGGAACCCAAGATAAAGGGGGATGGTGTGTCAGGAGCTCCTGTTACAGAGCTAGAGTATAAGCATTACAGGGTAATGCCGTACTTGAAGAGGCTAATATGGTGACATATTAGTGAATCTAGGGTGGTACCACGAGGATACAAATCTCGTCCCTAAGACTGACCAAGTCTTGGGGGTGGGATTTTTTTTATTGGTGCAAAGAAATACAGTTTACATTCAACATAAGGTACACCCAATTAGACTGTTTGAATAGTTATTTTAAAAGATCATACCATATAGAAGGGATTGAATATCTTATGACAGAAAAATTGAAGGTTGGTATTGTAGGAGGAACGGGCATGGTGGGTCAGCGGTTTGTTCAGCTGCTGGACCAGCATCCCTGGTTCAAGGTAACGGCCATTGCAGCTAGTAGCGGTTCGGCAGGTAAAACTTATGATGAATCCGTACAAAACAGATGGAAGCTGTCCACTCCGGTTCCTGAAGGTGTGAAAAATATCATCGTTCAGGATGCTTCGAAGGTGGAAGAAGTTGCCTCTCAGGTCGATTTTGTTTTTTGTGCAGTCGATATGAAAAAACATGAAATTCAAGCGTTGGAAGAGGCATACGCAAAGACGGGCACGCCCGTTGTTTCCAATAATTCGGCTCACCGCTGGACACCTGATGTCCCAATGGTCATTCCGGAGATCAACCCGGGGCATCTTGAAGTGATTGCTGCACAGAGAAAACGGCTCGGAACCCCGACTGGATTTATTGCTGTTAAGCCTAACTGTTCCATTCAGAGCTATGTGCCGGCACTCCATGCACTGCTGGATTACAAACCAACAAAAGTGGTGGCATCAACGTATCAGGCGATATCTGGAGCTGGTAAAAACTTTACCGATTGGCCCGAGATGTTAGATAATGTTATCCCTTATATTGGCGGCGAAGAAGAAAAAAGCGAGCAGGAGCCACTGCGTATATGGGGCAGTATTGTAAATAATGAAATTATTAAAGCAAGTGCACCATTAATTACAACGCAGTGTGTACGCGTTCCTGTATTGGATGGACATTTGGCTACAGTATTTGTATCGTTCGAGAACAAACCATCGAAAGAAGAAATTCTCGATCGCTGGCTGCAATTCAGAGGACGGCCGCAGGAGCTTGGCCTGCCAAGCGCTCCAAACCAGTTTATCACTTATTTTGAGGAAGAGAACAGACCGCAGACGAAACTTGATCGAGACATTGAGCGCGGTATGGGAGTTTCAGCGGGTAGGTTGCGTGCGGATTCCATATACGATTATAAATTTGTAGGATTATCTCATAATACATTGCGTGGAGCAGCGGGCGGTGCTGTTCTGATCGCCGAACTGCTTAAAGCTGAAGGATACATTCAGGCAAAGTAGAAACATGAACACAATCATTCGAATAGCTAGACAAAACAACTAACGAAAAACGATAGCAATGCCAAGAGGGCTGCCACGTGGCAGCCCTCTCGCTTCGCTAACTGACAGGAAGCGGAACAATTACACAATACCCGGGTTGGCTAACAGAAGGTCTTCGGTGGTTTCCCAGAGACGTGGTAAGAAGTGAATGACATTCTCGGCGCGACGAATAATTGAGTCCGAAGAGGTGATTCCAAGGTCGGCAACGATCGCGTCAAAGGCCGGAGCGAGTTGAAGCTGCAGATCTGGGGCGTCAACAGCCAGAATCTTGTGGCAACGGGCAAAGGTCGCAACGATCCAGAATAGTGCTTCGCGGTGATAGCCGGCGCGGATGAGTTCTCGACTTCCGTCGATTGCAATTGGTCTGGCTGTGATTGTGATATCGGTACTAAAGAAAAATTGTGTCTTGGCTTTTGCTGTTGTAACGTCAAATGTTCGGGCGAGCTCGTCGAGGTGATGTTCGACGTGCCGAGGAGTCAAATGATCGCAACCAAGCAATCTCAATAATTCTGGATAGAAGTCGATGTGACCATACTCATTAAGCACGTTGTGAGCGGCGAGGTAGCGGAGTCGTACAGTGGGGTTGCGAAGTGCTGCTACAAGAAGGACGTGTGTAGTTATGCCGGTCGGAAACAGCCATGCCGTTATCTGGTCGTGCCATGGTGCGGAGATATCGATTGCCCGCAACCCGTACTCAATCTTCTGCCGAGCGTTCTCGCATCGGCGACGAACCCATACCCTTTCAGCAAAGTGTTGAGAGACCTGTGTTTGCACTCTACGCAGTTTTCCTGTGGGGTCTGAAATGATTGTATCCATGCGTAAACTGCCTGCAAGGTGATAGGACGTCAAAACGTCCTCGATAGAAGCGAGCTGATTCCATGACAGATACGTGATCTCAATCAACGTAGTACGGTAGACGAACTTCCCAATCTTGGGAGGAGGTTCCGCCTTTTCGGTAACAACCACAACATCGATATCGGAAGCCTCAGACATTACCAACTCATCAGGCAGCCCAATCGTCGAGCCGCTGAAATACGCCCCCATGAACCCTGCTTCCGTACTAGCGTGCTGCATAACCCACTCTGCCGCTGCAGCTCGAGCAGTCCCAACTCTCATGAATCATCCTCCTTAATATTCATGCCAAAGAAATTACCTTTTCGGAATAATTTGAATGACCTTATTATAAAACTTTATCTAAATATTGGTAGTCTGTTTATTTTTTAAAAAATGATTTATTATATGGGTATAAGACAAAGTGGCGGATGAGCTTCTTTCTACCATTGTTCCACAAAGAAAGGGCCATCCCAATGGGTGGCCTTTAAACTTGCCGTTTAAGATGGCGCAGAGAAGTAACTTTTCCTCCGCACGGTAATGCCTTCAATATTGCAACATACCTCCATATCCCACCGTCATAAGCCATTTACCATTGATTTTTTATGAAGGTAATGATGAAAGAGTTGAAATGGTGGTAAAGGAACTGGCAGAATAACACAAGGGAAGGGTATAATAAATTGGCAGAAGCAAAACTAATTAAAATAAGTCAATAGAAATAAAGGTGATACGATGACAGAGGAAGAAGCAATAATAGAAGCAGGATGGAACTTCGACAACAGTTACGCTCGTCTGCCGGAATCAGTTTTTACCAGGATGAACCCAACCCCTGTACGCTCGCCGAAGCTGGCCATTCTTAATGAACCTTTGGCAGCAACTCTTGGGTTGAACGTCCAAGCGCTGCAAAGCAATGATGGCGTAGCGGTGCTAGCCGGCAACCGGGTTCCCGAAGGCGCTTTGCCTCTTGCCCAAGCTTACGCGGGTCATCAATTCGGGCATTTTAACATGTTGGGGGACGGCCGGGCTCTGCTCCTTGGCGAACAGATCACTCCCCTGGGTGAGCGGGTCGATATTCAACTTAAGGGTTCTGGTATAACGCCATACTCCCGCAGGGGCGATGGCCGGGCCGCACTTGGGCCGATGCTGCGCGAATACATCATTAGCGAAGCCATGCATGCGCTTGGTATTGCTACCACCCGCAGCTTAGCGGTGGTGACAACCGGTGAGTCCATATTCCGCGAAATTGAGCAGCCTGGAGCAATTTTGACCCGCGTCGCAGCCAGTCATCTGCGCGTCGGCACCTTTCAATACGTTTCACAGTGGGGCACAGTTCAGGATCTCCGGACCCTGGCTGATTACACATTGCACAGACATTTTTCAGAAGTTGACGCTGATGAGAACCGCTATATTTCACTGCTTAAGGAAGTAATCAAGCGTCAGGCCGTGCTGATTGCAAAATGGCAGCAAGTTGGCTTTATTCACGGGGTGATGAACACCGACAACATGGCCCTTAGCGGAGAAACCATTGATTACGGCCCTTGTGCCTTCATAGATGTCTATGACCCGGCAACGGTGTTCAGTTCCATTGACATTCATGGCCGCTATGCTTATGGTAATCAGCCGCGTATTGCCGCCTGGAATCTCGCGAGATTTGCTGAAGCTCTGTTACCGCTGCTGCATGACAACGAGGAGAAGGCAGTTGAACTGGCCGAGAATGCGATTTCCGATTTTGCCCAGCTGTATCACCGTAATTGGCTAGCGGGAATGAGAGCAAAACTCGGAATCTTTAACGAAGAACAACAGGATGAAGACCTTATTGAAGAGCTCCTCAGTATGATGCAGAAATATCGTGCGGACTATACCAATACCTTCCGTGCGTTAACTTTTGAAAAGCCGGAGGATACGGTCCTGTCTGGCACCGCGGAATTTACACAGTGGCAGGAGCTGTGGCAGGCGAGACTGGGCAGGCAGCAGGAACCAAAAGCCTCCTCGTATCAGTTGATGCGCAGCAGCAATCCCGCACTAATCCCTCGCAACCACCGGGTAGAAGAGGCACTCGAAGCCGCGGTGAAACAAGGAGACTACAGTGTGATGGAGCGGCTTCTTGATGTTCTTTCGAGCCCCTACGCGCACTCCCCAGAACAGGTTGATTACTCCACATCGCCTTCACCATCAGACCGTCCCTACCGAACCTTTTGCGGGACCTGATATAGAAGCAATAGACTGACTAATTATCGTAAAAAACTTGACTTTCACGAGCACGGTTTTATGAGGAAGGGAAAGTTAAGATGTACTAACGCCGGATAAACAAGATTGCGAAGATGCTGGAACAAGGAACAGAGCGCAAAGAGTTTAGCCGCCCGAAAGGGCGGCTTTACTGCTGCCCTTAACCTCGGTACGATACCGCGTGATCAAGTCCGGTACATTTCCTTTATCGTTTTGATAATGGTGTATTGGATTTCCTGCAGCACATCATTTCTATAAATAATCGAGATTGGTGTATCCGGCAAAGGTGGTGTCAATATGATTTCTTCCAACTCGCGATGTTGCAATTCCACTTCAACAATACTTTTTTGCAGAAAAGAAATGCCGAGACCGCTATTGACCATCGTTTTGATCCATTCCAGATTCTTGATTTCAATCGTGTTATATTCCTTCAAACCGTGCTTACTGAAAAAACGATCGATGATGATGTTTTTGTTGGACGCTTTTGCAAACACGATAAATTTTTCATCCGCCAGATCCTTAATCTTTATAGGACCCAGTTTGACGAGAGGATGGTGGGGAGCGGCGACCAGCACTGTTTTTTCCATTGCGATGGGGATAATGGTATAGGACTCATCTGTTGCTTCCGAATCAAGAAATATGAACCCGACATCGGTTTCTCCTTTTTTGATATCATCGACGATTTGCATTGTTGTACTTACGTTCAC
Organism: Paenibacillus abyssi; assembly: GCF_014640295.1. Taxonomy (GTDB): domain Bacteria; phylum Bacillota; class Bacilli; order Paenibacillales; family Paenibacillaceae; genus Paenibacillus_D; species Paenibacillus_D abyssi. Next base: position 495,264 of record NZ_BMGR01000001.1, on the reverse strand, counting down.
ATTAAACTCAATATCCGGAAAATGTTCATAAAGGGATTTTAAAACGCCTGGCAAGATGAACCGGCCCACATGGTTGGGACAGGATAATCGCAGTCTGCCGACGCCCCGATAGCCCGATTGCAGCACTTCATTCCCCTTCAGAATCGAGCGCAGTCCTTCCTTATAGAAGGGATAAAGTTTTTTTCCTGCATCCGTTAAAACAGCCTTTTTGCCACCGTTACGTTCGAACAAAACCGTATTCAATTCCTGTTCCAATTTCTGAATACGCAAGCTGATGGTCGGTTGGGAGATGTGCATTGAACTGGAAGCTTCTGAAAAGCTTCCCATCTCTACAACCTTTAAAAAGGCTTCTATGTATTTCAGTTCCACTGGACACCCCTCCAAATATTTAAAAACCATATAATTAATATTGGAAAATACAATTATTAAATCTTTCAAAACATCAATATACTATAACTATGAATGCAGCAGCTCACTTCCAATAGTAAGCGCTATCATTTATTTTATTAATGTTATTTGCTGATGTCACGAAATTTCTCTCAAAATGGTGAGTGGAAGGATGAGGACAATGGAAGAACAGTTCGAGATGAAGGAATGGATGAAATCGATACCCGAATCGGAATTCCGGAATTATGTAAAATCCGGGCACAGAAGACCTTTAACGATGGGGAAAAATCCAGCGCTTGTCGTCATTGACGTTACAATCGGATTCGTAGGTTCCAAGCCGCAGCCGCTTGAGGAAGCATTAAAGGAATACTCTTCGGCTTGTGGAGACGCATTTTGGAAGGACGTGCCGCAATATCAGCGTTTGATTGCATTATTCAGGGAGAAGAAGTACCCCGTGATCTTTACAAGAGCTGATCGCTACAATCAGCAGTTTGCGGGGAAGGCGACAAAAGCGGTTCGTCAGATCGACCCGAACGATCCTTACTTCAATGAATTTCCTGCAGCCGTTTCCCCGCTGAAAGAGGAGTGGGTGCTCGATAAAACAAAAGCAAGCATGTTCTTTGACACCTCACTAAACAGCTACCTTGTCAAACACCAGATCGATACGGTTGTTGTATGTGGCGGCTCTACCTCCGGTTGTCTCCGGGCATCGGTCGTCGATTCGTGTTCACACGGGTATACCACATTTGTGGTGGAGGACTGCTGCTTCGACCGTTCTTATTTTGCTCACTGCGCGAATCTGTTTGACATGGATGCCAAATACGCATCCGTACTGTCTTTAGACGAGCTCGAACAGAAAATGGTGTCGATTGATCAAGATGTTCCTTCTCTATCCTGATGTTTAGGTGCAGCAATAACATTCAACACAGGGGGAATTGTAAACGATGAAACATTACCGTCAAACAGGGATACGCCGCATCATTTCCGTATGGATAGCAGTATGCTTGTTTACCTTCCTTATCACAGCTTGCGGTCAGTCCAGTACGAATTCAACGCTAGGGGTACAACAATCTGCACAAGCCGGCAGCCAGGAAGCGGTCTCTCCCTTTGAGGAAATTGCCTCGTATGAGGGAGCGGACAGAGAACAATTCCTGTTGGAAAAAGCAAAACAAGAGGGTGAGATCAATTTGTATACCTCAATGAGTGCACCGGATATTGAGCACATTGCTAAAGCATTCACCGACAAATATGGCATTAAGGTTAACATCTGGAGGTCGGGCTCTGTAGAGGTCCGTGCTCGTGTCGTCACTGAAGCGGGGGCAGGCAAGCTGAATATCGATATGGTGGAGGCGGTGGGGCCGGACATTGAGGCGATTCACCAGGAAGGCTTGTTACAAAAGATAACTTCGCCTTATCATAAAGATTTAATGAAGGAAGCTGTTCCCCCACATCAAGAATGGGTTGCCGCAAGAATTAATCTGATCGTTCAAGCTTATAATACCAATAAAATAAAAAAGGATGACCTTCCGAAAACCTATGAGGAACTGCTAGATCCAAAATGGAAGGGGCAACTCGGAATTGAATCGACCGATGATGAGTGGCTTGCGCCTTTGGCGATGGAATGGGGAGAAGAGAAGGGAATTCAATATTTCAAGGATTTGGTGAAAACAAACGGCTTGACCGTTATTAACGGTCACTCCCTTCTGACGCAGATGGTCGGAACGGGCGAGGTGCCGATCGGATTGACTGTATACAGTTATAAAGTGGATCAGATGAAAAGAGAAGGGCAGCCGATTGATTGGTTCGCACTTGATCCGGCCATCGCTCTGCCAAGCGGGATAGGCATAACCAAAAATGCCCCGCATCCCTACGCGGCAGCTCTCTTTTATGATTATATGTTGACCGAAGCTCAGCCGATTATGTTGGAGAGGGATATGACGCCCACTAGCACAAGTCTGGACACAGGGCTGCAGAACGTACCGATTAAGTTTCTGGATTCGGCCAACCTGCTTGCCGAGCTTGATAAATGGATGAATCTCTATGAAGAGATTATTGTAAGACAAAGTACAAAATAATTGACGTAGAACCGTATAGATTTCTATACGGTTTTTTTATCACATCGTAATGCAGTGCGTTGTGGACACTTTTTAACGGTTTACAAATAACTGCCATATAACTGTAAATAGATATTTTAATCTATAAATAATAGTGATACACTATATAGGGTTATTTTCTTCTAATTTTAGCGTATAAGGACGGTAAAAATGAGCAACAGAAAATCTAAAACAGACGTTATCTTAATTGGTGCCGGAATCATGAGTGCGACTTTGGGGTCACTGTTGAAAGAATTAGTACCGGACTGGGAAATTACAGTGGTTGAGAAGCTCGCAAACGCAGGAGAGGAAAGCTCTAACGAATGGAATAATGCAGGAACGGGGCACGCGGCACTGTGCGAGCTTAACTACACCGTTGAACAACCGGACGGATCCATAGATGTTAGCAAAGCCATAACTATTAATGAACAATTTCAAGTTTCAATGCAGTTCTGGTCTTATCTTGTAAACAGCAAGCTGATAAATAATCCGCAGGACTTTATCATGTCATTGCCTCATATTAGTTTTGTACAAGGAAAACAGGATGTAACGTTTTTAAAGAAACGTTATGAAGCACTATCTAACAATCCCTTGTTTCAAGGGATGAAATTTTCCGATGACCCGGAAAAACTGATGGAATGGATTCCACTTATGATGAAAAACCGTTCAACCAATGAACCTATCGCTGCAACAAAAATTGACTCTGGAACTGATGTCAATTTTGGTGCTTTAACACGCATGTTATTTAACCATTTAAAGAGTAAGAACGTCGAGATAAAATACAAACATAGTGTTGATAATATAAAACGTACTAGCGACGGGTTATGGGAATTAAAAGTGCGCAACGTCGATAACGGTAGCGTCGAACGCCGTACTGCAAAATTCGTCTTTATCGGGGGCGGAGGAGGAAGCCTGCACTTGCTGCAAAAATCCGGTATTCCTGAAGGAAAACATATTGGAGGATTCCCGGTAAGCGGACTATTTATGGTCTGTAATAATCCGGTTGTTGTAGAGCAGCATCACGCAAAAGTATACGGCAAAGCTAAGGTTGGTGCTCCACCAATGTCTGTTCCGCATCTTGACACAAGATATATCGACAATAAAAAATCGTTGTTATTCGGGCCGTTTGCCGGCTTCACACCAAAGTTTTTAAAATCCGGTTCCATGTTTGATTTGATCACTTCCGTAAAACCGGATAATCTCGTAACGATGTTGGCGGCAGGCGCAAAAAACCTTGCATTGACAAAATACCTGATCGAGCAAGTTATGTTATCGAAAGAAAAGCGCATGGAAGAATTACGGGAGTTTATCCCGAACGCCAAAAATGAGGATTGGGATTTAGTCGTAGCGGGCCAGCGTGTGCAAGTTATCAAGGATACTGCTGCAGGCAAAGGAACGCTACAATTCGGTACGGAAGTTATTAGTGCCGCTGACGGCTCGATCGCCGCATTGCTCGGCGCATCTCCGGGTGCTTCTACCGCCGTTTCCGTCATGCTTGAGGTCATAGCAAAATGCTTCCCGCAACATATAAAAGCCTGGGCACCGAAAATAAAAGAAATGATTCCTACTTATGGCGAATCACTAATGAATAAACCAGAGCTTATCGAAGAAATTCAGACTTCAACAGCGCAGACGCTTGGTCTAAGCGAAAACCTGCCGGTACAGACAGCTCGCCGAACTGTATCATAAGTTTGAGTTAATTTCTGTATGATTTTTTAGATAACTTTTTTTAAAGCAATTATGTATTCTCAGTTATAGATATCCATAGATGTTGTTATGACATCCAGTCAGGGGTTCGCAGAAATGCGAATCCTTTTTATGTATTCGGAGGTAGAAATGCTTATAGATATTGTAGTCTATGCAGAAATTATCGGATGAATTTGTCCTGGTACTGGCCGGGCGGAATTCCGAAGTGCTGTTTGAAGACATACGAGAAGTGCTTAACGCTTACATAGCCGATCTTCTCAGCAACGTCATAGACCTTTACCGCGGGTTTCTTTCGCAGTAGGGAGGCCGCATACTCCATGCGGACGCGCGTCAAATATTTGATATAGGATTCTTGTGTATTCTGGTGAAACAAGCTGCTTAAATAGCTATAGGAGAGCCCCATCTTCTCTGCAATATGACCCAGACTAATAGGTTCGGTGAAATTCTCCATGATATAAGCTTTTACTTTTGTTACAATCTCATGTTCGCTGCTTTCCGGTGCATGGAGAGGACGTTCCTGCTGTACCTCGGCATACACGCTTTCCAGCATTTTGCGATATAAGGAAACCGCATCAGCCGAGCTGTATTTCTCCGGTCCGGATAATGTTTGCTGCTTCATGATTTGCAATGCGGCACCGATCCGTTCCTGAATCGTTTCCTCTGGGAAGACGCGTCTCACATTCTTTAATATATATAGGCCAATTAGAACCAGTTTCCTTCGATCCATCGGCTCCAGTTCTTTGGCAATCAACTGAAGCGAAGCGTGAAGCTTCATTCCGAGGTCTTCCGCGGAGGCAGCAGGAAGGGTTGAGACCGCTTTTTCCAGTCTCCGTACCCTCAGATGCAGTTCCGTGTCATCCATGAACAAGGTCCCGGTTTCCTTCGGTTCCGTAAACAAGAGCCGCTTCATCGCTTGAGATGCTTTACGGTAGGAGAAGATGAGCTGCAGAACCTCCATTTCCGGAGAGCCCAATGCCCCATGCAGATGGAGATTCGTCATCTCAACTATTTTCCGCGACAACTCCTCGAATAAATCTTGGCAGCGATGAAAGACATCGGTTGCGTCATCGCCGGCCACAAACAATACCGTTCGCTCCTCATTGTCAATAAAGGGAATTGTCCCCGGGCTGGAGGCTGTCAGCTCGTTTGCGGTCTGATGCACAATATAACGGTATAAGGCCTTGTGACTGGCTGAGATTTCGCGTTCGAACAGCTGGCTCTCGTCCAGGTCCACAATCATGATGGCTCCTTCTGCGTCAAGCAAGCTGATCTTTAACCGATGCAGCATAGGATACAATATTTTAATTTCCATATTGTTGTCAGAGATGACAGCGCGCAGAAAATTTCTGGCCACCTGCTCCCGCGACTCCGTCGACAATGACAACAGTGATCGATAAGCCGCTTCATCCGATCGCTCGGCTGTCAGCTGCGAAGCAAGCTTACTTAAGACAGCGGTCACCTCCTCATTTACGATCGGCTTCAGCAAATAATCATGAACGCCATGCTTCATCGCTTCCTTGGCCATGAGAAATTCGTCGTATCCGGAGAGGATGACGGTGTGAGGCCTGGAAGGTCGTTCGGCCAGTTTCTGCACAAGCTCGAGTCCTGACATGCCCGGCATCTTGATGTCAGTTACGATCAGGTCGAAGACTTCTCCTTGATCAAGAAGGGCCAATGCTTCCTCTCCGTCGCCGGCTTCGCCGGCGCATAACCACTGCGGGTGCATCAGGCTTATGTTTGTCTTGAAAAATTGCCGCGTTAACGGTTCGTCATCTACAATCATCAGCTTAAACATCGCATGCCTCCTTAGGTGCCATATTAGGAATCGTAAGGACCACTGTTGTTCCTTCATGAATCGAACTTGAGATGCTTAACCCGTATTCCTGCCCGTAACGCACCTTGATTCGTTGATTTACATTGACGAGCCCGATGCCGGAGCTGCTTCCGTTACCGCCGCTGTCTTCTTCCAATCCGTCGACTTTTCGCTGAAGGCGATGCAGCGTCTCCATGTCTATGCCTTGGCCGTCGTCCTTTACTGCAAAAACAACACGGTTTTGAACGATTTCGGCAGTGACGGTAATCGTTGTTGGCCCTTTTTTTCGCTCACAGCCGTGCAGGACAGCATTTTCCACCAGCGGTTGAAGCAGCAGAGCGGGGACGGGATAACGTTCCAAGGCGCGATCGACCGCAATGTGATAGGAGAGTCGTCCCTCGTATCGGCTGCTTTGGATGCTCAGATAAGCATGAAGCAAGTCCACTTCCTTGTACAGCGGTATTTCCTTGTCCCATTGCGACATGCTTCGCAGAATTTTGCTCAGCTCATGAATATGTTGATTCGCCTTGTCCGGCTTGCCGGATTGGATCGACAAACTGATCATGTTGAGCGTGTTAAAGATGAAGTGGGGCTGAATCTGGCTGAATAAGGCGTTGATCTGCGCTTCCTGCTGCAGCAGTTTGGTTTCATAAACCTCGCGCACCAGCGTCGTATTCTCTTGCAGCATCTCGCCGATTCGTTTGACTAAGCGATTGAAGGCGGATCCCAAATAGCCCATCTCATCTCTCCGGCTGCTTTGAAAGGTCACGTCCAGCTTGCCTATTTCTACTTCTTTCATAAGCATCACAATGGATAAAAGCGGTTTTAGAAAGTACCGTACATAAATCATGAGCAGCAGGATAAAGACGAGCGCGCTGCCAATAGAGAACATCAAGGCTCGATTGCGCGTTTGGATGGCTTCGCGATTCATCTCTTGTACCGAATTAACCGCAACAATCTTCCAATTGGTCCTGGGAATAGCAGATGTATTGTATAAGTAATTATCATTGTTAGGAATATCCTGAGACAGTGCAGATAGCGCCGTACCCTTGTGCGTTTCATCAGAGGCATAAATAAATTCATTATATTCGTCAAGGATGAATAATCCGCCTCCCCAACCCATCTCGGCCCGGTCTACAATTTCCACGATGGCGTTATAGTTGGCGTCCGCTTTGATCACACCCAAGATGTTTTGCGTATTGCTTATGCTTCTGAGCTGCTTGATCACTGAGAATACCTCCACACTGCCTTTGCTTCGGACGAACTCATTATTACGCGCAGGCACAAAGATATATTCCTGGGAAGCCAGCGCTTGTTTGTACCAGTCGTAGGCTTCCAAGCTCTCATCCGGAACGAGATTCGTAGGCAAGCGGGCGCTGGAGTAAATATGGTCGGTAACAATCGATACGCGCAAAATATCCTCGCGGGGATAAATCATGATTTCATCCAAATAATTTTCAATCAAACGCCGTTTCTCCAGCTGCTCCAGCTCCGTTTCCCCGGGAGGTTCCTCAAGCGCCTTCATGATGCCGGCATTTCGATAAGGGGATAGGGTCAACCGGTACAAGTCATCCAGATACGTATCGATATTCAGAGCAGCCTGATCGATGATTTGCTGTACTCTTTCTGAGGACTGGCGCTGAAAATCACGGGTGTATTGAATATAAGAAAGATAGGATTCCAAGAAAACCGACAGACAGAGCAGGAGACAAGACATCACGGTCAGCTTGGACATCAGGCTCCATTCACGGTAGTGTCTAAGACGAAAAGGAAGTTTAATAGGAATCCCTCTTATCTTTATTAGATATTTACTAGTCAAATTAATTTTATAGGATATTATGGACAGATTGTAAAGCACATCTAAAAAAAGCGTACCAAAATCGCGAATATCAGGTATTTTAAGAAGTAAGGATGAAGAGTTACGCTAGAGAGGCAATAGACAAACAATTTATGGGGAGGAAATAAAGTGAATCGACGTCTTATTTCATGGTTGATGTGTGCCGTATTGGTTATCATGCTTGTTGCGGGTTGCAGCTCGACCGGCAGCAGCACAGCCGGCAATACAAGTAACGGGGAGAATGCCGCTGCGGCGAATGACACGAACGTTACGAACAACACGAACGACTCCGCGACAAACGAGCAGAAAGAAGAGGTAACGTTAAAGTTTTTCACAGGTAAGGTTGAAACGATCGATCTCATAAATGAGCTGATCACAAAGTTTGAAGCAGAGCATCCTCATATTAAAGTAGAGCAGGAATACCAGAAGGATGCAAGCAACGTCATTAAAGTTAAATTCGCCTCGGGGGACGTGCCGGATATTACGACGGTTTATGCACAGGATTATGTCGATCAAGGCAAGTACCTGGATCTGTCCAATGAAGCCTTCTGGGCGCGCGTTCTGCCGGCTATCAAAGAACTGAACACCGATATCAAGACGGGCAAGCAATTCCGCGTTGCGACGAATGTGACGATGGCGGGCATCTTCTACAACAAGCAAGTGTTCGAGGAGCTCGGACTCAAGGAAGCGGCGACATGGGAGGAATTCAAGTCAAACCTCCAAACGATTAAAGACGCGAAGCCGGAAATGACGCCGATGTTCCTGGCGGGCAAGGATTCCTGGACGCTCGGACATCTGATCGAGTTTATGGCACACGGCGTCATTAAGCAGAAGCATGGAGTAACGGACGCAAGGAAGGCATTCATCAACAATGAATCCGACAAGCTTGAATTCGATGCGGCAGGCGGAGGAATTGAGGCTTTCGCCGGAAGGCTGCTGGAGCTGAAGGAAGCGGGACTGATTAATAAGGATGCCTTGACGGCGACTTACGATAACCAGAAGGAAGCATTCGCAAGCGGCCAGTCGGCGCTGTTCAGCCAAGGGATGTGGGTGCTTGGAGACCTGCTGAAGCTAAACCCTGACATGGCCGGGAATATCGGGTTTGCACCGTTTCCCGCCATTGTGGACGGTACGGAGCCCGTCGTGCTCTCCGCGGAGGATTCCGTGTATGCCATCACATCGGAGTCGGAGCATCCGGAAGAAGCGAAGCTGTTCTTGGAATTCCTGTTCCAGCCTGAGAATTTAAAAGCGTACAGTGAATTCTTGAAATCTCCTCCGGCATTCACGGATGTCAGTGCGGATTGGGGTCCGCTGAAGGATCAAGCTGCAGCGGCGCTGGAAACGGGCGTGAATATTGCGTTCACCGAAACACCTTCGGGCTTCTCAGGCGATGATGCAGGAAGAATGGTACAGGAGCTTCTCGCAGGCAAATACGCAAGCTCCGGCGATTTTGCCGCTGCTTATAAGGAAGCATGGGATAAAGCATGGAGTGCCACGAATAAATAGCAATCACATAACAGGAGAGAGAAACCATGCGAATATGGATTCACAAAATCAATGCTAATCTGCATCGTTATATGGCGCTGCCTGCAATCCTGCTGTTTGGTTTGTTTTTTCTGTATCCGCTTGCCCAGGGCATTGGCATCAGCCTGACGGATTCCAACGGCATGACTACTCCGAATTTTGTCGGGCTGCAGAACTTTATCGATTTCTTTGCGGATGACCGGGCCCGTAACGATGTGCGGATCACGATACTCTTTGCCCTTGGCAGCGCGCCGCTCCTGAATTTGTTCGGTCTACTATACGCGCTGTTCTTGGACCGGGGACTGCCGGGCAAAGGGTTCGTAAGAGCCGTCGTTTATTTGCCCGCCGTCATCAGCCCGCTCATTATGGGGTACGTCTGGTACTTCATTCTCCAGCCGGAGAGAGGTTATCTGGCTCATGTGCTGAAGGAGATCGGACTGGGATTTTTGGATGTCAATTGGCTGGGGGAGAGTTCTTCAGCGCTCGTCGTGCTCATCGCGGTGAATGTGTGGCAGTATGTCGGCATGACCATGATCGTTTATCTAGCCGGACTTCAAGGGATTCCCGCGGACCTTTACGAAGCTGCGACGATCGACGGAGCAAGCAGGTGGGGGGCTTTGCGCTATGTGACGCTGCCGCTGCTGTACCCGGCAATCAAGATCAATGTGGTCACGAATATTATCGGTTCCTTATCCGTCTTTGAAATTATCGTTGCTTTAACCGATGGCGGACCCGGTTATGCAACGGAGTCGCTTAGCATCTATATTCTGAGAATGCTATATGGAAGCTTTACGGGATATTCCACTGCCGTTGCGCTGATCCTGTTCCTGATTATACTGATTCCGGTTGTGCTCTTTCTACGAATCACAAGGAAATCCGAATATGAGCTGTGAGAGGGAAACGATATGAGCCCAGAATTAAGACAAGGATTAAAATATTTAATCGGCGGGATGATGGTTCTGATATCGATCATCCCGTTCTATGTCCTATTGTACCTTGCAATGAATACGCCGGCCGGCAGCATGTTTAAAGGCCTGTTCTTGCTGCCGGACTTTTACTTTACCAACTTCGTCGACGCGTGGAACGGCTCCAAGCTGGGAAGGGCGATGCTCAATTCCACGATCATTACTTGCTTGGCCGTGACATTGATTGTGTTTGTCGCCAGCGCAGCCGGCTATTCCATTGCCCGGTACCGAAGCAGGTTGAATCTTACAATATTCAACACACTGCTGGCCTGCATGATGATACCCGCAATCATTATTACCGTACCGCTATACAGCCTGATGAAATCGATTGACGGGATCAATACGTACTGGGCGATGATTCTGCTCACCGCCGCCAACGCTTTGCCGTTGTCCGTATTTCTCTATGCAAGCTTTATCCGTACGCTGCCGAAGGAGGTCGAGGAATCGGCGGTCTTGGATGGCTGTACTTACTTCACCGCATTTTACCGTGTGACGTTTCATTTCCTGCGGCCTGTAACGTCAGCAGTTGTGATCTTGACCGGGCTCGGTATTTGGAACAATTACGGACAAGCGGTGTTCTTCCTGCAGAGTCAGGAGATGCGGACGATTCCGCTCGCCATCAGCATGTTCTTTCAAACGTATGGCGCGAAGTGGAACCTGATGGCAGCAGCGGCTTTGATCGGCCTGGCTCCGGCGGTGTTGGTATTCTTACTGTTCCAACGTTATTTCATTAAAGGTATCACGGCTGGAGCGCTGAAAGGATGATGGATTTGGATCAAATTAGCGTACGAATACAAGATATATACCCCACCAAGGCACAGTTCCAAAGCGGGGAGAAGATTACGTTAGCTATTGAACTGGCGAACGATGGGGCCACGGAGCAAACCATGGCAGTAAGCTGTACGATCCGGGAACTGGATATGGAGGTGGGATTTCATTCTGTGCCATCGATTGCAATCTTACCTGACGATACCGTGACAGTATATATAGAGGCTGGGCCGTTTGAAACCGCATTCACTGGATACGGAGCTGAGGCAGTGCTGTCCATTGAGGGCATAGCAGCGGATTTGTCGACAACAGCTTTCGATGTCGTCTCGGATTGGCGGGTTGCGCCGCGTTATGGCTTTCTCAGCGACTTTGGCAGCGCTGAAGCCGGTGACAGGGAGGACGTGAAGTGGCTGGCCAAGCTTCACCTGAATCTTGTGCAATTTTACGATTGGATGTACCGGCATGATGACTTGGTGAGCGAAGACGATACGTATGTGGATCTGATGGGGCGGGAGGTGAGCCGCGCAGTCGTGGAGGAAAAGATTCAGTTTTGCCACGACTGCGGCATGAAAGCGATGGCCTATGGCGCAGTATATGCGGCCAGTAAGGAATTTGCCGAGCGGCATCCAGATTGGAGGTTATATACAAGCGCAGGGGAACCGTATGATTTTATCGGAATCTTCAACATTATGAATATTGCACCGGACAGTCCTTGGCATCGCCATATTGTGAACGAGTACAAGAGGGCTGTGAAGATTCTGGATTTCGACGGAATTCATATGGATACCTATGGTTTTCCTAAGACAGGCTGGTCGCGATTGGGCGGAGTGCAGAGGCTGGAGAGGCTTGAGACGCAGTTCGCACCATTGATTGAAGCGGCGAGAGCCGAGCTTTCAGAAGCAAAGAACGATATTGCGCTCATCTTTAACAACGTGGGCAACTGGCCTGTCGATCCCGTTGCCAGAACGAGTCAGGATGCCATATATGTGGAGGTTTGGAAGCCGTATGAACGTTACCATCATTTAGCGGATATCATTCGTTGGGCTAAACATTGCAGCGAAGGAAAGCCAGTGATACTCGCTGCTTACCTGAAGCCGTTTCGCGAACTAGGACCACTTGGCGAGGAGGGAGCTGAGCATGCATTCCGCTTACTGAATGCGGTGATCACGGCAAACAGGGCTTACCATTTGCTTCATGGGGAAGCGGGCGGCGTATTGACGCAAGGCTACTATGTCGATCACTCCAAGCTGAGACCGGATTTTATGGGCGTCGTACGCAATTATGCCGACTTCGGCGTGCGCTATGGTCATATTCTCTACGATAACAGACTGAAGGACGTGTCGATGACCCACGCCGACGGCGATAATTTGGAGTATCGGTTGGAAGGGTTTCCTTACAGCACCTACGGGGAAGCAGGGAAAGTATGGACGATGATAGTGGAATGCGAGTCTATGAAACTCCTTCATTTCATTAATCTGGTCTCTGCGGCGGATGACTTCTGGAATGAGCCTAAGCACGCGCAAGCTCCGGTCGAGCATCGCCTAGTTTCAGTTGCCTTGGACGGCGAAGTGGAGTCGGTTCTTCTCGCAAGCCCTGATGTAAACTACGGAAGACCGATTCCCTTGGATTACCTGATCGAGGTTACTCCGCGAGGGAAGGTGATTAGGCTGGAGCTCCCGCCGCTGCTCTATTGGGATATGGTGATTATACGAATAAAGCAAGCTGATTAGACCATTGTTCCTTATTAGCCTCCCTAGATGGGAGATTGCTATAACACGGGACAAGATTCAATATCTTGTAAAAGGAGAGATGTGATATGCGAAGAGTAAGTTGCCTGGTTGGACTGGTCATGTCGTTCGTACTCATTGCGATGTCCGGGATTGTGCCGCCTTCTGTGCAAGCTTCCGGGACAGGGATCATTAAAAGGGTGTACACCGACAAAGCGAGGTACAATCCCGGAAACGCGGCTTCAATCAAGGTGGAACTTACGAATGAATCCGGCGCTTCGTTTAGCGGAAATGTCGATCTTTCGATTCATCATCTGGAAACGCTATTGCATACCGACTCCTCTTCTATTCAACTTCCAAACGGAGCTTCCACCACAATCACATTCACATGGACGACGCCAAATACTGATTTTCAAGGCTACTTTGTTCATGTTGCAGCCGGCGCATCCACAGGTGCTACCGCAATCGACGTATCCAGCAACTGGACCCGCTTTCCTCGCTACGGGTACATGAGCGAATATCCTTCTGAAGCTTCCTCTGTTACGGACGCCAGAGTAAAGCGAACGATGGAGGATTATCACACGAATGCTTTTCAGCTATATGACTGGATGTGGCGCCATGAGAACAACATTAAACGTACAAATGGGGTGATTGACGAATACTGGACGGACTGGAGCGGCAAGCACACGATGTACTGGCAAACCATTCAGAACCTGATTTCATCGATGCACAACTACAATGCAGCTGCGATGCCGTATACGATGAACTATGCTGCGCTTCACAACTATGAGTCGATCTCCGGTGTAGACCCCAAGTGGGCGATGTATGAGGACAGCGCTCATCAGACACAAATGGGATTCGACTTCGTTGACAATGACCCCGATACGTGGCTATGGCTCTTTAACCCGGCCGATACCAACTGGCAGAATTACATCTTCGCCCAGTACCGGGACATGATCTCCACAGCCGGGTTTGACGGCATACATCTTGACCAGATGGGCGAGCGAGCCGACCCCTATGACTACTATGGAAACGTGATCGATCTGGATAACAGTTTCTCCGGATTTATAAATAATCTGAGGAGCAACTTGAACAGCAACAATATGAGCGACAAGGTCCTCACCTTTAACAACGTCGACGGCGCAGCGAATGGCTGGGCATTCGACGATGTCACGAAGAATGCGCAATACGATTTTACCTACACGGAAATCTGGGGCAATGCAAACGACTACATCGAGTTGAAGGCTCTTATTGACAAAGCAAAGCGCAATAATGGTCAGAAAGCGGTTGTGCTGGCGGCCTATATGAACTATGAGGAAAACACCGGCACCACGTATGAGGCGGAGTCTGCGACGCTGAACGGCGTTACGACGAACAATAATCATGCGGGTTATACGGGAAGCGGTTTCGTGGACGGGTTCGGTGATAACGGCGACTATGTCGAGTTTTCGATTCAAGTGCCGGAGGATGGCTGGCATGGCCTCGTATTCCGCTACGGAAACGATACGGGGACCAACAATTCCCGCAGCCTGTATGTGGACGGCAATTTTGTTAAACAAATCACCGGCTTCCTGGATCAGGACAGCTGGGGCACCTGGAAATTCGACGCTTACCACACCGTCTGGCTGACAGCCGGTTCGCATACGGTGAGAGTGGCGAAAGAAGCAGGAGATACAGGCTTCATCAACCTGGACAGCATGACGCTCGGTACGTTCAATGAGCCGTCCGTCCGCCTGACGGGAGCAGCCCTCGCGGCCTCCGGCGCTACCCGGATCGAGATGGGCGAGGGCGATCAGATGCTGGGCCATCCGTACTTCCCTAACCGGTCGAAGCAAATGCGCAGCAGTCTGAAGGAAGCGATGAAGAATTACTACAATTTCATTACCGCATACGAGAATTTGTTGTTCGATAAAGATGTGTTCAACAGTGACTCAGGCGCGCAATTCGTTGAGATCTCCGGCCAGCCGGTTGCGGGGAGCGGAACCGCAGGGAGCATCTGGCACTTCATGAAGCAAAGCGACAACTATAACATCGTGCACCTGATAAACTTGAAGAACAGCACCGATACCGATTGGCGCAATTCCGACTCGGCTCCGACGACGCTAACCAATTTGGCTACTAAAGTCTACATCGGTAATCAGGAATCCGTAACAGGCGTTTATCTGGCATCTCCTGACATTTCGCTAGGGGGCACGCAATCGCTCAGCTTCACGACGGGTACGGACAGCAAAGGCAAGTATGTTTCGTTTACAATACCTTCTTTACAATACTGGGATATGATTTATATGAAACGTGCCTTTACGACGCCTACAGACGATATTTACGAAGCGGAGGATGCGATCAAAGTGAATGTCGGCGTCAATACGAACCATGCCGGGTATTCGGGAACCGGTTTTGTTGACAACTTTGACAACAATGACGGCGTTACTTTCACGGTCTCGGCTTCTCAAGATGACGATCAAGTGCTGCGTTTTCGTTATTCCAACGGCGGTTCGGATGCGACGCGTGATATCTTCATAGATGGTAATTATGCCGGAACCATCTCATTTCCTGCAACCGGGAGCTGGAGCTCTTGGGCAACATCTGAATTGACGGTAAGACTGAAGAAGGGTATTCATACCGTTACGATCTGGAAGAACGCATCCAATATCGGAGCCATCAATCTAGATTACCTCGATCTCGATAAAACCTACATTTGGCAGTTCGACCGTCAGATCACTTCTGTACCGGCAGGTTATCGGATCACGTTCCGCACCGGCGCTTCCGGGTGGGTGCATCAAGGGGTGAACAATTGGCAAAATGTTGTGGATGTCAAGATGATGCCCAATGGATCTCAAGACGGTGGTCTGGATCATGAAATATCGGTTGGTCCATTCACCTCTGGAACAATAGTCGATTTCACCTTCCTTTGGGACGATAATGCGAATGGCATTATGGAACCCATTATCGATCGATGGGAAGGAACGGACTTCCATATCACAGTGAATTAATTCACGAAAGGTGGCGAACCAATGGGGAGCTTTTATAAGAACACGATGAGAAGTATTCTACTGTCGGGTCTCGCACTTGCGCTTTTCTGTTCTGTACTTGCGCCGTTTCCCATTCCACGGGCGGACGCATATGTCAATGCGCTCGGCAACGTGATTGGAACAACTGTAACGGGAGACACCCTCACGTTAACCATAGATAACGGAGCAGAGGCGAATGACGATACGCTCATATTCGATGTGTTGAAGGAAGATATCATAAAAGTATCGTACCGGCCAAACAATGTATCGCCTAGTCCCGACACCCCGATGATTGACCCGAATAAAACTTGGAGTGCCGTCGGGTCGGCCATCGATACATCGGGTGATCCAATCACGATTACAACAGCGAAGATGAAAGTGGAAATTGTTAAAAATCCGACTCGAGTTACGATCAAAAAAACAGACGGCACGACATTGTTGTGGGAGCCATCCGGCGGAGGCGTTTTCTACGATGGAATCCGTTTCATGCATAGCGCTAATCATAATATCTATGGCATCCGCAGCTACAATGCTAATGAAGCGGCACCGGATATTCTCAGAAACTCAAGCGATCATCCAGCTCACGCGGGTAATCAAGGGGACTCGGGCGGACCGCTGATGTGGTCGACGGCCGGATACGGAATCCTGGTTGACAGTGACGGAGGATATCCTTATACCGATACTACCGGCAAGTTGGAGTTTTATTATGGAGGCACGCCAACGGAGGGCCGCCGATATACAAAGACGGATGTTGAGTATTACGCAATTGTCGGCGAACCGGAGGAGATTATGTCCGGCGTTGCCGAGATCACAGGGAAATCGCCGATGCTGCCGAAGTGGTCTCTCGGTTTTATGAATTTTGAGTGGGACACGGATCAAGCCGAAATGACGGGCATGGTCGATATGTATCGCGCGAAGAACATTCCCATTGACGGGTACGGTCTTGATTATGATTGGAAGAAATACGGAGAATCAAACTATGGAGAATTCGCTTGGAACACGGCGAACTTTCCGGATGCCGGCCCGGCTTTCAAATCCGCCATGGACGCGAAGGGTATCAAAATGATCGGGATTACTAAGCCAAGAATTGTTACTCAAGATCACAACGGAAACAGAACAAGTCAGTATTATGATTCGGAAGCCGGAGGCTATTGGTACCCTGGCCATAATGAGTACCAAGATTATTTCATCCCCGTGCTGGTAAGGAGTATAGATCCTTACAATGCCAGCATGCGGTCATGGTATTGGGATCACTCAAAGGATGCTTTCGACAAAGGCATTATTGGCTGGTGGAATGACGAAACGGATAAGGTGGCTTCCGGGGCTGCGCAATATTGGTTTGGTAATTTCACGACGACTCATCTCTCCCAAGGGATGTACGAAGGGCAGAGGGCTTATACGAACAATGCGACAAGAGTGTGGCAGACGGCTAGAACGTTCTACCCCGGTGCACAGCGGTACGCGACGACGTTGTGGTCGGGCGATATCGGCGCTCAATTTGAAATGGGCGAGAAGGTGGGCTGGGCTTCGGGCATGAAAGAACAGCGCACCGTAATGCTTTCTTCCGTCAACCTTGGGCAGCCGAAGTGGGGAATGGACACGGGCGGATTTAATCCGTCTGACAGCAACCCGAGCCCTGAGCTATACGCCAGATGGATGCAATTTGCCGCATTGACACCGGTATTCCGCGTCCATGGTAATCTTTATCATCAAAGACAGCCTTGGCTTTATGGAAACACAGCAGAAGAAGCCGCCAAGAGTGCAATTCACTTAAGATATAAGTTGATTCCTTATATGTACGCATATGAAAGAAGCGCGTATGAGAATGGCAACGGACTCGTAAAACCTCTGATTTTTGATTATCCGACGGACCCGAATGTCAGCAACTACGTGGACGCTTGGATGTTCGGAGATTGGATGCTGGCAGCTCCCGTCGTTGACAAGGGCCAGACAGTTAAAAAAATCTATCTGCCTGCAGGAAGATGGACCGATTATTTTAAAGGTGATACGTATTCCGGCGGTCAGACAATCTCGTATCCTGTGAATGCCGAAACGTGGTCGGATATTCCGCTGTTCATCAAGCAAGGCGCGATCATTCCTTCGCAGGAAGTTCAAGATTATATTGGGGAAAGCGCGGTTTCGACGATCGAAGTGGATGTGTTCCCGGATACGGCAGCAACCAGCTTTACTTACTATGATGACGATGGAGCAACTTACGATTATGAAGACGGTGAAAATTTCAAGCAAACGATGACGGTACAGGATAAAGGAGCAAACGGTATTTCCTTCAACATTGCTGCCAAATCGGGTACTTATATCCCTGATGTTCAGGATTATATAGTCAAGATTCACGGCAAAGCCGGCACAGGGGTTGCAAGCAACAGCATGCCGCTTCCTGTTTATGCGGATCTCGCTGCTTTGAAAGCGTCGGATGGCGAAGGATGGGCCACAGGGAAAGGTATTTACGGCGATGTGACTTATGTCAAGGTAACCGCCGCCAGCTCAACTGCAAAGGACATTGTCGTAACCGGCAATGGAACCGTATCGGCGGCATCCATGAAGCTGGAAGCGGAAGAAGCTTCGCTTTCCGGGAATACGACAAGTACGAAAGCATCGGTTAATAACAACCATGCAGGCTATTCCGGCAATGGATTTGTAGATGGCTTCCATAACACGGGTGCTGCTGTTACCTTCTACGCGGATGTAACAGCAGGCGGCGATTACAATGTTGATTTGCGGTACGCCAATGCCACGGGGGCGGATAAGACGGTAAGTATATTCGCAAATGGAAAGCAGGTAAAACAAACAAATCTTCCCAATCTTGCGAACTGGAGTACTTGGTCTACCAAGAGTGAGACGATTCCATTGTCATCCGGCCGGAATGCTATTGCGTATAAATATTATAACGATGCAGGCGATACAGGTAACG
Source organism: Paenibacillus abyssi (assembly GCF_014640295.1). Lineage (GTDB taxonomy): Bacteria > Bacillota > Bacilli > Paenibacillales > Paenibacillaceae > Paenibacillus_D > Paenibacillus_D abyssi. The sequence goes on along the minus strand of NZ_BMGR01000001.1, from coordinate 476,506 downwards.
TCAATATAGACTATATCTCCGTTCCATTCCATCCTGCCATCGCCAAATATGAAGCGGAAAGCGCAGCATTGTCGGGAGGGGCAAGTACGAATCAGAATCATAAGTTCTACAGCGGCAAAGCATTCGTGGATAACATGACTCTCGCGGGAGCAGCGGCTTCCTTCCAAGTGACCGTTCCATCGGCAGGCAACTATGAGGTTGCGCTGCGATATGCGAACGGCACGGGCACAACGAATACACTCAGCACCTATGTCAATGGTGTTGACGTTGTTCAAGCGAGCTTAACCAGTCCGGGAACGAGTTGGGATGTGTGGCAGGACCAGACGCAGACTTTATCCTTAAATGCGGGCAGGAACACCATCGCCTACAAGTATGATCTTGCTGACAGCGGCAATGTCAATCTGGATCGTATCCTGGTTTCATCTACACCGCCTGGAACACCATTATCTGAGGTGAATCTACTGGATAATCCGGACTTCGAGCGGAATGACGCATTGGGAAGCAACTGGACCGAGTGGCATCCTTCCGGCCAGGCCATTGCTTACGGTGTCGACAGCGGATCGGGATCTAACCCGCCGATGTCTTCATGGACGGGAGATAAGCGTGCTTACTTTTATTCCAGCAGTGCTTATCAGCAGAGCATACATCAGGTCATCAATGTTCCGTTAAACAACAGTAATTACAAATTTGAGGCTTGGGTCAGGCTGCAATATGCGACCCCGACGATCGCGAGAGCGGAAATTGCAAATTATGGAGGCAATGCAATCTATCAGAATATTTCAAATGACGGAGTATGGAAATATATCAGCGTTGATAACATTTACGTTACGAATGGACAAATCGATGCAGGATTCTATGTGGATTCCCCAGGCGGCACCGTACTGCATATCGATGACGTAAGAATTACCCGGAAATAAACTGTAAAATTAAGAGGAGCCGTCCCAAAAGCAGTTTTTTGCTACGCAGGGACGGCCTTGTCTTCAGAGTTTAAGCAAAAAAGCGCGAGTTTGGGGGTTACTTGACCCCCACGATTCGCGCTTTTTGGTTCATCGTTACCCATTTGACCAGATTATGGGCAAGCGAAAGCCACCCGACTTCCAGGCTCACCTTCGGTAAGCCGCGAAGCAGGAATCGCCGGAAGCTCCAGTTGCTCTTCATTTCTCCAAACGCACTCTCCGGTTCAATCATTCGGCGTACCGAGAGCTTATAGCCTTCAAACAAACATCTACTTATTGACGCGCTTAATTATAAGGATTCTAATTCCGCATGTACAGCGGCTGCTACATTCTTTTGATAATTTAATCCCCAGACTTCCATCACGCTTATAATGGGCCGTAACGAATTTCCGAGCTCGCTAAGCTGGTACTCGACTCTTGGCGGAACCTCGGCGAAGACTTCGCGAGTAACAATCCCATCTTCCTCCATCGATCTCAGGTTTTGCGTTAATACCTTTTGACTAATATCGGGTATCCTTTTACGAAGCTCGCCGAAACGTTTGGCACCGGGAAGCAGCTCCCGTAATATAAACAGCTTCCACTTGTTGCCGATTAAGCCGACTGTTGTCGCGACAGGGCATAAGGGCAATTCTTTGCTATTGGGTAACATTCGTGTCCCTCCATTAGTTACTTTTAGGTTCCTACATAATAAAAAGGTGCCTACTTTCAAATGTACTTTATTGCTTATATTATAAATGCAGAGATACGAAATGCAAAATGTTCCGAAGAGAAAAGGAAATTGTCACTCTAGAGGGAGAAAAAGGGGGGCCTCCGTATAACTTGGCTCCTGTCTTCCGCGACAATGTATTGAACGCTAATCCTAGGATTGCAGAGGTTATCAATAAGGTTAGCAGCAGGGGAAACGCTGCTGATTCGAGGCGGTACCAGCTCGGTCGGATTGGCTGCGCTACAGTTGGCCATAGCCGCCGGGGCGAAGGTCTTCTCAACGACGAGAGACCCCCGCAGGATAGATATCGTGAAGCAAGCGAGATTCCGGATATCAAGAGCGTCGCTTTTTGCGCGATCTCTACTGGGGTATTCGGGTTTCCCAAAGCGGAAGCCGCCCAAATAGCCGTTGAAACGGTGAATGACTGGCTAAATACGCACGACCACCGTTTTGAACGGATTGTCTTTAATGTTTATAGCGATGAAGATTATCTGGAATACCTTCGGGTATTCACGTCCTGATCTTCGGGAGAGAGTGTCTTTTAACTCAACGAACGGATTGGAGCTGTAGATCGAAATGAATTTAATGCGAGATCATCATCAGCTTAGATTTGCTCTCATACTGGCGGCTTTTTCTGCGCTGGGGCCATTTACAATCGATATGTATCTTCCGGCATTTCCTGAAATGATGAAGTTTTTTGGAACCAGCGCATCGGTCATACAGGTGAGTTTAACCGCATGCATTTTAGGATTAGCCATAGGCCAAATCGTTATCGGAGCTTTAAGCGATGTGTATGGCCGACGTAAACCGCTATCAATCTCGATGATACTCTATTTCCTTTCCTCATTTGGATGTGCGTTTGCACCGAATGTTACGGTGTTCATTCTATTACGTTTTATTCAAGGATTTGCCGCGGCCGGCGGAATTGTGATCACTCGGGCGATTGTTCGCGACAAGTACAGCGGGATCGAATTGGCAAAGTTTTTTGCCCTCCTCATGATGATTGGGAATGCCGCCCCATTGCTTGCGCCGCTTGCAGGGAGTGCTGTACTTTCTTTCACCGAATGGGTTGGAATGTTTATCTTTTTGGGGCTTCTTGGGCTGTTATTGACGAGCATAACAACATGGAAGCTCAAGGAGAGCTTACCTGTTGCGCAACGTGTCCCCAGCAATGTAGTGGGGTTGTTATCAAACTTTAAAACATTACTTGTAAATCGGACGTTTATGGGTTATGCGTTAGCTCCAGGCATCATGTTCGCAGGCGTCTTTGCCTACATTTCGGGAACTCCATTTATTTATCAGAAGATATACGGTGTGTCGCCTCAAACGTTTTCGATACTCTTTGCGCTTAACGGTGTCAGCTTAATCTTAGGATCCCATCTGGCAAGGCGACTGTCCGGACGTATGCCGGAACGTCGTTTTCTTCTATTCGGAATGTCGCTGGCCATGATCACCAGCACGGCAGTCCTGATTGTGGTTCTAGCACATGGACCTTTATTTACGCTGGTTATACCGCTTTTTTTATTAGTCGGATCGATCGGAATGATCTCACCCGTATTTTCTGCATTAGCGATGGATTTGCAAGGGCATATTGCAGGCAGCGCCGCCGCGCTGCTGGGTGTCTTCCCTTTATTATTCGGTTGTATCACTTCCCCGCTTGTGGGGATTGCGGGGGAATATTCTGCTTTACCATTAGGGATCATTATTTTTACAACGAGCTCAATAGCCATTATCACATATGTAGTCCTGGTTTTCAGGAAAAAGGAGCGAAGTGTACGGTGATCGCGGTTCAAGATATTGTTGCAAAGAAAATTCTCACGGAAGCAAAGGGCTATTTGGATGTCGGATTTACCCATTCCTTAAATCCATATGGCGGCTGCGCGTTCTCCTGCCGATATTGTTATGTCAGGGAAATGCCGATTCAACGATTCAAAGATATTCCTTGGGGAGAATGGGTGGATATCAAAACGAACGCGGCGGAAAATTATCGGACCGAGATGGTTAAGTTACGCCGCAAAAACAAACCCATCCATATCTTTATGTCTTCAGCCACAGACCCCTATCAGCCGATTGAACGAAAGGCGACGATTACGCGGCGAATATTGGAAACGATGATTGATATGCCGCCGGATTTGCTGCAAATCCAGACACGAAGTCCGCTCATTAAGAGAGATCTTGATTTGTTAGTCCAACTAAAAGAGACATGCAGCATCCTGATCTCGATGACGATCGAAACGGATCGGGAAGATATCAAGCATATCTTCGCACCGTATTCGCCTGGCATCAAGCTGCGGCTAAAAGCATTAAAAGAACTGCATGAGGCCGGAATCGCTACGCAGGCCTCGATTTCGCCCGTACTGCCGTTTACCCCTCACTTTCCTAAATTGCTGGAGGGTATCGTAGATCGGATATGGATCGATACGCTAAATATCGGGGACGGTTCAATGGGGAAGCGTTCGGCGAGCCTTGGGATGCCGCAATTGTTTGAAGCAAACGGTCTATCGGATTGGTACCAGCGGGATATTCATACGCGAGTCGAAAAGTATTTTAAGAAAACGTTCCCCCAGGAAATGATCCATGTCTCCAAAGAAGAAGCTTTCCCGATCCAAGAGAAAGGATCGAATTGATGAATCAAGAAGCTCGATCAGGCGGGTCAAGCAGGGGGCATATGATCACGGGACCGCTCAGCGATGCATTAGTCAGAAGAAGCCAATGCACCATCGCACCGTAACGATTAATTAAGGAGGAAACTACTATGAACACACAGACCATCACTTACGACCTTGGGAAGCTGCCAGAAGGAGCCCGAACTCAGTCCGTGACCGCCAATCCGACTACAATGGGTGGGCGGCAGGCATTATGCATTACACTGACGGATGAAACTTCAAAAGGCGAACCAAACATTGATTTCATTGATATGCCGACATTCTTGTTGATTCCTGGAGATTTCAAAAACGGAACGATATCGGTAGACTTGTTCAGTAAGTTACGAGACGATGCTCCGGCTTATGCACGCGGGTTCGCAGGACTGGCATATCGCATAAGCAATAGTGATGATGTCTTTGAAGCAGTCTACCTTCGTCCGTTAAACGGCTTAAAGACAAAGCCCGAGTCGCCTCGCGATAAGCGTGCCGTCCAGTATTTCGCATACCCTGATTGGCGGTTCGAACGGCTGAGACAGGAATACCCGGACGGTCGTTTCGAGGCGGGAGCGGACATTGGTCCTGCCGAATGGATTAATCTCACGTTGGAAATTGACGAGATCCACCTGACAGTATTTGTCGATGGGGCCGAGTACATGTCATTAGACAAGACTAAGGCGGAGGCAACCTCGGGAAACATTGGTCTGTTCGTAGACATTGGGACCGAGGCTTTCTTTTCTGATCTTCGGATTACACAGCGTTGATGTCATCGAAAAGGGAGAATATGACATCTAACTAAAAACTGCAGTAATTACGGGAGGAAGATCTGGAAGGAAGTCAAGTGCTGCTATCGGAGTTCTGAGGAAGAGGAGTATTCTTGAATATATTGCGGAAAGCGACATCGCTATCGAATCCTTCGTTGCTAGACTGGACAGAAATAAGATAATCATCGGTTTCATGTCCTTATTAACTCTATATAATTTGCAATATCGCTTTCCGTCATGGCACCGGTGATCACCTGCAGCAATTGCAAGTGAAGGAAATTTTAGTGAAGCGAGACGGCATGTCGATTTACGGACAGGCCTATATTCCTGGTGATGGAGCCGGATGGTATATCATGAAGAAACAACAATCCGGCCAGATTGTTACGACTGACTCCGTAGCCGGACATGTCGTTTCTGATTAGATATCCGATTAAAGCGTTCTTTCTAACAGGGCTCCCACTTGTTTGGCCATTGCTTGCGGCGGATGAGGCATGCCATTTCGGATCCACCACTCAATCACCCCTACATAAGCTGTCCCCGCATATTGCAACATAACATCTTCACTTAAATCCGTATTTCGTTCACTTTCTTTGTCAATCTCACCTTTAAAGCCTTCCATAAAATAAGCAAGAAGCCGGGTTCTGAAAGAGGATGGGGCACCTTTCGCCTCTTTGCTTGCTAACATGGTCGAAAAAAATAAGTAATTTTTCTCAAAATATTCAAAATAGGGTATAAGCGCTTCGCTCCAATCCATCTGGCAAGCCCACTTATCCATTTCCCCTAATTCATTTAAATGGCCTTCTATGAGTTTATCTAATAAATCGTATTTATCCTGAAAATGTAGATAAATGGTTCCGCGGTTTACGTTTGCCCGATCCGCAATATCCTGAATGGTAATATCATCAAAGTTTTTTTCAGTCATCAGTTCGATAACAGCTTTTCTCAAGGATTCTTGTGTTTTAAGAATTCTCCGATCTAATTTGGCCATTGTGATCGTCACCAAGCTTTCTGAGATAATTAACATTTTGTATAATTCTGTTGATATATCAACGTTTCGGATTCTTTTAACCATTGAATGTCCTTTCCTTGCTTATATAATAATAAACATAGGTTGATTAGGCAAAGCGTTTTGTTTATCGATCTTATGTTGCGCTTATTAGTATTTCTAAACAAGCATGAAAATATTGAAATTCTATTCATGGATTACAGGAGGATATGTATGATTCAAACTAATGCACGTGCTGTATTTAATCCGGAAGGCCCCTTCAAACTGACAACGATCGAACGCAGGGATCTGAAGCCGCATGATGTTCTCATTGAGATTAAATTCGCTGGTATTTGCCACTCCGACATTCATACCGCTCGCGGCGATTGGGGACCGGTCCAATATCCTCTCGTGCCAGGGCACGAGATCGCCGGTATCGTTACCCAGGTCGGTTCGGAAGTGACCAAGTATACCATTGGCGACCGAGTAGGGGTTGGCTGCATGGTTGACTCCTGCGGAGAATGCGCGAGCTGCCATAAGGGGGAGGAGCAGTATTGCCTTAGCGGGAATACGGGCACCTATGGAGCCATCGACCGATACGGGCAATATACGCAAGGTGGTTATTCTACCCACATCGTCGTAACGGAAGACTTCGTGGTTCGAATACCTGACGGTATGGAGTTGGACGCCGCCGCTCCTCTCCTGTGCGCCGGCATTACGACGTACTCGCCGCTGCGTCATTGGGGAGCCGCTCCCGGCAAGAAGGTAGCTGTCGTCGGACTTGGCGGGCTTGGACACATGGCTGTGAAGCTCGCTCATGCCATGGGGGCAGAGGTAACGGTTTTATCGCAATCTTTAAAGAAGAAAGAAGACGGTTTGCGGCTTGGCGCGGACCATTACTACGCGACGAACGATCCGGAGACGTTCAAGAAACTGGCCGGTACGTTCGACCTCATCGTGAATACGGTGAGCGCGGAAATCGATATTAATGCCTATCTTTCGTTGTTGGCGTTGGACGGTACATTGGTCAACGTCGGTGCGCCGGCGGAACCGCTGCCGGTTCAGGTATTCTCGCTGATCCCTCATCGTCGGTCGTTCGCCGGGTCGATGATCGGTGGCATCCGCGAAACGCAGGAGATGTTGAACTTTTGCGCCGAACACAACATCGCTCCCGAGATCGAGGTCATTTCCGCGAATCAGATCGATGAGGCCTGGGAACGGGTACTCGCTTCGGATGTCCGGTATCGTTTCGTAATCGACATCGCCACGATGGAGAACGAATAACGAGTCATTCTGGCGATATTTTAGGGTTGGCTTCGCGCAACAACTGAGGGATTCGACAATGGACGTTACCTTGAAGTGTCCTACCAAGGCGCAGGCGCTTTTTCAGATATGGGCGGACCATCTGTCCCGAGAACGCCTAAGCAAGCCGCGGAGTCCATCCTTTGGTTGGCGACGATCGGACCTGAAGGGCCTAACGGGGGATTGTTCAGAGACGGCAAACAAATCGATTGGTAATGGAGGTTCTTGAAAATGGAAATCAAAAGAATCGGTACGCAGCCTTCCGGCAAGGGGCCTTCCGAATATTTTACTGGCACGGTTCGGATTGATCCCCTGTTTGGAGCACCCGGTCCTGCACGCGCGGCCGGAGCGAGCGTTACGTTCGAGCCTGGTGGACGGACGGCATGGCATACGCATCCGCTAGGTCAAACTCTGATTGTAACCTCAGGCTGCGGAAGAGTTCAACGTTGGGGAGGTCCCATTGTGGAGATTCGTCCCGGCGATGTAGTCTGGTTCCCGCCGGGCGAAAAACATTGGCATGGCGCTTCTCCAAGCACAGCAATGACTCACATTGCCATTCAAGAGCATCTTGACGGTAAGGCGGTCGATTGGATGGAGCAAGTCACCGACGATCAGTACAACGCCCAGCCGGACTAGGAGACTCTCGAGGACATGACCAATAACAACAATCGGCATGAGGTTAGATTGGCATTGCTGCTAGGTTTATTTTCGACGCTGGGGCCATTTACGATCGATATGTATTTACCTGCGTTCCCGGAGATGGCAGAACAATTCAATACGACGCCTTCCCTAATCCAGTTCAGTCTCACCGCTTGTTTACTTGGACTCGGCGTGGGTCAACTCGTGACGGGGGCGCTGAGCGATGGGTATGGCAGACGAAATCCATTGCTCATTTTTATGGCAGTTTATGTCGCCTCTTCGTTAGCTTGCGCATTCTCACCCAATATAGGGCTATTGATCGTATTTCGGTTTATGCAGGGGTTTGCCGCTTCGGCGGGCATCGTGATCTCTCGAGCCATCGCACGGGACCTGTATAGCGGTAAAGACCTCACTAAATTTTTCTCGTTGCTTTTGCTTGTAAGTAATTTGGGACCTCTCACGGCTCCCGTTGCAGGCAGCGGCGTCCTTTCGTTCACGACATGGATCGGTGTATTTATAACTTTAGCACTTCTGGGCACGTACTTGTTCATAATGACAAAATGGCGTTTGCAGGAAACCCTGCCTTCCGAGCGCCGCAGTCCTACGAATTTCGGGCATCAGCTGCGCGCCTATAACTTGCTTTTGCGGGATCGCCAGTTTTTGGGCTATATGCTGGCGCAGGGCATTATGATCGCCGGGGTATTCGCTTATGTTTCCGGTACGCCCTTCATTTATCAAAATATATATGGAGCATCTCCCACCGTATTCGCTCTCCTGTTCGGGTCTAATGGGATTAGCTTGATTATTGGCTCCCAAATCGTCGGACGGATGTCTCATCGTGTATCTGAACGCACCTTCCTGCATTTCGGCCTGTGGCTAGCCCTAGTGGCAAGTGCGGCTGTCATAATCGTCGCTGTCGTCAATGGACCGCTGTTCACATTGGTGATCCCGTTGTTTTTCTTTGTAGCCGCAATCGGGATCACCTCGACAGCCGCCTTCCCGCTTGCGATGGAGGGTCAGGCTCGCATGGCGGGAAGCGCGGCAGCGCTGCTCGGCGTTGTTCCCTTCCTGCTAGGCGCGGTCGTCGCTCCATTGGTTGGCATTGCAGGCGAAGATACAGCCGTTCCGCTGGGCGTCATTTTACTTTGTGCGAGCGCAGCTGCTATACTGGCATACTTCTTACTCGTAAAGTCTCAACAAGGCTCGTCCCAGAATGCTGCGAATGAATCCAAGTAGCTAGGAAATGAAGGAATGAGGTAAAATCTTGATAAAAAACAGTACCCTAGTGGGCACACTAGAGGTACTGTTTTTGGTTTCCTGCGTTATGGGGCTATAGATTCAACTGGGTCCCGGTAAATGCGAGTGCAACAAGTAATTGAAATTGCCTTTCCAAGGTATTGACTTGGAGTTAACTCCAGACGGTAGAATCATTGATGAGGCCTAGTCCAATAAAGAAGGAGTGTATCGGTCAATGGAATATGTGAAGCTAGGAAATACCGGTCTGGATGTATCAAGGATTTGTTTGGGCTGCATGGGATTCGGTGATGCATCGCGTTGGACGCATCCATGGGTACAGAATGAAGAACAAAGCCGTGAAGTGATCAAGAAAGCGCTCGAGCTTGGGATCAACTTTTTCGATACGGCAAACGTATACTCGGCTGGAACAAGCGAGGAATATGTCGGACGCGCGCTCCGGGATTTCGCGAACCGCGATGAAGTAGTCATCGCGACCAAGGTTCATTTCCGCATGCATGAAGGCCCGAACGGGGCGGGGCTTTCCCGTAAGGCGATCCTGAGCGAAATCGACAAGAGCTTGAAGCGATTAGAGACTGATTACGTGGATGTGTATCAAATTCACCGATGGGACTACAATACGCCGATCGAGGAAACGATGGAGGCTCTCCATGACGTCGTGAAAGCGGGGAAGGTGAGATATATCGGCGCCTCCGCCATGTTTGCCTGGCAGTTTCTGAAAGCGTTGCATGTGGCCGAGAATAACGGCTGGACGCGGTTCGTTTCGATGCAGAATCATTATAACCTCATCTACCGGGAAGAAGAGCGCGAAATGATTCCTCTCTGCAAGGCGGAAGGGATCGGCGTCATTCCGTACAGCCCGCTTGCATCCGGCCGCCTGACGCGCGGTGGGACGGAGGCGTCGCATCGTTCCGAAACCGATAAGGTGCAGAAGTCTAAATATGATGCTTTCGCCGAGGCGGACCGCCTGATTGTGGAGAAGGTGGCCGCAATCGCCGAGCAGCGCGGAGTCTCGCGCGTGCAGGTCGCGCTTTCCTGGCTGTTGCAAAAGGAACCAGTTACCGCTCCCATCATCGGTGCGACGAAAGAATCGCATCTCGAGAGCGCGGTCTCCGCGCTTGAAGTCAAGTTGACGCCGGAAGAGATTGCGTCGCTTGAGGAGCCATATGTACCCCACCGGGTTGTCGGCGCTTTGTGATAACCGCAGGGATTCGGGATTTGATAGGGGAAAGAGTACGCTTCGTTATTACGAGCGCATTGGTTTAATTCCCCCCGTAAACCGGAACAAAATCGGTATACGGGATTATACGGAGGAAGACATCAAGTGAATTGGTTTATCAAATGCATACGGCAAAGCGTCGGTCTTCCTGTCGAAATGTTGATTGAGTACGTGAGCCTATTTCAAAAAGGCGACGATACGCTCGTGACACGGAAAGAGCTTCTGGTCGACCAACGCAATCGGCTGGCTGACAAGATAGAAGAAATGACGAACACGCTTATTGCGTAACAATAATTGCAGCTAGAGAGCCGATTTTCGTCCCCGTTGACCATTATACAGAAACAAAATCGGGATAATAAGAATAATACCAATTCTGAAGATGGAGTCCAAACCTGAATTTACAGAGTCGGCTTATTACGAATCTGCAGAGTAGGGAGGAAGAGTAATTGTAAATGTTGTTCCAACGCCCTCAACACTATCAATACTAATATCACCTTTGTGTAAGGTTATAATCTCTTTGCAAATAGCCAGCCCTAAGCCGGCACCGCCTGTTACTCTTGAACGTGATTTGTCAACACGATACAAACGCTCCCAGATATGAGGAAGATCTTTTGCCGGAATACCAATGCCTGTGTCCGAAACCTTTATGAAACAAAGATTATTTTCATTGTGAGTTGCGAGATGAATCGTTCCATCCTTGTTTGTGTACCTTTTAGCATTTTCAAGCAAATTAATGATAACTTGCTGCAGCCGTCTTTCATCACCCCAAACATAAATGGAGGCCGGCGAAGGAGAGTAGGTAAGGCTAATACTTGCTGACTGTATAGGTTCTGCCATTAAATCGAGAGCGTTAAGAATGACCTTTTCAACAGAAATGCGTTTACATTCAAATGTAAAGGACCCCTGTTCAAGGTTGGCCAAGTCAAAAAGATCTTGGACCAGTCTTTGTAGCTGTATGCTCTGTGAATGCAATAACGAAAGATACTTATTTCGATCTTGATCGTCTGGAATCTGGTCTTTGTTTAAGAGCTCAGAGTAACCTTTAATGTATGTTAAAGGTGTCCTTAATTCATGTGAGATATCTGCTAAAAACTGATTTCGTTGTTGCTTATAATACTGAATGTTTTGGGACATTTGATTTACTGCTTTGGATAATTGCGCGATTTCATCGGTCCCTTTCTGAGTTAGCTCCCAGTCATGGTGACCGTCCGAAATCCGTTTTGTAATGTGAATGATACGCAACAGAGGCTGGACAATCCGATTGGAAACTAGATAAATGAGGACCGCGCTGATAACCAAACCTATAATAGCCACACCAATAAAGGTTGTATTCAGCGTAGCCACAGCTTTGCGTATAGGAGAAGTAGGGCTGAACATAATCACCTTACCAACAGTTTGCCCGTCCGAACTGATATCGGCTTCTGTGACAAAGTAATCTTCTTCTTTCCAGTTTGAAGCGATCACCGGCCCGTGGCCTTCATTGCCATGAGTAATAATGTCATTCAGATATGCAAGGGACAATTGTGAGATCCCCTGGGAACCTCGAAGAATATTTCCCGAAGCGTCCAGGATCAACAGGAGATTATTTGATGAACTTTCCATGCTTACCACATGCTCCATCGTTGCTGGATCGAAATGATCGGTTAGTATCGTAGCGTAGTTATGGCTCCGCTGGTTCAAATAACTAATCGTGTCGTTTGTATAAAACCGTATGAATAAACCATACAACACGCCTTCAATCAATAAAATCAAGGCCAAAAAAATGAGGACAAGCATCGTCCCAAGCTTACTTGCAATACTATTCAATTTAAGAACTCTCATGGCATATATATCCCGTTCCCCAGACTGTTTTTATTACTTCCTGCCCTGGAAGGCCTGCTTTAGACAGCTTTTCTCGTAAGTTTTTTATATGCGTATCGACGGTTCGATCGTCATTGACATAGGCCGTTTTCCATATTAATTCGAGTATATCATCCCGATGAAAAATTCTTCCCTTATTAGAGAGGAAGAGTTTCAAAATGGCATATTCCTTCGGGGTCAATGCAAGTTCTTTGGAATGAACCATCGCCCGATGGGTCGCTAAATTTAACGTCAGTCCCTTATAGATAAGAAGTTGATTTGGCTTTTTAAGCTGTCTATCGTCTTGTAGGAAACGTTCCCGTCGAAAGATGGACTCGATACGAGCTAGTAGCTCCTGCTGCTCAAATGGCTTAGTTATATAATCATCTGCTCCTATGCGCAAACCTTCAACTTTGTCGATCGTACGTTCTCTCGCCGTTATCATAATAACAGGCGTCGTGTAAGAAGCCCGAATGGCTCGACAAACTTCAAAGCCATCCATAATCGGCATCATCACATCCAACAAGACCAAATCATACGATGTTTGTTGCATCTTCAAAAGCACATCTTCGCTATTGCTGATTGCATCAGCTGTATACCCATCTGCTTTTAGATACAGCATAAGAAGTTCACGCATTGGTTCTTCATCATCAACGATCAGAATACGCTGCTCTTTCATGTTGCACCTCTCAAAATTAGATATGTCCTACTATCTATTCTATCCGTAGATTTTGAAGAAAAAGTGAAGAAAGTATAATGCCTGTAGGGTTGTTCTCTTCTTATAATCGTATTACTTTCCGCAGTAAGAAGCTACATTATTAAAAAGGAAATTGATATTATCCTATTTTGTATCAGGTGAAGGAGTTATAAATATGGAAGTCATTTTCTCAATCCTCATGATGCTCCATGGTATTTTTACAAGTGATTCAAGTGAAGCGAATTTATCATAACAAAATGTATTAGCGCTCACAACTAAGCAGCAGACAATCACTTCTCCAGGAGAAGCTATCTTTGTCAAAAAAGATCCGCAGCCTCAAACGCCTCTTATTAAGGGGATCTACATCACTTCACATAGGTATGGATATCGATATCAAAGATGATTTTGGCTATATTACCTTCAAAACTGATGAAAATTATTACTACAGCTAGGGACGGTTCAAAACAATATCCGAGATGTCACTCGCCTGATGGAGCGTCTAAATGAACACTATGTGTATCCAATTTTAAAGACAGTGTGCTTTCAGAGAAAAAACCAGAACTTTCTTTCCAGCGCAAGGACGGGAGCTTATGGAAGAATAATCGGGGGAGAGCTTTGATAATCCATACCTTAAAGTGGATCGGCAACATCGCCATTGCAAAAGAGGCAGCTAAACCTAGGTTTTTGAGAAATACAATTTGATTACGTTCGATTTCCGGAAGGGTTTGAAAACATCTCAGATAGCCTGATTTATCAGAAAACTGATGAGAGCAGAGTGGATGTGATCACCGGATTTATAAAATACTCCCGAGAGCAGCTTGAACCACTAGGTATTTGTGTCTCCGTAGACATTTTTGGTTATGCTGCTTCGGTTCCCGCGGCCGAAGGTATAGGTCAAGATTTCATTAAAATCTCCAAACATGTGGATATTATTGTACCTATGATCTATCCGAGTCACTATAGTACAAGTTAACTATACCGCTGGCGTGATTTACTAATAAGTCTATATACAAGTCCAGGTCATGAATAACTTTTTCATGACCTGGACTTTATCAATCAATGTGACACTGCTTTTTTTAGGGGAGAGAGTGAACCAACACAAGCATCTTCAATGTACATTTGATGCCACATCATAAACACAAGAATGGTCCATAACTTCCGACTTGTATCTGCTTTGCCTTCTTTGTGCATTTCAAGTAAATGCAACACATACGTTTTGTTTATCCAGCGATCAACGTTAGCGGAGTTAATCAGTTCTTTAGCCCAAGTGTACCATTCTTTTTTCAACCATACTCTTGTCGGCACCGGAAACCCAAGCTTTTTTCGGGATTGTACATCTGGTGGTACGATATCCCTCATTGCCTCCCGTAGCAAAACTTTGGTAGCATCGGGAGTCACCCTATATTTAGAAGGGATACTGGCTGCGAATTTAAACACTTCGATATCGACAAAAGGCACACGGAGCTCAAGCGAATTTGCCATCGACATTTTATCAGCTTTCATCAGGATATTACCACAGAGCCAGGTATGAATGTCGATGTACTGCATTTTAGTCACGTCATCATAGTGCTTGGCTTGCTGATACAAAGGGGCAAGGAGTTCGTGCGTAGGGAGGATGCCATCCTTATTCCAACCCTCTGAGAGAACGTTCTTTTTCTCTGAGTCCATGAATATTTTCGCATTCCCAAAGAAGCGTCTGTCCAGTGGCATACTGCCTCGTTCCAAAAAACTCTTACCTTTCATACCAGTTGGCATGAGATTAGCCATAACTCCCGCCATTTTTTGAATCATGGGCGAGGCTTGAAACATACGCAGGGAATGAGGTTCGTGATAGATATTGTATCCGCCAAAAAATTCATCCGCACCTTCGCCCGAGAAAACAACCTTAACATGTTGGCTGGCTAATTTGGAGACAAAATAGAGGCCGACAGCGGATGGATCGGCAACAGGCTCATCCATATGCCAAATAAGAGAGGGCAAGACATCCATGTATTCCTGAGCAGTCACCTTGATTTCGTGGTGTTCCGTACCAAGATAATCTGCAATCTTTCTTGCAGCCTCCAATTCACTGTAACCTTGCATGTCAAAACCAACAGAGAAGGTCTTGGTGGGCTCCAGCCGATGTAGCATGCCCACGAGACTACTGGAATCAATGCCGCTTGATAAAAAAGCACCCCTGGCTGCGTCAGAGTCACGATGAAGTTTTACAGAATCATTTAGAACAGAACGTGCTTCTTCTGCCAAATCAGAAAAGCTTCGGTTTTCGTTCGGGTTGAATTTTACATCATAGTAGGACTTAATAAAAAGGGTGTCGTTCTGAATGACCATGTAATGACCGGCTTTTAGCTTGTTAATGGATTGAAACATTGTCGCTGGCTCAGGAACGTATTGGAAGGTTAGATAATGATACAGAGAATGCTCATCGACTTCACGATCCACTTTTCCGGAAGCGAGAAGAGATTTAATTTCAGAAGCGACCATGAATCCATAAGGGGTGGTGCTGTAATAGACAGGCTTTATACCAAACGGATCACGTGCAGCAAAAAATAGCTGATTTTTCTTATCCCAGATGGCAAACCCAAACATGCCTCTCAAATAAGTCGCGCACTCTATGCCAACCTCTTCGTACAATCGAAGCAGAACTTCGGTATCCGACCGGGTATGAAAGATGTGACCTTTCGTCAACAACCACTCCTTCAGCTCCAGGTAGTTATAAATTTCGCCGTTGAATACAAGACATACATCTTGGCTTTCATTTGCAAGTGGTTGGGCGCCATGTTCGATATCCAAGATACTCAGTCTTCGAAATCCAAGTCCGACGTATCCATCGGTAAAAGTCCCTTCGTCGTCTGGCCCTCTATGGTAAACAATATCCGTCATCTTCTGCAAGACCTCTTCATTTACCGGAACTTGATTTTTATTATACAATCCAACAAATCCACACATGTCACTGATTCTCCTTCAAATACTGAGTGATACTTTTAGTGTAACAATGGACTTTGTGGAATTTGTGAAGATGAAAAATGCGAATTAGAAAGCCCTTTCCATCTTATTTTAGATGTGAAATTGTTGAGTTGCGCCGCGCGAATGAAATTCTCAAGGATGCACTCGGTTTTTTCGCAAAAGACCGGAAGCGGTAAAGGCATGCCAGCTCTATGCATATATCCGTGAACGACGGGATCGGTGGACCGTCATGAAGAAAGTCAAGCGTCATCCAAACGGCATTACACGTGAGGATGCCGCAGCTCAGAAGAGCGAAAACCTTCCGCAGAGACTTCAAATCCTCAGTATCCAATTAAAAGTGGCTATCGGATATCACCGAAGTCCCTTGTTCAGACGGCAAGCGATAAATTGCTCAAAGTTAAATGCTGGATTTTCTGAAGCACGATAGATATAAATTGTCATCCCATTATTCAGTATAAAGTATATCTTGATGTCCCGAAATTCGGCCTAATATATTGCAACCTGAAGGAACTATTACATATTTGAGCGAAGTCGAACCTTTAAAGCCGCATTAATCGCGGCTTTTTTTTAATAGGATCACGTTCTTGACAAGAACGTGATCCTATTCCCAAGACTGGTAACTTGGAATAAGCGAAAGACAAAGTGGAACTATCATAAGCCTGATCTGATGTGCTGGAACCCGCAAGCTAAATAATGAAACGTCACAAGGATGGAGGTGTGGTAAAATAAGGGTTAAGCTAACTGGCAGGATAATGCAAGAAGGCAGTGGAATAAAATTAGCGGTGACGTTGACCTTACTTTAGTTTTGGAAGGGGATGAAATGTTGGACGAAAAACAAATTCAAAAAAAATTGAATGAAATGTTGGAAGCTGATTTTCAAAAAAGAAGAGAATTAATAGAAAGAGGAACTCTTTTTCATGGTTATGATCCTGAAATGGAAGAAATACATGTTATCAACTCAAAAAAGCTAGACCAACTTATCACTGAATTTGGTTTTCCGACAAAAAGCAAAGTTGGTAAAGAGTCTGCAGCTGCCGCATGGACTATTATTATGCACTCAATTAGTAATCCACCTTTTATGAAGAAGATTTTAGCGTTACTAAAAAGTCCAGATTATATAGATGAAGTAGAATCTAAGGAAGTAGCCTATTTAGAAGATAGGATTCGTGTACTTGAAAGAAAACCCCAAATATATGGCACACAATTTGATTGGGACGAAAATAATTTATTGTCCCCATATCCTATCGAAAACTTGGAAAAAGTAAATGAATTAAGAGAGAACCTCGGGTTGCCTCCAATAGAAGAACAAACTGAAATCATGAGAGAACGAGCTGCAAAAGAAGGTGAACGTCCAAAGAACTACCTTGCAAGACTAAAAGAGAGTGAAGATTGGGCAAGAAAAGTGGGATGGATTACAGACTAATGATTTGAGCTTTTTTCCTTTTTTATCATTTGCTTTTCACTCCCATGTCTCAACGGGTCCAAGCCCTTTCATTCCTTCGTCACATCTAACTAAGGGGTGGAGGTCGGTTTTTCTAACGGAACGGGTCCGAGCCCTTTTGCGTAACGTCTCCCGATACTCCGTGCTTCTTGTCCATCCTGCGAATGCATGAGCTGGTGAGTAAAAGCAGCTTAAGCTGCTTTGCTGCGCCAAGTCGTATTCTTCGAGCAGTTGAGCTAAGTGCAGCTTGTAGGCGTGCAAAGCCTGCTTGGCGCCAACGCTGCGTTTAGCCAGCGCAATGAGCTGCTCGGCCCGATGCACCCCCGCATGGCGTTTCACATATTGCTTCCAGCCGGCAATGACTTGCTCCGTCGTTAACCGGCTAATTTCCTTCGGGAGAGGAAACAGCCTTAACGTGGCAATGGCACTGGTGCAGGTGAGGATTTTAAAGACGTTCCGCAGTTCTGGGAACACAATATCTACCCAGCGGTGAATTTGGTTCACGGCGGTGTTAAGCCGTTTGGCGACCGTGTCGCGGTTGGCCATGAGAATCCGCAGCTCCTCGTAAGCTTCCGGGTTGAATCGGACAGGAGAGTAGTAACCGTTTTTCACCATGTCTGCGATGACGAGTGCGTCTTTACGGTCACTTTTGGATGGGGTATTGTCGCGGTTTTCCTTGTTCTTTTTGACGAGATGGGATTTACGAGAACGGCAAGTAAAATTGAACACTATCATCCCTAAATATGGTCGTTCGATGCCTCATGCGGTAACTCGGACCGCGTAAATGAATGACTTCAGCCAGATGAATAATCCGATCTAAAACCGCTGTGTTATGGCGGGATCCCCCAGCAATTCACCCCATTCACTATTTCAATTTTCGCCTTCCGCTTGCTGAATGAAGTCCGGTAGAGCTTTAGCTGTTTCAACGAGTTGCAAGACGCGTAACTGTTCTTGTAGCCGTTCTAAGGTAACGCTCATGCGGACTCACCTTTCGCTGCCCTCCACCCCTGATATATTCGCTGAAGCACTTTGATACATCGAATGGAGGAAGATATTGATTGGAAATTTCCGTTAGGGGCCGACCTGCAGGGCGGCCCCTAACATTGCCTCTGCATACCTTTGGTAAATAAGTGTTCAATCTTATCTGTCGATTTCTGTCTAATCTAGTCTAGCATTCACAGCAGTCATTGTTTGTGTAGTGTAGAGGATTTATTTGGATAAAGAAGTTGGGAGAGATAATAAAAAAGCCGATATTTTGAATTAAATTGATATTAGACCAACTGGTAAGGTTATTTAACTGATAATTTGCAAAATTTGCTTAGAAATTTGCCTCCTGAAAAAGAAGCACTAAAATTATTCATCTTTAAAATTTTACGTCTTAAAATCAATCTCAGCTCATATTGTAAGTATGGGATAAGGGACAGGGCGAATATAAGAGTTTGAAAACGAGAACAAGCCACTGTCGAAAGAGTTTTTAGAAATTACGGCGCTTTCATAGAAGTCAAAATCGATTTCTCAAAACGGTTTCCTAATAGCAACCTTTGTTACAATTTTCGAGGAATGATGATATAACTTGGGGAAATAGCTAAGGTTTTTTTTATTTTAATTATTGGAAATCGGTTTCCTAAATCGATTTCCAACCGAAATGAAATGAATAAACAACGAAAGAAACGGTGACCAAGATGAAAATCACTATCGACATCGTGGCGAAGAAAGCAGGAGTATCGAAGACTACCGTATCCCGCATTCTGAACGGGAACTTTGCTCATACCAAGGATGAAACCAAAAACCGTGTGCTTCGCGTGATTAAAGAGTTGGATTATCGCCCGAATGCGCTTGCCAAAGGGTTGAAATCATCACATACGAACGTCATCGGTATCGTGTTGTCCAACCTTCAAAACCCTTTCTGGATAACTGTGCTTGATGGAGTTGAGGCTGCCTGCCAATCATTGGGTTATAACCTGATGATCAGCAACTCCGCGGAGCAGCCTGAAATGGAGGTGCAGTATATCCGGGAGTTTCAGACAAGGCAACTTGACGGAATTGTAATCAATCCGACAGTCCGAAATCTGGCGTTATATCACAAACTTGCAGATTCCAAATTCCCGATGGTTGTCATCAACCGACGGGTCCCCGAACTGAATGTTCATCATGTCATTATGAACAACATGAAAGGCGCCTCCTTGGCGACACAGCAGCTTCTCAGCAATGGGCGGAAAAAGGTTGCCGCCTTTGTTTACGGTAATGCTTTTGTAAGCACCTGGAAGGAGAGGGTGGACGGTTATCGATCCGTTATGCAGGCCAACGGTTACGGACCGGAGGACTGGCGGATTCTTGAGCTGGATCAACGCGGCGACGTTCAAGTGGAAATCTCCCGTTACTTAAGATGTCATCCGGAGACCGACGCGATTTTTTCAACCAATAATATGTTGACGCTGGAGGCGATTGAGGTGGTAAAAGAGCTTGGACTACGTATGCCCGAGGATATCGCGATCGTCAGCTATGATGAGATGATTTGGGCGAAGCATCTCGATCCGCCGCTAACTACGATCATGCAGCCGGGATATAAGATGGGTTATCTCGCAGCGCAAATGTTAATTAAAACGATTAAAGCCAAACGCAAGCCTCGAGTGGAGACGGTTGTGCTGGAGCCTGAACTCATCGTCAGGAAATCCTGCGGCGTTAAGTGAGCAATCGGATTTCCCCTTATTCTAATAAGGAGGTGAGTCTATCTGCTGTTCGTGACATACTAGCCTAGCTCGTATTATGAAAGCGTTTCAAAAAAAGTAAAAGGAGCGAATGATAATGTCAGCAGACGATAGGAAAGAGCTATTGGAGCTTTATAAGGATTTCCGGGTTACGGACGTCCGGGACGGAATGGACTGGATGGGAATGCATCATTACGGCACCGTCAGCAAGGACATTAAACCGCTGTGGCGGACCAAAATTGTCGGCATTGCACGGACCGCACGTTATTTACCTTTTGAAGGACCGGTTCCGAAGCTTACGCCGGAGGAATACACCGAGTGGTCCAGATGGTATTACAAGGAAGTCTGTTACGATCCATGGCATGCGGACATCGTGGACGGGGACATCATGGTGATGGATGTCAGCGGCTGCGACGTAGGCATCATGGGATCCAATAATACATTGACAGCCCTGCTTAACGGCTGCAGGGGATACATCACCAATGGCGGAGGCATCCGGGACACGGATGAAGTGGTTATGCAGAACATCCCGGTTTGGTCGAAATTCGTCTCACAAGGCATGGACCAAGGGCGCATCCGCTTTGATACGAAGGATATACCGGTTGCGATCGGCGGTGTTGCCGTCTATCCGGGCGACGTAATCGTTGCTGACGGCGACGGGGTAATCGTTGTCCCGAGAAAAATGGCGTATGACGTCGCCAAATATGCGAATCAGGAAATGAAAGGCGATAAAGTCGGCCGGAGAAAGCTTTATGAAAAGCTGGGATGGGCACCAGACGAAACGGTGCAGGTTTAAGCGGCAAGACGTCTGCAATTATTAATAGGAAAAGGAAGGGAGCTAATTCACGGGCAGAACGATTAGCTCCCTCATCTTCTCCGAAAGGAGATAAAGAGGATGAGTGACCGAACAATCGGTTTTTTGGGCTTGGGCGCCATGGGGCTACCGATGGCACGAAATCTCTTGGAAAAGGGGTTTGAGCTGCATATTGCAGCGCACCGCAACCGTGAGCCGGTAGAGGAATTGAAACAGGCCGGCGCCATTGAACACGAATCGCCTGCGGAGGTTGCGCAAAGCTGTGGAGTACTGATCAGTATTCTTCCCGCCGACAAAGAAATGGCGGAGGTCCTGCTGGATGAAAAGGTTTTGGACGGTCTAGGCCGTGAAAGCGTCCTGATTGAAATGACTTCCGGCTCCCCGGATATGATGAAAAGAATTGCGTCGGCTTACGAAGAACGGGGTATCCGTGTACTGGACGCGCCGGTCAGCGGAGGTACCGCAGGTGCTGAGAAAGGAACGCTCACCGTAATGGCTGGCGGTCAAGAGAAGGTGCTTGATACGGTTCGTCCGGTATTGGAAAGCATGGCGAAGAATATTTTCCTTGTCGGACCCGTCGGCTCAGGCAAAGCGATCAAAGCGATCAATCAAATGCTGGCGGCCATTCATATGGCTGCAGCGGGGGAAGCTCTGGCATTGGCGCGCAAGCTTGAAGTGCCCGTGGAAATACTGAAGGAAGTAATCGGAAAAAGCTCCGGCGCTTCATGGATGCTTATGAACAAGCTGGACGGTCTCGTTAAAGGAAATTTTACGCCTGGGTTCAAGCATCATTTGATGACAAAGGACGTGCAAATTGCGGTGGATGAGTCAGCGGAGCTTGAGCTCCCTTTGGCTGGACTCGCTTTAAAGCTCTACAGGGACACGGAATCGGAAGCCGGAGAACTAGATTTTTCCGCGGTAGCTGCAAAATTACTCACTTGAAGGGGGAAGTCCGGATGGGTTCTAATCTCGGTTTTCGTATCCTGCCCCTCGAACGCAGAGCGGAACAATCGCTGGTCGATAGGTTTGCCCGGATAGCATCGCCTTTGATAAGCGATAACATGAACCGTTTGCAGGGGTCCGCAGCAGGTTTGGTCCCGATTCATCGAAGCGGAAAGCTTACAGGTACTGCATTCACCGTCAAAACGCGCGCGGGCGATAATTTAATGGTTCATAAAGCGATTGATATTGCAGCACCCGGCGATGTCATTGTGGTCGATGCCGGTGGCGACACGACCCAGGCGATACTGGGTGAGATCATGCTCCGACTGGCCCGTAAAAAAGGAATCGCGGGGTATGTCGTAGACGGGGCGATCCGGGATTCACAGGCGTTTCGGGAAACAGATTATCCCTGCTTTGCAAGGGGCATCACGCATAGAGGGCCTTATAAGGATGGTCCCGGTGAGATTGGCGTGGCCGTCAATGTCGGCGGAATGATCGTACACCCAGGCGATATTATAGTGGGCGATGAAGACGGATTGGTCGCTATTCCACTTGACCATGCGAATGAAGTGATTGCTTTGGCCGAGGAGCAGCAGAGACGGGAGAAGGGCATCATGGATTCCATTGATGACGGCACCGTGGACAGAAGCTGGATTAACGCAGCACTACGGCAAAAAGGGTGTGTTCTACCATGAACGGGGCCTATCATTACAATAAACTGGAAAATTTCTGCGGCAGCTTGTTTACAAAAGCCGGCGTTCCTGAGCAAGAGGCGAAATTGGTGGCGGAATCGTTAGTGCAGGCTGATCTGCGTGGAGTGGATTCGCACGGCGTCATTCGTATGGACGTGTACCTAAAGCGGTTGGAGGCGGGCATGGTCACCGTCGGTGGCGGGATGAATGCTGTTTCTGACGGACCGGTGACTTTACTGGACGGCGCCAATCATTTCGGAGCGGTAATCGGAAGCCGTGCGCTTGAGATCGTCATGGAAGGAACGAAGCGGAACGGCGTATCCGTCGTTGGCGTCAAGGGCTCCAATCATTTCGGTACATGCTCCTACTATCTCTTGAAGGCAGTGCGTGAGGATATGATCCTGATCGTGCTTTCCAATGCTTCTCAGACCATGCCGCCTACCGGAGGCGTCAGGCCTTTTATCGGCACAAATCCCTTCTCCGTCGGGGTTCCGGCGGGGAAATATGAGCCGTTTATCCTGGATATGGCGACAAGCGTGGTCGCAAGGGGCAAAATAATCGCCGCAGCGCAGCGCGGTGAGACCATTCCCATCGGTTGGGCAATCGATAAGCATGGACATGCGACGACAGACGCTGATGCGGCCCTTGAAGGATCGGTTCTGCCGGTAGGAGGTGCCAAAGGATACGGTATTTCTTTATTTGTTGATATTATGAGCGGCGTCTTGACCGGTGCCGGCTTCGGGAAATATGTGAACAACATGTATGAGAATTGGGAGGAAGCGCAGAATGTCGGGCACTTCTTTATCGGGTTGGATATCGCAAGGTTCATGCCTGTCGATGCATTTAAGGAACGAATGGACAGATATTTTGACGAATTAAAGGCGGTGCCTAGGGCGCCGGGAGTGCTTGAAATTCTCATACCGGGCGAATTGGAGCACCGGTTGGCGCAGGAGCGCATGCTGCGGGGAATCGTTTTACCGGGCAAGGTGGAAGAAGAATTAACAAAATGGGCTCGGCGTTACGGTTTGGATTTATCGGAGGCGCTGATGAACCCGGCTTCAACAGCTTGAAGGGGGCTCTTGTATGCAAGTCAACCGTAGTTTCCGGTATGAACTGCCGACTACCATCGAATTCGGCAACGGTTCAATAAAGGATTTACCCGATCATGTGAAACGTTTGAATGGAACCAAGGTGCTGTTGGTCACGGACCCGGGACTGCAGAAGGCGGGCGTGGCGGATCGTTTGGCGGTTATTCTTCAAAACGGCGGCATTGCGTTCCATGTTTACAGCGATATACAACCCGAACCCGATATCGAGGGGGTCATGAGAGGGAGGGATGAGGCAACAAGCGAAGGCTGTGATTGTGTCGTAGGATTAGGGGGAGGAAGCGCGCTCGATACTGCAAAAGCTATCGGGTTAATGCTTGGCAACGAGGGTCATATCCGGGATTATGTGGGGATCGGAAAGGTGCCACATAAAGGGAGACCCGTCATTGCCGTACCCACTACGGCTGGTACGGGAAGTGAAATCACGGTTTGGTCGGTCCTCTCGGATAAGACGGCCAAAGTCAAGCTTAGTGTGGGAAGTCCATTTAATTTTCCCGATCTTGCAATTTGCGATCCGGAACTTACCCTCTCGCTCCCGCCGCATATTACCGCAGCAACTGGGATGGATGCGCTTAC
Source organism: Paenibacillus abyssi (assembly GCF_014640295.1). GTDB lineage: Bacteria > Bacillota > Bacilli > Paenibacillales > Paenibacillaceae > Paenibacillus_D > Paenibacillus_D abyssi. The sequence goes on along the minus strand of NZ_BMGR01000001.1, from coordinate 452,260 downwards.
ACACGCTCTGGAGTCCTATGTGAACAAAGCGACGCAGCCGATTTCCGAAGCGATGTCCATTCAATCAATGAGACTAATCATCCGCAGCTTACGGTTCGCCGTGGCGCAAGGCGACAATCTTGCAGCCCGGTACGATATGCTCCTGGCCAGTCTCATGGCGGCGATGGCATTCAATCCGACGCGGCTTGGTCTCTCCCATGCGCTGGCCATTCCGCTCGGGGCAAGATTTCATATCCCCCACGGTACGGTAAATGCGATTCTATTACCGGAAGTTATGGGGTATAACATACCCGGCAATGTTCCGAAGTTTGCGGAAATCGCCCAGCTTTTTGAGATGCCGATTGACGGGATGTCCCCTCGGGACGCGGCTGCACTGGCGGTGACCGCTGTGCGCCAGTTGAAGGAGGATGTAGGAATTCAACAGACATTATCGGACTTCGGTGTGAAGGAAGAACATCTCGACGCAGTGGCGGAGGAAGCAATGACGAGCGGAAACGTGCCGGTAAACCCGCGAAAGCCTACACTTGAGGATTTGAAGCAGCTTTGCCGTGACGCCATGTGACAAAGACGTTATGCAGTATAGAGGAGGCCCGCGCTTTGAAGACAAACGCGATGCGTAAGTGGATTGAGGTCAACGCCGGCAAGCGCTACGGCAATTTCATCGGGGGCGCTTGGCGGGATGCTTCGAATGGTCAATATTATGCCTTGTACGAATGCGCTTTACCGGACAACAAACTGGGCGAATTTCCGGATTCGGGTAAAGATGACACGGATGCCGCGGTACAGGCAGCGCATGAAGCGTTTAAGGGCTGGAGCCGAACGTCTGGCGCCGCCAGAGCTGAAATGCTTTTCAGGTTCGCGGATCTGCTGCTCGAAAACCGTGAACAGCTTGCTTATACGCTATCCGCAGAACAAGGCAAAGTGTTAAACGAATCGCTTGGAGAAGTGAAGCGGGCGGTCGACGAGGCGCGTTTTGCAGCCGGGGAAGCAGCAAGAATGAACGGCGAGACGTTACCCAGCGCGATGCCCGGGATTCGTTGCGAGACTCGCCGCTATCCGCTCGGCGTGATCGCTGCAATTGCACCGTGGAATTTTCCGGTGGTGACGCCGGTGCGGAAGATTGCGCCCGCGCTTGCTTACGGCTGTACCGTTGTGCTGAAGCCGGCATCGGCCACCCCCTGGTCTTCGGTTCGGATTATGGAGCTTCTGCAGCAAGCGGGGGTGCCAAACGGTGTGGTCAATCTGGTCATTGGCTCCGGCTCCGGCGTGGGCGACCCGCTGGTTGCTAATCCTTTAATATCGGGAATCAGCTTTACCGGATCGACTGGACTCGGCATCCGGATTAATGTCGCGGCTGCGGCTCGGCTGACCAGAACTCAACTGGAGCTTGGCGGCAAGAACGCGGCGTTAGTACTCGATTATGCCGATCTTGACAGCGCCGCATCGCAAATCGTAAGCGCAGCATTCACCTGTACCGGTCAACGATGCACCGCAATCAGCAGGGTAATCGTGCTGAAGGATCAAGCCAATGATTTAATTAGGCTCCTGATCGAGAAGATGCGCTCGATAAGGGTAGGTCCCGCTTGGGAGGAAGCCGCAAAGATGGGCCCGCTGATCAACAAAGGACAGTATGAAATAGTGAAATCATACATTGAAGCCGGCGTCAGGGAAGGAGCTGTGTTAGCTTTGGGCGGTGAGCGCATGCGGGCGGAAGAACCGGGTTATTATCTTGCGCCGACGCTGTTTACCGGAGTTACCCGAGAGATGCGTATTGCGAGGGAAGAGATCTTCGGTCCGGTGCTCACCGTTATGGAGGCAGGCAGCCCGGGGGAGGCTGCGGAGCTCGCGAACGCCACGGAGTATGGACTCGCCGCCTGCATATTTACGGACGGCTTACGTACGGCGGGCAGCATGACGGAAGCGCTTGATAGCGGTATGATCCACGTTAATCATGGCACTGCAAGCCAGCCGCATTTGCCTTTCGGAGGCGTCAAGAACTCCGGCTTCGGTCCGTTCTCTATCGGTCACAGCAATCAGGAATTTTTCACAGGGCTTAAAGTGGTTTATACGAAATCCGGAGGATGAGAGGAGGGATTACGGCATGAAAATCGCACTCGGAAGCGATCACTGCGGATATGAGATGAAGACAGGCTTAATGCCGGTGTTCGAGAAACTTGGATGTGAAGTTACCGATTATGGATGCGACTCGATCGAGCCGGTTGATTTTCCGGATATTGCAAGACGGGTATGCGATGCAGTCAGATCCGGGAAGCACGAGCGAGGAATCATGTTTTGCGGAACCGGTGTCGGTGCCGCAATTGCGGCCAACAAGATTCCGGGAATCCGGGCCGCCGTCTGTCACGATGTCTACTCCTCGCATCAAAGCGTCGAGCATGATGACGTCAATGTGATGTGCATCGGCGCCCAAATCGTAGGCCCTTGGCTGACCGAGGATTTGATCCGGGCTTTTCTCGTTTCGACATTCAGCACGGAGGAGCATTTTCGCAGACGGGTCGGCAAGCTGCTAGAGCTGGAGAAGCAATCTGCCCGTGAATTGATGGGAGGTTAAGCGCAAGACGAAATCCAAAAATAAGGGGTGCTTGGAAAGTGAAAAATATTCGCGGACTTTTGTTTGGGTTCATGGCTTTATTGATGATCATCACAACGGCCTGCAGTGGCAGCAACAATGCCCCTCCGGCAAATAACGCAAATGCTGCGGATACGTCCAATACGGTAAGCGAGCAACCTGCCAAAGAGGATGTTCCTGCACCGGCTGCAGAGGGGGATGCGGAAATTCGCTTTACATGGTGGGGAGATACTAAACGTCACGAAATCTATAACGCGATTGCAGATTTGTTCGAGAAGGAAAACCCGAATATCAAAATTGTCCGCGAATTCGGCAGTTGGAACGACTACTGGGACAAACTAGCTACGCAGACTGCGGGCGGAAATGCTCCAGACGTAGTGGGCATGCATGCAACCCAAGTCGCAAACTATGCACAGCGTGGAGCTCTGCTTGATTTGACGCAGTATGTCGAGTCCGGCGTCATCAATCTGGATGATTTCCCTGATGCGGTCAAAGAGGTCGGCAAGCTGAATGATCAAACCGTGATGGTCGCGCAAGGCGTAACAATGACGGGCATTTTTTACAACAAGGGTGTGCTTGAGAAGCTCGGTGTAGAACCGCCGGATTTCAATTGGACGTACGACGAATTCGCTGCGAAAGCCAAGGAAGTGAAGGATAAGTTTAACGCCAAGGATTCATGGGGCTCAAACGATCTGAGTTCGGATTTGACGAGCGTCATGGTATACGCAAGACAAAAGGGGAAAAACCTGTTCAATGACGATGGCTCCTTGGGCGTGACAAAAGAAGATATGGTCTGGTGGTTCTCGTTCTGGGATAAGCTTCGCAAGGACGGCATCACGCCGGATGCCGAAACACGCGCGCAATATGCCACCGTTCCGTTGGAACAAAGCTTGTTTGTTCTCGGTAAAGTGGGATTCACTGCCGTCCCCTACAACCAAATTCCTAATTATCAGAATTTTATTAAGGAAGGCGAGGTTCATGCGCTTCGAAGACCGACGGATCCGGAAGGTCAGAACGGCGAATTTATCGAAGGCGCTTACCTGAGTATTTCAAAATCCTCCAAGCATCCGGAAGCAGCGGCAAAATTCATTAATTTCTTCGTGAACAATGAAGAAGCGGTTAAAATCTTTAAAATCGAGCAAGGCGCACTTGGCTCCACGAAAGCCAATGAAATTGTGTTGCCCACATTGGACCCGGCGCAGCAGCGCGCGGTAACGGCGATACAGGATACCCTGGAGATTGCCGGCAAGCTTCCTCTGCCTCCTGCGGGTCAGGGTCAAGTCGCTCAAGCGTTGACTGACGTTGGAGAATCAATGGCTTTCGGTCAACTCACACCGGAACAAGCCGCTGAAGAGTTCGTTACGAACGCGGCAGCGATCTTGAACAAGAAATAAAAGTTAATTGCCTAGCAGGCAATTGTGAGGAAACCCTTGTGCGGTTTCCTCACAATTGCAAAAAGGAGTGAAGCTATGGACGCGCTGCGAGCGTTTGTGAGAAACAACTGGGTGGGCTACCTCTTTTTAAGTCCCTGGCTAATCGGTTTTATCTGCTTAAGCGCCTTTCCGATGGGCTTTTCCTTCTACTTGTCCTTCACCCAGTATGATATGATGAACGCGCCCAATTGGATCGGACTGAGTAATTATGCGGAAATGTTCACGGCAGACCGCAAGTTTATGGCCAGCATGAAGGTAACGGCTAACTATGTGTTGATCGGCGTGCCGCTGCAGCTTTCCTTCGCCCTGTTTATCGCCCTCATGTTAAAACGTGGTATTAGAGGATTGCAATTTTACCGGGCGATTTATTATGTGCCGTCATTATTTGGAGGAAGCGTCGCGATCGCATTACTCTGGCGTCAGCTGTTCGGGGGAGACGGACTGGTGAACAGCTTACTGCTCAAGGTAGGCATCGAGGGCATGAATTGGCTCGCGAATCCCGGAACCGCACTGTATACGCTGATCATCCTTGCCATATGGCAATTCGGAGCTTCGATGGTCATTTTCCTGGCCGGATTGAAACAAATTCCCAATGATCTATATGAGTCCTCCAAAATAGACGGTGCCGGCCGGTACAGGCAATTCTCGAGCATTACGCTCCCGTTGTTGACGCCGATCATCTTTTTCAATCTGGTTATGCAGGTGATTTCCGCCTTCCAGGCATTTACCTCCTCCTATATCGTCAGCGGTGGTTCAGGCGGTCCGCTTAATTCCACGTTGTTCTATACGCTGTATTTATATCAGCAGGGATTTACCAACTTTCTAATGGGTTACGCCTCCGCTATGGCTTGGGTGTTATTGTTAATTATTGCCTTCATCACAGCGTTAATTTTCCTTTCCTCGGGTAAATGGGTGTTCTATCAAGAATAGAGGTGATCACCGTGGTTATAAGAGGTCCTTCCAAATTGCTCTATCACATTCCGATCCTTGCCGGATGTTTGATTATGCTTTATCCATTAATCTGGATGTTTTTCAGCTCCTTCAAGGATAATACTGAAATCTTCACCAGTTCTTCGCTCTTTCCTTCCAAAATTACCTTTGATAATTATTTACAGGGTTGGAAGGGTGTATCCGGCGTCACGTTCGGGACTTTTTTTACGAATACCTTTTACGTGACTGGCATGTCGATTGTCGGTACACTGATTTCATGTTCAATGGCCGCATATGCGTTTTCGAGGTTGGACTTTGCTTTAAAAAAGGTGTTTTTTGCAATCATGCTGACAACTTTAATGTTACCTTTTCACGTTACGGTAATCCCGCAGTACATCATGTTCAACAAGCTGGGGTGGATTAATACGTATTTACCGCTCTATCTTCCCAAGTTCTTTGCGGTTGAAGGCTTCTTTATCTTTCTGATCGTACAGTTCATCCGTTCGCTGCCTCGTGAATTGGATCAAGCGGCTGCCATCGACGGCTGCGGACCGATCAGGATGTACTGGTATCTTATCCTTCCGCTCACGCTTCCCGCTTTGATAACGACGACCATTTTCACCTTTATCTGGACCTGGAACGATTTTTTCAGCCAGCTGCTGTATCTCAGCGACATCCGGCTCTTTACGGTGGCACTGGGGCTTCGCATGTTTACGGATTCAACGGGGGAAAGCTCTTGGGGCGCCCTGTTTGCGATGTCATTGCTTTCTTTGATTCCGGTATTTCTGATGTTTATCTTCTTCCAGCGTTATCTGATCGAAGGCATTGCGGCAGGCGGGGTAAAAGGATAGAAAAGGTGATGGCATTGAAAATAAGCGTACTCGACGGATATACATTAAATAGCGGCGATTTAAGCTGGTCGGCTCTTGAGGCATTAGGGGAATTAACAGTGTACGACCGTACCCCGAGAGAGCTTATAGAGGAACGTGCCTCAGCTTCGGAAATTGTACTGACCAATAAAACGCCTTTGGATGATGCAGCTTTGCGCAGACTGCCCAAACTACGCTATATCGGGGTCCTGGCCACAGGATTTGATGTGGTGGACGTAAAATCGGCTGCCGGGAGAGGCATCGTAGTTACGAACATTCCGGCGTACGGAACCGATTCGGTGGCCCAGTTTGTGTTTGCGCTTTTGATGGAGTTGTGTCATGCCGTGGGGCGGCATAATGACTCGGTTAAATGCGGGGCGTGGTCGGCGAATGAGGATTGGAGTTACCGCCTTACGCCGTTGGTGGAATTGTCCGGGAAGACCATGGGGATTGTGGGATTCGGACGAATCGGCATGCGGACGGCCGCCATTGCGCAAGCGTTCGGCATGGATGTGATAGCGAACGCAAGAAACATGACGGGTGAACCGAGTCTGCCGGGCGTGAGGTGGGCGGAGTTGAACGAGCTGCTGCAAAGCGCCGATGTGCTGAGCTTGCATTGTCCGGCAACGCCTGCCACGCTTGATTTCATCAACAGAGAGCGTCTTTCGCGGATGAAAACCTCCGCATTTCTGATCAACACTTCTAGAGGGAAATTGGTCAATGAGAGCGATTTGGCCGCGGCGCTGGACGCTGGTACCATTGCCGGAGCAGCGGTTGACGTTCTTTCAATCGAGCCGCCGGGCGCCGACCATCCTTTGCTTCAGGCGCGCAATTGCATCATTACACCTCATAACGCGTGGGGGACGAAGGAAGCACGCAGCAGACTGCTCGACACGGCTGTCGATAACGTACGAGCATTTCTGGAAGGGAAGTCGCAAAATATTGTGAAAGGTTAGGCGTAGGTTGAAAGGGACTGCCGATTGGCAGTCTTTTTTAATTGAGGCAAAGACAGTCTAGTTCCAATATGTGTTAAAATTAAGCGTGATTACCGTAACGAGGTGGAAGGCGAAATAAGAGGTTGGTGATGGCAGTGTTACTTCTGGATGGTGTATCAGGATTCTTTGGAGAAGGATCGCCAGAGGTCAATTCGTTGCATTTCAAAAAACTCTGTTACATGTTGGCAAACTATTCTAAAGGGAAGCTTTTGTCCTTTGAAGAACCACATGTATCACAAAATTTTTATAAAGCAGAGCTTGGTTTGGAGGACGGAAGCACTTTTATCTTGTTAAACTGTTCCTATCCCTTCGTAGCGTTTGCTTCAACAGTTCAATACTTCGATATTGAATATGTCGAAGACTCACTTTCTAGTGTTGTAGATGCTTTCAGCAATGGATTTAGGGTACTATCTGCTGATGCACTTAATCAACAATTAATACTCGATGAAAGAACTCATACCTTGCTAAATGAAAACAGCCTAAATAAAGAGGAATTAAACCAAATCTTTTATTGGAAGCCTAAAACAGTCGGAGATGTTATCTTTAATTTTTGGGACTAGGGGGAAATTAAAGCATTACGGGCAGGCTAATACAGTAATAATGGCAACCTTTGTACTTACTAATTCGTCTTTAACTGGTAAAGATAACGATAAGGTGAGTGGGTACAATTCAAAGAAGATGGTTCCTCATAGTGATAATAATTTTGGTGCTTGGAATGACGGGCTGTGGAAACGATGTTCTTAACGGAAAAGAGATCGTTAGCATTGAACTTGAATGTGCGGACTTATGCAAAACAATGAAGACACCACCATTTAGAGGGAATGCTTATATCTTTGACAATGTTGATGACCTACGGATATTCCAGCGAGCGATCAGTAAAGCGGTAAAAATGGAAGGTAAACTAGATTATGGTGTAATGTTCTTCATACACCTTGTGTACGAAGATGGAACCCAAAAGAAATTCGTGTTAAACGTTGCTGACGAAGATGGACGTACCGCCTTGCTCGTTGATACAGCCAATAGCGGGCAAGGCTACGAAATACCAAAAGATCAGACAACTGAGCTAAGAAAGATTATTTATAAAGACTAAATGAAGGCACGATTTTGTTCAACTCCTAACGGGCAGAGTACTTACGAAATGACCAGATATTAGATAATGCCATAAGGAGGTCCGCGATATGTATGTATGGATATCAGCCATAATATTCGTTGCTTTAATTGGAGTTGTCATTCTTTTTCAATTTGCACTAGCCGCAGGAGTGCCTTGGGGAAGTTATGCAATGGGCGGGAAATTTCCCGGCAAATTTCCACCAGCTATGCGTGTGGCTGCTTTATTTCAGGTCCTCATTCTGACCTTACTAGCGGCAATAGTGCTAATTAAAGCAGGATTCATATTTCCCAACTGGTATTCGTTTGCAAAACTGGCCATCTGGTTTGTTGTTCTTTTTTCGGGGATTTCAACTGTACTAAACTTAATCACACGGAGCAAATGGGAGAGAAGGATTTGGGCGCCTGTATGTTTGTTGATGCTTATTAGTAGCATAACTGTAGCTATCGGATAAGTGATGACACTCCTTTATCTAATAAGCTAGGGACGAGGACGCCATTAAACTGATTGGTGGCTTTATTCCGCTCCCTCGAAATGATTTGGTTTTCTCACTCAGACTTATGAATTCGCAGGATTTCACCTTTATCAACGGGTCCAAATGAGCTTACCATCGATAATCTATAAGTTAGATGCTGATTTAGGTAACAAGATTGATACAGTTCAAGTCTACTCGTCAGCGGCGGCCAATCGTTTGACGGAACGTGTCGGGTTCCGTATGATAAGAAGAAGGCGAGACATGTAAATCCCGTAGACATGCGGGATTTTTTTTGCAAAAAAATACAGGTGACAAAATGATATTCACTCGTTATAATAGTCAAATATCCATGTAAACAACTCGGTTTAGTTAGATAAAGATACATAATGGTTAAACGCTCTAGTATTCGGGTAATATATGAATTGGATATTTAGAGAGTTCGGTGGGGGGTTATCCAACTGATTGAGCTTAACAATGTCAGCAAATCATACCGTGTCGGGACCGCTTATGTCGAAGCGATACGGAACATCAACCTTACGGTTGATAGAGGAGAAATATTCGGTATCATCGGGCATTCAGGCGCCGGCAAGAGCACGCTGCTCCGTTGCGTTAATTTGCTTGAACGGCCTACCGACGGTACGGTTAAGGTAGGTGGCGTGGAGCTGACTGCATTATCCTCTGGCCAGCTGCAGGGACAGCGCCGGCGGATCGGGATGATTTTTCAGCACTTCAATCTGCTCTCCATGGCAACGGTGAAGGACAATGTCGCTTTTCCGCTTCGGCTGACCAAGCTGTCCAAAGACGAGATCAATAACCGCGTCAGCGAACTGCTCCAGCTAGTCGGCCTAACTGAGCATGCAAATAAATATCCGGCGCAGCTGTCGGGCGGACAGAAGCAGCGGGTCGGCATTGCCAGAGCGCTTGCCAACAATCCAGATGTCCTGCTCTGCGATGAAGCGACTTCGGCGCTAGATCCGCAGACGACGAATGCCATTCTGGCGCTGCTGCTGGACATTAACCGGAAGCTAGGGATCACGATTCTGCTCATTACCCATGAGATGCACGTCATCCGTTCCATCTGCGACCGGGTGGCGGTCATCGATCAGGGCGGAATCGTCGAGATGGGCAAGGTGCTGGATGTCTTCCTGAAGCCGCAGCATCGCGTGACCCAGGATTTCGTGGAGCAGGTCGCCGATTCCTTCGATGCCCGCGAGCTGATCGGTCAGCGCGAAGGAAGGCTGTACAGAGTCCATTATGTGGGCGACACGACCTACGAGCCCATTCTGTACAACGCAGTCAAGACAACGCGTGTGCAATTCGCCATTCTGCAGGGGACGGTTTCCCGCATGAAGCAAACGCCGTATGGCCAATTGATCGTTGAATTAATCGGTGACGGGCCGGAGATCGAGCGGGTCATTGGCGATCTGCGCAAGGAAGGCCTGGATGTGGAGGAATTGAGATGACCTTCGAAAATGTCCGTTGGAACGAAATTTGGGAAGCTACTAAGGATACGCTGGCAATGATGGCCTGGTCTCTGTTATTTACGGTCATTCTGGGTTTGATTCTGGGCGTCATCCTGTTTCTGACTTCACGCCGTCAGCTGCTTGAGCAGCCGGTTGTTTACATGATACTATCCTTTGTCGTGAATGTGCTGCGGTCTGTCCCGTTCGTCATTCTAATGATTACGATTATGCCGCTAACCAAAATCATCACGGGCACGACGCTTGGCGTGGAAGGATCGATTCCGCCGCTGGTCGTCGCCGCGACGCCGTTCTTCGCCCGGCTCGTCGAAACCTCCCTGCGCGAGGTGGACCGGGGCGTTATCGAAGCTGCCCAGGCGATGGGCGCGTCCAAATGGGACATTGTCAGACGAGTTCTCCTGCTGGAAGCGCGTCCCGGCCTATTGGCGGCCGTGACGATTACGGCAGTCACGCTCGTCTCCTATACGGCCATGTCCGGGGTCATCGGCGGCGGTGGACTCGGCGACCTGGCTCTCCGCTACGGTTATCAACGCTTCCAGACCGATGTCATGCTGGTGACGGTCGTGCTGCTTATCGTTTTGGTTCAACTCCTGCAATCGGCCGGCGATCTTCTTGTTCGCCGATACAGCCGGAAGTAAGGATGAAGGACATAGAGATTATATTACTTAATGGAGGGATTACATTGAAGAAAATAAGCTTGTTATTATTAACACTCATCCTGACGCTGGTCGTTTCAGCTTGCGGACAAGGCTCGGGGACGACCAATAATCCAAACAATTCGAACGCGGGCAGCGGCAATAACGCGCCGGCGAACGAAACGGCGGGCAACGGAGGACAGCAGGAAATCACGCTGAAGGTCGGCGCGACGCCGGTTCCCCACGCGGAAATTCTGAATTTCGTGAAGCCGATGCTGGCGGAACAGGGCATTACATTGGATGTTGTTGAATTCAACGATTACGTACAGCCGAACACGCAGCTTTACGAGAAGCAGCTGGACGCGAACTTCTTCCAGCACATTCCTTATATGGAGCAGTTCAATAAGGATAAGGGCTATGACCTGGTCAACGCAGCCGGCATCCACATCGAGCCTCTCGGAGCGTATTCCAAGAAAATCAATTCGATTGAGGAACTGAAGGAGGGCGCACGGGTCGCGATCCCGAATGATCCGTCCAATGGCGGACGCGCGCTCGCCCTGCTCGCAGCCAACAACCTGATCACACTGAAGGAAGGCGTTGGCGTCGAGGGCATTGTTGCGGACATTACGGAAAACCCGAAAAACCTGAAGATTACAGAAGTGGAGGCGGCGACGCTTCCGCGGGTACTGGATGAAGTGGACCTGGCTTTGATCAATACGAATTACGCGATTGAAGCCGGGCTTGTACCGACCGCAGACGCCCTGTTTATCGAAGGCAGCGACTCCCCTTATGTCAATATCTTGACCGCCCGTCCGGATAACGTGGATAGCGAAGGCATCCAAGCGCTTGCGAATGCGCTGCAGTCTCCGGAAGTCAAGCAGTTCATCGAAGACAACTATAAAGGCGCAATCGTTCCAGCTTTCTGATCAGCCGGCCGGAATCAAGCCTACCCAAGTGAAGCCGTTCGACGCATCTTGTCGGACGGCTTTTTTTTCATATTCCTATCTAGTCCTCTTCCGGCACAATCACTTGAATGTGACGTGGTATAATGCTGAGCTCGACGGGCAAAGGAGGACCTTCTTCGCCATCAACATTGGTGCCAACCGATTCTGTTGAGCTTACACTGACATTTTTGGCCGTAAAATAAATAACATCTTTATGATCCTGCAGATGTCCAGATAGTAACGATATCCCGACAGTAATGGTATTGATTACGCTGAGATCTTTTATAATAAAGCAGTGAATCAGACCATCGTCGACATCAGCATCAGGCGCGAGTTGTTGAAATCCGCCCACCGAGTTTGTTAATGCCGCCAGAAAGAGTGGAGATTCTCCTTCCCATACCTTATCATCATAGCGAATGATCAAGGGATGGGCAGACCTGCTTGTAAGTTCTTTAATGCCTTCTTTCAAATAGGCTAAAGCGCCAAGCTTGGATTTATCCTCTGATGTTACAGCAGATAGCGTTTCCGCTAATGAACCGACCGCAACAACGTTGGCGAACAGCTGGTTGTTCATTCGGCCGATATCAACTCTTTTTACTCTGGGAGAAGTTAGCGTCTGGATCGCCTTCTCGGGATCCAACGGAATTTGTAATGCCCGCGCAAAATCATTGACGGTCCCAAGAGGGACTATACCGAGTGTCGGACGGTGCGTCTGATCGATGAGTCCGTTGATTGTCTCATGAAGTGTGCCATCTCCGCCAATGGAAACAGCCAGGTCGTAACAATCCTTGCAAGCACTAATGCAAAAACGGGTTGCATCCAGTTCCTTTGCCGTCTCATTGACTGTAACTTCGTATCCCTTATTGCGCAGAATTGCTTCTATGTCTATGACATGCTTGACTGCTTCTTCTTTGCCGGAAGAAGGGTTGACGATAATCATGGCTTGCTTCATACACATATTCCTCTCTACATGGAATGATCAGGTCTGGAATCGCCGCGAGATGTCTCATCCGGCAATGGCTTGACCGTACTTACTATTACCCACAAAAATCGCTGACAGATAGAAAATAAGCTCATTTCTTAAAATTTTCCGTATTGTAAACAGGTAGTCAGAAGCTGCATGAAAGGTTGAAGGAATGGCAAATAACGAAGAGACTGATCTTCTTGTATATGAAAATATCCCAAAGTCCCGACGAGCTGCTCTCACGCTCCAAAAAAAGACTCCTTGGTAAAAGGTTAAGGGATACCGGCATCCGGCCAAAGAGCCGATCCCAAAACAAAAAACCAAGGAGAATTCTACTTGAATACTATGCAAAATAAAGCCAATAACTCAAACCACTTCCACAACTCATTGCCGGGGTAGGCATTACAAATTAGCACATAATCACCGGTATAAGATGCCTATTTCCGCTTACGGTAACACATTGCCAGCCGCGCGGTAGATCTCGTACCAGTCTTCGCGTGTCAGCTGAATGTCGGCCGCCCTGCAACAGTCCTTTAGACGCTCGATGTTCATGGTGCCCGTAACCGGCTGCATGCGGGCCGGATGGCGAAGGATCCAGGCCATTGCGATAGTCGTATTGCTAACGCCGTATTTAGCTGCTACCTCATCAATCTTAGCGTTTAACTCGGGGAACTTGTCGCTGCCGAGGAACACGCCCTCGAAGAAGCCGTACTGGAATGGAGACCAAGGCTGGATCGTAATGTCGTTCAGCCGGCAGAAGTCGAGAATGCTGCCGTCACGGTTCACGGCCGCCTCATTCTCCATGTTGACATTGAAGCCTTGGGTGATCATCGTGGCGTTCGTGATGCTGAGCTGAAGCTGATTCGCCACAATGGGCTGCTTGACGTATTTCTGCAGCAGCTGAATTTGCAACGGGTTCTGATTGGAGACGCCGAAATGGCGTACCTTGCCGGAGTTTTCCAGTTTATCGAACGCTTCCGCGACTTCCTCCGGTTCCACGAGCGTATCCGGACGATGCAGGAGCAGAATGTCCAGGTAGTCGGTTTTCAAACGCTTCAGAATACCGTCGACCGAAGACAGAATGTGCTCCTTGGAGAAGTCGAACATGCCATTGCGGATTCCGCATTTAGACTGCAGAATCATCTTCTCACGGATGTCGTCGTTCATATGTATGGCATCAGCGAAAATTTCCTCGCAAGCGCCGCTGCCATAGATATCGGCATGATCAAAGAAATTCGCGCCTTCCTCCAGCGAGGTCTGGACGAACCGCTCTGCTTCCGCCTTTTCCAGCGAGTTGATGCGCATGCAACCGACTGCTACAACCGGCACCTCCAAATTGCTGGTTCCAATCTTCAATGTTCTCATGTAAAATCAGGCCTCCTTGCTTGTGATGGTCATGCGTGGGACAGGGCTGACATCCCAATTGATTGAATCAAATAATCCGCTGAATTTCAAGGGGATAACCAGGGAAAACGAATGAAAACGCGACTAGACCCGGTGGGTGGGGCGGAGAGGAGCGTGGCCGCAGCCGCCCTGGCGGAACGAATTCATGTTTACAGGGTGCGTGACATGCCGTCGAGACGGGTCATACGGAGCGTGTAATGCTCCGTGTCCGCAATAGTACTAGATGCGGCAGCAAGCTTATCTGCATCGTCGTACGTCGATACGATACGCCCGTTGTACGCGTCAAGCGCACCCGAGGCCAGCTGCAGGGCCGATTCCGGCGCCCAGCTTGGCGGTACGTCGACATGTTCCTCGAATAGCTGCTCGATTTTGTCCAGGTATTTTTTTCCCGTCGGCGTTTCCCGCTGATATCGCGTCATATCGGTGTCGTTAAGGCCCGGATCAAGCGCAAAGGACCGAAGGCCGGTGCCTGCAAGCTCGGACGCAAGATTTTCCGTGAAGCGGGCGATGGCGGTCTTGGACGTACCGTAGGCGTTGCCATAATTGAACTCGCCGAGCGTGCCGCCGCCGACGAGGTTGATGATTCGGCCTTCGCCCCGCTTCAGCATATGCGGGATCGCCGCATGAACACAATTGAACGTACCCATCAGGTTGGTTGTCACGTCGCCGACCCAATCCGACGGTTCGACCTCCCAGGTCGGACCAATGGCGAAGAATACGCCGGCGTTGTTAATCCAGACGTCGATGCGTCCAAACTCCTCGACCACCCGAGCGGCGGTCCGCTTGGCGTCGTCAAGGTTTCTGACGTCGAGAGGAATCGCGATGCTCGATGGTGAGACGCCCTTAAGCTCCTGTTCCAACTCTCGGAGCTTACCTTCGTCGCGGCCGGTTCCGACCACCGTATAGCCCTCCCGGGCAAAAAGCAGTGCCATGTTTTTGCCAATACCCCGCGTTGCTCCGGTAATGACGGCAACCCGGCCGTTAAGTTCGTGCGGCATTGTTCAGTTCCCCTTTCCGAAAAATGGTATGCACTACTAGAATAACATAACGTGCAGCCGTAATCTGAGCAAGCGTTTACTGGAAATAGGTTGACAGAGCTGCCTGAGCGATTCCGGGAGCTTACAGAGACGCGTGATCCTATCAAGAAACTGAAATATGTAAATGCGGCACGGGATTCGTTATGGGAAACGTTCGGCAAAGGCAATAAACTAACAGGTTAGAAAAAAATCTTCAAAAACCAGGCACTTGAACAAATTTTGATCATATATAGGTGATATCCGTTCGAATTTGTTGAGGAGGATATCATGATGCTTAGGTTACCTATGGAACAATATTTCGGTCAGTTTGAACCGGTTTTTTTATTTTACGGGGCTATGCCTACAGGCGTTACTGTTTCGGAAACCGGGCGAATTTTCGTTTGTTTTCCGAAATGGGGAGACGACGTTAAATTTACGGTGGCTGAAATTGTCGGGGATACATTACAGCCTTATCCTAATCTTGAAACTAACTTGGTAAACCCATGGAATATCGCAATGTCTTTCATCAGTGTGCAAAGTGTCGTTGCTGATGGAAGGGGAACACTTTGGGTATTGGATACAGCAGCACCAAATTTTTCTGAACCTATAATAGGGGGAGCAAAATTAGTCGCTGTAGATTTAAAAACAAATACGATCAGCAAAGTATATACGTTTAGAGAAGATGTAGTGCTGCCAACAACTTACTTGAATGATGTCCGATTTGATTTTCGTGTCGGCAAAGCAGGCTATGCATATATCACGGATTCTTCTTCTAGTGGACCAGGAGCTATTATTGTCGTAGATTTAGAAAATGGAAATGCGTTTAGGCGGTTAAATGGAGCAAATTCAACCTCACCGGATCCCTATTTTTTACCGAAGGTAGAAGGTAGAATTTTGATGAATCGCAACAAGGACGGCTCAACTTCGCCCTTCAGGCTGGCCTCTGATGGTATAGCGATTTCCCCTGATGGAAAGACTTTGTTTTTTTGTCCACTAACCAGTCGTCAACTGTACTCGATCTCAACAGAAGCCCTAAGAGACAGAACGATACCGGATATGAATCTACGTTATTATGTGAAGTATTGGGGAGAAAAAGGCGCGTCTGATGGAATGATCACCGATGCACAAGGAAACGTTTATGCTGGAGATTATGAAAACAACAGTATCCGAAAGATATTGCCGAATGGCATAATGGAAACTATCGCACATGATCCGAGAATTTTATGGCCGGATACGTTTTCGATTGGTCCGGATCAATACTTATATGTCATTGTGAACCAATTACATCGGCAGGCGAGATTTCATTATGGAGTAGACCTGCGACAAAAACCTTATTGTTTGCTTCGTATGAAAATTGATGAATTACCTGCTCCTACATTCGAATAGAAAAACATTAATCATCTAATTTGTAGATCAGTGGTATTATTGCGATAGGCAGTTTATCAGAAGCGGGGAAGGGGAAGTTTGGGCTTTTAAAGAAAACAATCCCCTATCGTATACAGGCCTCGCATTCCTCGACAGCGTGAAGCTGCCATGCGAAGGATGCGGAGGCAGACGGTTCAAGGACATCAGGCTGGCAAGCGGCAGCAGCATAAGAAGGGCAGCATCTAGATGATGGACGAGCAGATGACCGGCCTGCATATGTCGTCAGATATCGGCCAACTGCCGGACATCATGAACCGCCCATAAATGCCGGCAATACACGTCACCGAGCATAACCTCGATGTGATCAGCCAAGCGGATTGGATCATCGATATGGGGCCGGACGGGGGCAGCAAGGGCGGCCAGGTGGTGTTCGAGGGCCTGCCTGCCATCCCAGGTGCCAAACAGACCATGGATCGTCTTGAGGAGCATCTGGCATAAAACCAGCGGCAATCCACAGTCCAGGAATGCCGCCGGTTTTAATTTAAGAACATACGTATACATAATGTTCAATAGTGGTGCTAGACTTAACATTCAACAGATCAGAAGTAGATCTAACGCAAAACAAAAGGTTGAATTTGAGGATCAGGAAAAGCGAGAAACGTTCGTGGTCAAGCATGAAAATACATTCGGAAGGTGAATGTTGTTCGTGTCTACTGTCAGGACGTGCTGCTGGATCGACTAAAGGCATAGAGGTGGGGCTGCGTGAAATATTTGACAAAAGATGGTACGATTTATGCTGCCAGCGGACAGGGCTTCATTTTGGCATGAGGGCGCATAAAGGAGCATATGTACGTGACGAAGCACTCTATTTGCGGCTCTATAGAAGAAAGGAAAGGGAATTTGTAAAAATGCAGCGCGAGGTTTACGATGTTGATCCTCGGTTTATGCTTGAACAGGACGGCGCGCATTATGTGCCTCTTGATAAATGGATATGTCATCCGAACAAATTTCCCATATACAGCAATTAATTGCGACTTATGATGTCCGGCCTCCTTTTGACGAGGTGAAGTGTAAGGAAGAGTTCAGCATCAATCACGGGCGTCGATGTAAGGAAGCGGCTCATCAACTGCCGGACGAGTTGTCTTCCCGCATTGCAGATATGCGGGTATTTTCACTAGGCTATTGTACAAAAGAAGTATTGCACGAGTTGAGACAACTGAGTATAGAAAATGAAAAGCTCATGATGCTGATCTTAGAAGAGTATAGGCAGGCTCAACAAGCGGAGAACATTCCAGAACATATTCGCAACCATTTCGGTTTTCACGATTGCAGAGTAATGGAACTGACTACCGGCAAGCAGATTATCATGCGAATGGACACAGAGGGCGGGTTCACTAATTTCAATAAGATCACATTTGATACAGTTGAAATTATCTGGCAAGATGAGCATATTGTGGGCAGTCACTGGATTTATGAAGAACTGTATTGTACGGATGAAGGCTATGAAGCCCATATCCTGTTTTCAGGTGCGGGAATGCCTGAACTTATTATTCGTTGCGCAGACATTATTATAGAACATGAATGAAGAAAACATGTATGAGCAGCTCAACAAAGGAATGAAATTGAGAGAATGGGTGACCGCTATAGATGTTCGATGCGCCCTCTTTTCCGGCTGGTATTTTGCAAGATACAATAAACCCTAGGATTACGTTTTAAGAACCCTGCGGATCGGCTGAGGCCAATCCTTGGTTCGTCGAAAGGAAGTGGATTGAGCGGCATCGGAGAGAATATACTGAAAACGGGAGAGAAATAATGACATTTTATATTGGTTCAATTGTTATTACTGTAATTATTGGATTACTTTTGAAATACAGCAGATTATCTCATCCCTTTTCACGGGCGGTATTAATGTTGATCATTCTTAACGTTGTAGTAAGCATCTGCTTATTGGAGAATGTATTCCAAAATCAAAATCCTGTTTTAAATGACGGAATTGGAATTAGAAATAGCTTAGCTTATTTAATCATTGGTGAAGATGGATGGACACATGAACTTTTTAAAGCAGCGTTTGATCAATCTATATTTATGACGTTAATTCTTTTAGGGGTATATTTAATTCTTCTAATAACCGAAGAGTGGCCAGGAAAGAAGAGAAATACTCGATGATTGGAGGCGAGATCCATGACATGAACAGATATTTAACGCATCTTGAAGGAAATGAAACTACATTCGCTCAATTCGGTGGGACGCCGTGTACACGGAAACGTTACCTGAAATCATTCCATATAGATAAACTCAATACATCTGAGGTGATAGTGTGCTAGATCCATTCACAAAAAAGAGAATAATAAAAATCATGGAAGATTACGTTGAAACGAGAATTCCGAAACACATAAGAGATAAGCTTAAATTGTCATACAGCATTAGAGGTAACAACGTGACATTAATAGAGGAGAGACCTGCTTTTAAAAGCGATCAGTGGGTTCAATTAAATATTGCCCAGTTCCGGTTAGACCAGAATAAGTGGAAAGTATATTGGCAAGATAGTAAGAATAAATGGCACTTTGTTGACGATATTGAGCCTGATGAAGATTTTGAAAAACAGTTATCGGTAGTAGACAAAGACGAAAGAGAAATGTTCTGGGGATAGGGACTAGAAAGAAGAACGTTGAAAGTGGTTCAAGAAAACAATGACTTCAGATAACACCGCGTTTGCGCTGCGGGACCTGACAAGGATGGAGTTATGGTTTTATGAACAATTCAAGAATCCAATTCAAGGTATTTGTAATTTTGATAATTTCCGGTTTTGTGAGTCTGATAGCTATTATTACATGTAGTTCTGGCTGTTCAGGTAACAACAACCACAAAGCGGAAATTATTTTTTATGGAGAAGGCGAAAATTGGATAGCTAAATATAAATCAGATTCATCTCAAGCAGTAAAGGAAAAGGTGACGTTACATTTTTTCTATAAAGGTAGCTTACCTGAATTAGCCACGTCAAAACAAATTGTATTTTCATACGGGACAACAAATGGAAGTATTACGGCGGATACATTAAATTTCGATAAAGTAGATAGAGCTTATTTTCAGGTTGAATTTGACCGCGATTTAATACAAGGTATTGTCGGAAACATCAATGAAAAAACTTTGGTTATTGTTAAATGGAATAATAAAAGCGAGTCATTAAATTTAACCCAAAATGAAAATTCTTTTTGGACATTAGTTACTTTATTGCAACTTCATTTTGACGAAAACAAAGTGGAGAGTCAAGACAAAAAAAATAAACCAGTATTGTATGGGTGGGGAATTGTAAGAGGACAAGAACATATATCGAAATAAAACCGCGCGTATCGCGGTTTTTTTGTTTTATCAATACAACTTCTTGTCTTTTCCAAAGACAAGAAGTTGTATTGTTTTCCGGAGAGGGACATGATCATGTTGTGTTTGCCACAAACAATAAACGATATAAATTGTCATCCCATTATTCAGTATACAGTATATCTTGATGTCCCGAAATTCGGCCTAATATATTGCAACCGGAAGGAAGCATTACATATTTGAGTGAGGTCGAACCTTTAAAGCCGCATTAATCGCGGCTTTTTTTTAATAGGATCACGTTCTTGACAAGAACGTGATCCCAATCCCAAGACTGGTAACTTGGAATAAGCGAAAGACAAAGTGGAACTATCATAATCCTGATTTGATGTGCTGGAACCCACAAGCTAAATAATGAAACGTCACAAGGGTGGAGGTGTGGTAAAATAAGGGTTAAGCTAACTGGCAGGATAGTTTGAAACACTCCGCCAATATCTCACTGATGAATTCATTATAATGAATTAGGAGAAACCTGATGAAAATACTTGTACTTGGGGGCAGCATTTTCTTTGGCAAAATGCTCGTTCAAAAGTTAATTACTAAAGGTATTCATGATGTTACAATAGCAACTGGCGGAAATAAATCGATTGAACGTGAAATAGCATCAAAAGCTAGACATCTGGTAATTGACAGAACAGAACCAGACCAAATGCATTAAGCATTTGGAACTGAAAGTTTTGATGTGATTTTTGATCAGATTTGTTTTAATCCCATAGATGCAAAAATGGCAGTTGATTTATTTTCAGGTCGTGTTAAACGCTACATCTTCATATCTTCTATGGCAGTATACGATGGTTCGTTAGAGGTTCTTACTGAGCAGAAATTTGATCCTTACCACTACCACATTGATTTATCGCAAGATCACTTTGATATAGCTCAATAACTATCGGGGGAGGACAAAAATGTCCTCCCCTTATTTGGATTAAAAAGGTATCATTGAACTAAAGCGCAGATGTTTTCAATGAAATATGCAGAGTATAATTGTTTCAAACATATACTTAAGGCTTATTGAGGAGGCTGGGTGCTTTGGGAATTAAAGCGGTGCTTTTTGATTTAGACGGTACGTTATTGGACCGTGATACCTCTCTTATGCTATTTGTTCGTGACCAGCACAACCGATATCCACAATTTCAAACTATTGAAAGGGATTTTTTTATGCAGCGTTTCATTCAACTTGATAATAATGGATATGTTTGGAAAGATAAAGTTTATCAGCAGCTCATAGCTGAGTTCTCTATTCAGGGAATAGAATGGAACGAACTTCTAAATGATTATTTGAGTGGTTTTCAAAGGCATTGTGTCGGCTTTCCCAATTTGCTGAATATGCTTACCCAGCTAAAAAACAACGGATTAAAGTTGGCACTCGTCTCTAACGGTTTTGGACAGTTCCAATATGATAATTTTAAAGCATTGGGTATTGCCCATTTATTCAATGAGGTTCTTATTTCGGAATGGGAGGGATTGCGAAAGCCTGACCCAGCCATTTTTATGAGAGTATTATCTAAACTCGGAGTCGAACCAAAGGAAGCTTTATTCGTAGGAGACCATCCTGAAAATGATATAAGAGCGAGTCAAGCAGTAGGTATGAAAGCCGCATTGAAACAAAACGATGCGGTTTCTTCTGGAGTTGACGCAGAAATAATTATTGATGATTTAGGGGAGTTAATCCAATACATACTGAACTAACGGAGACGTTAGTTGAACCAGCACAAGAACGCAGCACGGCGGCCTTTTCTCAGCTAACAGGCAGTAATGCTGAAATAAGGAAATTATTAGATAAATTTACCCTTTACTACAAAAATGATGACTGGAAGGAATGCTTATGAAAATACTTGTTCTCGGGGGTAGTAGTTTTTTTGGAAAAAAGTTAGTTCGAAAATTAATAAATCAACATGATACCGATGTGACGATTGCCACTAGGGGATTGACCAAGATCGATGAGGAGATCTCTTCTAAGACTAGGCAGTTAGTTATCGATAGAACTGACCTCAATTCGTTAGAAAGAACTTTGGGTAGTGATGATTTTGATGTTGTTTACGATCAAATTTGTTTTAACCCCGTGGAGGCCAAGATAGCAGTCGAGGTGTTTTCGGACCGTGTGAAACGTTTTGTATTAACATCCTCCATGGCAGTCTATGATGGAACTCCAGAACTTCTAAGAGAGACTGATTTTGATCCCATAGTATTTACCACAGATCTAACACTCGCTTCTTACAATTACAAAGAAGGAAAACGACAGGCTGAAGCTTACTTGTATCAGAATGCACCCTTTCAAGTAATATCTGTGCGTCCTCCAGCAGTTATCAGTAGTGATGATAAAAGATTTGCTTTTTATATAGCTAAAATACTAAAAGGAGAGCCCATTGGTACTTTAGGGTCTTCAACGATAAGCTTTATTTCTGCCAATGAAATTGCCGATTTCCTTCTTCACATTGGAACGAAAACAGACTACATAGGCCCAATCAATGCCAACAACTCGGGCTATTATAACACTGAGGAGTTAGCGCTGGAAATTGGAAGGGTGCTCAATATCTCACCGATATTCGATATTAAAGAGAAGTCCCCATATTGTGTTGAACAGACATTGAAAATCTCCAATGAGTTGGCCACCTCAACTGGCTTTACATTTAGATCAACGAAGGCAGTGATTCGCGAATTGGTGAATGAAGCGGTCAATGTAAAGTAAAGATTACGCTAACGAAGAACGATAGTGCAGTAACGGTTGCTGTGGCAACCGTTTTTGTTTTCTCAACTAACGGCAGGATAATGTTGGAAAACTGTCGAAAAAATAATGATCGAACTCATCACTAAGGGGGATTCAATTGTCATACAACGACAAATGCGTTTTTTGCAATCAAGAAATAGAGAAACGCCAAAAGCAAATCCTACGGAATAATCACTGCATATTCTTCCAAATGCCGCAAGAGGTTCTAATCGGTTCTGGAGTCATTGTCCCAATAAAGCATCGAGAAAATGTTTTTGAACTAACCGAAGAAGAATGGCTGAGTACATATTCATTGTTACAAGAAGTAAAGAGACATCTAGATGAGTTGCATTATCCTCAAGGTTACAATCTTGCGTGGAATACGAATAAGGCAGCAGGACAACATTTATTCCATTCACATTTGCATGTTATACCTCGTTTTGAAGATGAGCCTTTAACTGGCAAAGATCTGAGAAGTTTTATTGGATCGGAAGAAAACAAACGAAATGTATGAAGCTAACGGGACACCATAGTGAAATGACCAGGGAGTAGATCGCCGCGGCGCACTACTCCGTGGTCATCATTGAAGTCACGGGCAGATATCTTCAAGAGATTTCATTACTACGCAACTCCAAATTGGTAAGATAACAGGTAAAACAGAATGGGCGGTGCGCGGTTGAAGAAAATTATGGTTTATCACTACGATGCCTTCAGCAATATTCCGAATATGGGAAATCCAGCAGGAGTCGTCTTCGATGGCGAAACTCTCTCAGAGGATCAAATGCAGGAAGTGGCGGAGAAAGTCGGGTTTAATGAAACGGCGTTTCCTTTGAGATCCGATAAGGCAGATATCAAAATCCGCTTCTTTACGCCAGGGCATGAAATCAATCTTTGTGGCCACGCCACCATGGCCACTCTATACGCTTTAAAAACTAAGGGGTTACTTGGCGCTAAACCCGATCTGAAGATTGAAACAAAAGCAGGTGTTTTGCCGATTAAATTTACTTCACACGACGGACTCTTCATCACCATGACACAAGCTGTTCCCCAGTTTCATGAATTTAATGGTTCTATTAAAGAACTGTCTCACGCGATGGGCATCGAAGAAAGTGAAATTGAAACCCATTTGCCAACGTTGTACGGCAGCACGGGTACGTGGACACTGTTGGTTCCCATCAAGAGCCTGGCTGCATTCAAACGTATGCAACCCGATAATAAAGTTTTTCCAAATGTGCTGAAGGAAATGCCCAGATCATCTATCCACCCATTTTGTCTGGAAACTTATGATCCGAATGCGCATATGCACGCGCGTCATTTTTCTTCTCCGTTTTCTGGTACCATTGAGGATCCAGCCACTGGAACTGCATCGGGAGTAATGGGTGCTTATTACGCCAGATACATAGACAAACAGGCTCCTTCATTGAATCTCCTAATTGAACAAGGACATGAGATAGGTCGGGATGGCAGGATCAGAGTGTCGGTAACCGAAAACGGTAATGAGATAAAAGTTACTGGCAACGCTATTTATGTAAATGAATTCGAGGTATCCATATAATCAGTATACTTACGGGAACCCTTGGTTCAGCGATCCAGGAGCAGTTTACTATCGTCGTAACTAATTCCTTCTGTCATTAACGGCAAGCTTAACGCAATAATCGCTTGCCTAAGTATGAATATTCAGACTATAATGAAGTGAATATTTGGTATGCGCGACTGGCGTAAACGTGGAGTACCACGAGGGAGCACATATTTATACAGCCGTACGCCTGGGCAGAGGTAAGGGATTTCGATCCCCTACCTCTTTATGCTTTAGAAAGGGCTGATAAGAATGAATGCGGAAAAATTATTTCTTGATGGAAATCAAGTGGCTGACAGTATTAAGGGAAAGTTAATGGATCGAGTAACCAAGCTTTCTAGGAAGGGGATTGTGCCTTGCCTAGCAACTATATTAGTTGGTGAAAATCCTTCATCAAAGACATATGTACGTATGAAGGGAATAATTGTACATCCTGATACAAAAAAGGAACTCGAACTATTAACAAGAGCGCACGATTGAGCTTCGGGCAGTAATCTTAAACACCGTATAATGTGGATGATACTTGAGTTCAACGAAGGTTGGTGAATAAGATTATTGTTTTTGAAACGACAAGGTTATTTTTAAGACAGTACAAAGACGAGGATTTCTCTGCTCTGCATTCAATTTTTTCAGAAGAGGAAACCATGCGATACTATCCCGCACCATTCAGCATGTCAAAAACTTATGACTGGATTGAAAGAAATCAAAGCAGATACAAGAGTGACGGATTTGGATTATGGGCTGTTTGTTTGAAAGAAACAGGCCAATTAATTGGTGATTACGGTCTTGTTAAACAAACAATAGATGGACGCATTGAAGTTGAGGTTGGGTACCATACCAATAAACGTTTTTGGTCGAAGGGATTTGCTACGGAGGCAGCATTGGCTTGTAAAGCTAGTAAGTATTGTAGACCCTAGAAATACTTCTATTAGAGTCGCTGAAAAGATTGGATTCGGAAATAACAAAGAGTCATTTATCTTCATTAAGACTCATTTTATTTATTCAGGTGTCCCGAAGAAATTATGACCAAATGATTACCGCTGATTAAGCTAACGGGAGACGATAGCATTCCTGTAGGGCGTTAATTACGATCTTTGCAAAAAGAAGAGCGCCTCGTTATGCTAAAGGGCAGTTTACGTCAATGAACCATGAGAAACTTCTGAGGCGATATGACGTAATATTAGGAAAAATATAGCGAGGAATATAAAATGCAAACGCTGCTGCTAATAATATTTATTGTAGTTCTTCTGGTTGGCATCAATGCAGATAGTTCTAAGGATAGAGTTGATTTATTGACATATGTATAAAATACGGGTTTTGTGAATAAGTAATATAGAAACTAAATTAGCAGGATCAAATTTACCGTTTTCGTTTTCTTTCCCCTTGAACGATTCCAGCTATTTAAGCCGCGTCGATCGCCCCGCTGCCCAGTCTGGAATAAGCTCAGCATCGGCGAATTTGTTATTGTTATTAGAAATAAAAAGATCACCGTTTGCAAACAGTGATCTTACCGCTAGCCGATAGCGAACCTTCAGCGACAAGTAATTTAGCGGCCCTAACCAACATCACGGTCATTTCCGAACGCGTAATGGTGTTCTCCGCCCGGAATGTTCCATCCGGATATCCTTGTATAATTCTTGCAAGCGAAGCTTCCGCAATAAATGGTTTTACCCCACTCGGGAAGCTGATCCGCATCTTTAAACGACAGAACGAGCCCAACCTTTTGCTCCAATTGGATTGCTCTTACGAGCTCGCGGCAAGCTCTGCTCGAGAGGTTGATGAATTCGGGCTAATCGCAGCTGACCTAAGAATCTACCAATTGACGCTCTTTAACAAGAAAGTGGCTTCCCTTGCATCTATCGCTTCAAATGCGAAAGTCATAAGCGCTTTGCTGCCGCTCTCCCCCGGACCGTTTCTATATTCACATAAGTATGATAAGGAAGCACAGTATCGATTTCAGTTACTTTCTTTTCTATATAGACTGAATTTTTGAATTGCATGCTCATCACTGCAGCCATAGATACGAAAAATAGCAGATTGACCGTTATGTTAAGTATACTACGACTATTGTAGGGTCCCTTCAGAATTGTTTTATACCATCTCATGGACTAGAATACCTGTAATTTGGTAAGCCAAGGCCGCTAACAGTAGTACGGTCATCGTGACATCAATGACTAACTTGATAAACATATTTCGATTCAATCCACCACCCTCCCACTACCCTTTGCGTTTCTTGTCGATCCGCATATTATCCCGATACTTCAGCGGAAGACCGGCTAACTTTATTATGTATGAAATTTAGCCTAATTGTATCAGAGGACAGTATTCCCCCTTTCGAATTTAATAATATGACTCAACAACAAAGCCACCATACTATTAGTTAAGGTGGGTCTTCAGCCTCCATAGTTTGGTCATTTTTGGACTTTTGAATTTGATCAGTTTCTGAGTGATGTATGATTTCTGACCAATCACTTTCAAGTGGCAGCCTCAATACTTTTCTGAGGTCTAATACGCCATAAAATAAAGAAAGAGATACATGCAATTGCCATACATACCCAATAAACGTCACGTAACCCTGCAAACTGAGCAATAATACCGCCACCTAAGCTTCCTAATAACCTTCCAATAATGGACCCATTGTAATAAATCGTCGAGGACATCCCCGGTGAGTTTGGAAGCAACTCCGTGAAATAGCTTAATCCGTTACCCATAACTATTGCAACGACCACGGCCTGCAGAAGCTGTGCTGCGATAAGTTGCCAGGTATCTGTAGAAACACTGAGTATAATATTGTAGATAATCGCAATAAAGCAGGCGCTAATCATTAAGAAGTGATTGGATAACCTTCTCCCCATGGCGCCTAGCGCAAACATAATTGGAATCTCCAACCCAGCACAAATACTCACAACCAAACCTATATCTGTATGTGTACCATGAAGCTCTTTTACAATAAACAGTGGCGTGATGATCCCGTTTATGGCATTGACCGCAAACAGAAAGATGAAGGCTATCAACGGATACCAAATTTGTTTACGGCTTAGTGAAGATTTATCTGCGGTACCAGATCTTTTCTTTTGAACTGTTTTTCTACTAGGCAGATATAGGAGTACAAGAGATGAAATGGCCAGAAAAATGGCAGAGGTTCCCAAAAAGAGTCCTCTATAGCCAACAACTCCTAAAATAATGGTACCCACTAAAGGGCCGATCAGGAACCCGAGCGAAACAAGCGTGCGCAATGTAGACATCGCAAACGTCTTGTCATCGGAGTTGCTTTCATTAGCTGATTCCTGAGCATAGGCGTAAATTTGAGGCATGGCGGCAGCCCCCAAACCACTAAAAAAACTAACGATAACAAGCAAAGCGAAATAGTTATCAAATACGACATAGGAAGAATAAGCTAAAGCTGATGAAATCGTGGCTACAATAATAATTAGTTTACGGTCCCATTTACGATCCGAATGTTTACCAATATACGTGTTGGACATCACGCCACATAATGAACTTACGGCTGTGAACAAGCCAAAGGCACCTGCGCTCATTCCCAAATCCTCTATACAATAAAGAGCTAGATAAGGCAAAGTAATTGAAATTCCTATGCCGACCATTAACACACAGATGACAAATAGACGATATCCCTCAATAGCTAATATTTTTTTTAGACGTATGTACACTTTAGCCTCCTTCGTATCATATTGATGGCACTGTTCTCTTCCTTAGTATTAGGCCCCACTCTTCTGACGAACCGATAGCTGAAGTGAAGTAGTGTATCCTCATTATGCATGAGCCGATTGGCGGACCGTTATCTCGATTGTCTCAAATGATTGCCTAATTCTCTCTAATGGCTTACTCAATAGACAGTTCAAAAGTGATGTACAACAAAAAAGGCAGCTGGGTTGAGAACAGCTGCCTTTCCTTATTTCTTACATTTGGTTTTCAAACGAATGCTATTAATTCAAATTGGATACCCCAACCAGGTTTTGATCTGCATTTTCCGCTTTTTGCTCATAGGTTTCCTTGAGTCGCTTTATGTCCGTCTTAGGAGGAAAACCAAACATTCGAGAATATTCGCGACTAAACTGGGATGCACTTTCATAGCCAACCCGAAACGCAACTTCGGTAGCATCCGCCGACTCCCTTAATAATAGACTCCTGGCTTCTTGCAGCCGCAACTGTTTTTGAAATTGAAGTGGGCTCATAGCTGTGATTTCTTTAAAATGTCGATGGAACGAAGAGACGCTCATACTCGCAACATCAGCAAGTTCTTCAATTTTCAAAGGCTGATCATATTGTTGGATAATTTGATCGATTGCTTCCCTGATGCGATAGGTGTTGCTTCCTTCGATTGCAATTTGTGCCAGAGTCGAACCATATTGCCCTTGCATAAGTCTGTAAATGATCTCTTTCTTATGAATTGGAGCAAGATACGGAATATCTTGAGGAGAGTCGAGCAATTGAACCAAACGAAGGACAGCATCCAAAATCGTTGATTCGATTTGACCGACAACCATAGCACGTGAACCATTGTCCGTCGGACGGGGGTTTAATTGAGCCTCTTTCAATACCTCTAATATTTCATTCTGAGTTAATTCAAGTTTCAAGCTCAAATATGGAACATCAGGTGAAGCCTTAATAACTTGCCCGATGACTGGAAGGTTCATGGAGGTGATTAAGTAATTTGAGGGGCCATATTCTAGACGCTCATCAGCTAATAAGATTTCTTTCAACCCTTGGGCAACAAAACAAAAAGAGGGACTGAATACTCGATATGCTCTTTCATCCGACTTATCTGAACGAATTAAGAACAAGGATGGGATCTCTGTCTGCATTACTCCTGCTTGTTTACAATGACGGCTAATCAGACTTGTAAGCTTATCCTGACGTGATTTTGTTTCTTCGAACATAAGCCCTCCTTAATGTTTTATTTGTTTTATTATACGCCATTAGTATGCAAATAAGAAATGGTATTGAGAGGATTAGGCAATCATTTGAGACGAATTGAATATCCGTTTTTTGTCCACGCACGCATAATAGTATCACGAGCTAATTCGTAACGTTAAATCATCGGCGTTTTTGAGTATACTAATTTGCTTTTAAAGGAGGAAGAAATCAATTTTGAATAATTCCCATAAAAATGCAAAACTAAATAATCGAATTTGAGCTGTAAGATTACCAAGCTAAAATTCTACTGGAGGATTGAAAATGCAAAAAGTAAAGTTGAACAATGGCGTTGAAATGCCAATTATCGGTTTTGGTGTTTTTCAGATGGCTGATCCAAATGAATGTGAACAAAGCGTTTACGACGCCATTTCGGCAGGCTATAGGCTTATTGATACAGCAGCTTCCTATATGAATGAAGAAGCAGTCGGTAGAGCGATCAAGCGTAGTAGCGTGGCAAGAGAAGAATTATTTATTACCACAAAGCTTTGGGTTCAGGATACCGGTTATGAGCGCACCAAAAAAGCATTTGAAAAATCTTTGGAAAGATTGCAATTGGATTATTTGGATTTGTACTTAATTCATCAGCCATATGGCGATGTGTACGGATCCTGGCGCGCTATGGAAGAATTGTATCGTGAAGGAAAGATCCGTGCAATCGGCGTTAGTAACTTCCATGAGGATCGCCTGATCGATTTAATTGTTCATAATGAAATCGTTCCTGCTGTAAACCAGGTTGAAACGCACCCATTCAACCAGCAAATCGAAAATTCCAAATTCATGAAAGAGAACAATGTACAGATTGAATCCTGGGCACCTTTTGCTGAAGGGAAAAATAACTTGTTTCAGAATGAGCAATTAGTATCCATAGCTGAAAAATATAACAAATTAGTTGCTCAGGTGGTTCTGCGCTGGTTAACACAAAGAGAAATCATTGTGATTCCAAAATCGGTTCGTAAAGAAAGAATTATTGAAAACTTCAACATCTTTGATTTTCAATTAAGCCAACAGGACATGGAGTCAATTGCCGCATTAGATACAAAACAAAGCCTATTCTTTTCTCATCGCGATCCGGAAATGGTGAAATGGCTTGGTACTCGAAAACTCGAAATCTAATTGCTCCGAACTATCAATTATCAATAAAAGCAGTTCCCGGTGTGAGTTACGGCGTCGCTTGATAGCGATAAACTACATTTGACTCATTGGGGCGGATGCATTGATATCTGCCCTTTTTCTCTTAGCATGCGTTATACAAAAGAAATTTCTTGGGATCGCCACAAGCAAAAAGGAGTGAAGCAATATGGAACAAGTAATTATTGACCTTTCAAAGAGAAAATGGGAATGGATGATGGAGAAACAACTAGATCATTTAAGTAATCTTTTTCACGAAAAAGCCGTATTCGTCCACATGGGCGCTGCATTTTCTAAAAACGAGGAAATTGATGTAATTAAAACCGGTTCTATTATTTATAAGAATGTAGAAATTCAAGAAACATCTGTTCGGCTAATTGGCACAACTGCTATTCTTCTAAATAAGGTACGTCTGGTAGCTGTTGTTTGGGGAAATGAAGTGACGAATCCATTTGTGGTTACAGAAGTATATGTGCTTCAAAAGGAACAATGGAAACTAGCATCATTGTCTTTCACAAGGCTGTTAACACAATAAAGTAATATTGATTATACGAACTCTTTCATAGACAGACCCCTTTCATACCGGCAAAGCGCAGGAGAATAAAGCTACCCTGATCATTGTTGTGAATGCTTAAAAAGTTGAATCGTTACATTAACCAATTCGTCATTTCCTCTTACTTCTAATTCTCGCATTGTTATGATAACATTTTAATGCCGCAGTATTAGAAACCATCTTATAGGAGGAAGTTCGCTTTGGTGATTTTGCGTAATATCGTTGATCGGCCTATTTTCACAAGAGTTGTAATGTTTCTCATTATTGTTAACGCAATCCTTGTCGGGTTTGAGTCGTATCCTGCTGTATTTGAAGCTTACTTTTCATGGATACAAGGACTGGATCGTATTTTGTTATGGGCTTTTACAATTGAAATTCTGCTTCGCTTATTGTCTAGTCGTCCATTGTATTCCTTCTTCAAAAACGGCTGGAATATTTTTGATTTTATCATCATTGTCAGTGGTCATCTATTTGTAGGTACTGCCTTTATTACTGTACTTCGTATTTTAAGGGTTTTGCGGATACTTAGGACCATTTCTATTCTCCCATCGCTCAGACGGATTGTGACCGCCTTGCTGATGACTTTACCTTCACTAGGAAACATCGCCCTGCTCCTATCTATTCTATTTTATATCTTTGCCGTTACAGGAACTATGCTTTACGGAACGGTAATGCCGGAATATTTCGGATCACTTCATACTACCTTATTAACTCTCTTTCAGATTATTACACTTGAGGCATGGGCCAGTGGCGTGATGCGTCCTCTTCTCGAACTAGCACCTTGGTCATGGATCTATTTCGTTTTGTTTATCTTATTCGGTACGTTTATTGTGTTAAATTTGATTATAGGGGTCATCGTAACAAATCTCGATAAAGCGAACGGCAGCATCGATGAAGAACAAACACTTTCTGCCGACGAACAGCTTGCTTCATTACGTTCGGAGATCGCGGAGTTGAAGCAAATGATGAAACAAATGGCAGATCAAAAAAGTAATCACTAGCTAAAAAAGAAAAAGAACCTGTATCGTTAGAGCTGCCATACGCGGCCTTGTAACGACACAGGTTCTTTTTTTTTAATACTCTTTTTTACTGCGTGAACTTCCCATCTCTGTAATCCTGATAAGCCTGTCGGATTTGTTCCTCGGTGTTCATCACAAACGGTCCACGGGCAAATACAGGCTCTCGCAAAGGCTGGCCTGCATACAATAATACACGTAAAGGTGTAACAGCAGTCACAGCTATTTCGCTTAATTCACTGTCCTCCGCGGATCCAAGCCATAGCCCTTGCCGTTCACCAGCTTTAGTCTGTTCCTTGCCGAATAATCCTTCGCCTTCCAACACATAGAGAAAGCCATTATACGAGCCAGGCAGATCCTGCTTCACGGTTACGCCCGGCCCCACAGTCATCTCTACCATCGTGATGGGCACAACATTTTTAGTATCGGACTTTACGTCCCCAGAAGAACCGGAGAATATACGAATCGTCGCACCTTCCTCTTTACGAACAGGCATTTCGCTGCTGCGAAGATTTTGGTAGCGCGGTGAAGTCATTTTTTCACCACTAGGTAAATTGACCCATAATTGTAAGGAGTGAACCGTTTCACCTATTGCCGGATCTTCTTTGTGAATGACGCCGCGACCGGCAGTCATCCACTGCGCATCGCCAGGAAGCAGCTCATCCTTTCCACTGGTTGTATTGTCATAATGCTCCAGCTTTCCCTCCATCACATAAGTGACGGTTTCAATGCCGCGGTGCGGATGAACATCAAACGAACCCCTTTGAAACCAGTCCTCAGCGAGCATCAGGAATGGATCGTACTCTTCCCAGAATCCCGGCTCCAAGATGAGGCTGTTTTGATGTGTCGGACTAATGCGGTTCTTATGCGCTGTCCATGTACGTTTAATCGAACGTTGATAAACTTGGCTCATCGTAAAGGCCTCCTTAGTTCCATTAAGTAATGTTCTGTGTAAAATTATAGTCCATTTACTTACTAATTACAAGTTGCTATAAATATAATTGTGTGTAATTATCCCGTATAAATATAGGCATAACGAATTATCGTTCTATGCAAATTATGTCTAATTCACATTTTTTTCATAGTATGATTGAACTAAAAAGTAGAATTCGGTCAAATTATGTAGTATTATAAGACTATAAAGATTTCCTAAAGAATATTTTCCGTCAAATCGAAAAAGGCAGCCTTATTGAAAGATAAGTACGCAAAACTACAGACCTAAGGAATGGTATGATTCTATGGTGGCTGAGTTACCGAAAGTGTTGGATTCGATCAAATCCTTCATCTTTTGGTGTTGGATTTTTTTAATTTTAAAGGGGGCACTATGTAATGAAGGAAAGATATTACTCCACTGTCGAATATACCGATCGTTATGGCAAAGCCAATAAAGGATTTGAAATCTACTCTGAGCTCGGCAAAAAACCGACGATTGGCGATTATGTGGATGCATTTAAACAATCCGGATTTGATGTCGATATTACAGATTTTCTAAATATGACTTTTAAACCTAAAGACCCAGCTAATTCATCGTTTATTTCCCTTCGGGTATTAAGAACATTTAAAGACTATACATATTAATCTGTTAAGTAAGATTTAATACAAGCATAAAGTCCTATAGACTCTTCTCTATAGGGCTATTTTTCATTTACAGTCCTCAATCATTGCTGTTACAATATTGATATTGAGGTGAGACAAACATGAATGTGATTAAAGTGAAAGACCGACAAGATCTGGATAAGCGAATACCGGCTATGCCCTGGTTCGTGGAAAAATTTATTAACTATAAGATGCCTGACCTCTCCCCATCCTCACTGCTTGAATATATCAGAGATTATGAAACATTCTTTCAATGGTTGTTAGCTGAAGGCTTGACGCAATCCAAAACGATGAAAGAAATAGAGCTGGAAGAGCTGGAAAAGCTGCATATGGACAGCATTGATCATTATAAAATGTTTCTCTCAACCTTCAAAGATCATACGAACAGCAGAGTTACAATATCACGCAAGCTGTCCTCTCTGCGCTCGCTGTTTCATTATTTAAGCCAAATTGCCGAGGATGAAAACTATTATCCTCTTCTTAAGCGCAATGTTATGGCCAAGGTAACGATCAAACGTACGCATAAGCCTAAGGATACCGCCGCAAAACTGGAAGGAAAGCTGCTGCAGGAAGAAGAAATTTACGAGTTCATCGATTACATTAAGCGGCAATATCCTATTGATCTGGCTAATAACAAACAAGCCATCTATGCCTACGAGCTGAACAAAGTACGAGATGCCTGTATTATTATTCTTATCCTCAATTCGGGGCTGCGCGTTTCCGAGGTGGTTAACTTAAATATCGATGATATCGATGTAAAGAAGAAGCTTGCTTATGTGTACCGCAAAGGCGCGAATGACGACACCTTCAAAACACCCGTCTATTTCCGCCAGGAAGCCATTGACGATCTCACGGAGTATATGCGATTACGCGATTCGCAATACAAGGCTCCAAAACGGGAAAAAGCACTGTTCCTTGCGATCGCAAACGGGAAGCACGAGGGCTCCCGCATGACCAAACGCGCCATTCAAGAAATGGTAATCAAATATGCAAAGCGATTCGGCAAGCCTTATTTGTCCGTACATAAGCTGAGGCATTCATTTGCCACTGATTACTATTTACGCAACGATATATACAAAACCCAGGAGCAGCTCGGCCATGCATCGCCGGAAACAACACAAATTTACGCGCACTTAACCGACAAAACGATGGCCGAGGCCATCGACCGGCTCAAAGAAGAATAAGAAAATAACCTGAGGATCCTTCTCAGGCTTTTTCTTATTCTTCTAAATAAATATCATCCAAAAAGACCGCTCCTGTGGCTGTTTGATCAAATACCCATTCAATCTTATCAAGCCGGCTCGGGTCAAAACGTTTATCCAACGTTACGAACTCGCTTAACGGAATGAAGTAATCTTGAAAGACGGATTCGGTTGAAGTCTTGAGCCTACCGTTTTTTACATAAGGTGCCAATGGGCCTGCATTCAAGTAACGGCTCATAAAGACGGGGTGTATGGGCCGGATTTTATGCATTGGCAAGGCCACTGTAACCCCATCTGATGTCGTTAACTGAATGGAAAAGTCCAGCTGTTTTTCGAGCGCCACATCGGAATCATGGGCAAGCGAGAACACGATGCTTGAAGCATGACTTAAGCCGGAAGAGCTCCGGGATGGAAGGCTAATCGAATAACGGCCAGCGTTGTTATTCCAGGACAACAAGACCGCTCGATTCAACCGGTTGACATTATGGCGATTCCGCTTCTCCTGTTCCTCCCATGTTCTCAACTGCGTTCCTGCAATTCTTGCTCTTTTCATCGATGCCGTTATTTTCTCCTTATCCTCTTCAAAATCTGCCACTTTCACCATATCTGAAGACTTGAAACGGCTCAAATAACCGGTTTCGGGCAACCACTGCTTGGCGTTTTGCCAATCCTTGAACATTGGAATATACCGTTTATCTTCATGAAGTGTGGACTCCAGGAAAGCCGATATATAAGTTTGGGCGATGAACTGCTGTTCTCCCTCGGGCAGCATGTCCCGTGTGTTAAATAAAAAGCGGGCCGGCAATTTAATATCCATCTTTCCCCAAGTCGTATTAAATTGGCCATGATTGGCATGCTCAATATACAAGGAAGCCTTCATATATTGGGAAGCTCCGGAATCGCTGAATGAAACACGGTCATATTGACGATCACCGTCAAAGGTAGTGACATCGGAATCATAGGAACCGTGCAACACGAGATAATTAACATCATTAAGCTTCACGTATTTATCCTCAAGCTTCCGATCCGTTGGAGCAATGGCAATGATCGTATCAATCGGATAGTGAATGTTCGCCATCATTTCATCTTCCCCTGCCGCGCGATAAAAGGTATCGTAATCGGCTGCCAGTGCTGCAGCTTGTCCACCACGGGAATGTCCGATTAACGCGATTTTATCGAAATCAGCCTTTCCAAACAGCACATTGCCGGCAGTACGGCTAATTTGGTCAAGAGCTTGCAAATGCTGCAGCAAAATCCATGTGCGAAGAGGATAATCATCATTTGGTATCCCTGTCCAGGTGGAATAATTAATGAAATTCTCATCAATTGATACCGTCAAAAAACCGCGGCTCGCTAGAAGTTCTCCCAGATAACCGTAACCTTCATCAGAAAAATCCTCCATCGTATGGTTGCCATGCACAATCAGAACGACTGGGAACGGCCCTTCTCCTTGCGGGAGCCACACCCTGCCATTCAATGGAAAGGATTGGGGATCGAAT
Source organism: Paenibacillus abyssi (assembly GCF_014640295.1). Lineage (GTDB taxonomy): Bacteria > Bacillota > Bacilli > Paenibacillales > Paenibacillaceae > Paenibacillus_D > Paenibacillus_D abyssi. The sequence goes on along the minus strand of NZ_BMGR01000001.1, from coordinate 416,467 downwards.
CCCCAATACCTGGTTCTCCATTTATTCCAATTCGTAATGAAAGCAGACGCATCTACCGGGGCGGTAATGAGCTCCGCTTCTTCTGCGAATTCCTTTCTGCGAAGATCCTTTCCGCTGCCATACGTAAAATACCGTACCTCATAGGGTCCTGCTAAAGCGGGATTTTCAGCTTGAACCTGTTGTATGGCAGTCGGTTCGATCTGTTGAACAGGCTTAGAGGAAGAATCGTGCAGACCATAAGCGCCAGTTATGAAATAGACCATAACGCCCAGCAGCAAACCACTTATCGAGATTGTCATTCTGCGGCGCAATGTTTTAGGCTGCTTACTAAAAGCCAAATAACAGAATATGCCTGAAGCAATGCCAAAAAGCAGCATAAAGCCTGTTAATAGTGCAGCACCCTTTACGTTCATATTGGTATAAGTGAATGCTTTTGAGAATAAAAGAACTGCCCCGGTTACCAATCCTGTCAGCAACTTTGGCATTCGAAACGGCAGCCATATCAGTACAAGGCATACAACATTCGCAAAAAGAAATAACAATGCATTACCGGCAAAACAAATGAGCAGGATGAACAGAGCGTCAGCCGCTGGCCCAAAGCCTGTTGGCATATTCCATCCGGTCTCAAAAAATAACAACATGATGATGATATTGAATCCAATCATTCCCGATACATAAATAGCAGAGTCATAATCCGGCAGCTGCTGCAGCCTTTTTTTAAGTTGATTCATGTTCCATTCATACCCCGCGATTCTATTCCATTCCGTATTTGATGAATCGTAGATGATATATCGTTTAAGCCCTTTACTTTATTCGACATTTTATGTTTGTGTCCTGCATATTTAACTAAAATAACTGCCAAGAGAACACATGATAAAGAACCGGATGGACTCCATCTTTATGGAAGTCTATCCGGCCTTAATTACTGCTTACTATTTCAATTTTGCAGCGATCTCAACAAGTCGCTTCGCTTGATATTTAGCCGCTTCCAGTACGTCTTGTTCGATTTCACCGCTGTCATTTGCTGTAGCGCTTGTTCCGTATGGATTACCGCCGGCTTTGAACAACAAAGGATCCGTATAACCCGGTGTGACAACGATCGCCCCCCAATGATACATAGTCGTATACAGTGAAAGAATCGTCGATTCTTGCCCGCCATGCGGATTACCGGCCGATGTCATCGCGGATACGGCTTTATTCGCCAGCTTCCCCTGGCTCCACAAACCGCCAGTTGTATCAAGAAACTGTTTCATTTGCGCCGGCATATTGCCAAAACGGGTCGGTACGCTAAACAAAATCGCATCCGCCCATTCCAGATCGTCTAACGTTGCAACAGGAATATCCTTCGTCGATTCCAGATGTTCCTTCCACGCCGGATTCGAGTCAATCGCCGATTGAGGAGCAAGTTCAGCAGCCCGTACCAATCTCACCTCTGCCCCGGCTGCTGCGGCACCTTCCTCCGCGGCTCTCGATAATTTGTAATTCGTACCGGTTGAGCTATAATACATAATCGTTAAATTTACTGTACTCATGCCAAATTACCTCCTTCAATTTAGACCAGTATCCTGAAGACTGAACGATGCGTTCCTATATAGTTACCCATTACTCACTAATATAAAGCACCGCTGCGACTAATTACTCATCATTTGCTTTTGTCTATGACATTTCTCAAAATAATAGTTTACATAATATATTTTATGTTATTTCATAAGCTGCTCAACAAAAAAATGGCCGCCCCCCATTATGGTTCAGCCGTTATTGATTTTGCCGGGCTTCTTCTACGAACTTTTTAACGGATCGAACCTCTTGATCCGACACGTCTTTATGCCCATAGCGAGCCTGCTCGTAGAGAGAGAGAAACTCGCCTGAGGTTGATTGGTATTGCTTGTTACTCCGTTCAATCTCCCGCATCGTTTCTTTTGGCGTATGATACGTTTTCCGTTTATACCCGTTCTTTATCAACCTGGTTAACCACTGCCGGTACAGATAACGAACTTTTTCCTCGTTGGACAAGTTATCCGACCATTGCGATCTTGCTTTCATCCTTCTTTGGCCTAATTTATCCGCTAATCTTTCCTTCCAGCCTTTTAATTCAAATAACGTCTCGACCTCATCGACAAAACCTTCTTTGGACTGTTGCTCCGTTTCTTTATTAAATAGCCTTGTTATGACCCGATACAGCTTCATGAATAGAACGGGAGCCCTTTTTCCAATCTGATACAGCAAAACAAGAGCAAGCGCAGCTAGAAACAGATAAACGAGCACCATCCCGATTTTCTCCAACCAGATCATGAACTTCGACGGTTCAGCCGGTTCCATCTGCGGCAACTGGGGAGGCAGTTGCTCTTGAGCTGAAGGCTGTACAAGCTCTTCCGGCTCAGAACCGATCCCCTGCAGCCATGCTCGGATCCTATCCCGCAGCCATAACAAGCCCTGTTCGATTTTCTGAAATAACGTAATCACCAAAGCGATTGCAAGCAGCATAACAATCTGCAGCCTGTTATGCCACCACACCGAGGACGATACTGCTGGTGCTGCTACGTTGGAAAAGGTTTCCTGATATATATTATGCGTATTCAATACGTACAAGGTGACAGACAGTGCCGCAATTCCGAACCATGTAAGCAATGGCAGATAAGGCTCAAACCCGTCAACGAGCCGAAGTATGACCGATGTGGCAAAATAAACGACCAAGCCGATGATATAATTTTGCAGTCCGAATTGCTGCCGCCATACCGTTCCGTTCATCTTAACGCCGCGCTGCAGCGCGATCATGGACATGACTCCGAGCAGTATCCAGGACATTAGACTGTCAAACAACAGGTAGACATAACCAAATGCGAGCGGAGCAGCAAAAAGCAGTATTTTAATATAACGGTTTAACCCGAAGAAAACATTGCCCGCATAACCGATACCGTACAGTAAAGGCAGTGAACCAAGCCAAAGCCATTTGACAGGCTCTACTATCACATAAACGAGGATGACCAGAACGGCCGGCAGGAACATTAACAGCTCTACAGCCCCTTTTACGATCGAAGCGCCTGCTGAGGACAACGTTTTATTCATGTGCTGTATTCTCCTTTCCGTGAACGTTTCGCCTTATCTGCCACCGTTTGATCATGATGGAGATAAATAACATCCACGTTATGTCCATTCTGAGCAAGCAGGTCTAACTGGAACTGCATCTTTTCACTAACGAACGCTGTAATGATACAATAATCGAACCGTCTACCATATTCCATTGCTTCTTCCTCAAGTAACTCGTGAAACGCAACAGAAGGCTCGATCAAAAGCCTCGCCATTGTTTCCAACACATATGCTTGATGGTCTTCTCCGCTACGCGGTTCGATACGCACTTTTGCTTTTGCCTTATCCAGCATACAAGCGTTCGTTGCAAAGCCGGCCTCCATGCCTTGTGAGATCGCAGCCTGTGAGAGGGCCGCCGCATAAGCAATCCCTTTCTCCGCACGCTCCACTTCATTCACTGTGTTCCACATGCCTTCATGATCCTCAATATTCAGAAGAATCATCAGCCGCCGATCTGCTGTGAAATCACGTTGATTAACCTGAAGCTCGCCTGTCCTTGCCGTTGCTTTCCAGTTTACGCTTTTCAAGGAATCGCCATAACGATATTCCCTTACGCCAGCAACCATAAACGGATCCTCGACAATCCAGCGTTTTACCGTAATATCCCCCTGCCAGCTCTGGGAGGGCAGCTGAAGCTCTTCAAGCGACATAAGCTTTGGATATACTATAAGCTCCGCGTCCAATTCGAGCCGCTTTGAATTCCTGATCAGTCCGAATGCATCCCCACAAGTAAGCGAAACGGAATTTATCCGATAAATTCCCCGCTTGATACAAGTCACGCGATGCCTTCGAGTGATCTTCGTAAAGGGAAGCAGACTGAAAAAGCTTTTATGATTCTGTACAAACTCACCATTGCTGATATCCAAATTATGCTGCGCCTGAAACTGCATTCCGGCATGCAGCAGCGACTCTACTCGAAGCCAAGGCAGCGGCAGCAGCTTCTTATTGGAAATTTCCTCTACCATTTCGATCTCATCGTCTTGGGAACAGCGTTTCACGTTAAAGCTGCGAGTGTAACTCAGCTTTTTCTGTCCCCATCGTTGATAGATTTGACCTTGTACAATAATGACAAGCAGAACAATAAGAATGAACCAATGAATCGCCATTCCTTCTCCTCCTAACGGGCAATTAAGCTGTCCTCGGAAGGCACAGGAACTTCATTCAATATCGTATGAATAATTCGCTCGGCTGCCTGATGTCTTGCCCGGTGTGAGCTGCTCGGTATCATCCGGTGGCCCAACACTGGAAGAGCCATTGCCTTCACGTCATCAGGCGAAGCATAATCCCTGCCCCGAAGCACAGCATGAGCTTGAACAGCGCGCAGTAGTGCTTGGCTTCCGCGAGGACTAACTCCGATTGCTACTTCTTCATGGTTTCTTGTCCGTTCGACAAGCTGTAATACATACGTTAAAATGTCATCGCTTACAAACACATTCGTGTAGCTTGCTTGAGCATCGACGAGCTCGTGGATTCCAACCACGTTCATTAACTCATCTAACGGATTAACCGCCTTGAATCGCTTCAGAATATGTAGCCCCTCTTCCATTGAAGGGTATCCCATCTTAATTTTTAACAGAAAACGGTCTAATTGAGCTTCAGGCAGCGGAAAGGTCCCTTGTTGATCAATCGGATTTTGCGTTGCGATGACAAGAAATGGACGGGAAAGCTGTCTTGTTTCGCCATCCACGCTGACCTGACATTCCTCCATGCATTCGAGCAAGCTGGACTGTGTTCGGGGTGTGGCCCGATTGATCTCGTCAGCCAGCAGCACGTTAGTGAATAAAGGCCCCGCACGAAACTCAAAGTCAGAAGTCTTCTGATTGAAATATTGAATTCCGCTTAGATCCGACGGGAGCAAATCAGGTGTGAATTGAATACGCTTAAAATTACATTGAAGGGACTTTGCCAAGGCCTTGGCAAGCAGCGTTTTGCCTGTGCCTGGGACATCCTCCAGCAAAATATGTCCTGAGGTCATGAGCGCGATTAACATCATATCAATAACATTATCTTTACCGACAATGACTTTCCCTACATTATCTCGAATTCGATCCGCCATCATTCTGATTTCTTTCAATTCCAATACGAACACTCCTTTCCGCTTTTATTTAATGTCTTTAATAATTAATATCTTTAATATCAAATTAATTTACGGTATATTAGTTTACATAACATATATTATGGATTCTAAATAGTCACCTTATAAATCCATCCTGCTAATTAAAAGACTTGCAATGTTCACACCTCCAGTTGTACCAGCATTATTGGGATTGTTACCACTTCGACAGATTACATATTATTCCCTCTTTTTCCTTCTTTTCGATAAAAAAGCCTGTCTCCGCGTTCTTCTCTTCTTCCCGGAAGCTAATTTTGAAATCGATCCAGATATTAACATCTACACCGCTAGTTCGCAATAGATTATTTTCAAAAAAAGGCTATGTTAATTCTCAATGTTGATTTTCACCAAAAATATAACCGCCCTGTAAAGGGCGGTTTATTAAGCTATCGTTCTCCGATAGCGTTATGAATTTCCTGTGATACGGTTCACCATGCTGCCTATAACGGCAAGTTTTTAAGGCATAGCTCTCTTTCCAAAAACGTACCTTAGTTTATATGATCTCGTTTCACCATTCGAATATTCAAAGTTTTCTTCTACTAACCCCGTTTCAACAATGTGAGTTTCCTTGAAATGTTTTCTTAAATCGTCATCGCTAAAGAAGTGTGCACTCTTTCCTTTTTTATATTCAAAGGTGTTCTTCTCTAATTCCATTCCCTTACCGAAAGAAGCATCCTCGTCTGAAAAGCATGTAAAGTAAAAGACACCTGCCTGTTCTAATTGTTCAATACACCGTAGTATTAGTTTGGCTCTATCTAAATTGGTGAATAAGTGTAGTAGGTCATAGCAATACACAGCATCGTATTGCTTCTTAGTTACTGATGAATTAAATATTGAACCTTCAATGAAACAGCTTTTTTCATCCCATTGACGTGCAAGAGAAACTGCTTCAGTAGAAAGTTCGATCGCATCTACTTCAAAATGATTAGAGAGCAATTTAGTATTTCTTCCGTACCCTGCTCCTGGGACTAAAACTGATCTGATATCAAACTTTAAAAATAATTCCTTCGCATGAAACGCCGTCTTACTTGGTTCTTCCCCCAGATTAGTCCTTCACTCAGAAATCTTTTATCCCAATATTCTTTCACGAGTTTCCTCCTCTTCTTGCCGTTAATTATGGTATGGTTCAGCGCGAATTGTCTTTAAGCTATCCTGCCCTTTCGTTGAACAGCAGCCGCGGATCGGCTGCTGTTCATCATGTTGTGCTATCGTTCCCCGTTAGCTCAATAACAGTTCTCTGATATTTTTTGTCCATTCACCTTTTCCGTCAGCAAGTAAAGTGTTCCAACCTAAATTTCGGGCTTCAATCAGATTTTTTTCTTGATCATCAACTAACAATACATTATCTTTGTTTTTACATTTTGAATTAACTATTAAGTATATATCGACTTGGGGCTTACAAAATCCTACTTCGCTAGAAATAGTAATACTTGATATGTATTCCTCAATGGGGCTTATTATATGTTTCACCCATTCGATACGATGATTGCTTAATAAATGAATATTGGCATACTCACTCCATAATGGGACTTCTTCAAAGGCAGGTAAAGGCTCAATTACTGATAATAATTTAATTGCAGCATATCCTCCATCAACCATAGGGAACCTTTCGATCAGTCTAGCCCAAAAATCTTGTTCATTAATTTTCCCAGTCCATAACTCAATCCGGAGTTCTTTTTTAAACTTAACAAGGTCATCATACGCGACATTAAATTTTATAGATAAATCCTTCCAAAATATCGGTGAAAAGTTGGTTGCTATAACTCCAGCGATATCTAAAACTAAGTCGGTTTTCTTACTCATTGTTTATCTACCTCACACAAAGTATTGAAAATGACTGTTCAACTCTCCTTGCCATTTAGCTTAACGAGGCTGCCGAACATATTCGCGGCAGCCTCGTTGGTTTCCTTTATTTAACTAACGTTACCCGTTAGCGTAATGTACTTAAATGTCGATGTAAATTAGCTCTCCATTTTTCAATTTTATATTTAAGCCCGAAATATTCTCGCCAACCTGATAGCTCCATCCTTTTTCCATTGTAAATTGAAAAGAGTTTTCAATTATTAGCTCTTCATCCTTGTTAAACTTGTTGGATACAAATTGCCTCAAATCTTTATTTACCATGGATTTTGGGATATCGCTCTGAAAAACAGGTTCTATCCATTCTATTTCAAAATCCGTTGCAGACTGATTTTTTAGAATTATGGTATAACTGAACTTTTTCTCAGATTCCTTTCCTGAGAGTGGCTCAATTTTTTCGCTTACACTTAAGCTGTTTATACCTTTTATAATTTCTTTATCCGAGCAACCGATAGTCATTGCTATACAAGTCGCCATTATAATCACCAAGATGCCATAATCCTTTTTCATGGAGTCCCCCTATAAACCGAGCTGCGAATCAAGGGCATAACAGCATGAGATACCTTCCCATCCCTTGGGAAGTTGCGTTAAACTGCCCTTTAGCTTAACGAGGCTTCCGTACCTATTCGCGGTAGCCTCGTTAATTTCCTTTATTTAACTATCGTGTCCCGTTAGTTAAAAACAAAAGTCTATGGGGTAGCAATAAAGCCTGTTTTAATCCCCTTCTTAAATCCAGCGTTTTCATAGAATAACAGTGTTCCTTCTTCTTTTGAACCAGTAAGCAGCATTACCTTATAACAATTTTGCTCAAAAGCAATCTCTAATGCTTTGTTCAAGACCACTGACCCGTAACCTTTTCTTCGAAAATCGACATGGGTAACCACGTTTTCAATCAATCCATAAGGGCGGGCGTGTCTTGTCAAATTCGGAACAATGACCAAAACACAAGAAGCCACTAATTGGTTATCTTTATCCGCTACGATGTAGTGCATATTCGAATCATTGTAAATTTGTTGCCATAAAGAGCATAAATCCTCCACATTAAGCTCTGGATCGTCTTTGTGCAAATGCTTATATAGTTCTAATAACTTGGGTAATTCATTTTCGTGTATTGTTCTGATAATTACTTCTTTATCCATGGTAACACCCCTATATGCATTATTTTCAATAAAGAACTATTCATGGTTAGCGGTACTAGATTAAACTGCCCATTAGCGGAACGAAGTTGCCGTATTGTTTCGGGGCAGCCTCATCGTGTTCATTTATTGAGCGAGCTATCGTATCCCGTTAGTTCAATGATTCATCTGGGTCAGAACTCACGACAACTGTTCTACTCGGCAACCAAACTAGCATGTTTTCAATCATTTTTTTTGATTGTTCGGTCGCATCCCAACCACCACGTTCTTGCATAGTCTTAACGACAAATGACTGGAACACTTTTTGCAATCTCCAGTTTCTTATGTATTTTGATGAGGTAATAATTACCCCGAGGTTTTTTCTGTTTTTTAGCCTTCCGATTACCTGAATTTCTTCATATCCGTCACCCCATAACGGAGGAAAACAATAAACCTTGGTATTTGGTGTGAATTTTTTTGTACCTCTCCGAATTTCTCGTTTTTCTCCGCAGTATCTTTTTTCAACAATGTTGCCAACAAGACACCAAATATATGGTGGCAGCTGTTCCATTCGCTCACTACTTTTTTTCATTAAAATCTGAACAATTTTAGAATCCTCACTTGACTGAGATAAGGCATATGTAATTGGTGTATTACCATTTTTGTCAGCTATATCACACGTTGCTCCGCTAGTAATTAACAATTCAACTAATTCAGTATCATTATTCTGACAAGCATAGTGAATTGCGCAACGACCATAGAAATCGCATCTATTAATATCGCTTCCAAAGGTCATTAGTATTTGTGCAAACTGCTTGTTACCCATAACTACTGCTGAAATTAATGGAGTTTTGCCACTTTCGTCTATGGCCGTAAGATCACCTCTCGTCGATAATAAAAGAAGCTTGAATGTTATAATATCATTATTTTTAATAGCTTCAAAAAGAGGGTCCATGCGCTTCACTCCTTATATTACCGATAAAATAATGGTCACCTTGTAGAGGTTGGTCGATTTTTGTTACTTACTTTATTCAAGACCATTCCACGTTATCCTGCCCGTTAGTTCAACAGTAAGCCATCCGTCGAAGTCGCGCGTTCGTATCCTTCACAGTAAACAGGCATGAAGACACCAACATGTTTTTCTTATTCGTCGTTGTGTTCTCATACTCCTTGCTGTCGATATAGCGGAACCATGCGCTCGCTAATGTTCCGTCTGCCCTTTTCCGAGTCCAGGAAGTAGGTTTTGTCCATTTCGACTATTCCTTGGAATGATTCGGTCGGAACCTGTTTAAGCGCAGCCAGAATCTTATGGCGCCAGTAAAACAGGGTCACAAACGAAACCTCTTCATACATCAGTTCGGCGCATTCACGCAGCGAAAATCCTTCAATCATCAGTTCGATAAAGCTAACCCACAGGTGAGGTCGCCGCGTCCGCTGAAGAGGAGTATTCGTAAGATCATTGAACGTGTGAAGGCAAGACTTGCAACGGTAACGCTGGCGTTTTACCGCTCCCGCGCGTGTAGAAATGGTGTACTTCCCGAAACGCACGACGGCACGGCTATGGCAATGCGGCCAAACCAGTCCGTCTTTATGCTTTTGCTCTTGAATTTCATCAATCACTCGGGTAGGGGCTGCTGCAACTTTGGTTTCTGACTGCAAGAAGCGGATAAGCTGCTGCTTATCCCGATTGTCTAAACCCTTAGCAAGTTCAATCAGTTCTTTCAAATCCAAAGGGCATCAGCTCCAACAAATGATTACCTTTATTATAGAACTAATGTTCGTATTTTTCAAAAATCAACATTAGCCAAAAAAAAGAAGCTACTCTCTTGTAGCTTCCCAATCGGCCAATGTAATCCCTTCTTCTACCGCAAACTCAAAATCCTCAATATCATAGACCTGCACAGGTACTTCAGCTTCTATGATGCGATCTTGAAGCTCGATTTGATCCGACAACAGCGGAATTTGCAATTTGCTCGCTGTCACGATCAATTCGGTCTCTATCGGATCGAAAAATTCCCCATAGTGAGCATTATCGACCGCATGTACAATTGTAAACGATATATGTTCCCCGAGCAGTAACGGCGGGCTTTCACGCCAAGGCATTTGCAGTGCGCGCTCGATCTTCTTGCGGTTGAGCGGTTCCTCAAAAAATTCGATCAACTCGGCTATTTTTGTTTTCACATGCGCATCGTCACCGGGATCGTCCATCACCGGCTCGACGCCTTCTTTCATATCGTATAACTCTGTAATTGTCGAATATGGTATGACATATTCGACAGGACGGCTTGGCACCATCAAATGTCCGTAGGTAGCCACCATCACCGCTTCTATGACAAAGCGCCGGCGCATTCCATCTTCCCCCTCATCGGTAACAGTTCCAGCTTATTATACCTTATTACGACAAAGAACGATACCAAGCCATACCCAGCGCCTGCACTAATCATGAAGTAAAATTGCTTGAGGCCGCAGGTCAAGGTACAATATGTTTATTGAGCAGGCCGCTGCATAGAGGAGGAGCAAGAAATGCGTCAACAGTCTAAAGAGGAAATCATCATTATCGGAGCAGGCCCATGCGGTTTGTCGTCAGCACTTGAGCTTCAGTCGATCGGCGTCAATCCGCTGATGATTGAAAAACGGAATGTCGTTCATTCGATCTCGCAATATCCTGTTTATATGCAATTTTTCAGCACGCCCGAGCTGCTTGAAATCGGCGGCGTTCCCTTTACGACCGCTCATGATAAACCGTCCAGGCTTGAAGCGTTAAATTACTACCGCAGCATCGCGCTGCGCAGAGAGGTACGTATCAATCCCTATGAAACAGTTATCGACATCATAAAATCTGATAACGGATTCCAGCTTGTTAGTGAAGATCGATTCGGGGAACAGCTTCAATATTCGGCAAACTATGTCGTCATCGCAACAGGGTATTTCGATCATCCCAATCTATTAGGCATTCCCGGAGAAGACAGCGACAAAGTAAGCCACTTCTTCCGTGAAGCGCACCCTTACACGGGCATGGAAGTAGTGATCATCGGCGGCAGCAACTCTGCAATCGATGCAGCCCTTGAATTAGAACGGGTCGGTGCAAAAGTGACGATCGTCTATCGCGGAGCTGAGTATTCCCCCAGCATTAAGCCATGGGTACGACCGATCATTGAAAGCCTGGTAGCAAAAGGCAGAATTGCGATACGCTTTCAGTCTCGCGTCATTCGCATTGATCCTCGTACCGTTACGGTCGAACACAACTCCGGGACAGAGATGATCTCCAACGATTTTGTGCTGGCGCTAACCGGATTTCATCCGGATCGCGAATTTTTAACGCGGATCGGCGTAACGATTGAACCTGAGGGCTATCCGTACTTCAACGAAGAAACAATGGAAACGAATGTCCCGGGCATCTACCTATCCGGCGTTGTCGCATCCAAGCGAGAAGCCAACGAGATCTTTATCGAAACCGGCCGTTTCCACGGCCGTAAAATTGCCCAGCATTTGCAATCGAAAATTCATTAAGCTTATAAAGTATCCATATACGAACAGAACCTCCAATCCCGCTTAGGACTTGGAGGTTCTTTACGTCGATTTTGGATCGAACTCGCTACCGTCCCCAAGGCCGGTTTTGAGTGGAATACGCCAAAGCTTAATTCGCCTTAGCTGCCTGTTCGATCAATTGAATGACAGCGTTTAACGCATCCCTTTGCTCGTAATCTGTCATCTTGCGTACATAAGTCAAGCGATGCTCATATAGCTGCGCAGCTTGGTTCAGCAAGGTTTCTTCAGTAAGGTTCTCTTCATAAAGAACTTCGCAAAAGCCCAAAGCTTCAAATGAACGGGCGTTTAGTATTTGGTCGCCTCTGCTCTGTTCTTTTGTGAGAGGAATCAGCAGCATTGGTTTGCGCAGATATAAAAACTCAAAGATGGAGTTCGATCCTGCCCGCGAGATGATAACGTCAGACATTTCCAGTATGTCTGGCAACTGCTCGTTGATGAACTCGTATTGTCTGTAGTTATCATTTTGGATCGAGGAATCCAGTTGGCCTTTCCCGCAAAGATGCACCACTTGAAATGTTTCTGTGAGCTTATCTAAAGCTCTACGCACCGTTTCATTGATCCTTCGCGATCCAAGGCTGCCGCCCATGATCAGCAGCACCGGTTTGTTCTCCGTGAATCGGCAGAAGGCTCTGCCCTTATCCGCATTGCCATGCTTTAATTCCTCTCTAATAACGGCACCTACATACTCCGTCTTACCCGTCTGCAAATGCTTTGCGGTTTCCGGAAAGGTTGTGCAAATTTTGGCGGCAAAAGGAATCGAGATCCGATTGGCTAAGCCTGGCGTAATATCGGATTCGTGAATGATGACAGGCACCTTATTCAGCCAAGCCCCTAGCACAACAGGCACGGAAACAAACCCGCCTTTGGAAAACAGAACGTTAGGCTTCAGAACTTTGATATGACGATAGGCTTGAAAAACCCCTTTGACAACTTTAAAGGGATCCTTCACATTTTGCCAATCGAAATACCTTCGCAGCTTTCCAGTCGAAATTCCGAAATAATTCACATTAGAGAGTGAAGATACTAATTGCTTTTCAATGCCATTTTCCGAACCAATATAGTCTACAGACCAACCCGCTTCCACAAAATGAGGAATTAATGCCAGATTGACAGTGACATGGCCGGCTGAACCTCCACCGGTAAACATTATTTTGTTCATTAAGCTCCACCTATCGACCCTTTTCAATGTTGTTACGATCATTCTTTATTATACTGAATAATATCTAATAAAGTACACGGCCTAACCCATTTTTACTTTACCAGCTGATTTCCACACCAATGAATGGCTCAATACATCCGTGAATACGGGCTAGAGAGTATATTCCCGCTTCATCTGTTCATATATTTGGAATCATGCATGGATTGAGCGGACGGGAACACTCATTCCTATATAAGGAGGGTCGGTAACAATGAACACCAAGGACACAGTAAACAGAGAAATCCATCGTCTTACGGAGCAGCTTTTGAACCGGCAATCAAAAGACGGAGCATGGCGCTTCTGCTTTGAAAATACGCTATCGACAGATGCCTACATGATTATCATCCTAAGAACCTTGCAGTTCAATGACGAAGCATTGATCCGACAGTTGCATGATCGGATCCTAGCCAAACAGCATTCTAATGGAGCATGGAAATTGTATGATGATGATGAGGGAAACCTATCGGTCACAGTAGAAGCCTATTATGCGCTGCTGTTTTCTGGATATAGCGAAGTGACGGAATCACCGATGAGGAAAGCAAAACATTTCATCCGTTCAAAAGGAGGACTTCAAAACATTCAAGGTGTATTAACAAAAGTTATACTGGCTGCTACAGGCCAATATCGCTGGCCGGCTTCTTTAATGATTCCACTTGAATTTTTACTGCTGCCTTCTTCCAGCGCGATCAATTTTTTTGATTTTTCCGGATTTGCCAGAGTACATTTTGCCCCCGTGCTGCTTTTGGCAGACCAAAGATTCTCCATCACAACGGACGTTACCCCTGACTTGTCCGATCTGATGGTTAACCGCGCAAATGCCGATCCTGATTTCTCTATCCGGGCATACCGCGGCTTCGGTGCTTTACTGGGCGAAATCAAAACAGGGATACAACATCTCGTTGGTCTCCCAAGGCAGCTCCATGAGCTTGCCGTGAAAAAGGCGGAGCAATACATGCTTAATAGGATCGAGTCCGATGGCACGCTCTACAGCTACGCAACCTGCACGTTCTTAATGATCTTCGCTCTGCTCGCTCTTGGTTACGATAAACGGCATCCGATTATTACCCGGGCAGTTCGTGGTTTATCTTCCATGTTATGCAGCGGAAATGGGCATCTGTTTCTACAAAACTCTCCATCTACCATTTGGGATACCGCTTTGTTGTCACACGCGCTCCAGGAGGCTGGAGTTAACCCAGAATATCCCGCTATCCAAAAATCCACAGCCTTTTTACTCGCTAACCAGCAACTAAAATTGGGAGATTGGTGTGTCCATAACCCCAATCCCGTACCTGGAGGCTGGGGGTTTTCACAATCGAATACCATGAATCCGGATGTAGACGATACGACGGCAGCACTAAGAGCCATCAAGCGGCGAATCGCCCTTGAACCAGCCTACAGGAATGCTTGGAACCGCGGATTAAATTGGATTCTATCGATGCAAAATAACGATGGCGGATGGCCGGCGTTTGAGCGGAATACGGACAAGGAACTGCTCACCTGGCTTCCGATCGACGGAGCCAAGGCAGCCGCCACGGATCCATCTACGGCAGATTTGACCGGGCGAACATTAGAGTATCTTGGAAATGAGGCAGGACTTGGCATAAAGCATACTTTTATCCGACGCGGGGTGGATTGGCTGACCCGTTATCAGGAGGAGGACGGCTCCTGGTACGGTCGTTGGGGGATTTGCTATATTTACGGCACATGGGCAGCACTAACCGGATTGCAAGCTGTAGGCGTGGACGGCCAGCACACTGCTATCCAAAAAGGCGCACACTGGCTCTTAAGCATTCAGAACCCGGATGGCGGCTGGGGTGAATCATGCCGAAGCGATCAGCTAATGCGATACGTTCCGCTTGGCGCGAGCACCCCCTCCCAAACCGCATGGGCTCTGGATGCATTAATTGCCGTTCATCACAAGCCGACTCCAGAACTGGATAAAGGCGTTCAAAGGTTAATTACACAGCTTTACGAAGACGATTGGACGACGATTTATCCTACCGGAGCGGGTCTGCCGGGTCATTTTTACTCCCATTATCACAGTTATCGTTATATCTGGCCGCTCCTTACACTAAGCCATTACAATAAGAAATATGGTAAGTATTCCTAGCGGCCATACCCTGACGATGTCATTGAAGTGGTTCGCCGCTTTCCGCAAAATGCCCTGAACGCTCAACTTTGGTCTTCAGATATTTTTCATTAAACTCTGAAATGTCCCCCCATAGTGGAATACGAGCCTCCACATTCATGCCTGAGGACTTGAGCGCTTCCAGCTTCTTGGGGTTGTTTGTGATTAACGTAACCGGCTTTTTCCGCAAATGCTGCAAAATTCCGATCGCGTCGGCGTAATTCCGGGAATCGTCCACGAAACCGAGCTCCAAATTTGCTTCAACCGTATCGAGCCCTTGCTCCTGCAAAATATAAGCCATCGCTTTGCTGAACAGCCCAATCCCTCTTCCTTCATGATTCGCAAGGTAGAATAAAGCTCCAGCCCCATGCGCGGCAATCATCTTCATCGACTGCTCCAGCTGATAGCCGCAATCACAGCGCTTGCTGCCGAAGATATCGCCTGTATGGCAGATACTATGCATACGTATAAGCGCATGCTCAGCGTCCTCAAAATCACCGTAAACCAATACGCTGGATTGCTGCTTTTCCGCCAGATTAAAAGACGACAGCTGCTTGATTAATGTTTCTGTCGTCGCCGTTTTGCAAGCCTTGATCCCTTCCTGGCTAGTAATCGGGAGCCAGCAGTACCACTTGAACATGACCGTTTCCCCATCCAGATTAACCGGAAGATTGATAGGGCCGACCAATACATTGGTGGATTCGGCTAAAACAATCGTTTGTATTTTCTTATCTAGTACGGACACTACTTGCTGATCGATCATCGGGTCTCTTTCCTTCCTGTCCTCTAATCTTCTCTTCTCATGCTCAGCCGGCTCATTCATTATTTGCCTGGCTTCAGCGGCAAATGTTATGGATGCTTTTATTTTCACCTAATTAGTCCATCTTATCATGAAATCACTAGCAGGTATAATCGCGCATCCGCTATTGCTTTCTTACAACAAAAAGAACGGCTCCGATCTACGATCAGCAGCCGTTTCTTCTCCTTCGATGCCTATTCCCCATCGCCTTGCACCGCGCCATTGTCGGAAATTAACGTTTCAATCCGCTGCAGCCGAATATACTCGTTCTGGGTTAAGCCGGCGCGGAAATAAGCAAACATATAAGCCGCTTCCAGAAACGTTAATGCAGGATAGACGACGATACTCTGATTCGTAAAGGGGTTATCCAGCAGTACCTGCCATTCCCCTGTGCGCTGCTCGGAAGTTATGGTATTTAACACCTTATTCTTGTATTTTACGATGCGGTCAAACTCCTGCCAGATCTCTTCCCAGGAGGGACTTATTCGCTTGGGCTCAGGTATGGCGATTCGTCCATGCTTCACCAGCAGCTTGGCTTCGGCTTGCTGATGGTCTTCATAACTTCTGAGAAAGGCGCGAAAATCATCCAAATATCTTCGCACAGCGGTAAAGCCTTCCTCCTTCAGCTCCCCGCCAAAAGTGATCAGGTCGGCTTCCGAACGGATATCACAAAACTGGGCGAACCGTTTTTTTATTTGCGTATTGTTCATCCATTCACACTCCGATTGCTTGAATTCATCGTTCTCAGACTGCCATCCTTCTCCAGGATTAGTCTGCGCAATGGATCGTTATTCAATTTCACATTGAATAGTTTCAGACGGTTTTCAGAGGTTTCCACCAGCTCCCAATCCTCCGGATATTCGAATCCGTGCTCTAATAACACATGCTCCTTCGAAGGCTCCGCCGTTTCTGTATCTTCCCACCAGATCACGCCGTAATACATCAGATCATACTTGTTGCGAAGCTTAGCAGCGGCTAACTCCCCCGTCTGCCGGTGGCGGCATACGATTGGCATCTCTTCAGAATCCTCCTTTTGATGACAATCCGGATCGCTATAATGAAACAAGACGCAGACTCGGAAGAGCACGCGCCTTGTTTGCAATTAGAAATTTGCAATTAGAATGTTCGTCATTATAGATATGGGTTTTCGTGCTTGGCTTTCAACCGCAACCATCGGCGCTCGACCTCATCCTCGAATGATTGCAGCGCTTCTGCATATTCAGGACGGGTCATATGCTTCGTTTTCCCCATATTCTTCAGCCAATCCGCCATCGGGATTCGCTTTCCCTTCTCTTCCGGATTGTATGTGATGGTTGTGACGCCCTGTTCTACCTCATACATCGGAAAGAAGCAAGTATTGACCGCTTCATCGATCAAGGTTTGTCCGATCTTCTCTTCGGATAGCCAGTTGAGCGGACAAGAAATCAATATTTTACCGTATACGAGGCCTTCGTTCTGCGCGTAATATTGCGCTTTCGCCGCCTTGCGCAGCAGATCCTGCGGCAGTGATTCCGAGCCTGTGAACACATAAGGAATGTTCGTTGCAGCCATAATCTGCGCCGTGTCCTTATGATGGAACAGCTTGCCGCCCTGATGCTTGCCGACGTTGGAGGTCGACGTGCGGTGACCGAGCGGTGTGGAATACGAGAGCTGCGCCCCGGTATTCATGTAACCTTCGTTATCATACTCGAGAATGATCATTTTATGGTTGCGCAAAGCGCTGCCGATCGCAGGCCCCATCCCAATATCCATACCGCCATCGCCGGTAATCATGACAAACGTGAAATCATCCTTCAATCCCAATCCGTCCAATTCGCCGCGGCGTTTGCGTTCCCAGAACATCTCCACAACACCTGACAGCGTCGCGGCGCCGTTCTGGAACAAATTATGAATGTACGTCGCTTTATGTGAGGAATAAGGGAACCCTGTCGTTACGACCATCGCACAGCCTGTTTGGTACAAGGCCACGATGTCGCCCTCGATACCTTTGAAGAACAATTCCAACCCGGAGAAAATACCGCAGCCCGGACAGGCGCCATGGCCCGGTGCAAGACGTTTGGGCTTCTTCGTCAGCTGTCTGACCGGCGGAACCTTGACTTTAAGCTTTCCAGTGGATTGATCGCGGTCAACCGTAATCAGACCGGTCTTCAAATCCTCATATTTCAACGGCTCCAGCACGCGAACCGGTCTCTTCGACGGATCGCCAGGTGTATGCCCATAATAATCGAACGGGACATCGATGCTGCCTTTGCTCACCGCATCCAGCGCCAGCTGGAAGAAATGATGGCCATCCTCGGCATAGAAATCCTTGCCGCCCAATCCATAAATCCGGCTGATGACTTTGGTCGTTACGTTCTGATTGGAGAACAAAGCCGCCTTAATTTCATTCGTCATATTGCCGCCGTGCGCCCCATACGAATCGGCACGGTCGCCGATCGTTACCGCCTTCACATTCTTGAGCGCCTCAGCAATTTCTGCGGCAGGAAACGGACGAATCATGTTCGGTGCGATGGAGCCCGCTTTGATCCCTTGGGCGCGCAGCTGGTCGACTACATCTTTAATGATCTCAGATGCGGAATTCATCAGGAATACGGCCACCTCCGCGTCTTCCATCCGGTACAAATCAAGTATTGGATAATCCCGTCCGGTCAGTTCTGCGTATTCCTTGCGGATGCGATCGAATACTTCTCCCGCATTGTACATCGCTACCGATTGCTGATAGCAGTTATTAATATAATCCGGCTCATTCATGTAAGGACCGACAGTAATCGGATTGTTGCGGTCCAGCACGTGCGCGAAGCCGGCAGGCGGTGTCGCGCCGACAAAGTCATGCACATCCGCGCGATGCGCGAAGGTCTGGACGCGCCGCTTCTGGTGGGAGGTGAAATAACCGTCGGAAGCGACCAATACAGGCAGCCGCACGGCCGGATCCTCGGCCAGCTTAATCGCCATAATGTTCATATCATATACCGCTTGCGGATCGCGGCACATCAGAATCGGCCAACCAGTATTAAGCGCGAAGTATAAATCGGAGTGATCGCCATGGATATCGAGCGGTCCGGATACGGAGCGGCATACGAGATTCATAACCATTGGGAAGCGGGTGCCCGATTGAACCGGCATCTGCTCCAACATATATAAATAACCATTCGAGCTGGTAGCATTGAAGACGCGTCCGCCTGCAGTCGAGGCGCCGTAGCATATACCCGCGGAGCCATGCTCGCCGTCTGCCGGAATGAGCTTAATATCATGCTGGCCGTTGGCCTTCATCAAATCGAGAAACTGCGCTACCTCCGTTGATGGCGAGATCGGAAAATACCCCATTACATGATAGTTGATTTGGTGTGCGGCATACGCGGCCATTTCATTGCCCGACTCGTACACCATGCGCTGCTCAATCTTCCCTTGATTGACTTCCTTATTGATTTCGATTGCCATTGTCTTTCTCACCTCTCCAATTCTTCTACACTATGGAATGCAAGAAATTAACCGTTTGCCAATTCAAATCGATGCGCAACGCGATGCTCTTCTCCATAACCGTCCGTTTCCCGTTCGGAGGAAAGCGCTTCCGTCGGACAAGCGACGACACACTTCAAGCAGCCTTTGCAGTATTGATAATCAATGCCTTGCAGAAACATTTGCGGACGCCCTTTTTTGTCCGGCTGTTCGTCCCAGACAAAGCAAAAATCAGGACAGGCCGTATCGCAAGCCGCACAGTGTATGCACTTCTCTTCATCGAAGTGCGGCATCATGCCCTGCCTTGATATACTCAAATCCTTCAGGATGCTGTTGCCGGGATTTGTAATCATGCCCCCCATCGGCTGGGTATTAAACCCAAGCACGGGGATATCCCAGCGGATAGGCATGGGCATTTCCTGGCCTTCAGGCAGTGCAAATGTTTGAAACTTTACTTCATTGTAACCGCGATCAAATGTCCGAAGCGCGGGTTCCACCGCTTGCGGATATTTCTTCTCCAGCGATTTGCGAATGATCTGTTTCATATTCTCGGTGTCAAGAAAGTCGCAAAGACGGAACAACGCGCCCAGCATCGCCATATTGACGCGGTTTTTCTCTTCAAGCGAGATCCCGGTCGCATCGATGACGGCTATTGTTCCGCCAAGCAGCTTCATTTTGTCTTTTAGTTGTTCTGGAGTTTTGGAGGAGTTAACGAGCACCATGCTGTCTTCATAAATACCGCTGATGACATTGACGGTTTTGGATAAGTTTTCATGGAAAATGCCCACGATATGCGGACGCTCCACCGGTGTCGTATCACGGATATTCGTGTTTAAATCACAGAACCGAATATGCGCTTTTACCGGAGAGCCCTTTTTCTCGGAACCATAAGAGGAGAAGCTGACACCATTGAATCCGCTTCCAACAACACCCGCTTCAGCCAGCATTTTGCCGGCGAGGTTCGCCCCAAGACCGCCTATGGATTCCAAGCGGATTTCAAAAAAACCAAGATCGTTCGTTTTCGGTAGAACCGGCAAGACTCCCACTCCCTTCAAGATAATTCTGAAAAGTCGCAAAATTACAACTTAAAGTATATCAGTAAATTGGAAAAACGCATAGGGTTTATTGGATATTATCACCTAATTATTATGCTCGCCTCGGCATACATCAATCGCCTCTTGTCTAATGGCTGACGCCTTTATCCCGATAAAATAATCATGTTCAACATTTCCGTCCATATGCTACTATGTATATGGTCTAAGAATCTCCTTTCATTCCGTACTGGAGGCAAAGTTATGAAAACGCGCAGAACGCTGGTGATGACCAGTATCGTAATGGCTATGCTCGTCGCATCAATGGACGCAACCATTACAAATACCACGATGCCGATTATTGCTGAAGAGCTTGGCGGATTTACATTATACGCCTGGAGCTTTGCCGCCTATATGATTTTTGCTACTGTGCTGACCCCGCTGGCCGGACGCATCTCTGATATATATGGACGCAAAACCATATTTGGCTTTGGCATTTTATTCTTTTTGTTTGGTTCGCTGCTGTGCGGTTTTGCCGATACCATGCTGCAACTGGTCTTGTTTCGGGCCGTTCAAGGCATGGGGGCCGGCATTATGATGCCGTTTCCGATCATTATTGCCGGTGATCTTTACCCTGTCGAGCAGCGCGGCAAAGTGCAGGCGTTGTTCTCTGCGATGTGGGGACTTGCAGCCATTTTGGCGCCGATGTTAGGTTCGTTCTTTGTGGAAGTCGCCAATTGGCGGTGGATTTTCTATATTAATGTTCCGATTTGTCTGCTGTCGTTTGTTCTGCTGCTCGGCTATAAAGAAGAGTACGAACCGAAGAAATCGCGCATCGACGTACTAGGCTCCATACTCTTTGCCACAGGTGTCAGCCTGCTGCTCGCAGCAACGACCGTGGAGAACCAGGCTTTATGGTTAGCCGGCTCCGGGACGTTTGTTGTTGCGCTGTTTTATATGTATGAACGGAAGCATCCGTCGCCGATCGTTCCGATCTCGATGTTCGCCAATCGCCAGCTGCGCTGGATGATCATCAATTCATTTGTCGCTTGCGCCGCCCTGTTCGGCACATCAAGCTATATCCCGTTATTTTTGCAGGAAAGAGGCTATTCGGTATTCATTAGCGGTGTCGCGCTGCTCGGTATGTCGATCGGCTGGATGGCCAGCTCCGTGCCGGCAGGCAGGTGGGTATTGCGCTACGGCTATTCGCGTTTGCTGCTGGCAGGAAATCTGCTTGTTGCGGTTTCAGGCTTTCTGCTTCTCTTTCTGGGGCCGCACACCGGCTTCCTGTATGCCTTCATAGCGCTCACAGTACAGGGCGTCGGTTATGGTCTGGTCTTTACGGTAAGCACGATCGGCTCCCAGCAGCTTGTTCCGCAGCATCAGAGCGGCGTATCCGCGTCTTTGCAAATGTTCTCGCGAAATATTGGAACGGCGATCGGCGTGACGATCATGGGCGCCCTGCTTGTGCGAAGCCATGATTTTATGGCGGGCATTCATGCCGTCTTTGTCTACGGCACCCTGGTCAGCCTTTTAGCATTGGCAACAGCGTGGTTAATTCGGGATACGAGCGACACATTAACCGCCAAGCAAATGGACCTGAAATAAACGCCCCAATCGCTCGCGATGTTGATTCACCCAGTCACACACATAAGCTGCCCGTTTGATTTGTCCTTCCCATACCGCGGCATCATCCAACCCTTCAAGCAGCCTTCCTGCAAAATGCAAATAAACATCAAGCATGCGCAGCTTAATCAGATCCGGAAGCAGCTCAAGCTCCGGCCCGGTTAGCTTCGCGTGGATTCCGTATCCTGCAATGAATAACTCCATCTTATGCAATGTTTGTTCCAAATCCTCGTGTATGAATTCCGGTAAAACCACTGCCAGCTCCATCGCCCTCAAATCTCTAGTGCAGAACTCAAAATCCAGCAAGCCGATCACCCGCTCCCCTTGCGCGATCGCATTCGTGAATACGATATCGCCATGAATCCATTGATGAGGCATTGCTTTCAGTCTGTCATATGACCGGATAAGATGTGTCCGTTCCACGGATAAGCGTTTCCTTATTGGTTGAAGCTGCTGTAATGAGGAGCTGTTCAAAAGCGCCGCTTCAAGCTTGTCCTCTGTCAAATACCCGTAATTATCACCAAGCTCATAATAAGCGCTGTATACCGGAGTCAAATGGATCGATAAACGCGACAAGGCATCAACTAAACGGCCTGAAGCTTGTCCCAGCCCCGCAACATGCTGATCTAATGCAGGCATCGGCCTCTTCCCTTCGATATAACGGTACAGAGCGGCCAGCTTACCATCCGGTGCTGCCGTGACCGTATGGCCGCTGCGATTCATGACAGGTACGGGAATCAGGATGCTGGCCTTTTGCTTGGCCAATTCGCGCAAAACCGTGTGCTCTAGCTGTACTTTCGCATGATCTTTATGATTATCGTACACCCGAAGCACGTACCGCTCATGTCCGCAGTACACCATCCGGGTCGTGTTGTTCATTCCGCTCTCTTCCATCTCTACGCGGTAGGCGGACGGCCAATCATATTGGTCCAAGTATACGGCAAAGCTGTCCGGTACGCGTTCCAGGATGTTTTCCTTATTCCTCATAGATCATTTTCTTCGTCATCCCGCCGTCTACGACGATATTCGCACCCGTTACAAAATCATTGGTTGGGTCAGTTAAGTATAGACAGGCCCGGGCAACATCCTCCGGCCGTCCGACTCTGCCCGACCAATGCTGCTGATGGTCTTCCTCTCTTAATTGTGTGTAATCACCCGTCTCAATCCAGCCCGGACTGATGCAATTCACCGTGATCCGGTCAGGTGCCAGCGAGGCGGCCAGCGCATGCGTCAGCGCAAGCAGCCCGCCCTTGGATGCCGCGTAAGCTTCCGTATGGGGCTCGGACATCATGGCACGCGTGGATGCGATATGTACGATGCTTCCGCCTTCCGGCTGGTTCCTCATAACGGACGCTGCCTCCCGTGAGCATAGAAACGCGCCGCGCAGATTGGTATTCAACACGCTGTCCCACTCTTCCCAGGTCAACTCATAAGGAATTTTCGTAATGCCGAAGCCAGCATTGTTAATCAACACATCGATACGCCCGTAGCGGTCTTTTCCGCTCTGAATCATAGCCGAGATATCCTGGGGATTTCTTAAATCAGCCGGTACGATATGGAACGATTCGCGATCGAATTCGGTCGCAAGCGACCCGGACAAACGCTCCAGGTCCGCAGGGTCAACATCCGTCAGGATCACCGCATACCCCTTTTCCAAATAGGACTTTGATAATTGACGGCCAATTCCTCCTGAAGCACCAGTAATAAGCGCAACTGGTTTCATATAACATCCTCCTCCTCAATTTCAGCCTGCAGCTCATGCAGCCGTTTTTCCAAATCGACTTTCCAGCTTTCCGACAATTCCTTTACCGCCAACAGCCGCTTGGCCGCTTCGATGTTCTTCTTGTCCCGTTTCATGATAAACGCCGCTTCCGCCACGGACATCCGCTCAGGATGCTTCGATTCGCAGACAAACACATCGCCTGCCTTGACCTCGCCTTCCTCCAGCACACGGAAATAGAAGCCGGTATATCCCTTATTAAGCACCCATTCCTGCAGTTGCGGCTCACCATGCTTGATGCTGAGCTTAAAACAAGGCATTCTCGGTTGACTTACCTGTACCTTGGCACTGCCAATGCGGTAAATATCACCGATCGCCACCACACGCTCATGGCCGCCCGATACTGTAAAATTTTCACCAAAAGCGCTGTACTCCAGCTTCTTCCCGAGCGCTCTTTCCCAATGTTTATAGTAGTCGTACACATATACGCATATGGCTTTGTCCACGCCGCCGTGATGAACGAGATCTGCTTGGCCGTCCCCGCTTAAGCCGTTATAGCTTAGCCATTGAACTCCGTTGACCGGCTGCTTGAAAATGCCGGTTTCCACTTCTTTATTTCCATGCATCGTTTTGACCGGTTGACCGACATTAATGGAAATGATTGTCCCCAAATCGGGAGCTAGTGCCGACAATTAAATCCCTCCAATCGACTTTCACTTAACCTTGCACTTATTATAAAACGATTGGGGCGGTGTGACAATTATGATCCGGTTATTGCTGCTTGTACTGCCTTTCGATTTTCAGCAGCTCCTCTCGCGATTTTATCCCGTAAAGAGTGCTGCTGCTCCCCGGCAACCAATTCTCTGCAGACCGTATTATAACGACTGCCAGTAAAGCTGCCGTCAGTACTGCAAACACCCAGCGGTCCAGCCATATTGCAGCTGCCAAGGCCGATGATATTAACCATAGAAAAGCAATCCAGCGAACCGCGGTGCTGAAACGGCCCAAATGCCAGATCCGCTCGCCAAACCTGACATTTGCAGGTTTGAGCAATAGAAGGCCAAGCGGGATCGCCAACGCCAGATTCATGCAGAGCGTACTCCAGCCGGTAAGAAACCATAACATGCCGGAGGAACCAGCCGTCCAAGGCATAACCAACAGCAGGACAACGAGCCCGGCATATGCTGCGCCTGCAAGTACCAAAATCACCCTGACGGGAGTCTGACTTGTCGTTGACACAGCAGATAGCCAGCGGCCGATATGTGAATGGCTGTCCCGAAGATAAGCAAACCATAATCGTGAACCGGAATTCAGAACCCCTAGACCGTTTCCCCACAAGGCAGCAATGACTCCGGCGGTAATGAGCATATTCATGAGCGGATTCCAAGCTCCCCATACGTCAGAGATCAGAAGGAGAAAAGCATCGCTCTTCCCGTAAAATGCCATCGCGTCTGTCGTCGTAAGCGCAATAAAAGCCAATAAGACATATCCGAACACAAAGCCGTATACAGCGGTAAGAAATATGCTCCACGGTGCATTTACGCTTGGATTATGGATTTCTTCGACTGCATGAGCAGCCGCATCGCCGCCCATGAATATACGATGAAGCAGCAAGAGCGTCAAGAGCACTTGCAAAAATCCGCCTTCCCCGGTTCCTCCGGGGCCGAAAGCAAATAAATATTCAGCAGGCTGCAGATGAGGCCCGATTATCCAGGCCATGCCACCGACGATCACTACGATCAGCAGCACCTGAAGCCATGTGCCCCATTTTATAATCCGACTTAACCATCCTTTTCCCGCCTTAGCTATAAAGAGCTGTGATGCAAACAGCAGCAAGGCGATAAGCAGCAGCGAGCCGCTCCCCCGTTCATATTCCAGACTTCCAGAGAGGATTGAATCAATGAGTGAGGAACCTGCCCAATTGATAAGGATCAGCAGGCCTGCATCACCAAAACCGCGCAGCCATGCCGCTCCCCACCCCCACTTCTTTCCACCGGCTGCCAGCGCCCAATGATACACGCCGCCTGACGTCGGAATTGCGGAAGCAAGCTCAGAAACAGCCGCAGCGACGATAATGGCAAACAACGAAACAATCGGCCAACCGATACTGAAAGCCCAAGCGCCTCCAAGCGAGAAGACCGGACCGAAATACATTGCGGAGCCGGCCAATATCGACATCGTCGTAAATGAAATGCAAAATGAGCCAAAGCTGCTCCAGCTTCTGTTCAGCTGCTGGGCATAACCACAGCTGTTCAGAGCGTATTTATCCTGTATGTATTGGGAATAGGCTTCCGTAGGCCAAAGCAATTTTTGACCTGATCGTTTCATTTGGTGCTGCACGGCAAACGCGATCAGCAATCCAATACCGCACACAGCCGCAAACAGCAGTACGCCGCAAAGAACATCGAACATTTAGCACCCCTCCTCCCTTACTTTATGATGGAAAGCGGGTTATTCAGCACAAAAAAACCATGTACCCGAAAGTACATGGTAATCCTTCCATTATTGCAGCTGTTCAAGCACATGATTTTTCAGCAGTTCAATGTCAAAAGGCTTGCTGAAAAACCGCCTCACGCCAAGACGTTTGGCTTCGTCCATATTGGCCTGGTCTCCGTATGCGGAGAACATGACGGCGATCACTTCCTGATCCATCCGGCGAATTTCACGCAGCGCCTCAATGCCGCTCATATATGGCATTCTCAAATCCAGCAGCACAACATCAAACGGGTGTTCACTGAACTTTGCAATGGCCATTCGTCCGTTCTGAGCTTCCTGCACCTTAAATCCTGCAATTTGAAACACTTCAGCCAGCAGCATACGGATGCTCTCCTGATCGTCCACTATTAAAATGGAGAAGGGCTCTCCAGCTTTCCTGCCTGATTTTCTCGCCGCTCCAAGAGTGCCGGCGTTAGATTTTTGCACGGATAGAGACTCATGGATCGGTTGTTTCTTAAAACCTTTTCGATAACTCCTGAAAACTACACTGACCAAAACGATGATCGCTGCAATTAGCATGTAATATATGGGATTAATGGCGATTACTCCTTGCAGAAGAGATTTTTTCTATATTATTCGACATCCCTCGATAAAATCCCTTCTGAAGTGGAAGAAAATTTTGGATAATATATCTTAAAATTAACTAATCGTTCACAATCATCGGAGCAAGCGGCCCATTTTCATTCACGATATCTTGAATATCATAGACTGAAATTGGAAAATACGCAAATCCATATACGTAAGGCGTTAATTCATACAATTGAAAATAGACGACAAGTGAACGATCGGCAACATAGTAATCCTGATCAGGACGTATGGATACAAAGGGCTGCAGTACAGGGACATCCCGCCTCGTAATCTGCTGGGCTATAATAGCCGACAACCGCTTTACATACTCGCTGCCTGGCTTGAACAATTGCGATAGTGAATACTGCCGCCCCGTCATTTGATCCAATGTCAACGATAATTGCAGCGTCAAGCCATGCGCCCCTCCGGTATATGCATAATTAAAAAGAGACAAGCTGAGAACGCTCTTTTGATTCGTTTTTACCTCGAACCATCCCAGCATCTCTGCGCGCGGATCGCTAAGCGGGCCCTGTTTCGCAACCAATTGGGATGCAGACCTGCGAATCGTCTCATTGATCCGGTTTCTAGCCGCATGATCCGTTATGCCGGACACGATGGGCAGCCACAGCTCGGTCTTTGGATATGTCAGACGGGAAGGCTGAATCACCGCCGGGGGTGTAAACACCATAACGATGCCACCTGCCTTTTCGGTAAGATGTACCATTGTATGCAGGTAATAAGCCTATCATAACAAAAAAATTACAGCTGCAGCTTCTCTCCCTGCGTTAAACGTCTGCCCCGAATATTGAGTACCAGCTTTCCGCGATTCAACCCTAGAATACGATCGGCGAACCTTTCAGCCAGATCGCTTTGATGGATGACTGCGATAACGATCAAGCCCTGCTGCTTGCACAGCGCTTTCAAATCCGCAAGTATTTGCTCGGCTGCATGCGGGTCCAGACCGGATACCGGTTCATCAGCCAGGATTACCTTCGCTCCATGCACTAGCGCTCTAGAGATTGCGATGCGCTGCTTCTCCCCGCCGCTTAGCTTTTCGGCCTTCTGATGGGCCTTCTCAAGCAGGCCTACCTTTTCGATCGTATCCATCGCGCCCATATAATCGTCATTTCGTACCATCCCGGTCACGATGCGCCACAGCGGTGTCTGATATTGCGTCCCGATCAATACATTTTTAAGTGCCGATTTATTTAAGGACAACACCGGCTTCTCTTCCAAATAGGCAAACTCCCGCTTGATTTTTCTTGTTCCGGTCAACGGGTTTTTCAGTACGTCCTCTCCCTCGACGAAGTATCCGCCTGATGTCCACTTCTCACGGAGCGCTAAACATTTCAGCAGCATCGATTTGCCGCTGCCGCTGGAGCCGACGACGGCTATAAATTCCCCGCGATGAGCTTCAAAAGTAATATCGGACAGCACTTTCGGTCCGGCCGGGATTTTTTTGCTAAGCTGGTCTACCTTAATCATGTCCAGTGCTCCTTTGTCTCTCTTAGGTTCTCTATGAATCTAGTTTACGGGAAACAAATAATTCTTTCCACACGAACAAATGTTTGGTATAATAAAAACAAGAACGAATGTTCTGAAAACTTTGTTTTCGAAGGAGGAGATCATCATGCGAAGCTGCGAAAATTTTCGGTTCATAGAGCAACACCGTCCCTGGAGAGACTTAACCTTTAAGTTCTATTCTGACGGTGCATTGACTATTATCGACAATCAGGCGGGGGAGGTGATCACGCCCCGGAAGCTTAAAGGCGAGAGTCATGATTTCTACGTACGCAAACGCATTGCCTTCATTAAGAATGATCTGATGAATAAACGATTAAAATATGCTTAACTAACCATATGCACGAACACAAACAACCGGGAAGCGCCATACGTAGCTCCCCGGTTGTTTATGTTCGCATTCACCATTCACCGCGAATGATTTTACCGCCACCTAAGATGACGGCGGATGTTTCTGCTTGGCGACCTGCTTATGGAAGCTGCTTATTGATTCCGTTCAAGCTTGGCGGACGTTTGGCAGCTTTTTCTGTTCTCAATGTTCTTGCCTGCTGTTTCATCCTGGACTCACTGTTGCGGTTTTCCTTGGTCTCGCTTCGATTGTTTGGCACTAAGGTTCACCTCCGGCTTATTCAGTATCAGTATACGGAAGCCGCGGGATTTTTATACAGTTTGACGCGAAGCAATGGATCGGGTAGATTGAGGATAGTAGATCATCATTTATCTCTCGAAGGAGTCGTTCCCTGCATGAAACAAACGCTGTTATTCGACTTGGATGATACATTAATCCACTGTAATAAATATTTTTATATGATCATCGATCAATTTTCAGATCTGATGACGACCTGGTTTTCAGGTTATGGCATCACGGCCGATACGATTCGCGACAAACAGACGGAGATTGATATCGCCCAAGTGCATGTGCTGGGCTTTAAGAGCGATCACTTCCCGCAGTCATTCATTGATACGTATCGCTATTTTTCGGATATAACAGGACGAAAGATGTCAATCCTTGAAGAAGACCTGCTGTGGAGGCTGGGCTTAAGCGTATATGAACAGGAAGTGGAGCCCTATCCGAACATGCAGGCCACGTTGGATCAATTGGCTGAGCAAGGGCATGACCTTCATTTATATACAGGGGGGGAGCCGCTGATCCAAAAACGCAAGATCGAACGGCTGCAGCTGGAGCGGTATTTTGGATCCCGCATCTATGTGCGGCGGCACAAAAATAATGAAGCCTTGGAGAGTATTTTGTCTGAAGGCAATTTTGACCGTGATCATACTTGGATGATCGGGAACTCGATTCGTACGGACGTTGTGCCCGCGCTGACTGCCGGCATCCATGCGATCCATATGAAGAGTGAAATCGAATGGCTCTATAATGTCATTCAGATCGACGTGCAGCCTAGAGGGGCCTTCTTCACGCTCCAGCATCTCATCGAGGTTCCGGATACAATCCACAGTTATGTAGGACGTTATTCCTCGAACTGAACCGCTACTTTACCGCTGTCGCGGTCTGCCAGCATGATCTTGCCTTTCTTCGTCTCCCCGTTACTCAGCTTAAATGATAATTTATTCGTCTCGCCCTTTTGGGCGAGCTGCTTGGCCATCGCAGCAGTGATCGTCTTACTCTCCAGGTTCTTCCATATGACAAAGGTACAGCCTTCCTTGTACTGCGTGCAGCCAAAGCCTCGTTTACCCTCGATTAACTGACCCTTGCAGCCCGTCCTTGGGCATGGAGCCAGCGCCGAGAGCTCCTTTGGCTCACTGGACGGTTTATTTTCCGTGGACTGGAATCTCTTTGGAGAAGTTTTCTTCGCGCCCGCTTTCCCTCTCGGTTTCCTCTCCTCTTCCTGAAACAGCGAAGGAGGAGCAGGCCGCTGATACCGTACCTTCTCTACGATCATCGCCGCGAATTGCTTCACTTTCTCCATAAACTGCTGATCGGAGGCTTCGCCTTTAGAAATCTGGTGAAGGCGCTGCTCCCATCTGCCGGTCATCTCCGGAGAAGCCAACAGCTCCACGCCTGCGCTGCGGATCAACTCGATTGCCGCACAGCCCTTGGATGTAATTTCGAGCCGTTTGCCGGTTAGCGTAATATAACCGACCTGCTTTAACCGCTCAATTGTTGCGGCGCGTGTCGCCGGTGTGCCGAGTCCGGTATCCTTCATCGCCTCTTTCAGTTCATCGTCCTCGATCGACTTCCCGGCTGTTTCCATCGCTTTCAGCAAGGTTCCTTCGGTGAACGGCTTCGGCGGCTGTGTTGCCTTTTCTTTCATTTCAACCTCTTTGCAGTGTGCAGGCAGCTTTTTGTTCACCGAGAAGGCGTCCGTGATCAATTCTTCTTCGTTGTCATCTTGATCTTGAACTTTCTTGCCCTTCGATCTTGCCTTCTGCTCCGATGGATCCGGGCCGCCCTGCACGACCTTCCAGCCTGGATCAAGCTGCTGCTTGACCTTCGTTTTGAAGGTTTCCCCTTCGACCTCGGTCAATACTTCATGGTTGTTGTACACCGCAGGCGGATAATAATGCGACAAAAATCGCCTAACGATCAAATCGTATATTTTCTGTTCGTCCGGCTGC
This sequence comes from Paenibacillus abyssi, assembly GCF_014640295.1. Classification (GTDB taxonomy): domain Bacteria; phylum Bacillota; class Bacilli; order Paenibacillales; family Paenibacillaceae; genus Paenibacillus_D; species Paenibacillus_D abyssi. The sequence goes on along the minus strand of NZ_BMGR01000001.1, from coordinate 385,621 downwards.
AGTCCCGAAGCTTTCTTGGGCGTTGGCAGAATCGCATGATGGTCTTCTACCTTGGAAGGATTGCAGACAGCCCTGTTGCCTTTATGAACGCGGCTGCGGTCAGCACCAGCCGCCAATTCGGCATAAGGCGTGCCGCTCTGCAGCATATTCAGCACCTTGCCCATCACCGGCAGATTCTCTTCCGTCACGTAATTCGAATTCGTCCGGGGATAGCTGATAACTTTATGCTTCTCATAAAGAGCTTGAGCAACATCAAGGGTTTTTTTCGCCGAAAAACCGAACTTGCCGTTCGCTTCGCGCTGCAGCAATGTGAGATCATATAGTCGGTAAGGATATTCCTTGGACTCGGTCACCTCGTAGGACAGGATCTTTCCCTGCTTACCTCTTACTTTATCGGCCAGCGCTCCGGCTTTTTCCGGATCGGTTAATCGGTCTCCCTGCCAGATCCCTTTATAGCTTCCACTCTCCTGCTCGAACATTGCATGAATTACATAATACGTATCCGATTGAAAAGCCGTGATCTCCTTGTGCCGGTCATACAGCAGCGCCAGCACCGGAGTCTGAACTCTCCCTACGGACAGTAGCGTACGGTGGCGAATTGTGAAGGCGCGCGAAGCATTCATCCCGATAAGCCAGTCCGCTTCGCTTCTGGCCTTTGCCGCGCGTGTGAGCGGCTCGTATTCGGTATCGCTGCGCAAGCCGTCAAAGCCCCGCTTGATCGTCTCTGGAGTAAGATCAGAAATCCAAAGCCGCTGTGTAGGCTGGGTGAGCTTGAGATACTGCCTGATCAAGTGAAAGATCAGTTGACCCTCCCGTCCGGCATCGCACGCATTTACAAGCTGCTTGCAGCGGCCTGCAAGCTCGCCTATCGTTTTGAGCTGATCCTTCGTTCTTGGATTCGGCCACAGCTTGAAGCGGTCCGGAATAATTGGCAGATCCTCCGCATTCCATTTTTTATATCTTGGATCATAGTGATCCGGCTCGGCTAAGCTGACCAAGTGGCCGATTGCCCATGTGATGATATAATTGTCGCCTTCCAGATAAGTACGCCGGTTTTGTGCCTTAGGCTCCAGCACTGCGGCAATCGTTCTTCCCATATCCGGTTTTTCGGCTATAATCAATGTTTTCAAAAGCGTTCTCCTCGCGCAATCAATTTAGGATGTCGTTTCTACGTGATGCTTCAGCGATTCAAATATGCTGCGCACACCTTTGTGCCAGTTCGGGTCTTCAGCATACTTTCGATTGATCCATTGAATCGGATCCCTCTCCTCCGGACGATCCTTACTCCATCTGAGCACCGTACGCGCTGCAATATCGGCGGAATCGTGAATCGTCGTGTTGTATTCCTTCCAGCTGTGAAACACGTTAAAAGGATTGTTAGCGATTAGCTCCGCATTCTTATTATTTTTGGATACAAATCCTTGCTCCTGGCCGGTTATTGCAAACAGCAGCAAAGGATGAATGTTTTGCTCCTGGGCTGTTTTTATAATCGCGTCGTAGTATGGGTCTTCAGCCAATACGGAAGCTCTCCCCTTCAAAAACTGCTTCAGTCTGGCATTGTCTATCGTTATGTATTGGAGATCTGGCGGTAGTTCATTCGGCTTTAGCGTTACGGGCAAATTTGTTACCCATTTTGAGGGCAATGAGGACATAAGATTCGTCTCGGATTGCTGTTTCGCAGACATGACACTTGTATAGAACATGATCGAGGCCACGAGCAGCACACTTAATAAGCCGTACATAACAGGAAGCAAACGCCGCCTTGCTCTCGGCTTAAATAACGGGACAACGATTCCTGATCGGACTGGTTCTTCTGCCGCTGGCGTTGGGGGTTCAACAGCAAGCGAAACTTTCTTTTCCGATAATTGGACGAGTCTCTCCCATGCTAAAATAGCCGATGTTTCATCCATCGCTTCGTTGGTTTCCGGAAGAATCGCTCTCAACTCGCCGATCGAGATGGATGCTTGAAGCCGGTCATTGATCCATTCTAATAAAGGATTGGCCAGCTGTTCATTCTTCATGTTCTGGGATAAACATACCCGGAAGATATCTTCCGGGCCCACCGGCCTGCCTTGTATCAAGACAATCGACCGCAGCAAAGCAGAGGTGAGCGTTTTTTTAACCGTCTCCTCAAAGCTTGGAAGCTGTTTCATAATTATCCGTTGAATAGCATCGGCTATGATTTCCGCTCGCTGCTCCTGAGGCAGTGCGGCGAATTTATGCTGCACATAATTTCGAATATTCGAAATTTCCGTTGGTGTCAGAATCATTGCACCTTCAGCAGCCATGCACGAACACCCCTTAACGTCAGATCACCGTTTCGTTTGCCAAACCCTATTTTACCACAACTCACCCTACATTTGGGAAGCGGTTTTCTCGATCTGGGCTTGTACATCAGGACGGTTGATAAAAGCTTCAATCTGCGCTTTCTCACCCGCCGTGAACTGGTATTCACAGTCGCAGCCTTCATCCTGGGGAATGATCTGTGCGATCTGGCCGCCAGATGTGCATATCACATAAATCGTTAAATCTATCAGATCCTGCGGTGCATCCTCTAGTGATTCATCAGTCAGCCCGAAGCGCAGCTCAATATCGATCCATTGATTGTCGCGCCGCTCAAACCGCGGCCGGAAATCTGCAAACTGAAGCTCTGTTACTCGATCTGATCCATACTTAATCATTTCGTTCTCCCTTTCTTCATTCCCTTCCCGAAGGAGGATCGTCAATTTACTTTACTCTCACGCTTATAAGTCAAAAAAGCGCCCGCAGGCGCCTTTTTGTCATAGATGGTATCTTGCTGCACCCTCCGTTATGGAAGCACCGATGAACCCATCAAATATTTATCTACTTCACGAGCCGCTTCACGGCCTTCATTAATTGCCCAGACAACCAAGCTTTGGCCACGGCGCATATCGCCGGCAGCAAACACTTTGTCCACGCTAGTCGTATATTTGCCATACTCCGCTTTCACATTGGAACGGCGATCCTGAGCCAGGCCAAGCTGATCGATCAATGTACTTTCCGGTCCTTCAAACCCGACAGCGATCAGTACCAGATCCGCAGGCCAAACTTTCTCTGTACCTGGAATCTCTTTATAGATCTTTCTCCCGGTTTCATCGACATAACGTTCGATTTGAACGGTGTGAAGCTCCTTCACGTTGCCATGCTCATCACCGACGAATTTCTTAGTCAATACGGAGAATGCGCGAGGATCGGCGCCGAATAACGCTTTTGCTTCCTCTTGTGCATAATCGAGCGTATATACATTCGGGAATTGCGGCCATGGGTTTGTCACTTGATCGCGCTCAAGCGGCGCTTTCGGATGCGTACCGAATTGCGTAACGGATGTGCAGCCGTGACGAAGCGCGGTAGCTACACAGTCTGTACCGGTATCACCGCCGCCGATAACAATGACGTTCTTATCTTTAGCGGAAAGGTAGTTGCCGTCCTCCAGGTTGGAATCCAGATAACTCTTGATCGTGCCGTTCAAATAATCCATAGCAAGATGAACGCCATTCAGTTCACGGCCTTCGATATTCACTTCACGCGGCTTCGTTGCTCCACCACACAGCACAACAGCATCAAAACCGTCAACAAGCTCTTGAGCGGAGATGTCTTTACCGATCTCTGTGTTGGTTACAAATTCAACGCCTTCCGCTGCCATCAAGTCAACGCGGCGCTGAACCACTTGCTTGTCCAGCTTCATCGTCGGGATGCCATAAACGAGCAATCCGCCGATTCGATCCGCACGCTCGTATACCGTTACATGATGGCCCGCTTTGTTCAGTTGGGCAGCAGTTGCCATACCAGCAGGTCCGGAACCAACAACCGCTACACGTTTGCCGGTGCGAACTTTAGGAGGCTGCGGCACAACCCAGCCTTGGTCGAAACCTTTGTCGATGATCGCTTGTTCAATCGTTTTGATCGTTACCGGTTCACCGATCAGTCCAACCGTACAGGAGCCTTCACAAGGCGCCGGACATACGCGTCCAGTGAACTCAGGGAAATTGTTCGTTTTATGCAAGCGGTCAAGCGCTTCTTTCCACAGGCCTCGGTAAATTAGATTATTCCATTCCGGGATCAGGTTGTTGACCGGACAGCCCGAAGCGGAACCGCCCAATTCTATACCGGTATGGCAGTACGGGGTACCGCAATCCATACAACGTGCGCCTTGAGTCTTCAACTGCTCATCTGACATATGCTTGTGAAATTCTTCCCAATCCTTGATACGCTCAAGCGGATCGCGGTCAACCGGAAGCTCGCGTTTATATTCCATAAATCCAGTAGGTGTAGACATGATCGCTTTCCTCCATCCGTTATTCCCTTATTTCTTCAAACTATATCTGCATTGTTTAGAATATTCAATACCAAACTTCTGCATCTGTTCAACACTATAATACAACATCCTAGCATTTTAACCTGCTGCGGACATATGGATTATCCGTATAATCATTTGTACTAATTGACATAATGTTCGTCTATTAGGACATAACATCTGTCCGATAATTTCCAATTAAGAGCGTTTTTTCACATAAGTTTGAAAATAATAGTCATATGGATTCTTTTCGTCACGAATTCCCTTTACACTTTCTGCAAGCTGCCACTCTTCCGCTGAAAATTCGGGGAACTGAGCATCACCCTCAAACTCGGCATCGATTTCGGTAAGCAATATTTTGTCGGCATAAGGCAAAAACTGCCTGTAAATCTCTTCGCCCCCGATGACCATCACATCGGCCGAAGCAAATTGGCCCAGTGCTTGATCGATCGAATGCACAATCTCACAGCCTTCAGGCCTATAATCCGGATTGCGGGTCAATACAACATTGCGGCGATTTTTCAGCGGCTTGCCGAATGATTCCAGTGTCTTGCGCCCCATGATCACCGTCGTACCCGTTGTGACCCGGCGGAAATACGCCATATCCTCCGGCAATCGCCAAGGCAGCTCATTATCGGTGCCGATCGTCCGGTTTTTCGCCATAGCTGCAATCATTGTTATAGACATGATAGGAGCCCCTTTCCTTTTGTCGGTAAATATCACACAGCTACTGGAGCTTTGATTGTGGGATGAGGGTTATAATCTTGAATTTCGATATCACTTACTTCGAAATCAAAAATGGATGTTATATTTTTGTTTAAATGTAAAGTAGGCATTTGTTTTGGTTCCCGGCTAAGCTGAGTTTTAATTTGATCGATATGATTAAGATAGATATGGGCATCGCCTAATGTATGGATAAATTCCCCAACCTCTAATCCACACTCGTGGGCAATCATATGCGTTAATAAAGCGTAGCTTGCGATATTGAACGGAATGCCGAGAAAGATATCCGCACTTCTTTGATAAAGCTGGCACGAAAGTTTATTGTCCGCCACATAAAATTGAAACAGCGTATGACAAGGCGGAAGCGCCATATTGGGAATATCCTCAGGTGACCAGGCCGATACGATCAAACGCCTGGAATCAGGATTTTTCTTGATGGAATCGATGACTTCTTTAAGCTGATCAATGGTATTGCCGTTCGAGGTTTTCCACTCTCTCCATTGCTTGCCGTAAACATTGCCTAACTCGCCATATTTCCTGCTGAAATCAGCATCATTCAAAATACGGGATTTAAACAGGTCTATTTGTTCTTCATATAACCGGTTAAATTGTTCATCCTGCTGTGAGCGCAGGCCGAAATTGGTCATATCGGGTCCGGTATATTCAGAGCTTTCGATCCATTTTTTAAACGCCCACTCGTTCCAGATGTTATTGTTATGCTCGAGCAGAAATTTTATATTTGTATCGCCTTTAATAAACCAGATTAACTCACTGGATATTAAACGAAAAGGTATTCTTTTGGTTGTAATCAAAGGGAAATTTTCTTGTAAATTAAATCGCATTTGATACCCGAATGTTGAAAGTGTTCCGGTCCCCGTTCGATCTTCTTTTTTGATCCCATTTTCTAGGACATGCTTTAAAAGATCAAGATACGCGGTTTCATTGCTGCTCATTTTGGTTCGATCCCCCCGATATTGCAAGTGCGAATTTTATCACTATCATACCATTTTTGAAGCATTTTGTCGTTCTTGTTTTCGTTTGATTCTGAGCTCATACCGTTCAGGAGCGGATTGATGCAAGCGAATTTCCTCCGCTGTCTCCGGCACAACGGCTGGTACAGGGGATGCCTTTCCTTCATTATCCACAGCCACAAAGGTGAAGAATGCAGTAACGGTTAAACGCCTTTCACCCGTATAAAGATTCTCGGATAAGACATTGACGACAACCTCCATCGAGCTTTTGTGTGTCCATGTTACATAAGCCTCCAACTCGATGACTTCGCCTAGCCGGATGGGAGCCAGGAAATCCAGGCTGTCGCTTGAAGCGGTCACAACGGGCTTTCGGGCATGACGCATACTGGCGATCGCAGCGATCTTATCGATGTAATCCATCACCTTGCCTCCGAACATCGTACCGTGATGATTCGTATCCGAAGGGAAAATAAGCTGCGTCATGACCGAACGTGATGCAGAGCAGGGCTTTTGGGTAGCATCATTCTTCATTAGAGAACCCCCTTCAACGGATGGCTTGAACAGAGAACAAAAGAGGTCTGCCGGATGGTAAAACGCGGCAAGACCTCTTTGTTCGATGTGAATCGCAATATGACAATAGATCTTATTTTACTATTGTATGAATCGGATGGCCAAGTGCTACTTCCGCAGCTTCCATCGCAATCTCGCCAAGTGTCGGGTGAGCATGAATCGTCAATGCGATATCCTCAACCGTTGCACCCATCTCAATCGCCAGACCCATCTCTGCGATCAGGTTAGATGCTTCGAGTCCTGCGATTTGCGCACCCAGCACGAGGCCGGAGTCCGCATCGGAGATGATTTTCACGAAGCCGTCAGTTGCATTCAAAGACAGAGCGCGTCCATTGATGTTGAATGGAAACTTTCCGACTTTTACATTATGGCCTTTTTCCTTCGCTTCTTTTTCGCTAAAACCAACGCTGGAGCATTCCGGATCGGAGAAGACGACAAGCGGAATACACTTGTAATCAACCTTGCTAGGCATGCCTGCGATCGCTTCGGCAGCAACTTTCGCTTCATAAGAAGCTTTATGAGCCAACGCAGGACCAGCAACGATATCGCCGATTGCAAAGATATGCGGGATGCTCGTACGGCATTGGTCATCCACTTCGATCATGCCGCGGTCCGTCATTTTTAAGTTGATCAGATCGAGGCCAAGCTCACCATCCGTATTCGGGCGGCGTCCAACGGTAACAAGCAGGTAGTCTGCCGTTACTTGCTTGTCTTCGCCATTTACCGTGTACGTCAACGTGATGTCGTTGTCGGTTTGCTCAGCGCTCTTCGCTTGCGCGCCGGTAATGATCTCAACGTCCTTCGATTTCAGCTTCTTCTCGACAAGCTTGGTCATGTCGGTATCAAAGCCTGGAAGGATAGAATCCATACCTTCGATGACGGTGATTTTTGTTCCGAATTTCGAATACATTTGTCCGAGCTCGATTCCGATATAACCGCCGCCGATTACGATCATGCTCTTCGGCACCTCAGGCAGAGAAAGCGCCTCTGTCGAGGAAAGAATACGTCCGCCGAACGGGAAAGCTTTCAGCTCAATCGGGCGTGAGCCTGTAGCGATGATGCAATTTTTGAAACGGTAGCGCGGTGCTTCTTGATCGTTGAATACACGTGCTTCGTTCTCATTGATGAACATGACTTCACCGTTGAAATACTGCACTTTGTTACCTTTAAGCAGCGATGCGACACCGCCGGTAAGCTTTTTGACAACGCCGTTTTTGAAATCCTGTACTTTACCGAAGTCAACCTTCACATCGCCGGCTGTAATGCCGATGTCCGCTCCGTGAGAGACAGCTTCGTATTGATGTGCAGCGGAGATCAATGCTTTGGAAGGAATACATCCCACGTTCAAGCATACGCCGCCCACATTTGCTTTATCCACGATTAGCACGTTTTGGCCCAGCTGAGCGGCACGAATTGCCGCTGTATATCCGCCGGGACCGGCGCCAATCACCAATGTATCGATATCTAGTGAAGCATCACCTACGACCATGGTGTTACACCTCCATAACGAGCAGCTCAGGATCTGCTAACAGCTGCTTAATATAATTCATAAAGTTTTGTGCGGTTGCGCCGTCGATCAGACGGTGGTCAAAGCTCAGTGACAGTGCCATAACCGGTGCAGCTACAATTTCACCATTCTTAACAACCGGCTTCTCGGAGATGCGTCCTGTTCCAAGGATCGCGACTTCAGGGAAGTTGATAACCGGTGTAAAGAACATACCGCCTGCAGAACCAATGTTGGTAATCGACATTGTGCTTCCCTTCAGCTCTGCTGCAGACAGCTTGCCGTCGCGTCCGCGGGTAGCCAGATCTCTGATCTCATCGGCAATCATCCATACATTTTTACGGTCGGCATCTTGGATAACCGGTACGATCAAGCCGTTGTCGGTATCCGTTGCAATCCCGATATTGTAGTACTTTTTGAAGACGATCTCTTGATTCTCTTCATCAAGCATCGCATTCATGACCGGGAATTGGCGCAGTCCTGCCACGAGTGCCTTCACGATGAACGGAAGATAGGTTAACTTAACGCCCTTCTTCTCCGCCAGCGGCTTCGCTTTCGTGCGCAGCTCAACGAGCTGGGTAACATCCACTTCATCCATCAATGTTACATGAGGAGCAGTGTATACCGATTTGGACATGGCGTTGGCAATAATTTTACGGATCCCTTTGAATGGCACACGCTCTTCAATACGGTCTCCAACTTGCGTCTGAACATGTGCCGGCTTCTCCTCGCCCGCACCTTTCGCCGCAACGGCTGCTGCATCGCCAGCTGCTGCTTTTGTTCCGCCGCCTGCAGCGATTTGTTCAACATCCTCACGTGTAATGCGGCCGTTTTTGCCCGATCCAGCGACGCCGTTCAAATCCACACCTTTTTCGCGCGCGAATTTGCGTACGCTTGGTGTAGCCAGAACAGAACCAGCGGAATTGCCGGCTTCAGCAGCTGGTTTCGCTTCTGCGGCAGGCGCTGCGGCGGCTGCCGCAGATGCACTCTCGCTCTTCTCTTCCGCTTTTGCAGCTGGAGCTGGTTCAGCATCCGGAATTGCTTGTTCCGGAATATCACCTTCTGCATCGATAACCGCAACAACGTCGCCAACATGGCATACTTGTCCGTCTTTGGCAAGCACTTCAAGCACCTTGCCGTTTACCGGACAAGGCACCTCAACGATTGCCTTGTCATTTTGCACTTCCATGATAATATCTTCGTCCGTTACCGTATCGCCCGGTTTGATAAGCATTTTGATAATTTCGCCTTCATGCAAACCTTCGCCAAGCTCTGGGAAACGATATTCAAATTTTGCCACCTGGATTTCCTCCTGTCAGATGAATTAAAAGTCCAGTACTTTGTTCAAGGCTGCAACGATGCGTGCCGGTGACGGCAGCCATGCATCTTCAATTTGGGCAAATGGATACACTGTATCCGGACCGGCTACCCGAAGGACTGGCGCTTCCAGGTGCAAAATTGCTTTTTCATTGATTTGCGCGATAATTTCTGCTGCAACGCCTGATGTTTTCTGTGCTTCCTGTACGACAATCGCACGGTTAGTCTTTTGGATCGACGCAACGATCGTGTCGATATCAAGCGGCATCAATGTCCGCAGGTCAATAACTTCTGCTTTAATGCCACGGGATTTTTCAATCTCTTCCGCAGCTTTCATAGCGGTATGAACCATCATGCCGTAAGCGATGATCGTGACGTCGCTTCCTTCGCGGACAACGTTCGCCTTACCGATCTCAACGGTGTATGCATCTTCAGGCACCTCAGCGCGGAAGGCATGATACAAATTCAGATGCTCCATGAAAAATACAGGATCGTTATCACGGATAGCCGATACTAACAGTCCTTTTGCGTCATAAGGATTGGAAGGTACAATCACTTTGATACCAGGAGTCTGAACAGCCAATCCTTCCAGCGAGTCGGTATGCAGCTCAGCTGCTTTTACGCCGCCGCCAAAAGGCGTTCTGAACACGATCGGTGAATTGTAACGTCCGCCTGAACGGTAACGCATGCGTGCAGCTTGGACAAACATTTGATCCAATGCTTCATAGATAAAACCAACGAACTGAATCTCTGCAACCGGACGGAAGCCTTGAATCCCCATCCCTACAGCCATACCTGCAATTGCGGATTCGGCCAGCGGCGTGTCAAATACGCGGTCCTCGCCGAATTCGCCTTGAAGACCTTCTGTCGCACGGAATACGCCGCCGACTTTACCAACGTCTTCCCCGAACACCAATACGTTCGGATCATTTTTCAATTCCACGCGCATTGCGTCGCGGATCGCTTCTTTCATATTCATTTGAGCCATGATGAACGGTTCCCCCTTATTCGAAATCGGCTTTCTGCTCTTGTAAATGCTGCGGAGTGTTTTCGAACATTGTATCAATCAGACCAGCAACCGTCATTTTCTCTGTTGCTTCGGCTTTCTTGATATGTTCGTTCACTGTCGCTTTTGCCTCTTCTTTCACGCGGGCGGTATCTTCATCCGACCAGAGGCCTTTCTTCTCCAGAAACTTGCCGAAACGAACGAGCGGGTCCTTCAGGCTCCATTCCTGTTCTTCTTCTTTGGTACGATATTTCGAAGTGTCATCCGCCATGGAATGCGGACGGAAACGGTAAGTCAGAATTTCGATCAGCGTTGCGCCTTCTCCATTGCGTCCGCGCTCAGCTGCGTCGGATACCGCTTTGATGACAGCCAATACGTCCATGCCGTCGACCTGCACGCCAGCGATGCCGGCTGCAACTGCTTTATGCGCGATGGAAAGCGCAGCAGTCTGCTTGGCAAATGGTGTCGTTATCGCGTAACCGTTGTTTTGAACGGCATAAATCACGGGTAATTTATAGACACCCGCAAAGTTCAAGCCTTCGTAGAAATCGCCTTCCGAAGAACCGCCGTCACCCGTATAGGTGATAACAACGCGTTTCTCATTGCGTTTTTTAAAGGCCATGCCAACGCCGGTCGCATGCAGGATCTGTGCGCCGATGATGATTTGCGGCATCAATACATTAACGCCCTCCGGAATTTGTCCGCCATGCTGATGGCCCCGGGAATACAGGAAAGCTTGATACAGCGGAAGGCCGTGCCATACGATTTGCGGCATATCGCGGTAACCGGGACATACAAAATCTTCTTTGTTCAGCGCGTATTCGCTGCCGACCATCGAAGCTTCCTGGCCGGATACCGGCGCATAGAAGCCAAGACGTCCTTGACGTCCCAGATTAACGGCACGCTCGTCCCAAGTGCGGGTAAATACCATGCGGTACATAATTTCTTTTAATTGGTCATCGGTCAGGTCCGGCATCAAATCCGGATTAATAATTTCCCCTTCGGGAGACAGGACGGACAATGGAGTTACCGGTTCCGTCTGTACTTCGTAAGGAAGCTTGCTCATTAACGTTCACCTCGATAAGATATTTGAATATCGAATGCCTCTGTTATAGAATTATTATAAACCTGTTTAGTGAAATTGGTCAAAGCAAAAATCAAAAAAACCTTTATTTTATCTTGGATTTTTAATTTTTTCGCTTCAAATTGTTTATAATACAGATTTAATTTTGATATATTACAGAATAGTACAACAGGGAGAAAAATCGTTGCCGTGCTTGCCTTTTCCTCCCTATTGTTTACCCACATCTCGACAAAACCATTCAATATTTTAAAGGAGTCCAAAAAATGAGTGAATCGAATGTTTACAAACGTACGATTAATAAAGAAACGGTCACCTCAAAGTTATTAACCGAAGGCGAACGGGATTTACGGGTCTATTTGCCGCCCGGCTACAATGAGATTATCAGTTATCCCGTCATATATTGTCAGGATGGAGAAGATTTCTTCAACTTCGGCCGAATCGCCACCCAGGCGAACCGGTTGATCCTCGAGGATGAACTTGAACCCTGTATTGTTGTGGGCGTCGATGTAGACAAAAAACACCGTACGGCTGAATATTCACCGGACGGCGATCGTCATGAATCATATGTGCGTTTTTTTGTAGAGGAAATGATTCCCTTCGTTGCTTCCCGTTATACAGTTCGGACGGAGGCTGACCAGATCCTGCTTGCAGGCGACTCCTTGGGAGCGACCGTCAGCCTGCATATTGCGCTGAGTTATCCGCAGCGGTTTTCCCGTTTGCTGTCGATGTCAGGCGCCTATTACCCCGCTTCCCGCTCTATTCTTGCCGATTACAGTGAAAGCTTATCCTGGCTGGATGCCTATATGTTTGTCGGCCTGCAGGAAACCGAATTTGAGACGGACCGCGGAGTATTCGACTTCGTCGAAATGAACCGCCAAACGAAGCAGCTGCTCGAGGCTAAAGGAGCAAAGCTGCTATATTACGAGAAGGATGGCAAGCACCAATGGGGCTTTTGGCAGCAGGAGCTGCCTGACGCACTGCGTTGGTTTATGAAGACAGATCTGCTTTGATCTTCTCAAGCAAGCGCAGACAGCCTGCTTCTACCAGCTCGTATACTTCCTCAAAGTTGCCGCTGTAATAGGGATCTGGAACATCCGCGAATCCACGCTCAGGCAGCAGATCCATAAATTTGAACACTTCCGCTTTTTTTGTGATTTGTTTGGGCAGCCATTTCATAACGTCCAGTTGATTCTGGCTGTCCATGCAAACGATATAATCGAAGGAGAAGAAATCTCGCTCGCACACTTGTCTTGCCAGCATGCCGGAATAGCCGATACCATGATGATCCAACAGCTTTCGGGTTCCCTCATGCGGCGGTTTGCCAAGATGCCAATCTCCGGTACCCGCTGAGTCAACGGTTATTTTATCGCTCCACCCTTCCCGCTCGAGCAAATGGCGAAACGCCGCTTCTGCCATTGGCGACCTGCATATATTTCCCAAACAAACGAATAACACTTTTTTCATTCTTACCCTTCCTCTCAACTTTCCCGATCCTGGCGCTTACCGTCTTCTTTGCTGCTTTGCGCCTCCGCAAGCTTCAAAGATCTGCGCGGCAGCTTCCATTTATATTGAACCGAAAGCATTCTAAACATAATAACCAGCGCAAATAACACGAGCAGCTGCAGCGGTGTAACCACCCACCCTAGGCCGATGACCAATCCGGCGAGCATGGCCCATACCGCATAAATTTCATCCCGAAGCACCAGCGGTTTGCGGCCCGCAAGCATGTCACGGATGATACCGCCCCCGATTCCGGTCAATACCGCAGCTACAATAACAGCACTTAAGGGAACATTCATGCTTGTGGCCGCCAATGCGCCTTGGATCGCGAAGGCCGACAATCCGATCGCATCAAAGAACGCTTCGCTTCGGCGCCATCGTTGAATCCAGTTCACCGGGAGCAGAAATGCGATAAGCACAGCGATAATGGCTGTTTTCAAAAATAGACCCTGACTCCACAGTGTTGTAATCGGCACCCCAATTAACACATTGCGTACGACACCGCCTCCAAATGCGGTAACAAGGCCAAGCACAAACACGCCGAGGATGTCGTATTCTTCTTCCATTGCAACGATCGCGCCGCTCACCGCGAAAGCGATCGTGCCAATAATACTAAACCAACTGAAAATATCCAAATCCATGTACGATGCCCCCGAATCACTTTAGCGGATGAATCTCGCCTAATGGCGAAACCTGTCCGAACATGTCTTTTCCCATTGTAGCGGCGTCCCATGGTTCGTGCAAGACAATATCAGCGGCAGGAGAATTAAACGGCAAGATACTTCTGGTCAGATGAATGGATTCGCTGTATACTTTTCTCGTATATGAAGCGGAGCAACCGTTCTCAGAAAGGAAATATCCCTACATGGCTATCAAGCGAGTTGTTATTTTCACAGGCGGAAATCTCGGCGGTTGGGCACTATCGCATATCCTTGCAGACGATCTGTTAATCGGCGCCGATAGCGGCGCTTTATTTTTGATCATGAACGGCTTTACTCCCGATCTGGCGATTGGAGATTTCGATTCCGTCAGCGGTCAGGAGCTTTCCCGTATTCGCTCGATTAGCAAGGTTACGGAGCAGTACGATCCCGTTGACAAGGATTACACCGATACCGAGCTCGCTTTCCGCGAAGCATTGTCGCTTAATCCTCAGGAGGTTGTTTTGATCGGCGCACTCGGCACCCGATTCGACCACTCCATCGCAAATATTCATTTGCTTGTAATGGCACAGCAATCAGGCATATCTGCTTCTATCGTCGATGAACATAATGAAATCCGGCTCGTCACCGACAAGCTGACAATCAGGCAGAGCGGCTATGCGAATGTGTCCCTGCTCCCGCTTACGCCGCAGGTTCAGGGCATCAACCTGCACGGCTTTCGTTACCCCCTTCATAATGCGAAGCTGATCATGGGACAGTCGCTCGGAATCAGTAACGTTCTGGAAGCTGCATCGGGACAGATCACAATCGAGCAAGGTTGGCTGCTCGTAATTCAAAGCCGTGACTAGGAAACCAATCTAACAATAGGAGGCAATAGCTGAATGTACAACGAACCAAGACAGCGAATTGATTCCAATGCTTTGAAGGCTTGGCGGATGTCGGGCTTCATTTCCGCTTCGGTCTATTTGATTATTCTCGCTATTTTGCTGTTTTTAACGCTCCGTTTTGATTGGCCCGCGTGGATCTTTGCGATCGCCCTGATGGTGGGATGTTTAACGTCTGTTATTGAAATTATCGTATTACCGAATATGTACTATAGAGAGTGGCGCTATGAAATCAATGAGGATCAAGTTGACCTCAAGCACGGTATTCTCTTTCGCAAACGAACGACCATTCCGATGGTTCGCGTACAGCACGTGGATACGAAGCAAGGCCCCATTCTCCGCAAATACGGGTTAGCAACCGTCACATTCTCCACCGCTGCAGGAAGCCATGAGATTCCGGCGCTGACCGAGCGTTCGGCTGACGAGGTAAGAAGACAGATCGCAAGCTTGGCGAGGATATCCGATGAAGAAATCTGAATCCGCGGAATTAACAACCAGCAGACGTCTTCATCCGGTGTCGGTCATCTTTTTTATAGGTAAATCGGTGAAGGATCTCTTGTATCCCATGATTGCTTTTATCCTCACTACAGTGTTTCGCGATGATATCAACTGGCTGTGGCTGTTTGGCGGAATCGCGGTTATGATGATCATTATGCTTACGATCGGGCTGCTGACGTGGTACCGCTTCGTTTATTACCTTGACCAAGGCTCTCTGCGGGTCGATCACGGCATTTTCATCCGCAAAAAGCTGTGGATCACCAAAGACCGCGTACAGGCGGTCGATACGACGGCGGGCGTTCTGCACCGGATTTTCGGACTTTTGAAGCTGCAGGTTGAGACCGCTGGCGGCAAAAAGCCGGAGGTTGTCCTGAACGCAATCTCAGGCCGGGAAGCGGAACAAATACGGATCGCGCTCGGATTAATGGAGGTCTCACAACCGGAGATTATATCAGATGTGCCGCAAGCGACCCCGGTAGAGAAAGCTGCTCCTGTTGAACAGCGGATTAGATTATCCTTTAGCGATCTGTTGATCTACAGCACGACGTCCGGGAAAATCGGCGTTGTCTTGGCCGTTATAGGCGCCGCATATTCGCAGCTGGATGAGTGGTTGGCTGAAACCCTTGATATCTGGGGATTTATATCCTACTGGATGGGCTCGGCGCAAATCGTGTGGCTAATTGTCTTTCTTATCGTCATCGCATGGCTGCTGGCCGTGCTTTTCACATCAATCAGGGAGTATGGTTTCACACTCCAATTAAAAGGAGACAAGTTGGTTATCGAACGCGGGCTGCTCGAGCGTAAACAGGTAACCGTCCCTCTTCAACGCATTCAAGCTGTTCATCTTGTGGAGAATGTTTTCCGCCGTCCGTTTGGCTTGGTGACCGTTCATATCGTATCAGCAGGTTATGCAGGCAAAGAGGGAGAATCCGCCATACTGTTTCCGCTTGTGCGGGAGCGGGAATTGGCAGCCTTTCTGGCGCGGTTTACTCCCCAATATCAATTGGCCGATGAATGGAGCCGGCTGGGAAAACGTTCGCTGCTGAGCTTCATGCTGGTTCCGGTCATCCTGACGTTAGCGATATCCATACCGGCGATTATATGGATACCCTATTCACTCGGTTGGTTCGCTTTGCTTCTTCCGCTGCTGGCCGTTCTGTGGTCGTGGCTTCGTTACAGGCAGACGGGCTGGAGCTTGCTGCAGCAGCAGATCGCCATACAATACGGCAGCTTCAACAGGCATCGCATACTGGTTCCCAAACGAAGAATTCAATGGAACCGGCTCTCCCAGTCTGTCTTTCAAGTTCGGAAAGAGCTTGCGACTCTTAATATCGCACTGACTTCAGGCGCACTGCCGGCTCTTTTCTATATCAAGCACCTGCCATTTAACATTGGTATGGAACTAAAAACGTGGATGATAGGCAAAAAAGTGAATCCCCCGCAGCAGAGTAAATAATTATGAGAAATTAAGCGACATCCCCGTCGTTGCAAATGATGTATGCTCGGGCAGGCTGTATTTTGTACGCAGATCGATATCATGTGATAAATGCGTAAAAACAGCCTGCTTAGGGGATAACGTTTCCAATAAACCAATCGCTTCCGTGACGTCATAGACCGAACGTGTTTCGAACGGGAAATTCTCCTTGTAAAAGCTGGTCCCTAAGATTAACAGATCCAGCCCATACAAAGGAGCCAGCTGTTCTTCGGTTAGCGCGATCGCATCGGAACAGTAAGCCCATGCCTCTTGCGTCTTCTCATGATCGAAGCGAAAAGCAAAGGAAAAGCCATTCTTGCCGTGATTAACCTCCCAGCTTTGCACTCTCCACTCACCAATCTGTAACGATGCAGCTAACGAATGAAATTCGAGATGATTTCCGAGCCATGGGAAGCGGTTACAGATTTCCTTAATCACTTTTTCAGGAGCATAGACCTGGCCTCTCCGGCCCTGCCAGCGGCAGGCATCCGCCCATTCCACCATGCCGCCGATATGATCGAAGTGCGCATGGGTGATCAGAATGCGGTCCAATGAGCGTAATCCCGCCAACTCCATCTGCCTTCCCCAATCGGGTCCGCAATCAATGAATGTATCTCCGCTCTTCTGATCATGAATAAGCAAAGAGGAGCGGAGCCTGCGGTTGACACCGCTGGCTCTCGCCTCCTCACATACCTTACAATCACAGTAAGCGCGCGGGACGCCCATAGCATCTCCGGTTCCCAAGAACGTAATTCTCGTCATTGGCATGCGCCTTTCTTTACAGAGGCTTGAGCGCCACTGATTGTTTAGATTTTAATTCCGCCATCATGGTCAGCCAATCCTGCGGTTTATTCGGCAGTGCACTGTAATAACGGTCCAAGAAATCATACACGAGCGAAGCCGGCAGTTCTTCCAGATTCTCGTCTGCAGGCAAGAAGCACAAGTCTAATCCGGATACCGCTTGGCCTTGATGATCCCAGGATGGATGAACGTAAGCCATGTCGATCCGCTTGTAACCAATATGCGACAGTACTTCGCGGCGAACATATGGGTTCATCGGCGTCACCCCGCCGAAGCTGTGCTCAACTTGATAAGGATCATAGATTTCGGCGAACATGCCAATCGGTTCGTTACCGGCTGCAGACGCCAGTCGTTTGATATCGCGCTCGCGATTTTTAAGCAGGAAACGCCCGATGCCTAGACCCGGCTTGCCGATTATGGTAAAATCGGTCATTGCTGTGCGAAAATCAGCATAATACCGGTATTCCGTCGCTCCGACAACCTCCCCCTCGTGAACCGCGACATAAACATGGATGTCCGGATCTTGAATCGGTTCTTCCCATAATGAATATTCAAGCACCTCTTCAGGAGGAAACACTTCCTGCATTAAACGGTGCATTAATGGAAACAGCGGTTGTTGAATTGAAGTAATGCGAATATAATCCATGTAATCATTCTTCCTCTCCATTTTTTATAAAGGGATTGCGCCATTCCATTAGAGCGGCGTAATTATGCGATTCATCGTCCTCCAGATAATTTTTCACAACGCCAACGGGCATACGGCCGCAGCGCAGCAAAAAAGTAATGACAGGATCCTTCCACAGCCCCGTAATGACATGATTGAGATACTGTTCCGCTGTCGCCTCATGAGCATAGCGGTGATAGCCGGGCATCCTTCCTCCGCCCAGTAATCGCTTCAGCCTAAGATGCACCACGACTTCATACATCGATAACATTAACCACTTGCCGATGCCGGCTTTCCGGAATTCAGGAACGACGCAAATATCGACTACGTATAGGCTGTCGCCATTCGGATCGTGATTTCTGATATAGCCGTCATCCGTAATTTGCGACCAGCTGTGCGTATCCCCGAGCTGATCGTCACCAACCCGCAGTCCGGTCATTGAACCGATTAGCTTACCATCCGCTTCCGCACAGAGCGCGCCTTCGGGAAAACGGGTGACATGCTCATGCAGCTGCTCTTTATTCCACCAAAGCTCTGAGGGAAACGGCGGAGGGAAGCTTTGCTGCTGGATCGCGATCATAGCATCGAAATCCTCCGCCGTATAATTACGAATCGTTACTTTGACGGGCTTCTGTTCCGAAAATACGATTAGCTTTTTATGCAAATTATTCCCTCCAGGCTTTAACGAGTGTGATTACCAGTCCGGATAAAGATCGGTGCGGCGGTCGCGCCAGGTCGTAACAGACCCGGCAAGACGGACGTCATTGAGCAGCTTCAGATCCAAGTCTGCTACAACGAGCATGTCCTGGTTAATCTCGCCCTGCGTAACGATGCCTGCAGGCGGGAATGGAATATCGTTAGGCGAGATGACAGCAGCCTGTCCGTAATTGGCGCGCATGAAATCCACTTTGCGAAGCGATCCGACCGTTCCAGTCGTAACGATATAAACCTGGTTCTCAACTGCCCTGGCATGGCAGCAGTAACGGACGCGATAAAAACCATGGCGGTCATCCGTACAGGAAGGACAGAAGATGACATCGGCCCCTTTTGCTCTCGCCATGCGGACGATCTCTGGAAATTCAATATCGTAACAGGTCAATAGCGCGATTGTACCAAATGCAGTCTCGAATACTTCCAAACCATCACCGGGCGACATGTTCCATTCCTGAACCTCTGTAGGGGTCATATGGAGTTTCGCTTGTTGGTCCACCTTTCCGTCAGGATGGAATAAAAATGCGGTATTTCTCCGTTTATCCCCTACTTGAACGACATGAGTACCCGCCGCAATATAGATCTGATACTGCTGCGCCAATTGTTTAAACAATGCCGTATACGCATCTGTAAAATCAGGCAGCCGTTCGATTGGAAGCGGATTGCCTTCTTCATCGCCAATAGACAACAGCTGCGTAGTCATGAATTCTGGAAACAGCACAAATTGCACGCCATATTCCGCCGCATTCTTTATGTAATGATGCACCTGCTCTGCAAACTCATCAAAAGAATCGATATCCGCCAATTCATATTGGACGGCCGCCACGCGAAATTTCATATATTCTCTCTCCTTTTTCATTAAAGAATTCTTATTTTATTTTAATAAATCAAATAAAACCTAGTCCCCATCTATATTTATTTTCTCCTTGTTAAACTTTAGGGAACGAATTTTTTGTTATAGTAGTCCCAGTAACCGCTGAGAAAAAAAAGATGGAGGGATTAGACAAGTGTTAAAGACCAAACTTATCCGCAAAGTCATCAGCGTCGGTCTGTGCGCGACAATCGGATTCACAATGCTAGGCTTTGGACAAGCTGCCCCGGTCAGTGCGGCAGTATCTTCTACAACTAAAGCCAACAACATTATCAATTCGGGAAAGAAATATTTAGGCGTCCCATATAAATTTGGCGCACCTTCAGGCATAACCTATGCCTTTGATTGTTCCTCTTTTACCCAGTATATTTATAAGAAGAACGGAATAAAGCTGCCGCGCACATCCAAAGCGCAGGCGACTAAAGGTTATAAAGTGCTGAAAGGCAATCTGAAAAAAGGAGATCTCGTTTTCTTCAAAGTCCCATCCCGTACAGGGAACAGCATTGGCCATGTAGGCGTTTATGCCGGAAACAACATGATGCTGCACACATTTGGCGCCGGCGGAGTTAAGTTCACCAGCCTTGATACTCCGCATTGGAAGAAAAATTATGTAACAGCGCGCAGAGTCATTTCATAATGAATTTTAAGGTTAATACCATTAACAATTGATCGGCTTAAACACCGATCAATTGTTTTTTTTCGGGAACTGGATCGCAATTGTCGTTCCCTTATTCAGCTTGCTGAACACTTCGATATTGCCGTCATGCAGCTCTACAATCCGCTTCGCGATTGAAAGCCCCAGACCGACACCGCCGGTCGCCCGGCTTCTCGCTCCATCCACCCGATAAAAACGTTCAAACAGATGCGGAATTTCCTCCTCCGGTATCCCCATGCCCTTATCTTTTACATCGATTCGAATCATATTCTTCGTCGAACTGATTGTGATATCAATCGGTTCTTTGCTGTATTTGATGGCGTTATCGATAAGAATGACTAACAACTGCCTGACTTTATCCTTGTCCGCTGTCATTCGGACGCCGATAGGCTCAGAATGCACGCGGATCGTGCGATGAAAGGTAGTGTTCATCATATCGGCGAGCTCATCGACCATTTTCACCACATCGAAGGTGCCCAGCCTTAACCAGTCTTCCTGCTCGGCTTCGGCCAGCATCAGCATCGATTTCGTCAGATTTTGCAGCCTCTGCGCTTCATTCGATATTGCTTCCACTGCCTCATCTCTTACCTTCTCGTCGTTTCTGCCCCACCGCTTGAGCATTCCCGCGTAGCTGCTTATGACGGTCAATGGCGTTTTCAACTCATGCGAAGCATCCGCAACGAATTGCTTCTGTCTCTCAAAGGTACGGTCAAGCCGCTCGATCATCTGGTTGAAGGCACGAATCAACTGCTGAAGCTCAGCCGATTCTTCTCTGCCATCTAATTGGATCTGCCTAAGCTTACCGCTTCGATCGATTTCCCTCATCGTTTGAACCATATGCTGGATCGGCGAGGTTAGCCTTGACGTGAACCAATAGGTGCCAAAAATTGCAAACAGAATGGCTCCGAGACTCGTAACCGTTAAGGCGCCGACTAATATTTGCAGATAGCTGTCAAGCAAATTCAGCTTTCGGACGATCTCCAGCATCCCGATTACATTCATATTGTCATATAACGGCACTTTAAAATAGATAACCCTTTTGCCGGCATAGGTCTTGATACCCGTATCATGATTCCAACTGAATTCTACCGGCATGGACAGCAGCTCTTCATCCGCACCGATCTGATTGAGTACATAACCCGACGTGCTGACAATACGGATCATTTCGTTCACATTATAAAATTCGCTGAGAAGGTTCGGATCATCCAGTGAACCCGTCTCCTGAATCTTTTTGTTCTCAAGCAGCAAATTGACTTTATTGGCCAGCAGCGACTGCTCACTGCGAGTTGTAATCTTTATCACAAAGAAATAAACGAAAATATTGAACAAGATCAGGATGAAAATAAGCCAAAAAATGGTGAACAGCGTGAATCTCTTGCGCAGCGTCATCATTCCGGCTCCTTGAGCATATAGCCTACGCCTCTCACGGTATGAATAAGCTTATACCGAAACCCTTTATCTATTTTCTGTCTCAAGTATCGAATATACACATCCACCAGGTTCGTCTCACCGATAAAATCGTAACCCCATACTTCGGATAATATTTCTTCACGGGATTTTTCCTGGTTTTTGTTCTCCGCTAAATAGACAAGCAGTTCAAACTCGCGCGGCGTAAGCTCGATCGCCACTTCCTTGCGCGACACTTTGCGGGTGCGTAATTCAATGGTCAGATCGGCGACCTTCATGACATCAGCACCCTCGGTTTCACGACTTTGCTGTTGAAATATCCGCAGCAAATTGCGGACTCTAGCGAGCAGCTCCTCCATTGCAAACGGTTTGGTAATGTAATCATTGGCCCCATGTTCAAAGCCGCTGACTTTATCCGGCACTGTGTCTCTTGCAGTCAACAGTATAATAGGTATCGGATTTCCGGCATTGCGAAGCCTGCGAAGCACTTCGATCCCGTTCAACTCAGGCAGCATAACGTCCAGCAGCAGAAGATCCCACTCCCCGCTCATCGCCATCTCCAAGCCCAACCGGCCATTCTCTGCACGGCCTACCGTATATCCTTCATGTTCAAGCTCCAATTGTAATATGCGGGCAATACTATCTTCATCTTCAATGACTAATAAGCGTTCTTGTTGTTCCATGATCTCTCACCCTTTTCCAGTTGACCTGAAAAACGGTCATTTTTATAGCTTATAATAATGAACAAGCGGCATAAATGCAAGTCAGGCGATGTTTGTCATATCAGATATCACCAGTTAAGGAAATGTTTATAAGATAATGAAACCTGCCGCTGCCGCAATCAGGACTACTTGCCAAGGCTGGCATTTCCATATTTGCAGCATCAGAAAAGCAACAAGCACAATGGTAAAATCATGTGCCGTGTGCACCGTGCTTGTCCATACCGGATTGTATAACGCCGCCAGCAAGATCCCGACAACAGCTGCATTCACACCCATCAATGCCAGCCTGGCTTTCTGATTGTGCTGCAGGCCTTGCCAGAATGGCAGCGCGCCGACGAGCAGCAAAAATGAGGGTAGAAAGATAGCCAAGAGAGCAGCGGCAGCCAACATAATTCCATGCCATCCCTCGCCAATTGAAGCCCCTATGTAAGCAGCGAAGGTAAAGAGCGGCCCAGGTACTGCTTGTGCCGCACCGTAACCAGCCATGAAGCGATCTGCAGAAATGCCATGTTCACCACCATGCACAACCTCCTTCTCCAGCATGGGCAGCACGACGTGGCCACCCCCGAAAACGAGTGATCCCGCCCGGTAAGAGCTGTCCATTATGGATACTGCCGGAGAAGACGGCATCAGCTTTGCAGCGATAGGCAATACAATAAGAAGAATTGCAAAAACAGCAAGCGCCGCTGCCGCAAGCCTGCGGCCAAACGGAAGCCCGTGCTCCCGATCATCGGCAGCTCGCGCTGCTGCAGCTGTGGGCTTTAACCAGAGCACTGCTGCCGCACCGCATAACAGCAGCGGCAGCAGCTGCCCCGCCGGGCCCGGCATCAGAGAGGCCCATCCTGCGGCAAACAGCGCCATCGTAGCGCGAATGCGATCCGGAGCCAAAGTGACCGCCATGCTCCATACGGCCTGAGCGACAACTGCTACGGCAACCAGTTTCAAACCTTGCAGCCAGCCCGCGCTTGAGAGATCAGCTGCGCCTACCCAAAGCGCGAATAGAATCATGACAAGCGCAGAGGGCAACGTGAAGCCCAGCCAGGCCGCCAATGCACCGCCAAGTCCAGCTCGCCGGATCCCGATTGCCATTCCGAGCTGGCTGCTTGCAGGTCCAGGGAGAAACTGGCACAGGGCGACCAGATCGGCAAAGCTGCTCTCGCTTATCCACTTCCGGCGATTGACATATTCATCTCTGAAATACCCGATATGGGCAACCGGACCTCCGAACGAAGTCAGGCCGAGCTTTAAAGCCGTCAAAAACACTTCAACCTTTGATTCCGGTTTTATACGCATCTCTTCCCCTCCGTTTCGTTCCATCCATACTTCGATATCCTCGATTTCCATTACTTAAAAGGGGACGATCTCCAAATTCGATAATTATACGCGTATCATTGTATCACAGGTTCACATAAAAAGTGTGAGTTTATCGCACAAAATACGGCCATAACGGTTGAAGGCTATCGCTTAACAGCTTCCTCCAGCTGGAAGAATCGGTTGCCCATCGGCTGCGCCATAAACATTCTGCCCAATCGGCCGGAGAAAGCTGGGGAACCGTCGTAAGCAGCGGTCCCGGAAGCATGCTGAGCCACTCTTTTCTTCTGCTGAACTTCACATCCTTATTGGCAATCCAAAAGGTAGGAAGCTGGAGCTCATTTCGCAGCTCAAGAAGCTCGCGGTACTGGTTCATCATTGAGGCGGACCACCTTGAAGGCCAAGGATCCGCCACGAATAAACATAGATCCGCACTTTGCAGCAGCGGGCGACAGGATGGCGACAGCCACTGTCCTGAGAGGTCGATCAAGGTCGTCTCCGCCCGGACTGATGGATCCGGAGCATGAAGCTGCTCTTCTCCAGAGTGCGGATCACCGCTTACAAAGGGCAAAAGCGCATACCATGTAATGTTGTGCTCCTGCCATACGGAATACTTCGGATAAGCTTGACTGTTGCTTTGACCCTTTGAGGAAGCTAACAATGTATGCCACTCTGCACGATTTAATGGATGCTCTATTGCGGTACAGCGTAAGCCTTGCAGCGACAACAGCTTACATATTGTCAGGGTCATAAACGTCGCTCCCGAGCCGGGGGCCAGCGATGCAATAACAACCCGTTTTCCTGTCTTGCTTTCACCGGTGCGGTCGTCAGGATCAGGATACGAATGCAAATGGCTCACTCCTCTCCCGTCCCAATGCTTCAACGCCTGTTGAACCTCATACATGGAAGCGTACCGGCGGTCCGGCAGCGGATCAAGCATTCGTTCAAGTAAAATGGTCATTTTATCAGGCGCACTGTGCAGCTCCTGACAGCGTACCGGCTCCCCCGGACGATAGTGCCTGCCGCCGCTTAACATATAGAAAAGAAGCGCGCCTAATCCGTAAATATCGGACCTGGGATCGCTTTGCCTGCCGCCGCTTTGTTCAGGAGCGGCGAAGCCCGGTGTCCCAAGCTGAACGGTGTCGCTTGATTGGCCATGCTTATAAAATCGCGCAATGCCGAAATCGATCAGCTTTATATGTCCACCAGGCTCGATCATCACATTGGTCGGCTTTAAATCACGGTGGATGATAGGCGGAGATTGACGGTGCAGATAGGACAGCACATCGCATAATTGCTGGAATATGTTCATGACGTTAGCATACGGAAGCTGCTTGTCTTGCTGAGCCAAGTAGCCCTGTAACGTGACGCCTTCGATATAATCTGTGACGAGCACCGCTCTCCCCTGCTCGTCCGGCGCATAGAAATCAGCGATAACCGGCAAATGAGGATGGCTAAGCCTCATTAATACTTTCGCCTCAAGCACGTCGCTGCCTGCTGCAGCCCTCCCCAGATTTGTCACTTTAATAGCCCAACGTTTGCCTGGCATCCGAAGATCCTCTGCTTTGTACACCTCCCCCATTCCGCCTTTCCCGACCATACTCACGATTCGGTATCTGTCGCCAATAATTGTTCCATTAGCCCATACAGGCAGCAGGCGTCTTTCGTTATCATTGTTTATCATTCATCTTCCTCCTTTTCGCATAAACAAAAAAGCATCCCGGCAGCCGCGTTTATCAACGCGGTTAACCGGGATGCTTTCCCTTGTATAACGATCTATCATTTTTGTTCAATCGGAATCCGTATGCGTGCGGAGTGAGGGCGGAAACGAATGTGTCAGCACCCCTCAGTGCCGGAATATTATTTCCGCCTTAAAAATAATGTGATTTCATCACGGTTATGAAAAAGCTGCTTCGCTCTAAGAACCTCGAAGGCTTCATTCATCTTGCTCATGACCTCCCGGATCGTTTGCAGCGGCTTGCGGTGCATAAGCTTAACGGTCACAATTGCGCTCCCCCCGCTTACAAGCGCTTGCTGCAGATCTAACACCAGCTTGCACATCTGCAGCGGACTCCAGCTCATATCGCATACGAGAAGATCGAATTGGCCGGGAGAGAACTTCACTTCCGATGCATTCTTCTTCAAGTAGGTCAATCTTGGATTCTCCGCTAACGAAGGATGCAGCTCAGCGGGGTCAATTGCCGTGACGAGCAAACCGCGCTCAAGCAGCAGCGAAGTCCAGCCGCCGGGCGCCGCTCCGATATCGAGCGCTTCCCGGAACTCTGCCAGATTGATTCTAAAGGTTCGTTCCGCTTCAAGCAGCTTGAATTTTGCCCTTGAGATCTGCCCTTCTTCCCTCTGGAAGCGAACCGCACCGCCCGGCCAATCAGATAACAGCTGCTCCGGTGTCCCCCAGCCGATCAACAGCTTATCCTTGGCAGCGAAGATCGACAGGATCATATCCGGATGCTGCAGGGATTGTTCACTGTCCACTTCCATGAGCACCGCATCAAGCACAGCTTTGGTATCGGCTGCTGAGTACGGGTAAGGGCTGCCTTCTACGCGACGAACATGCACGGCTGTTCTTTTTCCTTCGAATAGCTTGCAGGCATGCCTAACCATGTTGCTTAGCTCCTGCAGATCATCCGCATTTCCGTTAAGAGGAAGCTCACGATCCACAGGATGAATATGACGCAAAAATATCGGTTCGTTATCCTGAACTTTCTTCAATGCTTGTTCGCGGTCGTCAGGCAGCTCGAGCATGAATACCTCGCCGGCCACTAATTGCTGGAATTTTATCGACGGAAACAATCTTCTCAGCTCTTCCATCGCGTAAGAAGCGAAACCATGATTGGCCGTACCGATCCAGCGGCTCACAGGCTGTCTCCTTGCTGCGCGACACGAATCCAAGGACGTTCATGTGCCCATTCCACTTCAATCGGCAGGTCATATGCCTTGCTTAACGCCTCACCAGTCAGCACTTCCTTCTTCGGTCCTGCTGCCGCTACTTTCCCCTCGTGAATCAAGGCTACATGGGTGAACAAAGGAACGATCTCTTCGATATGGTGCGTAACATAAACGGCTGTCATATTCTGCTCGCTTAAGCGGTACAGCTCACGGAGAAACTTCTCGCGTTCGTACAGATCCAGGCCTGCGCAAGGCTCGTCCATAATAAGGAGCTCCGGACTCGCCATTAATGAACGGGCCAACAGCGCTTTCTTGCGCTCACCTTGCGATAAGGAGCCCAGCGGCTGATCCGACAAATGCCCGATGCCCATATCCGTCAGCAAAGCGCGCGCTTGGTCCCGCAGCTCCGAAGGAATGTCTTGATAAAAACGCAAAAAGGCATAGGCGCCTGTAGCAACGACTTCCCACACGGAATCGCTGAGCGTAAGCTTCTCGACCAACGATTGGCTAATGTAACCAATGCGTTTGCGGACTTCCCTGACATCGCATTGTCCATAACGGTTACCCAGCACCTCAACCGTTCCGGAACTAGGGAACATATAACCTGTCATCATTTCGAGCAATGTTGTTTTCCCCGAGCCATTCTTCCCCAGTATGACCCAATGCTCGCCCGGACGCATGTGCAGATTGACGCCATCCAAGATGACGCGCTCGTCGCGGCGCAGATAAAGCTCTTGTAAATGAATCATAATATCTAATCACCTTTGTTCGACTGATTTATTGACGTACGATTTCCAATATTTGATAACACCTCTTGCGGCATAGGTCCGTTGTGAATGATCACGTCTTCAGGCGCATGCAGGTAAAGCAATTGATACATCTGCATTTTTCCTGAAAGGCTTGATGTATGTAGATAAATTTCGCGGGGATACCGCCCATGCTCCACGATATGTCTTGCAACGTCCAACCCCGTTGGCTCTCCCCATCCTAAATCATAATCCAGCGATAACACGCCGATCGGTTCGCCGTCGATAAGCAACTTGCATTCTTCACTATTACGGGCGAGCACAAATCCGGAGGGGCAGGGTCGGTAATCATCCAAATAGACATGGACCATCGTTCGAATCACCGCTTTCTATCAGTCTGCTTGCTCGGGCTGTGTGCTGCATGCATCCATTCATTTAAACATTTGATTTGCTCGCAGTGCGTCCCATCCTCTGAGCGCGGTGTCTCCAAGATAATCGGTACATCGCGCACTTCCGGAATGGCCAGAAAACGCATTAGCGCCTGCTCGCCAATATGTCCCTCGCCAATCACAGCATGACGATCGCGCCGTGATCCGCTGGGAAATGCAGAATCATTGAAATGGACAGCCGCCAGATGCCTCATAACGCCTGTATCCCTTGCCTTCTGCAACCAATCCTGCTCCGATGCCATGCTCCAAACCCCGCTTGCGAATAAATGACATGTGTCCAAACAAAAAGCGATTTTTTCAGGATAGCGGCTTAAGCCCCGGATTTGGGACAGCTCCTCAAAGGTCATCCCCATCAAGGCATGATCGCCGGCTTGATTCTCAATCAGCAGCTTAGCCCTTCCATTCCATTGCTCAAGGGTCTTATCTAGACATTGTATAATATTTTTATACCCTTGTAACGTATCAGGCCCCTTATAAATTCCGAAATGGACGACGACACCAAGAGAACCGCAGCTTTCTGCAATCGCCAAATCATTTAAAAGTGAAGTTATCGTCCGTTCCACTTGATCTGGATCCGATGCGGCCAGATTCGTCGGGTATGGAGCATGTGCAATCGATCGCAGGTCATGCTTTATGCAAAATTCGGCACAGCGCTGCGCATCCATCGCATCATATGTTTTTATCGTAAGGCTGCGCGGATTTTTCGGAAAGTATTGAAAAGCTCCTCCCCCTTGCGCCAGCGCTGATTTTGCCGCATCATGATAACCGCCGCTAATGCTGACATGGGCACCGGTGAAAGGCATAAGCTAATGTTCCTTTTGACATACTGGACAATAGAAGGCTTTACGGGAAGAAATCTCCGTCTTGATAATCGGATTTCCGCACTTCAAGCAAGGCTCCCCTTCTCGGTCGTACACATGAAAGCGTTCATTATAACCGCCGGTTAAAAGATCATCTTTCGTAAATGGATGTTCGATGTAGCCGCCTGAAGAGGCTGCTTCGCGAAGCACGGAATGCATAGCTGTATAGAGGCGCTCCCAGGTTTCCTCGGCGATCTCCGGAATTTTGGCGGTTGGCCTGATTCCTGCGGCAAAAGCAATCTCATCAACGTAACTGTTCCCGATGCCGGCAATTACCTGCTGATCAACAAAGGTGGATTTGATCGTGCCCCGCTTCGTTTGCAGCAGCGCGCGAAACCGCTCGAATGTCAAACGCTTGTCCATCGGCTCGGGCCCTAGCGATGAGAGCTTCGCCTCGACCTCCTTAACTGTTAACAGGTGCAGGAATCCAAGTCTTAAACCCATAAAATAAAGATTTCCCTGCGGAAATTTTAATGTCACTTGGATCGATCTCGAGGGCCGGTCTTCATCGGTTCCAAAATACATAAGACCGCCCAGCATCAGATGCAGCAGCAGCCGTCTTCCGTTGTCCAAATGAAATAATATATATTTCCCTCTGCGTTCAACGTACCAAATCGACCTGCCTTTAAGCTCATCATTAAACCGGTCAACCGGCACATTGATAGACTTATCCCTTGTTACTTCTGTTCCAATAATCGTTTCTCCAACAATTCGCTCCGAGAGCATTACTCGGTACGTTTCCATTTCCGGCCATTCAGGCATAGGCACATCTTCCTTCCTGTCATCGTCGCTTGCTTCTCTTATGTCCTGATAAGATGGGAAATATACGAGTGAAGCTGTCTCAAATCTTCAAAGACCTGATCGGCTTCAACACCCGCAATTTGAATATGCTCCTGCATATTGTCTTTCGTCGTTATCCCCGTTAATACGAGTGCCGTTCCGCAGCCTGCTGCTTTGCCGGCGGCAATATCCGTCGCCATATTGTCCCCGATCATCCAAGTCCGCTCTGCCGTTAGCCCCAAACGGTCCAATGCAAAGTTAACCAGGACAGAAGAAGGTTTGCCGATCACCGTCGGCTCTACACGGCCAGCGGCTCTCAGCATAGCAGCAAGGGAGCCAGCGCCGGGAGATAATCCGTCTTCTGTCGGAAGGAGCAAGTCCGGATTCGTCAGTATGTAACGCGCGCCTCCATGAATAAGGCGAACCGCGTGTTCAAGCTTTTTATAATTGAAGTCCCGGTCGATCCCTTGCAGCACGAAGTCCGCTTGCTCTTGTGTTAGCTGCAGTCCAGAATCGGCAGCGCTGCTTCGCAGCCCCTCCTCGCCTATGACATACACAGAGGCTCCGGGCTGCAGATTAGCGATGTAAGCTGCTGCAGCCTGCGCCGATGTGCAGATTTGCTCCGGTGAAGCCGGTATGCCCATCTTTTCCAGACGCTGCGCAACGGTCTGCGGCGTGGCGGAGGAATTATTAGTCACGAATAAAAAGGGCAGCTTTGCCGCATACAGCGATGCAATCCACTCATCAGCGCCTTCGATCCTTCTAGAGCCATGGTACAATGTCCCGTCCAGATCGATCAACAGTCCATCCGGCTTGTTTAAACCTGTTTCTGACATTAGTTAACGTTCCCCTTGTTCTGTTTTCTTCTCAGCCGTTCCAGACGATTCGCGATCGCCTCAAGCTCTGCACGCAGCTTTGGATCGTTTCGGCGCGATTGCGGCCTTCTCAATGCCAGCTGCATGGCGGATTCCGCGTAACGAAGCGCAGACGGCAGGTCCTTGCTTCGATGCTCATTATACATTGCAAGCTCAATATGCGCTTCATAGGATGGCAGAGCTGAAGCTTCCGCCGATAATGCGATCTTCTGCCACAATAACACAGCGCGCTCCCAATTTCCAACCTTCTTGTCTCTTGCTGCAAGCGGCAAACACCAGGAGCCGGTCGGCACATCTTTATCCGCCAGCCTCGCGAATAACGTCTCCGCCAGATCGGTCAACCCCATCTTGTCCAGCCAAAGCCCGGTGCGCAGCAGCTCTTCCTGGTCTTCCGGGTACGGCACATCGATTCCAAGCCGGCCTCCGAGCAGATGGGCAAAACGGATGGCAAGACATGCCAGCGAGAGCATATCGATCTCATTGTGCCGAAACACGCCCTCCAGCGGAGCGGGGTCGCCGTCTGCTAAATATTGAAAATAGATGGAAGGCGCCAGCGATCCGGGCACATCGTCGTGCCGTTTTATATTTAATCGTTCTTCCTCGATATGGCTCAGCTTGCATGAGGTTAATGTATTCCTCCAGATGCTGCGGGACGGATGCAGAAAATCAAGATGCAGCAAGCGGGAGTCCAGGCGGCCGAGCCCGTTCATAATATATCTTCCTGCCAAGACAGGCCAGTCAAATGTACGGCCGTTGTATGTGACTAAGTAATCAAAGTTCTTTAATTTCTCCGCCAGATAAGCCAGCATTGCCCGTTCTTCTGCGGGATGTCGGATTAAGGATTGCTCGATGACGAAGCGGTCAAACGTCGCATAGCCCAGGCCGACCATAAATGGCACATTGCCGGTTCCGACCCCCAGCCCGGTTGTCTCCAAATCCAGAAACAGCATATTATACGCGCTTGGCGCCGGCGTCTCTTCCGAACCCCTATGAAAGGCGGAAAGCGCAGCAGACGCATCTATTAATTCCATTAATCGATGTGTTCCATGCTGGTAATCAAGCGGGTAAAACACTTCCCGAAGCAAAAAGCTTCCCCAGTCATTGGCCGCTGTTCTGACCTGCATCCGGCTCCACTCGCCGGATAACCGGTCTTCCGGCTCTTCCTCGGACGGTTTCAAACGGTCGCTATCCTGTAAAGGACGATTCTCAGCCTCATCCTCTGCTGCCGATGACTGTGGACTCGCACCCCTTAGACGGTTCATACGCTCCCGCAGCCCGCTCATAACACTGCCCTCGCTTCGCCCAGCAGCTCCAGCGCCTGTGATTTGCCAAGCAAGCCGACCTCTTCGATCGGCCCCACACAAGCAGGACATCCGCTTAAGCAGGTACACGAGGCGATCAGCGATTGGGCTTGGCGCACCAACTCATCATGTACTTCATATAGTCGTTCGCTGAGCCCAATGCCGCCCGGATACCGGTCATAGAAATAAATCGTAGGACGTTTTGTGTGTACCGCTTTGACTTGGGGAACGACACGTATATCCATTGGGTCACACATTAGATACAGGGGGGCGATATGGACAAGTACATTCGCAATGCCTAACAGCGCGCACTGCATTTCATTCGTTCCTTTGCCCGCCGCCGCTTCCTCATTAAAGGAAAACCAATAGCCGCTTGTATGCAGCTCTTCCTCAGGCAGATGAATCGGGCCTGAACCGATGTTCTCGTGTGTGCGGAGGCGGATTTTTTTGAATATCGTCGGTTTCGCGTTGACCGTTAACTCACCATACTGCCTCACCAATGAACCCGACTGCGCTTCCCGATCAACATGAAGCACCTTCAGCTCGACGGCCAAATTCGCATCCGTGAAATAATCGACATTAACCTCGCGCACGTAGGCTTTTTTCTCCGGATAATCCAGCTTTTCGACCTGATACTGAACCCCTTCGTGAATATAGATGGCTTCTTCATGGATCAGGGTCGGTGCGCCGAACCGGTCAACTTCCCCTAACACACGGCTGCCCTCGGTACGGTCAATGATGATGAAATTCTCCTGTGCAGCGGATCGCAAGGAAATGTTATGGGCAGGAAATGACTGGTCCATCCAGTACCAACGGTTCTGAACCCGGTGCAGTACCTTCTCCTCCACCAAAAACTCCAGCATATCCGTGAGGGATTCGCTGCCAAACCGGTCTCCTTCCTCGAATGGGAGCTCGTAGGCCGCACATTTAATGTGGTCAATTAAAATAAGTAAATTATCCGGATGAATCAATGCCCGCTCCGGAGGACGATTGAAGAAAAAATCGGGATTTTGAATCATGTATTGATCAAGCGGATTGCTGCTTGCAACCATGAAGGTGACCGAGCTGCCCTGGCGCCTTCCCGCCCTGCCGGACTGCTGCCACGTGCTTGCGATCGTTCCAGGATAACCGTTCAGTACACAAGCCTGAAGCTGACCGATATCAATGCCCAGTTCCAGCGCATTCGTGCTGACAACGCCGCGGATTTCCCCGCTGCGCAGCCCACGTTCAATTTCCCTGCGAAGCTTAGGCAGATAACCGCCTCGATACCCGCGTATCGTCTTCTTTCCAAGCTCACCCTTCTCCAGCTCCTGCAGATAGGTCAGCAAAAGCTCTACCCGCACCCGGCTGCGCGCAAAGACAATTGTCTGAACGCCTTGCTTGAGCAGCAGTGACGCCAGCTTGCGGGTTTCCAGCACACTGCTGCGGCGGATGCCGAGCTGCTGATTGACCACAGGCGGATTATAGAACACAAAATGCTTCTCCCCAGTCGGGGCTCCATTGTTATCCACAAGCGCAACCCGCTCTCCAATCAGGCGCTCCGCATGCTCTCCCGGATTATCAATCGTCGCGGAAGCGCAAATAAATTGCGGTGCTGAACCGTAAAATTTACAGATGCGCTTCAGCCTTCGAATCACATTGGCAACATGGCTTCCGAACACGCCCCGATACGCGTGAAGCTCATCAATGACGATATATTTTATATTTTCGAACAGCTTTACCCATTTCGTATGATGCGGCAAAATCGCGGAATGAAGCATGTCCGGATTCGTAACGACAATATGGCCCGCATTCCGGATTGCCGTACGTACTGTGGGAGGCGTATCCCCATCATAGGTATGCGTCTTAAGATCAACTTCCATGATGTTAGCCAGCTCCTGCAGCTCGGCTACCTGATCCTGCGCCAAAGCCTTGGTGGGAAATAAATAGAGCGCTCTGCCGCTCTCATTCTCGAGCAGCGATTGCAGCACCGGCAAATTGTAACAAAGCGTCTTCCCTGATGCGGTGGGCGTTACGGCTACAACATGTTTACCGTCTCTAACGGCTCGGTAAGCTGCGCTTTGATGTGTAAACAATCGTTCAATACCACGTATATTTAAAGCTTCAATAAGCTTAGGATGCAAATCAGCAGGAAGATCGGCCGTCTTCGCTTCACGGGCTGGAATCGTGTGCCAATGCGTCACATTGGCCATAATTTCCGGCTGCTTACGGAGATGATCAAGCCAATCCTCGAGGCTGGAAGCCTTTCCCGTCCAACGGTTCATACAGCTCTCTCCTTCATCTGAACACATTAATTTCATTGTACAGAATACATGTTCGTGTGGCAATCCCCACTATACTGTCGAATTGGCAGAATTGTGTGACGAATCACGTTGAAAGAATGCAACTGATCGTGTCGGTTCATGCGCTTTCCCGGGAAAAGTTCTTCATTTCCCGCATGCAAGCCGCTTCCAATCCTTCAACCGACCGCTGCTCTTCAATTGAAATTCACACTTTACAAGTAGAGAAGGCAAGCCCTTTACATGGAATTTCGCCTATAATTGGCATTTAAAAGCGCTTACATTAGCCCTTCATTATGCTCGTCCGATATATTTTGATACAATGTTTAAAGCAAAATATGGATAACCATTCAATAAGAATTGGGAAGGTGGAGAAAATAGTATGACCATTGATAAACAGATCTCTTCAGAAGTTGCCGCTAACCGCAGCCCCGAATACGATATTTCACCCTTGATCGTTAACCGCTGGTCCCCCCGCTCCTTTCAGGAGCGTTCCGTATCCGATCAAGACTTGTATGCGGTAATGGAAGCTGCCCGCTGGGCTCCCTCTGCTTCGAATGAACAACCTTGGCGGTTCGTCGTGGCTAAGACTTCAGCACAGAAAGAGCAGTTCCACACGTTTGTGAATGAAGGAAACTTGATCTGGTGTAAGCATGCACCGATTCTGATTCTCGCCATTGCCAAAACAACGAATGCCAAAGAAGCGCCTAATCGTTGGCACGCATTCGATACAGGAACCGCTTGGGGCTTCCTGGCTTTGGAAGCTGCTCGCAGAGGACTTATAACGCATGCGATGGGCGGATTTGATGTCGATAAAGCGCGCAGTACGCTATCTATACCGGAAATTTATGCTCCACAGGCTTTGATCGCGTTGGGTTACCGGGCAGAAGCCGAATTGCTGCCCGAGCAGCTGCGTGAACGGGAACGCCCGTCCACTCGCAAACCGCTTGAAGAGATTATCATAGAAGGATCATTTAATTGAGTTAATATTTAATGAGATTAACAAAAAACATGGTTGGATTATGTTTATGCCACCATGTTTTTGTTATTGCTTGACCAAGGGATAAACGGATATGATTCGTGACAACCTAGAAATTGGGCTGGCATTTATGCTCTCCCCAATCCTAAACCTGATGGAGGAATTGACATGATGGCAAAACCGGATAATCGCGCTGATAACGCGGAGAAGCTGCGTGATGCAGTACAAAATACGGTGCGTAATATCGATGAAGCCGAGGAATATTTAGCAGAGCATGCCAGTGAGATCGCTCCGGATCAAAAGGAAATCATCGAGAACAAAAACAACCGCCGCCGTCAAAGTATCGAAGGCATGCGGTCGGAAATTAAAGATGAAGTAAATAATGAGCAGTAAGGAATGAAAAAATCCGTCAAAGCGCCTTTCCGCGCAATGACGGATTTTCTATCATGATCATGATTAAGCTTTGTCTACATTGAAATATTGCGCCTCAGGGTGAGCAAACACCATCGCGGATACGGAAGCTTCCGGCTCCATCATGAATCCTTCGGTCAGTTCGACACCGATATCCTGCGGCTTCATGAGATCAAACAACGGCTCCTGATCTTCAAGATTCGGACAGGCCGGGTAACCAAACGATACCCGAATACCTTGATATCTTGCACCATGACGCTGCTTCATCGTCATATCCTGCGGATCCGGAAAGCCCCAGATATCGCGCATAATATGGTGAACCCGTTCCGCCAATGCTTCCGCGACCTCAAGCGCTACGGATTGCAGTGCATGAGAACGCAGATAGTCACCGCGGTCTTTCATCTCCGTCGCCCGTTCTCTGACGCCCTGACCGGCGGTAACGACGAGGAAACCGACATAATCCATTGTGCCACTCTCAACCGGTTTCAAGTAATCGGCCAGGCACAGGAAGGGTTCAACTTGCTGCCGCGGGAATGTGAATCGCTTGATCTCTTTCGTCGTATCCTTCGGGTCATAGATAATAATATCATTGCCCGAGGATTGCGCCGGAAAGAAGCGATACATCGCATTGGCATGCAACGTTTTATCCACTGCCGCTTCTTGCAGCAGCGTATCAACCGTGTCCTTGAGCTGGGCTGTCTTCTCATCGCCGCTGGCAAGCAGCTGTTCAACATTGCCGCGGACACCAAGATGGTGACCAAGCAGCATCTGCATGTTGATATAAGGAATGATGTGATTGATCGGGATCTCTCTCAAGACGTGGCGATCCAGATCAGGCGGTATATAGACCGGTGCGTCTGCCGATATATTGGAACGAACTGCCCTTGTCAGCTTTGGCAATACAGGAGCTTGTTCGGTTTCCGCTCCGCCCGAGGCCTTGAATTCTGCCCACTCCTCTTCCATCTTGGCACGATGCGTTTTATCCATCAGCTTGTTTGCAATATCGAGTCCATCCATAGCATCCTTCGCGTAGAGAACTAGCCCTTCATATTCAGGACCGATTCGATTCTTCGTAAATTTACGCGTCAGCGCCGCTCCTCCTACAAGGATTGGCACATGGATATCGGCATTGCGCAAATCCTGCGCGGTTGTAACCATTTGCTGTGCCGATTTAACCAATAGTCCGGAAAGCCCGATCGCATCGGCATTTTCCCTGCGCTGCGCTTCAATTAATTGATCCGGCGGTACTTTGATGCCAAGGTTCACGATTTGGTAGCCATTGTTGGAGAGAATGATCTCTACCAGATTTTTACCGATATCGTGTACATCCCCTTTAACCGTTGCCAGGATAATCTTGCCTTTAACCGATGTCTCATTCTTCTCCATAAATTGTTCCAGGTGTGCCACCGATGCTTTCATAACCTCAGCGCTTTGCAGCACCTCCGCTACGATCAGCTCATTATTGTTAAATAACCGGCCGACCTCTTCCATGCCGCGCATTAATGGGCCGTTAATAACTTCAAGCGCTGAGTATTTCTTCAATGCCTCATCAAGATCCGGGATAAGCCCTTCCTTCGTGCCTTCGACAACGTAGGAAGCCAGGCGCTCCTCAAGCGACAGGTTTGAAGCTTTTTCTTTCTTGACGATTTTTTTATCGCGGAACGCTGCGACGAACAAAGCCAGCGTCTCACCATTCGTGTTATAGATCAACTCTTCGGACAATTTGCGCTCGTGTTCAGGGATGGATGCATAACGCTCCAGCTTCTCGGTGTTAACGATCGCGTAATCCAAGCCTGCTTTTGTACATTCATACAAAAAGACAGAATTAAGCACCTCGCGGCCAGCCTCAGGTAATCCGAACGAGACATTGCTGATGCCTAGAATCGTCTGTGTGGCAGGCAGCGCTTCTTTGATCAGCCGGATGCCTTCAATCGTCTCTTTCGCCGAACCAATATACTGTTCGTCACCGGTACCGACCGGGAAAACGAGCGGGTCAAAGATAATATCTTCCGATTTCATGCCGTATTTATTCACAAGCAGATCGTGGGAGCGCTTCGCTACTTCGAGCTTGTCTTCACGTGTTATCGCTTGTCCGCGTTCATCGATCGTACCAACAACAGCAGCTGCTCCGTAACGATGAATAAGCGGAACGACTTGCTCGAACTTCTCTTCTCCGTCCTCGAGGTTAATCGAGTTAATGATGGCTTTACCTTGTGAATATTTCAGTGACAATTCAATGACCTTTGGATCCGTCGTATCGATAACGAGCGGCACTTTTACTTTCTTCACGACGAGCTCGAGGAACTGCTGCATATCCGAAGCTTCATCACGGTCCGGATCCTGCAGGCAGACGTCGATAACATGCGCGCCATTCTTCACCTGTGCGCGCGCCACTTCAGCAGCCTCTTCATATTTCCCTTCAGAAATCAGCCGTTTGAACTTGCGCGATCCCAGAACATTCGTTCTCTCCCCTACCATGTAAGGGCGGTTTTCGCTCTCAATATATACCGTTTCAATACCGGATACAGCCGGCGGATGATCTCCCTGTCGGGTGCGCGGCGGATACTGCGATAATGTGTCTGCCAGAGCGCGAATATGTGCAGGTGTAGTGCCACAGCAGCCGCCTGCTATATTCAGCCAGCCCTGCTCAGCAAATCCTGCAATCTTCTTTGCCAGCGAATCAGGCGATTCATGATAGTGTCCATTTTCGTCTGGCAAGCCTGCATTTGGATAACAACTGATGGCCGTCTTGGCAATTTCACTAAGCGAGCGGATATGATCACGCATAAACTCCGGTCCGGTTGCACAGTTCAAACCAATCGATACCGGCTCCAAATGCTCGAGTGAAATATAGAACGATTCAATATTTTGTCCGGCAAGCGTCGTACCCATCGGTTCAATCGTGCCGGAGATCATAATCGGCAGCTTCCGTCCTGTGGATTCAAACGCTTTACGAATTCCGATGCTGCCGGCTTTTACATTGAGGGTATCCTGGGACGTCTCCAGCAGGATCGCGTCCACACCGCCTTCTATAAGCGCTACGGTCTGCTCATAGTAGCTTTCGACCAGCTCGTCAAAGGTTACGCCTCCGGTTACGGAAAGTGTCTTAGTGGTCGGCCCAAGCGCCCCTGCAACATATCGCGGCTTATCAGGCGTCGAATATTTATCGGCTGCAGCACGTGCAATTTGGGCTGCTGCCAGATTGATCTCACGCGCTTTTTCCGGAATATCGTATTCCATCAAAACGACGCTGGTCGCGCCGAACGTATTCGTCTCCAAAATATCGGCTCCGGCTTCCAGATACGCTTCGTGTATATTTTGAATGACATCAGGCCGGGTCAGAACGAGCATTTCGTTACAGCCGTCCAGCTCTTCTCCCCCGAAATCTTCCGCTTGTAAGTCCGCTTGTTGAATCATGGTGCCCATAGCCCCATCCAAGATGAGTATGCGTTGCTGCATCATTTCTTTTAGTGTCGGTTTTGTCATTTCTGTACTTCCTTCCACGAAATCATTAACCTTTAGTCTACCAGAATCTCATCGATGTGAAAAGGCAAATCCAGTCGACATGTTATTATCTTTGTTTTATAATGAGTATAAATAAGCAACTTTTATGGAAAAGAGGGATTGAACTATGGCTGAAATTCGAATTCGTAATACCGGTGAACGGATCAAAGGCGATGAGAACGTTAGCGCTTTTTTGAATAATCAAGAGGTTTTATATGAGCACTGGGACGCATCCAAGCTTGCAGCCGGACTGCAAGACAAATTTGTGCTTACCGACGAAGACAAAGCGGAGATTCTATCCACTTACGACGCAGAAATTCGCGATCTGGCTGAACGCCGCGGCTACAAAACATGGGATATCGTCGCATTATCCGATGCTACCCCGAACCTCGATGAGCTTCTGAAAAAATTCGAGGATGTCCACACGCATACAGAAGATGAAGTGCGTGCGATTACGGCAGGCAGAGGCATCTTTGTTATCAAAGGCACTGATGACGTTGGATACTTTGATGTGGAGCTGGAAGCTGGAGATGTCATCTCCGTTCCGGAGAATAAACCCCACTTCTTCACTTTGATGGAGAACCGCCAAATCGTCGCTGTCCGATTGTTCATCGAACCAGCCGGTTGGGTTGCAAACTCATATAATGATCCAACCTTCCAAAAAGCATAAACCATCATGCACTCATGACCTGTTATTCAGGTTTGATCACTTATTTTATGGCATGAACAAAATCAGGGGGCTGTCCCAAAAGTAGTTTTCTATCTACAGCTGGTCAGCTTCGTTTATCAGAGTTTAAGCAAAAAAAGTGCGAGTTTTGGGGTTATATAGTCCCCACGACTCGCACTTTTTGATTCATCATTGCCCATTTGAGTAGATTATGGGCAAGTGAAAGCCACCCGACCTCTAAGCTCACTTTGGGTAAGCCGCGAAGCAGGAATCGCCGGAAGCTCCGGTTGCTCTTCATTTGTCCGAACACACTCTCCGGTTCGATCATGCTTCACCGGTGATCGTGCTGGATTCGCCAAACTCAGGCAGGTCCCGGTCAGCCTGCTCCGCGTCTTCTTGCCGCTCTGCCTCGGCCACCACCTGGATAAGCAGCCGCAAAGATGTTGTCGTCCAGCCGGTTAACCGCCCGCCTCATTTACAACGCGTACAAGATGATTCGCTGGAATATCCTCCTCTAAATCCATTGGCAAGCATAGTTGATCCATCTTATATTGAATGTACAAAAGAAGCCCTCCTTTGAATGGTTGCTAGTCACTTCCATTTTACCAAAGTTTGGCTTCTTTTTGTTTTGCAGAAATGAGAACGGGGCTATTGAAGGACTTTCTAAAAGTGATAAGAAGTAGATAGGGACGCGAGGTAGGTCTCCATTCCACATGGATACGAAAAAACTCAGAATGATGTTATTTACACCCATTATCTAGTACAATATTTACATTAATTGGAGTAGATCGATTATTGGATTAAGGAGGATTTTGATATGTACCGGATTGTAATGAAGGGAATTTTTCTGTTTTATTTACTGCTTTTATTACCAGGATGCTTGGGTAACAACGAAGAAGTCGCTGCTTCAAAAAGTTACATTGAACAAAAATACAATAAAGAATTTAATACAGATTACGTGTTTGACACTAACTTCTTGGTGAGAGCATCCCCTGTAGATAATCCCCAAATTATCTTTAACATCAGACAAGGCGAAGAGGAAGGAACCTTTAAAGATGATTACCTGCAGCGTTATTGGGAATGGCAGGTCGATACGTTAATTCGGGATGAGATAGCGAGTCTTTTCCCCCTTTCCGATGAAGGAACCAACTTTACCGTACACTTTAGTAAAGATAGCTATCCGGGCTCTACCTTTGAAGAGCTTCCCTCTTACAAAGAGCTGGATGTCGAATATGAGATCGACTTAAGACTTATTGAAACTTATCGATCCGAAGAACAGCTGACCCCAGTTTATGAGGTGATTCAAA
The DNA here is from genome assembly GCF_014640295.1 of Paenibacillus abyssi. Classification (GTDB taxonomy): domain Bacteria; phylum Bacillota; class Bacilli; order Paenibacillales; family Paenibacillaceae; genus Paenibacillus_D; species Paenibacillus_D abyssi. The sequence continues at coordinate 344,909 of NZ_BMGR01000001.1, read as the reverse complement.
TTCTTCTGAAACATGAGCTTCAACCCACTAACTTCTCGGTCTCGTGGGTAAAAGAAGAGAGAACAGAATCAGTAGTCTCATCTTATGTTACCGAAAGATTAGAAATTCCTTGGGAGCAAGCAGGTCATATTAAAACTGCGGAGGATTTAGTCTTGTTTATGGGGGTGTCCCATAAATAGAAATTCTACTTGGGACACTCCCTGTTTTCTTTGTTTTTGAAAAATGAAGTCGAGCAGGGGCTATGCCTGCTCGACTTCTTGTCTTTTTTGGTCTTCTGTAGCCTTCTTGAGAAAATTATGGGCAAGCGATAACCAACCCGCCTCAAGACTTACCTTTGGCAAGCCACGAAGCAGGAATTGTTGCTGGTACGTCCATTTTACCAAAAGCGTGAGGGAGGGACATGGAGCGGAAAGTTTACGTACCTCCTTTGAAATCGTGATTATTACCTCATCATCAATTTCAAGATAACACGATTACAATAGAGGTTGGAGTTCCATACCCCTCTCGTAAAAGAGCAAAACATAGTTCTCGAACAAAAGGGGCGAACCGAAGTCATTTATGACTTTTGGGACAGCCCCCTTTTCTTTGATACAATTCTCAATAAGTTCTTATTTTACAACCGTTCAAGCAAACCTGGCAGCTCTTCCAGGCTGGTGATCTCATGGGTTGGAACGATCTCGTCTGTATGCTTCATCCCGTGTCGGTTAATCCAGACAGCTGTCATGCCTACACCCAACGAACCGATAATATCCGTCGTTAACTTGTCACCGACCATGACCGCTTCCCCGGCTTCTACACCGATCCGCTCGAGTGCATGCCTGAAGATGGATGCGGCAGGCTTGCCTTCCCCGAATTGGCCGGAAATAACGATATGATCAAAATAAGGAGCAATCTCCGGTACACCAGCCAGCTTCTCGTTCTGCAAATCAGGCGAGCCGTTTGTCAGCAGCAGCAGCTTATACTTTCCTTTCAGCTGATCCAATACTTGAAAGGTCTCATCATAGACGAGCGGACGCGCCCGGCGTTCGGCCGGGAACTGCTCTGCGAGCTCTGCGCCCAGTGCCTCGTCATGAATGCCTAATGACTTCAAGCCGCGCGTCCAGGACTCTCTGCGGTATGTAGGTGCAAGACTTTGCAGCTTGCGGAAGTCTTCTTGCTCCCCCTGTTCAAACTTAGCCCATAGTCCTTCAAAAGGATTGATACCGATCATTTTCGTAAACGCATAGGTATCATAAGATTCATACAATGCCCGGGCTTCGCGGCGCACAGCATCCTCCAAAGAGTCCGGATCCACGCCGGTTTTGTCCGCGGCTGCCTTACATGTTGCTTCGAACGCTTCTTTGACACTTCGATCATCCCATAACAGGGTGTCATCCAAATCAAATAAGACTGCTTTTTTAGCCATTAACGATACTCGCTCCTTCTGTATTCTCTCTATTTCTCCGTGAATTCAATTTGATTGTCGTTAGCGAAAATCTTGAGTCGCTCAGCCATTTGTTCGGTTGGAAAACGGTTCATAGCTCTTGAAAACACCCAATTCGCGCCTTTCTTCTGCTCGATCACAACATAACCCCGCTGCACGGTGATACGCTGGATACCGCTTGCCCGCAATATTTTGTCACCGGTCATTTTGCGGGTTTGGACAAACTCCTTGCCTACGGTGAGATAAGGGCGCCGGAAAAAGAACAGCGCTGCAAGCAGCACATAACAGACGATTGTCAACCAATACAGCCCGCCGCTTTCGCCCTGTTCTGTCAATGTGTTCATATAGACGTAAAAGCCGATAAACATAACCAGCGCAACCGGCAATATGAGATTACGTCCTTTAAATCGGTCTAATCGTGACGCTTCCGGAACAAAGCTGCCTGTACCGCTCTTTTTGCGGGCTTTGTTGACCGTTGATGTGTTTTTGCGAACCTTGCGTTCCCAGGATCGGGACATTGTGAATCCTCCTCAACATACGAATGAAAGCGATGTAATTCAAATTTAATTAGATGCTTTAGTAAGGCCTGGTCTGCGGAACTTTTCGATAAAGCGGTTCGGATATTCAGATGGCAGGGCGCTTACCTCATCCAGACGGTTCCACACTTCCTCCGGCATCGTCCAGCCGGATGCGCCCATATCATCCTCGAATTGCTCCAACGTGCTCGCCCCAAAAATCGGCGAAGTAATCCCTTGACGCTGCAGAAGCCAATTTAAGGCGACTTGCGAAGGGGTCTTGTCCAATTCTATCGCTGCGCTTTGAACAGCCTCCAGCACCGAGAAATTAGCCTCTGTCGCGCGATTTTTCCACGAGCTCTCCCCTGCTTTAGAGGTCAGGCGTCCCGAGGAGGGTTCTTCTCTGTTGTACCTTCCTGTCAGAAAACCGCCTCCGAGCGGCGCCCAAGGGATAATGCCTACGTTCTCCTCCAAACAAAGAGAGAACATCTCACGGTCCATTTCCCGGCTGACTAAGCTGTATTGTGGTTGGATCGATATAAAGCGAACATATCGGTTCATATCGCTGCAAGCAAGCGACTTCATCAGTTGCCAGGCGAAAAAGTTCGAGCAGCCGATATAACGGACTTTACCTGATGTGACGAGATCATCCAGCGTGCGCAGTGTTTCCTCGATTGGCGTGGCATGATCCCATACATGAACCTGATACACATCAATGTAATCGGTTTGAAGCCGTTTCAAGCTTGCTTCGACTGCGTCCATTATATGCTTGCGGGAGACTCCGCCGCCGTTCACATGCTCTGCAACCGGGAAACGGACCTTCGTTGCAAGAACTACGTCCGAACGGCGGTCTTTAATCGCTTTGCCTACGATCTCCTCGGACCTGCCGGAGACATACACGTTCGCTGTATCGAGAAAATTCCCGCCCCGGTCCATAAAACGGTTGATCATCTCAATCGAGTCCGACTCAGAAGTCGTATTTCCAAATGTCATCGTACCTAAACACAATTCTGAAACCGCCAAACCGCTCTTGCCAAGCAATCGATACTGCATGCACAATTTCCCCCTTCAAAAAAGAATGATTTATAGTCCTAATGTTTGGGAGGTGCCGATGAATCGTCATCCACCCATTCAATTGCATCCAATTGATTACGGAAATTACGTTTGAAATTGTCCAGATATTGTTTTCGGAGCGTTTCGCGTTCCGTTTTTTCTTCATCTGTGAGACCGACGCTTTTATTTTTTCTTGACAGCTCATTAATGCGTGCAATTAACTTCTCCAATTTGTCCCCTCCTCTAACGATCACCTAATGTCCACCCTCTACTTTGACATTTTCATTCTAGGGTTGTCAAGATAACACGAAAACCCGGCAATGATTTGCCGGGTTTGGTAATGTTAACAACCAGATATACGTTACTCATCCTAAACATTTCCTTCAAATCACTTGAAGCTTTAATAAAAAATCAATCCATCTGCTCCGGAACAATAAGTGTCTGACCGGATCGCAATACGCTGGAAGAAAGACCATTGCGAAGCTTTATCTCATAGACAACCTCGCGCAAGTCCGTACCCTGCGGCTGTACTCTTCTGGCGATTTCCCATAACGTGTCACCCGACGAAACAGAAATAATGCGTTCCCCTTCAGCAGCTGGCGCCGGGTGAGATTCCGAGGCATAAGACTGAACAATCAACATGCCTGAAAATAAAACAACAAAAACGATTGCGGCTGCAAAGAATTTAACAAAATGACGTCTCAGATTTGAAACAACTGTAGACTCGCCAGTACGGCGTTCAGGAGCTTTCTTCGCTCCATTATGTATGCTTCGATAGGATAAACTATTCATCATCATGATCAACACCCCAAACATTTGTTCTGTAATCAATTTAACACGAACACTTGTTTGTGGTCAAGCATTTTAAGAACATTTGTTCCCTGATTTTTACGAACGGGTGTTTCTCGAACTTATGTTTGTGCGAACTCGGGTTCTGTGTTATAATTTGTCACAACTATTAATTAGATGGAGTGATCCTTGTGTCGAAAATATCAAGCCGCCAACAGACCATTCTTGAATTTATTAAGAATGAAGTCCGCGAGAAAGGTTATCCCCCGTCTGTGCGGGAAATCGGAGAAGCGGTCGGGCTGGCTTCTAGTTCCACCGTTCACGGCCACCTGGATCGTCTGGAGAAAAAAGGACTCATTCGCCGGGATCCAACTAAACCGCGCGCAATTGAAATATTGGATCAGGAAGCAACCGAAGTTCCATTTCCACTTGCCGTATCGAAGATTCCTGTCGTCGGTAAAGTTACCGCAGGCATGCCGATAACAGCAACCGAAAACATCGAAGAGTATTTCCCGCTTCCGACCCACTTTGTCGGAGATAATCAAGTATTTATGCTTAGCGTTGTCGGAGAAAGTATGATTGAAGCCGGCATTTACAACGGCGACTATGTCATCGTTCGACAGCAGCAGACAGCTAATAATGGCGATATTGTCGTAGCGATGACCGAGGATGATGAAGCAACGGTTAAAACCTTCTACAAGGAACGGGATCATATTCGTCTTCAACCAGAGAACGTTACAATGGAGCCGATCCGTTTGAAGCAAGTGACCATCCTTGGACGCGTTATCGGACTATTCCGCGATATTCATTGATTCTTACCCCAGGCCTTGCTGAAGAACGTTGGGATGTCGATCCTAACGTTCTTTTTCTTGCTGCCCCATAAGTGAATAGCTTCGTTCAAATTTGTGCTGCGGCCTTCGATCATATTGGCGCTGTTGCATCCTCAGATGTAGAAAACGCCGTTCACGAGGTCGAAACCTCGCGAACGGCGTTTGCATGATTATTAATAAAGCGTTAAGTACTGATCTCTTTCCCACTGATGAACCTGCGTGCGGTACATATCCCACTCGATTTCCTTCAGCTCATAGAAATGGGCAAGCGCGTGATCACCCAATGCTTCGCAGATGACTTCGTCACGCAGCAGCTCGTCCAGCGCTTCTTTAAGATCGGACGGCAGGCTTGGAATTCCCTCATCCACCCGTTCTTCTTCGGTCATCACATAGATATTGCGATCGGTTGGGGATGGCAGCGGAAGCTTGTTCTTAATGCCGTCCAAGCCGGCTTTCAGCATAACGGCAAGTGCCAGATAAGGATTTGCCGCCGGATCCGGATTACGCACTTCAATGCGTGTGCTGAGGCCGCGGGATGCCGGGATACGGATCATCGGGCTGCGGTTGCTCGCAGACCATGCCACATAACACGGAGCTTCGTAGCCTGGTACTAGACGCTTGTAAGAGTTAACCGTTGGATTCGTGATTGCTGCAAATGCGCGGGCATGGCGCAGAACCCCTGCCATGTAATGAAGCGCAGTGCTGCTTAAGCCTAATTTGTCACTCTCATCGTAAAATGAGTTCGTGCTGCCTTGGAACAAGGATTGATGGCAGTGCATGCCGGATCCGTTAACGCCGAACAAAGGCTTTGGCATAAAAGTCGCATGCAGGCCATGCTGACGGGCAATCGTTTTTACGACAAGTTTAAAGGTCTGGATCTGATCTGCCGCTTTGATTGCATCGGCATATTTAAAATCGATCTCGTGCTGGCCGGGAGCTACCTCATGGTGGGAAGCTTCAATCTCAAAGCCCATTTCCTCCAGCGTCAATACGATTTCACGGCGGCAGTTCTCGCCCAAATCGGTAGGCGCAAGGTCAAAGTAACCGCCTTGGTCATTCAATTCTGTCGTCGGATCGCCTTTCTCATCTGTCTTGAACAGGAAGAATTCAGGTTCAGGCCCGACGTTCATCGCGGTGTAGCCCATTTCCTCGGCTTCTTTCAAACAACGTTTCAGGATCCCGCGCGGGTCACCTGCGAATGGTGTGCCATCCGGCATATAAATGTCACAAATCAATCTTGCAACACGGTTTTCAGTTACCCATGGGAATACGACCCATGTATCCAAATCGGGATATAAATACATGTCCGATTCTTCGATACGCACATAACCTTCGATCGAAGAACCGTCAAACATCATTTTGTTGTCCAACGCCTTTTCCAGCTGGCTTACTGGAATTTCCACATTTTTGATCGTACCTAACAGGTCGGTAAACTGCAATCGAATGAATCGGACATTTTGTTCCTTCGCATGACGCAAGATGTCTTCTCTAGTGAAGCTCACAGAATCCTCTCCTTTACCCTCTTGTTATGGTTTGTTGCTATAGAAACGGGACAATTGGCCTTGAATCATCGAGGCTTTGCCCGGTCTCTTCTCGAGTAACTGCTGTTTTAACAATCGATGAAGCTGCGTATCCGACATTTCACGGCGTTTTGATTCCGTCTGCTCTGTAATAACAGTCGCTTCTTCGGACTCCTTAGATACCGGATTCATAACCTGTTTAATGCCTGCGATATTTACGCCCTTCTCAATCAGAGATTTGATTTCGAGTAAACGCTCGACATCGTTAAATGAAAATAATCGCTGATTGCCGTTTGTACGTGCAGGTACAATGAGCTCGTGCTGCTCGTAATATCGGATCTGTCTGGCCGTCAAATCGGTCAACTTCATGACGATTCCGATAGGGAATAATGCCATATTTCTGCGAATCTCGTCAGCCATGTGCATCAACCTTCCAATCCCTGTGATATGTTTCTATTGTAGCGCCATGCCAAAAACATGTCAAGTTATGTTAGGTTTAATCACAATTAATTTGCGTTCGACCATCGTTGACAATGCAGTAAGGACGCCGTATTTCACGTGTCCATAGGTGAGTCCACCCTGCATATAAGCGATGAACGGATCGCGTATCGGAGCGTCTGCGGACAGCTCCAAACTGCCGCCTTGGATAAAGGTGCCTGCGGCCATAATAACGGGATGCTCATAGCCAGGCATGTCCCATGGCTCTGGAACAACATGGGCATCTACCGCCGCAGCCCGCTGGATCCCCTGCACAAAAGCGATCAACGGCTCAGCCTGCTTAAAGCGGACAGCTTGAATCAAATCTGTCCTAGGGTCATTCCATTTCGGATGGGATTCGAAGCCCAGTCTTTCGAACATAGCTGCTGCGAATACAGCTCCCTTAAGAGCTTGTCCAACGATATGCGGCGCCAGGAACAGCCCCTGGTAGATCGCGCGCAGCGTGCCGAGCATCGCTCCGACATCGCCACCGATTCCCGGCGCGGTCAGCCGGTAAGCGGCCTGTTCCACCAGACGCGCGCTCCCGCATATGTAACCGCCCGTGCTCGCCAACCCGCCTCCCGGATTTTTGATTAACGAGCCCGCCATAAGATCAACGCCAACCTCAGTCGGTTCGGTCTCCTCCGTAAATTCACCGTAACAATTGTCGACAAAGACAAGGAGCTCCGGCTTGATTGCTTTGACCCGCTTCACCATTTCCGAGATTTCATGAACCGTAAATGATGCCCGCCAGTCATAACCCCGGGAACGTTGAATGCCGATTACCTTCGTATTGTCGCTGATTGCAGCCTCAACTGCCAGCCAATCCACAGCGCCGTCCCCCTGCAGCGGAACTTCATTGTATGAAACGCCCCAATCCCGCAGCGAACCCGTGCCGTCTCCCGGCTTACCAATCACTTTATGCAATGTATCATAAGGCTTTCCCGTAATGTACAGCAGTTCATCGCCCGGCCTGAGCATGCCGAACAATGCACAGCTGATCGTATGCGTGCCGGAGGCAAAATGCGGCCTTACCAGCGCCGCTTCCGCTCCGAACACATCCGCATAGACCAGATCCAGCACTTCCCTCCCGCGATCGTTATACCCGTATCCGGTTGAGCCTGAGAAATGATAATCACTGACCTGATGCTTCTGGAAGGCGCGGATGACCTTCCATTCATTTCGCTCCGCCGTGCGATCCAGCTGGCGGAATACGGCTGAGACCTGTTCCTCAACCTGCTGTGCGGCTTGCTCTAATGTATCCCAAACATGACTTTCTTCCTTCAACACTTCGTCTTCGTCTCTCCCTTGTCAATCACATAATATTTCATGATCACAGCGATTCGATATATTCCTGCAGCTTATAGCCGTGAACCGCAAAATCCTGTTTATTCAGCTCCACCGTTAAGCGCATCTGATCCCCGTCAACCATCTGTTCAATCACTTCTCCGGTCCGGTATGCCAAGGCGATCAGATCGCCCCGCTCCGCAGGGAGAACGAACGTTCTGGTATCGCCAGTCAGCTTATCCTGGATCAGTTGGCGCAGCAGATTCAGATCCTCTTTAGAGTAAGCGCTGATCCAGAGCGTGTCCGTTCCCGAAGGAATGCGATCTCTGCAATCCCCTACACACAGATCCTTCTTGTTATAAACCGTAATCTGCGGTTTGTCCGCAGCGCCAAGCTCAACTAATATTTGCTGTACTACAGCGGCCTGTTCTTCCCTTGTCGGAGAAGAGCTGTCGATTACGTGCAGCACAAGGTCGGCCTCACACACCTCTTCCAATGTGGCCCGAAATGCGGCGACCAGATCATGGGGCAGATTTTGAATAAATCCTACCGTGTCCGTCAGCACCACTTCCTTGCCGCTGGGCAATTCCAAATTGCGCGAGGTCGGATCCAGCGTGGCGAACAACTGGTTCTCAACATAGACGTCAGCCGCTGTCAGCTCGCGCAGCAGCGTGGATTTTCCGGCATTGGTGTAACCGACTAATGCGACCTGGATTACGCCTGACTTCCGCCGCCGTTCCCGATGGAGCTGGCGATGCCGCACGACCTCCTCCAGCAGCGCTTTAAGGTCTGAAATCCGATCGCGGATATGGCGCCGATCGGTCTCCAGCTTCGTTTCACCCGGACCGCGCGTACCGATTCCCCCGCCCAGCCGGGACAAGTTTTTCCCGTGCCCTGACAACCGCGGCAGCAAATAGCTGAGCTGTGCCAGCTCAACCTGAATAATCCCTTCCCGGGTCTTCGCGCGCTGCGCAAAAATGTCCAGAATCAGTTGAGTCCGGTCAATGATTTTAAGATCCAGCGCCTCCTCCAGATTCCTAACCTGCGCACCGGAAAGCTCCTGGTCAAAAATGACGGTCGTAGCTCCAAGTTCCTCTGCCGCCGCCCTTAATTCTTCGACCTTCCCTTTGCCGATGAACCATTTGTTATCCGGTGTTTCTTTATTTTGCGTAATGGTCGTAAGCACTTCCACACCGGCAGTCTCCGCCAGGCTGACAAGCTCATCCAGAGAATGCTCCGGATTCATGCCGCTGCGTTTTACGTCCGGTGTGACGAGGCTGACCAATACAGCGCGGTCTTGAAGTTCGTGGTCTGTTTGATAAGTAGATTGCCGCATCGATCACATACTCCTTAAGTTGCTTTATTATCCCATTTCAAATCCTCCGGCCGGATGGCCATAAGCTCTTGTTTGCCAGGCACCCCGCTTGGATATTGCCCTAGCAGCCGAACCGCTTGAAACCGGATCGCGCGTTCGATCACATTACGCACGTAACGCGCATTGCTAAAGGAAAACAATGTAGCGGTACGCTCCATCGCCAAATGCTGCCGCAGCTTAAACAGCGTCTGCGGCATTAGATTATAGTCCCGCTCTTTAGCCATTAATTCCGAAATTTGAATCAATTGGTCTACCGTATAATCCGGAAACTCGATCTGAATCGGAAATCTCGACGGCAATCCCGGATTGGTATGCAGGAAGTTTTCGATTTCAAGCGGGTAACCGGCCAATATCAGCACGAACTGATTTTTGTGGTCTTCCATCGCTTTCACCAATGTATCGATCGCTTCCTTGCCAAAATCCTTCTCTCCGCCGCGGGCAAGGCTGTAGGCTTCGTCGACGAACAAGATGCCGCCCAGCGCTTTCTTCACCAAATCCCTCGTCTTTTGCGCGGTATGCCCGATATATTCACCTACCAAATCCGCGCGCTCCACCTCGATCAAATGTCCTTTGGCCAAAACGCCCATTTTTTGAAACAGCTTGGCGACGATCCGGGCGATCGTTGTTTTGCCTGTTCCCGGATTTCCTTTAAAGATCATATGATAAACGTGTGATCCGCCTGACAACCCGGCCTCCGTACGCATTTTAGAAATATGGAGCAGCGCGTATATTTCATAGACGAGAGCCTTTACGTTATCCAGTCCGACCATCGGCTCCAATTCCTTTTGAATCTCCAGATAAGGATCATTTGCCGGATGGTTTTTCACGCCTATATGGGCGGCCTCATGATCCTCGGCCGGCTGAAGGACAGCCGCTGCATGGGAATCGTAGCTGCGCAGCACCACATTTATTTGCCGGGACGGTCTGACATTGTTTTTTTGCCCCGTACTCGCTGCATTTCCGTTCATTCAATCATCCCCGTCCTAAGCAAGCGTCGGCGCGGGCCCAGCCTGTGGAACCCGGATCGTGAGCGATATTGGGTATGAAGGTCGCCGCATTACCAATGTATTCTAGCTATGCCCACCATATTAGCAGATTCGAAAGCCCTGCTAGTAGGTGACATCCGGCGTCTGGAGTCCGATGCGCAGAAGCATTTTGTCCAGCTTCCATTTCGTATAGGCAAGAACCTCGCGAGATTCATTTTTTACTGAAGAAAGCACGCGGGATTTCGCTCCTGTTACCGTAAAAGACTCGATACCGAGAAATGCGGCAATATCGGTCGCTCTGGCCGCGTGAAAATCATGGGTAATCACGGTCGCACTGCTCCATCCCTGCTCCAGCATCATTTGCTGGCTGAACAGCAGGTTCTCGTAAGTGCTTCTAGCGAGCGGCTCAAGTAACAGCTTGTCAGCAGGCACACCAAGCTCGATCAAATAATTACGCATGCCTTCCGCTTCCGTAATCGTCGATCCGTTATAATCCATTCCGCCCGATACGATAATATGATCCAGCTTTCCCTGCTCGTATAAACGGTAGGCATGATCCAGCCGTTCCCTCAGTCCCGGGCTGGGTCTGTCATTCCATAAAGCCGCGCCAAGCACAATGCCCGTATCGGCAGGCGAGATCGATCTGGGCTCTTCAAAATCATTAATGTGCCATAGCAAATATCCGCACCAAAAAATGATCAGCGCCGCCGACCAGGCCGCGATTCGTAACAGGATCCGCAGCAGCCGGAAGCGCTTTTTCTTTTTTGATTTGCGGCGAGGCCGCGTGCGCGTATTCGGGCGGGGTCGGCGGGATTGGCGCGGCTCCGCTCCTGCCTTCATGATTCCTGGGCCCCCTGCGTCCGGTCTGCCAATGTTTTCCGGTGTTTCAAGCTAAGGGTAAAATACCGGAAACGTCCGTTACGAATCGATGAAAGCAGTCTACCGGCTGTTTTGCGTGCCATAGCCGCATCCTTGTTCGAGACATCTCCATTACGGACCGCATCTTCCAATTCATCTTCATCGAGCAGAAACACCTCACCGCTAGGGAGCACTACGACGTCCAGAAACAGATCGTCAAACCACGGCACCTGCTGGTCCGTCAGCCCTTGCGTTTTGCAGATATCAATGTACCACTGCACCACACGCCCTTTATCATCAAACATGGTTGTGACGACAAACTGCTCACCCTTAGGGAAATGCTGCATCCACAAGTAACCCCGATCTGCTAAGCATAGACGGCGTCCATTGTATTCTTTCCAAAGCGGATCACGCAATTCATGAATCCGGTAAAATGTAACCAGTCCTTTGAACTCATCATCATCCATGGACAAACATGAATAGCTCTTACGAAGAATACGACGCCAATTCGCCCGGTCGGAAAATTTTCGTTTCATACGGAACGTACCTTTCCGTTAGGATTAGAAAGGCCCGCTAATCGCAGCGGATCCTTTCTTGCTTCATTTCAACATGATATGAAAAAGCTTACCACAACTTAATGTCTATCTCCACCTCGCGAATCAAAAAAATACAAGCATTGGAATATGAATCGAAAAAAGAGCTGTTTCCAGCTCTTTTCCCCGATTATCCGTTATTTGCGTTTGGCGCATTCGTACTCGCATCCGCTTCTGTGTCAGGTGCAACACCGTTAGCACCTGCATTTCCATTCGTACCATTGGTACCACCTGCACCATCCGGCGGTACATTTACGCCTGCTCCATTGGTAGGCTGGTCCGGGCTAGGCTGCTGGCCTTCAGGCGCTGTCGCTCCGTTATCCGGAAGCGGCGTCTGGCTGCCAGGCTCGCCCGCGCCATTATCCGGAACCTCCTGCACTGGGGGAACCTCACCCTCTCCAGGACCAACTGTTCCTGTATCATCCGGAATTTGCGGTTCCACAGACGGGTCAGGCTCGATCGGCACCAGTTCCTCTACAGGAATGGTAATCGTCTTTTTCCAAGATGCCGGTCCTTCAAGATTGTTTACGGAATCATATGCCGTTACGTAATACTCATAAGTTTTGCCTTGCTCAATACCAATATCATTCGCGGCAATCGCATCTACCTGGTCGAGAATGACCTTGAACTCCTGCTCGGAGACTTCTTTCCGGTAGACCCGGTACGTAATGTTCTGCCCCTGCACGGCAGTCCATGCCATCTGGACTTCACCGCGTTCTTGAATATAACTGGCGTTGAACCCGCCTACTTGTGCCGGAGGTGTAATCTCTTTAATGCTAGATGGTCTCTTGAATTCGCTGCGCGGTGCGTCTTTAAGCGCGGCGGACATGACTTTGGCAAACAGCGCTGCCGATTGACCGCTGCTCTGCTTGAGCAGATGCTCGGCGTCTGTCTTGTCGTATCCCATCCATACAGCGGCCGTCCACTCCGGCGTATAACCGACGAACCACGCATCGCGGTTACCGCTGGATCTCAAGCCTTCAATACCATGCTGCGTCGTGCCCGTCTTGCCGGCTACCGGCCTGTCAATCCGCGCACGCGTTCCTGTACCGCCCTGCTCGACAACGCCCTGCATAATCTCTGTCAGATACCATGCGGTTTCAGGCGCAATCAATTGTCTAACTTTCGGTGCTTTATATTCATACACGGATTGGCCATTCTTGTCCTTGATCTCAACAATTGAATGCGGATCGACCGATCGGCCGCCATTTGCAAAGACGCTGTAAGCTGTCGCCATCTGCATCGGCGTTACGCCGTGTGTCAGGCCGCCAAGCGCAATCGCCAGGTTGCGATCATCCGAACTCAAATCAAAACCAAGCGTGTTGGCGAATTCAAGTCCTGCTGACACGCCGACTTGATTAAGGAGCCAAACCGCCGGCAGATTGCGCGATTCCTTGATCGCCTGTTTCATGCTGACAGGACCGATATATTTCACGCGATTGGAATCGGTCGGACAATAACCGTTAAAACATTCTTTGTCATCCCGCAGCGTGGACCACGGAAACCACTCCCCGGTCTCAAGCGCCGGACCGTATGAGGTAATCGGCTTAAAGGAAGAACCCGGCTGACGCGGTTGAACCACGCGGTTCCAGCCCTTCTTCTCATAATCTCTGCCGCCGACCATCGCTTCGATCTCGCCGGTTCGATGATCAATAATGATCATCGCGCCCTGTACCTTCTGGTCGCTCGGACTTTGTTCAAAATTACTGTCATCGGCAAACGCGCCTTCCATAATGGTCTGCGCATTCGGATTCAATGATGTATAGATATGATATCCGCCTAACCGCAGCTCTTCCTCCGTCAGGTTTGTCACCTTCATCGCTTCTTCTATAGCGTAATCGACATACGCCATAAAATTCGTGTTGGAGGCCGGTTCTGCGGCATCCGGGTTGTACTCATGATTTTTCGCCTGTTCCATTTCTTCGGCCGTGATTAACCCCTGATCATACATAAGCTGCAGCACGACCGCGCGCCGCTCCATGGATCTCTCAGGATCGCTCAGCGGATTGTAGGAATTAGGCGCCTTCGGCATCCCTGCCAAAGTGGCAATCTCCCATAATTCAAGATCATTCAGGTCTTCCTTGCCGAAATAAAGCTTTGAAGCTGCTTTTACGCCATGGGCGCCTCTGCCGAAGTAAATCCGGTTGAGATACATTTCCAAAATTTGATCCTTAGTCATATTATTCTCCAATGCTACGGCAATGGAGGCTTCAGTCGCTTTTCTCAATATCGTTTTATCGTGAGAAAGAAATACGTTTTTAGCTAACTGCTGTGTGATCGTGCTTCCGCCCTCGACCGCGCTTCGCGCGATGACGTCCTTTACAACCGCTCTTCCGATCGAAATAAAATCAAGGCCGGAATGCTCGTAAAACCGACGATCCTCCACCGCGACAAATGCTTGTTTCATCATATCGGGAATTTGTGAGAAATCTACGCTTTCCCGATTTTCCTCATACAGCCTTGACACGTCGTTGCCGTTCACATCATAAATGATCGATGATTCGGCGGAGACCAGCTTGCCTTGATTTTCGGCTAACAGCCTTTCTCCATTCAAAATGATCAGTAAATAACCGATGATGCCGCACACAACCGCAAGCGCTGCCGTAAAAAACATCCATGTCAGCGCTCTTCGCGCACCAAATTTTCGCTTCTTGGGTTTCTTTCCTTTTACCTTTGTTTGTTCGGTTCCGGCTCGTCCTGTTGATCGACGTTCTGTCATATGCCGACTCCCCTCCTACCTGGCATTTCTGTGCCTGCTATCTCTATTATGGCCTAAAAACAGGATTAAGCTTCACACTTATACCCACTTTTAGGATCGGGTGAAACGACTTCTTCAAGGTAATTTTTGGAAGTCGCTTCGTGAATGCGGAAAGAAAAGAACAACCCTTGTTCGGGGAGTCGATTTCCGATATACGGATCACGGATCTCCTCATCCAAAAAAGGGTTGCTCCAGCATTCCCTTATTCACTTAAACGAAATGAAACGAAAAAAGTTTCAAAATCAGGGTGTTCACATATACAGTTTGCTCTACAGCCCATTCAAGCTCTATATTACAAAATCCCTAATAGCAGGCGGTAAACGTCTCTATTAGTTATCAGAGCTTTGGTCCTGCATAAGCGATACATTGCGCTGCGGGGTGAACGTGGAAATCGCATGCTTGTATACCATCTGCTGGCGGCCTTCACTGTCTATGACGATCGTAAAATTGTCGAATGCTTTGATGACGCCGCGAATTTGGAAACCGTTGGTTAAGTACACCGTTACCGGGATACTGTCCTTCCGCAGCTGGTTTAAGAATGTATCTTGGATGTTGATCGATTTATTCATTGGCCGTTACCCCCGTTAAAAAATGATTGGTTAGAAATATATTCAAGATCACCCTTAAACTTTCCTGCTATTATAGCATGAATTGTTTGCAAGTTTTCATGAAAATTTTGTAATCTGTCAAGATCTACCCATTCGATATCCTTCATATGGCGAAACCATGAAAGCTGACGTTTGGCGAAATGCCGTGTGTCCCGCTTAAGCATCGTTACTGCAGCCTCTAATGTGCAGTCGCCCTCCAAATAGGCAATTATTTCTTTGTAGCCTAATCCCTGCATGGAAATCGCTGATTTGGGAATGCCGGCTGACACGAGCTTGGCCACTTCTTCGACAAGCCCCTGCTCGATCATGGCGTCGATTCGCTCCTCAACCCGCTGGTATAACCGCTCTCGATCCATTGTCAACCCGACGATACACAGTTCGTAAGGCGACGTTTTTTTCTGTCCTTCAAGCTGTTCCGTCAGTGTCCTGCCGGTCAGGCGGTAGACCTCAAGCGCCCGAATCACACGCCTTACATCATTGGCATGCAGCCGGCCGGCCGAGTCGGGATCAATCTCCAGGAGCTTGGCGTGCAGTGCTTCATTGCCGTATTCATCGGCATACCGCTGCAGCTCCTCACGATAAGGCTCGTCAGAGCCGACATCGCTGAACTGATAATTGTAACAAACGGATTCGACGTACAATCCGGTTCCGCCAACGATAAATGGCAGCTTCCCTCTTGCGGTTATCTCTTCGATCAGGCTGCGGCAGCGCTCTTGGAATTCCGCAACGGAAAACGGATGATCAGGCTCGCAAATGTCAATTAAATGATGTACGATGCCTTCTCTTTCTTCCAATGGCAGCTTGGCGGTCCCGATATCCATGCCCCGGTACACCTGCATGGAATCGCCGGAGATGATCTCCGCATTCCACGCTTTGGCGATATCCAGGCTGTATCTGGTCTTGCCTACTGCTGTAGGTCCGACTAGCACCAGCAGCCTCGGTTTACTGCTCTGTTCATTGCTGGTCAAGGCCTGATCACTCCATAAGCAATTTTCGATGTGTTCACATGCACCCGCTTGAAACCAAGCCGTTCAAACTCCGGGGAATCCTTATGCTCCTTGAGCACGACGGCCTTTCTGGCCACTCTTCGGGCTTCATGAACGGAAACCGCCAGCAGCTCATGATGGTTCGCTAAAGAACGAAGCGGCTGTAAAGAACTGGACTGTTCGATGGGCTTGCGAAACATCGGGTCAAAATAAACGATATCATAACTGTTGTCCGGCAGCAGCCCCAGTGTTTCCCGGTGGTCCTCGCTCCGGACTTCAATTCGGCGCAGCGCCTCGTTGGCGTCTTCAAACCCGGTATCGTACAGCCTCATGCCTTCGCGTATAATCGCGGCAAGCACAGGCTCGCTTTCCAGCGCGGTTACCTTTCCTTGCGGCCCAACCGCATAAGAGAACACGAAAGCGTCCGAAGCCAGTCCGGCCGTGCAGTCGAGTACATGATCGCCGGGTGCGCAGCCGGATACGTCAAGCATAGGATCCGATTCGCCTTTGCGAAGACGCTTGATGCGGACGAATGCCATACTCGGATGGAAATATAAAGGAGGCTCCTGTCCGTCATAGTACCGCAAATCGTGATCCGATACAACAAGCAGCTTTGGATCGTTATGCTGTTCCATTAACTTTTTTAAAGAGTGATTGCGTCTGGTGGCATAGACTGCGCTAAATTCATCCGCAAGTCGGCTTGCCCCCTCGAGGACAGCCTTTGATGGATGGCTTGATGTTGTAACGATCATGACATAACCCTCTTGAACATTTTTTCGAGCTGATAGGTTGAAACGTGAACGACGATCGGGCGCCCATGCGGACAAGTGTACGGCTGTGTGCAGGCGGCTAATCGCCGCAGCAGCGTCTCCCCCTCTTCCCTTGAGAGGCGTTGATTCGCTTTAATCGACGCTTTACAGGAACACAGGATGGCCGACTTTTCTCTCAGCTTGGCAATATCAACCGTTTTGCGTTCCGACAAGATCCATTCTGCAATCTCTTCAATGAGTGAAAGCTCATCGCCTTTAGGCAGCCACTCCGGATGAGAGCGAACGAGAAACGTATTCGTCCCGAAGGGCTCCAATTCCACGCCCGCCTGCTCGAACAGCTCGAGTCGTTCCCGCAGCAGCGAAGCGTCAGCGGAAGTGAATTCAAGCGTTAATGGAACAAGCAGCTGCTGGGATGCATCCTGCGGTTTGCCGAACTTGGCTAAATAATACTCATAATGAATTCGCTCATGCGCGGCGTGCTGGTCGATCAAATACATGCCGTCTTCGTTTTGCGCGATCAGATAGGTCCCGTGCAGCTGACCGACCCACGACAGCTCGGGAAACGCAGATGCATCCGCGTTTGCAGTAACGTCTGAGGCCGGAGCCGCTGCGGCAGCGGAATCGCCGGCATCAGAAGCTGCAGGCGGAAAACTCTTCTCTGCTTCAGTTACGTTGACGGATTCGGTCCGCTCCGCTTTCGGCGGGGACAATGAAGCAGCAGCCTCGCGTTCCCAGGCCGAAACTTCGCGCACGGCGAATTCAGGGGTAAAACGGCCGCCAGGCTTATACAGCCGTTCTGCTGCATCCTTCGGAATCGGCGCCGTAACCGGCAGCTGAGCCGGACGTTCCCAGTTCGCGGCAGCGGCAGGAGATGGCTTATTGTGCTGGGCCGATAATGGAGACGCCGGTAATGAAGGCTGCTCGGCATCAACTTCCGGTTGATGGAAGGAGATCCGCTCCTGCACGAAAGCCGGCTTCGATCGCGGACCGGATGAAGACGGTCCTGGAATATGTACCTGGCGCGACAGCGTCGCTTGAACGGCTTGCTGGACAAACGTCTTTAGTTCCGCTTCTTTGCTGAAGCGAACCTCCATCTTCGACGGATGAACGTTCACGTCGACAAGCGAAGGATGCATGCCGATATCAAGCACGGTCAGCGGATAGCGGTTAATCGGCAGCAGGGTATGGAACGCCTGCATGATCGCCTGATTCAACACAAAGCTGCGGATATAACGGCCATTCACGATCGTAGTCATCGCGTTGCGGTTGGCCCGGGTCTGATCCGGCCGGGAGACAAAACCGCGCAAATCGTAATCGGGATGCTCTCCTTCCACAGAAAGCATCGCCTTTGCCGTATTCGTTCCATAGATTGCAGCAATAACCTGCAGCCGATCGCCGTTCCCAAGCGTTCGCAGCAGCGTATTTCCGTTATGCTTTAATGTGAACGCTGTTCCAGGGTGAGCTAGAGCTAGACGGTAAACATAGTCAGAAATGTGGCCGAGCTCTGTTTGGATAGACTTCATGTATTTTAACCTTGCCGGCGTATTGTAAAACAAATCGCGGATGATCATGTCCGTACCCTGCGGCGCATTCGCCGGTTCCGCTGCGCTCATCGTTCCGCCTTCGATGACAATTCGTCTGGCCAGTCCGTCTTCTCCCGTGGAAGAGATACACTCCACACGCGAGACGGCGGCGATACTGGGCAGCGCTTCACCGCGAAATCCAAGGCTCGCAATCCGAAACAAATCTTTATCGGACAAAAGCTTGCTTGTCGCATGACGTTGAAAGGCGGTCTCCATATCCTCTGCCTCAATACCGCCGCCATTATCGGTCACCCGGATCAGATTCAAGCCGCCTTCTTCCACCGTAATGTCAATCGTAGAGCTGCCTGCATCGATGGCGTTCTCCACCAGCTCCTTCACAACCGAGGAAGGGCGTTCGACCACTTCTCCCGCCGCGATCTGATTGGCCAGCTGCTCATCCAGCACGCGGATTTTGCCCATTTCCCTCACCCCCTTAATCCGATAACTTAAGCTTCATATCATTTAACCATTGCATTGCCTGCAGCGGTGTCATGTTGAATAGATCGAGCTTCTTCAACTGGTCGGCAAGCTGTTCGGCCTTTGCCGTTTTTTTAGATTTGCCCTGCTCGTGCTGCACGAACGGTTCAAAGATGGATAACTGCACGATTTCATTCGCGGCAGCCGCTTCATGCTGCAACTCCCGAACTTCTGCCATATCGTTCGAGCCGGCCGCCTCCCGGGTGGCCTTCTTCTCTGGAGAGGACGGATACACATCCATCGCTTCCCGCACCTGTCCGGTCTCGGGCGCTGCGCCGGAAGCCTGCAGCAAATCATACGCCCGGTCAATAATGCTGCTTGGCAGGCCGGCCAATTGCGCGCAGTAGATCCCATAGCTGGTACTGGCGGCTCCTGGAATCAGCTTGCGCAGAAAAGTCACCTTATCTCCGCTCTCCTGCACAGCCATGCAAACATTCGATAGTCCGGGAAGCGAAACCTCAAGATGGGCCAGCTCATGAAAATGGGTGGATACGAGCGCTTTACAGCCGATATCATGGTGTACATACTCGATCACCGCTTGGGCGATGGCCATCCCCTCGCCTGTTGACGTGCCCCGGCCCAGCTCGTCGATAATGACCAGGCTCTGCGATGTCGCTTTTTCGGTCATTACCTGAATATCCTTCATCTCCACCATGAACGTGCTTTGTCCGCCGATGAGGTCGTCTGCTGCCCCAATTCGCGTGAAAATGCGGTCAATGAGCGAGATCGTTGCCGATTTTGCCGGAATGAAGCAGCCGATTTGCGCCATAATGCAGATCAGCGCCACCTGCCGCATGTAGGTGCTCTTACCAGCCATGTTCGGGCCGGTAATCAGCATCATCGGCGCATCGTCTTTCGTCAGCGCAGTGCCGTTCGAAATAAACGGAATGCCGTCCATGACAGCTTCGACGACCGGATGCCTTCCTTCCGTAATCCGCAGATCGAAATCCTCTGTTATGACAGGACGGCTGTAACGCTGCTCCGCACTCACTGTAGCCAGCGATTGATAAACATCGATCGCCGCGATCACCTCAGCCAGCCGTTGCAGCCGGTGCAGATGGGTTGTTAAATGGTCCCGCAGCTCGATAAAGCGCTGATATTCCAAATCGACCATTTTGTCCTCGGCTTCAAGAATCAACCGTTCCTTTTCCTTCAGCTCCGGCGTTACGAACCGTTCCGCATTGGCGAGCGTTTGCTTGCGCTCATACCGCCCTTCCGGCAGCTGAGCCAGGTTCGCCTTGGTGACCTCCAGATAATAACCGAACACTTTGTTGTACCCGATTTTTAACGTTTTGATGCCTGTCGCTTCCCGTTCCTGGCGTTCCAGCTCGGCCAGCCACTTCTTGCCGTTGGTGCTTGCTTCGCGAAGCTTGTCGAGATACGGGTCATAACCGGAACGGATCAGCCCTCCTTCACGAACCGATACAGGTGCGTCATCTAACAGCACGGTATCGATCATGTCAGCGAGATCGGCGCAATGATCGAGACGGTCGACAAGTCGGCCCAACGTGCCGGAGGAAGAGGATGCGCAGCGCTCCGTCAGCGCGGGCACATGCTGCAGCGAAACCTTCAGCGCATTCAGATCACGCGCATTCGCACTGCCGAACGCTACGCGCCCGACCAACCGTTCCAGATCGTAGATCTGCTTCAGCTCTGTGCGCAGATCGTCTCTGAGCATCAGATCGTTATACAGCTTGTCCACCGCTTCCAGACGTTCTTCGATCGCGCCGCGGCTGAGCAGCGGCTTGTCGATCCATCGGCGCAGCAGGCGCGCGCCCATCGCGGTCTGCGTCTTGTCGAGCAACCACAGCAGCGAGCCTTTTTTGCTGCGGTCCTGCACTGTTTCGGTCAGCTCCAGGTTACGCCTTGTGAACTGGTCCAGAATCATATACTGGCTCGGCTCATACGGCCGGATGCGCCTCACGTGGCTGAGCGAGCGCTTCTGTGTATCGTCCAGATAACCGGTCAGCAGGCCGACCGCTCTCAGCCTCACAGGAGATAAAGCGGCCAGCTCCTGCGCGGTAAACTGCGCCTCAAGCCTGCCCGAATCCATAGGCTCCCGTTCCGTAAACAGCACCGGACGGCTCCAGGCCGAGACCTGAAGCTTCAACGTGTCCAGCAGCTCGCCGTCCCCTACGATCTCCGCCGGGTGATACACATTGAGCTCATCGATCAGCAGCTCGAGAGATGGCGGGAATGAAGTGACGTAGAACTCGCCCGTGGACAAATCGCAAGCCGCCAGCGCAAAGGCGTCATTCATCGACGCTACGGAGGTGATGAAATTGTTGGCCTTACCTTCAAGCGATTTGGTCTCCATCACCGTACCCGGCGTGATGACCCGCACAATTTCACGGCGCACGACGCCTTTGGCTGCAGATGGATCCTCCACCTGCTCACAGACCGCAACTTTGTAGCCTTTATCAATTAACCTGGATATGTAACCCTCGGCGGAGTGGTACGGCACGCCGCACATCGGGATCTTCGCATCCGAGCCGCCTTCACGCCCGGTCAGCGTAATTTCTAATTCACGGGACGCCAGGATGGCATCATCAAAAAACATTTCATAAAAATCGCCTAACCGGAAAAACAAAAATGCATCCTTCGCTTCTTCCTTAATGGCGAGATATTGTTGAATCATCGGGGTATAAGTTGCCATGGAGCCCCTCCTGTCACGAATTATTGAACCGTCATAACGTGAATAAACATCAGAAAATCATTATACCAGAAAAAAGCCGTCCCGTGGAACGGCTCAGCGTTTGGAAGTGGATGGGTACGCCAGAGTCAGCTACGTGACCGGTATGCGCCATTTATGGCGGATATCGAGTTGCTCATCCCATGTCCGGCCATGGCCGATGGCATCAAACAGAGGTTCGATCCATTGCGCTAACGTCCGGTAGGAAGGGGTCGCCGCCAGCCGGTTCATGAAAGGCTCCATGCCGCGATAGAGCGCCGCCTTATCGCCGGCATAATAGGCTTGGACAAGTTCCTCTTGTTCAGAAGGAAGATCGCCATACCGCGCTCCCAGCGTCCATGTTTCATGGGCGGCCAGCATCGCCAGCGCAAAGGCCGCTCTGGCGGCTGCTGGCGAGACAAGCCAGCTCGGCGGCGTACGGTATTCGAAGCCGCCATGAGGCTTGCGGCGAAAATCGCCAAGCCAGCCGTAACGGGGACGCCGCGCCAAGCCGGCGGGATCTTCCACCAATGCGAGCGGGAAGGCGACGCAGCTGTCCAGCGTGCGCAGCAGACGGCTGGACAGCCATACGCCGCTCAGATGGATATGCCCGCCGAGCGCCAGCCCCGGCACGGGCATGCCGCCGGCGAGCCAGCGCAAGCCAGGCTCGCCGATGCGCCCGGCCGCCCGCCGCAGCAGCTGCTGCAGCGCTGCCGCGAGGGCGGCCGGGCCGTCCGCGGGGGCCGGACGCAGCTCGGCCACCGGGTAAAGCAGACGCCGCCCGACGGGCACGGCGTCGCAGCCGGCTTCGCCGCGCGGGTCCAGGTACCGCGCGGCAGAAGCGACCCGTCCGTCCTCGCGCAGCAGGACGAACTCCGGGTCCGCTCCAATCCGGAGCGGACCCGGCTCCGCGGCGCGGGCAGCCCCGCGCGCCGCGTCATAGTCCGCGGCGAACCGCTGCAGCGCCGCGGACCACACCCCGCCGCCCGCCAGATCCGGCGGCGGCGGCAGCTCCACGCGGCGCACGGCGGTACGCCCCGCGTCGTCCACGCACACCTCAACTTCGCCGATATCGAGGCCGAGCGTATACAGCGCCCGCACTGCCGTCCGCGTGATCCGGCGGTAGAGCGGGTCGGCTTCCGTCCAGCTCTCCGGCACCGACCCCTTACCCCCAGTGCCTGGACTGCCGCCCGGCGCTCCGGCTACCATTTGCCGTCCCTCCAAGCCCACGCGGCGGCGAATGCGCTCAACGGCTAACGCTTCAAGATGAAAAACCGGCACCCGGAACAGCCTTCCCGGATTTTCAGCACTGCTGTGGATCGCTATCCCTGCCCGAGTCAGCTTGCGGTGTCGTTCCTCATCAGACAACAGCAAATAATCCGGCACATGATCGTTTAGTATCCAAGTGCCGCCAAAAGCTTTATAAGGATCCTTTTTCTGCGCATGTGCGCCGGTTCTTCCTTCAGGAGCCGGCCAATTGATCCCCGCGTCCAGTATCCCGGGGATAAGCCGATCGCCTTGATCGTTCATACTGTATAGCTGCCGATTGACCCTCATCCATATCTTGTCATCCGGTTGACCGCTGCCGAGCCCGCTCCTGCCAACCGACAACCGGTTCTGCCCGGCGTCTTTCTCCCGTACCGCATGCCAAGCCGCACCGTTCCACACCCATACCGCTCCCGGCATCCTGCCCCCTCCCCGATCGATCGCAGCCGCTACCGCCGTTTAATAATTTTTACAATTTCGAAAAAAAAGAGGGCTTCCGCCCTCGACCGTGTGACTGGTATTGCATACATTAGACTATTAGACTAGATCATCAAAGACGGGTCCGGATTACAGCTCGTCGTCCAACAGCTCCGGATCCAGATCTTCGTAATCGCCGTCATCACCCAAGCCGTACTCAAAATCCTTGCCATCCAGATCATCGCAGCCGCCCGGGCATACTGCAACGCAAACCTTCGTCTCGGCAATCATCTCCACCGCGTATTCACGCTCAACCCGAATCACGACGGATGATCCGTTAGAGGAAATGTTCGCCTCGATGCAGTTCGGCTCCTGTGTTGACTCAGCGGACACTTCTTCCGTGGAGGACCGATGTTTGGAATCCAAGTAAGAAAGCGGCACATTCTCTACATAGGATACCGTCTCTTTCGCTACGTCTGTTTGCGAGTTTCTGTCGTAGGAATACCAGATATTGATATCGTAAGTACCGATTACCTCAATGCCGTCGCTCGATCGAACCGCTTCATACTGGTGGTTGATTATCCATGCACCCAAGATGCTCGTCGGTTGATGAGGCGGCGTTACGGTATGAGAAACCGTAGAAAACTTACGACCCTTGCCGCAGACAGCTTTCGTTATAATTTCTCTGCACTGAAGCTGTTTATCTGCAATTGCCATTGATTTAACCTCCTCCATACAATCATTCAATTAAAGTGTATGCAGGACATTCGCCCGGAGTGACTATTTCTTGTATTTTTTTTCTATCGATTGTAGAATAGCTGCCAAGAGTTCAGTCTTGGGCTTTTTTTCGTTTTTTCCACCGTTTGGCAATCGATAAATAGCGCTCCAGCTCACGGCTAAGCTGCAGCAGTGCGGCGCGCACCTCGAATTCATCGCGGGTAGCCGGCAAAGGCATGGCGCGGAAACGCTCTTCAAGGTCCTCCAGCTCCCGCTCTACCTTTCCTTCATAGACATCGGACTTCACTTCTTCGGATAAATGAGTAAGAACCTCCGAGAGCAGTTCGCCTTGCGGCACCTTCTCATAGGCCAATGCGAGATGGACAAGCATCTGCTGGATCGATTCCAGCTGCTCGCTGCGCATCTCAAAATAAATCCGCCAATACGTTTCATAACGCCACATCCGGTTCTCTTCGTACACTTCCGACCGCTTCAGCCCCAGCTCTATCGTATCATACACCTGCAGCAGTTCCTCGCCATGCCATAGATGCGCCGGATCACGCAGCGTACTGCTCATGTGCGCAAAGATGGCGCTGAACTTCTGCTCGGTATCCCGGCGCAGCTCGGCCAGGTTCTTCTCTTCCTTAGGCATATACAACATGTTAATAATCGTAGCCCAGCCAAGGCCGGTGACAAGGAGCATAATTTCATTCCCGATTAACGCCGTCGTCACTTCCTTGCTTTGAAATACATGGAACACGATAACGGAGCTCGTTACGATACCGCCTTGCAGCTGCATGCGCGCCAGGATTGGAAAAGCAATCAGGATAAAGATGGATAAGGCCCAGATTTCAAACCCAAGCAACGTAAATATCATGGAAGCGAAAAATAACCCCAGCACCGAAGCCATGAACCGGGCAAAGGCACCTTTAATGCCTTTCATCCGGGTCACTTCGACGCCGAGGATCGCAAGCAGCCCCGCCGACAACGCCGGCTCAAGACCAAGATAGGTAGCGGTATAGATGGCGGCCAGGCCGGCAACCGCTGTTTTTATGACACGTATTCCCATTTAAACGACCTCACAACGGTTTTTCACCTATCCTACCGCTCTTTCCAGCCTGACGTCAACCATTCTTCGAGCATCGCGACAAGCTGGTACATGATCGCGGCCACAATGGCTATCACAACCAGACTGGATAAGACAAGGGTGAAATTAAACACCTGGAAGCCATAAATAATCAGGTAGCCCAGACCCGCCTTCGCCACGAGGAACTCCCCGACGATCACACCGACCCAGGCCAGCCCGACATTCACTTTTAAAGTCGAGATAATGACCGGGAACGAAGCCGGCAAAATAACGTTAAGAAATATCTGGCTGCGCGTAGCACCAAACAATCGGACCACTTTGACGTAATTGCCGTCCACCTCGCGAAACCGGTTGTATATAACGAGTGTTGTTATAATGACAGTGATCGAAAGCGTCGTCGCTACGATGGACATAAACCCAGGCCCGAGCCCGACGATAAAGATTGGGCCGAGCGCTACCTTGGGCATGCTGTTAAGCACAACCAGATAGGGATCCAGGACACGCGACACAAAAGGGTACCACCATAATAAGGCCGCGATTGAAGTGCCGAGCAGCGTGCCCAGCAAAAATCCGGACACCGTCTCCATCACCGTTACGCCGATATGCGGCGGCAATGAACCGTCCATGAGCGCATTCGCGAGATGGCTGGCGATCTTGCCGGGATAACTGAACAGCAGCACATCAATCCATCCGAGCCGGCCGGCAAGCTCCCACCAGGAAATAAACAGACAAAAAATCAGCAGCTGAGTCAGCCGGACATAGACCGTTTGCTGTTTTGCCTTTTTGCGGAAACGAAGGTGCAGCTGGGTAATCCAGCCCTGTGTCTGCTGAAGCCTCGCGCCCTCAGAGCCGATATGAGCTGGAGTTGGATTCGGCTGGTCGCTGCGGCAACTTTCGTTGCGATTAGACATCGGCCCCCTCCTTTCCATCTTCCGCCTCAAGCTCTTCCCATATCGAATCGAAGATATCCTGAAAGCCCGGATCTCTGCGGGCCTCCGTCGGCAGGAGCCGCCGGATATCAAGCGGAATGTCGAAGATCTGGCGAATCCGGCCGGGACGCCTTCCAAGCAGGATGACCCGGTCGCTCATTGCCGCCGCCTCTGCCAGATCATGCGTGACGAGAATGGCGGTTTTGTTCAGCCGGCGCAGCGTTCGCTGCACCAAATCCTCCAGCTGTAATTTGATATGCATATCCAGTGCCGAGAAGGGCTCATCAAGCAGCAGCACTTCCGGATCGGAAGCCAATGTCCGCACGAGCGCGACACGCTGCCGCATACCGCCCGACAGCTCGTGCGGGTAGCGGTCCGCAGTACCGGCCAATCCCATTTCGTCTAACAGATCATCGACGGCACGGCAGGCCTGCGGTGTCTTTCGTCCCATAATCTCAAGCCCGATTAACGCATTGTCGCGGATCGTCCGCCAGGGAAATAAATAATCCTGCTGCAGCATATAACCAAGCTTGTTCGATGGACCCGACACAGGCTGCCCTGCATACAGCACCTCGCCTTGCGCCGGCGGGAACAACCCGGCAAGCAGACTGAGGATCGTTGTTTTGCCGCAGCCGCTCGGTCCGACCAAGCTGACGAACTCGCCCGGCAGCACGGCGAGCTCCAAGGAATCTATCGCTAGTGATGCTTCTTTCTCATTCACATACACATGGGATACATTTTTAAGCTCCAGCATCGGCTTCATGGCTCTCCCTCCTTTACTGTTCGTTGGGGCAGCCGTTGTCTCATTTTTTATTTCATCGCTTGTTCGGCAAAAGAGTTGTCGACGAGCTCCGCGTGCTCAACACGCTGCTGCAATTCACCTGCTGATTCCATCACATCCAGCAGATTGTTCCACTCTTCCTCATCCACAATCGGATCCGCAGCATAGGA
This sequence comes from Paenibacillus abyssi, assembly GCF_014640295.1. Taxonomy (GTDB): domain Bacteria; phylum Bacillota; class Bacilli; order Paenibacillales; family Paenibacillaceae; genus Paenibacillus_D; species Paenibacillus_D abyssi. The sequence continues at coordinate 317,983 of NZ_BMGR01000001.1, read as the reverse complement.
ACCTTGATTCTTATACCGTTCAATCACCATAATCGCAATTTCCCGGTCCGTATCCTCAAAGAACGGCAGCACAGCGTCGGCAATCTGCTCCGGGCTGCTGTCTTCCACCCATTGCTGCGCTTTGTGCAAGGCGTTCGTGAACTTTTGGATCGCCTCTTTGTTATCCTTGATGAAGCTTTGCTTCGCCATAAACACCGTATATGGCAGATGTCCGCTTTCAACGCCGAAGGAAGCGATAACATGCCCCCTGCCTTCCTTCTCGAAGATCGAAGCCTGAGGCTCGAACAGCTGTACATAATCGCCCGTACCGGAAGCGAAGGCTGCCGGGATATTGGCGAACTCGATGTTCTGGATCATCTCCAGATCGTTATGGGGATCGATGCCGTGCTTCTTGAGCGTAAACTCCCCCGCCATTTGCGGCATTCCGCCTTTGCGCTGCCCCAGGAAGGTGCTTTCCTTCAGCGTATCCCACTCAAAATTGTCAACCGCTTCTCTGGAGACAAGAAATGTGCCGTCGGTCTGCGTCAATTGGGCAAAGTTGATAACCGGATCATTCGCGCCCTGCTGCGCCACATAAATCGAAGTCTCCGAACCGACCAATGCGACATTGATGCTGCCGGAGAGCAATGCGGTCATCGTCTTATCGCCGCCAAACGTCGTCGTCAGCTCAACGTCCAGCCCTTCTTCCTCGAAAAACCCTTGGCTTACCGCAACATACTCCGGCGCATAAAACAGTGATCTTGTCACCTCGCCGATGGTAATCTTAACGGCGCCTCCTCCTGATCCTTTCGCGCATGAACCCAGTACAACCACAATAATCAGCACGATCGCTACGATTGCTGCGATGATTCTTACACGCATGGCATACTCACCCCTCCGAATAATCCGATGTTGTGTAATAGCCTATGCGCAGGAGAAGCCGTTGGTGAAAAATGAAAAGACGGCCCCGCTTGGACCGTCTCCTAGTTTAAAGCTTATAGATATCCTTATACTTCGTTTCCAGATAACGGACCAAGTACGAAGGATCAAGCGGCTTGCCGGTAACGCGCTGAATAAGCTGTGCCGGCGTCTGCAGCTTTCCGTACTTGTAGACCTTATCGGTCAGCCATTCCTTGATTGGCAGCAGGTCCCCTTTACCGACAAGGGACCACATATCCGGCAGCTCCCGCTCCATCGTATCCGTAAACTGAGCGGCATACATGTTGCCCAGAGAGTACGACGGAAAGTAACCGAATGCCCCTCCTGACCAATGCACATCCTGCAGCACGCCGTCGCTGTAGCTGGTTGGCGTGATGTCCAGATACTCCTTATATTTCGCATTCCAGATTTCCGGCAGATCGCCCGCCTTCGCTCCTTCATTGAAGATCATCTTCTCGATCTCATAGCGGATAATAATATGTAGATTGTACGTCAGTTCATCCGCTTCGATGCGAATGAGGGAAGGTTGCACGACATTGGTGGCACGGTAAAAATCTTCAACCGGCACATCAAGCTGGCCAGGGAATCGCTCCTTCAGATCACCGAAATACCGTTCCCAGAACGGTCTGCTGCGTCCTATCACATTCTCCCAGAAGCGGGACTGCGACTCATGAATACCCATCGAGGTGCCGTCGCAAAGCGTGGTGCCGATCAGCTCGCTCATAATGTTTTGCTCGTACAGCGCATGGCCGCCCTCATGAATCGTTCCGAACAAAGCGCTCGTAACATCTTCCGGCAAATACCGCGTCGTAATCCGCACATCCCCCGGATTCAAACCGGTCGCAAACGGATGCACGCTCTCGTCGAGCCTCCCAGCCTGAAAATCATAGCCCATTTGCTGCAGAATAAACAGGCTGAAATCCTTCTGTTTGTCTTTGGGGAATGTTTGCCTCAGGAATGACGTATCCGGCTGATAGCTTGAACCGGCAATTGCCGATGCTAACGGAACAAGCTTCTCGCGCAATCCGCCGAACACCTGATCAAGCTGCTCCGTTGTCATGTCCGGCTCATAGCTGTCCAGCAGCGTATCGTAACGAGTGCCTTGAACCCCCCACAGATCGATAAATTGCTGAGTATAGTCGATGATCTTCTCCAGGTAGGGCTGGAACCCCGCAAAATCGTTATTCTCTTTCGCTTCCTCCCAGTAGGATTCCGCTTGCGAAGTCAGCACAACATATTCCTGATTCAGCTTGGGCGGAATTTTTTTGCTTCTGTCATATTCTTTTTTACTTTCTTTGACCAGCTTGCGGCTGATTTCATCCAGATTATCGGAGACAGACCGCTCGCCAAGACGGTCCAGCAGCTCTCCCATCTCATCCGATGTTGTCAGACGGAACATCTCCGAGGACAAGATGCCGATCGCTTCTGAACGGCTTTCCATTCCTTTGCGGGGCGCACCGGTCCGCAGATCCCAATAGAGGACACCAAGCGCTTCCCCGTAGCTTTTTATCTTCCGGTCCAGCTCACGAAATTGCTGCAGTGCTTGTTCTTCACCGATTGTCACGGGACTACCACCTCTCACCTTAAAAATGACTACTACTTGATCATACTTTTTGCAAAACGTATAATCAACATTAATCAACCTTGAAAGGAGCAGCTGATATGAACATAACTTTTACAGATGCTGCCATTGCTGAGCTCTCCCCGTATTTGAATCAGGAAGACAGTCAGCTTAAGCTGTTATACGATACCGAAGGCTGCGGCTGTGTTATGAGCGGCGTTCCCGCCCTGCAGTTGATCAAGCAATCCGGACCGGATGACAAGTTAGGCCAGGGGACGCCTTTTTCGTTCTGGTATGAGCCCCGGCACGAGATTTTCTTTGAGCCCCAGCTCAAAGTCGATTACAGTGCGGACCGCGGATCGTTCATTTTGAAAAGCGACAACCAAATTTATACCAATCATCTGCGTTTTATTAAGCAAGCTGTATAAATCATGGCAATATAACAACCGCAAAAGGTGGAGTGTAAAATGAGTAGATTAAGCGAAATTTTGGAATATAATCAGAGCTTTGTTGAAAATCGAACTTACGAGCAGTATCGGACCGATAAATTTCCGGAGAAACGTCTGGTCATCGTTACCTGTATGGATACCCGGCTAACGGAGCTGCTGCCAAAGGCCCTGAATCTTCGCAACGGCGATGCCAAAATCATTAAAAACGCAGGCGCGATCGTTACGCAGCCATTCGGCAATATTATGCGCAGTATTTTGGTGGCGGTATATGAACTGAATGCAAACGAGGTAGCGGTGATCGGCCACCATGACTGCGGCATGACCGGCATCAATCCGGAAAATGTCATTGGCCATATGGCTGAAAGAGGCATTCCGGATGTGACCATCAAGACGCTTAAAAACTCAGGCGTGAACCTGATGCGCTGGCTGACCGGCTTTGACAATGTGAAGGAAAGCGTCGAGAACAGCGTAAAGATCATCAGCAACCATCCGCTTCTGCCGGCGGAGGTGCCCGTACACGGACTTATCATCAATCCGGAAACCGGAAAGCTGGATCTGACCGTCGACGGGTATAAGAGCTTGGATACTAGAGGACAATCCGCCGAATAAAAAAATTGCCAGCAGCATTTCTGCACAGACAGAAGAAAGGCATCAGCATAGATACAACTATCGATTGCTGTGCCCCTTTCTCGCTGCTGCCGCCGCCAGACGTGCTGCTATCACATCTGATCGGTCACGCAAAGTATGACGGTGAATCAGCTTCGCTTCCTCAAGCCGGCTGGGCATTCCCCAGGCTGCCTGAATCTGTTCGCCCTTCGCAAAACACTTCCCGAGCAGTGACGCATCCCGGATCGGCAGATTGAAATCCGAGAAAGCTGCCGCTCCAGCCCCTTCTTCCTCCAGCTGCCGGCGTTTCTCCGCCACAATCCCGATCAGCGCCGATCCATCCAATCCAAGCAGCTCCAGATGATCCAGTTTCAACCGATTCAGCGCTTGACTGAACATTTTCAACGCTCCTTGAACATTGCGTCTCCGATGGTGATACTGCCCTACTGCGATTTGAATCAAGCCAACCCATGTATGCGATAGCGGGTCTTGAGGACCCTGTTCTTTCCAATATTCCTCCAGTATTTCATGGCATTCAAAATAATCTCGGGTCACATGAAATTCAATCAAATAGTCCAAATACGGTTCCGGGTAGTCGATCAAGAACTTTTTCCTCCTTTTCGATTAAAAAATGAAACCTTTGTTCATATTAGACGTAAATGAATTGGATGGCAATGTTATAGGATAACTTAATTTTCAGGAGGAGAAGAAATCAATGAAAAAGATGTTGCTGCTCGTGATGGCGTTTACTCTGTTCCTGGCTTATGTAGCACCGGATGCAGATGCCAGAAGATCAGGGCGATCGGGGTTCACGCAAACACCGAAAAAACCAGCCGATAACAATGTACAAAGAAGCGATCAGGGGACGCAATCCCAACAGCCTGGAGCAACTGCAGGTTCGGCAGCCAACCGTGGCGGCGGCTTTTTTAGCGGCGGCGGACTGATGAAAGGCTTGATGATCGGCGGACTCGCAGGCATGCTGTTCGGCGGATTGTTCGGCGGCATGGGCTTTATGGGCGAATTCCTCGGACTGCTCGTGAATGTCTTGGCGATCTTCCTGCTCTTCGTAGCGATTCGTGGAATTATCCAATACTTCCGCAACCGCAAACGGGTTGACGATAACCGGAGACCGTACTAATTCATGCGTATCTACACCGATGAAATTATTAATGCCATCTGTCTGCATATCGCAGACCGCAAAAGTGTAGCTCTTACAGCTGTAGAGGCTGAACTTGCATGGGATGAACAATACGGTTTTACGGCCGAGGTTTGGGTTCATGAACGAAGCCAGTATTTAGTGGAAGCGAATCTGCTCGAGGCGATCGAACAATATATGTTCAAGCAATACCAGCGCAGGATCTTCCGTTCCCAGATCAAGCTCGGATTAGACGATGAAGATTTTTGGGCGGATATAACAGAATAATTCAGGGTAATAAGGCCAACCTGCTGACAATTTATTGTCAGCAGGTTTTTATTTCCTTCGCAACCACTTCTCTATTAAGCGCGTCTAACTACTAGATTCAATTAATGGAGAGTGATAGACAATAATGATGGGAAAAAGATGGATACTGGCACTCGCTTTACTTCTTGTTTTACAAGCAGGGCTATCTGCGGTGTCGGCCGCAGCAGCGGTCAACGATGCCCGGATGACCAAATTCCGCGTGTATCAGAACGACAAAGCATTACGGGAATTTGCCACACAACAGCAAGCGGTGAACTATGCCAAGCAATTCGCTTACAGCCATGTCGAAAAGATTGCAGGCCGGATCTGGGTATGGGACAACTTCCCCAAGTACAAATTGTATCAGAACGGCATGAGCCGCAGCGCCTGGGAGTTCCAATCCTACGAGGAAGCAGTAAGAAAGGCTAAAACACTGAAAAACGTCCATATCCGCGATGTGGAAAAACCGGGCTGGGTCTACAGCAATCATACCAATTATCAATTATACCAAGGCGATAAGACCACTCCCCAGTGGGGATTTGCTGCCCTTGAAGAAGCAAAGAAAGAAGCGAAGCGATGGAAAAACGTACATGTTATGGACACCGCCTCCAATCAATGGGTGTGGGATAACCTGACCGTATCCCAGAAAAAATCGCAAAGAGCCTCAGATCCCGTGTATGAAATTTTTATTGACAATATCTCCACCGGTGACAAATACAGCTTCTTGTACGACGCGATCACAGCAGCTTCGGAGAAAGCCAACAGCGAAGTGGTGAATACGCACTCTTCCCAAATCGTGCATTCGAACATTCCGCCATACCGGATCCTGCAAAACGGACGGGAGATTAAAGCGTTCTTCGGTTTGGAGCAAGCGGTTCATTATGCGAAAGGTTTTGCCAATGCCGAGATTGTACGTGACAATAACGTATGGTGGACGAACAAACCCTATTACCAGGTCAAACAAGGCGATAAAGTGTTGCGATCGGTCCACAGCCGTTCATCAGCTGTAACGCTTGCTTCCAAGTATGCGAACAGCTCGGTCATGAACAGCGACGGCCGGGTACTATGGAACAATGGAAAGAAGCTGCTGTACTTGGGCTGGAACGGTTCGTCCAGAACGAGCACGATCATGAATCAGCTCGCCAATACGCAGGGTCTGGATATCGACTCACCGACCTGGTTTGAGCTTGCAGACGCAGAAGGAACGTTGACCGACACATCCGATCCTGCACTGGCGCAAACGCTTCGGAATCTGGGCATCCAGCTGGTGCCGCTTGTACACAATCAATTTGATCCCAAGCTGACAAGCGCGTTTCTCCGTAACAATAAAGCACAGGCAGCGTTTATCAAGCAGCTGGTCAGCCGCCTTACTGCGCTTCGGGCCAACGGTATTAATCTGGACTTTGAATCCATTGCCGGCGCCGACCGGGACTTGTATACGTCATTCGTGCGCAAGCTAACCGCCGCGGCGCATAAGGAAGGATTGTCGGTGTCTATTGATCTGCCGCGCGGCAGCCTGGCATGGAATCATCTCACGGCGTATGATCATGAGAAGCTTGCAGGCATCGTCGACTATATCATCATTATGGCTTATGACCAGCACTGGACGGGCAGCATCTCCCCCGGCTCTGTGGCCGGCCTGAAGTGGACAGAGGAAGGCGTGCAGGAATTTCTCTCTTATGGCATTCCGAGAAGCAAGCTGATGCTCGGCGTACCGTTCTATGTCCGGGAATGGAAACTGGACGCCTCCGGCAAACTGGTTGGAAACCGGACACTGCTGATGAAGGATATCCCTGCCCTGCTCGCATCGGAACAAGTAACCTCGTCGTTCGATCCGGAGTTTGGGCAGACGAAATACACATACCGCAAGGACGGTTATACGTATCTGTTCTGGGCAGAGACAGCGACCACGGTAAAAGCCCGCATCGACATCACAAAAAAATACGATCTGGCCGGCATCGCCGCCTGGCGGCTCGGGTATGAGCAATCGGATATATGGACCATGATGCTGCGGGAAAAATAAACAAAGGGTTGTTCCAGCGTAGTGGAACAACCCTTTTATTTTAATTGATTGAGGAGTGACCTAACATCCGTCACCGGAAAAAATGCTTGACAGCTAAAGTTTTTGCACACATATGCCGTCGTTTTCCCTCCAATCACTGTGGACGAAAGCATCTTAAATCGATAATTTGACGATTACAATTAGACCGAATTACGTTCCTAACCGCGGTTCGATGAGATAAAGAGTAATTTATAAGTTGACCCCGTTTATATTTTACCGTAAACGAAAACCGTAGTGATTTTTATATCTGCAAGGGATATAGCGATTAGGTGTCCGCATTTTTCTCGAGCTGATAAAAACAAAAAGAAGGAGCGCAGCTCTAACGAGCGCCTCCTCTTTCCGGAACATTATGACGGCACCTTTCTAGATTGCCAGCTCAACGATCATTACGATGAGCGTTAGCAAAGCGATGAGTTCTAATCTACTCATTCGATTCGCCTCCTTTGATAGGATGGCTCTCCAGTCCGGCTTCTCCTCTCCCAAGGAGGATATATTTAATATTTATGCAATGGGAGACACTAAGATGACATACTTAAACAGGAATTTTGGTTCATGTTCAGTCTCCGAATTTATAAACAAAAAATGCCATCTATTCCAGATCGCTACTGTTCATTATCTTAGACTAGTCGTATCTTTAGCCCCCCTCAATAACAGGCTATAGTGAACATAAAGGAGTGCACTCTCATCTCTTTTTACCGTTGTGCGCAATCTTATTTATCACTGTCTCCACAAACAAGATACTGGATTTACGAGAACATGGCGGAGCTTCCTGAAGTATCGTTTGACAAAAGAAGATGGGATGATTCTCCATGACTGAATTACAAGGTGTCTCAACCGAGATACTGGGTTTTTATTTGTATTTCACGCAGCTCACATCTCGGGTGACAGTTTAAACTCTGTAAGATACCTTAATCGTCAATCCGTTATATTACGAGTATAGTACTCAATAATGTCTTTACGACGGATTATTCCGATAAAGATTTGGTTATCGTCTACGACAGGAACAAAGTTCTGATCAGCAGCTAGATGAAGCATATCATCAAAATGCGCCTTGATCGAAACACTCTCATTATGAATACGGCGTTTAATTTCAAAAACTTTGACAATATCCAAGTTTCGAAAGCCCAATCCGGAAGTGTTCTTCATCTTCCATAAAAGATCCCCTTCAGAGAGAGTACCAACATATTTCCCCTCTTCATTAATAACAGGAATTGCCGTGTATTGAGTTTTCTCTAACATGTCCAGTGCCTCCTGCATATTAGCAGTTGAATGAATATAGGCTACTTTGTACTTGGGGAACAAAAAATCAGATATCTCCATTGCGCAGAACTCCCTTCTTCCAAACTTGAACATACGTTTTGCTTTTCGTGACACGAATCAAGATAAAGCACCCTGGAAAACGATGGATGATTATGTCGGGCCCTTTAGGGTCTTTATCCTTGTTTACTGCATTTTTTTATTGATGAATCTAAGTTTATCATACTTTTTAAAAAGAGAACCCTCAAAAAAGCGGCGCCCCCACGGTAGCGCCGCTTTCACTCTTTCCAATGTTACCTTAATCAATCATTCAATATCCCGTCACCAGTCTCCAAGGCCTAAGTTGAACTGCCAATTTACCCCGAACTTGTCCGTTACCATACCATAGTATTTGGACCAATCGGTTTCTTGCAGCTCCATACGCACGGAGCCGCCTTCTTTCAGCTGATTGAACACTGATTGAATTTCTTCCTTGTTATTACTTACAATAGCAAGGCTGATGTTGTTTCCGACCACATAAGGCATCCCGGGAAAAATATCCGAGAACATGACGTTGCTTCCGCTAATCGTAAGCCGCGTGTGCATGATCAGATGTTTTGCTTCCTCAGGCAGGGTGAATGCCGGATTAGGCGGCATTTCTCCAAAGGTCAACATCTTCGGTTTCTCCGTTCCGAACACTTCTGCGTAATATTCCACCGCTTCACGACAGTTTCCATCAAAATTCAGATAAGCATCAACCGACATGCTTCTTCACCTCTTCATGAAATGTTAGTAAATGTAAATACTGTTGTTCACTAACATTATATCATTTTAACATTACTCAATCAAAAGCAATAAAATCTTAACCCCATTACAGTAACGGACAAAAATGACGCTTAGTCGATCATTCCGTGCGCTAAGCAGCTAATATGTCCGTTACACGCATTTCGCAAAAAAAGCCAGAGAGCGCTTGAATGCTCCCTGACCTTCCTGACTCCAGATATTGTGCTATACGCTCCGCCACGCTTGCTTCATCTAAGCCGACGGTATCGTGAATGGACGAATAACCCGGGACAGCAGACCATGCTTGGGCGAGCCCAAGAAGCTGATCATAAATACCAGGCCGGTGGCAAACGCCATCGATCCGGAGATGGACGTATCGAGCCAGACGGCGATGTAATAACCGGAGATGGCGGATAGGACGCCAAAAGCACCGCTAAGCACCAGCATCACCGACAGCCGGTCCGTCCACAAGTAAGCGGCGGCAGCCGGTGTAATGAGCATGGCGACCACCATAATCGCACCGACTGCGTCAAATGATGCAACTGTAGTGACGGAGACAAGCGACATAAACACGTAATGCATGAGCATGACCGGGATACCCAGGCTGGCTGCAAGCGCCGGATCGAAGGAGGTAATCTTCCACTCCTTATAGAAGGCAAGGATTGCAAGCAGCACCACGATCAATACGATGGCCAATAGAAATGCAGCTTCGGGCACAGCTCCGATGAAAGGCAGCTCGATCGTATTCCAGGGGACGAACGTAATCTCACCCATCAACGCATGTTTGACATCCAGATGAGCATTCCCGACCTGCGTGGCAATCAGAATGACGCCAATCGCAAATAAAGTGGTGAATACAACACCGATCGAAGCATCGTGCTGGATGCTAAGAGAGTTGAACCACTGAACAAGCACTGCTGTCAGAAGTCCCGCTATAATCGCGCCGATGAGCATATGTCCGCCGCTCAGCTGACGCGTGATTATAAAGGCAATGACTATGCCAAGCAGTACGCTATGACTTATCGCATCCGCCATCATCGCCATCCGACGTAAGATGAGAAAGACACCGATTAACCCGCATGACAATCCGACCAGCGATGCGGTAAGCAGAATCCATCCTGTGTAACTCATGTTAATCCCCCTTCTCCAGCTTGACCTGTGCGTTCCATGGCCGGATAAGCTGTTTTTTCTGTGTCCGCAGCTGCAGTGCCTTGATCAACAATCCCTTTTGTGCGCCAAATAGCAGTGAAAAGATGAAAAAAGCAGAGGAGGCAACGACGATAAACGGGCCTGTCGGCCATCCTTTGCCAAGTGTGCTGATCATCGTACCGAGCATGCCTGCCCCGCCGCCGAACAAAGCAGACAAAATGATCATCCATTTAAACGAATGCGTCCAATACCGTGCGCTGACAGCTGGAATGATGAGCAGCGCCGCCATGAGAATAACGCCAACCGCCTGAATTCCGATCACGATAACAAGGACGAGCACAGCCAGATATACACCATTCATCAGACGATTGGACATCCCGAGTCCTTTGGCAAAATCCGCATCGAACAGAAATAGCTTCCACTCCTTGAAGGCAATAAACACGACTAGCATCACAATAAGCGCAAGAAACAGCATGACATATACATCCTGGCGGGTCATTGAAGCCGCCTGCCCGAAGATGAAACCGTCCAGACCGCTCTGATTGCCGCTGGCGGTCCGGTTAACAATGGTGAGCAGCATAATGCCGAGGCCAAAGAACACGGATAAAATAATGCCCATCGCGGTATCCTCTTTGATACGGCTGGAGGAACGGATCCATTGGATGAGCAAAGCGCCGATCAGCGCACTTACGGCCGCTCCTGCAATAATGACTGGCAGGAACTTCGTTCCGATCAGCGCAAAGGCAATGACGACACCCGGTAAAGCGGCATGGGACAGGGCGTCGCTCATCAGGCTTTGCCGTTTCCAATAGGCAAGGCAGCCGATCATGCCCGAGGCCATCCCGAGAATCAACGTACTAAGCAGCACCCACTGCGCATTGGGTGAGAGCAGTAAAGTCATCATTACCCCTCCCTTACCCAGCGGAGTCCTCCGCCATAAGCCCGATATACATTCTCCTTCGTAAATACATCCTCTGTACTGCCATGCGCCACGACCGTCCGGTTCAGCAGCAGCACATGGTCGAAATAATCCTCTACCGTCTGAAGGTCGTGATGCACGACCATGACCGTCTTGCCCGCCGTCTTCAGTTCATTGAGGGTCGCCATGATCGCCTGCTCCGTTGCGGCGTCCACACCGGCCAGCGGTTCATCCATAAAGTATAGATCCGCATCCTGCACAAGCGTACGGGCCAGGAATACCCGCTGCTGCTGCCCTCCGGAGAGCTGGCTGATCTGCCGCCCGGCATAATCCGCCATCCCCATCTGCTCCAGCGCAGCCATCGCCTTCTCCCGATGGCAGCGCTTCGGCCATTTCAGCCATCCCACATGGCCATACAGCCCCATCATCACAACATCGAGCGCATGAGTAGGAAAGTCCCAATCCACCGAGCCGCGCTGCGGGACATAACCGACACGGGTTTTCATCCTGCCGAATGTCGAGCCGAAAAAAGAAACGGAACCGGACAGCTTCGGATGCAGCTCCAGCAATACCTTCAGCAGTGTTGATTTGCCCGCTCCATTGGGCCCGACGATGCTCGTTAATGAACCTGGCTGCACTTCGAAGGATACCTCGTCAAGTACTTTGTTTCTCCGGTACGATGCATTCAATCCTTGTACGCTTAATACGGCCATATCACTCACCCTCACTTGTTAAAGCATGAAAAATCGTCTCCACATTATGCCGGTACATACCGATATAGGTGCCTTCCGCCGTTCCGGACTCACCCATTGCATCCGAGAACAGCTCGCCGCCCAGCCTTACATCAAGCCCACGGCTTGCAGCGCCTTCAATGACGGCTTTGATCGAATTTTGATTGATGCTGCTTTCTACGAAGACAGCCGGAATGTGATGTTCCATTAAGGTTTCAATCGTCTCGTCGATATCGGAGATGCCGATCTCATCCTCCGTGCTCAGCCCCTGCAGGCCAACCACCTTCATCTCGTACATACGCCCGAAATAACCAAATGCGTCGTGGGCCGTTACAAGCACACGTTTATCTTGCGGGATTAACGCCAGCTTTTCTTGGGCCTCCGCCTGCAGCTCATCCAGCTGCTCAAAGTACTTCGCCTTGTTCGTTTCGAAATATACAGCATCGTCCGGCGAATACTTAATTAGCGCCTCAGTTGCAGCGCCAAGCGCCTGCTTCCACAGCCCGATATCGAACCATACATGCGGATCGGCAGCCCCCGCTTTATCTCTAAGCAGCTTATCCTGCGGGATTGCCTCCGCAATAGCCGCAACCGGCTTTGACTTGCCGATCTGTTCGAAAATTTCCGTCATATTCCCTTCCAGGTGGAGTCCGCTGTACAGCACGATATCTGCACCCTCCAGCTTCTGGATGTCCCCATGTGTCGCATTATAAAGATGCGGATCCACACTAGGCCCCATCAGACTCTCTACGTTAACCCGGTCGCCTCCAATCATCGATACCGGTTCAGCGATCTGTGCGATTGTCGTCACAACGTTAATCTTGCCGTCCTCCCCTGGAATTTGCGGACTCGCCGCATCCGAAGAACACGCAGAGAGCAGCAGCGACAAGACGAGCACCACCATTACACTCCCGAGGATTGATATTCGCTTAAGCAACTGATTTTTCATGTGTATCTCCTCCTGATATTGTGAAATGAACTTCATGCTGCATTCACCCAAATAATCTGTACTTATACAAAAATGTTTCCCTTATGCAAAAGTTATACCTAAGTACAAAACTAATGCTTTCCGTGCTCTTTGTCAAGTGGTAATTCGTTTCAGAAAAGGATATCGGCAGATGGATCAACGACAAACGAATACAAGACCATGCATGATTGCTCACTGAGGAGTCATGCATGGTCTTGTTTAACTGATAGAGGTTAAAGTGCACCTGCACAAAAAAAACGGCATCCCCTCAAATGGAGATGCCGCTTAGTGATTACCTATTAACTTGCCAGCCCTTTGGACAGCTGTGCGTTCGCCGCCTGGAGTCTCTTGATCTCTAATCGGATCAGCAGAGATACGATAAACGCAGCAACGAACAGTACAGCAAAAATATACAGCGTAGCGATATAGCTATCAGTCGTCGTGCGGACCCATGCTGCTATAATCGGGCCGGCCAAGCCTGCCGCTGCCCATGCAGTCAAGATATAGCCGTGAATCGCTCCAAGCTGCTTCGTACCGAACAGGTCGCCGATATAAGCCGGGATCGACGCAAAACCGCCGCCGTAACAGGTAAGGATCAAAAAGATCAGCAGCTGGAAGATCAAGGCGTTTCCAGATAACGGGAGCAGAACAAATGCTACGGTTTGGATAATGAAGAACGTTGTATACGTATTTGGCCTTCCGATATAATCGGAGAAGGACGCCCATCCGATACGGCCCAGTCCGTTAAACAAGCCCATCACGCCAACCATTGCAGCTGCGGCAAGCGGGGTCATGCCCGCAATTTCCTGTGCCATTGGAGAAGCAACGGAGATTACGGCGATACCGCATGTTACGTTGATAAAGAGCATAACCCAAAGCATCCAGAAGCGTGAGGTTTTTACTGCTTCATTAGCGGTAAGCTGAGACAGATCGACTTTCAGCTCCTTCTTGCCGGACTCGATCGCCGCTTTATAATGCGCCGGCAGCCAGCCTGCTGGCGGCGGAGCAAGATATAGCGCTGAGCTGGCAATAAGAACGAAGTAAATTGCGCCTAAAATATAAAATGTGTTTGCAATGCCAACCGAATCGATCAAACGCGCCATGATCGGACTGCTGATCAACGATGCAAAACCAAAGCCCATAATGGCAAGCCCGGTGGCTAAGCCCCTTCTGTCCGGAAACCATTTCACCAAGGAGGACACCGGCGTTATGTAACCAACCCCTAAGCCAATCCCCCCGAATACGCCGTAAAATAAATACAACAGCGCCAATGATCCTACATCTACCGCATAACCTGAACCAATAATCCCGATACCAAAGAAAGCGGCGGAGAGCAGGCCTGCTTTGCGCGGGCCGAACTTCTCCACAAAATGTCCTAAAAAAGCAGCGGAAAGACCCAGAAATAAAATAGCAATACTGAAAGTGTAAGTTACTTCTTTAAGATCCCATCCGAATTGGTCGATCAGCGGCTTGGAAAAAACGCTCCATGCGTATACCGAACCGATCGAGATGTGGATTCCGACCGCTGAGGCGGCAATTAGCCAGCGGTTTTTTGTTTTTTGCATCCTTTCATTTCCCCTTATCATGATGTTTATCTATATACATGAAAACCGCCGCAGTCTTTTGCTGAGGGAATTCCCGCAGCAAAAAGACTGCGGCGGTTAGCCTTAAGCAGGAACACTACTCAGCACCAACTGCACGCAACTATACATTATTGTGAAAACCGTTAACCGGAAGACAGGATCGCTGTCCCGTGTGAACCGTTTTGCACAATCATTAGCTAACTTTGAACATATTGTGTCTAACGACATTTAACAATATATCATGGAAACGCTGACATAGTAAATACAAAATTTCCGATAAAAGAACATTTTCTTTTCTTTTTCAACAGTTCATCCTTTCAGATTAACAATAACCCTTCCCCGCGATTGTCCATCCAGCATAGAAGGAACAACCTCTGGCACCTGCTCCAGAGCGATTTCTGTGTACATGTCCTCCAGCATAACCGGCTTGTACTCCCCAGCTAACAGCTTCCATACCTGCTCCCGTCTGGCCATGCCTGCGGATACAGAATCAATGCCAATGAGACGGATGCCCCGAAGAATAAACGGAAATACCGTCGTCGGCAGCTCGATTCCACCGGTTAAGCCGCTGGCCGCAACCGCCCCGCCATATTGCACGCTGCTTAATATAGACGCCAAGGTTTTCCCGCCAACGCAATCAACCGCGCCGGACCAGATTTGTTTGTTCAGCGGCCTCGCCTGTTCAGGAATGACTTCTTCCCTGGACATGACCCGAGAGGCACCCAGCTTAAGCAGCTCTTCTCTCCTGTCCTCTTTTCCTGTGCTTGCTGCCACCTCATACCCAAGCTTTGACAGTATAGCTACCGCGACACTTCCTACGCCTCCCGACGCGCCGGTCACAAGAACGGGACCGCTGTCCGGGAGAATCCCGTTTTGCTGCAATTCTTGGACGGACATCGCCGCTGTAAAGCCAGCCGTACCGAAGATCATCGCTTCTTTTAACGAGAGTCCCTGCGGAAGCTTTACCGCCCATTCCGCTGGAATCCGCGCATATTGGCTCAAACCGCCATAATGGCTCACCCCGAAATCATAACCGGTAACAAGGATCTCATCCCCTTCTTTGAAATGTTCATTCCTGCTTTCGACAACAATCCCCGCCATATCGATGCCAGGAATGAATGGATAGGTCTTGACTATATTTCCGTTCGGGATGCAAGCTAATGCGTCTTTATAATTGATGCTGGAATATACAACGTTCACGAGCAGCTCACCCGGCGGCAATTCATCTAATGCAAGGAAACGAATATCTGTTTTCACACGATCATCAATCTTGTCTACGACTAATGCTTTAAAGGAATTGATAGGAATCCCTCCCGGGAGATGAGATAGAATCAGTTGACTTTCATTGTAAACGCTTCCTAGTCCGTGGTCAACGGAAACCAAGTATAACCTCCTTTGACGACAATCATTCCCTTGGGTACAATAAAACTATCAGGATAAGGAGTGATTCCAATTATGGATCAACATAATGAAAACAATATTGAGTTAGCGACGTTTGCCGGCGGTTGTTTCTGGTGTATGGTATCACCTTTTGAAGAAATCCCGGGTTTTTTAAGCATCGTATCGGGTTATACCGGCGGTGACAAGCCTAATCCCACGTATGAAGAGGTTTGCTCTGAAACAACCGGACATGCCGAGGCTGTGCAGATCAAGTTCAATCCGAATGTTATGGCCTACACCGATTTGCTCGATATTTTCTGGCGGCAGATCGATCCCACCGATGCGGGCGGGCAATTTCATGACCGCGGACATTCCTACCGGACGGTTATCTATTATCACAACGAGCGGCAACGAGCGGAAGCGGAAGCCTCAAAGCGCGCCCTCGAGGAAAGCGGCAGATTTGATCGGCCGATCGTTACGCCGATTGAACCGGCTGCTCCTTTCTATCCCGCAGAAGACTATCATCAGGAATTTCACAAGAAAAATCCGTTTCGTTATAAAACTTATCGCCGGGGATCGGGACGCGACGCATTTATTGAGCAGCATTGGTCTCTTCAGAAAGATCTTGACCATCTAAGAAACACGCTGACGGATATGCAGTATCATGTTACGCAAAATAATGGAACGGAACCGCCTTTTCGCAATGAGTTCTGGGACCATCGCGAGGAAGGCCTTTATGTTGATATCGTCTCCGGAGAACCGCTGTTCAGCTCGCGGGAGAAGTTCGATTCCAATTGCGGCTGGCCAAGCTTCACCGCTCCCCTGCTTCCGGGACATGTCAAAGAAAATCTTGATCTTACCCATGGGATGATCCGCACCGAGGTGCGCAGCCGCGATGCGGATTCCCATCTCGGACATGTATTTGAGGACGGCCCGGGACCGAACGGGCTGCGATACTGTATAAACTCGGCAGCGCTGCGCTTCATTCCTAAAGCGGACCTTGAACGCGAGGGTTACGGCAAGTTTTTATCGTTGTTTAAGTAATCAATTTCATACCATCAAAAAGGGGGTGTCCCGTCGTCATCATCGATGACTTATGGGACACCCCCTTTATTTCATCCTATGTGATAATACTCACCGATAAGTCACTTCAAAGGTGGAACCAATCGGTATGATTTCGTAGAGATATTGGCTAATCAGATCCTTTTCGATCGCCGTTACCGCCGCTGTGGTGTGTACATCGAAGTGTATGGTTCCCGTATGCGCATCATAATGATTAAAGATCATATGGCCTTCTGATAACATGTTATTAATGACGCCCACAATGCCATATTGATCCAGGTTTCTGCTCATTGCAGCTTGTATAATGTCATCGGGAAGCTCATATACAGGCGGGACCTTGTCGTCCTGAACCATCGGATAGGCTTTCACTTTGAAGCAAATATACGGAAGCAGATGACCCGAAGCAAACTGCTGCAAGCTGGCGATATCCTTATCCGGCAGTTGAAGCTCCTCGTTCCATGCATAGATGACAGCCGTATTTTTGCCGCCCGTATGAATTCTTATATACTTTAAATGCGGATAATGATTTTTAATTAAGTATTCCGATAATAAGCGAGTTCCCACTGTTACCACCCCATATCAAGGATAAGGACAATAATGTTAACGCTTACAAATCAGCTGGTGCACTCTCATCACATCCATCTTATTCCGATACTCCATTAAAAATTCATATCCCTCCCTATATGACAGGCTTTGATTAATTGTAGCAAAATTCCATCCAGAACAAAACTCCTTTCTAAATGCATCGCCCATACAACTTTACCCGCTGAAGCTGGTCTTTTTTACTATGGATGACAAAGCAATGATTGTGCTCATGCACATGGTTTGTATTTTATGCAAAATTTCTGTTACACTAACTCTTACTTAGTTATTCTGTTCAAATGCAGCTTCATTGCCAGCCAATGTACATAGCAGTCTCACGAACGAAAAGGAGAAATGGTAATGGTAGAAGAAGTCATTCTCGATCACATGACGATTAGCGTAACGAACTATAAAGAAGATATCGTTAACAACGCATCCGGCAAAGAATCAAAACAAATATCATTTGAATTTAAGGTTAGAGGAAGACAGGATTACCACGACATAACCGTATTATTGTATAATACAACATTTGATGTCAGCGTTCCCGGAAAAAGCCTGAAATTCAGAGGAACCATCAACCACTACTCCACATCGGTGCCGAATTTTGAGGATGAACATTCCGCTGTAGATTTCAAATTAGGCTTAATCGAAGTGTAACTGCAGCAGCATACGGATCACATAGAAAGCCGCTTACTTCTAACAGTAAAGTAAGCGGCTTTTAAAGCTGTTTCGGTGGCGGAAAATCCAACGAGTTACATCATTACAAAAAGTTTCCTGATTAGCCTAAAGACGAGCTTGTTGATCCGTTTCTCCCCACTCGGTTTATAGATGAATCCTATCGGGTATTTAATCACATGATGTGAAGATTGGGGGCGTTCCGAGTGCAGATCGGCGGAAGATTTTATCAAGCGGCGATTAATATTATTTTAGTGTTAATCATGATCTATTTGGCTTCCAAAATCGATTTTGTGTTCCGCCCATTTCGATTAGCGTTTGACATTGTTGTTATGCCTGTCATTTTTTCTGTTTTTTTCTATTACATCCTTCGTCCATTTGTATCCAAGCTTCATCACTTAAAGATGAACAAGGCCCTTGCGATTCTGCTGCTGTACGCCTTAATGGCCGGACTATTTATTTTGTTTCTATTCCTGGTATGGCCTACGCTAAAATCTCAAATTACCAGCTTTGTCGAGAGCCTGCCGTTATTGGCCACCGACTTCCAGAATCAGCTGCAGCAACTGCAGAACAGTGAAATCGTCCAAGGCGTCGACATCAACGAATCCAGCCTGATGAACAAGCTTACGGACTATTTATCCGATGTAATCAACTCCGCATCCGAATACGTTTCCGGGGCCGTCTCATTTATCACTACGTTTATTATCGTAATCAGCACCGTTCCCATTCTTCTTTATTACATGCTGAAACAGGATAAGGAAGCGTATCGCAAAATCTTGCATACGTTCCCTCCGCGCTTGCGCTCCGAGACCCGGGATACGCTGCTGCAAATCGATAAAATTTTAAGCGAATTTATTTTAGGTCGGGTAGTTCTATGCGTATTACTTGGGATCATGGTCTATATCGGTTTTCTGATTATCGATCTCCCCTACTCCCTGATGCTTGCATTAATCGTCGCGTTTTTTAATTTAATTCCTTATATCGGTCAGATTCTAGCCATGATTCCTTGCCTGATCGTCGCATTTATCGACTCCCCGTCTTCCGTGATTTGGGTCATTCTCATTATCATGATTGCACAGCAGATCGAGGGCAACCTTTTGTCGCCGCATATCTACGGGAGAAAGCTCGATATCCATCCGGTCGTCACGATTCTGCTAATACTGATTGCGGGAACAATCAGCGGCATTATCGGGATTATGGTGGCGATACCGGTTTATCTCATTGCAAAAGTGATCCTGGCAAAGCTTTATCATCACTTTATTGAACCTAAAATTTCCGAACATTCTCCTTAAAATTGGAATGGGTTGTCCCCTATGTCGGCATTTCTTTTTCTACTTTGACTGCATCCACCTCGCTAATGATCAGACGGAAACGATTGCCCATATCGACAAGAGAAGCATTTACCGCCGCGCCGTCTAATCCGTCGAACACAATACGCGCAGGATCGGCTTTGCCGCCGATTCCGAGTGGGTGTACCTCGATCCTAGGCTTGTGCGCGGCAACCGTTGGACATACTTCGAGCATGTGCGAACCAAGAATCATCTCATTGCCAGGCTCGAAATGATAGGTATAGTCCTCCATAAACGAAGTTTGCTTATTGCCTGCAATCGTTTTGATCATTCTCGTTAATGCCGCTGTCTTCCAGTCCCCCTCTCCTGCGAAGCCGTATCCCTGCTCCATTAAGCGCTGTACAGCAAGACCAGGCAGCTGCTTCATGCCAAGCAGATCCTCAAAGGTAGTCGTGAAAGCGGTAAAGCCGCCTTCCTCCAGGAAAGCTTTCATGCCCAGCTCAATGCGGGCCTGCTCCGCTATCGAATCCCAGATTGCCGGTGTATTGCGGGACGCCTCGGAGATTTCGTAGCGCTCAGCATATTCACCCAGAAGCTGCTTCACTTCGCTATCTGATACTTCCTTCATCCGCTGGACCAAATCCCCGATACCGTAACCGTTGATTGACCATCCGAATTTAATCTGCGCTTCTACCTTATCGCCTTCCGTAACCGCTACCTGGCGCATATTATCTCCGAAACGAGCCTTTCAGATTGCGGCTCTCCGCCACCGCCACCGCGGTGTGCATCCAACCGCTAATCCGCGCGATGACATCGGGATTCTCCCAATATCCAACAACCACTTTGCGGTTAATTCCCAATCTTGTACCGATAAATCCATATTCACGCTCACCATGCGCGGACTGGTTCGTGTTCATAAAGTCCATATCGATGCTGTCCCATGGAATATCACGGTTGAATTGGGTATGCAGGTGCAGCATCGGCTTGCGAAGCTCGGACAAGCCTGCGATCCACATTTTTGCAGGAGAATCATTTTTTAATTTCAAGCCCCAAAACAAAAGATATAACGATATTTAGGATAAATAATCCAGAACGTTTTCGTTCATATTAACTTGGAAGAAGTTTCACATCCACCGCATAATTGAGAAAGGAAGTGTACTACTATGGATAACGTCGAATTAGCCCGCTCCTTGTTCGGCACATCAATGGCGTTTCACATTATTTTCGCGACGCTGGGTGTAGGAATTCCATTTATGGTCGTATTTGCTGAATTGATGTTCCAAATCCGAAAAAACAAGCATTATGCTATCCTTGCGAAACGCTGGACCAAAGGCTTTGCCATCATTTTAGGGGTCGCTATTCCATCGGGGACGATTGTGGGGGTCATGCTATCGCTGCTGTTTCCTGGTTTTATGGCCATTGTGGGGCAGGTCATTGCCGTACCGTTTCAAGTCGAGATCTGGGCTTTTCTTCTTGAAGCGGTCTTCATGTCCATCTATGTGTATGCAGCAGACAGGCTCTCCCCGCTGCTTCGGATTGTCAGCGTCTTTTTCGTTGCGCTGGGAGCCAGTGCCTCAGCCGTCTTGATTACCGATGCCCATGCATGGATGAATACACCCCGGGGCTTTGATCTCGTAAACGGCGAGGTTGTTAATGTGGATCCAATCGCGGCTATATTCAGCCCCAGCCTTTATACAACAGCGCTTCATGTCCTTTCCTCCGCATATATGACGGGGGCATTCGTCATTGTCTCGCTGGCCGCCTATAAGCTGCTCAAACAAGGTAAATCAAAGGAAGAGTACGATTATCATAACCGCGCCCTCCTGCTCGGGCTTATCGTTGGCGGTGCGCTTTCCCTGTTCACTGCTCTGAATGGCCATGCTACCGCCCAGATGCTGCATCATTACCAGCCTGAGAAGCTGGCCGCGGCTGAGGGATTGTTCGAGACAACCGACTATGCGCCGCTCGCCATATTTGGCGTGGCCGATCCTGAAACGGGAGAAGTGAAAGGCGGCATCGAAATTCCCTGGGCGCTCAGCTTTCTCGCAGGCAACAGCTTTGATACAGTCGTAAAGGGCTTGAATGAATACCCCAGAGAGCTATGGCCGCCGCTTTATATCCATACGCTGTTCAATATTATGGTTGTAATCGGCATACTGCTGATCGGCTTGTCTTTCGGCGTCTTGATCTGGCGATACGTGCTCAAGCGGACGCTTCCCCGCTGGCTGTTAAGGCTGCTCGTAAGCTCGGGCGCACTGTCCCTGATCGGTATCGAGACTGGCTGGATTTTCAGCTGTACCGGCCGCCAGCCATGGACGATATACCACATGCAGCTGACAAAGGACGCTGCCACCCAAACGGGTAACTTAGGGCTGCTGTTTACCTTATTCGTAAGCATCTACGCGGTTTTGTTATTTCTGACCGCATTTGTCCTGCGCTATTACTTCAAGCGCCATCCGGTTTCCAAAGATTTAATGCCGCAGCCGCATATAACTGAAGATGAAGGGGTTGGGACCAATGGCTGAGTCATCGATTGCGATCCTCTTAGTCTGGACGCTGTTATTCGTATATTCCATTTTGGGTTCTGTCGATTTTGGGGCGGGCTTTTGGGGAATGGTGTATGGCCGCAGCGAAGTGACGAATGCCGGGGCGCTTGCCAACCGGTACTTATCACCGACTTGGGAGGTGACGAATACATTCTTGGTTCTGGTCGTTGTTGCCTTGGTCGGTTTTTTCCCGAAGGCCATATCGATGCTGGGAACAGCCCTGCTGCTGCCGGTAAGCCTGGTTTTGATCCTGCTTTTGATCCGCAGCAGCTTTATGGTATACGCCTATTCCTCTAAAAAATACGGAAAAGAGCTCACCATTGTTTCCGGCGTCACCGGATTGCTTATTCCCGGTTTGCTTGTAGCTGTGCTGCCGATTTCGCTGGGCGGTTTTATCGACATCGTGGATGGGGTGCCTATCCTTCATTTCGGCCGTTTGTTGGCTTCGCCTACACTCTGGGTGCATCTGGGGTTTGGCCTGTCCACCGAGCTTTTTTTATCGGCGCTCTTTCTGGCCGATTATTCCAAAGAATCCGGTGATCGGGGGGCTTATCTGTTATATCGCAAAGCAGCGCTTTGGCTGGGTCCGTTTACGCTGTTTTTTGCCGTCATCACGACCTATACGATGGTCTCGGAAGCGTACTGGATCGTGGAAGCGATCGAGAACAACGTGCTCTGGTTCATCTTTTCGACACTTGCATTCGTAATCGGGTATACAGCTTTATTATGGAAGCCGGCAAACGGCATGCCCGGTGTCCCGAGAGCCGCCTTTACTGCGATTATCGTCCAATATGCCTTCGCCAGCATCGGATACGGGCTATCACATCTCCCGTATATTATCTATCCGTATCTGACTGTAGAGCAGGGGTTCACCAACCCTAACACGTTCCGGGCACTGCTCGTCTCTTATGTTATCGGACTGCTGATTCTCGGTCCCGCTTTCTACTTATTTTGGAAGCTGTTTTTGAAGGACAAACGGTATTTGCGCCAAGAATAACAGAAAATCAAAAAAACTGCCCTCACGGGCAGTTTGGTATTCCACTTGATTATTAAGACATTTCAAAAACCTAAAACAACGAAAGCCCTGCCTCTCTTCCATCCTTGCGGCTCCGAAGACCGCGCCAGTGTGAATCGGGTATATCTATAGAAACATTCATTAATTTTATATTACAAGTAGATAGGTCATTATATCACCCGGTTACATTCTTGTCAATAATATAGGTTTGCTTACAAAAATTACAAATGAACATAAGCCCCGTTTCGCCGAACACGATCCGCAATCGCTCGTCATCTTCCACCTCTAATGTTTCCCTTCCCAGCTCATCCGTATCGCCTATGGCAAAAAAGTTGGTCTGATTACCACAATCGCACTGAAATAATAATTTCAAATCTAACCCTTCTTTCTTATTTTTTTAACTGTTGACACTTGACAATGATACACTCTGTATCATAAATTACTAATAGTAGAGAAACTGTTTCAGGTTGGCTAAAACGAGAAAGAAAGTATAAGTCTAAGGAGTTCACGACATGACGATGGGAGATCGATTAAGAGAACTACGTCTAAAAAAAAGCATCTCACAGGAAGAAGTAGCCCGCCAAATCGGCATTACCCGCTCCGCATATAGCCATTATGAGATTAACAACCGCCAGCCTGTGTATGAAACGTTAATCAAATTGGCCGCACTGTTTGATGTAACATTAGATTATATTATCGGAGGTGAATCCAGCAAGCAGGAAAACACCATCATGCCCGATACGATCGAAATTATCCGTCTTCTCAATAATATGGATCATGATAAACGCAAACGATCGATCGACCAGATGATGAAAGTCATCCAACAGGCAGAATGATGTTTTGTACACATGCTTATGTAGACGTTCTATATTTACGGTGAGATCGGTTTTTTGAAGAAAAGCAAGCTCAACAAGACAACAACATCTCCCGCTGCGTAACCGGAAATAATATCGGTTGCAAAATGAATACTGAAATATAAGCTAAGCCATATAGTGTACAAGCCAGCATCGCATTAGCACTCCCAAAAAGCAGTCATTCCCTCATTGACAGTATTGCCAATCATAGTGGTTACACTCCGGTCTAACGATGAAGGCCCTTACTCCGGAATCGTAAGAAGTAGGCTAGCAAAGATCGCTGCTGAACAAGCTGCGCCGCTTAGATAGCCTATTCTTCTTCCCGTAATGTTCATGCCGTTCTCTCCTCTCTTGCCGGCAGCGTAATCCAAAAGACGCTCCCGTTCCCTAATTGGCTTTCCACATGAATTGTCCCATCATGCGCATCAACAATTTCTTTTACGATGGCCAGCCCGATGCCACTGCCTCCATAAACCGGATTTCGAGACTTATCTTTCTTGTAAAACCGGTCGAAGATATAGGGCAAATCTTCAGCATCCATACCGCTTCCGGTATCATGAACGCCCGTAACAACGGTTTTATTGCGGGCATCATAAGCAAAGGTGATCGTCAATTTCCCGCCTTCTGTCATATGCTTGAGCGCATTGTAAATGAGATTTGACATCACTTGGCTCATTCGAAACGGATCGATGTGAAGTTTTATCAACTCCGGATTGAGCGCTTCTGATTCCTCTTCCTGTACAAATCGGCATTCAAAGGCGATCCCTTTGCTCTCAATATCGAGCTGATAGTATTCTGCCTGAAGGTGAATCCATTCGGATAATCGAATGTTTTGTTTGTCAAAAGGCGCCTGACCGGCTTCCAGCTTGGATAAGTCGAATAAATCGTCGATCAATCGGTTCAGTCCGTCAACCTTATTCAGCATCAACCGGATATATCTTGCTTGCTCCTTGGGATCTTTGACGACTTCATCCTGGAGCACCTCCAAATAACCTTGAATGAGCGTCATCGGCGTTCTTAAGTCATGGGAGATGTTCGTCATCAAATGACGCCTCGAATTTTCCATTTTGGCAAGCTCAGCATTGGCCTTCTCCAATGTTTCATTGGACCTGAGCAGTTCATTCGTCCGCTCTTCGATACGCTCTTCCAGATGTGTGTTTAATTCCCGAACCTCAGCGGACACAAGCTCCACCTTGCGAAGCGCATGGGAAAATCGGGATGAAATGATGAAAGATTGCATCATAATAAAGAAGAACAATCCAATGGGAACGAGATCGCTGATGCCAAACCATTCATTATAAAACGACATATCATTTAAGACTGCAATGAAGAAAACTAAAACACCGCTTAAAACGAGCAAGGCTCCTTCACGTCTTCGCAGCCTTGCTGAGACCAGTATATATAATAGATAGAGGCTGGTTAAAACCACGTATAATTGAATGATACCGAGCAGCTTGGAGTAGAAGCCGCCGGTTGTCGTGAGTACGATAAGACATAACGCGGCGCTTATAATGATCAAAGCAATTAAGAACCGCTTGGATACATCCTTCGGAAACAAATAATAAATATATAGATACGTTGACAACGCGGACAATGAGAATGTGATGTATTCGATTTTTAACGCTGCTTCCCAAGAGATCTCAGGAAACCACTGCATCAAATAAGCATCACCGGTGACAATAATCCGTAAGGAAACAAACAAACAAAGCAGTCCGAACCATAAAGTGAATTTTTCTTTACGCCGGAGCGCGAACAAACCCAAATGATAAAAGCCGACCATGACCAGACTGCCGAAGATGACCATCTGCTCGGCTGTAACTCGCATCTGGTATTGCTCCATTTCATCGCTCATGCCCAGTATAAAATCCGTCCATATGCCGCCGCGGCGATGGTCATAATTGGATACTTGAACGACCATCTCATGATGCCCGTCTCCGTTCTGAAAGGAAACCACCTTTGGATACTGTCCCGGGGAAGAATCCTGTTTGTTATCGGCGACCTCGCCTCCACTGGCGATCAGCCTGCCCTCAACCCATAAGCGGTAGGCGCTCGAAATGTTCGGAATGCGTAAAGATAATATGTAATCGCCCGGCTGTGTTATGATGGTTAATCGAAAGGTACCGTAGCCCTCTCCATCATGTAAATCATCAATTCCCGTATAGCTGTTCCATGATTTTGGCACCGTAACGTATGCAGCAGGGATGTTATCCCATATTGTGCCAGACTTCAGCAGCTTAAACGGATAGAACTCCCACTCCCCTGAGAGGCTTACGGTTCCATGCCGGTTCAGGTCAACACCGGACAAATCGATCATGCCATGCCGGGCTTGAATCTGGCTGTCTTTGGGAGAGCTTATACAGCCTGCTGACGTCAATAAAACGATGACCAGAATGGAAATGCCTATGTATCTTTGCCAAAGCAATCTATTTCCCTCCAAAAGATAATTGCTTCAAATCCCTTGCATTCGTTATAATAGTCGAGAAAGCGAGGGAGAGCAAGAATGAGCGAGACGCATATATTGGTTGTCGATGACGAACCCGAAATCACAGAACTCATCGGTTTATATTTAACACGTGAAGGATACAAGGTCCATACGGCTGACAACGGAACAGATGCAATTCAACTAGCAGAGGAGCTCCGTCCTGACCTGATCATTCTCGACATACAACTTAAAAGCATGAACGGTATCGAGGTTTGTGAAGATCTGCGTACCAGATCCGATGTCCCCATCATGTTTGTAAGCTGCAAAAGCGACGATACCGACATTATACACGGTTTATCCGTGGGCGGCGACGATTATATTACAAAACCGTTCAGCCCCAAACAGCTTGTAGCTCGTGTCAAAGCGCATTTGCGCAGAATGACGCTTCAATCGAGCGCCCGCACGGAAGGGAATGGTTCGAATACGGTTCTCTCCTTCGGCAGCCTTGTGATCGATCTGGATGCGCATACGG
Organism: Paenibacillus abyssi; assembly: GCF_014640295.1. Taxonomy (GTDB): domain Bacteria; phylum Bacillota; class Bacilli; order Paenibacillales; family Paenibacillaceae; genus Paenibacillus_D; species Paenibacillus_D abyssi. The sequence continues at coordinate 291,221 of NZ_BMGR01000001.1, read as the reverse complement.
TGAAGATTGACGATCAGTATGTTCCGCTGTCCGCGAAAGAATTTGATTTATTGACGTATCTCGCGCAAAGCCCGAATAAGGCTTTTCAATTGGACCATCTATATCAAGTCATATGGGGAACCGACAGTGTCGGTGATACCCGCACGTTGATGGTACATATCAGTAATTTACGAAAAAAGATCGAGACCGATCCGGCCAATCCGTCCTATATCGTTACGGTGCGCGGAGTCGGCTACAAATTTATCGTCAAGGAAGGAACCTCTCATGTATATCGCTGACAAATGGACTGACTACGAACTTTTGGATACTGGTGACGGAGATAAGCTTGAACGCTGGGGTCATGTTATCTTACGCCGCCCCGATCCGCAAATCATATGGCCGATTACGAAGGAAACCGGGATGTGGAAGCAGGCGGATGCCCATTATCATCGCAGTTCTTCCGGAGGCGGCCAGTGGGATTTCCACAAAACGCTGCCGGAGAAATGGACGCTTTCCTATGGCGACTTGCGGTTCCAGATCCGACCGACAAACTTCAAACATACCGGGCTGTTTCCCGAGCAAGCCGTTAACTGGAGCTGGATGATGGACAGGATCCGGGAGGCGAACCGTCCGATTCGCGTGTTGAACCTGTTCGCTTATACAGGAGGCGCTACGGTCGCTGCTGCGGCAGCGGGGGCTGAAGTATGCCATGTGGACGCGGCGAAGGGGATGGTGCAGTGGGCCAAGGAAAATATCCAATTGTCCGGCCTTGAGCAAAAACCTGTCCGCTTCATTACGGATGATGTATTTAAATTTGTGCAGCGCGAGCAGCGCCGAGGTCGGCAGTATGACGCGATCATTATGGATCCCCCGTCTTATGGCCGCGGACCCAACGGGGAAATGTGGAAGCTTGAACAGAACCTTTACCCATTCCTGGAGTTCTGCACGTCGATTCTATCGCCTAATCCTTTGTTTGTGTTAGTCAATTCATACACGACCGGTTTGTCACCGTCGGTTTTACACAACTTGCTGCACATGACAATCGGGCGAAAATTCGGCGGTTCTATACATTGCGGGGAAATCGGCCTGCCAATTACGCAGTCCGGATTAAATTTGCCGTGCGGTATATTAGGGAGATGGGAGTCCAAGGAATGAACGGAAACCGCTCTGCAGAGCTGCTCCCCATTCCGGTCCTTTATGAGGATAATCACCTGCTTGTCGTTGTGAAACCGCCCGGCATCCCCTCCCAAGAGGATGAGAGCGGCGATCCCGATATGCTGACATTGCTCAAAAATGATTTGAAGCGAAGATACAATAAACCGGGAAACGTGTTTCTCGGTCTTGTTCATCGCCTCGACCGACCGGTAGGCGGCGTTATGCTGTTCGCCAAAACATCAAAGGCCGCTTCACGTTTGTCCGAGGCTGTTCGCAGCCGAAGCATCGGTAAAACCTATGCGGCGGTCGTAAACGGCCAGCCGGCCAAGCCTTCCGGCCATTTAAAGCATTATTTATTAAAAGACAGCCGCACCAACACGGTTCGTTCGTTCAGCAATCAGGTACCGGCTAGCAAGGAAGCGCTGCTTGATTATGATACGATTGCAACAACCGGCAGCCGCTCATTGGTAGCAATCAGGCTGCATACCGGAAGATCGCATCAAATCAGGGTGCAAATGGCAGCGATTGGATGTCCTTTGGAAGGAGATCTTAAATATGGGAAAGCGACCTCTAAAGGAACCTATTCTGAGATCGCCCTCTGGTCAACCTCAATTGTGACAACGCACCCTATAACCAAAGAAACGCTTACATTCCGCAGCGTTCCTCCCCATGTCTCGCCATGGAACACCTGGACGCAGAGCCAATTGGAACTTGCTGCAGACAGGATGCTGCTGTAGAGGAACACGGAAAGCGTGGATATGTTGAAAAGAGACTTTATTGAAGATTGCTGCATATACATATTAGAACGAGCACAAATCATGCTTCTCGTCTCTTGATTCGGCAGTTAAGTGTTGAGGTTACACGGCGGACTCGGCGGCGACTGCTGCCGGATGGGTCTTGTCCGAGCTTGTCACTTTTCCGAGCAAGTATACGAGCAGCTGCTGATTATGGGATGAAATACGGTCAAGCGCCTCTTGGATATAAGCTTCCCGAAGCTCCATGCCGCGCTTGGCCTCCATGTTTCCTTTGGTTGTTACGGACACCCATACAATCCGGCGATCTGCCTCATCCCTTGTTCTGGCAATCAGATCATTGCGCTCCATACGATCGAGCAGTGTTGTGATCGCGGCGGGCGTTGTAGATAGATATTGCAGCAGATCCGACGGTTTCATCGGTTGATGCTGCAGCAGCAGCTCAAGCACATTCAATTGACCTTCAGTTAAGCTGGGGGCCAGCGCTTCCTCCAAGTACATCTTCCACTCTTTGGAAAACTTCATCCATAACCTCGCGAATTCTGTAGCATGCACATTTCCCACCTCCTGCCTTTCATTATACCATTTGGCAATGTCGAATAAAAGATTAATGGGATTAATAGTTTGCGCCATTAATCGATTTAGTTTTGAACATTTTGACATGAATAGACATACAATGGAAATATAGGCTGTTGACATGGCTCGAACTTTCTGAGAGGGGTGACCCAGGTGGAGGCTCGCAAATTGGAGATTATACGAAAAATAGAACAATTCGGACTGCTAAAAGACCCACAATGGCTGGAACGGCTCGATGAGCCGGCGCCATTGTGGGTCGTCCTGGAAACATTATTGCAGCTGCTCGAACGGATGGAACCGCCCAATCGCCCTTACGATTAATAGAGACAGCATATTACATTAGCGTATAAACATCAATTGGATTGGATCTTTCTTCTCGATCTGCGCAATCGCCCTACCCGTCGATTTGCGGTCATCGATCGGCGCTTTTTCAGTCGATACAACATGCTGATATCCCGATAAGGTCAGCAATGTCAATTGAATTTCATCCTTGCTCCATACTGCGCCTACCAATGAGTCACCGTTGGATTTTACGCGTTTTCCTTCTTTGAACTCAAAGGTCACAACCCCTTTGCCGCCGCGTCCTTGCAATGGATAATCAAGCAGTAATGAACGTTTCGCGTAACCGAGATCGCTAAGAACGAGCAGCTCGCCTTCATCTCCTTCTACCCATACCGCTGCAGCAAGCTCATCATTTTCCTTCAGTTGCATGCCTCTTACACCCGAGGCCACACGTCCCATCGGGTTTACTTCCCGCTCTGAAAAACGGATACTCATACCAAGCTTGCTGACGAGCATAATATCCTTGGAACCGTCGCTTAACGTAACAGTAATAATCTCATCGCCATCGCCAAGCTTACAAGCCGTGATCGCCGTCGAACGGTTTGACTGGTATTCCTTCAGCTCAGTCCGTTTAACCTGCCCTTTTCGCGTGACGAAAACAAGCGTCATATTCGGCAGGTCGAATTCCTTGACCGGAATGATGCTTACAATCGCGTCATCTTTGGGTATCGGCACAATGTTCACCAGCGCCGTTCCATTTTCCTTCCATTTAAACTCAGGAATCTGGTGCACGGGAAGTACATAATATTGGCCTTTTCGTGTAAATAAGAGCAAGCTTTCTATCGTATTCACTTCAAGTAAGTGACGGACGACATCGCCCTCCTTGACACCGGCGCTCTCCAGCTCTCCGCCGGATCGGGTGAAGGAAAGCATGCTCGTCCGTTTGATGTACCCTTCATGACTAAGCGTCACGAGCACATCCTCCGGATTGACCATCACTTCAAGATTCACCTTAAGCTCTTCTACTTCCCCGCGAATTTCACTGCGTCGGTCGATTCCGAATTTTTCGCGGATCTCCTGCAGCTCCTCGCGGATCACTCCGATCAGCTTCTTCTCGCTATCCAGAATCGAACGGTAATAGGCGATCTTTTTGGCGATATCCTTCAATTCCTTTTCTAACGAAGTAATCTCCAGATTCGTGAGGCGATAAAGCTGCAAGGTCAAAATCGCATCTGCTTGCCGCTCTGTGAACTCATACGCTTTGATCAAGTTATTCTGCGCATCCTGACGGTTTTTGGACGCTTTGATCGTTGCAATCACATCATCCAAAATATTGAGCGCTTTAACAAGGCCTTCGAGCACATGGGCCCGATCCTCGGCCTTCTCAAGCTCATATTTCGTCCGATGAATTACAACGTCTTTTTGATGTTCAATATAAGCGTTCAGCATTTCCTTGATGCCAAGCTGCTTCGGCGTTTTGTTGACAATGGCCACCATGTTGAAATTATAGGTAACCTGCAGATCCGTCTTTTTCAGTAAATAGGCTAAGATCCCCTGCGCATCGGCATCCTTCTTCAGCTCCACCACAATGCGCAGACCATTGCGTCCACTTTCGTCCCGTACCTCGGCGATACCTTCAACCTTCTTTTCCAGTCGGATGTTTTCCATCGCCGTAACCAGCCTCGATTTAACGACCTGGTACGGAATTTCCGTAATGACAATCTGCTCACGGCCGCCGCGCATCTCCTCGATCTCCGTTTTTGAACGGATGTGGATACGGCCCTTGCCGCTGCTGTAGGCCTCCCGGATGCCTTCCTCGCCCATAATCAGTCCGCCGGTCGGGAAATCAGGGCCTCGTACAATCGTCATCAGTTCTTCCAGCGAAAGCTCTGGATTGTTCATTAAAGCGACACAGGCGTCAATAACCTCCCGCAAATTATGCGGCGGGATTTCCGTTGCAAAACCGGATGAAATTCCGCTTACACCGTTAACAAGCAAATTCGGATAACGCGAAGGCAGCACAACCGGCTCCTTATTCGTATTATCAAAATTATCCTTGAATAATACCGTACGTTTATCAATATCGCGAAGCAGCTCCATCGCAATCGTGGACAATCTCGCTTCCGTATAACGCATTGCTGCCGCAGGATCGTCATCAAGGGAACCCCAGTTCCCGTGACCGTCAATCAATACGTGCCCCATCTTCCAGGGCTGCGCCATCCGTACCATCCCTTCATATATGGACGAATCGCCATGCGGATGATAATTACCCATAACATCCCCGACCGTCTTCGCCGATTTGCGATACGGCTTATCAGGCGTATTTCCCGCGTCGTACATCGCATATAAAATCCGCCGCTGTACAGGCTTTAAACCGTCACGCACATCGGGAATGGCGCGGTCCTGAATAATGTATTTCGAATACCGTCCGAAGCGGTCGCCAACGACCTCCTCAAGAAACGCCGGCAGAAATTGTTCCATGGTGCTCATGCGTCTGCCTCCTATTCCACATATTCCGTAAAGTCTACATTATCAATAATCCAGCGCTTCCGTGGATCTACTTTATCTCCCATCAGCGTGGAAACCCTGCGCTCCGCTTTGGCCGCATCTTCAATCTGCACCTGAAGCAGCGTTCTCGTCTCCGGATTCATCGTCGTTTCCCACAGCTGGTCCGGATTCATCTCACCAAGGCCTTTATAACGCTGAAGTTCATATCCTTTGCCAAATTCTTTCAAATAATTGGCGAGCTGTTCATCGGTCCAAGCATAACGCACGGTTACCAGCTTGCCGGATTTACGCGTAATCTTGTATAACGGGGGCTGTGCGATAAAGACTCTGCCCGCATCGATGAGCGGTTTCATGTACCGATAGAAAAAAGTCAGCAGCAGCACTTGAATATGTGCGCCGTCCGTATCCGCATCGGTCATAATAATGATTTTATTGTAATTGCCTTCCTCAGCATCGAATTCAGGCCCTACACCGGCTCCGATCGCAGCTATAATCGCCTTATATTCATCGTTTTTAAGGATATCGGCAAGCTTGGCCTTCTCCGGATTCATCGGTTTTCCTTTTAGCGGAAGAATGGCTTGATGTTTTGAATCGCGCCCCTGCTTAGCCGATCCCCCGGCGGAGTCCCCTTCCACAATAAACAGCTCATTGCGCGTATAATCCTTTGATTGCGCCGGCGTCAACTTGCCGTTCAGGTTCGAGCTCTCGCTTTTCTTCTTGCCGCTGCGGATTTCATCCCGCGCTTTGCGCGCCGCTTCACGCGCGCGGCTGGCTTGAATCGCCTTCTTCACGAGCTGCTGCGCAATCTGCGGATTCTCCTCCAGAAACACCTGCATTTTCTCGGAGACGACCGCATCGACCGCGCTGCGCGCCGAGGCGCTGCCAAGCTGATCCTTCGTCTGCCCGACAAACTCGACCTCCGACATTTTGATATTGATTACCGACATCATGCCTTCACGCAAATCGTTGCCGTCGAGATTTTTTTCCTTCTCTTTAAGCAGCGCATTTTTGCGGGCATAGTCGTTCATTACACGGGTGTAGGCGGTTTTAAAGCCTGTCTCATGGGTACCGCCCCCGCGCGTAGGAATGGAATTAACAAATGAAGCGATGGTCTCCGTGTAACCGTCGTTATACTGCAGCGCCACTTCGACTTCAATGTCATCCTTCTCAGCGACAAAATGAATGACCTCATGCAGTACGTTCTTCTCTTCATTCAGGAACTGCACGAACTGGCGGGCGCCGCCTTCGTAATGGAATACCTCCTGCTTGCCGGAACGCTCATCCTTGACTGAAACCTTTAACCCGGAATTCAAGAAGGCGATTTCCTGCAGACGCTCCGACAAGGTATCAAAATTAATCGTTGTATTCCCATGGAACACACGCGTATCCGGCTTGAAGGTTACTTTTGTGCCCGTACGGTTCGTGTTGCCGGTGATCTCCAGTCCGGTTACGGGCTCCCCAACATGCTCTTTCCCGTCCTTGTCGACCCAATAGGCAAAACGCTGTTTATGTATTTTACCATCGCGGTAGATCTCGACCTCGAGCCACTCTGACAGCGCGTTTGTCACCGAAGCGCCGACGCCATGCAAGCCGCCGGACTTTTTGTAGCCCGCTCCACCGAATTTTCCGCCGGCATGCAGAATCGTAAAGACGACCTGTGGCGTAGGTACACCGGTCTTATGCATCCCTGTCGGAATGCCGCGCCCGTTATCCTTTACGGTAATCGATTGGTCGCTGTGAACGATGACTTCGATTGCGCTGCAAAATTTAGCCAGATGTTCGTCGACCGCATTATCCACAATTTCCCACACAAGATGATGCAGTCCCGAAGCACTTGTACTGCCGATATACATACCCGGACGTTTCCTGACTGCAGTCAGGCCTTCAAGAACCTGGATATCATCGGCATCATAGTTCCGGTCCGCGGATGACGGGTTGCCTTCAAACAAATCCACTTGCTCTGTCATATGCGTCCCCCTTTATCTATTCCATCAATTTATAACAGATAGTTGGTTTTAACAAGTCACTTCAAGCTATTTTAATTCAAGATATCCTGTTTCGTAAAGACGGCAAACGAAACGATGACTGCGGCGATGCTCCAAGCTGCCAGTACAAGAATGGAGAATAACAGCGTCATTCCTTCAATCGGCGGCGGTGAACCATCCAAATATCCGGTTAATTGCAGGTTGACCGCAAAGATATATTTGGCGCTGGTCCATGAGGAAGCCATATTGGATAAAATTGTACCGGCAATAATCGTTGCCATCATCGTGACAATGCTTGCCGCCGTGCTTCTCACCAATACCGAGACCGTCAATGCCAGCAAACCGACTGACACCGCGGAGAACCAGATTAGGCCGGACTGCATAAGCATATATAACCATTGCGGGACAGGACGAACAAACGAGGTATCGACATCTGATCCTTGAATGACGAAGCCTGTGAATATGGGAAGCTGCCAGCCCCCATAGCCAAAGAATAAGCCGGATATAAGATAACATAACAACACGGCGGAGACAATGGTAAGCGAGATATATAAGATCAAAGTAATCAGCTTGCTTAACAGAATCTTCCACCTTCGGACCGGCCTTGTGAGCAGCATTTTGATCGTCCCGCTCGAACGTTCTCCCGATACCAGGTCCGAAGCGACAGCGAGCACCAGCAGCGGAATAAACAGGGTCACCGAATTGTTCATGAAATTACGGGTAAACGTCACTGCATTAGGGGCATTAGGATTCACGTCCTGCTCCAAATAATAGGTCAATTGCTGCACCATAATACGCCGGAATTTTTTCCATTCTTCCGGGATGCGGTCACTGGACAATGTATTTTCATAGTCCGTAATTTGCTGCTGCAGCTGATTGCGCCAGTCCGGAAAATTGTCCTCGTTATTTCGTGCAATGGTCATCTGCGCATAAGTAAATATCGGAATTAATACGGATAATATGAGAAGAATTACATAAAATCTTTTTTTCTTCCACACCTTCAACGTTTCATTCTGAATGAGCGGCAACAGGTTACGCAATGCCTTCCCCCTCCGTCATCTTAAGAAATAGCTGCTCCAGCGTTGGCGATACCTTCTGTACAGCAGTCACGCCAATCCCGCCCCGGACCAAGCGTTCCACGAGGGCAGCGATCCGGTCGGCTGAAACCTCGGTTACAATCGCTCCCGGAAGCGATGCAAGCACGGTTTCGTCGATATGATGCTCTTCCGCAGAAATAATCTTCACTTCAGGTTCGCCTGCCAGCAAGGTTAAACCTTCCTCCCGTTTATCCAACTGCCACAGCACATAATTTCCAGTATCCTCGATGAGCTCAGTGACCCCGCCCACCGCAAGCACGCGACCGTGGCTAATAATCGCTACCCGGTCACACATCATTTGAATTTCACTAAGCAGATGGCTGGAAATGAATAAACTCATGCCTTGATCGGCAAGCATCCGGATAAATTCCCGCAATTCCTTGATCCCCTTCGGATCAAGCCCGTTTGTCGGTTCATCAAGAATCAACAGCTTGGGCCTCCCGAGCAGCGCCTGTGCAATACCGAGCCGCTGGCGCATACCAAGTGAGTAGGTCTTTACTTTATCGTGAATCCGCCCGCCCATGCCGACAATATCTACGACTTCTTGAATGCGCAATGCGTCTATATCAGGCATCATACGGGCAAAATGCTCGAGATTTTCCCAGCCTGTCAAGTAGTTGTAAACCTCCGGATTTTCCACGATACAGCCAATGTGCTGCAGCGCTTCTTCAGGCTGCTTATGGACATCATAACCGCAGATCCGGATTTCACCTGAAGTCGGTTTGATGAGATCCACCAACATACGGATCGTTGTTGTTTTACCGGAGCCGTTAGGACCGAGAAACCCGAATATCTCACCCGCCCTTACATCGAAGCTGACATCGTGAATGATCCATTTACCGCGTATTTTTTTCTTTATATCCCGAACGGATAGCAGAATTTCAGGTTCGTTAGAAGATGAATGATGATCTGTCATCGTGGAGCTTCCTCCTTTCGTCACAGCAGCAGCTTCATTGCAGTACTTGGATGATCCGGGCTGCAATCTGCGTGTACCCTTCGTGATTCGGATGAAAATGATCTCTGGACAAATAGGTGCCAATCGTAGACTCGAACAAATCAAATGTCGGTACAACAGTGATATTCGGGTATTCGTAGGCAGCACGGTAAGCATAGTTGTTCCATTCCTGAACCTGCAGGCTGCCTTCACGCAGCTGCTGCAGATCGTAAAACGGATTATATAACCCCACATATACGACCTTTGCCTCCGGGTTCAGTTCATGCAGCAGCTCGAATACACGCTCCAGGCGCTGAACGCCCTCACTGAGCCTGTGTGAAATCTCGTTCCTATTCATCGATTCGGCCTGCTGTTCCTCGAACACGGCGCCTTGGGCAAACTGGAATAAGTCGTTGCCGCCAATCGTTAGCAAAATGACATTCGCCTGTTCAACGGCAAGGTGCATTCCCCGTTCGGATTCAAGCTTATCTGCCAGCTCGTCCGCGCGCAGTCCGTTAACGGCCAGATTATTGATCAGTTGAACCGGCTTGTCCAGCTTGGCAGACAATCCATCGACTACCTGCTTCACGTAACCTTCACCCGTAACATCGCCCGTGCCTCTGGTCAACGAATCGCCGATCGCGACAATGCGAATCTCATCCTGCCCGGTTAGCTCAGCGCTGCCCCCACCCTGCTCCTGCTCCGAATCGGTCTGAACGGCTGGCGGGACTGATGGAAAGAGCAAATCGCTCGCTGCATATGCAAAGCCAAATAAGAGCAGGCAGGTCGCAGTAAGCGCCGAGACGCTTATCGCTCTCCAAAGCCATGTTGAGCCGTTCGCGCGTTGCTTCATCTTACGCTTCACTCCCCTGCTTTTTATTGCATGCATCTAGATAAAGGATAGTCCCTTTGGACTGAATTTAACGGACATTTTGGCCTCTCAGGTTCGGTGAAAATCCTCATCGTGGTCAATCTCATGTTCAACTTATATAGTAAAAAAGTGGAACATTTACATGCTTGTCTTATAAAAATAAAACTTCTTGAAAAGATTTGCAAATCTGCTGACGTTCACCACATGGCCAGTTAACGATGTTTTTCATCACGAATAACACCAGTAAGACGGCTTCGGGACAAGCAAAAAAAAGAAGGGTGCTTACCGGAATCCCCGCATCAATAATGATGACGACCGACACCAATAAACCCCTTCGTTCATGAATTTTATTCGTACGTAATAAACAACGATTGAGCGGCTTGTCTGGCCGTTTCTCTAGCCTGCTGTACGTCGTCAGCGGAGCTTAGCGCGACTGCCATCCGTCTTCCGGCTTTAGTCTCTGGCTTGCCAAACAAGCGCACCTGTGTATTCGGCAGCGCCAGAGCCTTCTCAACTCCGCCGATCTGGAATGATTTCTCCTCGCGGTCAGCCTTCAAAGTATAGGATGCGCCTGGAGTCAGCAAACGAATCGACGGGATCGGCAGGCCCAGAATCGCTCTGGCATGAAGGGCAAATTCCGACAAGTCCTGTGTCACCATCGTTACCATGCCGGTGTCATGCGGCCGCGGAGAAACTTCGCTGAACAATACGCCATCCTTAGTTAAGAACAGTTCAACGCCATAGATGCCGTAACCGCCCAATGAATCCGTAATTTTGCGGGCAATCTCCTCCGCTTGCTCACGGTCCGTACTGCTGATCTCATGCGGCTGCCAGGATTCGATATAATCTCCATCCTTCTGAATATGCCCGATCGGCGCGCAGAATGTCGTACCCGATACGGAACGAACGGTAAGAAGTGTGATTTCCGATTCAAAGTTAATAAAGCCCTCTACAATAATCCGCTGTTTCTTGGCACGGCCGCCTTCCATCGCAGCATTCCAGCAGCCCTCAATCTCCGCTTCGGACCGGCACACGCTTTGCCCTTTACCGGATGAGCTCATGATGGGTTTGATCACACAAGGCGTTCCCAGCTCTTTGACCGCTTCACGGAGCTCCTCCAAGCTATCCGCGAACCGGTAAGGCGCCGTAGGGAGTCCAAGCGTCTCCGCAGCAAGACGTCTAATCCCTTCACGGTCCATTGTAAGCCATGCCGCTCTAGCTGTCGGAACGACATGATAGCCTTCATCTTCCAGTTCTATAAGCGCGCTTGTCGCAATCGCCTCAATCTCAGGCACGATCAAATCCGGGCGCTCTTGCTCGATTAAAGCGCGCAGTGCTGCCGCATCCAGCATATCGATCACGTAAGAGCGATGTGCAACCTGCATCGCCGGCGCATGGTCATAACGATCTACGGCAATCGTTTCGATGCCGAGTCGCTGCGCTTCAATAACGACTTCTTTGCCGAGCTCTCCTGAACCGAGCAGCATGATTTTTTTGGCGTGGGACGAGAATGGTGAACCGTACATAATGACAAAAAACCTCCTGGAAGCAAGCGAAAGACCAAGGCAGGCTGCCCGCCTGCCTGCAACGCTCGTTTTTCTTCCATTGTGGAGGTTTTTTCCTAGTAAAGTCAAGACAAGCTTTGAAAAAAGAATATTCTTACTTTTATTTATTTCGGTCAGGCCGATAAGAAACGGTATTGGGCTTCAATCAGGCCATAATAAATCCCTCTCTGTTCCATCAGCTGATCATGGTTGCCCTGCTCCATAATTTGCCCATGATCGAGCACCACGATGTTGTCCGCATGCCGAATCGTTGACAGCCTGTGGGCGATAATGAAGGAAGTTCGCCCGAACAGCAGCGTTTTGAGCGCTTCCTGAATTTTCAGCTCGGTTTCCGTATCGATGCTCGCGGTCGCCTCGTCCAGAATTAGCACGCGGGGATCGGCTAAGAGCGCTCTTGCAAAGGAGAGCAGCTGCCGCTGTCCCATGGATAAGGCGTTGCCTCTTTCCTGCACCTGCGTCTCATAACCATCAGGCAAAGACATGATGAAATCATGCGCATTAACCGCTTGCGCTGCCAACTCGATCTCTTCATCGGTTGCATCAAGCCGGCCGTAACGGATGTTGTCGCGGATCGAGCCCGAGAAAATAAATGTGTCCTGTAGCACAATCCCGACCTGAGAGCGAAGGCTTTCAATCGTAACGTTCCGGATGTCCTGACCGTCAATTAATACGCGGCCCTGCACGGGATCATAGAAACGGCACAGCAGGTTAATAATCGTGCTTTTACCGGAGCCCGTATGACCGACAAGTGCGATCGATTGGCCGGCTTTCACCTCCAGATCAATCCCTTTGAGCGCCGGGCGCCCCTTTTCGTACTCAAATACAATCTTTTCGAACTTCACGTCGCCGCGGATTTCCTGCAGATCTTTGGCGTGCTCCAACTCTCCAACCGTCGGTTTTTCGTCGATAAATTCAAAGATCCGTTCCGAGGAAGCCATTGCGATGAGCAGTTGGGAATACATTTGACCGAGTCGGTTAATCGGGTCCCAGAAATTCCCGATATAGGTGGCAAAGCCAACTAATATCCCGATCGTAATGACTTCCGTTTGAATCAGATAAGAGCCGTACCAGAACAGAATCAGCGTGCCGATCGCAGACGTAATCTCGATCACCGGCCCGAAGGCCTGATTGAGCGCTGAGGCTTTATTCCAAGAGAGCATATTCACTTTATTCATATTATCAAAGAATCCGATGTTATCTTTTTCCTGTACATAAGCCTGAGTGACGCGAATGCCTTGGATGCTTTCATTCAAATGCGCGTTGATCCGCGACTGCTTCATCCGCACATCCTGCCAGGCGAACCGGATCCGTCTGCGGAGGGTGGACGATACGATAAACATCAGCGGAACCGTAATCATCACCGCCAAGCCGAGCTGGAAATTCCATGCCAGCAGGATAATGACAATACCTACAAGCTGCACGCAGTCCATCATCAGGTTGACGACCCCGTTGGTGAACAAATCCTGAAGCGCGTTCACATCATTCGTCACCCGAACAAGCACCGAGCCTGCAGGCCGTTTATCAAAGAAACGGAACGACAGCTTCTGGATATGGCCGAACAGATCATGACGCAAGTCGTAGATAATGCGTTGGCCGATAATGTTGGTATAACGGATACGCAGCGTATTGGCCGCCCATTGAACAATATATAAACCAAACGCCATGCCCGCGTATTCATATAGCTTTATCACGCTGCCTGCTCCGCCGTCCTTCGGAGTGATGGCTTCGTCAATCGCCATGATGATAATGGTTGGGATCGCCAGCCGCGTTGCCGTGCCGATAATCATCATGATGATGATTATCGGCAGCAGCTGCTTGCGGTAAGGCTTCATATAATGGAATAACCGGCGCAGCTGCGCCCAGTTAAACGGTTTTTCGATGAGCTCATCGTCCTGATAGACAAAACGTTCCTTCTTATTCTGCGCTTTTGCCGCTTGCTCGCTCAATGTGCGACCCTTCTTTCTTTCCCGGTATCCTTGCTCGGTTGACCCGGCGCAGCAGGCCGGTCGGCGTATTGAATGTTGTAAGTGTCCAAATAGTGCCCCGGCATTGCGATTAATTGTTCATGCGTACCGCGCTGCAGGACGGTCCCGTGATCCAATACGATAATTTCATCAGCATGCTTAAGGGAAGAGATGCGGTGAGCAACGATAAACGTCGTTCTTCCCGCCATAACCTCCTTGAAGCCCGCTTGAATCTCATGCTCGGTCTCCATATCGACAGCGCTTGTCGCATCATCGAGAAACAGGACTCGCGGGTTCGTAATGAGCGCTCTGGCGATCGCAATACGCTGCTTCTGTCCCCCGGATAACCCCATCCCCCGTTCGCCGACAACAGTGTCATAACCAAGCGGCAGCTCTATAATAAAATCATGCGCCTTCGCCAGCTTGCAAGCGTGGATGATGTCTTCCATACTTACTTCTTTCACCCCGTAAGCGATATTGTCACGGATCGAAGCGGAGAACAGGAACGTTTCCTGAAAGACCGTTGCGATCTGGCTTCGCAGACTGGAGAGGTCAATCTGTTTTATATCGTAACCATCCAATATGATCTTGCCGCTCTTGATATTGTAGGTGCGCATCAGCAGTTGGCTGACGGTCGATTTACCCGATCCGGTTCCGCCCAGCAAGCCGATTACTTTACCAGGAGGCGCATCAAGCGAGAATTCGCGCAGCGCAGGCCCTTTGTCCGCATAATTAAATGTGACATTCTCGAAGCGGACATGCCCTTTCACTTTGCTGTCATCGAGCACGATCGGGTGCTCCGGATTTTTTACATGCACATATTGATTGAACAGCTCCAGCACGCGTTCGCCCGAAGCTTTCGACTGTGTATAGTTGTTAATATGGAACCCAAGCTGCCACATCGGCGCCACGATATACCAGATCAAACTAAAGAAGGCGACAAGCGAGCCTAGGCTCAATGAACCATTGATAACAAACGTTCCGCCCACGATAAGAAGGACAACGATACATAAGCTGGCCAGCAGCTCCATGACGGGGAAGTAATTGCCCCAAATTTTCGCCGCCCGGATCTGATTGGCCTTGTACTCCTCGCTGCGCACTGCGAATTTGCCAACCTCATGCGGCTCTCTTGCAAATGATTTGACGGTGCGCACGCCTGTGATATTCTCCTGAACCGCCGTTGTGAGATGGCTCATTGCCAGCCTCATCTCCTGGAATGCGGGATGGATCTTGCGTTCGAACTTGATGGCGGTGAAAGCGAGGAAAGGGATCGTTACAAACGTCAGCAGCGTCAACTGCCAATGAATCGTCAGCATCATCGCCGCACCGAAAATCACCATCAGAAACATGTTGAGAATCTGCGCAAAGCCGAAGCCGACAAAATTTCGAATGGCTTCCAAATCAGCGGTCAAACGAGACATTAAGTCCCCGGTCTTCGCCGTGTCATAGTATTGATTCGATAAGTACTGGAGCTTGTGATAGCTGGCATTGCGCAGGCGGTAAGCGACCCGGTTGCCCAGCCTTCCACCGAAAAATCCGTGTACAAACTGCAAAGTGCCTTTCAAAATGATAACGCCTACAACGATGAGCGAAATGGTCGGCACCAAATGATACTGGCCTGGCTCGATGACATCATCAATTAAAATGCGCAGCATATTCGGATAAACAAGACCGAGCGCGGTCGCGCACATCAGACTGATAATCGACGCGACAAGCAGCTTGCGCTCCGGCCAGTAATACTCCTTGAGCTCTTTAAAAACATTCAAGTGAACTCTCTCCCCGACTCCAATTTATAAGCATGAATGAATATTAACAGCATCCCAAACATCCGGCAAACAGCATCCTTCACCGTATTCGTGATTGTGACACCATTTGTTCACATCTACAAAAAAGATATGGGGGTATTCTTCCAAATCATCCAAAATGGTGCATTAGATCACCGAATTCCTCTGTTTTTGTGTTTTTTTATTAAAAAAATTAAAAAAAGCTTTTCCGAATCGGTTTGTTCGATTCGGAAAAGCTTTGAAAGATAATCTCAAGCAACCTGTTAATCACTGTTGATAACGGCCATAAGCGACTTGTGAAGCTCTTTTAATAACGCCGGATCAACCGTCTGGTCAAGGGATACCAGGCGTCCGTCGGCATAACTTCGAATCTCGGCTGCCAGTTTTTCTTCCGCCGCCTCAAGCCCGGCTTTCCAATGGCCCAGGTAAAGCGCCTTCCAGCGATCGATGATCCCGTCTACGTAGACTTGCAATGACGGTGCGGCCAGCGTCTCAAGCTCCTTGCGCAGCGCTGCTTTCCCTTCCCCTTCGAAGAAATGACGCGGATTTTTAAAGCGGGACCAGAGCAGCTTACGCTCTACCGCATCGGTCTGCCACGACGCGCCAATCTCCGGCGTTGGGATCGGCATCGCTTCCAGGCTGCCGGGATTCAGGCCCGGCAGCTGTTTTTCCGCATCCGCGGATACAGCTGCAAACTGTTTGGATATCAGCTTGCCGAGCGTATTTTCCATTCGCAGTGTCGTCGCAAGCAGCTCCTCGGACAGCTCGTTTTGCAGCAGCCGCTGCAGCTCAAGCCAGCAGGACCACAGCATCTTCTTCATATCCCGCCCGTCATCCTGAAGGACGGACGGATTGAATGCGTAATTATAATGATCCCCAAAGCGGAACTGCAGACGCTGCAGCACATAATAAAGCAGCTCCCTGAGCTCCTGCTCCAAAGGTTCAAACGAAGCTTCGCGCGCCACCCCGGCTGCGATACGAAGCGCTTCCTGTGCTTGTCCCTCCAGCTCGCTTCGCAGCGCTGTACGGGTCGCCTCATCCCCCTGCGCAGCTTCCAGCCACGACGACACCGATTCGATCGCCCGCTTGATTTCCTGCTCCGCAGAAGCGACAGCCAGCTGCCCCAATTCGCCTGAGGTGAAAGCCAAGAAAGACTGCTCGAAGGCCGAGATGCCGGATTCATTGAGCAAAGATGTATTGTCGGTAAGCTTGGCATCCAGTGCCGACAAGCTCGATACCGGATAAATGCGCGGGTGGCGGATCCCCTGCAACAGCAGATTGTCCTCCACATGTTTTAGCACGCCCGCAAGCTCACTTTCACTGGAGGCTAAATCCGCAGCATTGACGATAAAAAACATTTTGTCGAGCTCGAATTGATCCTTCACCCGGCCAAGCTGCATTAAGAATTGGCGGTCGGCCTGGGAGAAGGCATGATTATAATAAGTTACGAACAATATCGCGTCCGCATTCTTGATATAGTTAAACGCAACGCCGGTATGCCTTGCATTAACCGAATCCGCTCCCGGCGTGTCCACAAGCACGATGCCCTGCGCAGTGAGCGGACTGTCGTAGTACAGTTCGATCTCCTGCACGAAGCAGGATCTGGACTCCTCCGCAACGAACCTGCGGTACATGGCCTCATCGACGCGCAGCTGCTCGCCGAGCTGCCCCTCCAAGCTGTCCCAGCCCTGCAGCACAGCCTTTAAAAAGCTGTAATGCGGGCGTCCGCCGGGATGAAGCGAATCCGGTTTGAGGCCGCTGATCAAACGCAGCAGCGCCTGTTCGTCAGCATGACCGATGTCTTCTCCGAGCAGTGCCAGCGAGTACCGGATATCCTCGAGCATCGCAGCTCTGGACTTCATGAAGATCCGCGCCGTACCATGCGGCTCGTCCGCTGTCGGCGGCACGATCCGATTGATCGCAGCGGTAGTCGGATTCGGCGATACCGGCAGCGCCGGTTGTCCGATCAGTGCGTTGGCAAACGAAGATTTGCCTGCGCTGAACGCGCCGAACAGCGCGATCGTGAACCGGCTCTGCTTCAGCCGGCCGGCCTTGCCGCGCATGGCAAGCGCAGCTGCGGCGAGCGGCTCATGCGGCGCGAGCAGCTCGGCCGCGCGCTCCAGCATCGCCGCGGCACGGCGCTGCGGGCCGAGCATTGCGCCGTCCGCTTGCGCCGCGCGGACGGGCGCCTGCTGCGCCGCCGCAGCAGGCGCGGCGCCGCTGCGCGGCTTCGCCGCAGCCTGCGGCGGCACGTCGGCCGCAGCAGCTGCGCCTGCGGCGCGCGGTGCCCCTGACGCAGGCGCGGGCACCGGCAGCGCCGGGCGCTGCGGCGCAGGCGGCAGCAGCGCTGCGAGGCGCTGCTTATGCGCGGCTGCGGCGGCATCCTGCGCCGCCAGCTGCGCCAGCGCTTGCGCTTGCGCGGCGAGTGCGCCGCTGCGCGCCTGCGCCTGTGCGGCCGCCGCTGCGCTCGCGGCCGCGACACGCTCTGCGAGCTCGTCGCCCAGCTCGAGCGCGCGCCTGCGGAAACTCGCCTTCACCGAGGCGGCGAGTGACTTGCAGTAATTCATTGTCGCTTCATTGCTGAAGACAGCGCCGGGCTGTACATGCTCAAGCAGAAGCGATGCATCAACAACGCCTGTAAACGATTCGCTCAGACGCGACTCCAACGTTTCATCCCGCCAGCTCAGCTGATGAGCCTCTTGGCGGAGGAGCTCCAGCAAGTGCCATTCGATCGAAGCTTGCACCTGAGCGGTGAAATCCGTCAGAAACGCCTCCTGGCGCCTTTGCTGCTCAGCCGCTGTCTTCGCCCCGGCAAACAGCAGGCCGGCTTTAAAGCCCGGTTTGCGGCTTTCCAGGAAGGCGTGAGCCAGATCACGGGTCGCTGCAGGAGTAATATTCGCGTTATCAAGCAGCGACTCTGCTTCCTGGCGCAGCTTGACGCGGAATTGCTCCGCGGCTTCACGGTATGCGCTCATCTCCTGTTCCAACTGCTGCAGCTCGGACTTGACGGATGCCAGCTCTTCCTCGCCTCCGGCCGCCTCTATAAGGCGTTCCCGCTCATCTGAAGAAGCCGCTTCCATCCATTTTCCGTGTTCATCCAGAAGATGGCGTGCCGACGCATCAACGCTGCAGCGGTTCAATGGCTCGCCAACCTCGGCAAGCTCTGTAAACAGCCTTTCGAGCGAAGCGAATTCTTGATGCGGATGATCCGGCTGCCGAAGCGACAAGTATACAATGCCGGCCGGTTCCAGATGCCAATTGGCAAAGGCCTCTTCCACGCTTCTCCGGTACTCGGAAAAAGCCAGCTCTTGTTCCCTGTGCTTATCGATTTGGTTTACAATTAAATATAAGGGCTTTCCCCAATCCTTGAGACGCTTGGCAAAAGCGAAGTTAATCTCTGATTGGACATGATTGTAATCCATGACGTAAAAAACGACGTCCGCCAAATGGAGCGCCGATTCGGTCGCCATCCGGTGTGCGTCGTCCGTAGAATCGATTCCGGGTGTGTCGAGCAGCACCGTATGGGCTCCCAAGCTTGGAATCGGGTAAGAAATATCAACTGACGCAAACTCTGAACCATTCACGCAGTAAGCTTCCAATTGCTCCGGCGGAACCTCAATCATCCGCTCTTCACCGTCAACGATTTGAACGATCCTCGCACAAGGCTCGCCATTACGGATCGAAACCACATTTGCACTTGTGGGAACCGGACTGGATGGCAACAGCTGCGCCCCGCATAACCGGTTGACAAGTGTTGATTTGCCGGCCGAGAAATGTCCGCAGAAGGCTGCTGTGAATTTCCCGCCCGACCATTTGTCTTTCAACTCCCGGATACGGCGGGCATGGAGCTGATCGCCCGTTTCATCCATTATCGAAGCAATCTCCAAAAGCGCAGCCGCCGTATTTGCCGGTGCGCTTTGAGTCAACGTATTCATGGCTGCTCTCTCCCTATAATGCCGTACACATCATAAACGGCTTATTCAGCCTGTGTTTCATCATCCGGCATACAAATTTCAAATACGTTGCCGTGCTGCAGAATCGTAATGCCGCGTTTCTTTTCTTTCATTACGACAACTTCCGGTTTCACGCGCATCCGTTCGATATATTGATCCGGAACTTCGCCAGATCCGCTGACCGTAATTCCTTCCAATACGATTTCCTCATTATCTTCAGGCGGCGCTGCGAGAATTTGCGGATAAATATCCGAAAACAGTTCAAAATTTTTAGTATACACAGAAATACACTTCATCGTTTCTCATCCTTTTTTGGCCAATGTATTGTTTATTACCTTATCTTTCCTGCTTCTTGCCGGCTTCATACGTTTCTTGCCTTCCTTACAACGGTCTAACAGCGGGCAAACCGGACAGCCCGGATTTTGCGCTTTGCAATGATATCGTCCGAAAAAGATGAGTCTATGATGCGTAACGGTCCATTCTTCACGAGGAACCAGCTTCATCAGTTTTTTCTCTACTTCGAGAACCGAATCATCAGGCAATGCGGCGCCAAGCCGTTTCGATACCCGTTCAACGTGCGTATCCACTGCAATCGCAGGTACCCCGAAAGCATTGGACATGACCACGTTAGCCGTTTTCCGGCCGACACCGGGCAGCTCTGTAAGCTGTTCATGCTTCTGCGGGACGATCCCGTCATATTTATCGAGCAGTAATCGGCACAGCTTCTGGATATGCATAGCCTTGTTGCGATACAAGCCAATACGTCGAATATCCTGCTCCAGCTCCTCTAACGGCACAGCCAGATAATCCTCCGGCCGTTTATACTTCTGGAACAAGCTCACCGTTACTTTGTTAACGGTCTCGTCTGTACACTGGGCAGATAGCAAAACGGCTATTGTCAATTCAAACGGATTGCTATGATTCAATTCGCAATGCGCATCGGGATACATCACACCGATTACATCAAGAATTTCTCTCATTTGTTTTTTATTCATCGCCGTTTCTCTCCCTAGATATGGGCTTCGTTCAAAGTGTAGCGAAAAATGTCATTGTACGCAAGCCTATTCCGCTTAAAGTTTGGAAGATTTCATGGCTTTTGCGAAAAAAAGAGGCCATCCATACTGGACGACCTCAAAATCTCTTTATTTTTTCCTTACTTCGATCAGTTTGCCATCAACGATGTACATCGTGATTTCATCACCATTGCGTAAGGATTGGACGGTAGAAGCGCTGTCTCCAACATAAAACTTCGTTTGCTCCGTCACTTTAAAGCGCACATTCGTATCATTTACGCTTGCAGCCAGCACCAATAATTCATTCGTTGATGCATTGTAGGTTCTGAATTTTTTAACCAGTCCGGCGTGAACTGTAACAACGTTTAGCTCCTGCGCGTCTTTGCGGATATCGATCCAATCGCCTAAAGCAAGCGTTGAGGTGCTGGTGCTTGTCGTACCGCCGCGTACAACCTTAAACCCGCTGCCCAATACAACTTCAGTTGCGACACCATTCACATCCTGCAGCGAGATCCGGTCGCCGGATACAGCCGTAATCCTGCCTATTGTAACCTGAACCGCCTTCATGCCGATCGGTTCTTTACCGGCATAAAGAACATTCACCCGTTGCCCGATATTGAACTGGGAAAGCTTCACGGAAGCGCCTTGCTCGGATAACAGCTGCCAATTCGCGCCGACTAATCTTTCCGCTTCCGTACCGTCAGGTGATTTTAATCTTACTCTGTTTGTCGCTGTGTTGATTGCGACTATCTCTTCCTGCACCGTGTGATGCGCTTGAATCATAACGATCCGGTCCTGTTGAACGCCGCCGAGGCGAGCGGTGATCGTATCGCCGATTTTCAGATCGGAGAAGCTGGATGTGGTCTTGCCGAACGTTTCGATCATTGGCGAGGAATAATCGAGAATGATCGTTGATCCGTTTACAAGCTCCAACGTGAGTTTGTTCGTTGTTTGATTCACATTCATCAGCTTACCGGTAAAGCTGAACACAAATTCCAATGAGACCGCTGTATCGTCTGTATAACCAATCGTTACTTTTTTGTTTTTAGTCAGCATGCTTGCTGCAGTTGTTAATGTAAAATTAGTCCCGTTAAAATCGATTTTGGTATTATCCGTTAATGTGATCGCATGCGTTCTGTCGTTTGTATCTTTAACGATGAGCACTTTGCTTGTGTTATCGTAATCATATACAATGCTTGCGCCACTAATGAACTCTACCTTACGGTCAAGCACCTTGATGTGCGTGACGACATTTTGATCGTTTACGGTCATATGCAGGTTGTCGCCTCTTACCAGATTGCTTAGCGAGGCTTGATTCATCCCCTCTATCGAAACTTGCACAGAAGCGGAGACGAACCTTACATTCAATTCACCGTTCACGGTGTACGTGATCGTTTTTCCGTCCGAGCTAATCTCGTACAGTTCCCCGCTGACCGGTTTTCCGGTTGTCTGTGTAACTGTAATCTTGGTGATTGTGCTGTTCGCTACCTCGTAGGTGACTGTATCGCCAACCGTCAGATCCGATAAGGATTGAATTTGGTTATTCCATGAAATAAGGGCTCCGGAAGATACTGGCCATGTCTCAGTAAGGCCGGTTTCGCTATTGAGCACGGACAGGCTATTACCTGCGACCGCTTCAATCTTGCCGGACGCGGTTTTGTTGATTGGAGCTCCCTGCACCTTGATCGCCAAAGCGGCAGGGGTTGTCCGGAATGTATCACGCTGCACCTCAATGCTGCTTCCGGGCGTCAACTCCGATACGGACAACGTTTGCCCGTTATCGCTCTGAACGACAAGTGAATTGCTGTATTCAAGGGCAATTGGGGCTGTGGCATTATCCACAAATATCCAAAGCTTATTTTCCGCTGGAATGACCCGTACCACTTCACCGCTGATGGTCTCGATTTGCGCATTATCATTCACCTGCTCCACATATTTGACTGTGTTGCCGGATACCATGACCATGACCTCAGCATAAGCAGTCAAACCATTGGGAGAAGACGGCTGTTCCGAATCGAACCGGTAATAAAGCGATTCGTTTGACACTTGATAGGTTGTCTCCTGCTTGCTCTCGACGTTAAAAAGCGTCATCGATGTTTCAGTCAACCCCGTTAACAACCCATTCGTTTGGCCACGGTAGGTTACTGGGAATTGGTACTGCGCACGGCTGAGCAGGGTTGCGATCATCGCACGGTTCACATTAGCCTTCGGATCGAATCGATCAGCGCTGACTCCGTTCACCAGCTTTAGGGATACTGCGGCATTGACATAACCTTTAAATGCTTCCCCGATTTGATCACGATCGGCAAAAGAGCTTTGCACGCCCGCCAACTGCTTGGCCAGATCGTCTTGGCCGATTGCGCGAATCATCAGCTTTGTTACCCATTCACGGGATGCGGGAAGCTTCCCCCATGCTGTATCCGGATAGTCTTCAGCATTTTCAAACTCTTCCACTCTCTCCAGCAAGCCTGCTTGAAAAGCTAGGACGACATAGGGCTTGGCATAGTCGGACACTTGAAAGGCTTCTGGGAAAATCTCGGCATTTACAGCTTGGACTGCGTCTTCCTTGCCAATGAAACGAATCGCCATAATGATGGCATCTTCCTGCGTTACATTGCTGGCCGGGTTGAATCTGCCGACTCCGTCCCCTTTTACGATCTCCTGCAAAGCAAGCTTCGCAATATGCTTCTCCGCCCAATGTCCGGTCTTTACATCCGGAAAGGGCGTCGTAGGACGCCCTTCGTCTGCAGCAGCTGGTTCAGCAAAAGCTGTACTGGTTAATATGGAGAATACAAGTGCAAAGACTAACATCTTATACCATCTTGATTGTTGGGACATGTATATGCTCCTCCATCGTTCCTCACAACGCCTGACCGGCGCTGACGGAAATTATTGTTTCGTAAACGGGTGTTCCAAATCTACGTGCCCCATCAGACTATCAACCGCTTCGCCATCCACAAGGATGTCCAATGTTTTGATCTCTTCAAATTGGAATACGGTATTCTTAATCGATTCCAGAGCAAGCAGCTCGCCAGGGGCGCCGAATCTTGCTTCCTCAGGCAGTGTCAAGTCAATCGTCAAATCTCCATCGTCAAGTACAACAGATGTAAACTCGACGTTTTTCCATAGGGATACAGCGCCATTTTCACCGTTCTGCTGTAAAGCCGCAAGCGCTGCTTCGAGCTTCTCCTGCGCATCGGCGAATACGATCTCCTTGTCTTGGGCGATGAGATTCTCTAACTGATCATCCGTATAAAAAAGCTGAATAGTCATACGTTCCTGTGCTTCTGCTTTTGGTTCTGGTTGTGGGACTTGTTCCGTCTGATTGGTTGAACCTCCCTGCATCGGCTCTGCTCCTGCCTGATCACTTGTCTCTCGGCTGCCGCAGCCAGTAGCAATAACCGCTACGACGAGCAATAAAATAAACCATTTCGCTTGCTGTCTCATGAATTCTCTCCCCTTTTCTAAGAACATTTCAAAGCTGCTTACAATTTCAAGTATGCTTTAATGCCGGCTACAAGTTCTGCTGCGATGCGGTTTTGAGCCGCTTCTGAGAACAGCACCTGTTCGTCTCTTGTATTGGAGAGAAAACCTGCTTCAATCAAAACCGCAGGCATTGTCGTTTGTCTGATGACAAGAAAATTGGCCTGTTTTACTTTGCGATCCGGCAATCCGGTCGCTTTCACCAAATGTTTATGAATCACATCCGCGAAAGCCTTACTATCCGAACGGCTGTAATATGTTTCTGTGCCTGTGGTTTGCGGAGTGAAGCTGTTTGCATGAATCGACATAAATAAGTCCGCTTTAAGATCATTCGCATATTTCGCCCTGTCCTTTAATTCGAGGAAGGTATCATCACTGCGAGTCAGATAAGGCTTGATTCTAGGTTCTTTGTCCAGCAAAGCTTTCATTTTCAAAGCGATGCTCAGATTGAATTCTTTCTCTGTCTTCTTGCTCACGCTGATTGCACCCGGATCTTTAGCGCCGTGGCCGGCATCGATAACAATTTTATAGATTTTGTTGCCGTTTTTATCCGTTAATGGAATGTTGGCGGGATCCGGTTTAGCGACATCGATCTGGATCTGCCCTTCACTCTGTGTAACTGTGAACGTTGAGGCCGTGCTCAAATCAAGAACTACGCGAACGGTAGTAGGCTTGTCCGAAAAATAAGAATAACGAACGTTATACAAGGATGGATGGTTTGCAGCCAGCATCCTGCCTTCCGTCTTCCTCACGCCGTTATTGTCCAGCTCGAAACCTTTAACAAACTCTGGCGCAAACGCAGAATAAGGAAGATCAAGCACGATGCGGTCCGTATTCTTTAACGTAAAAGCATTTTTAGGTGTAATTGTGCCTTCATAATTAATGGTTACTTTGCTTGTCCCGTCATATACGATGTCCTTCACAATGCCGGCGGCATCTGTTGGAACCGGTCTGGCCGCAACATTCAGGATTGGATCGACCACTGTCGGTACATCGCCTGGGATGACAGTGCCCGCATCGCCGCCTTCGCCAGGGCTGCTGCCGCTTCCGGAATCAACCGAAACGTCATCTTCTACCTTTGGCGGTGCCTTCTGATACATATGAACCGACTTGCTCGGGTTGTCCCAGAACAGATCAAGACCCATTTGCTCTCCTACAAAACGCAGCGGAACCATCGTTCTGCCGCTTACGATAATTGCGGGTGCGTCCATTTCAACTTCGGCGTCATTGATAAGCGCTTTGTTGTCATTAATTTTTAAAACCACTGTCGTCGTACCGTTATGTACGTTTACGGTCCGCGTTTGAGGAAACCATTGCGCTTGATGTCCTAATCCCTTCGCGATCGTTGAGATTGGAACCAATGTGTAATTGTTCCTTAAAAGCGGATTTACATCGGACACCAGAGATTTCCCGTCCAGAAAAAGCTTGGGGACAGGAACAGGAACGGCTGTTGCAGCATAACTTGCGTTAGGCCATAGAGCCAAGAGCACCGACAACGTCAACAATAAAGATACTACCTTTTTCATCATTCACCTCTAAGACTGATTAATTGCCGTATCGAACCGCCGCATTCGACTTTTCTCAGACGATTTATTAGACGCTGAATGACAGAAAAAGTTGCGTTTCGAGGAAAATTCATACTCCGGATCCATTTTCGACACAATAAAAGCGGCTGGCCGCCTCTTTGTCGGCGGGAAATACGTTCGCGGTGAATGTCATGCTTACATAAAAACAGACCCCACTCGGTATGGGGTCTGTTTGTGTCAGTGAATGAATTCGTCCCGCTTAAAATGCAACGCGGCTGTTCTCGTAAGCGGAAATTTTGTCTTCATGCTGAAGCGTCAGGCCGATATCATCCAAGCCCTGCAGCAGGAATTGGCGGCGATGCTCATCCAGGTCAAAGGAAATTTCCAACCCCTGGGAATCAGTAATTTTTTTGTTTTCCAAATCAACGGTCAGCTGGTAGCCTTCATTAGCGGCTGTACGTTGGAACAGCTCTTCTACCTGCTCCTCGCTCAGCTTGATCGGAAGAATGCCGTTTTTGAAGCAGTTGTTGTAGAAAATATCGGCGTAAGAAGGCGCAATAACGACTTGATAGCCGTAATCCAGGATTGCCCAAGGCGCATGCTCACGGGAAGAGCCGCAGCCAAAGTTGGCACGGGAGATCAGAATCGACGCCCCTTGATAACGCGGTTTATTAGGTTCAAACTCCGGATTTACATTGCCGCTCTCATCAAAACGCCATTCGTAGAATAAAAATTGTCCGAATCCGCTGCGCTCAATGCGCTTAAGAAATTGTTTAGGGATAATGGCATCCGTATCGACATTGACACGGTCTACCGGAGCAACGATGCCGGTATGCTTTTTAAATGGTTCCATCTAGTTCAAACTCCTCTCTCTTCGATCCTGCGATTAGTTCATTACTTCGGATTTGATTTTCCAGTCGCGAACATCAGTGAAACGTCCGTTGATTGCCGCTGCCGCCGCCATCGCAGGAGACACCAGATGCGTACGTCCGCCGCGTCCTTGGCGGCCTTCGAAGTTACGGTTGGATGTCGATGCGCAGCGCTGGCCCGGTTGAAGTACGTCAGGGTTCATCGCGAGGCACATCGAGCAGCCTGCATCACGCCATTCAAAGCCGGCTTCAGTAAAGATTTTGTCCAGGCCTTCTTGCTCGGCTTGGATTTTAACGCGGCCGGAGCCAGGAACGACGATTGCCGTTACTTTCTCGCTTACCTTGTACCCTTTTGCAATTTCTGCAGCGGCGCGAAGGTCTTCAATCCGTCCATTTGTACAGGAACCGATAAATACATAGTCTACCGGAATATCTGTCATCAAAGTACCAGGTTTAAGGTCCATATATTCAAGCGCTTTTTCAGCCGCTTTACGCTCGTTCTCCGTCGGCATGCTTGCAGGATCCGGAACAGCCGATGTAATGTCGGTACCCATGCCCGGGCTAGTTCCCCAAGTTACTTGCGGAATGAGGGAATCGACGTCGAAATCAACAACAGTGTCATACGCCGCGCCTTCATCAGTCGTTAACTCGCTCCATGCAGCAACAGCTTGTTCGAATTTCTCCCCTTGCGGCGCATATTGGCGTCCACGCAAGTATTCAAATGTCGTAACATCCGGCGCGATCAGGCCTGCTCTTGCGCCCGCTTCGATCGACATGTTACAAATCGTCATGCGCTCTTCCATCGACAGGCTGCGGATCGCTTCACCGGTATACTCAAGCACATAGCCTGTAGCGAAATCCGTGCCGTATTTTGCAATAACGCCGAGAATCATATCTTTCGCCGTAACGCCCGGCTTGCGGCTTCCGTTGAAGCGAACTTCCATTGTTTTCGGCTTGGATTGCTGCAAGCATTGCGTTGCCATTACGTGTTCCACTTCGCTCGTACCGATACCGAATGCCAGAGCCCCGAATGCGCCATGGGTAGAAGTGTGGCTGTCGCCGCACACGATCGTTTTGCCCGGATGGGTCAAGCCCAGTTCCGGCCCCATAACGTGAACGACACCTTGGTCAAGGCTGTTCAAATCGAACAGCTTCACGCCAAAATCTTCACAGTTTTTCGTCAATGTGTCGATTTGCTGTTTGGAGATCGGATCGGAAATGTTAAACCGGTCTTTCGTTGGCACGTTATGGTCCATCGTTGCAAATGTCAGCTCAGGACGGCGAACTTTGCGTCCCGACATGCGCAGCCCTTCAAAGGCTTGCGGGGATGTCACTTCATGAACCAGATGCAGATCGATATAAATAACGCTAGGCTTGCTTTCTTCCTGATGGATGACATGATTGTCCCAGATCTTTTCAAACATTGTTCTTTTCGCCATTTTGATTCACCTCATAAGTTCCGTTTTCGAACTTCCTATTTATAAATTCTTGTACTTATCTTAACATTTCTTTCTTCATTCATCTAAGATATAATATCTATAACAGTGATAGGTTTGGCCTATGAAAGAAATTAAAGGATACAAAAAAGGAGACCGCAAAACAAATGGAACTTCGCCAATTGCATTACGTCGTCCACATTGCAGCCGAGAAAAACTTCTCCAGAGCCGCTGAAAAGCTGCATATCGCCCAGCCTTCACTCAGCCAGCAGCTGTCCAAGCTGGAAAAAGAAATTGGGGTGCTGTTATTCCGGCGCACAACAAACTCCGTGGAGCTCACCCATGCGGGCGCCGCTTTTGTCGATAAAGCACAATCCATTCTCGATGCGGTTGAGCAGCTGAAACAGGAAATGGACGATCTTGCCCATATGCGCAAAGGTCGACTCGTTGTAGGAAGCCTGCCGATCACAGGATCGCATGTATTGCCGCTTGTGCTCCCTGTGTTCCAACGGAAGTTTCCCGAGATCGAAATCGTACTGGTCGAGGACAGCTCTTCACGCCTGGAACAGCTGACCGCAAGCGGCCAAACGGATCTCAGCCTGCTCTCTCTGCCGCTGCAGGAGCCATCATTGGCATGGGTCCCCCTAATAGAAGAAGAGATATGTTTGGCCGTGCCGCCGCAGCACCGCCTTGCAAATGAAACAGCTCCCGTTCGAATTGATGATCTGCATAACGAGCCTTTCATTATATTGAAAAAAGGACAAGGATTCCGCCAGATCAGCTTGGATCTTTGTGAACAGGCAGGCTTTGCGCCGCGCATCGTATTCGAAAGCGGCAATATCGAAACCGTGCAATCGCTCGTTGCCGCAGGAATGGGCATTGCCTTCGTTCCGATGATGATATCCAGGGCCAAGTGGAGTACATTGGTTCCGGTGTACTTGAGATTGGCTGAACCGCAGCCGTCCCGCACGCTCGTGATTGCAAGCCGCAAAGGACGCTATTTATCCAAAGCGTCCGAAGCGTTTATCCAAACGATGAAAGAAACCGTAGAGCAGCATTACAATGAGCAGCAGCCGGGTTTCTCCTAATATAAGGATGGTCTGCGGTCTTCAAAAACCGGAATGCGCGAACGCACCTCATCGACAAGCGCCAAGTCTATCTGCACCCGCAGCACCGTTTCCTCCTCCCCAGCCTCCGCAATGATCTCTCCCCAAGGATCGATGACCATGGAATGTCCGAAGAAGGTTGTATCCCCGCTTGTGCCGACACGGTTGCAGGCGATAACATACATCTGGTTCTCAATCGCGCGTGCCGTCAGCAGCGTTCTCCAATGATGCAGGCGCGGATTCGGCCATTCCGCCGGTACGAACAGCATTTTTGCCCCATCAAGAGCAAGCCTGCGCGACAATTCAGGGAAGCGGATGTCATAACAGATCATCATCCCCGCTTCCATCCCGTCAATGGACAGCCTGCCGATCTTTTCCCCGGCAGTAAGATGCTTCTCTTCATTCATTAATCGGAACAAATGAATTTTCGAATAGCTTGCATGAGCTTCTCCTGAGCGGTTAAATGCATAGATCGTATTATAAATGCCGGTCTCTTTCTTCTCCGCAATCGATCCCGCAACGAGATGAATGCCGTGCTTACGGCTGAATTCACTGAGCAGCGCATGAGTTTTTACCCCGTTCGGGTCAGCCAAATCATTAATCTGCTCCAAGGCATAACCGGTATTCCACATTTCCGGAAATACGATGACATCCGGCTTGTCCTTCCCTCCCGCCGCTTGCTCCAGCATAACCTCAAGTTTGCTGAAATTGGCAACCGGATTACCCGCATCGATATTCATCTGCAATAACGCGATATTTAGTAATGTATCAGACATTTGAGTCCCTCCATATAAGAAATTAAAGATTTCCCTTCATCATATCGTGTCATGGTTCGATGTCAAGGTGGGAATAGTAATAACGGCGCCTTCCAGCACCCCATACTTTAATGGTTAAAGGAGATCTAAACATGAGAATAAAGAAATTGACGGCCTTTATGCTGATCGCCGTTATGATCGGATTAAACGCTCTGCCCGGGATCTCATCAGCCGCAGAGAGCACGCTCAAGCCCGTCCAGGTTTTTGATGTGGCGCAAGGAAAGGTTGTGAAATCTTTCGACAACGACGCGGAATTCCAAGGCTTTGCCGAATCATGGCTGAAATCCGTCACCGGCCTTGCTCCACAGCTCAAGCCGGACGATAAATGCGGATACGTATACCGTATTCCGCTTACAAAGCCGGCGATGATAAAGACCGGCAATCTTTCCTTGCATGTCGAAGATGTTTTCTTGTTTTATTGCGCAGGCAAGCCGCCGATCCTGCTCGTATTCGATACCGAAAAACGCCCGTACCTGTTAAACTTCAAAGCGGATTTACAGCCTTTCCTTAATAAAGTGGGGTATTCGGCGCAATAAAAGTCGCCGCGCCATCCCGTCCACCTCGACACCTGTGCGTAAATCTGATAAATTAGGAATACTATTTACGCACGATGTGGAGTGTTGAACAATGGATGTTATTAAAGGAAGTAGAATCGGCGAGCCTGCCGAGCGCATGAAAGGGCTGCCTACGCAGTTTTTTGCAAACTTGGTTCGCAAGGCGAATACGCAAGTAGATAAAGGGCGCGACGTGATTAATTTGGGGCAGGGCAACCCGGATCAGCCGACACCCGCCCATATCGTCGCTTCGATGCAGGAGGCTTCTTCCAATCCCCTCTACCACCGCTACCCGCCCTTCAGCGGGTTTGCCTTTTTGAAGGAAGCGATCGCTAACCGTTATCAGGAAGATTATGGTGTCGAGCTTGACCCGGAAAAAGAAGTCGCCATTCTGTTCGGCGGCAAAACCGGATTAATTGAGATCAGCCAATGTTTATTGAATCCCGGCGATACCTGCCTCGTGCCTGACCCGGGATATCCCGACTACTGGTCCGGTGTCGCATTAGCCGGAGCGAAGATGTCGCTCATGCCATTGACCGCCGACAACGCATTCCTTCCGGATTACAGCGCGATTAGCCCAGCTGTCGCGGGTGAAGCAAAGCTGATGTTCCTTAATTATCCGAACAATCCGACAGGTGCTGTCGCCGGTCCTGAATTTTACAAAGAGACCGTCGCATTTGCAGCAAAACATGACATTGCCGTTGCAAGTGATTTCGCCTATGGCGCGCTTGGCTTTGATGGGCAGCGTCCGATCAGCTTTCTGCAGACGCCCGGCGCCAAAGAAGTCGGCGTAGAGTTCTATACCTTATCCAAAAGTTATAATATGGCAGGCTGGCGGGTCGGCTTCGCACTCGGGAATGAGAAAATCATCAGTTTGATTAACCTGATGCAGGATCATTATTACTGCAGCTTGTTCGGCGGCATTCAGGAAGCGGCTGCAACCGCGCTTAACGCCCCTCAGGATTGTGTTCGTGAATTGAACGCAACCTATCAGAGCCGGCGCGATGTTTTGTTTGCCGAGCTTGACAAGATCGGTTGGCAGGCAAATCGGCCAAGCGGTTCCTTCTTCTGCTGGCTGCCGGTTCCAGGCGGATATACGTCCTCTTCGTTTGCCGATCTGCTGTTAGAGAAGGCTGATGTAGTCGTCGCGCCAGGCGTTGGCTTCGGTACGCATGGTGAAGGGTATGTCCGGCTTGGTCTGCTCACCTCCGAAGAACGGCTGGCGGAAGCTGTGCAGCGAATTGGCCGGTTAAACCTGTTCGGCTAAGGTGAATTGCAGCCCGTTCGCCTTTCTTTACACCAATGTCTGATCATGGTATGCTAACATTAATTGAACACGAAACGTGATGACGGGTCCCTTAAGCATCATTCGATCGCGCCCAGAGAGCAGATTCCCCTGGCTGTAAGAATCTGCCGCGAAGCTTGCTTAATCCCAGGCCCCGAACGGCCGGCGATGAGCCGGACAGTGCCTGCTGTTACCGGGCTTTCGAGTTGGATGGCCCGATCAGGCCATCAATTAAAGGTGGTACCGCGGAAGCTGTGACTTTCGTCCTTTTATGGACGGGAGTCTTTTCTATTTTAGAGATAAGAAAATGTATGTCGTTGTTCACGCTTGTCTTTCATGGGAAGGGATGAATATGGGAGAGATAATCGTAGTTAAGATAGGCAGCAGCTCACTAACGTCTGAGGCAGGCGGATTGAACCGCAGCCGAATCGCTTATTTTGCAAATGAGCTAGCTGTTCTTCATCATGCAGGCCATCGGGTGGTGCTCGTCACATCCGGTGCTGTCGCCGCAGGTTTCCGCCAGATCGGATACGCTTCTCGGCCTAAGCAGGTGCACGAGAAGCAGGCCGCCGCAGCCGTCGGTCAAGCGCTGCTCATGCAGGCATACCAGGAAGCATTCGCAGAAAGCCGGATCGGCGTCGCCCAAATCCTGCTTACCCGCGCTGACTTCTCCAATCGCAGACGAATTCAGAATGCGCTTCGAACGCTTGATGAGCTGATCTTTCAGCGGATGATTCCGATCATCAACGAGAATGACACGGTAGCTACCGATGAATTGAAATTCGGTGACAATGACACGTTGTCCGCGCTTGTCGCTAATTTGGTTAAAGCTAAGCATTTATTAATATTAACGGACACAGACGGGCTTTATACGGAAGATCCGCGCAAAAATCCGCTCGCGATCCGCATCGAACGCGTGGACCAAATCTCCGAGGAAATCGAACGGATCGCCGGAGGGGCAGGCTCGAGTGTCGGAACCGGAGGCATGCGCTCGAAGATTGAGGCGGCGCGCATCGCGATGCGCGGCGGCGTTCCCGCTTTTATCGGCAGGGCGAACGAGCCCGGCGATCTGACCGCAGCTGTCGCAGGCATCGGGAAAGGCACCTATTTTGATACTTCCCTGCACAATCTCCCGATGAAGAAGCAATGGGTCGGCTTCCACTCGCTGCCGCAAGGCAAAATCACGGTAGATGAAGGCGCTGAGGCCGCGCTGCTGTCGGGCGGCAAAAGCTTGCTCCCCGCAGGTATAAAAGCGATCGAGGGCGATTTCCATCCTGGGGATGTTGTTGAGGTTATCAATAAAAACGGGCAAAAAATCGGCCGCGGCGTCGTCAACTATGCCGCTTGGCAGGTGCAAGCCGTAGCCGGGCTAAGCACGAATGAGGTTAAACGAAGAGTTGAGGTCGCTCGAATCGAAGTGATTCACCGCGACGAATGGATCACGCTTAAATCATGAGGAGGAGATCACAATGAGTGAGGTTCGTCTTAAATCGCAGAAAGCAAAGGATACCGCTTCGATCATGAACCGTTTGACGGCGGAGCAAAAGAATACAGCGCTGCTTCAGATGGCAGATGCTCTAGTCAGTGAACAACAATCGATCATTGCCGCTAATAACGAGGATATTGAACGCGGCCGCAATAACGGGACGAGTGAATCTCTGCTTGACCGCTTGAAGCTGAATGAGGACCGGATTGCCGGCATTGCTGAAGGCCTGCGCCAGATCGTGCAGCTGCCTGATCCTGTTGGCAACGTACTGGAAACGTTCGATCGTCCGAATGGGCTTCACGTCCGCAAAATCCGCGTGCCTTTAGGTGTTATTGGCATGATCTATGAAGCTAGGCCAAATGTTACCGTTGATGCAGCCGGATTATGCTTAAAAACGGGCAATGCCGTCGTCCTTCGCGGCGGTTCCTCTGCCCTGAGCTCCAACAGACGGATCGTCGAGGTGCTGCATCAAGCGCTGGCGGACACCGATCTTCCTGCCGATGCGCTGCAGCTGATTGAGGATCCAAGCCGTGCCTCTGTTGACGAGATGCTGAAGCTGAACGGCCTGCTCGATGTTGTCATTCCACGCGGCGGCGCTTCGTTAATCCGCAATGTCGTAGAGAATGCAACCGTTCCGGTTATCGAAACCGGCGCCGGCATCTGCCATACTTTCATCGACGAAAGCGCTCAGCTTGACATGGCAGCGGATATCGCCTTTAATGCCAAGGTACAGCGTCCATCCGTCTGCAACTCCATGGAAACCTTGCTCGTGCATGAGCAATTTGCTGCTGCGCATCTGGCCCAGATCGCCGCCCGCTTCCAAGCTGCAAATGTGGAGCTTCGCGGCTGCGAGAAAACAATGGCTTTGCTTAGCGGGGTTACAAAAGCGACAGAAGAAGATTATGCGACGGAGTACAATGATTACATTCTTAATATCCGCATCGTAGGCGGATTGGACGAAGCGCTTGAACATATCGCACGTTTCGGAACCATGCATTCGGAATGTATCGTAACAGAAAATGCAGATCATGCGGCCCGCTTCCTGCAGGAGGTCGACGCGGCTGCGGTCTATCATAATGCATCCACCCGGTTCACGGATGGATTTGAATTCGGCTTCGGCGCCGAAATCGGAATCAGCACGCAGAAGCTGCATGCCCGCGGGCCAATGGGCCTGCCTGCGCTCACTTCAACGAAATACCAAGTTACTGGAAGCGGTCAAATCCGCGGATAAGCTATCGGACACGCAAGTGATATGAGCTGTTTATTGCGAGTTATGATCGAAAGGGGTACCTGAACCATGAATCAAATGTGTGTTGCGACCTATCGGTGTTATGATGACAAAGCCGATTTTGATAAAAAAGCGTTATCCATCGCTGTCGGATTGACCGTTGGCAGCTGGACCGACCTGCCGGAAGCAAAAAAGGCCGAGATGGAAAAGCATTTGGGCAAGGTCGTTTCCGTATCCGTTCATGAGCCTGCCGGAGCAGCGCCGGGAGAACGGTATGCGGATTTGAAAATCGCCTACCCGGACCTGAATTACAGCCGCGATCTCCCTGCTCTGCTCGTGACTGTATTCGGCAAGCTGTCGATGGACGGTAAGATAAAGCTAATGGATCTGCAATTCAGCGATGAATTTCTATCCGCATTTCCCGGGCCGAAATTCGGCGTTCAAGGCATTCGCGACCTGCTCGGCGTTCATGACCGCCCCCTGCTGATGAGCATTTTCAAGTCAGTTGTCGGACATGATCTTGTTAATCTGCAGGAGCAATTTTACCAGCAGGCGCTGGGCGGCGTCGATCTGATTAAAGATGATGAGATTCTATTCGAGAATCCGTTAACGCCAATAGATAAACGTGTTGAAGTGTGCATGGAAGCGGCACGCCGCGCGCAAGAGCAAACCGGGCAAAAGCTGCTCTATGCGGTTAATGTGACAGGACCGACCTCCGGGCTTGCGGCACAAGCAAAGAAAGCGATCGCTGCCGGTGCGAATGCGATTCTGTTCAACGTGCTATCCTATGGATTTGACGCGTTGCACGAGCTTAGCAAGGATCCGGAAATTTCCGTTCCGATCGCGGCGCATCCGGCGATGGCCGGAGCGATCTACCCTTCGCCGCACTATGGCATTGCAGCACCGCTGCTCTTGGGCAAGCTGATGCGGGTCGCTGGCGCCGATCTGTCCCTGTTCCCTTCCCCTTACGGCTCGGTCGTAATGCCGAAGGAAGAGAATCTGGCGGTCAAAGCAGCGCTGCTTGATCCAAGCCTTCCGGTTCGGACAAGCTTTCCGGTTCCTTCGGCCGGCATCCATCCGGGAATTGTGCCGCTCATCCTGAAGGATTTCGGACAAGAAGTTGTCGTCAATGCAGGCGGCGGCATCCATGGCCATCCGATGGGCACAGCAGCAGGCGGACAAGCCTTCCGCGAAGCGATGCGGGCTGTTGCCGCAGGCGAAACGCTGCAGGATGCGGCGGCACGGCACGAAGCGCTGCGGATCGCGACCGAGCTCTGGGGGATCAAACAATGAAGGCGAACCGGGAACGCGTCATATTTTGCGACTTTGACGGAACGATAACCGTTAATGATAATATTGTTGCGATTATCAAACATTTTAATCCGCCCGGCTGGCAAAAAATCGTGGACGATATCGTCGCCCAGCGGATATCCATACGAGATGGTGTGGGGCAATTGTTCCGCCTCCTTCCTGCAGCTAGGCAGGACGAGGTCATTGAGTACGCCATCTCCAATGCCAAGATTCGTGACGGCTTCGAAGAGCTGCTTGCCTACTGCAAGGAGCAATCGGTCCCGTTCTACGTAACGAGCGGCGGCATTGATTTCTTTGTATACCCCATCCTTGCTTCCTTCGATATTCCGGTCAATCACATCTACTGCAACGGCAGTGATTTTACCGGTGAATCAATCGAAATTACATGGCCTAATCCATGTGACGATCATTGCAGCAATGATTGCGGCATGTGCAAAACGACGATCATGCGCCGGTTTCCCCCGGAAAAATACGAACGCATTCTGATTGGCGATAGCGTAACCGATTTTGAAGGCGCCAAGCTGGCTGATCTCGTCTTCTCCCGCTCCCACCTCTCCGAAAAATGCCGGGAGCTCGGATTGCCCTTCGTACCTTATGAGACCTTTCATGAGGTCATCGCATATTTAAGCAAAGAAAGGACGGAGCAGCAATGAGTTTCTTAGATATCTCGTTAGAGGAAAAGCAAAAAGCGCTGGCAGAGCTGCGCGACGTGAAACAGCTGTTCGCAGACCGGGGATGGTTCGCCGGAACGAGCGGTAACCTGTCCATCCGCGTCGGCGATTTCACGCCGGAACAGTTTCACTTTGCCATTACTGCAAGCGGTAAAGACAAATCCATGCAAACCCCGGAAGATTTCTTGTTCGTTGATCAACAAGGTAAGCCTGCAGAAACAACACGCTTGAAGCCTTCCGCTGAAACATTAATCCACTGCGAAATTTACCGGTTGACCGGCTGCGGGGCTATATTCCACGTACATACGGTATTCAACAACTTGATCTCTGAGTATTTCTGGGACCGCAAATCCGTGCCGGTCGACGGGGTTGAATTAATCAAAGCATTCAATATTTGGGATGAAGAAGCGCATATCGACATTCCGATTGTCTCCAACTACGCAGATATACCACGGATCGTGCCTGAGGTCACGTCGGCGTTCAACCCGCAGATTCCGGGCATTATTCTCCGTAAGCATGGCATCTATGCATGGGGCGCGAACGCCTTTGAAGCGAAGCGGCATCTAGAAGCATTTGAGTTTATTTTTGAATATGTGTACCGCTGGGAGCTTTTAAAGCGCGGCGGATAAACGGCAGCTGAAACGATACATTATACACAACAATGAGCCCTATCGCTTTTCCGTCGGAAAGTGATAGGGCTCAAAATGTATATGCTGCTGTTATATTGTCAAACATGCGACCCTCCGGCATACCGCATGTTCATGCCGCGCGGGTGCCGATCTCGCGCAATAACAGATTGGCGGATTTCTCCGCTCAGCTTTTGCCTCCCCTGAACTTCTGGGTATGGGCGCGTGCCTCGTCGGTATTTGTTACCCGATTCCGGCTCCATTCGATTAAAATCCGATCAATATACCGGAAGTGCAGCTTCCCTGCAAATACAGCTTCTTTGAGTGCGAAACGGATCAGCTCTTCCGGATAACGGTCTTGATCGATCCAGCCGCTGATCGTCTCAAACTCCATTGGCGATAACGGTCGGCCGAACTCCTGTTCAAATAACGAGAACAAATCCGGCGCCGCCCCAAATGGTTTGCCAGATGAAACATCAGGCTCCACCACTCGAGCCGGGCTTTTCATCGTGGAGACAGTTTGCTCTGCCGCTTTTTGCAGCCAACCGCTCCAATTATAGCGCTCCGAACGGATTCCGGTATCGGGATCCATTTGTTCATCGATCGAAAGGAAACCGTCTTTCAACAACCGCTGCAGCAATAAACCGACTTCCTGCGCTGACATGCCAATTCTTCTTGACAGCTGTTCCGGTGTCGGAAATTCATTGGCTTCTGCCTGTTTGTAAGTCATGATTTGCAGTAGCAGAAGTGTTTCGGTGTGTGACAAACCAAGCTCATTAGAGGTGCGCATTAAAGTGACCGGCACATTGACTCCGCCTTCAAACATTGCGGCCGTGATCCCTTCAATATAACCATTTCGATGATCAGACAATGATGCGACTCCTCCCCACTGTATACTATTTATTGCTTTGTTCCTTCACCAGCTTATACGTATCGCGTGCGATCAGCAGCTCCTCATTCGTCGGAACGACAAGGACCTGGACTTTCGAATCCGCTGTTGAGATGATTCTTGCGCTCTTGGAGTGCTCACTGTTCAAAAAAGTATCCAGTTCCACGCCAAGGAAGGTTAAGCCTTTGCACACGGCAGCGCGAAGACGCTCGGAATTCTCCCCTACGCCTGCTGTAAATACGATGGCATCCACCCCGTTCATCGCCGCCGCATAAGCGCCAATATATTTGCGCATCCGATAGGTATACATATCAAAAGCAAGCTGGGCGTTGCGGTCGCCTTCATCCATCGCTTGTACGATTTCCCTCATATCACTGCTGATTCCCGAGATCGCCAAAAGGCCTGAATGCTTGTTCAGCATCGAGTTAACCTCGCTTAGTGTCAGTTCTTCTTTGTTCATTGTAAAAGGCACGATAGCCGGATCCAGGTCGCCGCTGCGCGTTCCCATCATCAGGCCTTCAAGCGGCGTAAGCCCCATGCTCGTATCAACCGACTTTCCACCTTGGATCGCGGTGATGCTCGCGCCGTTTCCGATATGGCACGAGATCATTTTAATCGATGCCAAAGGCTTTCCAAGCACCTCTGCCGCTTGATCGCTCACATAGTGATGTGAAGTGCCGTGGAACCCGTATCTGCGAATTTTATGTCTCCGGTATAAGACTGTCGGAATAGGGTACAAATAAGCGGTCTGGGGCATCGTCTGATGAAATGCGGTATCGAATACGACCGCTTGCGGAACATCCGGCAAATTCGCCTCAACGGCAGTTATTCCCATCATATGGGCAGGATTATGCAACGGAGCCAAATCAAACAGCTTACGGATTTCCAGCTTAACCTCCTGTGTGACCAGTACCGATTCTTTGAATACTTCGCCGCCGTGTACAACGCGATGGCCTACCGCATCAATTTCTTTAATATCCTTCAATACGCCATGCGACGGATGCACGATCATATCGGCTACCCGTTTTACAGCAGTCACGTGATCCAATATTTCACTAACATCCCTGACTTCCGGATGGCCGGGGACTTCATGCGTGACGATCGACGAATCCATACCGATTCTCTCGACCCTGCCGCTGGCCAGAACCGTTTCATCGCGCATATCGTATAGCTGGTACTTCAATGACGAGCTTCCGGCATTCATAACGAGTACTTTCATAAGCGGTCTCCATCCTTGTCGTATTTGAAAAATCCTACTCCGGTCTTCACGCCCAAATGACCCGCACGGACCATCTTCTTCAGCACAATGGACGGACGGTATTTTAATTCGCCGTATTCACGGAACATAATCTCCAAAGCGGCAAGCACGGAATCCAGCCCGAAACGATCCGCCATCTCGAACGGACCATACTGGAACGAATAACCGACACGCATCGCACGGTCGATATCATCTGCCGTAGCAACGCCTTCCTCAAGCACATGAAGCGCCTCATTAATGTGCAAGCAAATAAGCCTCGATGTAACGAATCCCGGGGATTCGAACACCATGATGCCTTTCTTCTGAATGATCTCTTCGACAAAATGCTTCGTCCGGTTAAACGTATCCTCCGACGTCTTCAATCCGCGCACAATCTCAACCAGGTCAATCTTCGATACAGGATGAATAAAATGCAGCCCGATTACCCGCTCCGGATACTTCGTCGCACTGGCAAGCTCGGTTAAGCTCAACGTTGAAGTATTGCTGGCTAAAATGACATCCGGCGAGCAGTATTGGTCGATCTCTTCAAAGACTTTTATTTTATTGTTTAGATCCTCAGTAATCGTCTCAATGACAAGCTCACATTGTGCCATATCCGACAGCTTATCAGCAGTATGGATACGATTCAGCACCAATTTCTTCTCCGCTTGCGTAAGCGCCCACTTTTCTATTTGTTTATCGAGGCTGTGTTCAATCATTTCAATCGCATGAGCCATCTTCTCCGAAGATTCCTCAATGACTAACACTTCCAGTCCCTTATATGCTAACATCTCCGCGATGCCTTGGCCCATTGTCCCTATGCCAACGACACCTACTTTACGTACAGTCATTCCGTCTCCCACCCATTATATTTATTTATATCTGAATTTCATTTTATATTATATCAATGCTTTATTGCTATACAATAAGCAAGTTGTGACGCTTGTGTAACACGTTCCTCAATATGTATTATTCACCACCCGAATTATCAAATGACACTCGTATGGTGCATATTTTATACGGCAATACGACAAGCAAGCCACTCCAAGTGGCGCTCGTGTGGCGTATGTCCAAGATCTCCCCATGCGACAAGCAAGACACTCCAAGTGGCGCTCGTGTGGCGTATGTCCTAGTCTCCCCATGCGACAAGCAAGCCACTCCAAGTGGCGCTCGTGTGGCGTATGTCCAAGATCTCCCCATGCGACAAGCAAGACACTCCAAGTGGCGCTCGTGTGGCGTATGTAAGTTGTACCGGCCAAACTAATCAACAGGCCGGTACATTCGGGTTTGCGCCGCATGATAAGTGTGTCCTAAAGGGACGAAAACGACCCTACGCAGCAACTTGCATCGATCCTGCAGCTGAGCTCACCGCACTGTTACACCGTTTCGGGTGTCCAGAGGGCAGAGCCCTTGGGGTCCCCCTTCGAGAAGGGGGATTTAGGGGGATGTTCTCCCTTAGGGGGATGTTCTCCCTTAGGGGAATCCAATAATTCTCTAAACCGCTCCCCGCTCAACGATTCCTCTTGAATCAACACCTCAAGAGATGAAGTGAATACCGAACGATATTCATTCAGTAAGCTCTTCGTGCGATCCATCAGCTGATCCAGCATCGAGGAGTTGATTTTTGCCCATCCATCCGGCGTCATCATGCTTCCGTCAATAATGCCGAGCTCAGTGAGGCCAGACTCCACCATTGTCCGTACAATGTTCGTTGCTTGTTCAAAATCGCCTCGCGAGCCTGTGCTGCGGCCGCCGTAGAACAGCTCCTCCGCCGCTGCGCCGCCAAGGGCGATCATAATCTGTCCTTCAAGGAATTCGCGTGTATACAAATATTGATCCTGCTGCGGATTATGTCTTACATAACCTAATGCCTGCCCTCTTGGAGAAAGAACGACCGTCGATACGCTGCCCGGCCGCACAAGCTCAGCGGTAATCGCATGGCCAAGCTCATGCAGCGCTACGCGCTCCCGCTCTTCCTTCGTTGCTTCCCGGTCCGTTTTCTCACCCATCATAACCTTATCGATCGCCATCGATAAATGCGGGTGGTTAATCGTCGCGCTTTGTTCACGCATGGCATAAATCGCAGCTTCATTCATGACACTCTCCAGCTGCGCGCCTGAAAATCCAAAGGATTCCTCAGCAATCTTCATCAGATCTACCGATTCGTGCAGCGGTTTGTTCTTGGCATGAATGCGCAAAATATGCTCGCGCCCTTTCTTATCCGGAAGATCGACTTGGATATGCCGGTCGAAACGGCCGGGGCGGATGAGCGCGCTATCGAGCATTTCTTTGCGGTTTGTCGCAGCAATGAGCAGAATTTTAGGCGTTTCGGAGGTATGAATGCCATCCATCTCCGTCAGCAATTGGTTCAGCGTCTGATCATACTCACGATGCTGTCCCCCATCCCGCTTGCCGCCGATGACATCTATTTCATCGATGAAAATAACTGCGCTCGTCTTACCGGCTTTGGCTGCTTTTTGTTTGGCGTCCTTGAACAGGTCACGAATCCGGCCTGCCCCGACACCGACATACATCTCTACAAATTCACTGCCCGAGGCCGCGACATAGACGGAATCGGTGTAAAACGCCGCTGCTTTTGCCAGTAAAGTTTTACCCGTTCCAGGAGGCCCTGTTAACAAAATTCCTTTCAAGGGACGGATCCCGAACTTCTTAATCTCCTCTTGCTTCACGAGAAAATCAAGTGCTTCGACCAATTCCTGCTTGGCTCTCTCCTGTCCGCCGATCTCTTCAAAGGAAAGCTGAACGGGCATACGCGATCTTGACTTTCGTTCCCCGCTGGCCGTCGCCAGATGGCCCCGATTTTTGGCGGCCACAATCAACAATACACCGATCAATGACATGAGAATAACAGGGATCATATTCACGCCAATAAAGACCAGAAAGGCGATGAGCACTACCGCAAAACCAATCGTCATTTCCTTCCAATAGTTACGCATTCGGCCACACCCCCAGCGTGCCCGGAATACGCGGAAGCACGATATACTTCGATGCTTTCCCATCCGACATCGTTATATAAACGTTCGTGTCATCCATTTCCGTATGGACCGTTAATCCTTCATTCGCTTGCTCAAGCTGCTGCATCGCTGCCGGAATTTTAGAATATTGACGCGTTTCCATCGCTTCTGCAACTTTAAACAGCATGGACGACCACAGCTGATCCAATTTCTCATTGGAGGATTTTTTTAATTCGAGCTGCAATTCTCGCCCTCCGAGCATTGGAGTCCCTTCAGTAGCGATCTTTTCGTAGATATCCCTTAGGTCTGCGCCTTGCTTAAGCTGCAGCTCTACTCTAACAGTTCGACCATCTATAACAGGCTTGGCGGATTGAACGCCATCCAATTGAGCAACAAACTTCTCTAGAGGCTGTTGAACAGCAAAATTACGATACATGAACCAGCCTCCGAATAACAAGACGCCAGCAAGTACAATTGTTATCGCAGTAGGAACAATTCGAAGTTTCATGGCAGTAATATGCCCCCTTCCAAATTGGTTGATATATACGCTAGTACATCAGAACATCTATACTAGAGTATATCATAGCGCCAATTCGTTAGGGGGCTGTAATAATAGCCAGTCGAGGTCGCGATTCCTTGTTTTGTTACTCCGTACCATCCGCGAACTTGGAAGGCAGGTTAAAGATGGTTACAAATGAACCATCCGCAAACCGGTAAAACTCATAATAATATTTACGAACATTCTCATCCCTGCTGTAATAGACTTCCCAAACCCGCTCTCCATTCAAAAGTCCAGGCAGGATTCGAATGATGTCAATATCCGGTTTACTCTGCGTAACAGCCGCTTTAATTTGCGCTTTTGACAAGCCTGCCGATGCAGGAACAGCTTCAGCGGTATCATTAGTGACCCATACGAAAAGCTCTTGCTGCTCCGCATCGGTTCCTTGCAGAACCCAGGAGACGGAGTCCCATACATGCTTGTCGATCCGCTTCACCTTGGTCAGTTCCGTCGATTCCATGGCGATGCTTTCAACTCGGCGCTGCTCCGTCCACTCTCCGGACTGAATGGACCGGTAATATAGATTCAATGCCAAGAACAACAGCATAGCCAATATAACACCTAATATCGTCCAACGCAACGGACTCATAAGCGAGGGTGCCTTCTGTCTCGAACGCATACGTGTTAACCGTTAGCGAGCGCTTTGAAGCATGCTTGCGCTTCTCGAAGAATACGTTCTTCATCCAACAGCGTACAGACACCATCCTCAACAACCTGACGGCCATTGATCCATACATGGCGTACATCCCTGCCGGAACCGGAGTAAACGAGATGTGATATAAAATCACTTTGCGGGAAAAAATGCGGCTGATTCACATCAAGTGCAATAAAGTCCGCTTTCATGCCCACTTTCAACGTTCCGATCTCATCCTCCTGCCAGAGCGTACGTGCACCGTATACCGTACCCATCTTCAAGGCGGTTAATGCCGGGATAGATGTCGGATCTCCGCTTACCCCCTTATGTATTAAAGCCGCTAAGCGAATCTCGTCAAACAGGTCCAGATTATTATTGCTTGCAGCGCTGTCTGTACCGAGAGAGACGGTCACACCGGCTTTTAATAATTGAGGGACTCTCGCAACACCGCTGGCAAGCTTCAAATTGCTTGCAGGGTTATGCGATACGCCGACGTTTCTGTCCTGCAGTAAAGCAATTTCATCATCTGTGAGATGAACCGCATGCGCGACAAAGGATGGCCTTGAGAAGAAGCCCAATTTGTCCAAATGTTCTACCGGCCGGCAGCCGTAATCGCGGACATTTTGCTCCACCTCGGCAGCTGTCTCCGACATATGGGTATGCATAGGAAGATCAAGGTCATGTGCCGCTTGCACAAACTTCTCAATAAAAGCAGGCGGACAGGTGTACGGAGCATGCGGCGACATCAGCGTGCGAATCCGGCCATCTGCTTTTCCATTCCAGTTTTTCGCGAAATTAATGGCTTCCTCCAGCTTTTGACGCTGTTCCTCTTCAGAACACAAGCCGATAGCCCCTCTTGTCAGCCAACCACGGATACCGGACTGCTCGACGACCTCAGCCACGATATCCATGCGGTCATACATATCGACAAACGTTGTTGTACCGCTCTTCAACATTTCAATCACTGCAAGCGAGGTGCCGACACGGGTATCGTTATCAACATATTTGCCCTCCATCGGCCACATATATTGCTCCAGCCAAACCTGAAGGGCCTCATCATCGGAATAACCGCGCAGCAGCGACATAGCCGCATGGC
Source organism: Paenibacillus abyssi (assembly GCF_014640295.1). Lineage (GTDB taxonomy): Bacteria > Bacillota > Bacilli > Paenibacillales > Paenibacillaceae > Paenibacillus_D > Paenibacillus_D abyssi. The sequence goes on along the minus strand of NZ_BMGR01000001.1, from coordinate 247,017 downwards.
CATGCGTGTTGATCAAGCCCGGCATAAACACAAGGCCGCTTCCCGACATACGCTGTGCTTGCTGCTGCAGGGATTGTTCAGGCAGTTCCTCTCCAAGATAAACGATGCGGTCATTTTCAACGACCATATGTCCCTGAACAACCATTTTAACATCATCCATCGTAATAAAAGTACCGTTTTCAATCCATAGTCGGTTCATACATTTTCTCTCCTTCGTTTTCTAAATAATAAGCAAGGCTTAATAATTCGGTTGTAAAATCCGCATGATGGATTCGAACTTCTTCCGGTACTTTAAGTATGGTTGGCGCAAAATTCAAAATGCCTTCGATACCGGCTTCCACAAATTGATTGGCCACATTTTGCGCCTCAATGGCAGGAACCGTAATGATTCCGATGCGAATGTTCAGCTCCGATACCATCTTATTTAACTCCGACATCGGAAGAACTGCCAAATTATTAATCTTCGTCCCGATTTTTGCCAGGTTTGCATCAAATACGGCAACAATTTTCATATTATCTTTAATATACGTATTATAATTGCATAAGGCATGGCCAAGATTGCCGGCGCCGACAAGCGCCACGTTGAGGGGCTGATCGAGCTTCAAAATTTGACGAATCTTTTCGATCAAGTAAGAGACATCATAGCCGACCCCTTTGCGCCCGAACTCGCCGAAGTACGCCAGATCTTTGCGGATCTGAGCTGGGTTTAGATCCAGCTTCTGACCCAGATCCTGCGAAGATACCGTTTGTACCTCCCGCTTATGCAGCTCATTCAAATATTGCAAGTAGATCGGCATCCGTCGGACAACCGCCTCGGATATTTTAATCTGCTTCACGCTTCCGCCTCCTTCTGGTCTGCATCCAGCCACTCCCGCATGCGCGGTACAATCTGTTCCAGATGCATGTGTTCTATTTTTGGACCCGGGAGGGAATACAAAAAATACTTACCGTAATACGTTTCTATCACTCTCGTATCATAAATCAGAACAATGCCCCGATCTTGACTGCTGCGGACCAGCCGGCCGAACCCTTGCTTAAAACGAATAACCGCTTGCGGTATGGACAGCTTCATGAACGGATTTTGCTTTTGCTGCTGCAGCATTTCCGCCTTTGCTTCGACCAGCGGATGATTAGGCGGCTGAAACGGCAGGCGAACAATGGCTAAACAGACTAACGCTTCCCCTGGAATGTCGACTCCTTCCCAGAAGCTGCTTGTGCCAAGCAGAACGGATGCCTGATGCTGCTGGAATCTGCGGGTCAATTTGCTGCGATTTCCGCTGTCGATGCCTTGGCCTAACACTTGTATGTTGGTATGCGCAAGGGCTTCCTTCAACGGTTCATATACCTGTTTTAACATCCGATAGGCAGTAAACAGGATGAGCATTCTGCCTTGTGTCTCCTGTGCAGCTTCGGCAAGGGATTGAACTAGCGCCCCGATAAATTGCGGATCGCCTGCCGTTCCCTTCACACTCGGAAAATTACGTGGAATGACAACTAACGCTTGCTCTCTATAATTGAATGGAGAGGGTAATTGCACGGTTTTCAACCTTCCCTGCTGCTCCTGCGCTTCCAGGCCGAATTGTTCAATTGCATATTGAAAGGATTTCTGGACAGACAGAGTAGCCGAAGTAAGTGTGATGCTTTTTTTCGTTTCAAAGAAATATTGCTGCAGCTGGCTGCTAACATCAGCCGGTACTGCATAGAGGTGGACAGATTTGGAACGGAAGTTCGGATTGGCTTCGATCCAGTATACGGTCATTCTCTCTTCAACCTTGATGAAAAAACGCAAATCGTCCTTCACTCTTGCCAGATCCTTGACACTTCCATTCATGTCGGTCACAAGCGCTTGGATTGCTCCGTCATCGATGCGATCTTTAACATCGGTCAACAGCTTATCCAGGCTTTTGACAATGCGGCCCAGCTCAGCGAATACATTCGCTTCCTCTGTCTCGGCGTCTTTCCATCCGTCAGGCAGCGATTCTGCCTTCAACCTGGCGACCGCCTGCACATTTTCTCCCGATTCGTTTGAAGAAGCATTTCCCGACATCTGATAGAGCAGCTCGAACAATTTGTCCCACGATTCCTTGATATCACTGAATTGAGGAATTAATGTATCGATTGTTTCAACCCATGACTCACTGTATTCATGATCTTCATGCTGCAGACGAGTGCGCAGCTGAGGCAGCAGTCCGCTCCTTGCGTCCTTGCATAAGCGCTGATGAGGCTGCAGCAAAGTGTAATAGGAAAGCTGCATGCCCAGATGCTTCCCGGCCACTTCCTCAAGATGATGGGCTTCATCGACTATGAGCTGCTCATATGGAGGCAGCAGCCGGTGATCAGCACGTATATCCGTAAACAGCATCGAGTGGTTCGTAATGACCACATCCGCCAAATTCGCTTCCTGCTTTGCACGATGATAGTAACAGCGTTTAAACCAGGGGCACGCGCGATTAAGACAGGAGTCGGCATCACTGGACACCGTGTCCCAAAAATCCGCGCCTCTGTTACCAAAATGCAGCTCTTCCTGATCTCCGTTCTCCGTTTCCCCAAGCCAAATAATCATTTGTGCGGCCGTAATCCGGTCTTCTGTCGGCGTCACAAAATCCTGTAAATTGATCTTCCCCTCAAACTTGCGCAAGCATAAATAATTCCCGCGGCCCTTAAACACTGCAGCACGGAACGGAAATGGCATGGTGGATTGCAGCAGTGGAATATCCCTCTCCCGCAGCTGCTCCTGCAGATTGATTGTATGCGTGCTAACAACAATCTTTTTCTCCTGCTGGACACCGTAAAATAAGGAAGGTATTAAATATCCGAGCGACTTCCCGGTTCCGGTACCCGCTTCTATCAGCAGGTGCCGATCATTATTTAAAGCATCGTACACTTCTTTAAACATTTGATTCTGGGCGTCTCTTTCCTCGTAGTTCAGAACCCGTTCCCGAAACGACGCCCTAACTTGCTCCATGAACGTATCAAAATCCAATTCCTCTATAACTTCGCCGGAAAAATCATCGGAACGAGGCGGCATCTCCTCTGTCCAATCACCAACCTTTAAGGCGAATTGCCTGAAATAAGCGAATGCATCGGTATCGACCGCTGTTTCTGTTTCTTTGCGCATGAGCGATTGCTCCATAAACCATCCCAGGTCATCCTGGTCTTTAAAAATGACAGCAAGACGCTGCAGGGTAAGCAGCGGGAGATCCCGAAGCTTGCTTACTGCTTTGCCGAACAGGATCGCTGTCGCCATGGCATCGCTGTCAGCCTGGTGGTGGCGATCGTGTTCAATGCCGAACAGCTCGGAGACTGCTCCGAGCTGATACGTCGTTAAGGATGGATATAGAATTCGAAGCAAGTCAATCGTGTCCAGCTTGCGTCCCACAAATGGCATATAACCGCAGCGGTCTAAGGATTGGTTAAGAAATCCTGCGTCAAATCCAACATTATGCGCAACCAATACCGCATCGTTCAGAAGCGGAATAACACCGAGAAGCACCTCTTCAAGCGGAGGTGCATCTTCTACGGTTTGCTCGCTAATTCCTGTTAATTGGGTAATAAAGGACGGAATCGCCACATTTGGCTTCACATAAGAACTAAATGTTTCCGTTACATTCAACTCAGCATCGAGCAATACGAGTCCAACTTGTATAATTTCATCATCGGTCTGATGACCTGTCGTTTCCAAATCCAATACCGCAAATTTCATCCGGTTCGATCCTCTCACAAACAGCTAAGCTGAGCACTTCCAAAATATAATGACAGCTGTCCGGCCCTATTTCGGCATGCGTGTAAATTGCTTAGGGGCTCCTCAAACGTCGGATCAGCGTCATGCGCTTTGAGAAAGTACGTTTCTGCCTGCTCCATATTCATTCTAATGGCCTGAATGCACCCAAGGGCGTTCAAGCCTAGTGCCTGCCACTTTGGGTGATCCGTGAGTGCTACAATTAATTGAAAATGCCGCTGGGCTTCGTACCATTCCTGCATATGCATGTAGGACATTGCAAGAAACAAACGGGCCAGATTACTGTCTGGCGAATAATAAATCAACTGTTCGAAAACACCTGCGGCTTGCTTGAACATAAATAACTTGAAATAACCCTGGCCTTGGTTCATCAACTCAGCTGCACGTGAAGATATCTCATTCCCTTCAGTGGAGCATCCCTTTATAGAATTATTCTCTACGACTGCATCCTGCTCCTGCATTTGCTCGCGAAAGATGGCCAATTTCTCTTCAAAATTAAGCCATTCATCCATAATTTTCTCACTCATTGCTTTCAATAAAGCCAGCTGTTCTGTATCCTGCTTTTTCTGGGTACCGCTGCTATGGGGATAACGTTGAATCAGTTCATCAAGCAGATCGTTCATCGCGGCAAATAAATGAGTAAACATTCGCATCCTCCTTCACGGAAGAAATAAACATAAGCCGCCTGCTTAAAGTCCGCCCGGAAAGGGCGATTCATCTGCAGGTGTATGCTCATTCTTTGTCAAGGAGGTGCTTTTCATACTCCAATCCAACCGTTACATAACACAGACAGCGTTTCGCGCCTGCCTCATATTATGGTTGCGTGAATTTCTTCGGACAACACTTGAACAGGACGATTGTTATCATCCATGATGGCTATTTTCGGTTTATGTGTATTTACTTCTTCATCGGAAAAAATCCCGTAACCGATAATAATAACTTTGTCCCCTGGATGAACAAGCCTTGCTGCAGCGCCATTCAGGCAAATCACGCCTGAGCCTCTTTCTCCTGGAATAACATACGTTTCCAGTCGGGCACCGTTATTGTTGTTTACAATCTGTACCTTCTCGTTCTCCAAAATATCCGTCAAATCCATTAAATCCCGGTCAATCGTAATGCTGCCTACATAATTAAGATTTGCTTCCGTTACCGTTGCACGGTGTATTTTGGATTTCATCATCGTTCTAAACATGACAGGCCACCTCTTTCCGGGAAAATAGTCGGTTATCGATCAAGCGTGTTTTCCCAAACCGAACCGCCATTGCGACAATGAGCTGATCTTCGCTTTTCGATAAATCCATCTGGCCATCCGGCTCAGTAAGATCAGGAAATAATAAGACATCAATATAATCGATGACCGCCAATTCAGCCTGTTTAACGATTCTGTGAAGCTCCGATACCAAGCGGTCAGCCGTCATGTCTTCCAGCTTCAACAATTCTGACGCGGCATCAAGCGCTTGTGACAGAATAACGGCCTGCTTGCGCTCCTCTTCGCTTAAATACACATTGCGCGAGCTTAGTGCCAACCCATCCGATTCCCTGATTGTCTCACAAGGAATAATGCTCACAGGAAGATTCAGATCTTCCGTCATCTTCGTAATAACCGCTACCTGCTGTGCATCCTTCATCCCAAAGTACGCGCGATCCGGCGATACGATATGGAACAGCTTGCTTACAACTGTGCCTACACCATCGAAATGTCCTGGCCTGGAGGCGCCGCACAACCGGCTGGTTATCCCCTCTACCAGCACTTTCGTCTTGATGGGCCGAGGGTACATCTCCTGCACCGATGGCATAAACACGATATCAACATCATTTGCTTTTGCCAAAGCCATATCCCGCTCAGGATCCCTGGGATAACGGTCAAAATCCTCATTAGGCCCGAATTGAAGCGGATTGACAAATATACTGAGCACGGTCAGGTCACATTCGGTTGCCGAACGTTTCATTAAGCTGGCATGACCCTCGTGCAAATATCCCATTGTAGGCACAAAACCGACGACACCGTCCGGCTTCTCACGGCGAAAGGCAGAGATTGCCTTACGCATTTCATCAATCGTTTCACATTTAATCACCGTTATCTCTCCTTCCCGCTGCCGTATATGCCGCCGCTCAGCGCTTCGGTTTGTGGCTCGAAGCTGTTGGACTCATCGGGAAAGGCTCGGGATTTAACATCCGCCACATATTCAGAGATCGCATGGCGGATTGTCTGTCCCACATTCGCATAGGTCTTGACGAACTTCTTGTTTCTATAAGGTGAAGCATATTGCAATATATCATGGTACACAAGCACTTGGCCGTCACATTTGCGCCCGGCCCCAATACCAATTGTCGGGATCGAAAGAGAAGACGTAATCTTCCCGGCTGCAGGCTCTGTGACCAGCTCGAGCACCACACCGAACGCTCCGGCTTGCTCGAGCGCTTTTGCATCATGTAATAGCCTTGCCGCATCCTGTTCGGTCTTGCCTTGTATTTTGTAACCGCCAAGCTGATGCACCGATTGCGGAGTCAATCCAATATGGCCAAGCACCGGAATGCCGGCCCGTACGCATGCGTACACCTCTTCGGCAATCTCAGCGCCTCCTTCGAGCTTCACCGCATGGGCATGCCCTTCCTGCATCAATCTGGCAGCATTGCGAAGCGTCTCTTCCTTGCTTATATGATAAGACATAAAGGGCATATCCGACACAATGAACGTTTGCCGCGCTCCACGTGCCACAGCCCGTGTATGATAAACCATATCATCCATTGTCACTGGAATTGTCGTATCGTAGCCGAGTACAACATTACCAAGCGAATCGCCAACAAGGATAATATCGATTCCCGCTTCCTCAGCGAGCGTCGCGGATGGGTAGTCATATGCGGTTAACACAGAGATCGGCTCGTTATCCGATTTCATTTGTTTAATCTTTGTTATTGTTAACGGTTTGTTCATCACGTATCAGCTCCTTAAATGATTAGGATAAACACAAAAAAACCTTTTAGCCGTCGCTAAAAAGGTCCCCAAACCAAAAAGGAACTTCGTTTTATCGCGAGCTTCCTTCTGTCTCGGTCCCGGGCGGCTCAGAGCAGAGTGCGCTTTGCTTGCAAAACGGATACTCAAATTAAAAGAATCATCGTGCTTACATGACCAAGTGCAATTCCAGACATTGCCGGATACCGCCGAGATCAACACAATTATACCAAAAAAATAAGATTACGTCTATGAAACGACAATCCCATCACGTTGAAGGATCGTCAGTGGGCAGACCCATTTCCGCAGAGAATATAGGGACAATGCTGCCGTTATCCTGCTGAAGCATTAATGCGCCATGTTCCCCCAAGCCAATTGGTGTTCCAACCATTGGTCCTTGCGGTGTAATAAGCGAGGTTCTGCGATGCAGGGAGACAGACAATGCTTCCCACAGCGTACGGATCGGGGTGAACCCTTCCTGCTGGTAAAGCCCGTAGAGATTTTCAAACTCCGTGAGAAACGAAACGATGACAGCCGTGCGATCCAGCGTTTGTCCCGTTGCCATTTTTAGGGAAATTGCTTTCTCCAGCATTTCCGGCGGATAATCCTGCTGTTCCAGGTTCACGCTGATTCCTATTCCTGCGACCACATAGCGCAGCCGCTCCTCTTCAGCCGTCGATTCCAGCAAAATGCCGCTAATTTTCTTTCCGTCGATAAGCAAATCATTGGGCCATTTAATGCCGATGTCGGCGGATGTCATTTTACGCAGCGAGCGGCAAAGCGCCACCGCTGTCAATAACGTAAGCTGCGGTGTGAAAGGCAGCGGTATATTAGGGCGCAGCACCAGGCTCATCCAAATGCCTTTGCTTGGCGGCGACACCCAGCTTCGCCCCATCCGTCCCCTGCCGTGCAGCTGCTGCTCAGCAATCACGAGCGTCCCTTCCGGAGCGCCATCCTCGGCCAACTGGTGGGCGATATTTTGTGTTGAATCTACCGCATCGAAAAGTTTAATGGAGGTTACTAACCGATTCGAGGTCAAGCTCCCCAGCAATTCCGTTAACGATAGCTTGTCCGGCTTATGAATAAGCCGGTAGCCAAGACGCCTGGAAGCTTCAAACTCATAACCTTGCGCTTCAAGCTTGCGAATCTGTTTCCAGACTGCCGTCCGGCTCACATTTAATTGCTTGCTGATTGCTTCACCGGATACATATTCGCCTTCGTGATTTTCAAATAACCGCAGTAATTGTTCGCTCATAACGGCTCCTCGCTAACTAATGTTTCAGCATGCTGCAGCAAACTCTGCTTGTTGTTTGGAACAACGGCTGACGCAGCATCCCTCAGCAGCTGCTGCAAGCATGTATGCAGCCACACTCCCGGTGATCTTCGCAGTGCCCGCATCAGGTCATTGCCGTTAACCGCAAGCTCCTTCAGTGAAGCAGCAGGCATTTGATCCAGCAAAATCTGTAACCGTTCGGCCAATTCCCCCCACGGATTCATTCCTTCAAATTCTCGAACCATATTCAACCAGGTCTGCGTTGTTTCACGTCCAAACCTTATGACTTGATCCATCCATAACCTGTCGATTAAGCGGCTGTCATCGCTTGCACCCGCCGCTTCAACTGATGCAAGCCAATGTCTGTGAAAGCTGATAACTGCACAGATCTGAGCGCTGCGGCGGCCTGCAAACCGCAATGCTCTGAACCAGCTCTCCATATGATGCTCATCCATTCCCCTCGTAAGGCCAAATGCCGCCCAACGCTCATTTGGATTGGACAAAAGTGTGAGCGGACCGGTATTCACACGGCTGCTGTCGATTAGAGCGCGCCAGTCACCCCATGCTGGATCCGGCAGTGTCAGCTGCTCCTTCGTCCGCTGCAGCAAACCGCTATGAATCAATAAATCAAACGCATAATCGGGCCGCTTTCCCATCATCATTTTATCGAGCTCCACACCCACTCGTTCCATCGCGACATGACGCAGTAGATCGCGGCGCCTTAACATTGCTTCCCACGTGCGGGGAAATATCGGCTCACGTGACTCGCCGAATTGTGCGGCAAAACGGATGCCCCTCAGCATACGAAGGGCATCCTCCTGAAATCTGGCATCGGCATCGCCGACACAACGAATGATCCCATCCTGCAGATCCTGCAGGCCTCCGAACGGGTCGATAAGCTTGCCATCTCCCCGCAGCGCCATGGCATTGATGGTAAAGTCCCGCCGCCTCAAATCCTCCGTCAGTTCGGTAATAAACTCGACCTCAGCCGGTCTTCTGAAAGCCTCATAAGCGGATTCCTTGCGGTAAGTCGTGACTTCATACGTTGTCCCGTCCAATAGCACAGTTACAGTTCCGTGTTTCAATCCTGTCGGTATCGTACGCGGGAAGATCCGGCACACATCTTCCGGTTTGGCGGAAGTAGCTATATCCACATCGGTGATCGGACGGCCGATCCGGTCGTCCCGCACACAGCCACCGACAAAGACCGCTTCAAAATGCTGCTGCTCCAATGCAGATAAGAGCGGAAGCGCAGCTTGTAAGACTGGATTCGTAATCAAGCTTTGCCCTCCTAAAGTCTATCGCTGCATACCGGGAGCGGTTGAGCTGGTGATTCAATGCCCAAAACCCGATAATAAATCTGCTCATACTCATCTGTGATCAGGTCATTGCAAAAACGGGTAGTAGCACGCTGGATGCAGGCTTCCCGGAAATCGGCATACAGCTTCGGATCTTTTAGCAACCGAATCGCATTCACTGCCATTTGGCTAGTATCGCCTATGGGCGATAAGTAACCCGTCTCGCCATGCGTCACCAATTCAGGGATCCCGCCGGCAGCGGAACCGATCGTCGGAACTCCGCAAGCCATGGCTTCCAAAGCAACCAGTCCAAAGCTCTCCTTCTCTGAAGGCAGAAGCATCAGATCAGCCACGGATATCACCTGCGCGACATCATCCTGCTTGCCAAGGAAATGCACTTTTTCCTCGAGTCCCAATTCTTTAATTTTATGCTGAATCTTTGAAAGCTCCGGCCCTTCGCCTACAAGCAACAGCTTGGAGGGCACGGCATTGCTTACCTTAGCAAAGATGTCAATTACATCGCTTACACGCTTCACAGGTCGGAAATTAGAGATATGCATCAAAATTTTCTCATTATCGGCCGCGAAATCTTTTCTCAAGGATGAACATTCACGCGGATAATAGACCCGTTTGTCCACAAAATTGTAGGTGAGATCAATATGCTGGGTAATATCAAGCAGCTCTCTTGTTTCTTTAATCAAATCATCGGAAACTGCCGTAACCGCATCGCTTTTCGTGATGGCCAGACGAATCATATCTTTAAGCGACTCATCCTGCGCAAGCACAGTGATGTCGGTCCCGTGCAGCGTTGTGACGGTCTTTAAATCACGGTCCAGCATTTGCTTGGCCAAAAAAGCGCAGATCGCATGCGGAACCGCATAATGGACATGAAGCAAATCGAGATTTTGCATCTTGGCGACTTGAGCCATCTTGCTTGCTAAAGAAATATCATAAGGCGGGTAGCGAAAGACATAATAATCATTCACTTCCACCTCATGATAATAAATATTTTTATGAAATTTGCCTAACCGGAAAGGGATACTGTGCGTAATGAAATGAATTTCATGGCCTTTTTCGGCCAGCAGCTTGCCCAGCTCGGTGGCAACAACACCGGAACCGCCCAGCGTTGGATAACAAGTGATGCCGATCTTTAATGGTTTCATTTTGCAGAACACCCCATTTGCCCGTCATTTCAGTCTCTACATCGATTTATATTCCGTCAAATCGTTAACATTCGTTAAAATAACTGAATCGCTTGCGGGCGCTTAAGGGCAAACCCTTCAGCGTAACTCCATAACCGCCCGCTGCCTAACAGCCGGTCCCGCGCTTCCACATTCGTTAAATAACCTTGGTTGAGCGGAGTGGCCACATGTCCATTCGAGCGATCAGGCGCCTCGAACTGTGACTGATAAGCTTGCAGGGCCAGCCGTTTCGCTTCGTAATAGTCACTGATATCGACCATTAACGATACATCTTTTATATCGTTTATATAATAAAACACCAATTGTTCAACTTGAACCGGCGGCAGCTCTGGCATATAACGCCTTAGCTTGGCATTGAAAACCGCCTCCTCCACCAATGCGCTGCAGGCATTATGGTCAGGATGGCGATCGTCCCAATAAGGAGCAAATACGATTCTCGGACGGAAACGTCTTATTTCTGTAACGATGGCTGCGATCTGATCGGGAGATCCGGACAGTCCGCGATCAGGCAGCTTCAGGCATGTCCTGGCAGATAGACCAAGCACCGCGGAAGCGTCGGCAGCTTCCATCCGACGCCGATCCACGGTGCCGTTAGACGACATCTCCGCTTCGGTCAAATCACAAATTGCAACCCGATAGCCTGCTTGAACATGCTTTGCGATGGTCCCGCCCATCCCGATCTCAACATCATCCGGATGCGCGCCAAATGCCAATATATCGACTGTTTCGCTCATAACGACTCCGGTTTGTACTTATGCACAAGCTCTCTCCAGGCAAAATCACCGCGCTGCAGTGCACGGACAAGCAGCTCTGCTGTCGCTACATTCGTAGCAACAGGAATTCCCTGAACATCACAAAGGCGCAGCAAGGCGATGATGTCCGGCTCGTGCGGCTGTGCCATCAGCGGATCGCGCAGGAAAATAATCAGATCCATCTCATTTTGTGCGACCATTGCGCCGATCTGCTGATCGCCACCGAGTGGTCCGGACATAAAACGATGAATCTGAAGATTGGTTTGTTCCATGATCCGTGTACCGGTTGTGCCTGTAGAAAATAAAGTATGACTCTCAAACGCTGGTTCATAAGCAATAACGAAATTAACCATTTCCTCTTTTTTACGATCATGTGCAATAAATGCGATATTCATCCCTATGTACCCCCTCATCCGCTTCACCAAGATGTGAAATTTAATCCATTAAATGTTCAAATCCGTAAATCATGCCGGTATAGGTCATCACTTTTTTAACTGCCGTGTTAACCCCTGGCATGTATCCAGCCCGCTCGTAAGAATCATGCCTGATTTTAAGCGTCTGGCCATAACCCCCAAAGATCACTTCCTGCTGCGCAAAAACGCCGGGCAGCCTTACGCTGTGAATACGGAAACCGTTATAATAACCGCCGCGCGATCCTTCAATCGTCTCTTCTTCCTTTGGATTGCCTTGGCGCAGCTCTTCTCGGACTTCTGAGATCAGCTCCGCTGTCTTAATCGACGTCCCCGAAGGCGCATCCAGCTTTTGGTCCCCGTGGTATTCAATGATCTCAACATGAGGCATATATTTAGAGGCCTCAGCAGCAAACTTCATCATGAGCAGTGCGCCGATCGAAAAGTTAGGAGCAATAAGTCCGCCTATGCTTCGGCTCTGACAAAGCTTGTCCAATTCTTCGATTTGTTCCGGCGTAAATCCTGTTGTGCCGACGACCGGACGCACACCGTGCTCGATCGCTGTTAACGTATTGCTATATACGGCTTGTGGTGTCGTAAAGTCCACCATCACATCCGGTTTGGAAGAATGAAGTGCATCAGAAAGATTGAAGCTGAGCTTCACACCGCTGGCCGGCTTGCCAACCAGCAAGCCGGCATCGATGTCTCCTGCAGACTGGGATACCGCTGCGACGAGCGTTAATGCTTCGTCCTCCAACACCATCTTAACCACTTCCCGGCCCATGCGGCCGCTAGCTCCAATAACTGCTACTTTGATTTTGTCTGTCATTGCGGGTCTCCTATTCCTAATCGATTTCCTTAATGAAAATGGGTAAAATTAGTCTTCCGCTTTTGGGAGAATTCTGTGAACAGCCGTCTAGCCTCCGCATGTTGAGGATCCAGGCGAAGCGCCTCCTTAAGGCTGTCGGCCGCCTCTTCAAATTGGGATAACTCGCCATATGCTGCGCCTAATAATAAGTAGGCATCCCCATTTAAAGGATCCAAACGTACAGCGTCGTGCAATAATGATATCGCATGATGAAGATCCAGTCGTTTCTCTTCGATGGCATGTACGGCTTCGGTTACTAATATTTTGGCTTTCACAGTGTTTAAATGAAATTGATACTCTTCATGGTCACTTTGCAAGCGGACCGCTTCCTCTGCGTAATGAAGCGCCTTAGGCCATTTGCCGCTGCGTGCACATGTGATCGAGCACTTATAATGATAATCCGCATTGCCGGGTTCATGCCTGATCGCTTGTTCAAACCAATGAATCGCCGTCTCGAAGTCACCGCTTAGGATGGCTTCGTATGCTTTTTTAACGCTGCTGCCTCTTTCCATTGCACCATCCTCCTTGTACAAAGGTGATGGTACAGCATATGTAAAACGGACAATTACTGTTCTGTGTTTTTTGGCGTCCACCTGTTCGCATCGCGCGTATTGAATTTTGCCATCACTTTATCATGGGCCTCCGTTAAATCGATGTCCAGTGAATTAGCAAAACAGGATAATATAAACAAAATGTCGCCTAACTCCATCTCGATTGAATTATCTTCTTCATCCGGCTTTTTCGGTTTCTCCCCGTAGCTGTGATTCACCTCACGGGCCAATTCACCGACCTCTTCACTCAATCTTGCCATTAGGGCAAGCGGACTAAAATAGCCTTCTTTAAATTGACCAATATAACGGTCAACTTCTCTTTGAATCTCTGCTAACGATTTTTCCGGCATCGCTTCTACCCCTTCTAACGAATCCTATCTCTTCATATGTTATCGCAAAGCGACGTTTAAAACAATGGTTTGAAGCGAGCTAAACTTAAAAAGCTTACCCGATGTTCAGCGGGTAAGCTTAATCGAACATGATGAATGCCGTAACCGGTTGCAGAAGCATACTATCTTGTAGAACGTGGGCAATCACGCCTCAGGAGGTTCTTTTATGATATCATTATCCAAGCTGTCTCCATACCGCGCTGTGCCGCCCATCTTATTAGGAGCCGCGATCTATGCGTTCGGGCTGCATTATTTCATTCTCCCCAATCAACTCATGGAGGGCGGGGTTACCGGCATAGCCGTCCTCCTAAATTACGCATTCGGCTGGAAGCTTTCCATCTCCACCCTGCTGTTGAACGTTCCGCTGTTTATCATGGGTTGGAAATTGCTCGGATGGAAACCGATGATACTCACCTTTCTTGGCACAATCGCGCTGTCCGTATTTCTAGGCATCCTGGAGAAGCTTATTGCTCTGGGATGGATCATTCCTTTTCAAACCTCATCCGATTTCATTCTTGCAGCCTTATATGCAGGTGTTACCCTTGGAACGGGCCTAGGCATCGTATTCCGTTTTGGCGGAACGACAGGGGGCGCGGATATCATCGCCCGCATCGCTTCGAAAAAGAGAGGCTGGAGCATGGGGCAGATCATTCTCACCTTAGATGCCGTTATTATTGGCATCTCTTTGTTATACATTCCAAAGGAAAAGGTACTGTACACCTTGGTCACCGTATTTATTGCATCGAAGGTGATTGATTTCATTCAAGAAGGGGCCTATTCGGCCAAAGCCTTCTCCATCATTACGGAAGAAGGGGATAAGCTATCCTCTATTATCACGCGTGAGATGGATCGCGGTGTCACACTGCTGCATGCTGTCGGCGCCTACTCCGGAACTTCCAAGCACATGGTGTACTGTGTCGTCAACCGGCATGAAATTCGCAGGCTTAAAGCGATCATACGCTCAACCGATCCCAGGGCATTTATCGTCATCAGTGAGGTCCATGATGTGCTCGGAGAAGGCTTTAAGGAAGATTAGCCCGATCCTGCTTTACAACCCGGTCACGCTCGAAACGATATTTTTGCCAGCCGACATACATCAGCACGGAGATAATCAACAAGCCGATCACGATCGTCCATCGCCAAGGCATTCCACCATATATGGGCGACAAAACGGGCTCGATCGTTTCACCTTCGGAATCATAGAACACAAGGTCGACAGCTTGCGACAATGCTGCCAATGAGTTATCCATCCAAAGACGTTCCAATCTCCCACTCTGACCGGCGTTCAGCAGGGACAATGTATATTGATAGGTTTCCTGCAGCGCTTGAACAAGCATTGGATCACGCTGCATCAACGCTGCCGGCACGATAAGCTCTATATGGCCTGAAAGCGTCTTAAGCGCAGCCACTGCCGCCTCCGTTCGATCATCCGTTTGTCTCTGCCATGCCTTTATTAACCGGTTCAAGTCATCTTGCATGATTTCATGATAAGAGATCCATAATGCACGTTCTCCCGAAGACAAAGCATCAAAAGCAAGCATCAGCTTCGCACCGTCTGCCCTGGCGTCTCCATTAAGCTTTCCATATTGAAGCGCATCTGATAATTGCCTGATCGTTTCCTCTGCCGCCGTCCATCCTTGTTTGCTTCCCAGCTGCCGCACGGATGGATCTGCCGTTAAACGCCGCAATCGTGATAGGTTATAGTACGTTAACTGTTTGTTTCCATCTGATGCGGCTTGGTAGAGCTCGTCCGAAATGGCTGCCAATCGTACGGCATGCTGCTGCAAGGCCGAGTCAACCGATACCGGTACAGCAACAGTTCGCGCTGCCGCACCTGAGTTTACGGGGCACAGAACCAATAAAAGGCTTGCCAGCATTATGGTAATTGTTAGTTTCCCTCTCATTTGGACATCCCCCCATACCATCGTATGGGAGAAGCATTCATTTTATGACTGACGCTTTGTCCGTTTTAGCCAGTATATCTTTTTATGCTGGAGCGATAAGAAAACGATAAGACAGCTAAACAAGCTGAGTCCATATGTAAACCGCTCGATCGCAGCAATATCATCCCTGAGCACAGAAGGAAGCCAAGGATAGATCTCATAACGGTAATCCATTGTATTGTTCATCAGCAGCCATAAAGTAGCGATGACGGCTGTCAAACGGCCGAAAGTCATGAATCGAACGTAAAGAAGCCCTTCAATCGCCATGCCCAAATGAGAAGCAACTAACATCCAATCCTGCAACACTAAGGAATCCCCTTGGGCAGCTCCTCCGAATATCATCGCTACCGCCCAAATGCCGTACTTTACAGATGTGACAACTGCAAGCGCTTCAATGATCATCCGAAAGGCCCGAAAGGGCCGTGAAGGGCTCTGCGGCGGAAATAACAAAAACAACAGTGCAGCCGTAAAAAACAAGCTGGCCGTGGGACTGTCCGGGACAAACACGATTCGCCAAAGCGGATGGTTGTTCAATGTATCAACGAGCTGATCTCCGTACCACATATAACCGTAAATGGTCCCTAACAAATTTACTGCGAACAAAATCCACAGAAATGAGCGGTTCAACAAAAAGGAACGGCTCCAAAACATGAGCAGTGAAACTGGCAATCTCCTTCCTCCTCATCAGAAAGCTCGTAATTTACATGTATAATACCTATTTTTTCTTTGTTACTGGAAAAAACCTGACCGTAGAGCTACGATCAGGTTTTTGTTCATCTTATTATTCAGCTGATGTTTTCTGTAAAGCGAGCCATCCGGCAATTTGGTCGATCTCTTCAGCTGAAAGCCTGTCAGCAAAAGCTGGCATGCCGTTATCGGTTCCATTGGTAATAATTTCCGCAATTTCTTCGTGGCTCAGCTTATCGCCGATACCGCGAAGACCCGGTGCGTTCCCTTGACCAGTCAAATCTGTCGCATGACATGCGAGACAAGTCGCAGTGTTCATCAGATCCATCGCCGGGTCATCCGCTGCAACGATTGGTGCAGGTTCGGCAGATGGATTGGGACGAGGAAGACCGGCTTCATGCGCTTCGCGTGCTTGTTCTTCACGAAGAATATGCTCGGGAATCGTATTTGTAACTTCAAGCTGATGCTGATAATGATCCCAAGAAACCTTTGTTAAATAAATACATGCAATTAAGGACAAAAGCATAAGAGATGTCGCGATTGGACGGCGATAGAAGCGGCGTTCTTTGCCGGTGTCCAAAAACGGCGCCAACAGCAGCGCACCGAATGCGAGTCCAGGAATACCTACCGTACCAAGTACGACAAAATCCCCTGATACGTATGGATATTTAAGTAACTGATACATGAACAGGAAATACCAGTCCGGCATCGGAATAAAAGCTGCGTTTGTTGGATCAGCCTGGAATCCGAGCGGCGCCGGATGGGCGATTGTCAGAACAAGGAAGCCAACAAGCGCAACAACACCTACCATCCATTCCTTTAACAGAAAGTTTGGTATGAATGCTTCCGATTTCCCTGGATAGGCGGTATAGTCTGCCGGAATATTGGATGCGTTGCGCTTAACAATACGCGAATCTCCGACATATACTACCTTCTCTTTCGAATTATGGCCATGCGCCATGAGAAACCCTCCCTTCGCTTATAGTGGTCCGGAAATACCTTGCTTCCGAATCATGAAGAAATGCGCTGCGAGCAATGCCAGCAAGGCACCCGGCAAGAAAAAGACGTGGATCGCGAAGAAACGGGTTAACGTTTGCGCACCAACAACCTCACCGCCGTTAATCAGGGTTGCAATATAAGGCCCGATGTAGGGCACCGATTCGGCGATGGATAAAGTAACTTTTGTTGCGAAGTAGGCTTTATTGTCCCAAGGCAGCAAATAACCGGTCAAACCTAACCCCAGCATGATAAAGAAAATTAGCATTCCCACTACCCAGTTCATCTCGCGTGGCGCTTTATACGAGCCCGTAAAGAAAACGCGCAGGGTATGTAAAAACATCATAACAATAACAAGACTTGCGCCCCAGTGATGCATACCGCGAACGATAGCACCGAACGCTACTTTGTGCTGCAAATAGTCAACGCTTGCATATGCGTTAATGATATCCGGCACATAGTACATTGTCAGGAACATCCCGGACAAAATTTGGATGACCGTAATAAAAAACGTCAAACCGCCGAAACAGTAGACAAACGCAGAGAAGTGATGTGCAGGGTTGACGTGCTCGGGCACTTCATGATCCGCAACATCTCTCCACATCGGCGTTATATCAAGACGTTCGTCAATCCAGTTGTATATACCTTTAAACATCTGATTATACGCCTCCTTATACTTTAGTGTTCGGCTTGATTGGCCCGAGATAGATAAAGCCATCCTCGATTTTTAGATCGTACTCATCAAGCGGAGCTGGAGCAACAGCCAAGTTTTTGCCTTCCGGAGAATATTTCGCTTCGTGACAAGGACAAAAATATTGATTGTCGTTCTGTGTGTTCCAGTTAATCGTACATCCCAAATGCTTACAAACCGGGGAGAGAGCGAATACATTGCCCTGCTGATCTCTTGAGATCCAAGCAGTCAATTCGGGATCGCTTTCGTACCATCCATCCACTTGATGCACCTGGAATCTGAATTCCTGAGGCTCATTAGTGATTTTGCTTTCTTCCACTACTTTGACGAACGTTCCTTCGGTCTTCTGCGTAAGAAGCGGATCGACCGCGAAACGAATCATCGGCAACACCGCACCACCTGCCATAAAAGCAGTCGCTCCTCCGAGCGTATATGACAGAAACTGACGCCGGGACATTTCCTTGCGCTTAACGGGTTGATGCGCGGCTTCACGATGTTCATGGTTACTCATCTTCTGTTCTACCCCCTTTACCAACCGTATCTCGAGTCTTGTCAAACGACAAAACACACGACGAACTAGGACATAACCTATAATAGCTTAGGCGCCCGAGAGCGTCAAGAATATGCCAGATGTTTTAGATAGATGATCAAAATTCGTTGCTTAATTTGTTGAGATTTTGTCACAATTGGCCTCGTATGGAATTATAATGCCACATGTCCGGAAGTTTATACTGTCTCACTTGATTTCCTGCTTTTCCCCGACCTCTGCATTCGATGCGCGCTGCCATAAGCTCTGTATGGCGTGTTTAATGTCGGAGGAAGCCGGCAGGCTTCCGTCAGCTTCCGGTTGAATCAATAAATCAGCGGATGCCACCTCCAGCTCCATGCCTGTCTTTGCCGTAATCAGCACCACATACCGGAACCCCTGCAGCTTTAATTGTCGGCAGACATGCTCAATGCTTGCGCTGTTCCCCGCTTCATAATAATGAAAGGCCGGATAAGTTACCACTCTTCCTTTGAAAGGCAATTCAATCAGATCCATGATGTCGCGAAGCTGCTCGAGCGATCCTGTCACTTCATGAGGCGTCTCATAACCGGTAATACCGGTGACCGGGAGCAGGCAGGTGTCTAAATAAGGCTGGAGCTCCGTCCATTTCCCCTCTTCGATCTCGTTGAATTTCACTTCGTCCTTACCCCCTAATCCATTCTTTCTTCTTACTTTACCATTGAAAAGGGGCAAAAAAAAGACTTGTTCCCCCTTACTGCCGTCAATAATCGACAGAACGGACAAGTCTTTTTTATTATGCAGTTCTCAGGTGTCTTTACGAAGTCGGGCGGATTGAATTTAACTCATTGGCCAAACGGAGGAATGTATCCTCGTCTCCGGCAGCAAGAGCCTTATCAATAGCTTGATTAATCCGTTCCAAACGGAACTTTTGTACTGCATCGTCAAGTACCATCTCTGCAGCCAGTCCAAGCATCGCTTCGTACGTCACTTTCATTTTATCCATAGGATACACCTCCAAACCGGCGTTCAAACGATCCTATATTCTCTTCCTTTCACCACATAGCTCTCCATCGTCCTTTTCATGCGCTGCAGGTCTTCTTCGGTTAACTCTCTGACCACCTTAGCCGGTGAGCCCAAAGATAGTGTGTAGGAAGGAATCCTTTTGTTTTCCGTTACAATTGAACCTGCTCCTATTAAAGCATATTCACCAATCTCTGCGCCGTTTAGTACAATGGCCCCCATCCCGATTAATGTGCCCTTGCCTATGACGCACCCATGAATAATCGCACCGTGTCCAACAGAAACCTCATCTTCAACGATCAGCGGCTGATTTGTGTTGACATGTCCGATTACGCCATCTTGTATGTTACAGCGTTTGCCGATTCGAATCGGTGCCAAGTCGCCGCGCAGCACGCTATTGAACCAAATCGTGCTCTCTTCGCCAATCATGACATCTCCGATAATCTTTGCACCGTCGGCTGTATACACACTCTGATCGACTTGCGGATTCTTTCCTAAGTACGGAATATACATTTCTTCATCGCCTCCACCACTTCAATGTGGAGAGATTCTAACAAGGCGGAAGAAGAAAGTCAATCCAGCTGAATACGGTCATGGTCAGCCACATACACACCCGCGACAACCGCACGGCCTACCTTTGTCATTCGGATGACCTGCCCTGCTCCATGCTTCTCACCGATACGGATTAACCCCAAATGCATCATCATTCCCAGGATTCGCTGTTCGAAGATCGCCTCCGCCGAATCATAATAGTAAGGTTTGATAAATGGGATCAACGTGTTGCCAAGTGATGAAATTGTCACCCAGCGGTCACTAAGCCGATCGACCCAATTGACCAGGGAAAGAAGATTAGGTATCGCCCCCTTGTACAGGCGAAGCCAAAAACGGTACAGCTGCGTAGGCTCCGCCCGCTTTCGCTGCTCCCTAAACTCGTCCCCCGCGCTGGTTAAGCATAAAGAATTACCATTCTCCGCTATCAGCCCATTGTAGTAACAATAATCATAGATCAACGACATCCGGTTCGGATAATCTTTAATCCTGCGCCCATAACCAAAACGCCAAGCACCCTTCAAGGGCAATTCTTCAAGCACATGGAAACGTTCAAGCACCTGTTGAATGGTTCTCTTGTACATGGAGCCTTCTGCAGACAGCAGCACTTCATTCTGGTAGATATGGTCCAGCAGGGAAAGCACGTCTTCAGACAACAGGTTTTGCTCATCTCTGAATCCGTCCGGTTCCATAATGAAGTGTAACCCTTCCTCAAACTGCCGCTCCAGCTCATCGCAGAATCGCTGCTTCAGATCATTCGGGATATGAAACAAATAACGATTCGTTCCGGAGAAGCCATTGAACAACCATCCGGCATGTTTAAATTTGACGATCGTATCACGCGGACTTTCTGCAGCAGCGGGTTTACCTTTTCTGGAAGCTGCTCTCTCAGGTACCGGAGGAACCTCGGACGTCCGCTCACCTGGCATCGATTCTGGCCGAAGCTCGAACCGGCTTTGTTGTACACGGGCAATCAATTCCTCCAGACTATAGGCATTCTGCGAATCAAACAGCAGCGAACTTAGAAATCGCAATTCCTCCATCCTCATCGAGCGGATTTGATGTTTGAATACCTCTTTGCTGTTAATAGCCCGGAGAATAGACTGAATCAACTCATTCTTTGAATGACTGTTACAGTTGCATTGATAGGCGGCGGCAATTCGATTCAACTGACCTATATCGGCATATCCGAGCATTTCCGCAAGATTCATCTTCTCCCTCCGGTTATCAGCTTTACTAACCATTATGGGAAGAATGAAGAAAATTAAACCTATCCGGCCATCATTTCAAATGAAGTGTGCAGTTATGAAGTACAGACTGCCATTGACCTTCCTGATATTCAACAATAGAATACGACATGTTGCTGATATAGCTATCATCTAACCCCTGGCACAATGTGTGGAGCATCTGGGACAGAAAGCTCCCATGTGAGACAACAAGAAGCTTATAAGCAGATGAATTTCCCAGCCATTCGTTCACAAAGTCCAAACCTCTGGTTCTTACCGACTGATCGCTTTCTTGGCCGGTGTACGCAGTGCGCCAATGTTCCCCCCACCTGGCTAAGCGTTCTGCCTCAGACGTGCCTTCGATCTCACCGAAGTACCTCTCCCTTAAACGGATATCAGGAGCAAGTAATGGAATGCCGAGTCGCACCGCAATAATATTAGCGGTCTCGCGCGCCCGCATCAAATCGCTGGAAATAACGCCATCCCATTTGAATTCATCGTTGGCCAATCGCTCGGCAAGCGCTGATGCTTGCGCGATCCCTTCTTCATTTAACGGTATATCGGTCTGTCCTTGTATTTTTCCTAATGCATTCCACTCTGTCTTCCCATGTCTGACCCATCCGAGTTTCACCTGTGACCATTCCTTTCAATCCATATCAAAATTACACTCAAAATGAAACGTCCCCAGCACAATACGCTGGAGACGCCGGTTATGTTCGCGTTCTTGAAAGCCAATTCATAATTAACAGTGTCATTATAATACCTAAAAGCGATAATGCCACCCAATATTGTGGAATCGTAGGCACAACCTTCAGCACAAGCGGATCGCTGATGCTTGCCATCGGAACTTCCTCGTAAATCTCTGAACTGACGATCGAAATGCCTTCACTCGCATTAACCGTATCGACTAATCCGTTGATTGGCGCTAACTGAGCGGTCTGTCCTTCCGACTGCTGACCGAACAAAAAATAAATAAAGCCGGATACAAATATGGCAAGGCAGCATGCGATAATCGCGGTTACATTACGTCTGAACGATGCTGTAAATTGATAACTCCGCTCGCTTACCGGGATAAACCACGATTGCTCCATATAGATACGGTCCATGACACTGCGATTGACATGATCGATAGGAGCCGTCTCATTTGGTTCATCGGACAATCCCCGAATCAATGCTTCACTTTCCTCCCAGATCCGGAATTGCTCTGAACAGTCTTCGCATGATACTAAGTGTTTATCCATTGCCACTCGATCAGGATGGTCTCCCGGCAAATCCCAGTAGATACCAAAAATATCTTGCGCTTCATGGCAGTTCATCGTGTTTTCATCCCCTCGTATTCATCCATCGCCGATTGTTCTCCAAAATAGGGTTCGAGCTGTACCTTAACACTGGCTCTGGCCCGGAATAACAACGATTTGACAGAACTGACCGTTTGACCGAGAATACAGGCGATCTCTTGATAGTCTAGTTGGTCATACTCTCTTAGAATGAGTGCCGAACGTTGCTTTTCGGGCAAATTGTTAATCGCATCTCGGACAAGCGACATTCTCTCATTCAGGAGGATCTGCTGTTCCGGCACCGCTTCAAACGGTGCAATCGGAACGTATCCCGAATCATCAAGAGAGAGATTTCCCGATTTTTGCTTTCGCAATTCACTAAGTACGGTATTTCGAGCAATTGTATACAACCATGTGGAAAAAGATGCATCGACTTCGCGGAATGAGTGCAAACTGCGATAAGCTTTATAAAACGTCTCAGAGCACAAATCCTCTGCCAATAGTTCCAGTTGGGCTCCTTTGAGCATATGGAAAATAAAAGAAAGAATCTTGCGTTGATAGCGTCGCATCAATTCCGAATATAGTTGTACATTGCCGTCTTTGATTTCTCTAATTAACTGGGAATCGGTCATGAAATGCGACCCTCCTAGGCCTCGGAGTGATCTTCCCAGTTCGGAACACTATAACAATAGTACCGGACAAGGGAAAAAAAGTTGCGGTCATTTTATAAAAAAATAAATATATATTCATAATTCTAATTAAATTCGTGTAAAACCGTAAAATTCCTGCATGATTCGACAAAGGCTAATCGCCCAGATTTTTACAATCAATATTTCTATTGTATCACAGACCACCAGATCCGGGGATTAAAGTTTATTAAAAAACAAAAAAAAAACCACCTCGAAAGGTGGCTGCACAATAAGTGCTAATGATTTGGATAGGAGTGGAGAGAAACCATACTGTACCTTTATTATATGTATCCGTTTTCATTCTGTCAATAAGCGTTTTCATTTTTTATACATTTTTTTTAAAAATGAACCGGATAACCTAATGCGCCCAGCAATTTTACCGCTTGATCAAGATCCGTCTGTTCACGGAAAGACAATCGGAGAATGCCAGGCACATCCTCTCTGCTCTCGATAATTTGAAGATTGCTTAAGTTAACGCGATGTTTGCCAAGCTCCGTTGCGATCTGACCAATAATACCCGGATGATCCGGCACATCAACATAACATTCAAACACCGAATGAATCATCCCTTTGCGCCGCTCCGGCAATTGGTTCCGGAATTCTCCAGCAAGGCGAAACGCTTCCTCGATGTGATCACCTTGATCCGATTCAAGCATTTCAATAAACCTCGACATTTCTTCATTCCAGTCCTTCAATAAGGATAAAAGAACCCGTTTGTTGTTCAGCAAAATATCGCGCCAGACTACAGGTTCACTTGAAGCGATGCGGGTAATATCCCGAAACCCCCCCGCCGCAAGCGAGCCGTACATCTCATTCTTTGCATGATATCCGCGAATTTGGTTAACGAGTGCAACCGCAATGATGTGCGGCAAATGGCTTATCGCGCCGACAATCTCATCGTGCTCCTTCGCATTTACACTTACGATATGAGCCTTCGTGTGCTGCAGCAAGGCAGTAAGCCTTTCTAACGACTCTGGCGGCGTTGTCGTATCAGGCGTCAACACATAGAATGCATTCTCAAACAAATGCGAGCTGGCTGCCTCTACTCCGGAACGCTCTGAGCCGGCCATTGGATGGCCGCCAATAAATACGGCGCCATTCAATTGCAGGCTGCTTCCACACTCAGCGACAGACGCTTTCGTGCTGCCGACATCGGTAATAATGCAGCCAGGTTTAAGATTCATCCTGCTAAGCTCTTTCACATACTCTTCCAGATTGCCTACAGGAACGCACAAAAAGATAAAATCGGCTGCTTCTGCCGCTTCTGCCATCGAAGTCGTTGCCTGATCCACCACTCCCCGCTGAACATATTTCTCCACCGAGGATGCGCGGACAGAATGGCCAATCACATGCAGCCCGGGCTTTCCTTTAAAGCAGAGAGCAAGGGAGCCGCCAATCAGCCCGACTCCAAAGATTGCAATTGTTGTCATGACTAAGTCCGCACCGCCAATTCCTGTAATACTTGCTCAAGCGCATTGATAAATTTTTCGTTCTGTTCTTTGCTTCCGACCGTAATACGAATATAAGTCGGGTAATAGGTCCAACGTGCGCGGGAGATAATTCCTTTGCGCAGCAAAGCATCAAACACTTCACCGGAAGGATGTTTGACATCCACCATCACAAAGTTTCCGTAGGCCGGGAAAAAGCTTAACCCTAACCGCTTGAAATGCAACGTTAAATATTCCAGTCCGATTGTATTTTGCTCGCGGCAGAACACAATAAATTCCTCATCCGCCAACGCTGCTTTAGCAGCCGCTTGGGCAAATCGGGTAGTATTGAACGGTTCACGCACCTGGTTAATATAACGAATAATCTCAGGATGGCCAATACCGTATCCGATTCTTAGCGATGCGAGTCCGTAAATTTTTGAAAAGGTGCGGAGCAGTACGATGTTTTTGTGCTGCTTCAGCATGGATAATCCATCGGGATAGGAAGCGCCATCGATATACTCGCAGTAAGCTTCATCAAGGACAACGAGCACTTGATCAGAAATCTGCTGCATGAAAGCATTCAGCTCATCCTGCGTCACGATCGTTCCGGTTGGATTGTTTGGGTTGCAGATCCATACAACCTTTGTTTTGTCGGTTACGCGTGCAAGCATGGCAGGCAAATCATGCTTGCCATCCTTGAGCGGCACTTCTATAACAACAGCATTCTCGATTTCTGCATTATGCTTGTATTGCGGGAACGTTTCATCCGCCATGATCGTCTCATCCCCGGGTACAAGGAAGGCGCGGGCAATCATCAGAATGATTTCATCGGATCCGGCACCAAAAATAATCTGGTTCGCATCGACGCCGAATTTAGCCGCAATGTCTTTAGTCAAGGCAACACTGGCACCGTCCGGATAAATGCTGATATTCGTGAGCTCCTCCATGATCGCGGCTTTGACCTTCTCGGAACATCCGTAAGGATTCTCATTCGAAGCTAGTTTAATGACTTCGGTTAAACCTAGCTCACGTTTGACATCGTCTACTGGTTTTCCCGGCTGATATACGGGAAGATGAGTAATATTTTGCTTGGGCTGCATAGGATCACCTCGTTAAATTCTTAAAGAACAATCATAATTGACATTGTCTCATATCTTAATCCCAATTTAAAGTCTTTTTCAGCCAAACAGAAGGGGGCTATCCCATAAGTCATCGATGATGACGATGGGATAACCCCCTTCTCTTAAAAGCTTTGGTTGTACCGCATTCACTGCGCAATCGAATGTTCTTCCGATCGCTGTTGTTCCCCGATTCCCTTGCATGCAGCCTCATTCATTCGGTTAAGCAATTTTTCTTCAACCGGCACCGCATATTCAAACTTTTAACTGTTTCACATAAGTATAAATTTGCTGCAGGCCCTCTTCCTTACGGGATTCATCCTGCAGCAGCGGCAGCGCCTCTTCAATGGTGCGTACAATGGCGCTGCCAACGATAACCGCATCACACTGCTTAGCGAAACGCTCCACTTGCTCTCTGGAGGAGATGCCAAAGCCAACCGCAATCGGCAGCTCTGTAGCTTGTCTTACCGTCTGCAGAAATTCATCAATTCCCGAATGGAAATCCGAACGAACACCGGTTACGCCAAGTGAGGAAACACAGTAGACAAATCCTCTTGCTTTGCTCGCAATCCGCTTTACCCGTTCGTTTGAAGTTGGTGCAACGAGCGGAATCAGATGAATATTTGCCGCTTCGGCCATTTTGCGGACTTCTTCATCTTCTTCGATCGGAAGATCCGGTATGATTAGTCCGCTTATTCCTTTTTGAACAACCAGATTAAAGAAATGCTCCAAACCAAGCTGCAGAATCGGGTTGTAATACGAGAACAAAATAAATGGCAGCTTCACGCCGGCATCTCTCGCATCTTCAGCAACTTGGATGCAGTCTGCCACTGAAATGCGGTGTTTAAGCGCACGCCCCGAGGCCCGCTGGATGACAGGACCATCCGCAAGCGGATCAGAATACGGTACGCCGAGCTCAATCATGTCTGCGCCCGCTTCCTCCAGCTTACGAATGATGTCAATCGTCGTCGTCACATCCGGATCGCCGACTGTCAAGAATGGAATTAATGCCGTCTGTCCTTCTTCGCGCAGACGTTTGAAAGCTTCATCAATGCGATTCATCTGGCGTACCTCCCAAATATCCCATGATCGCTTCGACGTCCTTGTCGCCACGGCCCGATAAGCTGACAACGATCGTTTGATCCTTGCCCAGCGTCGGCGCCAGCTTAATGACTTGTGCAATTGCATGCGCCGATTCAAGCGCTGGAATTATTCCTTCCTTACGGGAAAGCAGTTGGAGCGCATCCAATGCCTCCTGATCCGTGATTGGAACATACTCCGCTCGTCCGGAGTCCTTCAGATAAGAATGCTCGGGTCCGATACCCGGGTAATCCAATCCGGCGGAAATCGAATGCGCAGGCTGTACTTGACCGAATTCATCCTGCAGCACATAGCTGAGCGAGCCTTGGAATACGCCATGCTTCCCTTTGGTCATCGTAGCGGCATGCTCATCGGTATCAACGCCTTTACCCGCTGCTTCCACCCCGATCAGCTTTACGCTCTCGTCCTCAACAAACGGATAGAAAATTCCGATCGCATTGCTTCCGCCTCCGACTGCGGCAACGACATAATCAGGCAGCTTTCCATGCTCTGCCAGCATTTGTTCCCTGGACTCGTCACCGATGATACGCTGGAAATTACGTACCATCATCGGATAAGGATGCGGGCCCGTAACGGAACCAAGAATATAATACGTATCTTCAACATGGCTAACCCAATAGCGCAGCGTCTCATTGCAGGCATCTTTCAACGTCCGGGTGCCGGACAGTACCGGAACGACTTCAGCGCCGAGCAGGTTCATCCGGAACACATTCAATTGCTGGCGCTTCGTATCCTCTTCACCCATGAACACCTTGCATTCCAGTCCGAGCAGCGCAGCTACCGTCGCTGAAGCAACACCGTGCTGGCCGGCGCCGGTTTCCGCGATGATCTTCGTTTTCCCCATCCGCTTCGCCAGCAAGCCTTGTCCGATCGTGTTGTTGATTTTATGCGCGCCCGTATGGTTCAAATCTTCCCGCTTTAGATAGATTTTTGCGCCGCCCAGATGCTCAGACAAACGCTCGGCATAATAGAGCGGGGTTGGACGTCCTGAATATTGCTTTAATAAATAGCGAACTTCCGCTATAAAGTCGGGGTCTTTCGAATAATGCTCATATGCCTCTTCTAATTCGAGTAGTGCATTCATAAGCGTTTCTGGCACATATCGACCGCCGAAATTGCCAAAACGCCCGTTCTTATCCGGTACTGCGTTCATCCCTGCTTCACCCTTTCCACAAATTCACGAATCTTTGCGATATCCTTCTTCCCGTTTGTTTCCACTCCGCTAGATACATCCACGCCATCAGGTGAGTAGATCTTCAGCAGCTCAGAAACATTATCCGGCTGCAGTCCGCCGGCAACGTATAGAGGTACGCCCAATCGATGGGCAGCCTCTTGATATGCTATCACCTTTGTCCAATCGAAGGTCTTTCCTGTTCCGCCCCCGGCGGTATCGATCAACACCGCATCCACACCGCGGTATGGCTCCAGCAGCTCAGCCGCCTTAGTCTCAGGCCTGCCGCCGCTTCCATCTTGCACGGAGAACACCTTCCACACCTGAACCTGCAGGGACTGTTTTATTTCCCGGCATAACTCGGGCGGCTCATCCCCATGCAGCTGAATGACATCAAGCGGTGCAATCGCCAAAAGCTCACGCAGATCTTCAAGGGTTGCATTTACAAAAACGCCGACTGTCCGATGAACGTTTCCTTCGGGATGCACCAGCTGCTTCACCTCGTCGATTAATAACGCGGCAAGCTGCGGAGATATCTGTCTGCGGCTCTTTGCAAACACAAAGCCGATTTCGTCAATGGGCAAACCGTTAAGCTGACGAACCGTTTCCACATCCATCAATCCACATATTTTCAATCGTGCGCTGTTCATTATCTCTCAACCGGTCCCATCAGATGATGGACTGCCTCGCCGACGTCTTGCTGGCGCATGAAATGTTCTCCTACCAATACCCCATGCGCCCCGACCTTACGCAGGTACTCGATTTCTTCGGGGCTTGATATGCCGCTTTCACTTATAACCGTCGTACCTGCCGGCATTAAATCGATCAACTGCTCTGTCGTATGAATATCCGTTACAAAGCTGCGCAAATCACGGTTATTGACACCGATTAACGTAGCCTTGTCCAATTCCAGGACTGCTTCGAGCTCTTTCCTGTCATGAACCTCTACCAGAACGTCCATGCCAAGTGATTTGGCCAAGTCGTAATATTCGTTCAATTGCGATGAAGTTAAGATTGCAGCGATCAAAAGAATGGCATCCGCGCCAATTACCCGTGCTTCGTACACCTGTCTATAATCGATAATAAAGTCCTTACGCAGCAGCGGTACATTGACTTGTTTTCTTATCTCGCTTAAATAGCTGTTGGAGCCTTGAAAGAAATCCCGGTCGGTCAGCACCGAAATACAGTCTGCTCCAGCGGCTTCATATGTTTTGGCCAATTGAACAGGCTCAAAATCCTCTCGAATCAGCCCTTTGGAAGGGGAAGCCTTCTTCACCTCCGCAATCAACCCCATATTGCGTTTCCGGCCTTCTGTCAGTGCCCTTTCAAATCCAAGACACCCCGGTAATTCAGCAATTTGTTTTTCATAAGCCGGCAGTGAGAATCCCGCTGCCAGATCATCCGATTCATTTCTCTTTACAGCTACGATTTTGTCAAGAAACATGAGCCAACTCTCCTGTCGTTCGGATTAATTCCTGCAGCTTCTGTGCTGCCTGTCCGTTATCTATCAGTTGGGCCGCCCTGATCACGCCTTCTTGAAGCGTATCCGCAGCACCCCCAACATATATGCATGCACCTGCATTGGCGGCAACAATCGCGCGGTATGCTCCCCGCTCTTCACCGCCGAACACACGGCGGATCAGATCGGCATTGACCGATGCTTCTCCGCCAATCACATCGCCTAGGGAGTAGGTCTGGAGGCCGAGCTCTTCAGGCGAAATATCAAATGTTCGAATCTCTCCGTTCTTCAATTCCGAGATCTGGGTAGGCGCGGAGATGCTTATTTCATCCAGTCCATCGTGACTGCTGACTACCATCGCGCGCTTCAAGCCTAACTGGCTTAACACACCGGCCACCGTCCCGGTTCGGGAACGGTCATAAATGCCGAGCAGTTGTCTGTCTGCACCTGCCGGATTCGTGAGCGGCCCAAGCATATTAAAGATCGTGCGGAATCCCAGTTCCTTGCGGGGTACAGCCGCATGCCGCAGCGAAGGATGATACAGCTGGGCAAACATAAAGCAGATCCCGATCTCCTCAAGGCATCTGCCGGCTTGCTCAGAAGTCAGTGTAATATTAACACCGAGCGCCTCCAGCACGTCTGCACTGCCGGATTTTCCGGACATCGCACGGTTGCCGTGTTTAGCGACACGAATGCCTGAGGAAGCGGCAATGATGGCTGATGCGGTTGATATATTAAACTTGTGGATTCCCGATCCCCCTGTGCCGCAGGTATCCAGCAAACCGTCTTGAACGGTCGATACCCGATTGGATTTCTCGCGCATCACTTGGGCAAAGCCGGTAATCTCATCCATCGTTTCGCCTTTCATGCGCAGAGCCGTTACAACACCGGCGATCTGAGCAGGCGTCGCTTCACCGCTCATGATAATCTCCATCACGCCTGCCGCTTCCTCACGGGACAGATCGCTGCCGCTGACCACCTTGGCTAAAATCTGCTGTATGTTTAACGCTGCTGCCATCGTCGCTCCCCCTATGCCTTCATATAATAATCCATGTTGGTCACATTCATCCCGCTGTGCTCCACCGTTTTAGCCGGAAACATTGCTTCTGCGGCACGTATGGCTTTCAACAGAGCCATCGCTTTGTTTACCGTTTCGGTATACTCGCTTTCCGGAACGGAATCCCATACGATTCCCGCTCCCGCCTGCACATAAGCTCTGCCGTTTTTGAATATAATCGTCCGGATTGTAATACATGTGTTCAAGCTTCCGCCAAAACCCAAATATCCGATCGCGCCAGCGTAAGCGCCCCGCGCTTCATTCTCCAGCTCTGCAATGATTTCCATTGCTCTGAGCTTCGGAGCGCCCGACACCGTACCTGCAGGCAAACAAGAAACAAAGGCATCGAAGAAATCCTTGTCTTCCCGCAGACTGCCGGAAACATTCGACACGATGTGCATTACATGCGAGTAACGTTCGACTTCCATGTAGGAATCGCATGTTACGGTGCCAAATTCGGATACCCGGCCGATATCGTTCCGGCCCAGATCAACTAACATCAAGTGCTCTGCCCGTTCTTTCTCATCCGCAAGCAGTTCCTTCTCAAGCGCCAGATCCTCTTCCGGAGTCTTTCCTCTCGGGCGTGTTCCCGCGATCGGCCTTGTCTCAACACGGCCATTATCAACTTTGACAAGGGCCTCGGGTGATGTCCCGACAATAACCTCGTCATCCATTTTCAAATAATACATATAAGGGGACGGGTTCA
Source organism: Paenibacillus abyssi (assembly GCF_014640295.1). Taxonomy (GTDB): domain Bacteria; phylum Bacillota; class Bacilli; order Paenibacillales; family Paenibacillaceae; genus Paenibacillus_D; species Paenibacillus_D abyssi. Next base: position 215,954 of record NZ_BMGR01000001.1, on the reverse strand, counting down.
TCGTGCGCAATACGCGGTACACATGAAGCGGATCAACCTCTGTTTCAATATTGAAACGCTGGGACAGCACGACCTGAAAAATGTCGCCTGCACGGATATATTCCTTTGCTTGCTCTACGTTCGCTATAAAATCAGCCTTGGAAACGTTCGATTGCACATCTCCAAGATCAGGATCCATCGGCACGACGCCTCCGGCCATGACCGGAACGGAAATCGGCTGTTGCAGCTTCACGATGGTGTCTTCAATTTTCTGTGACGTATTCTCGTAAGCTTCTTTAATATCCTCATCCGATGCGTGTTCCGGAATATGAATATTGCCTATGACTTGAATCTGCTGTTTGAAGTGATCAAACACAATTACCTGATCACAGAACATAAACTGCAGATCATTCATTTCCAGATCGTCGATACGATGAGCCGGCAGCTTCTCATAATATTGCAGCAAATCATATCCGAAAAATCCGATTGCCCCGCCCGTGAATGGAGGCAGCTCCGCCAAAGAAGGACTGCGGTAAGAACGAAGATGCGCCTTCAACAGTTCAATCGGTTTCTCCTTGATCACACGTTTTACACCCTGTTGTTCAATAGTCATTTCACCGTTTTTCCCGGAAATCATCATAAACGGGTCCGTTCCAATAAAGGAATAACGAGCCCATTTCACGCCGCCCTCCACACTTTCCAGCAGAAATGCATGACGCTCGCGGTAAAAATGCTGAAACAACCGGATTGGTGTTTCTGTGTCGGCCATTACATGGCGAACAATGGGAATCAAGTTGTATTGACCGGCTAAACGGATGACTTGCTGCAGTTCATTAGACATCGCATATTCCCTTCCTTCTTTTTCATAATGGGCATTTGGACAAAATAAAAAGCTCCTGCCGCGGCAGGAGCGAACGATTAAGTAGACAAAACAGAAATGCAAAACAATGCTTATTCCCCGATAGCTATACAGCAATAGTTACATCAAATAACCGCCTGCTGCTAAAACCTATTAGGTTCATGCGCTGCTGCACTTCTCTATGCTCATCTCGTCTCGTCTCTTCCGTTGCAACCGCTTATTGCGATTTGAAGCAATTCAGTTGGCAACGATCCTGCTTGCTCTGCTCTACTCGGCTCTATACTCGCTACACTCAATCTGATACTCATATAAGAAAAAAATGTTAGTAAAATATAAGATCACTATACAACAGCTCACAGTCGTTCGTCAACCCACGAGCCTTTATGCGCAGTTTCGATTATACCTTAGATGCCAAATCCGGGCGAAGCGCTTGGGCTCCTCTTAAATAAACATGGCGGATTTCCGACTGCTTTTTGTCTGTATTGACCATGACCATCAGTCTGATACAACGCTCCAGGCTTCCCTTTACAGGTACCTCTAACGCACACATGAGAGGAACCAGCTCCCAGCCCGGCATCTGACGGATCGCAACGGCCGGGAACGTATCATCCAGATCGTTAGTCACTGTAACAAACACACAGCCAATATCGTCGGGAATAATCTGATTATCTTGAATAATTCCGTTAAGCAATTCAATAGTGGCTTGCAGAATCTCTTGCTCTTCATTCTTAGAAACGGTAATGGCTCCTCGAATTCCACGAACACTCATCGCTATTTAAGCCTCCTCTTTCAATTGCTCCACTATCGCTCTTACTTGTGCTGCAGATACGGACTTATTGATTTCTACTTCCCCTATCCCAGTCGGAACGATGTAGACCATTTTGCCTTCTTTGAACTTTTTATCATGCATCATGGCTTCCATGATCGCATCCACATCCAGATGCGCAGGAAGCCGGACCGGAAGCTCGCAGCGCTTCAGAACGCGTTTGGTGACGGTATATACTTCCTCTGACGCACCAAGCTGAACGCCCAGCTTGGCCGCACCTACCATGCCGATGGAGATCGCTTCGCCGTGCAGCAATTCATTATATTTAGCAACAGCTTCAAGCGCGTGCCCAATCGTATGGCCCAGATTCAAAATGGCCCTCAGATCGTTCTCCCGCTCGTCCTGCGACACGACCGATGCTTTCACGCTGCAGCCTTTATAAAGTGCATATCCTAATGCTTCAGGATCCAGTGCAAGCAGCTGATCGGCATGTTCATCAATCCAGTCTACAAACTCAGCATCCCAGATCAATCCATGCTTGACCACCTCGGACAATCCCGATCTTACATCGCGGGGCGGCAGCGTTTGAAGCGTGTTCAAATCATAAAGCACCATCTCCGGCTGGTGAAAAGCGCCGATAATATTTTTAGCCAGCGGATGGTTGACGGCAACCTTGCCGCCAACACTGCTGTCATGAGCCAGGATGGTGGTTGGAATCTGCACGAACCGGATTCCCCGCATATAAGCGGCTGCCACATAACCGGCCAGATCGCCGACAACGCCCCCTCCAAGCGCCACGATGGTTGAATGGCGGTCTAAACCCGCCTCCAACGCCACAGTAATGAGCTTTTCGAACTGCGCGATCGATTTCGAGCTTTCTCCAGCAGGTACGACCGCTGTGGCGACAGTGAATCCCGCTTGCTTCAGCTGTTCTTCCATCTGCGGCAAATAATGCGGCGCAACATGCTCATTTGAAATGATAAGCAGCGGTGATTTCGAACTGATCCCATGTTTTATAAAATATGAAGAAACGTCCTGCAGCAGACCTTCCCCAATATATATCGGATAAGAGCGCTCTCCTAGTTCGACCTTTAACTCCCGCATATTAATATTGCCCCACTTGTTCCAGATAAGCGTTCAGATTCGCACGGATCTCCTCGATCGAGTCCCCGCCGAATTTCTCCAAAAACGCTTTTGCTACTTCCCAAGCAACCACATGCTCCATAACAACGCTTGCTGCCGGCACTGCGCAGCTATCCGAACGCTCAACCTGAGCGGTAAAAGCTTCTTTTGTATCAATATCTACGCTGCGAAGCGGTTTGTACAAAGTCGGGATAGGCTTCATAACGCCGCGCACGACGATCTGCTCGCCTGTTGTCATCCCGCCTTCAAAACCGCCGGCGCGATTGGACGCGCGGTAGAAGCCTTTGTCCTCAGCATACATGATTTCATCATGCACCTTGGAGCCTCTCAGCTTGGATGCTTCGAATCCGATTCCGATCTCACAGCCTTTGAACGCATTAATCGACACAACCGCCTGTGCAATCCTTCCATCAAGCTTGCGGTCCCACTGTACATGGCTCCCCAATCCAACCGGCACACCTTCGATAATACATTCCACAATGCCGCCGATCGAATCGCCTTCCGCTTTCACTTGATCGATATGTGCGATCATTTTCTCCTCGGTCTCTTTATCAACGACACGAACCGGGGATTCCTCCGTCCGCTCGATCAATTCATCAACGGATAATTGGTTTGCAGGAGCTTGCACCTCACCAATGCGGATAACTTGTCCAGCCACTTTGATTCCGAATTCTGCGAGCAATTGTCTTGCCATCGCACCAACTGCTACTCTTGCGGCAGTTTCACGGGCACTGGAACGTTCCAGGACGTTGCGCAAATCTTTCAAATTATATTTTAATCCGCCGTTCAAATCCGCATGCCCAGGACGCGGACGGTGAACCCGGCGTTTTTCTTCATCTCCGCCTTCGATCGGCTCGATGTTCATTACCGATGTCCAATGCTTCCAATCGTTATTCTCTACCACAAGCGCTACCGGCGCACCGGTTGTTTTGCCATGGCGAACGCCGCCTACAATCTTTGCGGTGTCCTTCTCAATTTGCATCCTGCGGCCGCGTCCGTGTCCCTTCTGGCGGCGATGCAGTTGAAAATTCAATTCTTCAAAATCTAAAGTCAAATTACTAGGCAATCCTTCTATAATTGCGGTTAACTGGGGGCCGTGCGTTTCACCGGCAGTCAAATAACGTAAGCTCAACCTTGGTTCCTCCTTCATTTGGTTGCCAACTGAATTGCATAAACATGCAATTAACAGTTGCAACATTAACGCCCTAAATATCTTTGCTCATTATAGTACAGCCCTGCCTGTTTGACAAGGAACTGGGGCCAAACAAAAGGGCTGATTCATAAGCAGCATGACTACTTATCGAACAGCCCTGTTTGCAACCGTTAATTGCGGCTTGAAGCAATTCCGCCGGCAAAGGATCTGATTAAGGATAACCTGATCCTATTAACCCCCAACCGGATGCTGCTTGAATAGAACGGATGGCTCAATCCTAAATTGAGGATCATTGATCAGCCTGTATACTTGTACGCTGTCTAATCCTAATATTTGAGCACATTCATGAATCGTGATAAAACCGCGCCTATAGGCGGTTATCACTTTGCGTTTATCCATCCTTCACCCTCCATACTTCACGTTATGTTTAGTATTGGAGAGAATGGAAAACGATATACCTCATTAGAGCTTCCGACGGTAAAAGAAGGTCTCGACCGTTTCCAAATCATACTGCCCAGGGGAGAAAATTTGCTCCGTGCTGCCCACAAACAACATGCCTCCCGGACGTAGAGCTTTTGAAAAATTATGATAAAGCACCTGTTTTGCTTCCTCGGTAAAATAGATCATTACATTTCTGCAAACAATCAGGTCAAATGGTCCTTCAAACCGGTCAAACAGCAGATTATGCTGTTTAAAGCGGATCGCTTTCTTTAATTGCCCGGTTATGGCATATCCTTCTTTCGATCGTTCGAAGTAGGCTTTTAAATAATCCGGCGGCACATCCCTTAACGAACGTTCCGGGTATTCGCCGGTGAATGCTTTCTCTATCACCTTGGTATCCAGATCGGTAGCCAAAATAGAAGAACGCTCGAGAACGCCCAGGCGATCTAGAATCATAGCCAATGTGTAAGGCTCTTCACCTGTCGAGCACGCCGCGCTCCATATTTTCAACCGAGAATTTTCTTTCAGCAGGTCAGGGATGAATCGCTGCTCCAACGCCTTCCACCTGTTCGGATTGCGCCAAAACTCCGATACATTGATGGTCATCCGGTCCAGAAATTCATTCATAAGCTGCTGATCGGTTTGCAGGGCACTCATATACGCTTCAAACGTAGTAAATCCATGCTTGCTGCGAAGCGTTGTTAGACGCCTTTTCATCTGGGCTTCCTTATACTGGGATAAATCGATATCAGTTTTCTCTTTGATCCGTTTAATAAACAATGCGAAGTCCTGATCCTCCACATTTGCTCCCCCTTGAACGATTCGAATGGTTACAATACTCTAGATCCAGCGCTGCATCGTATGCTCGTATTCCACCAATTCTTCAGGACGGAAAAACAGCGAAATTTCACGTTGTGCGTTTTCCAACGAGTCCGATCCATGTATTAAATTGAAATTCGTATGTACGGCAAAATCTGAACGGATCGTACCCGGCGCAGCTGCCAATGCATCGGTCTTACCGATCAACGCCCGCGTTAATTCAATGACTTGGTCCCCCGACCAGACCATTGCAAATACCGGTCCGGAAGTGATGAAATCAATTAATGGCGGATAAAACGGTTTCCCTTCGTGTTCCGCATAATGCCGTTCTGCGAGCGCACGGTCAATTACCATAAATTTAGCAGCGCTCAGCTTCAGTCCCTTTTTCTCCAAACGGGATACAATCTCGCCAATTAATCCACGCTGTACGCCATCCGGCTTAATCATTAAGAAAGTCTGTTCCATTATCGATACCCTCCTTTGATTAATAATTGCGCTTCGCTACAAAATGTGCGATGTCCATCAAATTCTTTTTAGCCGGAAGTCCCGGTAATTCTTCCAATGCTTTGATCGCTTTATCGATATATCGGGCAGCCATCTGCTCTGCTTCGTCAATGCCATGACTTCCCCGAATAAGGTGCAGCGCCCGCGATGCATCCGCTTGGCCGTCCGACTCCCTGATTCGGTTGATCTCCTGCTTCAGCTCTTGATGAATGACCGGATCACGCAGCGCTAAAAGTACCGGCAGCGTAATATTCCCTTGACGGATATCCGAACCTGGAGGCTTGCCGATCTGTTTTTCAGTACCGCATATATCAAGAAGATCATCTCTGATTTGAAATGCCATTCCGACATTGTAGCCGAAGCGGTACAAACTAAGCGCATGCTTGCGGTCGCTGTCTGCCGCGATCGCTCCGAGCTGGCAGCTTATTGCGATCAAAAGCGCTGTTTTGCGGCGGATGCGCAGCAGGTAATTGCGAACCGTTTGCTCGGTATTGAAAAAATCGCGTATCTGCTCCATCTCACCGATGCACATCTCGACAATCGCTTTAGACAAAATTTGGTGAATGGAGGGGTTGTTCAATTCGGTAACAATAGTCAGCGCTTTGGCATAAATGTAGTCACCCGTGTACATGGCAATCCGGTTATCCCACTTCGACTTGACGGTTAACTGTCCCCGCCTTGTATCTGCGTCGTCAATCACATCGTCATGGACGAGTGATGCCATATGAATTAATTCCAATGTGACTGCGACCCGCTGCAAGACATCGAGACGGTAATCGCCAAATTTGCCTGCAAGCAGAACAAATACAGGCCGGATGCGCTTTCCGCCTGCTTTAAGCAAATGAAGAGAAGCTTCGCTGAGCAGCGCGTGATCCGACGTGATGCTTTGCTCAAGCTCACGTTCAATCACATTTAAATCACTTTTCATTTTTGAGTATAAGTCCAATAGTTTCATTCTTTCACCTGTGCAACAGATTGGTCTGACCAGTATTGAATGTCTACTTCATGATCCAACAGCCCAAGTTCCTTGGCATAACGAAAATATAAATCTAGTCCGGCTTGCTCCTGCGCGCCGAAATCATAATGCAGTTCAGAAAAGTATCGCTGCCAATAAGCGGGCTCTCCTCCAAGCTCTTGGCTCGCTTTATCAACAAGCGGCGCCAAATGCTGCAAGCTGCGTTGTTTGCTCGCTAAGAACTGGCCGTGTATTTCAGCTATTATATCCGGGAATTGCGCAGCCGCTTCCTTGCGTACAGCAATTACGGCAAACGTCATGCCATAGCCTGTCCAGCGGTGCCAGAGCTCACCCAAATCAATGACCTCGTAAGCAGTATTGCTCCACGATGCCCGAATGGCCGAATCACCGATCAACAGCGCCGCATCTGCGGCCTCCAGCATCTTGTCAAGCGACGGTTCCATCGTCTCATATTGTGGAGAGGCCTGGAAATACCGGTTCATAATGATCTTCAAAAGGTTAACCGATGTGGCTGAAGTGTCCGTTAATGCAATTTTTCCGTTTAAGACCTCATTTAACGGCTTTTTCAAAAACAGCAGGATTGAGTTTACTCTTCCTCGGGCGCTCACTGACAGATCGGGCATCAGCAAATAATCTTGTGCATTATGAGCGTAGGCGAACGAGGAAATTGCCGCAATATCAAGTTCACCTTCACGCAAAGCCCTGTTTAACAGGCTCGGCACCCGCGAGAGAACCTCTGCCCTGCCGGAGAGGCGTTTCTCATCAAAATAATGAAATATCGGCCATACATTCGTGTAATCAATACGTCCGATGGTGATCGGGCGATTGTTGCCCATCCTGCTCATCTCCCCATCTTCTATACAAATCATGATCCACAGGCATGTTATCGAGCACTTTTCCTACCATAAAATCAATCATCTCGTCCATGGACTGCGGTTGATAGTAAAACGCCGGCATCGCCGGTATGATGCGCACACCGAGTCTGGCCAGCTTCAACATATTTTCCAGATGAATGGCATGCAGCGGCGTTTCACGGGGCACAAGCAACAGCTTTCTGCCTTCTTTAAGCATAACATCGGCAGCGCGAGTCAACAAATTATTCGAGGTGCCGTGAGCAATCGACGACAGCGTTCCCATGGAACATGGAATAACGATCATCCCTTCCATACGGAAGGAACCGCTGGCAATCGCCGCACCGATATCCGCATTAGAATGAAAGGTTAACGCTCCCGACTCGAGATAAAAGCCGAATTTCCGCTCCAATGCTTGCTGCCTGCGCGTTGTCTCCCAGCCCAGTTCTTCTTTGAGCACCCGCCAGCCCGCCTCAGTGATAACCAAATGCAAATGGATACCGGCTTGAAGCAGCACTTCACAGAGCCGGATAGCATAGATAGAGCCGCTGGCACCGGTAATTCCGACAGCCCAGCGGCAAGTAGTCGAAGATTGGCCGGCTCTACCCTCTACCATTGACGAAGCACCACCAAGTCAAACAGCGTAAACACAAAAACAACCAGGCTCAGCACGCCGTTCATCGTAAAGAATGCCATGTTGAGCTTACTTAGATCATGCGGCTTAACCAATCGATGCTCGTAGAACAGAATGGCCACCGCGATGATGATACCAACTAAATACCCCCAATCTAGATCTGTCAACCAGAATAAAGCAAGGAAGCCGATTGAGGTTAACACATGAGCGATCCTGGCAATCCATAATGCGCCCCTGATTCCAAAACGGGCTGGAATCGAATGCAGGGCCTCTTTTCGGTCGAACTCAACATCTTGGCAAGCATAGATGATATCAAACCCAGCAGTCCAAAGTGCAACCGTGATATACAGCAGCAGGGCAGTACCGTCAACCGTACCTGTAACAGCCACCCAGCCTCCAAGCGGAGCCAAGCCTATAGTGAGTCCAAGAACGAGATGGCACAGCCAGGTAAAACGCTTCGTATAGGAATAGATCACCGTCATAAACACGGCAATCGGCAGCAGTTTAACGGCTAGCGGATTTAATTGAAATGCGGCTGCAAATAAGATCACAAATGAAATGATGATGAAGACCATGACTTCTATCGATTTCAGTAAACCCGCAGGCAGAGCACGAGTCGCAGTCCTTGGATTGCGCAGGTCAATAGCTTTATCAATGAGACGGTTTAGACCCATTGCGGCGCTTCTTGCACCGACCATCGCCATAATAATCCAACCGATTTCCGCCCACTCCGGCAGCCTCTGCTCTACGACGACGCTTCCCAGTATCGCGCCTACAAATGCAAAGGGCAAAGCGAACAGCGTATGCTCAAATTTAATCATTTCCAGGAAAACCGCTATTTTGCGTATCATGCGCCATCCGTCCCTTTCGTACCGATATGAAGGGCGGCGATTCCGCCTGTAAGCGGATATGCCTTAACATGGCGCAAGCCGATTTCCCGATAGATCTCCGCAAGGCGGTTGATGTCCGGAAAGGCAACCAATGAATCCGGCAGCCATTTGTACTGCTCGTAACGCTTGACAACTAATTTCCCCAGCATCGGCAGCACCTTCTGGAAGTAAAAATAATAAATTGATTTAAATGGCTCCCAGGTTGGCTTCGAAAGCTCTAGACAAACGACTTTGCCGCCTGGCTTTACAACTCGCTGCATCTCTTTCAGCACCTGAACCAAATCCGGAACATTACGGAGGCCGAAACCGATCGTTGCGTAGTCAAAGCGGTTATCCTCGAACGGCAGCTGCATCGCATTGCCGCGAAGCAGCGAGACCTGGCCATCGAGCTCAAGCTTATTGATCTTGCTCTGCCCGATATCGAGCATCCCTTGGCTGAAATCAAGGCCGATGACTTCACCATTTTGGCTGGCCTTGGCAATGGAGATCGTCCAATCGCAAGTGCCGCAGCACAGGTCGATTGCTGTTGCGCCTTTGGGGACAGCCATTTTGCGCATTGTGAATTTGCGCCACGCCTTATGCCTGCGAAAGCTTAACAAATCATTCATCAAATCATATTTAGGGGCAATGCTTTCAAATACGGAATGCACAAACTGCTCCTTGGACTTTGAGTCCATTATTAGTCACCTCATCTCGTTGAATGCCGGAGCAGGCGAAGCAAGCGGCCGCAAGAATGATTCACCGATCGAGCACAATTCCTTTACCAGCTTGTCCGATTCAAGCCGCTGAGCGACAGATTGGACGTGAGCCACAGAACTTTTAAGCTTGTCAATCAGTTGACTGCGAATATCATACTTCGCCAGCAAGCCCCGAATAACGGATTCTTCATACTCCGATTCCGTCAGCTGCCGTTTTTCCTCTTCCGTACCTTCTTGCATGACATGCCAGTAAGCCCAGCTGCCTGCAAATCGTTCTACCGATTCAATCCGTTCAATCTCTTTCACAACCACCTCGCAGCGTGAAAAGCCATGAAGCAAATCCGGCCACAGCCGCGAATAGCGTTCCTCCAGCATGTCCGTGAACACATCAAGCAGTTCGGTTTTGAGCTGAATCCTGGCTTGAATATACTCCTCCGCCGACACGCGAAGCTGTTTCATCTTGATATATAAATTCATTTTCAAGCGATTGACTTCACAGACCGCATCGCTTATTTTACGAATCATGTCAATTTGGCCAGCTTGCGATAACAAGTGGTAGAAGCGACTGCTGAAGTAATCCCCGGCCAGCACTTTAAGCTGGCGCGAACGCATTGCTTTTTCATGTTTGAAGCCCTCTCCCGTATCGATGAGGTCATGGGTATCCATTCCCATCTGCACTAACGAGACGACTAACGCATAAAGCTCGCTATGCTTTTCGGCATTTCGTTCGTTAGCCAAAAAGGCATATAACAGCCTGATGCGGGAGTCAGGAAATTCAGGCAGCTCCGTATAGTTTTGAATCATGTCATATTCGACGTACTTTTTAGCAATTTCTGGTATGCGGTATGGTTTCATGGGTCAAGCCTCCGTACAGCGAATCAAGCATGCTGAGCTTTATATCTGAATTATTATAACACAACTTTAAATGTGAAGCATATGTTATCCGTTTAAGTTCACGAATTTGCTACACCGAAGCTGTCAGTTGTTATTGGGGAGGCAGTCCAAAGCGCTCGATCCATGCTTCCGTATAAGTGAGGCGCAGCCGTTCTCTCCATTCCTTCTCCATCATGTCCTTTGGATTCATAAAAGGTAAGTAACCCTCCAGATTACGATCGGATTTCCTAACATCTGCGGCAAGCAGCAGCTTCCCTGAACTGCCCGTTGTAGCGATTGTGCGCGGAGAATCATACTCCAGAAAACGGATTAACAGCCTGCTCACATTTTCAGTCTGTATGAAAGCAAGCTGCAGCATTTGCAACAAATCCGAGGTTATATGAGCTGAGGAATCTTCCGCTCCAACCGCCAAGTCAATGGAGAGAACGGCATGGTTCCACACGACCTTCTTTATCGGCTGCTTCAACGGCACGCCGATGAGCACATCAACCAGATTGCCGTTTTCAATTCGGCTAAGCGGCTCAGGGCGGAATACAGCAACTTCATTGCGATGGTTAAGCATATTCGCTTCCAACCGCGGCACAGCGGATAATATCAGCGTTACCGTTACAGCGACAATGGACGCTGTCATCAACTGCTTTCCTGCCCGCATGGACGTCGCCTCCGATTGATTTGAATTAACCCTTGGACTTTTGACAAAAGCCCCTTACTTCATTGTACAAATAAAAAGAGCAGGCTATGCCTGCTCAATTATCTGTATCCATTGATCCGTACTTGGTTAACACTGTTGCTTTGCCCCGAATCTTGATTGCGGAAGTATGATCCGTAAATTGTGCAATCAGGATTTCACCCCGGTCCAGCTTTTCCGTGTGGTGGAATTTAGTGTCCTGCCCGCGTGTCAATCCAATGACTTGCACGCCTTGCTCTTTTGCTTTCACCACAATATAATCACCGTGTGTCGGTTCCATGTCCGTGCCCTCCTCATTCGGTAAAGCCTCCCACGCACCGTTCGTCAGGAAAGCAGTCTTATACGTTTTGTTATGGTCGGAGTAACAGGATTTGAACCTGCGACCTCACCCACCCCAAGGGTGCGCGCTACCAGGCTGCGCCATACCCCGACGAACCGCCGTTTACTTCGGTATGAAACGTCCGTCGAACGTGGATTTAACGGTAAGTTACACGTTTTTCCGTTCGGTACGACGGTAATTATATCATGTAGGCGCGCACCCTCGCAATAGATAGGCGCGCACCCTTGTACGCTCAATTTATAGGCGGCGGCAGCTTCGTAATGAACCGCGCGTAACCGTCCTTATTTTTAACGAGATTAAGCGAATGGAAACGCGGCAGCCGCAATAAATCCTCTTCGGTGTACGGATATAACTCGCTTTTCAACTCTTCGTAGTTTTTCTTGTCGCATCCGGATATCAACATATATGAAGCGTTAGCACTCCGCAGCTCATCGCGGATATGCCGGATCTGATTCAGATAATGAGCGCTGATTATCGGTTTTAGCCCGAACTTGGCATATTGACTTAGTTTCGACCGCATGAATTGCTCGGTATGCGCGACCTGGTATAACTCGTCGACAACGAGGTTAACCTTCGTAAATTTTGCGCGATCGCCACTGAAACGTTTTGACCGCATCTGCAGCGCGAGCCATATCTTCGTTGACCAATACGTTGTGTACACGTCCCGCTCGGAATCGGTCGAGAACATATCGGACGGCATCCGTATGCATATGATTTGGTTGCGCTGCATCTCCGTAACGAGATCGATATTACCGCGCGTATCCTTATCAAGCATCTTTTCTACATACGCGTTCTGTTCAAGTTGATTCAGACGGTCGATAATGCCGACGACGTACGTATCCTTCGTACCGGTTACGTTGCCCTTTTTATCGTACTCGTCCAACTCGGCCAACCAGCGCGTATATTTGCGCAGATTCTCCGTTTGGCTCGGCGGTATCGCGCTGATCAATTCCGCGCGCGTTTCGTGATCCTGCAGGCAATCGAAGACACTACGGATGTTGCCGCCGGATATAAACGTAATGAGCGCGGCACTTACGAGATAACGCTGCATCTTCGCGGTCAGGCGCGTCTCGTCCGCATTGATCGAGTTGACTAACGTGAGAAGCTGCGTTGTCTGTTTCTTCGCGTTATCATACGCCTCAAACGGATCGGCCGATTTTCCCACCACCTCGTTATAGCCGAGTCCTTGCATCGTCCGGTAATCGTTACAGTCGATATTCAATACGCGATCAGGCGGTAGCGTAGCGGCCACCTCGCGGCTTAATTCGCATTGACCGACGTAATCGAATATAATCGCGCATTCACCGATATTAATAGCGTCGCGGCACAGGTTCGCGATTAGCGTTGACTTGCCCGCGCGTGTCGGTCCGATGAGCACGAGCGTTAAATTCTGGAACTCGCGGTCCGACGATAAGTAGGCGGGCTGCACCGTTCCTCGATACGTGTTCTCTCCGATACATAGCGCGCCCTCCCGTAAATCCTCCGGCACCTCCGTCTCGTGCGTTTCGATCCGCTCGATAAAGTTATAGCGTTCGAGCATTTCGCGTCCGGCCAGCGTGATAAAATTCTGCGCCTCCTGATCGCCGACTTTGTTGCGCTCGGCCCGGATATCGCGATCGGTAAACGTAAAAGTCCGGCGGTACGGTTTGAACGCGAGCCGATTATCATCCGTAATCGTATCGAAGGATTGCGCCAGGCTCCGCGCTGCATTGCGTTGGCGGACCGCGTCAGGACTCTCCGCCATTACAACGATTTGCGTATCGATAACGGTGCTGTTCGCTTTCTTCGCGGTCGATTCGCTGATTTGGCGCGCGCCATTGAGCCGCTCGATCAGGCTTTCGAGGACATTTGCGCCGGACTCCGTTTTGCGCACACTCCCGCTTAACACTTCGCCAACCTCGCGGAATACGAGATCAAGGAAGGCCAGCGCCATTTTAAACGTATAGCCGACGCCGAACTTATCGCGGTCGACCGGTAGGCGACGGTTCACTTTCGTTATTGTCGCGCGATAAACGTGACGCCAGCTAACCTGCGATACCGGCACGAAGTTGTAAAAGATTCCGAGTTTATCGCCGTCCTCCAACAGTTCGACCGCGTTAAGGTTACTCGTTAATAAATCGTTGCTCCTCCGGTCGGCCGCGAGACTGAGTCCGTCTTCCTTTTCGTAGGAGAGTTGGTATTTCGTTGCGCGATCGCTGAATTGCGGTAGCGTATCGACCTCATCAACGGTTAATCCGCTCCATACATCGGACAACTTTTCGCGTATATATGCGAGGTACTGACGTGGCACGACGAAGTAAAATTCGACGCGCTTACGTTCCATATAGATGTAGTAACTCGTTTTGGCCGGAAGCGTGTACGTATACTTCGTTCCCAGCACGAAGTCGCGTCCGAACATCCGGATTAGACGATGCTCCTCCATTTTAACGTTCTCGACTACGTTCTTGTACAACGCTCCGATTGCTCGCGCGATCTTATGCGTCTGCTGATTGCGGATTGAGTTGTTCGGCTTCAGGCGCAGATATACGTATTCCGGATGGACAACGCTAAGAAAATCACCGAATTTCATCGCGCAGCACCTCCGAGTAATAACCGGATCAACGCATAACTCACGAATGTAACGGCCGACCAACGGTAACCGCTCCGTAATCCGACCGCACCGAGTACGATTAATAACGCACAACCGACGAGCCCGACTCCGTAGCTGAGATCGAGCAGGACCGCGCCCGCGTCCGAAAGAAATTGATAAACGTGTTCTTGTACGCTGGACTTGACGTGTTCTTTAGCGGAGCCGGCCGCTCTCTCCGCAATCCATACCGCGGGGCCTTTGATTCCGAAGATACCCGGCCCGTCGATGTCACCGGAAAAATGCTGCAGGCGGTCGACTAAATGCGTCGGATCAGCGTATTGGCCATCGTGCATTAGCGCGAAATGTAAGTGCGGTCCGCTGCTGTGTCCGGTGTTGCCGCTGAGTCCGATAAGTGCGCCGGCATCAACGTGGTCGCCCGTCTCGACGCTCACCTTATCGAGATGGCCGTATACGTGGAGGTCGCCGCTATCCGTCCGTACAAAGATGCCGCGGCCCAACCGCTCGCCTCCGTAATTGACGACGCGCTCAACGGTGCCGTCCGCGATGCTGTGTAATTCGGTACCGCGGGGCATAGCGATATCGACGCCGCGATGAACACGGCCGCCGCGTATTTCTTCGAGGACTCCGTATTCCGACGATACGCGAAATTTCATCGTAGGTGCTGTCGTCCCCATACGTCATACCTCCTCGAATAACGTTTCGACCTGACCGAACGCCCACGGCAGTCCGAGTAAGATAACGTATACGAGTAGATGCGATAAGAACGACTTACGCGCCTGGATAAAGTCGCCCTGAACCGTAGCGTTGATCGAATCGAACGCGCCTTTAATGATGATCACCCATTTGCCTACGTTGACCAGTTTCGTATATATCTTACGTGCGCCTACGTCTATGCCGGTCGGCTCCGCTGCGAGTGCGAAGTCGGCTCCGGCGAGGAATACGATCAGCACGGAAGCGCCGATTTGATACGCGAATTTATGGCGTTCAACGTGCGCGATTATGCGTTTGATTATGGTATCTTCCGTCTGTACTGCGCTCAGTGGCGCGCTATAACGTACCTCTTTCATTATACCGTCTGCCGCCATCCGAAACGTCATTGCCACGAGTTACACCCCCACTCGTAGCCACAGCCCATGCACATACGATTACGTTCGGATCTGACATCTACGATAGAACAATCCGCATCTTCCGGAGGTTCCGACAGCTCGCAGGTGTTAACGTTTACATAGGCGGTACCGGTCACGTACGTATTTGCGTAGACTTCCGTTGAGTCACATCTAGGGCAGAGTATCGTTATTAATTCTTCCGCATCGGCGGGTCTAAGTGGCGGATTAAACGAGATTTTCATTGTTTTCCCTCCGCTCGTTTTCGCGTTCGTGTGCGTATAGCACCGTCTTTATATATCCGCTAAAATTCCCTTTACATTTGCGCATTACCCTTTCGTAAAGTTCGCGTTGATGCTCGTTCTCAACGTTGAATACTACCGGCTTCCGCACGAATCGGTTCACGTACGCCACCTCCGATCGTAGCGATTACCGGAGTTTCTTCCGCGGGCTTGGCGCGATCCTTCCTGCGTTGACGATCGGATTTAACGCCGCCCCGCGCTTTCAATTCGGTGAGAATCGTTTCAATTGCGCTGACTTCTTCGAGTAAATCCGCGTCTACCTCGTCGCGCTCCGTAATGCGTGCGCTGTAATCCGATAAGAGTCCGCCGAGAACCGGAACGGATACCTCTCCGACCATCCGCTTCAATAACGTTTTGCTAACCATGTGTCCGCCTCCTTAAAACGTAGGTAAAACGTATTTAATTAGAGGATATGCGTAACAGATTGTCTAACTTTCCGATTTCTTGTATAATTTTCGCAATACTCGTCCATAATAGGAAGAAAACGGATAGATATAGGGCGGTGCTTACGGTGTTTGGTTTAGGTAAAAAGCGTAGTAAATTCGGAAGGTTTATTGACTCACGTGGGATCAGTCAGGAGGAGTTGCGGAAGGTGACCGGACTAAATAAGGATACGTTGACTAAAGTGTGTAGCGATGATGACGTAAACTTACGGGATATCACGAAGGATACTCTCGTACGAGCTCTGCGTAAACTTACGGGGAAGACAGACTTAGAGAAATCGGATTTTTGGACAGTCGCTCCCTAAGCGCAACGCCCCGATTTGGGGCTACGCCTACCCCAGCGTATGCGGCACCGCTTGTACAAAATGTACGTCCAAGGAACTTTATTTTTTTTTTTTGTTTGACAACAAACATTCCCCATGCTACTATTGATTTATAAAGTTAAACAACCAACAAGCCACAAATAGTGGATGAGGCCGAAGGGATTGGGTAGCATGAAATTCGATAAAGTTGTTTTTAATCACACTTGCGAAAACAAAAGTGATCGTTTTGTGATCGTAGGCAATTGCTCCGAGTTTATCAGCGACCACTCAACGATCGAGGAAGCCCAAAGCGCTTTGTCTGACATACATGTGGGGGAATCCAAATGGGCTAAAGTCCAGATACTTGAACCGGGTGAATCCGCCTCTTTGAGCGGGCTTGAAAGAACAATCTATCCAAAAGTAAAGTACGACGAATCGATGTTTGACCTGGGAAAGTAATCCCACCGCTTGTTGGATTATCGGAAGCCGCAGACACTCTTGGATGGTCGAAACAACAAGTTTCCGTATACCTCCAGCGCGGTAAGTTTCCCGAACCTGCGCAACGTCTAGCAAGCGGTCCAATATGGGCGTTAGAACAAATCGAATCTTTCCGCGATAGCCGCAAATAAACGCAAAAAAGCGCTCACCCACGGATTAAATTCCCGCAAGTGAGCGCTATTTATTTCGTATTCAACGTCACGGTCCGCGTCTTCTGATCCCACGTAATGGACGCACCCAGCGCTTCCGCAATCGACCGCACCGGCACGTACGTCACGCCGTCAACGATATGTCCGTCCGCGATTTCATTACCGTTGACGACTACGCTGACCGGCGCTAGTTTCACGTTCGGTACCTCCGGATTCATTTTCGCTTCCACCGCTTTCTTGAACGCTTCCCATCCGGTCCATTTACCGTCATCGTACATTAAGCGCGGGCATATTTTACCGGACCAATCGTAGTGACGGCGCAGTCGATCAACGCCCCAGCCGCGCTCCGTCAACATGGCGGCGACGAGTTCGACCGCGTTCTCCAGCGTTTTCGCGTAGTTTCCACTTTCGCATATTTCAACGCCGATCGACGTACGGTTACCCTCCGCGCTGCCCGCGTGTAAGGCCGCTTCGTTTAACGGGATACACTCGACAGCTCCGCGCTCATCAACCGCGATGTGAAACGAAGCGCGCCGCGTATTTGACGGATTCGTTAGCCAGCCTCGTTCGTTCGCCGCGGTCGACGTCGGATTGCCGGTATTGTGAATCGTAATCGTTGACGGTTCGATAAGCGTCGCCGGCCGCCTCGTTCGCGGCGTACTTAGCGGAATATGGTTTAGTACGTAATCCATCCGTCACACCTCCGTTTTATTACGCTTCAACACTTCGATAACCTCACGTAATTTTGGCGGCAGCGGTAATCCGTAGCGGCCGAGATTTTCCGTTATCGAAATCAATTCGTTCGCGATATAGAAGTAGATCGCCGCCATCATTGTTACGTCGTCTAATTCGAGTAAAATATCGATCCGGTGCGCGAGTAAAATAACGAGGAGCATCAGCCCCTTTTTCGCGAGGCCGACCGATCCGACCGCGCTGTTTAAGCCGCGCCCTTCCTTAACTGACGCGGAAAGTCCCGTTATAATATCCGCGCCGATTGCGATAAGCAAAAACGTGAGAGATTCGTGCCAGCCTCCGAATGCAAACGCAATAAAAGCGCCGACAACGCCCGCGCCTGTGTTAACGATATATTGACCGTTCATTTAACTTCGACCCCCATCGCTACCAAGTCCGCCTCAACTTGCGTACGGATCGACGCTGGAACTTGCGTTAAAGTACGTCTGCCCGCGATGATAAGCGTTACATAAACCGTTACGATTGCCATACGATCACCTCCGATAAATAATAAAAAGAGCCGTAGCATTACGCGCCGCCTCCGCTGTTTATTGCCGCTTCCACTTCTGCGCGGATATTCGCGGGTACCGAATCGAGTGTGCGTCTACCCTCCGCAATCAATCTCGCATAAATTTGAACGATACTCATGCGGTCGTACCTCCTCCGATAATCATTTCGTATAAGTCCGCTACCGCTTCCATCAGCGTTAAATTATCCGCTTCCAACTGATCGATCCGTGACGGTTGCGGCGGTACCGGTGCTGGTCGTGTCCACGTACCGTCAGCGTTGCGTATGTCGCCCGGCTTTACATCATCAGCTTCGGTCAGCGGTATCATATTCGTTGACTCAATCTCGCCGGATAGATACGATACACTTACGCACCGTCCGGTTGCCGCGTCAATTTGCGCGTATTTAAACATGCGCGATTACACCTCCGTTTAGTAGAACTCTACGACTTCCCACGAAATATCCACGAATCCTCCGGTTATTCCGCGCACTCGGATATATAAATTCGTGGTACTAGTGAGCTGAGCGTCAATCGTGTATCCGGTCGGCACTGTTAACGGATTTACATACGCTTTGCTTAAATTAACTGCAGCAATAGTTACGTTGACTTCCGTTGCGCCGCTGGCAATAGACGCTAGTCCACGCTGTACGTTTTTCACTCCCCCCGCCACCTTCCATGTTCCACCGTCATTAAATTCGAGTACGCCCGCGTTAATTCTGATAACATTTTCGTCAAAAACTCTTTTCCAAGTTCCCCAAGTAAGGACGCCTCCTACCTCTCTACCTATACGTACCCATGAGGCAACGTTATCAAAGTCTGTTAACTTCTGAAGTGCGTATTTGTCATTATGCTGTACGACGATACCGTATTTCCAAGAATGTGCTCCGGCTACTGTGGGTTGGTTGGTTGCGTTTTGAGCCATGTAGAATCCAGTAACTATGGCTTGGTTCCAGTCATTACCTGGCACCGCCGCAGCTATCGTACCGAGTCCGTACTTACTCACCATCTCCGCATCTAATCCGCTTCCTGCGCCGTCAACCGTTAATAGTTTCGCGAGTACGTCCGCTGCTGTGTACGATGCTGCCGGGAGGGCCGCGTCTGCCGTCGTATGTGCGTCCGCGATGCCTTGCTCCCACTTATTAACGTCAACAGCGCCAATACCGTTCGCCGCCGTCCAATCCGTTTTTGCAATATATGCCATTACGCCTTTACCCCCTTAATCGTAGCGGATAACGCCCCGTTCCACTTAACGTTCTGCCGCACGATATAGTAATCGGCCGTCTGCCCCACCTCGAACGCAGGTGCGGAGATTTTATCGCCTACTTGTACCGAAACGTGGCCCCGCGTATCCATTTCGATATCGTGACGAGGGTCCTTATAAGTCGCGATCAAATTATCGGATATCTGCTGCGCACGTGTTGTCGTCTGAATAAAATCGTTCGCTACGTTATACGCCAATTTACCGTTATCCCGGATACTAGGCGCGTCCTGCGCTACCGCAATCGTACCGCCTACGACTTCAAGCGTCTGGCCTGTCGCCTCGACGTTCGTAATCGTATGGTCAACCGCCTCGGCATTCGCGAACGTAACGTCGACGCCCCATGCGTAAGCTGTGAACGATTGAACCGTTACGGCACCGCTTGATACGATTACCGGCGCGCTAACGTTTAAGCACGGTAGTTTGTTGAAAACGAACGTCTTCGTAACCGTACCGTTAGCCGGAACCGTTATTGTTTCGATACTACGCAGGACCGTTCCAGGCGCGCCTATTTCGCGAGGACTCGATTCTGTTTCGATGTAGTTTACCGTCTGTCCCGCAGCATACGGATAATCGGCGCTATAAATCGTCTCATCCTCCGTAAACGAAAAAACGGCTGGCCCGGTCGGTCGCTGAACCTCCATACGGATTTTACCGTTTCGATCGCAGTATAGGCGCGCTAATCCCGCCGCGGCTATTTTCGTTAAGGCTGCGCGATGGCTCATACGTTCAAACCACGCGTAAGGAATGACGACATCTTGAAGCGCCGGATCAATCACGTAGTCAGATGTGGCGATTCCGAAGTCTTGTAGTACGATTTCGGCCAACTGATACAAACTATAATCCGTGTAAACCGTTGACACCGTAAAGTCCTTCTGCTTCAGTAGTTCCAATCGATCCCGCGCCGTCGTAGATGCGTAAGTTCCGCTCGTTGGCGCTTTCCATTCGGTTGTCCAAAATGTGCCTAACGGGTACCACGTGATGTCTCCGTTATCGTTTAAGTCAACGCCGAGCCACGCCCGCGCCCGACGGTTTTTCTTAAGTTGTCCGAATAATGGAGAGTCCGGATTACGTGGATCAAAGTGTTTATCGACGTTGTCGAATTGAATATCGATCTCATTCGCAGATACATTACCGATCGGTAGCGTCATGTCGTCGAATACCTGCTCCTCGATAAGGTCGATTTCCATCAAACGGTCATCACCGCCGTACTCTTCCTTAACGCCCGTATAACACTCCGTCACTTTAGCGACCGATCCGACATTATTAATCCGCGTAACCGTAATCTCGATCTTCACGATGTTTCCGATAGGGACGATATTCCTCGTCCAGAGAGCGTTTGCATTTCCCGTAACGGTTTCCGTATGAACGAGTAAGTCGCCGGGCTGATACATTTTGACCGTAAAATCTACGGGATAATCGTTAAGAAACAAATCTCCCACGAGTTTTAACGTATAGACCGGACGCGGATCGAACGTCATCGTTATGACAAACGCCGCACCCAAATCGCCGGCCGCGCCAGACAGCGTCGTACCCCATACGCCCACTTCCGCTTCGCCCGCGCTGTCAGGTAGCGTATGGAACGAACCGTCGAGTACGTTATTATGCAGTGAAAAGTACTTGTAGGAAGGCGCGTCTATCTCGTTAATTAGTTGCGTTGGATACGTGAGACGTGCGGCTTGATTCGATGCTACCGCAAGTGACGTATCGATAAACGGATCTGAATACGTGATCTCTACTTTGCCGAATACCTGGCGGACATCCTCGCGCATCTTTTCATGTACCGTAGCAATAAGTTACGACCTCCTCTCCGCAAAACAAAAGGAGCCAGCGCAGTGACCAGCTCCTCTTCGTTATTATTTATTTGTCTTAAACCAGAAGCCTCCACGTCCCTGATCGTCTCGTGCGAATGCGATTAACGGCGCAGCATCGTCTTTTCGAACCTGATATACGAGCCATCCCCGGTGTTCCGCGCCCGCGTATAGTCTCGCATCAACCGAATTATCATGTATAAAAACCGTCATTGGGTAATCTTTACCGGAAGCGGATACGATCGAGAACATATTGCGACTAATCGACGCCTGTGCGTCCGTTGTGCCTGCGCTATCGATATTAACGGTAACTTCCGCAGCTAGATACTCGTGTCCTTCCTTGAGTGTCCCGCCTTGAATCGTAACAGGCATGTCGTCTCCACGAATAACGCGATTGACCGAAACAGATAGACCGAAGTCTCGCTCGTTTTCTCGCGTCAGTAAGTCAAACTGTGTAACTTTGCCGGAAACAGGAACGCCTAAATCTGCGGGATTAGTACGTGCGTAACCATCTGTCTGCTGCTGTACTGCTGCGGGCTGAATATTCGCGATATCCGTACCCTTTACGTATGCAATAACGCCTATTATCGCCAGTATTACGACTATCCCGCCGATTACCCGTCCGACACGTCCTCCATTTTTCTTACGGAGTTTTTTAGCCGGAAATTTATCGCTCAGAAGCCATGTCCCACAACCGAGACAATAATTACGCTGTTCCTCGTTCTTTGTCTTACATACCGGACAAACATAGTAACTCATGTGATCCCCACCTTCGCTAAGCCTATATATTAACTTATACGTAGGATGCGAGATATTTCCTCTTTTTTATTGCTCAATTAGAGAAAATGTTACGTCCGTCCATTGCCATACATCCGAACGATACAGCGTCGACGGAATAGCCCCAGCATAACAAACCGCTGTTTTAGCGACGCTATTCTCTGTGTATCCTAACGTAAAGAACATACTACTTGAGTCGATTAGACTTAGTATATTATTTAACTCGCTGCCGGACAAGATGTTATATTCGAGCTGGAACTTCCGTTTCTTAGCGATCAGTTCTAGCGTCATCTTACCGGAAGCAAGGCGGCCGGCCTTCGTCAAGTTGTACCGTTCAATGCTGAAGTGGTCCGGCGTTTTAATCGGCGTACCATTTATCGTTAGGCTCACCGCTATTCACCTCGCCCGTCTTCATTAATCCGTATGATCCGCATACGGCGCTCCAACTCTTTAAGACCGCGATCGTCCGCGATTAGTGTGTGTACGTAAATCGGACGTCTGTCCCCTCCTAATCCACCGCCGCCCATTCCGCCCATTTCATGTGCTACCGCTTCCGCAAATGGACGCATAGCACCGGTATTCTCTAACGGGATAATGGCCTCGCGCTTATTACCTTCGCCGGCGCGAATAATACTATCCGATCCGATGATACCTCCGTTGGCGAATCCGGGAATACCTTTGAGTCCACCGGCCAGAAGATCATCAACCCACGATTTAATCATCTCAAGAGCTGCTTTCCCTCCGGTTGCGGCTGCTTGACCTGCCTTGCCCGCCGGAACTAAAACGCCTAAGGCTCCTAATGCCGCTTGGTTCTCCGGTTTACTCGCCTCACTCGCGATCAGGTCGCCCCATTGCGCCATAAGGTTTCCGGGATTTCCGAATAATCCTCCAGCGCCTTCAAGGAATGACGTGAGGGCCGCAGGCATTTCAATCTTCGGCATTTCGATCTTTGGTATTGATATCGGCTGACCTAGCGTAGCCATTAAAGTAGCGTATGCCGACCGCACGCTCTCGATCAGACTAAGTACCGGCGCTGTTTTCGCGTTTACGGCGTCGTAAATCCCCTGCCATGCGCTACTCCACGCCGACTTCGCACCATCGACCGCACTACCGAGTCCGCTCAACGACGCAACGATTAGCGATATGCCGTACTCGAGGTACGGACGGTATGCGTTAAGGTTGTTTTGCATCGAACTAAGCATCGATTGCCACGCGAGGGATACCGTTTGCTCCGCGGTTTGGATCGCCAGGGATACGCCCAATCCGAGCGTCAAGAACGATGAAACGAGAGTCGGAACGGTTTCGATCGTCTTCGTTAATACGTTCGACCACATCGTATTCCACTTCGTCAACACATACGAAGCCAATCCGTTAGTTTCTGTCGACAGGTTAGTGCGCATAGCGATCCATGCCGTTTGAAGCATCAGTGCCATCGCGGCGTCTGTCGTAAGCATTCCCGCCCACATTGTCGACCACGTAAGCTTATTATCCGTCGCCAACCCGTTAGCCGTTTCGGTTATACCCGCACGCAGGCCGTCCCAATTCGTCTGTTCAAGCGGTTTATATAGTAAGGACGTATTGAACAGCGAGGCCCACATCGTCGACCAAATAACGCCGGCGTTAGTCGCGAGTCCGGTCAGGCTGCCTTCAACTGCGCCGCGCATACCCGCCGTTTCTAGCTCTTGAGCGGTCCGGCCCGTCATCGTCGTCAGACCCATGTTCTCCCAAAACGTAGTCCACCCGGTATTTACGTTCGTGCCGAGCGTTCCCATCTCCGTTTCGAATCCGGCCCTTAATCCGGTAAGTACGCCCGCCTGCGTAAGCGCACCAGTTTCCGCTTCTACGAGTAGATTCGACCACACTTCGCGATACTTGAGCGGCATCGACGCGATGAGCTCGTTCATTGTCGCGTTCCAGGCAGTTGCGACTGCGCCGGCTCCCGCGTCTGGTGGCGTAGGTGGCTCGAACACGATGCCCGGAACCTGTAATTCTGTGCCGCCGAACAGGTCCGTCCCGCCGAGCGTAGTGACACCGCTACCTATCCCGGGTGCCGCACCGTTCATGGCTCCCGCTAGATCGTCAAGAAGCGAACCCGCCCCTCCGTCTTGATCCGGTATATCATAAACCTCGTCAAACGCGGCGAGGAACTTTTTCGCGGCTTTTCCCGCGCTGTCCGTAGCGTCCTCAACATCGCCCATGCCCTCGGTAATGCCGGAAGTGAAATCGTCATATCCCGTACTCACCGATTCGACCGCGGCCGCGCCCGGCAGTTCTTTTTGCACGCCAAATAAGCGCAATAGCCGGTCAATTAAACGCTCGACGGCTGTGCGTGCCTTTTCGGAAGATCCGTACAGGAGTCCGAGTCCGGATACGATTATCGATATAGCGCGCCCCCAAGGTGTAAACGCAAGCGCTCGACCGAGAAACCCAACCGCGCGTCCGAGGAATCCGACAGCGCCGCCCGCTATCTGCAACATCTTCGCGCCTTTAAATACGCCAAAAAACGTCGCAAAGCCGGCCGTCACCGCGGGTAACACAGTTAACAACGCACCGAGTCCGAATATAACTGGGCCGAGCAATGCCGCGAATGCGCCCAATACGAGAATGGACGTCTGGATTCCGTCGGGCAACTTCTGGAACCATAACAATAACCGGTTAATAATCGTCAACATCTTCGTAACTATAGGTAGCAACTTCGTACCGACAATCGCCGCCATCTTGTTGTACTGGTCACGCGCTTGCTTCGCTTTAGACGCCGCGTTATCCATCTCGCGAATCCATTGCCCTTGCGCTTCCTTCGTCTGTTCCATGATCGCGGCGTATCGCGCAAGCACCTTCTGCTGTTCCGTTAATTTCGCGCCCGTCTTAGCGATGCCGTTCCGATAGGCCGCTTCCGTGATGATATTATCTGATACGAGGATACCGACCTCTTTTAGCGGCTCCGTCTCGCCCGTCAAACCAGACCTGAGTTTATAAAACGCGGTTTCAAAATCGAGATCGCGGAATGATGCGAGGTCGTACGTTAATTGCGTGATTCCCTTCGATAAGTTGTAGGCGGATTTTTCCGGTAAGCCCATCGATTTCGTCATCGAGTAGAGTGTCGTCATATTTTTGCGCATTGCGATATCGTTTACATTAAACGCTTTACCGAGTTGTTCCGACCATCTGCGTGCGTCAGATTCCATGCTACCCATGACCTGCTTAAACGTAGCTTCCGACTCTTCCGCAGCCATCGCGAATTGTGTGAAACTACGCCCTACCAACGCCAATGGCGTGGTTACGAACAGCATCATCTTTGCGCCGAAGTCCTTCATCGAACTGGCTGCGTCTTTCATCGAACGCTGTACGGAGCGACTAAACCGATCGGCAGCGCGCTCACCTTCGTTAAATCCCGCCTTAACATCGCTGGCGTCTACGCCTATTTTCACGAGAATTTCTCCGAGTTTCAATTAAGCCCCTCCTTTCTTCAAAAGGTCACATCGATGCCTTTTCTAGCAGCGATTTCCTTCAATTTGCTTATCTCCGCGTTGGCCGCCGCTTCTTTCCGTTTCCGATCGTCCTCCCGTTTTTTCCATGGCGGCTTCCCGATGAAATCCTCCGGTTTGTACTTCTTTTTGCTTCCGCCGGAACTAGCGACCGTAGCGGCGACCATCGCATGGCGGCTCCACTCCACGTAATCATCATCATCTTGCGTCATCTCTGCGATTTCTAATGCTTCGTACAGTTGTGATAACGTGAAGTCGGCCCACTCACTAGGCGGCCAGCCGAAGGCGCGACTTAGTTTTATCGCGGCGTGGACGTGCCCTTTTGCAGAAAGGATAGCAATGGCTTCATTACTTTTTTTAAACCGCCAAAATTCACGTCAATGTACGCTTCAATAAGCGCTTCGATCTCTGACGGGTAAGCTTCGTCGAGGTCAGCTTCGGATAGTTCCGGGAAAAACTCCGCGATCCGTTGTTCGAGGTGAGGTACGATATCTTTCATTTCGATATCTTCCGCACCTTCTAAAATACCGAATAACTTCGGTGCGACGTCCTCGCGGAGTGTTTTTACCTTCTGCTCCTTTACGACTACTTGCTTGCCGTTGAGTGTTACCGTTTTTGTACGCATCTATTTATCAACCTTCCCTGTAGAAAATTTTGCCCGTACCTTGGAAGTCGAGTGTTTCCTGTACGAGTCCGTCCGCTGCCGTTTCAATGCTCTCGCTTGTGATCGTACCGTATCCTTCGTACCGATTCTTTCCCGTACCGCTGTCAACGTAAAGGACCAGGATAGCGTCTTTTCCTATCTCCGCGAGATTGTCTCCGTTATTCCAATACATCTCGAACGAACCGGACCACCCTTTTATGCCTGGTACAAATTTACGGTAACCGCCCGCATCATACTCCGTACACTCCAATAACTCCGGTTCTATGTCGAGTGACCAGTTGTATCCGCCGGCCACTTGCGACGGGGTCAGGTACGACCCTGAGACGCGAAAAATCGCTGTTCCTTGATTGATCGCAAATACAACGTGCCCGCCTGCATACTCAATAACAAAGCCGGTGGTAACGGTCACCCACGTTGTGCCCGCGTCAGTGGACCGCTGCACCGTGATCGGAGCCGTCTTATCCCAATACCGCATCGTTGCGTTCGTAATGAAATAACGTAGATTGTTCCCGCTATTTGTCATCGACTGGTTTACGAACGCTGTTGCCGGTCCGCTCGTTTTATAGACGGCCCCAACATATCCGCTAATTGCCATACGTCACCCTCCTTTTCTAACCGGAAATCCGCCTCTTCTGGCGTAAATTCAACAAAAGAAAGAGGATGCGCAACAAACCGCATCCTCTCGTCCGTATATGGCTCTTTGCCTACATACTGCATTATTTTCAACGTATATCACCGCCCGCTATTATGTGTACGCCAGCGCGCCCGTACCTTGGAAGTCGAACGTAATCCGTACGAGATCATCGGCCGGAGTCTCTACGTTCATCGATGTAAGGTACGCCGTGCCGGAGTAATAATTCGTCACATTCGTATAGAAGCGCAATTCCAGTGTGGTACCCGCTAGGAGTGCGTCTTGCAGCGCTTTCTGACCGGTTGTGTCCGCCGAAACTTTCCACGTACCCTCGAACGATCCCGACCAACCTTTAATACCTGCTACAGCCGATCGCCATCCGTTACCGTCGAATGGATTACTTTCGAGCGTTTCCGCTTCGATATCTAGCGACCAGTTTTCGATATCGGACACAGTTGTTGCCGCTCCAATTTTCACGCTACCGTTAAAACCCGCGATTGCCATTTATCCGTTCCCCCTTATATTAGACTGCTACCATTACGTCGATAAATCGTTACCTCGACGTCCATGTAGCAGCGGTGTTTGCTTGTTTCATCGCTCACGTTCTCAGCCGGCATCGGAATCGTGCCTCCAACGGAACAATAAAAAACGCCGAGCACCGTCGGAACGGAACTCTGCGTATCATAAAGTGTTATATTCGGTTGCCTTAACGCAGTACGAACGATATCACCGAGACGCGCCAGTTCGCTTGCGCTGGTTGCTCGTATGCCGATCGTAAATACGTACGTCTCCTCGTAATCCAAACGACCGAAATGTAACGACCGGCTCGAATTTACCGTCGGCTCAACCGTAACAAACGGCTTCACCTTGTCCGTTAACGTGACACCGTCGTATAACCAGTAAACGCGATTACTCACGTTAGGTACCTGCGCTTTGATGTGTTCTATTACCGAGTAAGTTAACGAGTGCTGCACGCAGATTACCCACCTTTCCCGAGCAGTTTGCGGAGCGCTTTACGGAGTTGAGTACGCTCGTTAAAAAGGGATTTCCGTAAGAAGCCGCGTTTCGTTGCGTGCTCAAACTCCTGGATGGCCGCGTATGGTAAATCCGTACCAACCGTGCGTTCGAACATCTTCGTCTCTGCGTCGACCACGCTGATTGAGTTAGCTAATTGACCGGTATCGCGGGGCGCTTCTTCGCGCGCTCCGTTTACGACACGTAACGCCGCTTTCTCGACTTCATTATCGATCTGCCGCTCGAACTCTTTACTTATCTCGCGCGACTGACCGCGCATCTCGCGTAAGCCCGTAATTTTCGTCCGCATCTTCACGTCATATCACCCGCCTAACTATGCATTCCAGACGGTTCGTGCCGCCAAGTCCGCGCGGCTTAACCGCTATAATCGCGTAATCAATGCCGCCGCGTACAATACGCTTTACGTCCGCAATAGTCACGTATGGCCCGAACGTCACACGGAAGTCGCCCGTTAGCAGTTCGATCCCCTCGAATAAATCGCGGTCGGCTCCGTCTACCGGTTTCCATACGACATATACCGTTTCGGCCGTTTCCGTTACGGAAGGTTCGCCTGTGTACGTATCAGCCGCGCCTTCTGTCCGATGATATATCGTAATTGATTCGGTGCGGCCCGCTAATAACTCCGCCCGATTCGACGCGATCCACGCCGCGTCATCTGCCGTTAACATTACCGCACCTCCTCTGCTTGCGCATCTTCGGTCAATACGTACGTTAGATAAGACGTACAATTTACGTGTGGATTATAGATTTCCGTAGCTGACTCCGGATACACGCCCGCGCCCATGCCGTACGAGTCTTCGCGCTCCAATATCGAGCAGCGGTGATTCGGCCGGTCCGCCTTACCGCGGTGGATGCGGAGGCCGCTTACCACGTTTGACCGCCGCGCATAATACGAATCAGCTACGCGATAGGCTACGTTTCCTTCCGTAATGACAAGCCGCCGTATTTTCCACGTCTCGTTATCGTAGACACGGCGGACCTGTGCGACCGTTGTTCTGACGTCCTGGCCACGAATAATAGCGGACCTAATCACGTTATTTAGTGCGTCCCTTTGTTCGCCGGCCAAACGCCAAATACGATCAGACAATACGAGTCCGTCCGTGTCAAAACGATTGATTACGTAGTTAAATACATCCGCGTTCATGCGGTTAAACGATATATCGATGGCCGCGCTTCCTCCGACCGCTCCGACAATTGCCGCTTCTGCCGCTACCGTCCCGTAGGCCGCCGTTTCGCGGATAACGGAATCTAATGCAGCCGTTCCGTACGTCCGGATATTCGCCTCGATGACGTCTAGATCGCGTAGCAACGAATTTATACGCGCGCGTCCGATCGTGCCGTCCTTTTTCGCGTATTCGTTGAGCAATTCGATGAGTTCGAGGCGCGTCCGGTCGATTTCACGGATAGCAAAGCGTTGTTGCCGCGCGTTGAGTCGTCCGTAGCCCTCCGCAGCCTTTTCGAGTAGAGCCGCTAATTTGCGTTCCTGTTCGGTCATCTACCGTCACCGCGCCCGCTATAGGACGCCGACGCTCCGTATCCACCGCGCAAAGCCTTCGCGTAATCCCGCCGTGCCTGTGCGGAAAGCTTTACGTATTGTGCGGCGACCATCGTCTTATCGACCGTTTCCTCCGCGTCCGTGTAGCGAAAGTAGCGCGCAGCATCCGTTGCGATGACGGAAAAGCCGATTGATAGCGCGAGATACAGCAGCGCGTTATTGCGGTCATCCGTCGGGGAGTCCGCGGCAAATCCGCTCTCAGCTACGGCTTCCGCGATCCAATCCGTGATATCGGTAGCCGTGACGCCAGGGACGCCGCGGAACCGCTTAGTCAAACGTTCGCTTAACGTCGCCATTCGACGTCACCTCCGATTATTTCTTGCGTCGTGATTCCGGTTTCACTTCGGGTTCTGGCTCGGTTACGACCTCTTCCGCTACCTCAACGGACACAACCGGTTCGATTACGGTCTCTTCCGCTACCTCTTCCGCCTTCTCAACGTCAACGCGCTCGATAAACGGTGCGGCTCCGTCCAGTGCTGCGATTACCTTATCGTCAGTCGTCGTAAAATCACCGTTCTGATTAAACAAAACGTAGATGCCGGGTCGGATATATTCATACATCGGCAAGCATTTATATTGCGCCATATTTGCGTTAAACCTCCGTGTTAGGATCGGGGCGTAGCGGTTAACTACGCCGTGACCCCGTATTTAATTGCGATTAGGATACGGTCGGGCTGATGCCTTTCAGTACCGCTACGCATTCTTTCGCGTTCTTGATTTCCCATCCGAATTCACCGCGGATTGAACGAGCGAAGTAGTCGCCGCCCGGCAGTGTAGCGTCTTGGTCGTAGATCGACGTCAAGTCGCGTTGTTTGATCTTGTCGATGTCGAGCAGAAGCGCGCGGTCTTTCGGCATGTTCAAGTCGACAACTACGCGGCTGATAGCGCCGCCCGGCATGTCGGATACGAACGAGAGGATTTGGTGACCGGTTTGTGTCTCGCCGCGCTCAGTTTGAATCGTGCTGCCGCCGAGCTTCGTAACTTGACGCGCTACGTTCGGTGCGCAAAGAATCGTATTTACGGTACCGCCGCGAGTGAATACGGCCTCAACCGAGTCGTTCAGACCTTTCGCGCTAATTTCCGCAGCCGCGAAGTCTTTTTCGTACGAACCGGCTTCGGCGGCGAACGCGAACAGACCGCCGGAAGTTGCCGGAGCAGCACCCGTACCGACGTATTTACGTCCGTAGATCAGCGAGTTATTAGCCTCGCGCAACAATTCCTCCAAGCGCAGGTTAACTTGGTAGTCGAGCTCGTCGTCAACTCCGTAAGTCCGTACGGCTTGTTGCGTGCGGGAAACGGAAGCGTAGCGCTCGAAAATTTGCGAGTAGTTGAACGATACCAGACGGTCGTTGTGTTCGTCCTTACGTAGTACGTCCGTACCTTGTACTTTCGGACGGGAGATAACTTTCATTTCCGCGCCGGACGCGATTGCTTCCGCGGTCGTACCGTCATAGCCGCGAGTAACCGTCAGCGTGTCGCCGGCAACGTTAGTAACGCGGATAACCTCGCCGCCGTTTTGAATCAGCGCGAATTGAGTAACGCGGTTACCTTCGCCTGTGCCGAGTACAATCGTCGTGTCGGTGGCGAGATACGCTGCGCTGGATACGACGATGTCGCTGTTCAAGAAATCATTTTGCCATTCGAATTTCGTTTGCGTTAATGCTTCACCCTTCCCGATCAGTCCGAGCAGGACAGGTGCTTTCGTCATGATTACGTCAACGTTCGGTGCCATTTGGCGGATTTGTTGTTGAAACGAATAAGTTAAAGCTGGCATTTTCATTTCCCCTTTGGTTTAATTTGCAATATAAAAAGCCGCTCTTTGGCGGCGTATTGCAGGTAATGATTCGCTTAATATCGTTTCGATATCGTCGAATTGCGTGTATTTAATTCTTAATAATGGGATTGCGTTGTGCTTGCAAAATTCTTCCTTACGTCTGTCGTGTTCTTGTTGAATTTTGAGATTTCTTTGAGCCTCACGCATACCTTTGCCTAAAAAATCAACCGGCTCAAAATGCTGCTTCCCGTCGTACTCAACCGCGCATAACCACTTTCCGTCGCGGTTATGGATTACGAAGTCAAACATTAACGCACCGCCACCAGTTCCTACCAGACCGTCCATTGTTGCTTGTTGCGTGAAAGGTATGCCGCGAGCGCTAAGATAACTGTGAATCCTCCGCTCACCCTTAGGCATCGCACAAAGCCCGCACCGCTGTCCGTTAACGACGTTTCTAACCTCGGCCGTGTAGTCGTGTGACTCGTCGTTTTCACAAATAAACTTAAATTTCCGAACCGTGTGCGCCCTAACATCAAACGGTGATAATTCGTTATCTGGATGCCAATACGATATCAGTTCGGGAAACTTATGCCCGAAACTTTTCGCCTTCGGAGTTGAGGTTAATTTAGTCACCCGCATACGCTCGTAGGAACACTCTTTACAGCGGTCCTTGCCTTCACGTCTTTCCCGCATAATCATGTTGTACGATTGGTTTGCAACTTCCGCTGAGCATTCGTCGCACACTTTCGTCAGTTTAACGTTACTATGCGCGGGTAAATCGCTGATCTTTACGGTAATTTTCGTACCACGCGGAATCGCCAGGCGGCCCTGCTTATCGCGTCTTCGCGGAATAACGTATCCCAACGCTTCGTAATGCGAATTGTTCCGGCAGCCAACCGTAACCTCAACGTACTCCTCCCAGATAGCCACGCGTTACCTCTTCGCTTTAAGCGTCAGTATTTCGTTGTACAGCGCGGTCACTTTGCCGAGCAGACGCGTATCCCTTACGGCCGCCTTCTTCAACTCCGCAAGTTCCGCCTCTTTCGCGGCCAGTTCGGATTTATCGCGGTTACGGTCCGGATTACCTCCGTCGCCCGCGTCCGCACCCACCGGCGCTTTGAACAAGTACGGTTTCGCCGCCTTCACCGCTTCGACCGCCTCCTTCGCGCCAATTACGTTACCCTCGTCGTCGATCGTTACTTTCGTCTTGTCTACGAAGGAAAGTACGTCGCTCGCGTCGTTAGCGTTAAGTGCGCGCGCCTCCGAGCGGATCTCCGTGTTGATAATGCGCTGGTTCGCCGCGTCTTGCGCACGTTTCGCTGCGTCGGACGCTTCGGCCGCCTTACGGTCGGCTTCGTCTTTCTCCGCTTTCAAGCGCTCGGCCTCCGACATTGCGGCTTTCTTGCGTTCTTCCTCCGCCTGTTCTAGCGCGGTCAACTTCGTTTTTAAATCGTCATAGTCCGCGTATTTACCTTTTACGCGGCCCTTTTCGCGTGCGATTAACGCATCCAAATCCGCTTGTGTCATCGTGACGGTGCGTTTTTCCTTACCGTCATCATCACCGCCATTATCTCCGCCACCATTATCGCCGTCAGCGTCGAGCAATTGATAAGGCGTATAGTTACCGCTCATTGCGTTAATAAATCGTCTCATATCGTCCTCCACCGTTTAAAGCCCGTCGGCTATCGTATATCTAACCGTTGCAGTTTAACGTCGTAAACGTTCGGACAACGCAAAAAAGACGCCCAGCGTGTGAGCGTCCGTTAGCGTGTGTTATCGGGGGGACCTTTCGTTACTTGAATAACCTTAAACCAATCCTACGGTTGGCAGGACACCTTGAACCAAATAAGCTCGGTCAAAAGTTGCCTCAACGATCGCTGTGCCTGATGTGCGCGCCATAAGTCTCGCAAAGATAGTGGTAGCGGCACTATCTACTACTCTTGTTGAAAAAAGCCATATATATCTGCCTCTTGTTGTTCCTGGTACGTCCATATTTCTTGCATTTGCTCCACCTGTGCTATCAACAATGGCGATTCTAACCGTTGCAGTGTTACCAGCAGGAACGAATACTCTAACGGCAAGAGTAACAGTTTTACCTCGCAAATGAAGTAACCCAGCCGTTGCCAAGTTAATTGTTTGTTCTATTTGTGCGGTCCCACTCGTCGCATTGCTCGTTACTTTACAACCTTGCGCTCCTGTCTCAAACGTCGTCGTATCCTTCGAAGTTGCCGCAGATGCGTTGGGAACCCAACTATCAGGATCTGTAGCAGCCCATGATGAAAATTCGGGGTTTGACAAATAGTTTTTGCCGAATAAGAGTAATGAAGACATGCCTGTTCTTGCCCTTGCATTATCACTATCGATAAGAACTTTGGTGACAAGAGAAGCCCACAACTTCGATCCGGCTGTGTTCGGATGGATACCATCAGAAAGATATGCGGGGACATTCATGGTATCAACAAACGCTTGATGAACATCAATAAAACCGTATGATCTCATTGAAGCTACGGACTCAATGACATTTGCTTTTATAGCTTGCCATGTCTCTCTACCGCTTAAGGTTGTCGGATTCTGTGCAATCAACACAAGACCCGCAAGCGGAAATTGAAGAGTCAGTTCCTCAGTTAAAGACAGGTACGTATTTCTGCCTGTACTCTCTAAGTATGTGGCAGGAGTAGGGTCGCCTAAATTGTGACCGTGACTGATAAATATTAGGTCTGGCGCGGTTGCAACAACTGCCGCTTGCCACCTAAACCCTTGAACATACCCCGGAATTTCTCCCGGCACAGAACAGTTCCAAATTCTAAGTGTGTATGGGCCCGTTCCTGTTTGTAATGTTTCTGCGGCGTTATATTCTGTTCCTGTGGTTGCATTCCATGTGGAAATTCGAACTGTATAGGCAGGAAACATTGCCGCGAGATTTTGAGCAGTAAGATAAACCCATTCATCCGGTGCATTACCCGTAGAATCCCCGATAACAGTAATCGCCGCATCGGATACCCCACGTCTTAATTTTGCTAGCAGCATTCTCGTGTTTGCGGCTGTGGTTGCTGATGAATAGTCTTTCGGTGCAGGGTTAAATCGCGACATAGGAGATTCCCTCCCCGCTAACAGAAGAATCGATGTAAATCATATTCAGATTTGAGACTGCAAAAGTATAACTATCATTCGACAGTAGTTCTACACCGTATACAGTAGGGGATACGTCCGCTCCACCGACAAAGATTGAACCTGTATTCAACCGTTTCGCGATAATTGTAACCTCACGGCACGGATAGTTCGGTAGTTGTACGCGAGTGCCCGCTATAGTCACGTTTTGCACATCACCTTTTAACGCATTACTGCCCGTTAGTTCCACAGGTGCAGGCGTCGCATAATCGCTTCGGCTGTTGTACTCGCTCATCTTAACCCACCTCTTCCCTTACGAATCCTTTGAATGAGCCGCTACCAGCTACGATGGTTAGCGTGTTAAACGGATCAACTTGCTCGTCAAATACCTCTTTAGGAGACAGTGTGTACTCGAAATAAGGCGTTAGCCTAAACGTCAGATTCTCGTTACCTGTGTTAATGATGCGGATTGAATTGTACGACGTTCTAAACTTACTCGGTACGCTCCCATTTTTAAACGGTTCTTTCGCAATAAACGCCATTATTCCGTTCCCCTTTCGTCATCTTCCGTTATTTCTTCGTTCTCTTCGTCCTCATCTACGTCGCCGCCGCCACTGTACGGATCCTGCTGCGCGCGTAACATATTCCGTTCCGCAAGTATCTCGAGAAACTTCGCCTCTGCGTTCTCCTTGCCGGACCGCGTAATCGCTCCGCGTATCGACTCGATATTCATCGCGATCTCTTCGCTTAATTGCGAGATGAGCGCGGCTTGATCCTGTGGTAGCGGTAGCCCGAATATGATTTCGCTGTAATATTCGCCGTCCATTTGCGCCACTAACGCTTTATCGTACTTAAATCGCGGATGCTCGGCGCGCGCCTGCATATAACGTAATACGTACTCGTTCAACGTCTGGAGCCGCGATTGCCACGTAATCCACGAACGCTGCGTCTTCGATATGATCGACGAAAATAACAACTGTATCGCCATGTCGTTCACGCCTCCGGTTTTCATCTCCGCAGTGTTAACGATAGGCACCTCGCTAATTTCGTGCAGCGCCGCGTACATACGGTCGAGGTACGACTCGATCGCTTCCTTAAATTTGAATCCGCTCTCCATCCGTTTTGCGTCCGGTTGCCCCTCTTCCGCGGCCGCCGAGCCGAGGTTCCATTTCGCAGATGGCGCGACCTTTAACGGAGCCTTCGGATCTTCCTCTACGTTCATGAGTAGCGTAATTGCGAACATCTCGAAACGGAGCGCGTCCGAATAGTCCGATAGTTTACGGTCAATCTCGTCGGATATCGTTATCATCCGTTCAAGTTCGCTATAGCCGCGTATCTGCCCCGTTAGTCCGTCAGCCGGTACGTGCACCACCGGAATGAAATCGAGCCCCATCGATGAGCGCGCCACCCGTTCCTCGTCGAGCCTAACGTAAGAGCCCGCCTTATCGTCCGATTCGTAAACGCCATATACGCCTTCCTCGATTTCGCAATCGTACGTCCCCGTATCCTCATCACCGCGCCAAACGAGGTAATACGATAGCTTCCAAAGCTGCGTCATATCTTCGTCCAGATACGCGATAAAGTGGACCTCCGTTAAGCGATCGATATCCCACGGGTCGTGTATCGCGATGACTTCGATGGACGGATGGAAAAAGACGCGTATGTCGCCGCGCCGCTTATCGTAATGGAGCCGCGCGTAAACGCCACTCTCCGTTATCAGGCGGTCCTTGGCGGCGGCGAGTAACTTTTCGTGCATCCGGTTATCGTCCCATACCCACGTAAGCAACCGTTCCTTCGCTTTGGCGCGCGTGTTTTCGGCGGCCTGCTCCGTTGATACCGTGTAGCCTGGCGCGAGCATAGCGGCAGGATCGTCGATAACGTCGGGCGGTACGGTGACCTTCGGTTCCTTTTCGAATTGCCACGCGGCGAGTGTATCGATAAGCTTGCGCGGGTATCCGATCGTCAGCGTCGCCGGTTCGTAGTCAATATCGGCCGGCTTCGTGTATTCCGTCCATACGTTGTACGTACCGTCATAGCGTTTGTACAGGCGGATTTCGCGCTGAATGCGTTCTGTCTCGCGCGATCCCATTTGCGCTTGGTCAACGGAAAAGATGAGGCTATTTATGTGATCTGTGCGGAACATTTACGTCCTCCTTTCGTGCTTTAATAGCGATATGAGCCGGTTGATTGCGCCGGACGTTTACGTGATAACTTCGCCGCCTGCAGCGCCATAGATAACGCGTCCGGACCGTCATCGTGATTGTGATTCGGGTATAGCTCGAACATTTCGAGTAATAGGCGCTGATCCTTTTTAAAACGGATACGGCCCGCCTGTATATCCGGTAATAACGCCTCAATCCGGAGCGCTTTACGTGTGCGCTGCTTAATCTGCTTCAGCCGCGTTTGGGCCGGATAACCGCGCTTTACTAACGCCTCCGCCACTTTATCCGCGAACCACTCCTGCGCCTGCTGCGCTTCTACCGCTAGCCCCTCGTATTGATACTCCAACGTTTTCTCTACGGTTTTTTCGAGCAGTACGTCCGGATGAACACGTTGGAGAAATGCGTCCAGAACGTAAAAAATACCGTTCGGGCTTCTGCCGACGGTAATAATTGCGCTATAATCGCCCTTCTCTTTTCCCATCGCGAAGTCTACGCCGGCAAACGTATCAAGCGATATGCCCGCAATATCAGCGTCTGTATAGAATGTCATATCGTCCGGCTTAAATATCTGCGATTCCTCATCTACGGGATTGCCGAGATACTCCTGGTTGAACGCGCGCGCACCCATCGACTCCCGTTTCTCCATGAAAAACTTGTACGTGTATATCGGCCATAAAACTTCGGTTCCACGCAACATCTCGGACTCATTTGCGTTGTAAAACGCGTCTGCACGTTCCTTCGCGTCCGATGTATCGGAGTTGTATACCTTCCGCCACGCTTCCCATAAGTCCTCGCGCTCAGCCCACGAGAGGATCGCCGGAAACTTACGCGAGATGAAGTCCTTACGTTGCGTTAAAACGTGATTAAGTAGCGAATCGTAATGTACGATCGTGCCCATGTAAATACAAAGGCCGCCGAATCCGAGCGCTTCGAGCATTTCGGAACGGAACCAGTGGAGGTTCTTCTTACGCATCTCCGGCGTATTCGTGTTATCACCGGACTCTAGATCGTCAAGGATAAATAGGCCGGGCCGCTCGGATAAGTGACGTAATCCGCGCATCTGCGTACCGATACCTTTCGCTTCTACCTTCGTGCCCGTTGACGTGATAAACTCGTACTTGTTATCGACTTCGTTCATCGACGGTTTCTGATGGAGTAAAGGGCCGTAGTCCTCGCGGAGCTTCTCGTTAAACTTCAATTGGTTGACGGTCCATTTAATAAAGTCGCCGGCAACATCGGTTGTCTCAGAAACTTCGATGATATATTTTTGATGGCGGTGGATGACTTGGTGGCATAAAAACGAATTGCTCAGGTACGCCGTTTTCGCATGTCGACGCCCTACCGACCATCCTACGTTGCTATCCTGCTTACCGATTACGACATCGTTTAGAAGCGAGCATAACGTTTTATGGAACTCGGCCGCGCTCTTTAACATTTGGCCGGCCGGTATCAAGTTCGACTCGTTCGCCGGATTCCGATCGTGCGAAAAGTATTCGTAGGTGAAGTAGAGCAGATCGTGTTCTGCGCGATGAACGCGTTTGAGCTTCGCTAACTCGGCGTCAACGACTTCCCACTGATCTACGTCATAAGGCGTTAACTCTCCGCTTGTTGCTAAACGGTCGTACTCGGCTATGATTTCGATACGCTTGTCGATCTCGACCTGGCGCTCATCTCGCGCGAGCCATACTCCGTTTAGATACGCCATTTATTCGTCATCCTCCGATTCCGCGCTCTGTGCCCGTTCCTTCAACCGTGCCAAACGCTCATCTAACGATTGGCCCGCGTTCGCATCCTCCGTTTTCACTTCCTGCCGATCGATAAGAAGTCCGCCGAATTTGTAGAACAGCTCGATACCCTTCATCGATCCCTGACCCTTTAACGTCATATCGAGATGCTTTTCCATAATGTCCGGCAAATGCGATAGAAACGCGTTAGACGCGAGGTGACCGACATATTTAACGAAATTCTCATCGTAATGACGCCAGTTATATAATTGGCGCACGGTTATGCCGGCCTGCTCCGCGATTTGATCGTATGTGTAGCGGCCTTGTTCGCCCGGTTGCGGATTCTTCGGTAAGAATTGATTGACCGCGAGTAGCTGCGCCGCCGTTATTTGCTCGCGTGTTAGCCGCGCTTCAAGCTTTTTCATATCGCGCATTCTATACGCTCCTCCTCCCTTAAAACACGTAGAGCGCCGACCATTTGTCGACGCCCGTTCTGAAACGCTATTTCAAACGAATGTGATAACGTTAAAATTTCGTCGATCTCCGCTCGTGTCCGCCCCGATAGCCGCACCATTTCGTTTACGACCGCTTCGTAACGTTGCTCTGTGAAGTCCGGACACCTTCCGTAATAATTAACGAGGGAACCATCGCCTTTCGACGTATTGCAATTGATACACACTTTTACGAGGTTCCAGCGGCTATTAACGCCGCCTTGCGACATCGGTACGATATGGTCGATGTGTAACGAACGCTTAACGCTTACGTCGATTGCCTTACCGCAGTATCCGCAGACATCGGGCGTTTCGTAAATATCTAGCGCATCCTCCTTCGTCAGATCCGAGTATGTACTCGCCTTGTTCGCGAGATACCTTGACGTAGAGTAGAACGTTAAGTGCGGATTCTCTGCGCGGTATTCTTGGCGCTTAACACGCTGATTCTCGCGGTTTCTGGCGCGATGCTTACGTGCGTACTCCGCTTGGTATGTGCGGCTTTTCAGCGCTCGGCATCCGTTACAATTACGATGATTACACGAGAATTTTACGTCAGGACTTGTTCCGTGACACGTTGCGCACGTCTTCGTCAAGATACGTTGACCCCCGTTATTTAAAATTTGGCGGAAATGTGAGCGCGTCAGGACGTCGTTTTGGGCGCGGACCCACCCCGGCCCCATCAAAAAAGAGCGCCTGCTCAGCGCCCTTGACGTTCCTTTATCGCTCTATATAGCGTTGCCTTCGTTACTCCCGTTGTCTCCGTTATCTCCGTTACTGTGTGCGTGCCCGTATCGTACAACTTGAGCGCCTTCGCAACCTTACGTTGATCCGTCTTCGGACGCCCACCGCTGCGACCACGTGCTCGTGACGCTGCTAACCCGGCCTTCGTACGTTCAACGATTACATTACGCTCAAACTCCGCGAATACCGCCAGCATCCCGAATAGCGCTTTACCTGCCGCCGTTGACGTATCGATCTTATCCGATAGGCTTACGAATTCAACTCCGCGCTTCTTTATCTCGTCTAACGTAGATATGAGTTTTAACGTTGACCGCGCGAGCCGATCGAGCTTATACACAACGAATATGTCTCCGGGCCTTAACGTATCTAAAGCGCGCTGTAACTCGATACGGTCGTCCTTGCCTCCGCTTGCCTTCTCCGTATAGATACGTTCACACCCGTCAGCCTTCAGCGCGTCAATCTGTAAGTCGAGCGATTGATCCGCAGTAGATACCCTAGCGTAACCTATCCGCATAGTACCGTCTCCTTTACGTCTAATTAACGTAAGTGTACCATAAACACGTACGTTAGTGCAACGTTGTTATTGAGACGGTTATTGGAACGTAAATATGCGGATTATACGGTAAATAGCAGCGTATCAGGACCGTTTCATATACGAATGTTTTTGGAACGCTCCAGGGTCGGTGTTTTCGGAGGCCACGTGTCCTGAGCGCCTAAGCCGATATTTAAACGTAATCCTCTACGCTATGACGGAAAGGCTCGGTACCCTACGTTGCCCATCCGTATAACATTCCGCTTCATTATATGCGGTATATTTACGTAGCCCATAACGGTACGTTCGTTTGTTTCCGATTATTCGTTAAATCCATCCGCCATGATAACGCCTCATAGCGTAAACTACGATAAGGATTAGCGCAGGAAACGCTATTACGTACACAATCGAATGGGCGCTAGACCTACCGTAATAATGGCGGCTATATGAACGCAACCTATTACGATAAGGAACGTGATCATGTGCGTTAACAACCTCCGTTATATACGTATTGTTCACGACGGATGTGTACATCCTACGTGAACCTAAGAGCCTAGGCGCGGCCTTCCGGCCTTGCCCTGTCCGCGTCAAAATCATACGCGTCCAGACTTATTATTTTATCCTTTTTCGTACGCTAGGATTTATCCGAAGCGTAATGTTTTATATAACGTTAGGAACGCTATAATAAGAAGATAAGATACAATCTCCGCAATTTGAACGCCAAAAACGCCGCAATCCCATACAGGACGCGGCATCTCAGCGTTTCGTTCGCGTGCAAAAAAGGTATGGTATCTGCCCGAAAACGTGCAAAAAAGGTATGGTATTTTCGTTTCCGGCGTGCAAAAAACCTTACCTATTTTACGTTTTCTGCACGTTTGGCCGCGAACAGTGTCCGGAGTGTTCCGTCAGGCTCGCCGCGCTTACGATAGAATACATACGGATTCAGCACGGTCAGCTTATCGCGCCGATCATGTCCGGTGAACCACTCGCCGATAATCCCGGATTTACGTAGTCGAGCGAGAGCCTGTGCCGCTTTCAATTCGTTCATGCCCGCAATATCGGCGACCGCCTTTTCGTTAAGAAAGCGGACGTCCTCCGGATTCTCGACGAAAGGGTCCGCGCAAATAACGTTCGTATCGTAATGAACGTACGGAAGCAGTTTGTACACGAAGCCGAGATCGGCCGCTGTCATATCGAACGATTTCAGCGTAGTAAAATACGTCTTAATCAGCGCATCAACGTCATCGGCAGCTTTCTTACGGAAGTGGTATCGCTCATTAATCGTAAATGTGCCGGACGTCTCAAACACGATGCTGCGCACCTCTAATTCGTTGATGATTACGCGTGCCGTCCGTTTTGATACGTCCCATACTTGCGCCAGATCGCCGATCGTCAGCGGCGTGTCTTCGCGGCCCTCCGTTACCAATACGTTCGACTTGAACGCAATGTACGGCTGCAGAAGTAAGACATATCCGCAATATTTATTCGATAACCCTTGCGTAATCTCGCGTATGTGTTGCATATGTGTAAACGAAAAATGCCGCTTATCCCGCGCAGCCCAACGGCGGCGTTTAGCGGCCTCATATCGCTCAGATTGCGTATATTTAAATAATGCGCCGCGCTCGTCACGCGCCCATTCCGCGCTGATCGGCGTTAGGCTTCCGACTGGCGCACCGGACTGCAGCTGCAACACTTTGCGTGCGGCATCGTTATTCATCGCGTTTCGCCAGCTCCCGCGCTAAGACGTCCGTAGGAATATCCGTAACATCAACGGTTCTAACGTTTGCTACCTCGTCGCCATCTTGCGTCCAACGCGTGAAAAGCCGACGTCCTTCACCCGTTTCATAATACGATTGCATCTCCGCCAATGCCTGCGTAGCCTTCTTCGCCTCACGTTGGACCGCCTTAAGTCCGCGGATGGCCTCCGATACATCTACGTTAACCTTTACCGTTAGTTCGTTTAATTCGCGCGATTTCTCCGCCATTTACAACGCCTACCTTTCGATTAATTTAAACGCAAAAAGACGCCACCTCACGTTGAGATGACGTTTTACTTCCCTCACTAATATATAGATAACTAATTGCCTTAAATATAAGTTAATCGTCGCAGCTCTGATCGTGGATAGCTTTCTCGCCGGTAGCGATGTTAACAGTAAAGACCCCTTTGGACTTTCCGTTAACAAACTGCTTGTACTTACGTCTCCTTTCCTTGTTTCGACTTACAGTAACTTCGTCCATATATATCATTTCGTCAATCGTACGCTGCCGCCGTTTTGGATAGCTGTAGTCCACGCCGTCTGTACCTAAGTTCATTAAGCTACTCAACGGCACCTCTATTCGAGCGATCGGATTTTTCGCTTTATGTGCACCGAATTGTCTACGTGCTAACTGATAGTCGCTCATGATCGGATATTCCGAGTTGGACATTTTATCCGGGTGCTTATCCGTCAATT
Source organism: Paenibacillus abyssi (assembly GCF_014640295.1). GTDB lineage: Bacteria > Bacillota > Bacilli > Paenibacillales > Paenibacillaceae > Paenibacillus_D > Paenibacillus_D abyssi. The sequence continues at coordinate 173,491 of NZ_BMGR01000001.1, read as the reverse complement.
CTTCGCGCATAATATAGTCCGCTAAACGTAAAGACTGCCTATCATCCGGAGCGCTCCCCGTTAAATTAACGTACGCATCCGTTAACGCCTTTACCGCCGCCATACGTTCCGTCCTATCCGCGATATTCTCCGCAATCAGATCCGTTACTTCGTCTACGAACGCTTCCTTATACGATTTCATCCGTTGCACCGTTCCCTTCGAGTTCGACCGTGATTTCTCCGTAATTCCAACGCTGATAAACCGCCGCGATCCTCTCCGCAGCCTCGTCCGTAAATTGCGCGACGGCCGGCTGACTAACACCCATCACGCGAGCCGCCTCCGCCTGCGTCACGTCCAGCCCGTACACAAGCGCAACCGCCTCCGCTTGGCGCTCGGTGAGGCACGCGCTCTCAATTGCGGAGTGGAGATCGATAATAATGTCGCTGGCGGCTGTGTCGCCCTTAAAGCGCCGTGCGCCGATACGGTGGCGGTCGCGTAAGAGCGCCTTAACTCCGGCCGCGGACGACAGCGAATACTTCTGCGTATATTTCCGTGTATCTTTCGTCAAATCTACGTTAGTTCCGCCCATATTATCGCGCTCCCTTATATTCGTTTACAATGCGGTCCTGCCAATCGAAGTCGAACGATGATGTTCCGTTTATATCTTCGCCGCGGCCGAGCGTTAGCACGTTCCAGTACGTCACATGTCCGGCCTTTACGCGCCACTCTTCATGCGGCGGCACTTTTACGCTGAATCCGTGATACTCGTCTTTGAACGGCGCGACTGGATCGCAGTTCTCACGTACCAAACCGCCGTCCGTGAACGCTTCGAGTAATTCGTCGAGCTGCGTTAACCCGTCGCCCCATTTATCCGTACTCTTACCGTCCTTGTCGTAGCCGATGTCCGTGATAACCGCGTGGAATATCGGCTGCTGCCCTTCGTACCAAAACGTACTCCCCTCGGTCGTTGCGTCCGTCTGCTTTACGATATCGAGCGGATACTTCTCGCTGCCTATACGAGAGTATTCGACGTATACTTTCCGGGCGTTCGGCGTAATCTTCCGTAGGATATGAATATCCGTCTTAATCGTTGTACCGACGTGCGCGAACGTTGTTTCCGGCAGCTCGATCGACGCGACATGCCAGCACGTTTCCTTCGCGAGATCGCGGACTTTAGCGGACGCACCGCTGAACCCGATCCCCTTCGGCAGCACGAGCGCAATGTATCCGCCAGGTTTCGCCGCCTTAATCGCGAGTTCGATAAACGCTAATTCCGATTTACCTCCGTAGCGATCGCGCTTTTTCGTGAGCGTCACGTATTCGTCCGGCAACTCCTCGGCTGCGATATCGATCGAAACGCCGTACGGGGGATTGCCGATGACGAAATCGTAATAGTCGCGGCGGCTGTGTGTAAGGGCATCCGCGTTTATTACGTTGGCGTGCGGATAGATCAGTGTCGTTACCTTCGCGGACGTTTCGTCGAGTTCAAGCGCAGTTATCTCCGCATCGTCCGGTATGTGTTCGATGAATACGCCGCTGCCGCACGACGGCTCTAGCCACGTCTGACCCGCGCTAAATCCTCCGCTTAAGCCGCGCAATGCCTCGACGATAAAGCGCGCTACGTGTGTTGGCGTGAAGAACGCGCCACCGCTGTATGCGTTCGGTAATAGTCCGCCGGCCGACGTATAGTTATCGCGGAGAAACTGTACGTCATCTTCCGTTATGTCCTCGTGCGGCTTCGCAATTATCGCCATTGAGCGAACATTCCCGTCCCAGCGCTTTCGATCGGCTTTACCTATGAATATCGCTCCCTTTACGTTGTATTTGCGTCCTAATTCGTTTATAATTATTACGAGGTGATCCCGTCATGACCCGTTTCAATATCGAAGCCGTCCCACTCGTCAATCTCTACGTTGCGACCGATCGCCAGCGCCGCCTCCGTTTATCTGCGGACATTATCGACATGTACGGACTAAGCGGCACGTCCAAACGCGTCATACTCGGATACGACGCTACGGCGCGTGCCATTGCGCTAAAGCTCGCGGAGAATAGCGCGGACCCGACCGCGGCCAATATCGATAAGCGCGGCTACATATCGGCGGCGCGTTTCTACGCGAAGGCGCGGTTAGATGCGGAGAGTCGCCGCTACGTGTTCGCCGCAGAGCAGGACGGATGGCTCGTGTTCATTGCGGAGGAATAGCGTTGCCTATTCGCCACTCTTCGCCTTATAAACGATAACCATGGACGGAAACGGTGCGCTATTCGTGGCGTCACCGAATTTCAACCGCCCCTTTACGAATCTGATTTCGTCAGCCTTACCGTATACATAATCGTGGAACCATCGCGTATCCGTCCGCGCTGGAACGAGGCATACGACGGTTGCGCCTTTTCGCGACTCCTCGTACGCTTTACGAATCCAGTCCGCTATCTCGCGCCCGTACGGCGGGTTCATAAAAACGGTGTGCGGCGTCCAGTCCTGCGCGAGTCCGTCCGTTTCCTTTGTAAAGAAATTCGCACACTTTGCGTTATCTTCCGTAGCGCATGGGTCAAGCGTAAAGCTAAACTCCGCATTCAGGTCGTCATAAAACGATTGCGGCGTCGGCCACAAATCCGTCTTTGATGAAAACATTACGTCCGTATTCAATCAATCGCCTCCTCTTCGTATTTCTTCCCGATCATCTCCGCCACACGTCCAATAACGTAACCGTCTTCGTAGCCGCGGCGGTACTCATCGCGTAATAGTTCGCGGAGACGTTCGGGCGTTATCGTTATGCGCTCCGTATTCATCGTTTTAAATCCGCCATAATCGCGTCAACTGCCGCATATAACTCCGCTAAAGACCCGTCGTTCGTAATCTCGTAATCGACCGCGAATTTGTCAACGTGTGATTCCGTCTCGTGCGTCAGGTCCCGCAGATTAAACGTATCTGCCGATTCGACCGCGCGATGGATACGGAGTGCTGACTGCGCGCGTATACGTATGATGACGTAGCCTTCCGAGCGGCAACGGTCGTACTCGGTCGGCAAGCGCAAGTCCGTGATGACGACTGGCGGCGGAGTCTGCTGTATATATTCGTCCCTCGCGTAATTATCCGTGTACCAACGTATATCCTCGAAACACTTCCGTACCCACACGTCAGGATCACGTTGCCGCATCGTTTCTCCGAACCACTGATATAACTCGCGTGGCTTCGGCGATTGCGGTACGTTGAATATTTCGTGAGCAAACCGTTTCATCTCGTCACCGAACGCAAACTCCGTATATCCGTATTTGTCACGTAGGTAAGCGCTGACGGACGACTTACCGCTGCGTAGAGCGCCCGTTAAAGCGATGTTAGGTAGCGTAGCGGTTTGCGGAGCGGTTAACGTAGTCATTCCGCAGGTACCTCCTCGATTAGAATAACGGTCATCTTACGGAAGCCGCGCTCGGCCGACGTTCTCCGCGTAAAGAAGCCCGGCGAATCCTGACCGTTGTATCTCCGGATAACCTTTCCGTCAGACCATACGGTGCGCATAACGACTTCGCCATCGATAGGCAAACGGTTAAGCGCGGCGATTGCGTCAGATACGGGCTTCATTCCGCCACCTCCTCGCGGCTGTCGTCGATTACACGTAACGCATGCGGCCTATACTCCCATTTATGACCGTAAACGTCGACCGTAACGAAGTTGTCTACGTTTATAACGCGCCCTTTAATGCTCCTTTGCGCGGTCCATTCTACGATATCCCCTACGCGCACACTCTCCGGAGCCGGTGCGTTTATATACTCGTCCGGCACCGCGAGGCCCAACGCACGCCTTAACGCTATGGCGCGGCCGATATGCGAATTGAATACGTCGTCCGGAGCGCACTTTGCGATACCACGCGATTGTACGTCACCACCACCGCTATAACTACGCTTGCGAAGCAAACAGACGACGGTGCGCTTATCGCGATTAACAATGAATTCAGCATCACACTCAGGCTGCCACGTTAGATTACGCGCGACATAATAGCGTGCCTCCGTCGGGTAGTGCGTGCACTTCAGTGCTTCGATATCACGTTTCGCACGTTCGATAATAGCTTCGCGGGAGGCGTCACGTGTTAGCGGCTCTTTACGCACGGATTCCGCAGCGAGCGACGTACTGCCGAGTTTCAACTCCGTAATTTTCGTACGCAACTCCGCAATGTCCTCCGAGACGCCCTCCTCGATCAGCACGATGTCTTCGCGCGCGACTCGGAGCTGTATATTCATCCGTTGCATAGCCGTAGTCAGCCGCGCAACCGTATCGGTCAGTCCGTCAACTTGAGCCGCTAACGCGTCCGCTTTACGTTCGAGATCCGCCCGCCATTCGATTAGCGCAATATCCTCCGTGGGAATTGACGTAAGTTCGCGCTTAACTTTGTCCCACGTTTTGAAGTCGGATTCGACCGGTTCGAGTACGTGGTATTGATCAGGATACGGATTAAACTTAGATCCGTCGGACCACATATCGCCAGTGTATACGGAACCGTTGCCGTCATTCTCCGTAACCGTACGTACCACGCCCGTCAATTTCTCGCCGAATAAGTCTTGCGTTATGATAATACACTCACCAACGTTCGCCATCCGCTCAACCATCCGCAAGCGCTTTCCGTCGATACGGACGATGTCGGTCGGTTCGAGGACTACGTAAGCATCCGTATAAGCGAGATCGCCTCGATCCAAATGCGCGGATGTACCGATTAAGTCACCGAACGCTGACACAATAATACGGAGACAATCGTCGTAGCTCCGCTTGGGCTCTCGTACAACCTCGTAAACAGCGTCTACACCGCGCCATTTAATCCGCTCGCCCACCGCTGCCTTCCGCTTAACCTCGCGATATTCCCGTTCGATACCGCCCAACGTTTCGTCACGTAATACCGTTACGTTTTCGCTCATCTAATCCGCTCCCTTTTCGTTTTTAATGACGCGCCTTACGGCGATGACAAGAGCCGCACATCCACGTCCTGCCGCCCGAACTCGATCGCGCCGTCATACGTTTCGTGCAATACGTCAATCCTGCGCCCTTTAATGTCCCCGCCGATGTCCTGCGCCGTCGCTTCGAATGTGCTTCCGTCGGCTAAACGCACTTCCACGACGGAGCCGAGCGGTATGACGGCGGGATCGGTCGCGATGATATTGCGTCCATCTTCGTCAAATATCGTGTGCCTTACGTCGAGTCCGCTCTTCGTGATTCCGATGCAGCCGCGGCATTTGGCGGTGTACGCGGTCGCCTCGTACGTTTGCCACGTTTCGGTCACGGGCGGATCGGGCGTTGGCTCTACGTTCATTCCCGCTAACAATGCGAGTAGTAGCGTGATGATAGCGGAAATATTAGCGGTCATCACCTCCGAATGCTTCGTCCAATTCACGGTCAATATCCGCAATTAAGCGATCACGTGCAGTTTCTCGCGTAACAACTTCGAGGTCTTCGTAGCGGAAGAAATCGTAGTCTGAACCGTCGATACGTTCACATCTAACCGGATGCTCGTCATCGTCGTCGTCGTAATCAACGTCTGTTACCTTTGCGATACAGCCAACCGGGATATCTTCGTAAACCCCCGTTTGTAATACTATTACTACGCTACCTACCGTAATCTCTTCGCGCATCTTCGCCTCCAACTCCGCTACCTCTGCGCGTTTCTTAGCCAACAATTGCGCCGTCGTTAATTTCGCCATTCTATCGTCCCCTTTTCGTTAATTTATCCGCGAGCCATTCGCAGACTTGACGTAATCGAAGCGATTCCGCGAATGCATCGAATAGTCCGCGCCAAGCTTTGCGCAGTTCTTCTAATCGTTCCTCGAACGTCACGCGGAACATCCGAAAAAGCCCGCTGTCCACGCGTCAACATTTACGATCTCCTCGCGGAGCCTTTCCGCCAGGTCAGCGATTTCCCACTGCGCTCCGTTGCCCGGACGCCGCTTACCGTAAAATTCGATCAGCGCGCGCAGATTAGCGGTCATAACGAGATTGCACGCGGCGGCATTCGGGAGGACATACCGGGCATCCTCCGCGAGCACTCCGCAAGCGCGCAGCCTATCGTACACGTCCTGCGCGTAGTCCATTACGGATTCGTACAGTCCTGCCGCATCAGAATCGTTATACGTGCGGTCCGGCTCGATTTTATCCGGCGTGATTGACGGAGGCGTAACGTAATCAAAGCCTTGGGAGCGGTCTTTGCTACCGAACTTAACGTAGCGCTGCGACTGGACGCTGAACGAGAATTGACGGTGACGCGTGAGTTGCGCGAGTAGCGACCGCGATACACCTTCGATTGCGAACGTATAACTGACGTGCTCCAAAGTAGACGAGTGCTTGCTCCGGATAATATGGCGGAATAACCGGTCAGCGTCCGTACCACCTTCGCCATCTGACGCGGAGGAACCGAAGTATTTATGCGACTCCTCCGTGATGATTTCGGATGGTTTCAGCGGTGAGTAACACGTTCGGATAGCGGTCAACGCTACGGCTGCGCGGTCAGACGGTTTATCGACCGTGTACATTTCGAGCAACTGCGCGAATCCGTCCGATAGCGCCGTGTGGGCGATGAGTTGTACGTTCAATTTGCGTCCTCCTTCGCTACTAATTCGTTGTATTCCGTAATCCAATCCGTAGGAATCCGAATACCGGCGTCCAGATAGCGGGTAATCGCATTTTGTATTTCGATTCTACGTTGTTCGTCGCGTACGAAACGCGGCACGAGGCCAATCGGTGGTTTAACGTTCATTCCGCTACCTCCTCAACCCGTACGTTTACGTCAACTTCCGCATTGTCATCCATTTCGCGGAGGAACATCTGTTGAGTATCCGCCTTCACTTCGGCGACACGTTCCTCGCGTTGTTCTGGCGTAAGAGATTCGTAGTACTGCGTCGTCTCTTCGTCAAGCACGGACCGAGCGTTCACTTCGATGGTCATTACGTATTTCATCCGATCGCCTCCTCGTTATAATACGTACACATTCGCGCTATTTCGGGACATCGCGCATCAAACGTTCCGCCGCCGCAATCGCCCACGCATTCCACGGTAAATCGTAGCCGGTCGTACCGTCCCATGCCGCGAACTCATCCGCAAAGGGAGCCGCCGCGCTTTCGTCCGGATAAAGGGCCTGCAGGTCCCGCAATTCGTACGCCCACCGATCGAACGTTGCATCGTCGATAACGGACGTACAGAAACGGTAGTATAGGACGGAGTGGACGTAGAGCTGGCGTCGGCGATGCGTTATGCGTGCGGTGATGTCCGCGCTACCCAACGTTGCCTCGCGCTTCTAGCTCCGCGAATTCCACCGGCATATCGTGATTCCGTAAGATACGCTCAACCACGTCGACGACCGGATGGCGCTGTACCTCCGTTAGATTAACGTGGTCAAAGTATTCGTGAGCTCCGACTTCGTATAATCCGGAGAGTAAGCGATACAAACCGTTCGTCTCCGGCTTACGCAGGCGTTCGTCGTCAATCTGCGCGAAGTTGCCGAGAAATACGATCTTGGTGCCGGTCGACGGACGCGTTGCGATCGTACCGATAACGTGGGGATCGAGATTTTGCGATTCATCCGTTATGACAAACGTATGGAGGAACGAGCCGCCACGCATCGTCTGGATCGGATCGAAAAAGAGCCTACGTTTATCCTCGCCGCCCGACGTTAAATAGTGATACGTTTGTTTGGCGGCCGGTGCCATCGCGTCCAGATTATCGAGGAACGGACGCATAAACGGGTACGTTTTCCCTTCGTGTAGGTCGCCCGGCAGGAATCCGAGATCTACGCCAACCTGCGTCTGCATCCGCGTGTACATCATCTTCCGGAAGTCCTGCGCGTCAGTTAGACGGTGAAGGCCGACCGCCTGCGTGATTAGCGTCTTACCCGTACCGGCAGGTCCCGTAAGAAACAGTAGCGGCTTATCGTTCATGAGTGCGCTGATTGCCGCACGCTGTCCGTCATTCCTTGCGCTGATTCCGTAGTATGCCATATGGCCGCGCCTCCTCGTTTATTTCGTAAACTTATCGTCAATCTTACGTGACTCTTCCGGTGTAACTCGGTCGATATCCGTAAACCTCCGGAGAAACGGATGCAGCCGTATAGACCGGAGAATTTCGTACATTTTTATCGATGCCATACGCTGCATCCCTCCGAAATTTAATCGCTATCTAATCGGACACGCTCCGGTAGAACAATCCGGATCACCCGCGTCAAGTTCAGAAATTCCCGTCGTCTCGTAGCGTGTCAGAATCGCGGGATCGAACGGCTTCATTTCGGTCGCCATCCGCTCATACGTTTCGCGGTCGATCGCTTCGTACGGAGCCAGCGCGTAGGAGCCGCCATCGAGCGCGAGGAACGATACCGCCGTAAATTCGTCCCACTTTTCGTATACGATCGATTCGACTTCCGCCCACTCATGCGGACGCACCGTAATCGTATTCGACGAGTTATGCTCGGTATAATAACGCTGGAATGCGAAGTACGTATCGAGCTGACGCGCGGCGCTTACGTCGTCCTTCGTTTCAGTCGCGCCGGACGCAACGGGGAAGTCGATTACGTACGTTCTCGCGTTTTTCATCCGTTCTTCGTGCGTTTCGCCCGGCGTTCCCACCTCCGGATTGACCGTCCATCCGAGATCGAGTACGGCGCGCGCTAACGGATCGGCCGCGTTAATGCGGATACGGCGGATATAATACGGCGAGTGTGACCAGTGGAGTCCGGACGAAACTCCGCCCGCCACTTGCGATATCGTACCTTCCGGCTTAACCGTCGTAACGAGTAGCGGCGATGATACGCGGAGTTGCTTGGCGTAACGGTCGGCCTCTTCCCTCGCCATCGTTCCGAGACGTTTAAGTAGCGATCTCCCCATAAACGAGGCATCCCCGGCAAACTTAGCGGTAGCGTCCTTTACTCCGGTCAATGACGTTCCTAGCAGTCTATCTCGTTGCTGTACCGCATCCCAATGCGGAATCTCAAGCTGCGCGAGTGTCATACGAAGGCCGGCCCGTGCGGACAACCGTTGCGCTTCGTAAATACCGTGTTTGTCCAATACGCCTCCGTCACTCATGAACGCCGTCATATTAACGGTTGTCAAGTTGCACACGCCGTATGAATCGAGCAGTATCTCCGCGCACGGATTAAGCCCCTCCGCATTCGGACGCCGTCTACGCGCTTCTTCGAGATTAACGAAGCCTGGCTCGCCTTCCGCCTGCATCATCGTGAACACAAGGTTCAATTGTTCGCGCGACGGCTGCGTTTCGAACGCGATCGAGTTATTCGACATCCGACGGTGATGTAGCGGCCGCGCATTCGGATCGAACAACGGTAGCGATTCGAGAAACGCCGCTTCCTTTTCGAGTCCGAGCGCGCGTGTCTTCCGGACAACGTCCGTGTGCTTATCTGCGTCCCATATACCGTTGAGTCCGTACTTAGCGAAGATACACTCGTAATCGTCCGCGTCCATAAGGAAGATTTCCGCTGTCCTACGCACCCCGCCGATCACTACGTTGTTACCAATGAGATTCGCGATATCAAGGATATGAATCGGCCGAACCCTTGCGTAACCTTTTTCAGCGTCGACGATTTCGAGCGGCTCAAGCAACGGGTCGATCCGGTTCTTTATTACGGAGTCGATGCCGTCAAACATTTCACGCAATGGTTCCGGTCCCGATGCCGTTCCGCCGAAAGTCTTCAAACGTTCACCGTGCGGACGTACGGAGTTGTACGAAATCTTAACGGTGTGGATATGTTCATACTCCGACTTCGTCAAGATGTCGAAGTAAATACGTAGGGAGTCCACCCAACCGAGCTTTGAATCACCTACGTAAAGCTTCGCGTATCCATTTCCCATATCACGTAAAACGGTATCCTCGTAACGGGCCGACTCTGGAACCGGATCATATTCCGAGTGAAGAAGTGTTGTATTCGCACGGATCGGCGCCATCTCTCTTGCGAATTTCTTCGTACTCTTCAGTCCGCAGCCGGTTCCAACCATTAGCAGATAAAAAATATCACCGAGGTCTGACCATGACCGAACGTTCGAGAAGGAGCAATTAAAATTGGATAGTGCTGACATTTCTGCTACCGGAGTTCCGCCGACCCATAACGTACGGCCAGATAAGAACTGGCGCAGATTGAACATGTTATCGAATAGCAACTCCGCCTCTTTACGGTGCCACTCGTAATCGACCGGATAGCCGATGCGCGTAAGGTGCTTTACCGCCAGGCTGACGTTATATTCCGCAGCGCGGCGGCACGTCTCGCGCCAGTTCTCGCGGCGGCCCTGCGTCGGAAGCCAACGTGAATAGGTGCGGTAGTATACGAATTGACCGAGCGCGTTCATGTGCGTTGGAAACTCGGGATAAGCGGCGATAAAGTCTTCCGTAAGTAAGCGTTCATTTTTCGTCAAAATTGGCGTTCTCCCCTTCGATTCGTTGTAGTTGCGCCTCAACTTGCGCCTTCCTTTCGTTCAGCCGCGCGATGTCCTCCGTACGAATCCGTAAGCAGTATTCGATTTCCGCGAGTTCGTGACGGAGGGAGCGCGCGTATCTGGCGTTGAATTCTACGTTCATTTGGCGTCCACCGCATTTACCGAATCCAACCGGATGTTGCCTACTGTCACATAATCCGTTTCGAGTTCGAACGCGATGAAATCGCGCCCTTCTTCCGCAGCCGCTACGCAAGTTGATGCGGTACCTGCGAATCCGTCTAATACAACGTCGCCCGGATCGCTTGAGTTGCGGATGAATCTACGCAACAACTCCGTCGGCTTTTCGGTCGGATGCGTCAGTTTTAAACTCGGGATCTTAGCGCAGTCGATCACGTCCGGCAATCGTTTGTCGCGTAAAAGTGACCGTCCTTTGTGACCGAACAGAACGAGTTCGTGCTTCGGCCCATACGAACCCTTCAGGTCGCCTGTACCGTGGACGTTCTTGTTCCACACAATAAGATTCTTTAGTTTAAAATGGCGTTCGAATTCTTGTTTAAAGAAATCGATATGATGCCAACTGCAGAACATATAAATCGCCGTATCGTCCTTCAGTACGCGATGACATTCGGCTAGGTATGCGACGATCAAATCCGTTGAATCGACGTCGTTAGCGATGTGACGGAACTTCTCGTTAGCAACGCGCCGATTGCTACGATAATTCATCAAGTACGGCGGATCGGTTACGACTAGATCAACGCTACCGTCCGGAATCATCCGCATGCCTTCGATGCAGTCACGTTGATATATCCGATTTAGTTCGAGTGAGCCAAGCAGTTTCTTCGTCAGATTACGTCACTCCTTCGTATCGATTAAGTTTTCCCGTATCAGCCACGCCAGTACCACAGCGGCCGCATCGCTATCATCGTAGCCCGCCGCGAATTTGTACTCCGCCGGTAACCGTAGCAATTTACGTACAGCCTCCGCTACTTCCGGCTTTTCGGCGCGACCGTTACCGGTTATGATCTTTTTGACCGACGTAGGCGATAGCGGCGGCTTAACGTCAGCGACCGTGTATCCGTACGTATGGAGCGCTCTGTCCGCCGCTGTCCACGCGTTAAATATCGTTTGCGTTGCGCGTTTATTACGTCCGGCTATGAAGTCCTCGCGAAGTACGAGATCGAACGGGCGGTATGCGTATATATTCGATGCGACGAACGATTCGACTACGGATGAACGGACAGCATCGTTATCGTCCGTAGACGTTGCGACCGACCCCGCGTAGACTAGCGTTGGGATGCGGTTTTTAACGTCGATGACCGCAAGGCCGGGGCTTAGCGAGAGGTCGAGTCCGAGATAGCGCGCTGTATCATTCCGTTTCTTTGCCGCCGTCGTCATCACGCTCCTCCCGTAAAAAGTCCGCGGCGATTGCGACGATCAAGGCGGCCGCGATAAAGATGCGTAACCATAGCGAAGTGTCAACGTCAAATATCGCTATAACTCCGAAGCCGATTCCGAACCCCGCCGCCATTCCCACGCCGAACGTGATGAAACCGTTTAGGATTGCGTGGAAGATACGTTTAATCATTCGGTCACCTCCAACGCGTCGAGTACCGCGGTCAATTCGTCGGCGAACTCGTTACGTCCGCGATAATCACGGCCGAGATTGCCCTCTACGAGACGGTGACGTAACACTGCAATACCCGTCTCTTCTGGCGACCACTGACCTTCGAGTCCGTAGCACGAGCAATGGCCCCCGTTGACCTCGTATAGATTGCCGTCGGATATCTTACGGGCTAAAACGAAGGCTAGACCCGAGTAGTCCTCGTACGAGTAATAACCGAACAACACTTCGTAATCCTCACGGTCGGATACCGGATGCTCATTACCGTAACCCTCGAAATCCTCAAACATCGAGTCCGTGTTCGACCAAATCCCTAAAAATTCCGCCATTACGCAATCGCTCCCTTCCGTATTTCGCGTATTTTATCGAACGCCTCCGCATACTGGCGCTTTTTAAAGTCCGGCAGCCCCGAGCGCATTGTCGCGGCCACTTCCCGTTCAAGTTGCGCCATCTCTTCGTCAGATAACGATAAGGCACACGCGCGCTTAAAGTTATTGAACGTGAAGTTACCGAGATCCAGCGGCGGCGGGCTTCCGTTATCCACCGCGTCGAGTATGTCCGCGAACCGGTCGAGTACGCCCGCCCGCATCTCGTCCGTGATGAAAAGCCCGTGCGCTTTGATATCCGGATTCTTCGCGTACTCATCGTCCGTCATCTCCCATGCCTTTTTCGAGCCGTTAACGTAGAGGATGACGTAATAATCGAGAGGAGCGTCGGCATTTCCGTACATGAGCGAATAGCATACGCATTGCTTAACGTGATCTTCCTTCGGACCGTTACGTTGCGAGTAATCGGACGTTTGCGCCGCCGTCGTTTGCTTCGATTTGATTTCGAGGCCGACGCGTATAGCCTCGCCGTCCTCCGTCACGTAGCGCAGGATGCCGTCGCAGAATCCGTACAATGCGAATGTCTTACCGTTATGCGTTAGCGTCTTGTTGCCGGGCGCGAAGTCCTCGAACATCGGCTCGCCGTATGCGTTGCGTTCGAACGTGAAGCGCGGCTTATCCCCGGTCAGCGCTTCGTAATGTTTCTCCGCGAACAGAATATCGCGCTGAATCATATCGCCTATCGCCGTTCCGACACGGGTCCAGCGCCCTTGGTGCGGAGGCTGACCGCCGCCGTCGCGTTTAGCACCGCGTAACTTTTCGTAAAGACCACGCGGATCAGCGTTGGCACTCGACGGGGAGAAATACGGAATGTCGCGCGGCGGCCACACTTTACGTTGCCTATTCGTAAGTATGTCCGCGTACCACTGGTGAATCTGCGCGTCGAGTGCATCGTCGTACGTTTCCGGTGCGCTGTGCCATGCGTCCAGAAACGCGGTAAAGTCGGCCGCGAGTTGTTCCGGGAGTGATTTCGTAGCCGCTGCGTTTCCTATACGTGTGAATATCGAGATTTAAACCGCCTCCCTTTCGTTTATAATCGTTCGCACAACGGCCGGCAGCGTCTTGCCGATCGCTCGGCGCAGCGCTTTTTCCCCGTAACCTTCCGGAAGGGAGTCCGCTTCTTCCTTCAGTATGTCGTCATATACGCGATTGCCTAGTTCGCGCAGCATAACGCCCATGTCTTCGAGCCCAAAGTCTTCCGGGATAACACGTTCGTCGACGAGTTTGTGCGCCAGTTTCTCGACGCGAGCTTGTGTCATAAACGTTTTAACGAACGTGCTCTCCGCCGTCTCTACGTTTGGGTCACGCGGAGCCTTCTGCGGCTGTATCTCACGGAACGAATCGGATACGAGTTTAACGAACGTTTGCTTGCCGTACTTGTCGCGGAAAGCCACGTTTTTAACGACAATACCTTCGCCGCCGTCCGGTTTCACTGCCAACGCTGACCGACCGACAAGCGACGTCAGGTGATCGTATGATATGAACGGGCCGGCGTAAAGTATCGGTGCAACCGCGATACCTAGGCGCGCAGCTTCCGCAATTACGAAATCAGTCGGCGCGTATGATTGCGTACCCTCGTCGTATATATCGAAGAGGTAAAACGTGCCTGCGTGCTGTCCGTAATCAACTTTATGCTTAACGAGCCATTCACCGTAGTAAACGTAATCAGGTTCCAATTCTCCGGTGTCTATACGCTGTGTCCATTCGTAGAAGCCGCGTAAGTTATTTTCCGGAGATAATTCCGTATTGCGCGAGAACGCTAGTGTCAGCGAATTGTCCCCATCCTCCGATACCCATACGCGAAATGACGCGTTCGCACCGTCAAGCTTCTCGTAAACGGTGATGTACGTTCCCTCGACGATAACGCCGGCTGAATCGCGGTGTCCCATCCGGATAACGTCCGTGTACTTACGTTGGTTATCGCTCATTCTCCGTCCTCCTTCGTATATTCTTCGTCTAACAACCGCTGTATCTCACGCCCCGGCACGCCGCCGTACTTACGTCGATGTAACGTACTGAACGCGAATGCATCCGGCTTAACGTTAATATCGCGGCAGTAATCGACGTAATCGCGTACGTCCTCCGGATCTAGCGCTTCTATAGCGGACGCGTAAGGCTCCCATCCGCAGATACATCCGTGGTCGCCGTATTCGTCCGCAAGTACACGGTGCTGACGTCGGCATTGCGGGCAGCGGTACGTGGCGGTTTCGCGGTTCATTACGAGATACCTACGATTGCTTTCGCCTGCTCCAACGTTTCGCACATCCAAAGTTGCGTACGTTTCTGTTCGAATTGTTTCGCTAGGTCGTCCAGCGGTTTTTTCCGAAGCTGCTCCGTTAGTTCTTCTACGCGTTTCTTATACGCCCCTCCGTCAATATCACGCTGACGACTGTAACTGTGACTGATCTGCGCGTAGGAGCCGTTACCAGTTACCTCATTCAATCTCGCTAGAATTTCGGATGCTTCCTCGACCAACTCTTTAACACGCGCCCGATCCGAAGCGATGCCGAATTCCTCGTCAACCATACGCGTAATCTCTTCGGAAGACGGAATTATAAGCGCCGCCTTCTCCTGTTTCTCCTTCGCGTCCAATACAGCCAACAATGCCTCTACACGTTTAACACCGAGAATCTTCAGTTCTGCCATCGTTTAATCACGTCTCCTATTCGTTCTCATCTTCGTTAAACCACGCGTCCGCATCGACCTTCTTCAGCCAGCGCTCCGGGTTGATCTCGACGTCACAACGGACCGGGCAACGTAGGTTAACCGCGTTCTCCATCGTTGACCGGATGTGGTCGAGCGCCGTCGCCGTAATCGTACGCGGGCAATCGAAGAGCAACTCGTCATGCACCTGTAATAGTATAAACACGTCATATTGCGGAAGGATTAGCTCTAGGTCCGCGATCGCCTGTTTTAATATAGTTCCAGCACCGGCTTGAATCGGAAAGTTACCACCCATACGTTGAGCCGCGAACACCTTCCACCTTTCTTTCGCCTTGATGTCCGTATGCAGCCGCCTTTTACGCCCGTACAGATCCGTTACGAATCCGTCCCTCATTACCTTCGCATGCTGTTCGTCCATATAGCGCTTGATGCCGGGATAGCCGCGGAAGTAATCGTCGATAATCGTTTGTGCGTCCGCCTTCGTAATTTCGAGCGTATCAGCGAGTTTGCCCGCGCCCATTCCGTATACGATACCGAAGTTAACGATTTTCGCCTGCTTTCGGAATTTCGCCGCGGCGTGACCGTCCGTATCCTTATAGCGCTCAATATCCTCGTAAGTGTACGCGCCTTTTGATATTAGCGCAGCCGTTGTCGAGTGGATATCGCGTCCCTGTTCGAACGCTTCGATGAGCACCGTCTCATTTGCCATGTGCGCCAGGACACGCAGCTCAATCTGCGAATAGTCGATCGAGACGAGGATACGGTCGGGACCGGACGCCATAAACAGGTGGCGTATCTCTGGACGTTTGGCGGGTATCTGCTGCGTGTTAGGGTTAGAACACGTAAACCGGCCTGTGGCTGCGCCCCACGTGTTATGCCACGGATGAATTTTACCGTCCGACTTAACGTTGTGCGGTAGTTTTGACGTGAACGCCTGGCGCAGTTTACCTACCGCGCGGTATTCGAGGATCAGCGGAACAATCGGATGTTCCTTCTTAATCCGTTTCAACGCGCGTACACCCGTCGAGCCGTTATCGTTGTCCGGCAGTTTCAAGTCCGTGAACAACTTACGCGATAACTGGACGGGAGAGTTAAGGTTGATATCTTCGCCCAGTAATGTGTAAATTTGCGTCTGCAGCTCCGATTCTTCACGCTCGAACTGCGCATCCAGAGCGTTGGCCATCTCCGTATCAAATCGTATACCGCGAATGTCCGAGCGGATGAACTGGCGGCATACCGGCATTTCGACGTTAAACACTAGCTGCTCGATACGCTTAAGGTCATCGCGCTTACCGTAATGGCCGCGAATCCAGTCGTACAGTTTTAACGTCTTTTCCGTGTCGCCCGCCGCATATGCCAGTGCAACGTCGAGCGGAATTTGGTTAAACGGTGTGCGTCCGAATAGTTGGTCGAAATTATCGCCGGGCATCCGTAGCCAATCCGTACACAGGTCCTTCAGCCGATGACTACGGTTTTCATCGAACGCCATCGCCATGATGCGCGTATCTGCGTGGAGTGTATCGATTAGGTTGACGCCGTATTTGACCGCGAACCATTTGCAATCGAACGGCGCGTTGTGCATGACGTTTGGAATGCGCTCCAGCAGCGGCTTTAGCCGCTCGAAAACGCGTGCCTCCGTCAACTTCGTACGCTCATCGTGGTTCAGCGGAATGTAGAACGAGTAGTCGCGCGTCGATACCGAGAAGCCCGCCATATTACCACTCCACGGATCGAGTGCGCCGTCCGGATTATCCGCGCTACCAAACGTCTCGCAGTCGATCGCGATTATGTCGGCCGCCGCGATAACGTCATGTGCCTGCGTTAACGTCTGATCGTCCCGTACTAATACGTAATGTGTCGGCGTGTTTTCGACTAGTACGCGCAGCGTCTCCGCCTTGTTGCGCTCATTTAATTCCGCCCACATACGGAGCGCTTCCGCCTTACTAAACCGTTTACCGGCGAGGGAGGGTGCTCTGCCTATAAGCCCCTCCGCCATTGCCGCACGCACTTGCCGTAATCGCTCCGCGTCGATATCCGTATTCTTCATCGATAGAATCCGTTGCCATGCGTCCTCTATCGGTTCCGGCACCGCCTCGGCCTTACGTTTGGCAGCTACGCGGAGAGCCACCTTGAGCGCGTTCTTGCCGGCGTCGTCATCCTCGCCAGGTGAGCGTATGTTAAGCGTTAGTTTAACGTCTATTTTCGCTCACCTCCGTTACTTATCGAAACGTTGCTCGACGGGTACGACGAGTTCTACATCGCCGGTATGATCGCGCACGTTCCCGCCGAACTCTACGGCAGTACGTTTTCCGCCACACCAAGACGCCGGCTGATCAACCACGAAACCTACCGTACCTACCGGATGACCGACGCAGCTCCGTACACACCGCACGATATCGCCCGCCTTATACTCGTTCACCTTACGTCCGATTGCGGCCCATTTCGCGGCTTCCTCCGCTTGCTTGCGTTCTGCCTCCGTAACCTTAGCGATTTGGTCCGGCAATGCGTACCCCTTACGGCCGCCTTCTTGCGTTATCTGAACGCGTTTTCCGCTACGGAACGTCGTCTTCGGATCGGAAACTTCGTATATCTCCCCGTTGCTGAATCCGGTTAGCGGATGGTCGCTGCCTCCGCTAATCAAGCGCACCTTATCGCCAATAGCAAATTTGTTGCGCGGATCGAGAGCGTATTTAGCCGCCGCAACCTCTTCGTCCGTGGCACGAACGAGCTGCGATAACAAATGTACGTCAGCTGACTCGCCGCTTAATTTCTCCGTCTGATATACGTATCCGGCGATGCTTTTACGGTCATTTTGCGTTACCTTGACGACTTTATCGTGGTTTCCGTGGCCGGGCTGGTCGACCTTCGCGTACTCTCCGACTTTCAGGCGGGGTGGTTTCGGTGGCTGAGCGGCCTCTACCGGTTCGAGTACGACGTATTCTTCGGACATCAGCGAATAGCCATCGTCAGCGATCGGTGCAAATGCGCCCATCCTCACGGCTTTCACTACGGTACCGCCGCGTCCACCGACGAAATCACGCGTCCTGTAAGCCAACTCACCAACGTTAGCCTCCCGCGCCACTTTACGGTAAGTCACTCCGTTGTGTACGACGAGGTCGGGGGCGGCGGGCTCCGCTACCTTTTCGAATACGGAGAAGTCGTCATCCACTTCGAGTTCGTCATCATCTTCATCTAGAATACGCGCTGACCCGTCCCGAGCTACACGGTAAATGTCGTAGAACGTTCCCTCCGGCAAGTAATTGTCGTAACCACTCGCGTCCATCCGTACGATATCGCCCGCCCGCGCCTCACGGTCAACCTTCGCATACTCTGCGCCCTCAAATTCGATGTGCTCCGCTACCACTTTAACGCCGGTCAATTTCGCCACTTAATCCGCTCCCTTATCGTTTAATTAACGTCACTGTTCGCGTCGATTACGCCGACCGCATCGTACACGCGTTCCATTGCGTATTCAGCCGCGCATTTCGTGCCCCAACCGTTGTGTACGAAGTCAAAGCTGTCGTCTATCCGCAAAACCTCGTCGCCTACGTATATCTCGCCGCGACAATGCGCACAGAACGCGATTACAGCGGCTTCACGCGGATACATCGAATACACTCCGATCTAACGCGATTGGCAACTCGATCCAACGGTTCGTCGCGTCGGCTTCTCCGCACCAGTACTCCCCGCAGAGCCGATTCTCGAACATGAATACGCGGGGAATCTCGCCATCCGATGCCCAGACGGCAACGAAGTAGTCAACGTCGGCTCGGTCGTAAGTGGTCCCGTTCCCTTTCTTCGCGTATACGACGAGGTCGCCGCCGCGGTCCAAACGTTGCCTAATCGTTTTGACCTGTATCTTAACGTGTGCGCCGGTTAGCGGGTCCGTCGCGAGTATATCGTACGCCTCGTCGGTCTCCGCCGTGTGAATCGTCCACCCCGCGGCGAGCAGCGCCATACGCGCCGCCAGCTCCGAATATCTACCGACTATTTCCGTTACATGTGCCGTGTTAATCACGCTCCCCTTCGTCCGGTACGAATATAATCTCGATATCACGCGGCGGCTCCTGCGGATACTCGATCGGACCAATCGCGGCGGCAGGCGTTGGATTCACGCTCACCGCCAGGTTAATATCGGCCGGCCCTACGTACTCCTCAATCGCGCTGAAGAACGCCTGTAACTGCGCGCCCAACCTCGGAAGAGACGCCGCGCTCTTAACGTTAATGCCGACGCTGATCTTGCGTTCGTTACGGTCATCCATCCGACCGCCTCCTCTCGTTAGTCACTACGTTTAATCCCGCTGAATACGAGGTTGGACGCGCTGGATACGAGGAACATTGCCGCGACCGTCCGCCAAAAGCCGATGTCATAATCGAACACGAACGCGATTAGTACGGACACGCCCCACGCTATCAGGGCGTACAGTCCGAGCGATACCAGTACCGCGGCGAGAATAACGATTCCTTTCACGCAATCACCTCCGTTTTATTAAAACGTCATTTCCGGTTCGTCGCCGTCTTCAATCGGAGTCGATTCGTCGGATTGCGTCGAGCTTGCGTTAGAAGCCGCGCCAATCGAAAGGCCTAATCGTGCGATATCAAATCCGGCGATGACGAGATTTTTCGTTTGTTCCGCCTCGTCCAGCATCGTTACGAAGCCTTCGAATTTCTCGAAATCGAACGGCTGGCCCGCTACTTTCACGAAGTTCTCTCGCTCCTTATCCGTCAGATCCTCGTCCATATCAAGGATCGGCGTTAGCGAAACGACCGTATTCGTAGACGCCCCTGTCTTCGATAACTCGAACGCGACTTTATCGAGTTTCTTGGCGTACTTAGCCAGGGCCGCGAAAATGCCGTCCGCCTGTTTTTTCGTCAGGTCGACGAAGCCTTGTTCGCCGTTCTCGAGGTTAACGAAGCCGACAAGATAACGCGGCTTGCTTTTCAGATTACCGGCCTGTCTACGCAGTTCTTCGGCCTTCTTCGCGTCCGACTCTGCTTTTGCATCGGCATAAAGCAAATCCGCGGCACGATCCCAGACCGAGGGATTCGATGTAACGTAGCCCCGCGCGTTCCGTTCCGGCGTTACTTTCGGTGCGAAAGTCGGAACTGTCGGGCTGTATAGACCATGCGCGAAATACTCGACGCTGTCCGTCGTAGACAGGAACCGTACCTTCAACGTCGTGCCGGCGTTAAACTTGACATGTGCGCTAACCTTTTCCTCTTTCGTTGCCTGCGCTGACGTTACGGCTTCTGCGCCTTTCTTCGTGAACAATGACAATTAACAACACCCCTCATCTTAGGTATGATCTATTTCTATACAAAACCCTCTCGGCCGTCCTTCTTGCTACGATTGCTTCCTCGACTGATGCATACCGCCCGACGTGCAGTCTCTTGCCGCCGGAATAAACGCTAACCAGCCATTTCAAATGAAACCTGTCCCAAGCTACGCCGGGATACCCGCTCTTGTCTTGTTGTCGCATCTTGTTCGAGCGTTCTGTTGATTCTCCGCACTTGTGACTCTCTGTAGCGCCCATCGGCAATTGTCTAAGGTGTCATGTAGGACGTGATCGATTTGAACCTTTGAGTCGTCTTCATTCAATAGCCAACGGTGCAATTGCGCTGTGGTCCTAACTCCTCGGTCATTGATGTACGCACCCTTGACATAAAAGCTAGCAACGTCTCTGCTCCAGCCGGCATACCATGTTCCTTCATACTCCTGCGCTCGCGGAAGATCACTCGTAGCAATCAGAGTCTCCATACGCCCGTATTTCGGACTGTTCAAGAATATGGCGGTCGTATCTCCGCGTATTTCGTACTCGTTCTTCAAGTACGTCCTCCTTTCGGATTATCTGGCGTAGTCGATGCGGTCTACATCGTACTCACTCCTCCATAATAAATTTGCGGTAGCGGTCCGGATAATCTCCGGACGGGACGGCCGCGCCGCTACCCTTACGCGGTGGACATAGGATTGCGCTAATCTACGTGTCGACTCCGTAAACTTGCGTCTTACGCTTCGGCAGATGCGCGGCACTAGGCGTACACATCTTTTACGCGTTGACGGATCAAGTCCGCCATTGGTACGCGGCTCCTACGCCCGCCAGACGGTATCAACGCAGATTAACGGTTAACACCGCCTGGCCGACGTAAGAATACGTGCGGCTTCTTACGTTATATGAATGCGCATATACCTTTCGCGATTGTCGTCTTCTCGCGCTTCACCGCGAATATATCAGCATCAACTCGCGCAATCTCAGCGTTAATGCCTGCGATTTCTTCGTCAATTTTGCGTATTAAAACAGTTCGCGTTGCGGTTAGACGCTGCAGATCGGCCTCGGCGCGTTTTACGGCTAGCTCCGCCTTCTTAATCGCCAGACGCTTCAGCTCGCGCGCTTCTGTCCGCTGGGCCGCCTTGAGCGCACGTTTAAGAACTTTCGCCATCGTTTCGCGTAAATCTTCCGGAGCAATATCGCGCGGGTATATCGTAATAACAGTGTCCTCCTGCGGAGCGACGACGATTGCCGTCCGTTTATATGCGTAGAGGCGGCCGCGATTACCGTCCTCGGCGAGAACATCGGAGTCAACTAGCGCAGCTTTACGTAAAAGGTCCATTACGTACATAGGCGCTTGGGAGCGTTCGATACCGAAATGCTCAGCGGCACGATCGCAGGCGTGTGGCTTTACGAATATCTTACCGGTAAAATGCGTGCCGGCCTTCGGATCAATGACGTGGCTCATCCGATACGCACCGCCCTTATCGTACGGATGTTTACGTAATCGGCCGCGTCTTCGTACAACTCGCAGCCTCCGTTATATAAAAACGTAGGATCGGCGGAAAATTTCGTGAAGATACGTTTATTTTTTGAAACCCTTGCGTGAGACTTGCGTATATTATCGTGTAACATCGTTAACGCCTCCTCTACCCGTGTTGACAACGGATATAAATTTAACGTATAATTAGCGAAGAAAATGAATAAAACATAAGACGGCGGGCCATAATTCTAAGAAACACCAAGCATTCAAGAGTATTTATGACTTAATGCCTAAAAGTCGAAAATATTTAGTTGATATGCCGGCTGTTTCAAACAAGCACCGCCGTGGTATAATATTACGTAAGGTTAAACGGCAAGGTACTCGCGGTAATCTCCGAAACGATTAGCGTCGTATCGACGAGACAATGCGCGTAGCTTTCGTTTAACAACCTCGTGGTGAAGTCCTAGCGCTTTAGCGAGCGCCGTGATGGACGGATACTGCGGAAACTTCGTTACAATTAGCGTTGTAACGGGGTCGACCTGGTCAGGGTCACTATTTACGAGGAAGTCGATCAGTTGGCGCTGGTCGGCTTCTTTTTTTCTATGCATTCGTTCGATTACATACTCTTCTAGACTAGGTCCGCTTTCTGCGACTTCGGATGTTGGCGCATCCTCATCTTCGTCTGTCTTTGCGATAGCTGATATCAAGCTAACTCTGCGGTAATATGTGCCGTCCCTCTCGCGGATAACGTCCATTGCTCTTCGCCGTAAGCATCCATTAATCCACGTAATTAGTGTCGCCCCATACGCACTGTCGTAGTCCCTATAAGCGACCCATATCTCTTCACTAAGCTGACTTACAAACTCTGCTGCCGGAACCCCGCTCTGCTTGCTATAGCGTAGACTAATATTATGTATGGTCCTCTTCATCTCGAGGAACACACGGTCAAACTCATTTTCCATTTGGCCATCTCCTTTTCGCTCTATATAGTATTATTCGGATATACTTCTCACTTCGCACACTTCGCATGAAAATTATGTTAATATATTTTTGAAGACTTTTACGGAGGGGCGCGCCGATGCGATACACAATCGGACGCTGTTACATTCCGGAATTACTACATAAACGTGGTTGGACACAACGCCGATTAGCTGATGTGTCCGGTGTTAGCGAAAAGACGATCTCGCACTATACAACCGGTGAGCGCAAGCATATGACGATCGACGTAGCCGTATCACTCGCGGACGCTCTAGGCGTAAGCCCGCGTGACCTTTTTGAATTTATTCCGGTTAAGCAGCGTTTAGGGTAAACTGCGGTTTACCTCCGGTATAAATTCTCCGTATAGTAGAATAATAACGCCTAATCCCCGCTGGTATCTACGTAAAATTCTGGAAACGTTCAAATTTCCGACACAATTTCTTCGAAATGACCTCCGTATTTGAGACGTTGTTTGCCCACTCGTTTACGTCCTTGTACGCGATAGGCACGACCGCCAGCCGCACGTCAATCCTCTCGCCTAATTCCGCTACGATACGGTTACGCCACGCGCGGCCTGCCGCATCATTATCGCGATATAACGTGATCTCTTCGATCGGCGACCGCAGGATTAAGTCGCGTTTGGCTGCGGTAAACGCTGTGCCGCCCGTTGCGATTGCCGGTATGCCCGCGCTCATTAACGTTAAAGCGTCAATTTCCGCCTCCACTATCGCACATTTCCGAATATTCTGACGATAGATGACGTCTATAGCATACAGCATCTCGCGTATCGGGCGCGAGTTACTTTCGTACCAGAACGTTTTGCTATCTACGTGTCGATATTTGACGTTTCCTAGCGTACCATCCGGATTAAACCACGGTATCGTTACGGCCCTACGTCTTTTGTCGTAGCCGATCCGCATTAGACGCTGGACCGGTTCGCTTATGCCGCGGCCGCCGAGGTACGGCGAGCGGAACTTATAACGGTCGAGTACCGCGCTGCTAATCCGCGTAACCCGTTTCACGTCCGGCTTTAATCGCGGCAGCTTTAGCGTTATTTCCGCTGATTCGTCCGGGGCTTGACCGTATTTCGCGTGAAGATAATCGCAAGTTTCCTCGTACGTCTCGTCGCGCAGGAATACGAGTAGTTTTACGAAGCCGCCCGACGAATACTCCGGATCACTTGCGCCGCTATCCGCCCAGCCTCCGTGTTCCAGGTTAACGAAGAAACTCGGCGTCCTGTCATACCGGAACGGGCTGGCTGCGATCAGCTTTACGCCGGACCATGACGGACGTATCCACGGAAAGTCTTCGAGTTCGGCGCGAATGTCTACGTCCAGTTCGGCGGGTCCGCTCGGGCCTCGTATCGTGAGCAATCGTCCTCACCTCTTTATTTTACGTGATCTGCGTTGTTTTGTCGCCCGGCCTTTCCTAAAAGTTTCCTGAAAATTGCGCAGCTATGTCCGCCGCTACCGGCTCACGTACGATTCCGTAATTCGGCAGATATACGATTTCAACTAATGCGTCCTCGCCGCCATCGCGCCCTTTTCCGATAGATATAACGCCGCGACCTTCGTTCGCCAACGTGTCGACTCCGATAAGCGCCGCGCCATCTTCGAGGAGCTGCTTCGTTTTCTTTACCTCCGCGCGTTTTGGCGGCTTCATTTCGCGCACACCATCGTCACCCTTTTCGGAGGCATCTTCGTCAGCCTGCGTAATGGCGATCGTAACAACATCGAGCGCGCCTGTCATGATCCGCAATTTTCGCGAGGTGGCCGCAGCGTCACCGCCCGCTGTCTTTGACGTATTCGTTTCGTAATCCAAGTAGTAAAACGGATCTACGATAACAACGTCGGCTCCCGTTTCGAGGATATCCGCTTTGAGTGCGGTAAGCGACCGGTCGATAAAGCCCTCATCGTTTGTCGCGCGGAGTATGATGCGGCCCGGAAGAATATCGTTCAACTCCGCGATAAACGACTCGAAGGCCGCCTCGTACTCTGCAGGTAATTTCGCCGTTCGTAGCGCCTTTGCGTCAAAACCTGCGTCGTAATCTACGCCTTCGATTGTCGCTGTCATCACGCCGCTTCTTCCGCTTATGGACGAAAATGCCCGCGCCATCCATTCGAACCAACTCATCTCTAGCGCCCATACGAGGACAGTCGCGCCTTGGAACGCGAACTCTATCGCCTCCTCCATCGTTACGACGGATTTGCCGCGGCCTGATCGCGCGTAGACAACGTACATGTTTGACGAAAAGTAGCCGCCAATTGCCTCGTTCACGCCCGGAAACTTCGACCGCCAGATTCGACCGGATAAGCCAGCGGCGCGTGCGCGATATTCCGCGAGAAACTTGTCCGCTTGGCGAGCGATGTCAATACCTACCGATTTACGAACGTTTGTTCTTATTTTAATCTCGGATAGGCGATCCGTCAATAACGAAATGAAGTCGTCTACGGTGCCGCTCTTACCGATAGATTCGTACTGGCGCTTGATCTCGCCGGTGCCATCGCTAAGGAACTCGCCAATAATCCGTTTACCGTACGATTCCTTCATTTTACGCGTCAGATACTCGTACGAATCGGTCACGGCGGGCACATACGTAAAGTCAGGCACGGCTACGGTTAGCGTTGCGTAAGACGGTGCGGTCCCGCCATTCTCCGCGCTATATTTGCGGATAAAATCGTACGCGGCGCACGTCACTTTGTCGTCAGCGAAGTGTTCGCGTAATAAACCGAATCGGTCAAGCGCAGGCACGTCGTTAGCGTCGATAATTTTCGATAGTAGCGGTTCAGCTACGCTCATGTTCGCATCCCCCTCCGTGATTCACCTTTGAACGTTATCTCCGCGCACAGATCCCGTATGCGGTCCGCGAGCCGACGGTCGAATAGCGCGCCGATCTCACTTAGCGGAATATTTGACGTATATATCGTCGGCAGCTCGGACGCCACTCGCGTATTGATCACCGTATGCAAATCGGCTCGGAATGCTTCAGATGCGTCACGTACGCCGATATCATCCGCGACCAGGAACGGTACATTCATTGATATACGTTGCGCTGCGTAATAACGCTCGGCGGCGGGCGCGGCTACGTCTTCGGGGACTCGCGGCCGGTTGAACGCGTTATAATCCGTCTGCCACTCGTTTACGTCGAGAAAGTACGCCGGCCGTTCGAGCGGCGTCAGCCCGCGCTTAACGCTACCTATATAATGCGCGATCAAATATTCGTTCAGCAGCGCGGCGGCCGTCGTCGTCTTACCGGTGCCGGGCGCGAGCGAGTACAGATATAACGATTTGATCCGGAGGTCGTCACCGCTAAATTGCCGCGTAAATGTCGCCGCGTACTTATCCGCAGATCGGTAGACGTCTGGTTGGCCTTCGCGTGCTGGACTCGTAGCAAGCGTTAGTAACCGATAAGCGTCCGGAACATTTGCCGCGCCGACACGTCCGGAAGCGCCGGCAAGTCCGTGTACCGCGATATAGGCGGCGCATAGGCGGTTGCAGGCGGGCGAGTCCGCGAGTGAACAGCGTGCGGCGAGTAGGCAGCGGCTAGCGTGTTTATCGCTCAAATTGCGTCACTCCTTCGTTATGCGGGCTATTAATGCCGCGAGACATATCGCTTCGGGCGCGGTCGGGGCCGAAACGTACCAGCCCGGATGGCCTAGCGATGCCGTTACGTCCCCGCCAAACCCTCCGATATCGAAGCGGTCGGACGTGTTGACGACCGCCCACGCTGCGGAAATGTCCGTCGTGTAGTACGGCAATGCTTGGCGTATACCAACGTCAGTAAAAACGGATATGCTACCGTTCGGCCTCCGTTCGCGTTCGACAGTCTTACCGAACGCGACCTCCGCCACCCACGCGTCACGTTCACGCGGCGTTAACGTTTCCCACTTTGCTACGACTTCATCGCGTGTCATCTACCGTCCACCTCCGTTAACAACTCGCCTATAATTCGCACGCCAAACGTCAGCCAGCCGCCTATTCCCGCGGTTATCCGCCATCTCCGCAAGCTGCAGGAACAATCGTGGCGGGCACTCTACGTAATCTACTACGCGGCTCATCTCGTCACCAATTCCGCCAGCCTAACGAGCCGGTCCGCTTGTTGGCGCGAGTATCCGATTGACGCGGTCCACTCGTAGAAGCCGCCAATTTCATCCGCTAGGCCCGACCGTTTGATGTGCGCCAGGTGCGCGCCGATAGCGAGCGATGCGTGCGTTTGCGTTATAGATGCGTTTGTGTTACGATTAATAGCGTTCATATTCGTATCCCCTTTCGTGTTTATCCGATCGACCGGATTTCACGTAGCTTTTGCATAATAGTAGACGTGCTTAACTTTAACTTCGTAATTGCGTGTGCAACCGCGCCCTCCGTAAATATCGGGTCTTTTGCGCGATTAAGATTTATTACGTTATCCGACGTGTCCATAAGCGTGAGTTTACTCGTAATGAGTCCCTTGCGTCTTTGGAAATAAAGCGAATCTTGGTGGTACTGTTGGATATATTCACGCATCTTTCCCTCGTCCGAAAATTGCCTAAGTGCTGAGTCATCGCGCAGATCTACCCCCATAGCGCGCATAAACTTACGGAAGTCAGGGATTTCTGTACTTAATCTGCGCATAAGTGCGATTCCGGCCGCTGTCTCAGCATGTCTCGATAGGTGGACTCCTGCGATATAGTCACACTGAATGCTTTCTACAAGAGCCGCGGCCCTGAATCCGTAAAACAAGTCGTGCTCCGTCTTCCTCCTTGCCCTGAGAGACGCCATCATCTTGCGGTGATTCGCGTTTGAATACTCCACAACGATCTCTGCTCGTTTATGTGCGTTTGAAACCGTAATTTTATGACCCTTACCGGATGACGCCCCGTACATTTGCGCGGAAAGATTAGTCGTAAATAGCGGTATTAAACATGAATGCTGTCCCCGCTCGATAACGCCTTTATCGGTAAGATGATGCGTGACGTTCGGTGATTGCAGTACCAGGTCAGCCGCAGTCTCTTCCGCAAACAAATCCATGCTGCTTTTCGCTCCGCTTTCTAAAAAGCGCTCGTAATTCGTGAATACCCGTCTGCCTAAGTTTTCGTTTTTCATCTACCGTTTCCTCCCATAGTTTCGGATATGATGCGTTGTCCTTCCTCCGTGCGCGACTCCCGTATAACCTCCGCAACTTGTTCCGCTAGCTCCCGTGTGTGTTCGTTATTATCAAACTCCGCGATCAACAGTAGCCCGCCTTCTATAACGCGCTTTAACTTCGTGATGTAAATGTCAGTGGACTCGCGGTCGGCTCCGAGAAGTGCATCGTAATCAGCCACGAAGCGTACGGCGTAATCGCGAAAATCACGTTCCGCGCGGTAGCGGAGAAGATTGTCTTCACTTAACGTAGATTGTCCGCCAACTTGCGGAACCTTTTCGTCCGCCTCCGCGTTGCGTTTAATTTCGTCAAGGCGCGATTTCTTTGCGGATGGGCGTTTCGGCATCTTTACAATATTTGACGGTGACTGCGATTCCTTGCGTTTCTTCGTCTCTGTGTACGCCTTATTTATCGTCATATCACCAGATTTTACTTTTGCAAATAGATCCGGCTCGTCACGCTGTACAGCCATCAGATACTCCATAGATGATTTCCCGATACTGGCCTTCTCCGCAAGTATACGACTTACAGTTGACTTTGGGGTCGCTTCTCCCAGATCTGGGATAACCGTATCTATTCGGCCTAACAGCATATTCGTTTCCTCTGCCGCCTTACGTTGACGTTCTCGGGCTTCCTCTCGCACCTTCTCGACCAATTCCGTAAATTCAAGTACGATCGCCGCACGTTGTCCCGGCTCTAGTTGGCGTCGCAACACCGCCGAATCCGCCATCCGTCTGAGCGCCTCGTCTTCGGTAATGTCAAAGAATAATACTGGAATCAACCGAATGCCGATCTCTTTCGCTTTCCGTAAACGGTGTCTGCCGTCGAATACTTTTCCGTTCTTAAGCGCGAATACCGGATCTGTAATCTCGCCTCGCTCCTCGACTCTCGTGCTAAAGTCCGTCCACTCTTCCGGAGACATTTCCGGAATGCGATGTGATTCGGGATGTTCGATTAAATCGTTAGGGTTAACGTACTGAAATATCGGTTCATTTTCTACTGCCATTTCGCCATCTCCCTTCGTGTTCTTATTTTATTAAGAACATGTGTTCTTGTCTACGATTAAAAATTAACGCAAGATAACCTCGCGCTGCTTACCGAAGTGGTCGGCGTAGCTGTTAGCGGATCTGCGTAAGAGGTACGCACATATTCCGTAACATTTTAAGCGGAGGTTTCTTGCGTAGATTGAACGCCGGGTGGCGGGGATGCCGGACCGTTGTTCTGCGGTATGTAATGCGAGGTGGGGCGGTTGTGGCGAGGTATATCGGTAGTGCTTACGTCTTTGTCGTTGGTTTACATTTCCAATATTACGCCCGTCCGCCTATTATGTCAAGCACTTTTCTTAACATGTTATGCATACAATTTAATTAGTTAATAATGATGCTATAATACTGATATCCCCCAAATGAAAAGGAGTCGTACCGTGTCGCTAATCCCTAGTTATAGGCCGTTCCGTGTGCGAATGGCTGAACGCAATTTGGACCGCCAGGATCTCGAAGAGAATACGGGGCTGAACCGTAATACGATTGGACGTTTATACAACGATAAGTCGGTGTCCATCGATACACTGGCGGTTGTTTGTCATTTCCTCGATTGTCGCATTGAAGACGTTGTCGAGTTCGTGGAAGATAGCGCTGGCAACCGTTAATACATAACGCTCCACGTACCCTTTCGCTCGACCTCCGTCATTTCTCCGGTACGAAACGCGACCGCCCACGGACCAAGCAACGTTATCGGCGCTAAGTCCGCGGCGCTGTACGTGCGGCCTACGTTTGATACGATTATTTGGCCGCGGGCCGCATCGTGTATCGCTTGCGTTAGGTTCATACCGTTACCTCCGCCCGGTTATCCGCTTCACGACCGTATACCCGATAAACGCGACCGCTACGATAATGTACGGATCGCTCACTTTGATTATCGTAAATAAATACGGATGTGCTTCGGCCCAGCGCCACATCATCGCTTCCGTAACGGTGCTGCCCGATCCCAATCCGAAGATACGTTCGATCATTCCCGCTCACTCTCCTTATATAGCTATAATCACACGCTGCTATCCCGTAATTCCCGCAATCTTCCCGCCAGCTTCACGAAAGCTGACTCGTCACGATCGCGCAAGGCTTCGTCAATCTGCGTTAGTAGCCACGCTTCCTCGCGCCTTCGTATCGCCTCATCCAACGCCATTTCCGCGAATAGTCCGAACATCACGAACGCGTGACTATCGTTCGGCCGCGTCATAGGCTCCGCCTCCTTTACGTTTGATTCGCTAAGATATCGGGATTTTCGTAGAAGTTTCCGATGACCTCATAACTGACTACCGATTCATCACTCTCACTTTTCAGCCAACCTAAAGCGTTCATTTCGCAGTCAATCCAAGGATCTAAATCAAATGCTGGATATCCACTCTCTGCGCCGTAAACAACTTTACCGAAGTAGAATGGTTTTTCTGCGAAATTCGTATCGAAAGTGATTTTAATGATATCCCCTTCATAAATCTCTTTCCCGTTCTTGTCGCGGAGTCCGATGTATTGACCGATTGTCTTGGGATCAACAGAGCACCACTCGCTAAGTCCGATATATTCTTCATCTACATCTACTGGCCCACTGACGATGATATCTCCATCCAGTAGGCTTCCATACACCCATTCGCCCGTTTCGACATGTCTTCCGCGAAACTCAATCGTTCTCACACTGCATCTCTCCCCGTTTGAATTTTTAAAGCCACGCCTCCAACGCGTCATAGTCCGTATCATCCACGCCGGCCTTTTCCGCCTCCGCACGCTCACGCTTGAGCCGCGGGATTATTCCGTTAATCCGGTACGCTACGCAAAAGCCCGCCGTCAATATCGGATAGTCGCGCGTCGGCCGGTAATCGCGGAAACATTCGTCGAAGGCTGCGCGTAATAATTCCGCCCCGTGCTCGGTGATCGCGCGTTTGAGTACGCCTTGTTCGAACGAGTAATTACGCATAGGCGCGTAGTCCATTCCGTAGAGCTCGCGATTCATGTCCGCGAAGTAAGCGTGAAAAGTCGCCGTATTCCACTCGGCGGTCGGTAGATTGCGCCAGTCCTTACGGTTAATCCGCGCCTTCGGGGCCTTCATAAGCGGTCACCTCCTCGTCAATCACGATTGTATGCGGCCTATACCCGACCAAATTAACGTTAGACTTACGCATTAGATGTTCAATCTCCGCTTTCAACCGTTTAATCTCCGCGGCGTGTTTCGATCTCATTTCGTTAATGAGGTGATCCACCGCATGGGGGTACGACTCCAACTCCGCCTTCAACCGTTCAATCTCCGCTAACGCCGCCGGCCATCCGGTACGGGCTTCCGCGATAAAACGTGCGTTCTCCGTCTGTTCACGCCTTGCCGTATCGCTTAACGTTGCCACACGCAATTCGCCGTAACCAGTATCCGGACCATCCACGTTGTTACCTTCGATCGTCCAAGGCCCCGGAGTCGCCGCGTCGCATATACGTTGATCAGCCGCAAAGTTTCGCTTATTTTCCGCCATCCCCGTCATCTCCTCGCATAAATTTAACGTTATCACACGCGGCCGCCACTACGCATTTACGCGCGATGTCACCGTAGGCCGCCGCCATGCCAAGCCGAAAATGTACGCCCGCCACCGGATCGTCGCGGTATTCCAATTCGCGATCCTCCGCGTAAGTCCGTAGCGCTTCGATATTCGTACGGAGGCGCGTGATCTCCGTTTTATACTCGTCAGCTATCCGTTGCCAGGCGAGCATCGACGTTTCTAGCGCGACTTGTTCCGGCGTCATACGCTCACCTCCGTCTTAACTTTACGAGGGCGGCCGCGCTTTTTCTTAACGGGTGCCTCCTCTGGTACCTTGCGCGCTGATCCGTGCATCGGAAATACGTTAACGAGTGCGGAAGTGATATCGCGCGCCATCTTCATTACGACGGATAGCCGCGTATTCTGCAGCACGAAGTATTCCATGAAGCCGCCAATGTTAACGATTCCGCTAATCGAATACGTGCCGGCATACGGTAGATCCTTATTGACGCCCGCGCCCGGCTTCAACGGACCATTAATCGCCATGTACGTGCCGACCGACGTTACTTGGCCGAGTGCCGCATCGATCGCAATTACCGTTTTATCAGCGGGCAGCTCCGCCATTCTCTCCGCAAGGTTCATCGCGTGCGTCGGATCGTCAATCGTACCGACTACGTTATAGCCGAGGCCCGCCAAATACGTTCCAACTAGCGGTCCCAAAGCGTCGCCCGTTGAGCGGTCCGTACCGATACATAGGAAGATTACGTCGGCCGCCGTTAAATTTGCGGGTATGAACGCTGATAGTGCGACCGTCAGTTCCTCCGGTGTTTGTGACCGTTTGATCGCCGTGCCTTTAAATACGTCCTCGTGCGCTACCATTTACATCGCTCCCTTTTCGTCAATTTTCGGAACCATTGCGTTAATGATCGTCGTTCGCAGCCGCGCCACCTCTTGCGTATATTCAGCGAGCAATTCCGCCAGTGTCCGCGCTTCCGTCCGGCCGTTCACTTCGTTGACGATTGCGTATTCAACCGCCGATAAGAGGCCGCCGTGATTGAGCGGATTTCTTCATATATCTTCAGCGATAGTGCCGCAAAACGTAGTCCAGACGGAGTTCTCGATATAATCACGTTAACCTCATACGTGAACTTACCGCTGTTCATTTACCGGTATCTCTTCCCGGCGCGTTGACGCCGCTTATTTTTACTCCGAGTTCGTTCAGTGCGTATTTGATTCCGTCCGCGAACGATAGTTGCTCCGCTATTTCGACGGCATCAATGAAATACTTAGCAGTATCAATAGCGATGTCGTAAACCCTTTTAATTCGCTCATGTGCGGCCTCCTCCGCCGTCTTCTCACGTTCGTAACCGTTGACGAGTGCGGATAAGAGCGTATCGAACGGGATTGAGCGTAGAGCATTCGAGCGATCATCGGTATAAATTTCCGAATCAATCACGTGCGTTATAATACTCGCGTTAGTTTCCGGCCAACTGCGGGCAAATTCAATCGCGTCAGCCACTTCGTTAGGGATCGTTACTTTCACGTTAACACCTCCGTAGCAGAATAGTTAATGTTACCGATTTCCAGCGCGGGGCCGGATCGTAGGTAAACGTAGTGTTCGCGAAAAGTCACTATTGACTTAACGGGAACTTTGCGTTATAATAAAAGATTTTAAAGATATTAAAAGCATTAAAGATTTAAAGATTAAAACATTACGTCTTAAATACTCCACTACGTTCCGTATTTAATCCGTACGTATCCAAACATTTACGCGTAAACGGTTATTAATACTATCTGGAGCGCATGGAACTTAAAATATAAAAGATAAAACCGTCCCCGAAACGCCGCGCCCCGCCGCCTGCCCCGCGCCTGAAATCCGCACGCCTACTTTTCGCCGCGATTTTACCGTGAAATTAGCGTTTAAATCCGTCGGGTGAAGTGTTTATACCCTACGCCTATTTCAGCGCCTAATTTCCCGTCAATTTTACGGTGATCGCGTTGAGGCGTATTTAAGCGGGCGGGCCACGAAATTGGAAACGGGTAAAATACGAGATAGCAGGATTGTTCATGTTAACGCCTCCTCTCCGTTTAGACCATCTCGTGGATACCAACGAAATGGTTACGTCGATCGCGAGCATTCCTCCTCTTCTGGCGGAAGTCAATCCGTAGTGGAAACGACATTCCGGTAGCCTCACGCCAAAGTTCGAGCGATGATACAACGTAGCCGTATCGTTCATTGTCCGCGCGGATGTCGTCAATACTGCGTTGATTTGCGTAGCACCAATCGACAAACTGCCTATATTCGTCGAGGGTGAGTCCGTTCTGATCCGCGAGGTACGAGATAAGCGCGTTCCAGCGGGAATCATCGAGTTCGAAACGTTGCCTATTCGTTTCGAACCAAGTGAATGGGTCAGCATCGTTCTTACTAAAGTTAATAGCAGAGAGAAGAGGTATTATATTCCCTCTAATTGTTCCTCCATGACCCGTGGCTATAGCTATAAAATGATCATCCACTAAATCCCCGCGCGTGTTAGTTAAAGCGCATTTATAGTTGAAATACCTGTAAGAATCAAATGTGGCTTTCCTGTGGTCATACCTTGGAAGTGCCTTAATAAGTGCGTTGCGATTAGCAGAGTATCTAGCGTAACGCTCTTTATTATTTTTCTTGTTGTTAATAGCCGCGCTTATCCTACAACTCTTACAAATAAACTCGTAGCCTCTTCCGCTTTTATAAAAATCAATTTCTTCTTTCTTGTTTTCAAAACACTCATTACATTTCTTGTACCTTACCCCCCTCAATAACCTCCCACATTACTTTACGTTGTTTGTAATTCCCTCGCGCTGATTCCTTTGCGCATTCTGAGCACCGATTACTGTTCGTGTTAAACTCCAGCAGCGCCTTCACTACGCCACACTTCGTACACTCCTTCGCGTCAACCTCTTCCGTCGTCCCGTCCGGATGCTTAACCGTAACCTTCACGATTTGCACCCGGTTACGTTTGCGTGGTAATGCCCGTTTAATTTCCTGCGCCATTATCAGCGCCTCCTTCCGTAAATTTCTCTGTTACTGTATTATTCGGATAGACATTTGTTCTCGCACACTTTTGCGGAAAACTTTTTCCTCCGTTACACGATCCGCGCAGATTGGGACATCCGTAGTTAAAATTTTCTCCGCGTCCTGAAACGTTTATGGTAAAATTACGTAGAAACTACCGAAGGAGAGGATGATATTATGCGGAAGAAACTCGTAATCGCGGCATTGTTAACGTCAATACTCGGAGCGTCCATCGGATTTGGTGCATTTGCCGCAACGAAGTTTACGCTAATTGTTAACGGTCAGGTCGCGAACGTCGAGCCGATCGTACAAAAAGGCGTTACCTACGTACCGGTACGGGCGGCGGCCGAAATGCTCGGCGCTAACGTACGATATGACGCGGCAACACGTACGGTATCCATAACGAGTAAGGACGGCGGCGCAACGGAAACAACCGCTACAGCCGCGAAATCGTACGACGTAAACGTGACGGTCAAAAGCGGGCCGATGACGCTGAAGGTGACGAAAGTAACGCTGAATCCTGCGTTTAAGTATGATACGTATTATAGTCCGGTGAATGCGGTTGTCTTTGACGTAGAGGTGGAGAATACTTCGAGCGACAACGTAGGCTGGTTCCCATCGGGCGAAATTGTGACGAATACCAAAGAGCAAGTCGCCGGTTACACTTATGAATCGCTCGGCGGTGAGTATAAAGGGAAGGTTATAAAGAAAGGAAAAATTATATTTGAAGTCAAAAGCGACATAAATCAAATCACCAGCCTGAATTATTTCGTGGACGCGGCATTTGATGGCGCGAGTTATTCATCTATAGGCGAGGATGTGGTGACAGAGATCATTCTTAAATAAACGAAGAAGCCCGCTCGGTTCCGTAATCGGTTCCTGGCGGGCTTTATTCGTTATACAGTACAGTTTATACCGACAAGGTGGTTACGCGTCTCTATACGCCTCTCAGCGCATTATACGACGTTCCTTACTAAGCTTCCCGGTAACGTTGTGAATAGGCGAGTATTTTACGTGCATTTCCGATACCGCTTTTTTCGATAAATGCGTGTACCGGAGTACCATCCGGAGGTCAGCATGTCCAAGTAATTCCGCTAAAAAACGGATCTCTCCGCCGTTCTCTAGGTAAAGGGTTGCCGCGCTATGCCGGAACAAATGCGGGTATACCCTAACGTCAATATTCGCTTTCCTCGCGTGCTGCTTAATTCGGTCCCGCATACGGTCATCCGAAATATTGTCGCCGTAGTTCGTGAGAAAAACGTAATCCGTCTCGAAATCCGCATTATCAGCGATCAGGTCGCGTAGCAGTTTCAGCGTCCCTCTCGATAACGGTACCGTTTTACTCTTGCGTGACTTGGCGTTTACAGCCGGGATTGTGACGAGGCCCGTTTCGAAGTTTATGTCGGATTCGCGGATCTTTAGCGCTTCATTAATGCGGAAGAATCCGTCAATCAATACGTTCATAAACACGAAGTCCCGGAAGCCGGCGTATGTCTTCCTGTCCGGAGATTTAAGTATACGCTCCATTTGTTCGGCGGTCATTATTTCTATTTCTTGCTCCGGCTCTTTGACCGGCTTTATTTTGTCGAATGGGTTGTAAGGTATCTCGTCCTCGGCGTACAAAAACGTGAACATAGTACGTAAACCTTTGAGCCGCGTATTAACCGTTACCGGCGAGAGGCCCACCGTTTTCTCATCTTCCGATTTGTGCGCGTGACCTTCCCACTTCCGCTTCTTCGTCAGCATCCAGTTAATGTAAGACCGGAGTAAATCCGTTGTCACCGAGTCAAATTCCCGCGGCAATCCTTCAAGCGCTATATAATCGCATAAAAAACGATAATTTTCCTCGTAAGTTTCGATCGTTCTGGCCGACACGCCTTCCGCTATCTTGGCGGTTACGAACGTATCGTACAAATCGTCGAGTGATGCCGGACCTTTACCGGAGCGCCTCGTGTTCTTATAGCGTCTGCCTATACGCTTGTCCAATGTAGATCCTCCCGCTAACTTTTACGTTACCGAACGGGAGTGTAACTTACGCGCACCCTACCGATACCCAGCCGCGCACCCATGCGTTAAAAATACCGCTTGTCGAACGGAGGATTTACCGCTAAGTTAGCGGATTTACCTAACGAAGCCATTACGAGACACCCCAAGGGTGCGCGCTACCAGGCTGCGCCATACCCCGACGAACCGATCTGAAACAACTGACGCCGTTCTTTGTGACAGTGACATCCGTTTCGCGTTTTGAATATTTGCAAAAATGAGTCTAAAGGATTTCTCAAAAAAAGTCAATAGACGCTAAGGACGCGAATTTGAAAACGCCCGAATGGAATCCATCCGGACGTTCAATTCATTTCATCGGTTAGTTGGATACAAGATCCTTTAAAGATTTACCTGGTTTAAATGCCGGCATCTTGCTAGCCGCGATTTCGATCTCTTCGCCTGTTTGCGGGTTGCGGCCTTTACGTGCCGAACGCTCGCGAACTTCAAAGTTACCGAAGCCGACCAGTTGAACTTTCTCTCCGCTTTGCAGAGCGTCAGAGATAGCATCAAAAACGGCGTCGACCGCTTTTGTCGCATCTTTCTTGGAAAGCTCGGTCGATTCAGCCACTTTGGCAATCAAATCCGTTTTGTTCATATCTTTCACCTCCCCTGACGGCAACCGTTGTCGCATCAATATCATTCTGTTTAACCGAAAGTTGCAAAAATATACCTTAAAGCCGAACAAATTTATAGTAATACAGCCGTTTCCGAATTTCAAGTAGATTAGGAAGTTTTCACGTTTTAATGCAAAAGTGTTGAAATGACTGATATTTAAGGATATTCAGGCTATGGACGGGCACCAGATAGTGAAACAAATAAAAAGACACGCTATCGCGTGTCCTCAGCTTGTCGATAAAGCTCTAATTCATCATCATTGGCAGCCTAAAGAATAATCGCAATCAGCCCGCCTGAGCCTTCATTGATAATGCGTCCGAGTGTCTCCTGCAACTTATATCGCGCATTGTCGGGCATCATCGCAATTTTTCCTTGAATGCCTTCTCTGACGATGGAATGCAGTGAACGGCCGAAAATATCGGACTCCCAGATTTTTATCGGGTCGTTCTCAAAATCCTGCATAAGGTAGCGCACCAGCTCCTCACTCTGCTTCTCCGTACCGATGATCGGCGCAAATTCAGATTCGACGTCGACGCGGATCATATGGATCGAGGGAGCGGTAGCTTTGAGGCGTACGCCGAATCTTGAGCCTTGACGAATCAATTCCGGTTCGTCGAGCGCCATTTCCGCCAAGGAAGGGGCGGCAATGCCGTATCCGGTCGTTTTCACCATTTCGAGCGCTTCGGCAAACCGGTCATATTCACGCTTGGCATGGGAGAATTCCTGCATCAGCTGAAGCAAATGGTCTTTGCCGCGAATCTCGACACCCACCACTTCCATCAGGATTTGGTCATACAGCTCATCCGGCGCATACAAGTCAATCTCTGCCACGCCTTGCCCCATATTCATCCCGCTTAATCCGGCGCGGGAGATGAAGTCATATTCCATGAACTGCGCAACCACCCGGTCAACATCCCGCAGACGCCGGATGTCCTTTACGGTATCGCGAACGGAATTTTCATAATTGCTGCGTACCCAGTGATTCTCATTAAGAACCATTACCCAGCTCGGCAGATTGACGTTGACCTCATGGACAGGGAACTCGTACAATACCTCGCGCAGTACGGAGATGACTTCCTCCTCTCCCATCGTGGCTACGCTCATGGTCATGACTGGAATATCATATTTCTCCTGCAGTTCATTTCTTAGCTGCAGAGCTTCATCGCTTTTCGGCCGGGTTGAGTTCACAATGAGCACAAATGGTTTGCCAACTTCTTTCAGCTCATTAATGACTCGCTCTTCCGCATCGATGTAGGAATTGCGCGGGATCTCCGCAATCGATCCGTCCGTCGTTACAACCACTCCAAGGGTGGAGTGCTCCTGTATTACTTTACGGGTTCCGATCTCGGCTGCTTCCTGGAACGGAATCGGATCCTCGAACCAAGGCGTCGTTATCATGCGGGGACCGTTCTCATCCTCGTAGCCTTTCGCGCCTTCAACTGCATAGCCGACACAGTCAACCAGCCTGACATTAACGTTAAGGCCTTCCGTCACTTTGATCTGAACGGCTTGGTTCGGCACAAATTTAGGTTCCGTCGTCATAATGGTCTTCCCGGCCGCGCTTTGCGGCAGTTCATCGATCGCTCTTATCCGGTCGGCTTCGTTTGTTATGCTGGGCAGTACAACCGTTTCCATGAAGCGTTTGATAAAGGTTGATTTGCCTGTACGTACTGCACCAACGACGCCGAGGTAAATATCCCCGCCTGTTCGTTCGGCTATGTCCTTGAAAATGTCAACTTTCTCCACTGAATATCCCCTCCCAATCAAATTTCCGAGTACAAGGTGGTACATCTCCTGCCGGAACGCTGACATTTACCTCGCACTGCCAGGGTTCGCCGCTATCCTTCGGATGATTGAAGCGGGCAAGCGACGCAACTCGTACAACCATTTGGACTAGTAACATCATATGTTGCCGCCCGGTATTTATGACGACTCCTTGATGAAATCTTTTAAAACGGCACACGCTCCGTCCTTCCATGAATTGATATATGAGGCGATGCGTCTCCCTATTCCAACAAATCGCCAGACAGAAGCAAATAATGATTTCCAGCGCAGCACAAAGAGGCCGTCTCCCCCGCAGAATGCACTGCGTTTGAGACGGCCACTTTTACAGGCAGAAACTTACTCTTTATCTTCCGGCATGGCGCGCGGTTCATTGTCCACCCAATGATACACAGTGGTTTTAACCGGAACAAAATCGTATTCAGCAGCCAGAAACTCTCTCAAATCCTGCTCCGGTTCAGGCGCTAAGCTGTTCCGCTCTATCGTTCTCATCAAATCAATCCCATAGTCGATATAGACGATACCTTGCCCGTCCATCATCGTACTGAGTGTTGTCCCGGAATACAGACTCGTTATTGCGGGCTCCTTTTTGCCAAGAGCACCGTAATCAATGCGGAAAAATCCAGGATATGCCTCATCTCCTACAGGCAGAGTGTTATTTCGCCGCTGGTAATCATTGACCCAGCTTTGGATATCGTTCACGGCTTGAAATGAAACAAGATCCATCAGTTTCACTGTTGGTTTCGTATCCTCATCAAGCAGCAGAAAATAAAATCGCCCGCCATTTTCAAAAGAAACCGACGGAAGATCACCAATGTACTGCATGCGCTGGAGCTTCGCCAGATCGATCACATACTTCTCGTACTTTGGCGTGTCAGGCGTACTATTCTTAATAGGCAGCACACCGGTTTGCTGCTGATATTGATCAATGACAGATTGCATATAGATAACTGCATCACGGGTCGATGCCATATTCTGCGCGCGGTTCTCCTCGGGATATAAACACCCTGTCATCAGGACAGCACATAAACCGATCAGCGCCAACAGGCTTACCGATTTTTTCACTGTTCTCATTGTTTCGATTACCTCCTGCTTACCACAATTCATCTTCCTGCTCTTTTTGTCTGGCCAACTGCTTTCGTACTGCCGAACGTAATGGATCCTCCGGCACTTCAATGGCCGCATTTCCCGTCACTTTTGCTTGACAGGCCAGACGCAAGCCCGATGATTCCAAACCTGCGAGCTTTCTTCGTTCATTTTCTCTTGGTGCCGATAGGCCGCCTACGGAGCAATGCGTCACTTTGCACATAAGGCACCCTGCTTTGCCTCCGCAGCGCGTTCTAATCGATATTCCAGCCCTTCTGGCCGCCTCAAGCACGGATACGCCAGGTTGGACGGTAACCTTTTTTCCTTCCGGCATGAACGTAACCTCAACGCCCATCTGTCCATTCCTCCGTTCCATGCTGACCGATCCATCCCTGCATACGGGCCAGCGTATCCTCCGACAGACGGTTGCGCTCCTTAATCGCCTGAAACGCCGGCATATGCCTTTGATATTCCTGTGAAATAGCAGATGCAATAAGCTGCGACCGGTCTTCCCGGGCGCGCAGCACATTAAAGCAAAGCTCATGGGCTAAAGGCACAATAGTAAAGCCGATCTGCCCCTTTGACACCTGTTGGCCGTACGGATCGAGCACCTCACGCACTTCCGCGCGATAAAGGTCATCCGCCGTCTGTACTTCGAAGCCGCCAACTAACTCAACCGCTATCCCATCGATCAAATAATGGCTCAAAATCGACCGGTACAGGCCTGATTCGTTCAGCACCTGCCGATCGACAGAATAGGGCTCCAAGGCGCTGTGAACGGCGAGCACGTCCTCTTCATCGGCGTAAAGATCCAGATCACGGGGCGGTTTGTCAAGCTCAAGCCCTCTAAGCAGCAAGCCCGCACTTCCCCCTACCACCCAAGGAGAGCCAGACT
The DNA here is from genome assembly GCF_014640295.1 of Paenibacillus abyssi. GTDB lineage: Bacteria > Bacillota > Bacilli > Paenibacillales > Paenibacillaceae > Paenibacillus_D > Paenibacillus_D abyssi. The sequence continues at coordinate 132,590 of NZ_BMGR01000001.1, read as the reverse complement.
CAGATACCCTGCCCGCTATTTCGGATAGTACATGAAGCAAATGATCGGCGGTGTTCAAGCGCGACACCTCCTTTAGAAATACGGCTTATTAACCGCAACAATATGTCCTGCCGATGATTTGACCATCGCCTGACATCCCAGTCGATAGCCTTCGTCCAGCTCATGCTGCTCCAAACGGTCCCATTCCTCGTCCGTTACATCCTCCAGATATTCCATGCCCGATTCAATCAGGCAGCGGCAGCGGGCGCATGTCCCGCGCGTACAGGAAAATCCCCAATCAATATCATGTTTTAAGGCATGGTCAAGAATCGAAAGTCCACTTTCGCTTTCCACTTCTGCCGTTTTCATTCGTCCTTTGAGTTCAATCATGAAATTCTCCGTCCTCCTGCTCTGAATCGTTTATGTAATTGAGATAAAACCGTACAAAAATCCGAATAACAATAATACAAAAGCAATAATCGACAAAATAATACGCACTACGCCACGGGTTTTTGTCCTTGCTATCGTGATGACAACAGCTGCCAATGCCATCAATCCGATCCCAATGAAGGACACCCACATTTTGGTCATTGGATCCATGATCAAATCTACTCCTGCTCTATGGTCTAATAAAGTAATATTATAACATTGGATAAGTAGAAACGAAAACCGCGGTCTTGTCAAAGTCGTTACAAAAAAAAAGGACAAAAACGGCGTCCAGTAGAAAATACGTTTTCCTGGATCGTGTTTTTGTCCGTTATGCGATCATTTTTTAAGCATCATTTTCATTAAAGCTTCGAGATTGTTCATGTTCATGCCACTCTTTTTCACAGCTCCGACAATCTCGTTCACTGTTTCTTCTGTAACCGGAACTTTAGCCATTGTCGATACCTGCTTGATCAAGCGGCGCAGCTCCGCTTCGCTTTGGATTGTCTGCGAAGTTACACCGCTGGCAAGTTTTTTAATCGCATTTTCGCTAATTGGCTTGCCTGTTTTTTTCTTTACCGCATCAAGGACATCTTTAGGGATGTTTTTGTTGTTCATCGTACCCCTCCTCCTGCAAACATATGCCAGTACTGCTAGCATCATATGACAGGAGGTTCAGATTGGTGTAGGCCCCATGACTTGGCTACTTCCTCAATTTCATGTGTGCGTCCGCGACCCATTAAATCCTCAACCGCTTGTTTCGGCGGTTTGGATGCAAACAGCACTTGGTATAGTTGCTCGGTAATCGGCATCGGTACATCGTATTGTTCAGCCAATACATGCGCCGCGCGCGTGGTGCGGATCCCTTCAACAACCATGCCCATCTGCTTCAGAACTTCTTCAACAGCCAGGCCCTTTGCGAGCATCGAACCTGCACGCCAGTTACGGCTGTGCTGGCTCGTGCAGGTCACAATGAGGTCTCCTATGCCAGCTAATCCAGCGAACGTGAGCATATTCGCTCCCATAGCTGAGCCCAGTCGGCCGATTTCAGCTAACCCCCGGGTGATTAAAGCGGCCTTGGCATTGTCTCCGAAGCCGAGGCCGTCCGATAGCCCTGCCCCCAGTGCAATAATATTTTTGATCGCACCGGCAACCTCCACCCCGATGACATCCGGGTTGGTATAGACGCGAAAATAACTATTGATAAACAAATCCTGTGCGTACTCTGCCGCTTCCTGGTTAGATGAGGCTACGACAACGGTAGTCGGCTGCTTCCGTACAACCTCCTCGGCGTGGCTTGGCCCGGACAATACAACCAGTTCCTCTTCCTTCCGGTGAAGCTCCTCCGCCAGTACGGTTGTCATCCGTTTCAGACTGTCTGTTTCAAAGCCTTTTGTCGCGTGAATACAGCATGTATGCTCACTTATGTAGGGGGCTGCAAGCTTTGCAATCTCCCTCATCGCTGCGGATGGGGCGACAAATACGACCGCTTCTGCTCCCTTCAAAGCCTCAGCCAGATCGGTAGTCGCTTCGATCCCTTCAGGTAAAGCCGCCTCACCCAGAAAACGCATATTTTTCCTGGCGCCGTTAATTTCCTGCGCTTGCTCCGAGTTGCGTGTCCACAGCTTCACCTGGTGATCGTTGTCAGCGAGCACAGCGGCAAGCGCTGTACCCCAGCTTCCCGCAACGAGAACCGTTACTTTATGATTTGCCATGAGACACTCCTTTCTTAGCGCCCAGCTTGTTTTCTTTGCCTTGCACAAGCTTTACAATGTTGGTGCGGTGTCTTAGGAACGCAAAGGCACAGATGATCAAACTTGCCCATAACAGAGGGAGGGGTTTGCCAAGCAGCACAAGAAACAGGGGTGTAAACGCAGCGAACACTAGCGAGCCTAAAGAAACATAACGAGTGATAACAATTAATAAAATAGCGAGCAAACCCGCATATAATGTCGGCAGGAAAGACAAAGTCGCCATAACGCCAACCGTCGTGGCAATGCCTTTGCCGCCTTTAAAGCGAAACCAGATCGGCCAGTTATGCCCGACAATCGACGCAAGACCGCTCAGCACCATCGTCCATTCATTGCCGCCGCTAAGCCAATCACCGATAAATACGGCAAGAATACCTTTAGCGATATCGAGCAAAAATACGGCAATCGCCGGCCCTTTCCCCAACACCCGAAGCGTATTGGTCGCTCCGGCATTGCCGCTTCCATGCTGGCGAATGTCAATTCCCTTCACCCATTTTGCAATGAGTATGCTGAATGCGAGCGAACCGAGCAAATAACTGACCACAACTGCAATAAAGTCGAACAACTCTACTCTCCCCTAATCTTCATCGGACTTCCGACGCGTAAAAATACGGATCGGCGTACCCTCAAAATCAAATGCGCTGCGGATTTTGTTCTCCAAATAGCGCTGGTACGAGAAATGCATTAATTCAGGATCGTTTACGAAAACCACAACAGTCGGCGGTTTAACAGCCACTTGTGTGACATAATTGATGCGCAGGCGCTTCCCTTTATCCGACGGAGGCGGATTAATCGCAACCGCATCGGCGATGACATCGTTAAGCAGATGGGTCTGAATACGCATCGCATGCTGCTCCGAAACGTGGTTTACAACAGGAAGCAGCTTATGTAACCGTGATTTCGTTAACGCGGACAGGAACACGACAGGTGCGTAGGTCATGAACAAAAAGTGATCGCGCACGCTTTGCGTGAAATGCTGCATCGTTTTGTCGCCTTTTTCAACAACATCCCATTTATTCACTACAAATATGGAGGCCTTCCCAGCCTCATGGGCGAATCCTGCTATATGCTTGTCCTGTTCAATGATTCCTTCTTCGCCATTAATGAGAATAAGAACCACATCCGCGCGTTCGATCGCTTTCAGCGCACGCATAACACTATACTTTTCTGTTGCCTCGTAGACCTTACCCCGCTTGCGCATACCGGCTGTATCAATAAGGACATATCGCTGTCCATCGCGTTCAAACGGTGTATCAATCGCATCGCGCGTTGTGCCTGCAACGTTGCTTACGATTACACGCTCCTCACCTAACAGAGCATTAACAAGTGAAGATTTCCCGACATTCGGCCTTCCGATCAACGCAACTCGAATGACATCTTCGTCGTATTCGACATCTGTAAGCTCAGGCAGCTTCTCCACAGCAGCGTCCAATAAATCTCCGATACCGATACCATGCGCTCCGGAGATCGCAATCGGCTCGCCAAATCCAAGACTATAAAACTCATAAATATCGTCCATCCGGTTAAAATTATCGACCTTGTTGACGGCCACGACAACAGGTTTCCGTGAACGAAATAACATTTGTGCAACTTCATCGTCCGCATGGGTCAAACCGGTTTTGGCATCGACCATAAAAATGATGACGTCAGCTTCCTCGATCGCCAGTTCCGCTTGCATGCGGACTGACTTCATGATCTCGTCAACACCATCGATTTCAATGCCTCCAGTATCCACAATACTGAAAGCTTTGCCGTTCCATTCACCAGATCCGTAGATCCGATCCCTCGTGACACCCGGTTTATCTTCCACAATAGCCAACCGATCACCGATGACGCGGTTAAAAATTGTAGATTTACCCACATTTGGCCGCCCGACGATTGCAATAACGGGTCTTGCCATCTTTTCCACTCCTTCAAAAATTCTCACGCTATTCATCATAGCAAAAAAGCGCTGTCTTGGCTAACATTTCATTTATTTATGCTTCACCAAAATAAATGTGCCGTTTTTCAGATCATGAACAGCCGCATCCAATAATTTCTCCAGAAGAAAGGCCGTTTCCTCCATCTGCTTTACATTATCCGCAACAAAAATCGGAGCTCCGCCGCCGACCTGCTGTTTATGCATCGTTACGACCGCTTTGATCTCCCCCAATTTAGGATCCCTCCTGTTGATTGACCTTCGCTTCGGTCGGCATTCTTACCGCTGATTCAAGAATAGGCACCCGCAGCACAATCTCTCTTGCTTTGCTTGCGTTTTTTTCTTGAGGAAGCAAGAAAATCGCCAGCCTGCCGTCGCGCATGTCGAGTTTTGCCATCGGAATCAAGGCAGGCTCACCGTCATCGCGATAAACACCGAGTATTGTCGATAAGTCATATAAAATCGCTTGCCGCTGTCCAAGATTGCTAAGCGTCGCTTTTCCGTTCGGATTGTACGGCTTTATGATGACCCCGAGGCCACGCTCCGCAATTAATTCTTGATTTACTTTTAATCCCACATTCATAATGTAGATATCGCCCACGAGCAAATCCGGCCCATCCTGCTTTACGGGAACGGATTCGGCGGATGCGATATGGGAGATCGATTTGCCCGAACGAAGAGCAAGCACGATGATCATCGATACTATACCTGCCGCCAAGCCGTAATACCACGTAAAGGAGATGGCAAATAAACTGCTAAAGAAGGCTGTCATGATAACCAGATAGTTTCTTCCTTCGAATACCATCGCTATCCCTTCAATATAGGTTGTCCCCCTCTGCACAAGCTCCAGTTCATCGATTTTGGTCAGTGTATCCCGTTCCATTTTTCTTACATCCCGGAATTGTTGTGCGGCAAGCGTTAGGAACGTGATTGCCGTATAGTCTTTATTGAATAGCGCAGGTACAGCGACAGCCCCGAGGGCAGCCGCAATCACACCTAGCGATATATGGATAATCCGGCCATGCGGATAGGTTGGATACTGCCGATAATCCGTTCGAAGCATGAGTATTCTCGAGGCAAGTCCAAATATCACGCCAAGCATAATGCCAACTGTATATTTGTTTTCGATGAGAAAAGCGGTCATGATGAATGGCCTCCCCTGTCATGTAATCCGCCCCAGCGCAGCTTTGCTCTTAACCTTATCAAAATGGCTGCCAACCCTCCAACTATACGGGCAATCAATAATGCGCATAGCCAACGATCCCACCACATCCCATCACCAATATGCCCGAGCTTGCTGCCGTCAGCTACTATGTATTGAACCATTACTTCCCCGAATCCGGCAGAAAGAGCAAGCATGGCGTATTGATCTTTGAACCGCCCTGACATAATACCGGCAAACAGGCCCGAAACGAATGGCGCGTCCCAATTCGGATGAATAAATACGAAAACAGGATCCATAATATACATCTTCCGTATCCAAAACCAGATCACAGTAATTAATCCGGCGCCAAACAACAAAAAAGTGGCGTGATACCGATCTCTATGCGCATAAATTACAAGGACCGCCCAAAACAATAACCAAATCATCGTCCATTCCACGATAAAATACGGCACAATTTGCAGATGGAATGGCGAGAGGATCATCCAGCCGCCAGCAAACAAAAGGATGACTAACCAGGATAAATCATCGGTTATGACCCTTTTCCAACCGGTAGCGTTTAATATTAAAACAACAAGCAGCAGCCATAAGGATACATAACCGGCATTCATGCGGATCCCTCCCGTTGCCCTATTATGCGCCATTATGGCCAAAAAAAATCGGTAATCCCGCAAAAGGGATTACCGATTATAGAATTTATTTCAGTTTGCTAAGTTTGTCGCCGAAACGTTCTGCAAGCGTAAAGCTCATGCTTTGGTTGCTCAAGCTAACATTCGGGTTGTTCAATTCTTCTTTTGGAGCGCGGGATCTTTCAGATCTTTCGGATCTTTCCGATCTTGGCGCTTGTTCAGGCGCTTCTTCCGTTTCCTTGATGCTCAAGCTGACGCGTTTCTCAGCAGGATTGAAGTCAAGCACCTTCGCTTGCACTTCTTGGCCTTCTTTGAGCACTTCTTGCGGAGTAGCGATATGACGATGAGCGATTTGCGAGATGTGCACTAGGCCTTCAACTCCTGGTGCGATTTCAACAAATGCGCCGAAGTTTACCAGACGGCGAACGGTACCCGTTACAATATCGCCTGTGTTGAATTGGCCGGCAGCCGATTCCCATGGACCAGGCTGAGCAGCTTTAATGCTCAGGCTGATTTTTCCAACGGAAGGATCAACTTTAAGCACTTTTACGCGAACTTTGTCACCTTCGGATACTACATCCTTCGGATGGACAACATGCTGCCAGGAAAGCTCGGATACGTGAACCAAGCCGTCTACGCCGCCGATATCAACAAACGCGCCGAATGGCGTCAAACGCTGTACAGTGCCTTCCAGCTCTTGGCCGGCTTGCAGCGAAGCCATGATGGCTTGTTTGCTTTGCTCAAATTCTTCATCAAGCACTTCTTTTTGCGAAAGGATGACCTTGTTGTTCTCTTGGTCCAATTCTTTCACTTTCACACGCAGTGTACGGCCTTTGTAGTCGCTGAAATCTTCTACAAAGTGACGTTCAACCATAGAAGCAGGAATGAAACCGCGCACGCCTACGTCAATGACAAGTCCGCCTTTGACGACATCGGCCACGGTAACTTCCAGTACTTCGCCGGACTCAAAGCTCTTTTGCAGCTGCTCCCAAGCATTTTCACCATCAACCAATCGTTTCGAAAGAACAAGCTTTTCTTTCTCATCATCTATGCTGACTACTTTCAGCTCGACTTCTTGGCCGATCTGCACTGCATCCGATGCACTGCCGATCTGAACAGCAGAAAGCTCACGAAGTGGAATGACACCGTCATATTTATATCCAAGGCTTACAGTAGCTTGGTTATCTTCGATCTTGACGATTGTGCCTTTAACCGTATCACCTTTCTTCAGCGATACGAGATTGTCCAGCGCCTCTTGGCTAACGGTTTCTGCTTCAGTCTCTTGACTTACAGCTTCTTCAACCGCGGATTCTTGAATCTTTGTTTCTTCTGACATTTGAAATAACCTCCTCAATTCATACCCCAACTTTATTTAAACCCTTCTAACAGTAAGGAACTACTGAATTAGACGGGATTTAAAACTTATTCATTATTAACCGTTTATTAGCCCTTACGAACCAATTCACGGATGCTGACCATAATCTTCTCCGTCGCTCTCTCGAGCACATCGGGTGAAGAATCTCCAATAAACTCGGAAAGATCAACTGGCTTTCCATATACAATTTTTATTGGCCGGAATGGCCGGTATTTACCAATGATAGCAACCGGAATAACGGCAGCGCCGCTGCGAAGAGCAATCATGGCAGCGCCTTTCTTTCCCATCCCGTCTCCGCTGTTACGCGTTCCTTCAGGAAATATGCCCATGACGTTTCCATCTTTAAGCAGCTGCAGCGCCATGCGGATCGACTCCTTGCTGACACCGCCCCTTTTAACGGGAAAAGCGCCCAGCGCCCGCAAAAAAGCGCCGATCGGACGAAAGCTGAACAGCTCCGCTTTTGCCATATAATGGACCTTGCGGTTGACTTTTACCCCAACCGTGGTCGGGTCTATATTACTGATATGATTGGAACAAAGGAGTGCTGAGCCTTGTGCCGGAATATGTTCCAGCCCTTCCGCCTTCAAAGGAAACATCGTTGCAAATATGAACCGGAGCAGCATTCGGCAAAAACGATATAACATAGTTTACTTCGCCTCCGCCATTTTGGTTCGGCTTAATTCCACAATTTGTGAGACCACTTGTTCGATCGACAGATTTGTACTGTCGACGAGGATGGCATCCCTGGCACGCAAGAGCGGTGATACTTTACGTTCCTGATCCATTTTGTCACGCTGTGCAATTTCTTTCTCAAGCTGCTCTACACTCACCTGATGGGAATGCTTCGTTTCTTCATAGCGCCTTGCAGCCCTTACCTGCACGCTGGCAGTCAGAAATATTTTCAGTTCCGCATCGGGCAGCACGTGTGTCCCTATATCCCGGCCATCCATAACGATTCCCTTGCGAATGGCAAGCTGTCTTTGCATGTCCACTAATAGGGTGCGGACGGCTTCGACCGCAGCAACTTCCGATACCCTCAGCGTCACCTCTCTGGAACGTATCGCATCTGTCACATCGGATCCATTGAGCCATACCGTCTGCCCATGCTCGCCGGGTGACAGCTCAATCTTCAGATCACCTGCCAATTCTGTCAAACGTTCCAAATCTCCCGGCTCAATGCCAGATTGCAGAGCGCTTAACGTAACCGCCCGGTACATGGCACCGGTGTCGATATAGATGTAACCGAGCCTGGCAGCTACCTTCCTGGCAACAGTGCTTTTGCCTGCTCCTGCAGGTCCGTCAATCGCAATATTAATTCGATCCTGTTCCGTTTCAACCTGCATCATCAACGAGAATTTCCCCCTCAAAAATAGGGCGAAGCGAAGCTTCCAGCGTTATGCCAATACCCCTCAAGAAAAAAGCAGGCTCTGCCTGCGAACGTAAAAATTATACCACACTGCGAGTATATTTGCAAAAACGAGGCATCTGAAAAAGGAATCCCTTCGAGCCGGTCAACCCCTGTAATCCATACCCTTACGGCCCGGAATTGTAAAGCAAACTGGGAAATGATCAAGCTGAAGAGCAAAATGAAGATCAACACTTTAAGGAACTGTGAAATATAATCAGAAAGCTTGACCAGCTTGCGATTTTCCATAGTAACCATCCTTGTACATTTTCGTTTCGGATAGTTTATCCCTGCCATGGTTGTTTATGCGGGATTTCATCGATTCTTGTAATCCAGCTGGCGCTCGAAGCAAAAGCGTATTATTTTTTGTCGCTCCGTGTCGGATATATCGGAGAATTTGCACATCACTTGATTGCGTCCGGTTTCAAGCGGCTTGACGCGAACAATTTCACATTTAAAATTCACATGGTCGATCGAACCGTTTTTATAAGTCAGAAGCAGCCAACAGTCTAATAGATCACCCGATTTGATTGTGTATTTTCCGTCAGCGATAAAAGAAACTCCGCCGCCGCCGATATTGTCGGTTACCGCCAAAAATTTAATCTGACCGGAAAGCGTTACCGCGAGTTCAAGGTCAGCATTTACTCTGAAAAAGCTTCTCCGCTGCACCTTCGTAACTTGATCCGGATCCGGCTTTTGAATCGATATGAGCTTAATGACATCTTCTTTAAATCCAACGACATGGGTATTGAAATAATTTTTCATACCGCCCTCGGTTATAAAAAAGGTAGACAGCTCATCCCCCAGGAATAACTTTTTGAACCGGCCGGTCTGTTCGTTTATAGGAATTTCGATGAGAATGTCGTTTTCTCCGACATCTGCAATGCGCGATTTATATTCAATCTTTGCTTCTTCCTCATCAGAAGAAGCAACCTGTATGTACAAGATTTGATTTACTTTCGGCAACAATCAAGCTCCTCCTCCCGTTTCGGCAATTATACCATGATGGAGCATTGCGGGCTAGTAAAAAGGCGGGTACAACCGCTTCGCAGACTGGAAGCGTTCGTACCCGCCTTCTAAACCATAAACCGTTTACGGCTCTGAGGAAGCCCGTTTTCCGTTCATTCCCGGAAGCTGCTCAATCGACTCCTCAATCCCGGTGTCGCTATTGACATAAATCCGGTAGTAATGGCCATTGATTCGGCCCATGAACTCATAACACAGCACTTCTTCTGAAAGCTCGTTCTTAATTAGCGCTTTTTGCTCCTTTATGAGCTTGAACTCCGGATTTAATACTTTGCGCGCTTCTTCAACGGTCAGCTTCGGCTTAGGGATGTCCCGTTTATGATGCTCATATACGTAATCGGCTGCTTGCAAACCGACAGCTTCACCTTTATCCATCGCCACTTTAACCGTTAATTTTTCCGGATAGATCAGCACATCGTTTTGCTTTGCCACAAACGTGAAATTCCCTACATTGTCATATCCATCGTAATTCACGGCAGTCATCCCCGGATAACCATGCTTATCCAGAAACTGTAGAGCATTCTTCTCCGCAGCCTTCGCCCCTACTTTTTTTGGGCCGATATCCCTGGGGTCCATGAACCAGATCAGTTTACCGCCTTTTTGCGTGAAATCCATTTGCAGGTTGCCATGGTCAGTTGGTACAGTTGCAGAGAACGATGTATATTCCGTGCCTTTCCCGTTTTGTGTGACCTTAATTTTGCTGGCATCACGAATGCCGAAAAAATCTGCAGCCTTTGCCTGCACTTCCTTCGCGGTCACCAGATTGCCATCCAGCATGTTAACCGACCGCTTTTCGAACATTGCTGAAACGGAAGGCCCCCAATTGATTTCCGGGTATTCCTCCACTTTCTTGTCCACTGTTTTGAACCCGTCTATGATCGTGTTATCCCTGGCTGCTTGCTCTGATGCAATAGCAACCTCCACATCCATCCATCTAAGATTGTTCTGAAGCACCTTGCTTTGCATCATTTTCAGGTCCTTGGAAATATCCTCCGACTTTTCATAAAGGCTCTTCATCGTCTCGTATTCCTTCTCGGTTAACGGTTCCTTTGTCAGATCCCGTACTGCCGTGCGGTAAGTAAAACTCGCAATATGAGCCAGAAAATCCTCGGTTTGATTAAAGGGAAGCATAGTTAGAGGCAGTTGATTGATTTTGCTTTGTGCATCGCTAGTCAAACGCCACACGTTGACCAGACTTTTGCGGTGATAGCCCTGTGATGTGGAATTCACGGCAAGCGTATGGCCAAGCTGATTGTGAAGCTGATCCATATCATAGCTTAATTCATGAAACGCTCTCTGATATTGATTCTCCGCTTTAATCAGGATTGAATTTTTGTCCTGATGCTCTTGGTACCCCCAATACACCGAACCGATGAGAAACAGCGTCATGATCGGAAACAATACAGCGCTCAATCGTTGATACATAACACAAAAGCTCCTTTCTTGTGCAAAACCTGGTGTTAGTTTGGTTTGCGCAAAGGAGCTTTATGCATAGACTTTACCAATGTTGTTCTTTAACCTCGAAATCATCCGTGTTACTGCACAAGCATTGCTTAAATCCGGTATCGATTCGCTCTTTATCCCTTCTGCCGCGCAGCACGAACTTTTCGCCGCAATGATTGCACCGGATCGTCACCTTAACTTTTGATTCCTCCATGAAGGCCTCCACATCCAATATCCTTTTCTATTGGCATTATGGACGGAAGTTTCACAAATTAACCTCATCTTTTCGATTCACAAAGCGAAACGGCGATCTTGCGCTGGCTCTATGAATCTTGCGAAGTCCTTTAGACCATAAATAGACCATGAAAGGAATAATTAGCCACATCCAATTGGTTGTAAAAGTCAACATGATCCAGTTATACAAGCCATGCCAGAGAATCGGCAGCATCAGGGAATACACGAGAAATTTACGGGAACTGGCATTCTGCAAAAATTTGGCTTTGCCCATGTAATAACCCATGATGACTCCGAAAAGCGCGTGCCCCGATACCGGAAGCAGCGCACGCATCAACAGCGTCCCAAAGGACGACGGCTGCAAAAATGCGTACAATACATTTTCTAACGTTGCAAAACCTAATGAAATGGCGGCAGCGTAAACAATGCCGTCATAAGGCTCGTCAAACTCCGTGTGGTTATAAATAATGTGGTACAGGACGAACCACTTTAAGCTCTCTTCTACACCGGCGGAAATGATAAACGAGAAAACAAACGGGGACTCACCGAGCCACAACATGAGTCCGCGCTGCACGATTATGATTGGAAATGCAACCAATGCACCAAAAATAAACATCCTGACAACCATATGAATCGGCTCGGAATCGTATCGGTCCTTCAAATAGAGATAGGTTAATAACGAAACTCCTGGAGCCACTGCCGCTGTTAGCACGGAGAACAAAAGCACCATTCGTCCGTCACCTCCCGTCTAGCTTATATCCAACCGCGGTATCTTGCCGCTTCGGCCATCTTTCGCACTCCCGCCATGTAAGCCGCCAAGCGCATGTTGACGCCTCTGCTTTGGTGGATCTCGAAGACTTGTTTAAAACCGCGGATCATCATCTCCTTAAGCTTGTGGTCGACTTCCGCTTCCGACCAATAATACCCTTGATTGTTCTGAACCCACTCGAAATAGGAAACAATGACACCCCCCGCGCTTGCCAGCACATCCGGGATGAGCAGGATGCCGATATCGTGTAGAATGCGCGTCGCATCCAACGTCGTCGGGCCGTTGGCGGCTTCGACTATGATATTCGTGCGAAGGCGCGTCGCATTTTTCGCCGTAATTTGATTTTCGATTGCAGCGGGAACTAACACATCACACTCTAATTCAAGCAGTTCTTCGTTGGAGATCGTGTTCTTGAACAAGTTGGACACCGTTCCGAATGAATCCCTGCGGTCGAGCAGATATTCAATGTCCAGCCCTTCTTTATTATACAACGCACCGTTCACATCCGATATCCCTATTACCTTCGCTCCGGCATCATGCATAAATTTGGCAAGGAAGCTGCCCGCATTGCCGAAGCCTTGAATGACAACACGCGCATCGTGAAGCGGAATTCCTTTTACTTTCAGCGCTTCGTGAATCATAATGGTAACGCCTCTTGCAGTTGCCGTCTCACGGCCGTGCGAGCCTCCCAGGACAAGCGGTTTGCCGGTAATGAAACCGGGAGAATCAAACTCTCTTATGCGGCTGTATTCATCCATCATCCAAGCCATAATCTGCGAGTTGGTCATGACATCGGGCGCCGGAATATCCTTCGTCGGGCCGACGATTTGGCTGATTGCCCTTACATATCCGCGGCTTAACCTCTCGAGCTCACGGAAAGACATACTCCGCGGATCGCACACAATCCCGCCCTTTCCCCCTCCGTATGGCAGGTCGGCAATGCCGCATTTCAGGCTCATCCAGATGGACAGCGCTTTTACCTCATCCACATTAACATCCGGGTGAAACCGGACGCCTCCCTTAGTCGGACCGACCGCATCATTGTGCTGGGAACGGTAACCGGTAAACACCTTCACGCTTCCATCGTCCATACGAACAGGAATCCTTACGGTTAGCAGGCGCAGAGGCTCCTTCAGCAGTTCAATCATTTCTTCGCCGTAACCAAGCTTTCGCAACGCTTCCTCGATTACAATCTGGGTCGAGAGCAGAACATTATTTTCCGGCTCATTCATGTTCCCATCAACACCACCTTTGTTTGATTCTAATATGGGCGGTTCAAAGGGTTACTATGCGATGCGTAAACATAAAAAGAGCACCTGACAAACGGGATACCGCTGTCGATGCTCTCTATTGGGGATTCAGGGTTTGAAATGAGTGCAAATCTCGCGAACAGCCCCGGCAGAGATAATGACTTTGCCGTATTCTTCAAGAACGGCCTTTGTCACAGATGTGGCATCGCCATATTCAGCAAGCAAAGCGATGACAGCGTGAGTTTTGGCCGGCTCGGTTCCTGCCGGATCAAAAGCCAAAATCCAATTGCCTTTATAATTGTACAAGCGCCCGTCCTCTGATAATCCAGCGGAGAACAAATGATTACTTACCGAAATCACATCTTCAAAATCACGGAACGCATACATCAAGACATCACTTTGTTCGAGCGTTACTTCCATCTCGTACACATCTTCGTCACTGTCTTCATCGGGATCCGTATGTTCGTTATGCTGCGATTCCGCTTTTCCGCGGGTCACGATAACCACCATGCCCTGTGCGGGAAGGGCGAACACCTCAACAGCAAGCGGGCCGCTTGCGTCAAATCCGAGTTCACTGTATGCCTGGTCCATCATTTCACTGAACAGCTCATGCACCTTCGGAATTTCGCGCCACATGTCGTCCTTCTGGATCCCACGTTCCAACAGGTCGTCGAACGTCAGGAAAATCCGTATCTTGTCCTGACTCAATCGCTCGATCTTCATGACAGGATCCTCCTTTGCAGCATCGGTAATAACAACGTATGAAACAACATATAATATGTGATCACAATCATCATATGTAACTATGTTATCACTTTTGACAGCAGATTGCACTATCGCGATAAAAAAAAGAACCGCATGAGCCGACTGAATAATCAGCCGGCCAGACGATTCAAATCAGTCCAGAAATCTACGATTAATGATGCGGTTCTGCAGCAGTGTTATCCGCTAAAATTTTATCTGCTTCCTGTTTCACTTTCGGGTCTTTCTCGAGCAACTGCCCGATTTGGAGCCAAGCCTTACCTGATGCTTCTTCAGAGCCGCCTTCCGACTTTGGGACTGCTTTGTTTGAAAGATCAGCCATATTTGTTGTAACGATTTTTCCCAACCCTCTGTTTTTCATGCCTGACCATACATCTCCTGCAGCACTTGACATCCACGTAAGTGCTCCGGGGCGCTTATTGGCAAGAAATGCAACAGCTGTCATGCCCACGAGTCCACCTGCGATAAACGTGCTCCACTTCATACTTGTAACCTCCTTCGTTTTATCGGATTGGCGATTCCGCAGTTAGTTTCCCCTGCCTACATATCCGCCATACGATAGGAAATTAGTAATGTATGCTTGGCATAACGATAATGTTACAATAAGAGCAATAACCAATCGGAGGGATCTCTACACCATGAAATACGCAAAAGGGTTTATTTCACTCGTCATCGCAATCATTTTCCTTACCGCTTGTGCCACCCGTTCGGAACCGGTGCAGCCGTCTGCTCCAGATTCAAACATTCAAAGCGATACGAACCAAATAGACGTCGCTCCGGTTGAAGCATCCTCAGTTCCTAATGAGCCGGATCTGGAAGATAAACCCTCCAAGCAAGCAGCATCCGGTAAAGTAAATGAACCCGCAAATAACGAGCCCTTAAAGCCTGAATATCGAATGAACAGCGTATACCGGTTCGAGCCCCTCGGCTCTGATATACCAGCCAATAAGGTTCTGCTCACTTTTGACGATGGACCGAAGGATGCTGTAATGCTGAACAGCATGCTGGCCACGCTTGATAAACATCATGCCAAAGCCATCTTTTTCGTGAACGGTTACCGGGTAAAAGCAAATCCCGAGCTCTTAAAAAAGCTTCACGAGCAAGGCCAAACGATCGGCAATCATTCCTGGGATCATATCGACCTCAAAAAACAAGATAAAGCAGAGGTTGTCAAGCAAATCGGCGATGTCCAGGACATTGTAAAAGAGCTTACCGGCAAAGCGCCCCGGTTCTTCAGGCCGCCGTTCGGCTCAGGCAATGATGCAGTACGCCAAACAGCAAAAGACCATGGCATGTTGTACATGACATGGTCTAACGGTTCCCTCGATTGGGATCTGGACAAGGAAGAAAAGAATAAACCGGATAAAGTCATCCAAAACGTACTGGAGCAGCTGCACCCCGGAGCAAATATCCTGATGCATGAGCTGCCTTGGACTGCCGAAGCGCTCGATGAGCTTTTATCGAAGTTGGAGGAGAAGGGTTACGGCTTTATCGACCCCCAGACGATTGAGCTTGAACACGCTGATCCTTTGAACGCAGAATAAAAAGATGGGTCTCCGAAGGCGCGTTAAGGCGCATCGGAACCTTCGAGGTACCATAACCGCAGCTAACGAACAACCGGGTTGTCAGCAATCCGGTTGTTTTTTGCTGCGACTGCAGCTGGTACCAGCCTCTGCAGAAGGAAATCACCGAAGGAGAACGCAGGATGGGACCGATGACCGGCAGCGCAATCTGTCCGCCGTGAGTATGACCGGATAAAATGAGATCGATGGGCGCTCCGTCCAGCCGTTTTGCAATTAATGGGTCATGCGATAACAGAATCGTAAAACGTTTGTTCTCTGAGCCTGACTTTGCCATCCATCTGTCTTCAACATCAAGTGCCGGCTTTAACCGATCCCGCTCTGTAATTGGGTCATCCACTCCGCACAGCAGCACTTCACTGCCGTCCGCTTGTTCGAGCAGCACATTCTCGTTAACCAGGACATGAACACCTTCTTCACGCAGCAAAACTTCCAACTTACGGGAATCGTCATCATAATCGTGATTTCCGTAAACAGCATAGACTGGAGCAATACCCGCCAGTTTCCTCAGATTTTGGCGCGTTCTCTCAAGCGGAACGCCTCTTTCAGTCAGGTCGCCTCCGACCAGCACAAGATCCGCTCCGCCGGCCGCTGCAACCTTTCCGATCAATTCGTCCGTCACACGCCGCCTATGAATATCGCTAATGAAGAATAACCGGGTCCCGTCAAAGCTTTCGGGCAGGCGTTTTAACTTAACCTCTTCAACTACGACGTTGGTCTGATAGGCTTCAACAATCATCCAGACAAGTAGAGCAGCGCCCAGTACAATTCCGATCCATAGCCATAACATAAGCTAACCCACCCATCTCATCACGGAAGTTGACCGTCATTGCAATTTATTTTGGCCGTATAATAAAAGTCCCACAACTAAGGATACGAATAGAACGATGAGAAAATTATAAAATAATTTAGTCATTTGTTGTTTGTTGGAAGGGTGTTTGATTCTCCTCGAAGGAATCGTCACATCTTGTTGATCTTCCACTGAACGTTCTGATTTTTCCCGCCGGCTCTTAAGGCTGGCGGGCGTTTTATTGCGGTTTTTAAATTTTTCTGTTCTGCTCATGACTCCCTCCGAAAGCGAATGATGAGTCCCATCACTAAATCGATAACAAAATGGGCAATGATAGGCGCCCATAACGTTCCAGTTTGAATATAGATCCAGCCCAGGCCATAGCTGATCGAGAAAACAAGCCCGGTCGGTATCCAATGACGTAAATACCGCACATGAATCGCGGCAAATATGATACTCGTCCAATAAGGACCGATTGCAAATTGCAGCGCGCCGCGGAATAATATCTCCTCGCAGACGGCTACGATGAAAGAGAGCGCAATGATGTGCCATATAGGCCGATTGCGAAATATTCTTTCATTTACACCGCCATCATCCGTCGCGTCTTCCGGTACCCACCTTGAAATAAGCAAATCCACAATAATAACGATTGCGGCCAGTCCAATCCCCCAATAGAGAAACTCAATCCCTTCCGGAAACCGCAGCAAGCCTAACGGATTGCGGTGTTGAAACAAAATCCATATTAAACCGATAATTAAAGTGAGCGCCTGAGTGACATACAAATTGATCAACAGCAATCGATCATCGATCTGGTCTATCGTCACTTTCCGAAGCTTAAGCTTGCGGATGTCGAATTTTTTCATGTCTTCCCGCCTGTTGTAAAAGTATGATATTCCCTTTTAGCCAGAATTCCCCTATACTAGTAGCACAATCATTGAATCAATTACAAGATAAGGGAGATTATCATGGAGAAACGACTGACCCGTACGGAAATGTTGTTCAGCATCGGCTTTTTGTTCATGCTAATTCTGGCCGTCGCGGCTTTCTTCTACGGGGTGAAGATCGGATCCGAGAAGACGGAATCGAAATATCAACCCATGAAACAATTAAACAGCGAAACTGGTGCACAAACAATAGCCTATCAGCAGCAGGATCTGGTTTCTTTTTATCATACCGTATTTTTGCCTTATCGTGAATTTCAGAACGAATGGTACATCGCCATGGACAAATTAAGAACACAGCGCGTCAGCGACCCGGAATCAGCATTTAAAGAACTGAGCAAACAGGCAAAGAAGCATTACGATGCAATATCAACGGCTTCCGTTCCAGCTCAATCGCCTCTGCTCGAGAAATCCCAGGTGAACACGCTCAAAAGCTTAAAGCTGTTCGAGCAAGCTGCAGACAGGCAGTTAACAAACATCAATGATAAAAAGCCCGCACAAGTCTTGGAGGAACTGGTCAAGGACGCTTATTATGAGCAGGCACTGCAGTTCTCCGTCAATGCACAGCAAGAATACTACGCTTCGATGATGAAGTGGAGCGCTTCTGTTGATCCGGATATGCCGGACGTATACAAGATGCCTCCGCTGCTCAACATAAATGATTGGAACACGCTGCCGCTCATCGTAAAAAACAAAATCATGGCCGATCAGCTTGCATCCCGGTTATCGCTTTATCCCTTTTATCCGCATGACTTGACCACAAGAGTCGATGAATTCATCGCTTCCGGACAAGCCGATAAGATGAAGATCAAAACAGTGTCAGCGATCGTTGACCTGCTCATCAGTACGAAAGCGGTACGGGCCGGAGATTTCACATCAAGCAAATCAACATTGTATGAGAATGAACTGCTGCCTCAACTGCCGTTCTTTTTCCCTAATCTAGCAGAGTAAGAAATAACAATCAATCATATTGGAATCCTTCTACCAAGGCCACTGCCGCCATCCCGCCACTCACATTGTGGATGCCGCTGTGGCCTTGCCCGTATAAATAATCGCACACAGCAGCACTGCGGACGCCATGCGCACAAATGATATATAACGGCAGATCGCTATGAAGCTCACTCTGATGTAGAGGGATGGTGTTCATAGGAATAAGCGTTGTTCCTTCCAAATGATAATAATCCCATTCCATCTGCTCACGAACATCGATAATTTGTTCCGGCTTTATGTCACCATTCTTTAATCCGTTTAATAATGACCTTGCATCGATCTCTTCCCATGTTTCCATCATTTCTCTCTCCTTTAAGAAGCTTTATGTTTACGCTTTACCGCAGTTTCATACCGAAATACGGTGATGTCTTATATGCTTGAATCATAACGAAATTTTCACAATTGGGCAAGTTTGAGGATTGCAATTATGCACCTTGTTGCTATAAAATAGTAAAGGTTAAGAACGTTAAGTAAAAGCACAAATGAAATTCACTTTCAATTTTCGTGAATGAGACTCTCGTCCCGCTGCAGCATACGGAGCCGGGCCCGAGGGTTTTTCTCTTAAATAGCAAATCATCATTATAGGAGGCCAACTTTACATGTTTAAAGTGTTAGTATCGGATCCAATTAGCGACATGGGTATCCAACAATTAATGGATGCGCAGGACATCTCAGTGGATAAAAAACCAGGACTTAGCGAAGACGAGCTTGTGGCGATCATCGGTCAGTACGACGCTCTTCTCGTGAGAAGCCAGACACGGGTAACAGAAAGGGTTATGGAAGCCGGCAAACAATTGAAGGTCGTTGGACGAGCTGGTGTAGGCGTTGACAACATCGATCTCGAAGCTGCAACACAGCGCGGAATTATCGTTATCAATGCGCCAGACGGAAACACAATCACGACTTGCGAGCATACTTTCGCCATGATGATGGCTGTTGCCCGCCATATTCCTCAAGCATACCTGAAGACGGTTGGCGGCGTATGGGACCGCAAATCCTTTGTTGGCGTAGAGCTGCGCAACAAGGTTCTTGGCGTGCTCGGTATGGGCCGAATCGGCAGCGAAGTCGCCAAACGCGCCAAAGCGTTTGGTATGGAAATCATGGGTTATGATCCTTTCCTAACCGAAGAACGCGCGGAAAAAATGGGCATCAAATTATCCAGCGTAGAGGACATCGTCCGCAACGCCGACTTCATGACTGTGCATACTCCGCTGACGCCGGAGACACGTCATATGATCGGCAAGGCGCAATTTGAAATCATGAAGCCGGGGATGCGCATTGTAAACTGCGCTCGCGGCGGAATTATCGATGAATATGCCCTGGTCGAAGCAGTCGATCAAGGAATCGTTGCCGGCGCAGCATTTGACGTTTTCGAAGTTGAGCCGCCAACAGAGGACCACCCTTTCCTCAAACATCCGAAAATTATCGTTACGCCTCACTTGGGCGCTTCTACAGTTGAAGCCCAAGAGAATGTTGCGATTGATGTGTCGGAACAGGTGCTTCATATTCTGCGCAACGAACCATTCCGCAACGCAGTTAATATGCCGCCGATTCCTGCAGACGTATTGAATAAGCTGCAGCCTTACTTCTCGCTTGGCGAGAGACTCGGCAGCTTCATTGCCCAATTGACTGAAGGCGCCGTAGAAGAAATTACGGTCAGCTATTCCGGTGATGTAGCCGATGTTGATACACAGCCGTTAACGCGCCATATCGTTAAAGGCATCCTCTCCCACCATTTAGGTTCGGAGCAGGTCAATTTGGTCAACTCAATGCATCTTGCAAAACAGCGCGGCCTTAATATCGTGACACAAAAATCGAATGCAGCCAAAGGTTTCACTAACCTGCTCTCCGTTACGCTTCGCACGAAAAAAGAAGAGCGTTTGGTTGCAGGCACACTGCTTAACGGGTACGGCGCACGAATCGTTCAAATTGATAAATTCCCTGTAGACGTTGCGCCTGAAGGCAATCTTATCCTTGTATCACACAACGATAAGCCTGGTATCATCGGACGCGTCGGAACACTGCTCGGAAGCAACGATGTGAATATCGCAACGATGCAGGTTGGCCGTAAAATTGTAGGCGGCGCAGCGATCATGGTGCTGACAGTCGATAAAGGCGTACCGAAAAACGTCCTCACCGACTTTGCCCAGCTGCCTGATATCAACAACGCCAAAGAGATTATCCTTTTCTAATATATGAACCTCAAGGCCCGCTGATCGCCCCTGCGATAGCGGGCCTTCCCTGTCCCCTCCCCCTGCATGAACAACAAAGTAAAAAAGTTTGATGTCACCATAAAAAATAATCTTGCCGTACGTTGTTCCACGTACAACAAGATTATTCTCCATACTCGGACAGATCCTATTTCGCTTCGACAGGAAGCAGCAGTCTGAATGTCGTCCCGACTCCGATCTGGCTTTCCACATCGATGATGCCGCGGTGGGATTCAATAATGTTTTTCACAATCGCAAGACCTAAGCCCGTTCCGCCGGCCGAGGCTCTTGTTCTCGCTTTATCCGCTTTATAGAACCGTTCAAAAATATAAGGTAAATCTTCTCTGGGAATACCCTGGCCTTCATCCTTAATCCTAACCTCGATGTAAGAGGTGCCGTTCTTCAGCGTGAGGCTGGCAGATATGAAAATACCGGCCTCCCCGGGTGTATGGCGAAACGCATTATCCAGCAAATTCGTCAGCACCTGCTCCAAACGGTCTTCGTCGGCCGCTTCAACGATCAATGGTGTCTCAGGCAGGTCATAACGCAGCACGATGCCTCGTTCCTTTGCGTATACCTGGAATTTACGATGCACTCTGCGGATAAGCTCATTCAGCTCTACCTGGTGAAAGCTCATCTCGATATGCCCGGCCTCCATCCTTGCCAGATCAAGCAGATCCTTTACCAATCGGCCCATCCGGAGGGATTCATCATGGATAACCTGTACCAGTTCCTTGCGCTCCTCAGGTGAAGCGGCAATATCGTCAAGCAGTGCCTCGCTGTATCCCTGAAGCATCGATAGAGGCGTACGGATCTCATGCGAGACATTCGCCACAAAGTCCTTGCGCAGCTTTTCCAGCTTGACCTCTTCCGTCACGTTCCGCATTACAGCAACGGAGCCTCTCACGCTTTCATTGGATTTAAGCGGCGCCATCACAATTGACCATACGCCGTCATGCACATGGACCTTAGCGCTCAGATCCCTTCCTTCTCTGAGAACAGTGCGGTAAAGTTCATACAGCGGTTCAGGCACTTCGCCGAACGTTTTGTGTGACCCCGCTTCCTCCGACCAATCCAAGTTACTCCACTGCTCCATAATTTTCTGCCCTTGCGGATTTGTTAGTATCACATTACCGGAAGCGTCGAACGTAATGACCGCGTCGGCCATGCTTCGCAGTACACTTGAGAGATGGTCTTTTTCATGGTTCAAATCCTTTATGAGCGTTTCCAGTTCCGAGCCCATATGATTGAATGTATTGGCCAACTCACCGATCTCGTCGGATGACCGAATGGGCACGCGAGTCCTGTATTCTCCTTGCGATATAAGATCTGCAGCCTTCTTCAGCTGCATGAGCGGCTGCGTGATCTTCGTAATGAGGAAGAATGCAAAGAACGTCGTCAGCAGGAAGCCGATGACGCCCGTATAGATAAACAATGCCTTGATCTCATGCTGTGAATTTGCAAAAGCAATATCCACATATTGCAGCAAAAACATGCCTAACGTGATCAAAATGACAGCCACGAGCAGTATGATCGTGATCCACAGTTTACCGACTACGCTTCTCCATAACATGGCTTATTTAGGCACCTCAAGTTTATATCCGACACCCCAGACGGTTGTAATCATCGCAGCGGCATCGGGGGAAACCTTGTTTAATTTCTCGCGCAGCCGCTTAACATGCGTATCTACCGTACGAAGATCGCCAAAGAACTCATAGTTCCAGACGTCCTTTAACAGATCTTCACGGGAAAACACTTTGTCCGGAGAGATAGCCAGGTAATGAAGCAGCTCATATTCCTTAGGAGTTAAACTGACTTCATGTCCGCCTGCCGATACACGGTGGGCATCATGCTCAATCACCAAATGAGGGAACACAATATTGTTGCTTGAATTCGCTTCCTTTGTCAGATAAGCAGTAGCTGAAGAACGTCTGAGAATCGCTTTCACGCGGTAAATAACCTCACGCGGACTGAACGGCTTAACTACATAATCGTCTGCGCCAACCTCAAAGCCTTGTACGCGATTCATCTCTTCCCCTTTTGCCGTCAGCATGATGACCGGAGTCGCCTTCACTTGGCGAAGACGCGAACAGACCTCGATGCCATCGATCCCAGGCAGCATGACATCAAGCAAGATCAGATCATAATCGCTTCCGGTAGCCATGCGAAGAGCGCTTTCGCCATCCTCGGCTTCTTCGATCTGGTAGCCTTCTTTCTCAAGATACATCTTCAACAATCTGCGAATGCGTTCTTCGTCATCAACGACTAGAATACGATGTAATTGTTCAGACATTGGCATTAACTCCTCTCAATTGGAACTCACTTACACACCGGCGTAAGAATGCAATCCGGCAATGATGAGATTGACACCGATCAGCGTAAACATCACAATGACAAACCCGATAACCGCAAGCCATGCCGATCGATGCCCCTGCCAACCACGTGATAAACGAAGATGCAGGTATGCGCTGTAGTACAACCAAGTAATTAGAGCCCACACTTCTTTGGGGTCCCATCCCCAAAATCGCGACCATGCGATATTGGCCCATATCATCGCGAATATCAAAGCTCCTAAAGTAAATATCGGAAATCCGATCGCGATTGCGCGATAGCTAATCTCATCTAAATCTTCCGGATCGATGCCTTCCATCGCCGGATGAATGACCGCACCAAGCGGTTTTCGGAACACTAAACGCAGCAAACCGTAAAGCAGGCTGCCGGCAATAATCGACCAGACCACAGTATTAAGCTTGCGTCCGGCGTTTACCCCATCCATCCAATAAGGGGTTTCTAACAACGGCTGCTTCATGCCGATGAACGAATCCATGCTTATTGTCTCGCTATTATAAGGTTTAAAGATCGGAGGCATGGTGTATTGAACATTCTCTTCCGTAGTGGTCTCCTGCCCTCTGCTGTCTATGTTTACCTGCATTTGCTTAAACTCGGCTTCATACCCCATACCGCGGAATACAAACACGGTAATAATAAAGGAGATAACAACGATAATCACATAGAGGGTGAACTCAACCCAGCGTTGGGCCCGGCGAGCTTCTTTTGTTTTCCCTTTGAAATCAACAACACGCAGCAAGTACATTAAACCTGCGGCGAACCCTACAGCGAAAAATGCTTCTCCAAGCGCCGCAGTCGTTACATGGATTTTCAGCCAAATAGAATTCAATGCCGGGATTAACGGCTGCACCTCTTGCGGAAATACAGATGCATAAGCCACGATGATGATCGTGAGCGGCAGAGCGAACATCCCGAGCAGCGGCGACCGGTAGATCGAGTAAATGACAGTGAAAGCAATCATAATCGACATGCCCAGGAATGTCATGAACTCATACATATTACTGGTTGGAATGTGGCCTGCGCCGATCCAGCGCGTAAAAAAGAACGCGAGATGAGCGACAAGACCCAGCGTAGAGACAATATACGCGACCCGCCCCCAACGTTTGACATGCTGTTCGGGATCTCGGTTACTCCACTTTTTACCACCAATGGCAATCATATAAAACAAAAAACCAAAACAGTATAAGAAAAAGGCTGCTATAAACGCATCACTGCTGAATTCTAAAAAACTCACGTTTTGTTCCCTCCGTTATCGAGCGACTTCGGTTCTACTACAATATCCAATTTGCGCAGCGCCGAGGCGACATCGCCGCGCATGCCGAACCAATTTTTATTCGTATGTGCGCCAAGCGTCAGCTTGCCGTCATCTATCCTCAGCCAGATCCGTCGATGCTGCCAGTAAAATCCGAGAATAAGGCCAATCATCGAGATTGCTGCTCCAACCCAAACATATGGAATCGCAGTATCCACCCGAATATTGAGAAAAGTCGTTGCGCCGGATAACACTACATTCTCCATGGATCCAACCTTAATCTCAAATCGATCGGCAATATCCCGGTTGATCTGATCCTGGCTGAAGCGCACCTTATCAATCTCCCGTGGGAAGTACAAGTAAGACTCCCCTTCTTTCGGCAGTCCCGGTCCTTTAATAAGGAAGAAAAAGGCCGGAGCATTCGGTTCACGGGATAATGTCGTCGGTTTGCCGTTCTCTCCGATCGCAAACTCCATGAACTGATCTCTTAATTCCAGTGTATAAGGGCCAACCTGGTAAGAAATTTCCGGATTCGTCATCGACAATTCAAACGGTCCGTAGCTTTCCCCTGTCTGCTTGTCCACCAGAACCGGCTTTACCGCTTTAAGCTTGGGCGTCTCATCAAAATCAAATTGATAGGCATGCAGCCCCTTATAGGACAAGGGGTCGTTCACGATGATGTCGTGCCGGTGAACTTCTTTCAGCTCAGGTTCTCTGGTTAAGTCACCGCAATAGGCTGTGCATTCATACAAAACCGCTTTCGTCTCATAAAGCTTGGCCCGTAAAGTGCCTTTAAGCTCATCGGGTAGTTCATCGTCCGTGTAATACTGAACGGTAAACTTCTCATTCTTGATATAATAGTTGGTATCCTTAATCTCTACCGCTTCCCCTTCAGGCAGCGTTACGTAGCTGTCCATATACCAGCCTGGAATGCTCCGGGCGAGCACGGCAAGCAAAAATAAGATTAAACCGATATGATTAATGTAAGGCCCCCATCGGCTGAATCGCCCCTTCTCGGCCAGAAGCGCTGTTCCGTCCCGATTCACCCGATACCCTTTGCGCTTTAATTGCTCCCCGAGCTTCTCCACGAATTCTTCCGGATCTCCCGGGATATCCCTGGTGAACACGACTCTCTGACGTTTGAGGAACGTCAGATGCTTACGAATGCTCTGCTTGTTTAATGCGCGGTACAATGGCAGCACACGATCCAGGCTGCAGATAACAAGCGAAGTTCCGATCATAACCAGCAAGGTGATGAACCACCATGATTCGTATGTTCGAGATAAGCCAAGTGCATAATAAATTTTCCCGGGGAGACCATAGTTAACTTCATAGTAGGTTGTCGGATCTCCACTTAAAAACGTACTCTCTTGGGGATAAATAGTACCTAGTGTCGATCCAAGTAGTGTAATGACAATGAGATATACAGCAATTTTGACGGATGAAAAAAAGTTCCAAATTCGGTCTATCCAGCTGGGATTCGCTTTCTGGGAACGTCTTGCCACTCCGTCATAACGCATTTCTAAAGGCTCTTCGGACAAGCTTTCTTCACCTAGGGGCTTGCCGCAGTATTCACATAGCACGGTCCCCACATGATTTTGATGACCGCACTCGCACTTGGTGTTTTGAAACAATGTGGGAGACCTCCTTCCTTAATTATGTCTCCAGTAATCGTTCAACGCGCTCATTAATTTGTTCCTCTGTCATCCCGCCTACGAACACTTCCATAATCGTTCCGTCCTTTTTCACGAAAAATGTTGTAGGATAGGAACGCAGTCCATAATTACGCTCCGTTCTGCGGTTTACATCACGAAGCAGCGGATAGTCCAGGTCCATCTGACGTACAAAGTTGGCAACAGGAAGATCGGCTTCGCTTAAATTAATCGCCAGGATATCGAAATCCTCGCCCCGCCACTTCTCATATTGCCGTTGAAACTCAGGCATTTCCTCCACGCAAGGAGGACAGAAAGTGCCCCAAAAATTGATAACCAGCGCCTTCCCTTCGTAATCCGACAGATTGTGCACCTCACCATCCATGCCAAGCAGTGAAAAATCAGGAGGACGGTCACCGACCCCAGGAGGGCCTTGATCATCTGCAAACAGCGTCTTGCCTATCGCATATCCACCGATGAGCAAGACGCCAATTAAGATTACGATTTGAACTGTTTTTCTTGAAGCCCCCATCGTTCCACCACCTAAATAACATTACATTTAATAGTTACATTATAACGAATATCACCGTTTATTTGCTTTAACTGCCACTCACTTTTTATGAATATTATGTGTCTTGCCCGCGAGGTCCAGCAGTTCTTTCACCTCTTGCGGCGTCAAATGGCGATACTTGCCCCGCTGCAAATTCTGCAGACCGAGCTCACCAAAGCGTACGCGTTTGAGACGAATGACCGGATGGGATATCGCATCGAACATTCTACGCACCTGCCGGTTCCGACCTTCATGAATCGTAATCGTAATAGTCGATTGCTTGCTGTCCGGGTCAACGTCATAATACTCCACCTCTGCGGGGGCCGTCATGCCATCCTCAAGCTTAATTCCTTTAGCCAGCTTCTCCAGTGCTGTTCCATGCGGAACTCCCTTCACGGTTGCCAGATAAGTCTTGGGAACGTGATGCTTCGGATGAGTCAGCTTATTCGCAAATTCCCCGTCATTCGTAAGCAGCAGCAGTCCTTCGGTATCATAATCCAATCTGCCGACCGGGTAGACCCGCTCCTTGATATCTGGCAAAAAGTCAGATACGATCTTACGGCCTTCAGGATCCTTTGCGCTTGTGATAACACCTTTAGGTTTATTCATCATCAAATAGAGCTTTTTCTCACTCCTGATCGGTCTCCCATTAACGGTAATCACATCCTGGAGCGGATCCGCCTTCACCCCTAATGTCGTAACTGTTTCTCCATTGACCTGCACTTGTCCTGATTGAATAAGCTCTTCACATTTTCGACGCGAAGCGACACCCGCCTGCGCTAATATTTTCTGTAAACGTTCCAATATCTTTCACCTCATCCTCCATCATACCTATCCAGTGATAAAAGCACAAGCGGCGGCGGCGAAGCCAAGCCCGATTCCCCGCACACTAATGAAGAATGTGACGAAATGTTCATGAATTGACAGCAAAAAAGAGGGGTTATCCCCCCTCTTCCAGCTGCCGAAACTTATCTGTTTTTAGCCGAAAATGTAAAGGCAAATGAAAATAGCCGCGACAAATCCGACCAGGTCGGAGAACAAGCCCACCTTAAGCGCATATCTTGTTCGTCTGATGCCGATTGCCCCAAAATAAACAGTAAGCACATATAACGTCGTATCCGTGCTGCCCTGTATCGTAGAAGCAATTCTTCCAATCATCGAATCGGGACCATACGTCTTGATCAGCTCGGTAGTAAATGCCAGTGAGCCGGCACCTGTTAATGGCCTCAATACGCCTAGCGGCAGCACCTCGGAAGGAATGCCCATCCAATCAAAAAACGGACGCATGGCTTGTACTATCATTTCCATCGCGCCGGATGCACGGAACATGCTGATCGCCACCATCATGCCGACCAAGTGCGGGATAATCTGGATAGCCGTATCAAAGCCGCCTTTGGCTCCCTCAACAAAAGACTCGTATACAGGTACCTTACGAAAAGCGGCATAGAGGGGGATGAATACGATCATCGCCGGGATCGCCCATACCGAGAGAAGGGTGACGACTTCATACATTATGGTTCACACCTTTCAAGAGAGCAGCGATGTTCCCGCTCCCGATTCTCCGCTGCCCGAAGGCCCGCCAGTCCCTTTGATCGCCGGAACGAGCGGAGGTCTTACCCGGCTGCGATACCAGCGGTCTGCTAGTATTGCCGCTGCTGTGGCAATGGATGTAGCGATTAAAGTCGTGCCAACGATCTCGGCCGGATGCGCGGATTCAAAGTTCATCCGGATGGCGATAAGGGTGGTCGGAACGAGCGTAATGCTCGAAGTATTAAGAGCCAACAGCGTACACATTGCCGGCGTTGCGGTCTCTTTATCCGGATTGAGCTTTTGCAGCTCCTGCATTGCTTTAATGCCCATCGGTGTTGCGGCATTGCCAAGACCCAATATATTGGCGCTCATATTGGTCATAATATAGCCTAGAGCCGGGTGATTACGAGGGACATCGGGAAATAAAAAACGGACGAGCGGGCCGAGCAGGCCGGCTAATTTGCGAAGCAGCCCCGCATCCTCGCCGATGCGCATCATGCCTAGCCAAAAGACCAGAATGCTGATTAAGCCGAAGCTTACCGTTACGCCGGTTTTCGCGCCTTCGAAAGCAGCCTCGGTAACCAGCTCCATCCGTCCGTTAAATGCTGCAAACACAACGCTTACAACAATTAAGAATAACCAGATCCAGTTGACCATGTTTCATCCTCCTAACCAAGCAAGCTCTTCACTACCTTCATCAACGAAGACGCGAAGGATGACTTCTCTTGAATGCTTCTATTCATGCTCCAGGCTGCCTTATGCGGCTGCTGATTATTATGCCTGAAACTTTGGCTCTGTGCGTCCTGTCCTGCCGTTTCATATACAGGAACTGTACCAATCTTCGTTTCTTTCAAATATAGCTCCAGTCCGCCTCTCTCTCCTAACGCGTATGAGGAGGTCCTCGCATCGGCCAATATAAGCTTTGTTCTAAGGCCTGCCTGCTCCCCTTCCGCAAACGGATATCGGAACGTACGCCCTACGGCCAGAGGGTAGCCTGACACAACCTGATCTTGTTTAACAACCGTTTGAAGCGGATAATGCTCGAATCCCCAATCCAGCAGCTTGCGGTGATCCACCCAATCATCCCGGTCATTCAATGTAACGGCAGCCAGCTGTTGTCCGCCTCGGGTCGCTGAGCTGACAAGGCAACGTAAAGCTTGCGTTGTGTAACCGGTTTTTACGCCATCGGCCCCATCGTACATGGACAGCATTTTGTTTTTGTTGATCCATGAATAATCCCGATTGGTTACCTTCTTTGATTTTGTTTTCACGATATCGCGAAACGTCTCGTTTTTAAGCGCGTAAGCCGTCAGCTTTGCCAGATCATTGGCCGAGGAATAGTGATTCTCATGATCCAAGCCATGCGGATTCATAAAATGGGTGTTGTCTAATCCCAGCCACTGCGCTTTCTCATTCATCAAATGGACAAAGCCTTGCTGAGATCCGCCGACATGCTCAGCAATCGCCGTTGCTGCATCGTTTCCGGAGCGAAGCATCAGGCCGTACAGCATATCGTGCAGACTCATTTCTTCGTTATGCTCTAAATATATAGAGGATCCTTCCTTGCCGGCCGCCTGTTTACTGACCTTGACAATATCGGACAATTTGCCCTGTTCGATTGCGACGATCGCAGTCATAATCTTGGTCAGGCTGGCGATTTTCGTTCGTTCATCGCCACGCTGCGTATATAAGATCCTGCCGGACTCCACATCAATTAATGCCGCCGCATAAGCATTCGTGTACACCTTCGCAGGCTCAGCATTCGCGTATGGAGTGATTCCTGGCAATCCCGCGGCAATCATCATGATAAGAAATGTGCTTAGAAACCGTTTTGGAAGGCGTGCCATTATGTCTATTCCCTCTCCTTCTTTGCGGCGCAGCATACGCCGGGGTCTTGTACATTATATGATCCAAGCGCCGGGATATGTCCTGTCATTAGCGATCGTCTTATTTTTACAAGCAAAAAACTGCCCGTCAGACCGTATGGCCGTCCGGGCAGTTTTTATAAGTCGGGATGTTAATTAGATCAATTTTCCATTGTCGCTGGTGCCTGAACCCATAGTAACCGGTATCGGCGCGTCGGTTGCCATGGATCCGCTATGCTTGAACATCGTTTGAATTTTATCAAATACTTTTGGTGCAGAGTCAATGACACGTTCAATGAGGTGTGTCTGATTGTCAAGCGGCACAACTTTTACACCTTGCGTGCCAACCACCAAAAAGGCGATTGGCGTAATGGACACCCCGCCGCCGCTTCCGCCGCCAAACGGAAGAGAGACTGCAGCGTTGTGAGCATCCGCTTGGTGCTGACCGCTTAATGAGCCGTCCAGACGAATATCGCTTCCGCCAGCAACAAAACCAAAACCTACCTTCGAAATCGGCATGATCACGCTGCCGTCAGGTGTTTGCACAGGATCGCCCACAATGGTATTTACATCAACCATCTCTTTGATGTTCTCCATAGCGGTTTGCATCAAGCCTTGAATAGGATGTTCTGCCATGCTGTAACGCCTCCTTTCACCTTTCTTATGCGAACCAATAAATGCAGTCCGGCAAGAATAGCATAACCGAAGCGGATTTTCGCTATACAGGACCACTCGGTGGTAAATAACGTTTGATTATATTCCGGTTCAACCTGCATGCGGGGTACTGCCAAAAACCGCATGATTTGCGAAATGCCGCCAAGCAGGGCAGTTTGTGCTGACCAGAAAAAACCCGTCGCCATCGCCGTCCATGCCGCGTCGCCAGTACCGACTGTTGTGCGCCAGTCCCAAGCTGTAATTTTGACATGCGTTAATGTTTTACGAACCCACGCTGTCAAATGATCCGTATATTTCAGCAGGATCCGTGCTTTTTCAAGCTTGTCCATGATCATTTCAATGCTGATCTTCTCTAACCCGCCTTTTCGATTATCACCAACTGGAAAATTATCCGTTTGCTCCTGCTTGACTTGTACTTTTTCATCCAAGAATCGAATAAACGGCACTTCCAAATGGTAATTAATAATCCCCCATACTGCTTGAACTCGAAAAGATAAATAATCATCCTCGTTTTTTTTACGTACCTTTGCCAGTATCTCAATATGCATAGCGGCTATCGCGGCAAACAACAAAAAAAAGAGACCTGCCGCCGCGATCCATATCCAACCTGTGTGAAGCATAGTTCTCAAGCTTCACCTCGTTTCCTGATGCTGGTTAGATATAGTATGACCCGGCGTACAAATCTCATTCCTGTTCTTTAGGCTCTGTACGCGATATTTCGTCAATCGTTAACTGCCTTTCGTCGAGCTTCTCGAACAACATCTGAGTCTGCTCATCCAACAAATCTTCCGGATTCATCGCCGAAGGCTCCGGCAATGCGCTTAGTCCGGAAAGACCAAAGTAATCAAGAAACGCTCGTGTTGTTCCGTACAAAATCGGCCTGCCTACCGCTTCAGCACGTCCTACCTCTTCAATCAAATCTTTTCCTACCAGAGAGTGAAGGGCTCTCTCACTTTTTACGCCGCGGATCTCTTCGATCTCTACCCTCGTGATCGGCTGTCTGTACGCCACGATGGAGAGTGTCTCCAGCGCGGCTTGTGAAAGGCTAGCACGACTAGGCGAGAATGCCAGACGCTCAAAATAAGGAGCATGAGCCGGATTCGTAGTCAATCTAAAACCGCCCGCCACTTCAGCGATCCGGATGCCGCGCTGCGTTTTTTCGAGATCACCCTTCAGATCGTGAACGACATCGAGTATAAGCCCTGTATCCTGTTGTACTATTTCAGCCAGCTGTTTAGCGCTTAAGCCTTCATCTCCGGCCATAAACAACAGACCCTCAATAATCGATTTCAATGTCGGAAAGTCCACTGTCCGTTGTTTCCCCTCTCCAATAAATCACAATATCCTCAAAAAGCCGATCCTGATAACATCGGATCTGCTTCATTTTCATTAACTCCAATATCGCCAAAAAGGTAACCACGATTTCATGGCGAACCATATCCTGCCGCACCAGGCGGGAAAAACGAACCATTTCATGCTGACGCAGCAGCTCGACGATATCGACGATCCGATCCTTGACTGAGATCTCATCCCGTCTTACTGTCGCTACGAAAGATCGCCTTGCCGCACGCTTGAGCGCCTTCTGGAATGCCATAATCAGATCGGAGACATGCAACCCTTTTACCGGGTTCACCTGAACCTTCGACATAAAAGGCGTCAGATCCTCCGGCTCCTTGGTGTAAACGAGGCTTCGTTCCGCTTCCTTTTCGCGCAGTTGTTCGGCAATCTGTTTGTATTTACGGTATTCCACGAGCTTTTGAATCAACTCATCACGCGGATCCAAGCCATCATCGTCCATCCAGTAATCATCGAAGTCATCCGGCTGGACAGGAGGCTTAGGCAGCAACTGCTTGCTTTTGATCGATAGCAGGGTCGCCGCCATGACCAGAAATTCGCTCGTCACATCAAGCTCAAGCTCCTGCATGGCATTTAGGTAACCCATGTACTGATCGGTTATTTCACTTATCGATATTTCATGAATGTCGATCTCCGCTTTATCGATCAAGTGAAGCAGCAAATCCAGCGGACCTTCAAATGATTCCAGCTTATAAAGCACCGTCACGGTGTCATCCTCCCGCCTGCGTTAACCCTTTAAAGCTTGTGTCAAATTCGCCATTTCAATCGCTGTCGCTGCCGCTTCCCAGCCCTTGTTGCCGGCTTTTGTGCCCGCACGCTCGACAGCTTGTTCGATTGAATCGGTCGTCAGCACACCAAAGATCGTCGGCACGCCGGTTTTGAGAG
Organism: Paenibacillus abyssi; assembly: GCF_014640295.1. Classification (GTDB taxonomy): domain Bacteria; phylum Bacillota; class Bacilli; order Paenibacillales; family Paenibacillaceae; genus Paenibacillus_D; species Paenibacillus_D abyssi. The sequence continues at coordinate 99,836 of NZ_BMGR01000001.1, read as the reverse complement.
AAATGGCAGATACACCTTTTGCCACTTCATTACATACATAATCAAAATGCGGTGTTGATCCTCTGATAACAGCTCCCAACGTGATGACTGCGTCATATTTACCGCTTTCCGCCATTTTTTGTGCGATTAACGGAATTTCAAACGCTCCAGGAACCCAGGCGATTTCGATTTCAGACTCCTCGGCACCATGGCGCTTTAATGCATCAAGCGCTCCGCTTAATAATTTGCCCGTAATGAATTCGTTAAATCTGCCTACTACGATGCCATATTTCAAGCCTTTTGTAACTAAATGTCCTTCATATACTTTCGTCATTGTTCTTCATCCCTTCAATTATTGTTCAGTTTGTGGATTTTCGTTTTCTTCAAAGCTTAGCAAATGTCCCAGCTTGGATTGTTTTGTATGCAAATAACGGGTGTTATCTTCATTTTCCTTCATTTGCAGCGGCACACGTTCAACAACCTCAATGCCGTAACCCTCCAACCCTTTTATTTTACGCGGGTTGTTGGTGAGCAAGCGCATCTGGCGTATGCCAAGATCCTTCAAAATCTGAGCTCCTATGCCATAATCCCGCAAATCCGGAGCAAATCCTAATTTAATATTCGCGTCGACGGTGTCGAATCCCTGCTCCTGCAGCGCATAAGCTTTCAATTTGTTGATCAATCCGATTCCGCGGCCTTCCTGACGCATATACAACAGAACACCATGGCCCGCCTCGTCGATCTGCCGCAGTGCTGCTTCCAGCTGTGGGCCGCAATCGCAGCGGTGAGAGTGAAACACATCGCCGGTCAAGCATTCGGAATGAACGCGCACTAAGGTCGGCACTGTGCTGTCGATCTGCCCTTTCACAAGCGCTACATGCTCTTTCCCGTCCACTTCATTCGAATATGCAATCGCTCTGAACGTACCAAAATCCGTAGGCATTTTGACATCGACGATACGTTCGACGAGCTTTTCCTTTTCATTGCGGTAATGGATCATATCCTGAATCGTAATGAGCTTGAGATTGTGCTTTACGCGAAACTCCAAAAGATCAGGCAGCCTTGCCATGGTTCCGTCTTCCTTGATAATTTCGCAGATCACCGCGGCCGGTGCAGAACCGCACATCCGCGCCAGATCGATCGCCGCTTCCGTATGTCCCGCTCTTCTCAGAACGCCGCCTTTCTTGGCGATCAGCGGAAAGATGTGGCCCGGCTTACGGAAATCGGCAGCTTTCGTGTTCTTGTCGATCAGCGCTTTAACTGTCAGCGCCCGTTCATGAGCCGAGATCCCTGTCGTTGTGGAAATGTGATCGACTGAAACCGTAAAAGCTGTACCATGATAATCTGTGTTATGGGCAACCATTGGCGGCAAATCCAGCTCCTCCGCCCTTTCTTGCGTAATCGGCACACATACAAGCCCCCGCGCTTCCGAAATCATAAAGTTGATAACCTCAGGTGTCGCTTTATCAGCCAAAGCAATGAGATCGCCCTCGTTCTCCCGATCCTCATCATCTACAACAATAACCGATTTCCCTAAGATCAGATCATATATGGCATCTTCAATCGCGTCAAATTTTATCTCCTGTTCCATGTCTGTTCCCCTCCTGGATCATAATCTTTCTTACAAGAAACCATGCTCGGATAAAAATGCCGCCGTCAGCCGTTGCTCCCCGGAACCCGAAACAGCCGCTGAACTGCCGGAGGAACGACCGAAATGCAGTAAATGATCAACATATTTTCCTAAAATGTCGGTTTCAATATTGATTGTCTCGCCAATTTGCTTGGACTGCAATGCCGTTTCCTTCAGCGTATGCGGAATGATAGAAACGCTAAAAGCGTCTTCCGTGGCGCTTACGACAGTCAAGCTGATGCCATCCAATGTTACGGAGCCCTGCGGGATCAAATGACGCATCGATTCCTTGTTCTCGGGGCGAATCGTGAAGACGACCGCGTTCACATCTTTGTTCCTGGAAATAATTGTGCCGATGGCATCCACATGGCCCTGTACGATATGCCCGCCGAAGCGGCCCCCGGCTTGCATCGCGCGCTCCAGATTCACGGTTTGCCCGCTGCGCAGTTCCTTTAAGTTCGTATGCCGATAGGTTTGCGGCATCACATCAACAGAAAAGGTCGTTTGATCATAGGAAATGACCGTCAAACATACGCCGTTCACGGAGATGCTGTCCCCTAACTTAACATCCTGCAATACTTTCGATGCTGCGATCGTTAATACCATCGCCTCGCCTTGCTGGCGGGCTTGGCGCATCGTGCCGATTTCTTCTATGAGTCCGGTAAACACAGGGATCCCCTCCTATCTTTGGCTGGCTGGATAGATGGGATAACCAGAAACACAGAGGTCATCCCCAATGATATCCACCTTCATGTTGCGAAGCTGCACCGCGTCGGCCATTCGATCCCAGCCTTCGAACTGGAAACTAACCGGAGCTGCAGCTCCGCCGATGATTTTCGGGGCAAAGAAAAGCACAAGCTTGTCAATCAATCCCGCTTCAAGCATGGCTCCGTTCAAACGGCCGCCACCTTCAAGCAGGATCGATCCGATCTCTAATTCGCCTATTCGTTTCATCGCTTGCTTCAAGTCCACTTGGCTCCCCGCTCCGCAAGCGAGTACCATCGCTCCGGCATTTTCCAACGCTCGAATCTTAGCGCGGTCGGCTTGCTCCGTCGTCAAAATGATCGTCTTGGTTGTCCCATCGCTTATTAATTGCGATGTCAGCGGCAGTCGAAGCTTAGAATCGGCGACGATGCGTACCGGGCTGATCGCAGGCACGGTTAGCCTAGTGGTCAGCAGCGGATCATCAGTCAGCGCCGTACCGGCACCAACCATGATCCCGTCATTTAAATGGCGCAGTGTATGGACCAGCTCTCTTGCTTTTGGCCCGGTCACCCATTGGCTATCACCGCTCTTTGCTGCGATTTTCCCGTCCAGCGTGCTGGCTGTTTTCAACGTAATAAATGGAAGCCCCGTCGTCACATATTTAATGAATGCCTCATTTAACGCCATCGCTTCAGCTTCAAGCACGCCGACCGTTACATTAATGCCTTGCTCACGAAGCCTAGCGATCCCTCTGCCGGCCACCTTTGGATTCGGATCGACCATCGCCACGACGACCTTAGCAACTTTGGCGTCAATAATCCGCTCACAGCAGGGCGGCGTTTTGCCGAAATGGCTGCATGGCTCCAGCGTGACGTATACTGTAGCGCCTTCCGCTTCCGTACCTGCCATCTGCAGGGCGTGAACCTCCGCATGTCCCTCTCCCCGTTTAAGATGTGCCCCCACGCCGATGATTCGACCCGCTTTAACCACAACGCAGCCTACAATGGGGTTGATTCCCGTTTGTCCTTGCGCCTTCTTCGCAAGCTCCAAAGCTAAGCGCATATAATATTCGTCATTGATTATATCCTGCAACACAAAAAACCCCCGACAGCGGTAAGCCTGCGGGGTGGAATGGAATATCGAATCAGAAACGTCTCAAATACAAATTCAAACAAGCCTGCATAGCCTGTGAAAAAAAGAACAATCGCCTGCAGGGCGGTCCGAAAATATATTGTCAAGCGTCTCCTTCTCCCATCCAGACTATACTGTCGGTCCCGGATTCGCACCAGGTCCACCGCTTCCGCAACATATAAGAATATTGACGGAATCGGGTCACGGACTGACGATTGCACTTCATGCAATCGATCACCGCCGGTTGGGAATTTCACCCTACCCCGAAGGAAAACCGCAATTCATTTGAAAGCAATCTTACCACTGAAATTCAAAAAATGCAACAAAAGCGCTGGAGAGAAGTCTCCGGCGCTTTTGTCCTATTTATTTATACCTCGACAATTTCAACCTTTTCCATCTTGTCGCGGCCTTGGAATGCATCAACATGCTCCATGCCTTTCACGACTTTACCAAATACAGTATGTTGACCATCCAAATGCGGCTGCGGCTGGTAGCAGATATAGAACTGGCTTCCGCCTGTATTCCGGCCTGCATGTGCCATCGCCAGCGTACCGCGCTCATGTTTGTTCGGGTTAATCTCGCAGTTGATTTGGTAGCCCGGTCCACCAGTGCCTGTACCATTCGGGCATCCGCCTTGCGCAACAAAACCAGGGATAACGCGGTGGAATACCAGTCCGTTGTAGAACCCTTCGTTTGCCAGCTTCTCGAAGTTTGCAACCGTGTTAGGCGCGTCCTGCTCGAACAAGTCGATTAGGACTTCGCCCCCATTTGCCATTGTAACTTTTGCTTGCTTTGCCATATGAACTTCACTCCTTATATGCTATGTACTTTTCATATCATACTACAAACCATGCTGTATGCGCAAAGGAAAGCGGCAGAGAGTCTTCTCTGCCGCTTTGGCCACGTGAATTACTTTGTAAGCGATGGTTTTTTCATCCGTGCCGGAATGACATCATTGCCTACGATATCTTGATAGGATTCGCGTTTTACAGCCAGATCAGCCTGTCCATCCTTTACAAATACGACGGCTGGACGACGGATCCGGTTATAATTGTTCGCCATTGCATAATTATAGGCTCCTGTGCAGAATACGGCCAGCAGATCGCCGCTTTTTGCTTTTGGCAGCTCCAAATCCCAAATGAGCATATCGCCGCTTTCACAGCATTTGCCGGCAATCGATACCGTTTCTTCTGCAGCTTCATTCGCGCGGTTAGCCAAAACGGCTTCATACTTGGATTCGTACAGCGCCGGACGCGGGTTATCCGTCATTCCGCCGTCTACGGCAATATATTTGCGTACGCCGGGAATGTCTTTGTTCGTGCCGACCGTATACAATGTCGTGCCTGCATCCCCAACAATACTGCGGCCTGGCTCCACCCAAATTTCAGGCAGCGGGTAGCTTGCATTCGTGAAATTCGAGATAATCGCATCTGTAATTGCCTTTACATATTCAGCAATCGGAAGCGGTGAATCCTCAGCCGTATAACGGATACCGAAGCCTCCGCCAAGGTTGATCACTTTGAACGTCAAACCAAGCTCGTGCTTGATTTTCACTGCGAAATCAGCAACTTTATCGACAGCCATGCGGAAGCCTTCGACCTCGAAAATTTGCGAGCCGATATGGGAATGAACGCCCAAAATTTCCAGGTTGGACAGCTTCATGCCTTCTTCAATCGCACGGTAAGCCGAGCCATTGCCAAGGTCAAAGCCGAACTTGGAATCCTGCTGGCCGGTCGAGATGTATTCATGGGTGTGCGCTTCAACGCCCGGTGTAATCCGGAGCAAAATTTTCACTTTCTTGCCTTTGTCCGCAGCAAGCGCGTTAAGCAGGTGCAGCTCGACAAAATTGTCTACAACGAAGCAGCCGATGTTTGCATCCAGCGCCATGTTGATTTCTTCAGGGGTTTTGTTATTGCCGTGGAAGTGAATGCGTTCCACTGGAAAACCTGCTTGAAGCGCTGTGTACAGCTCGCCGTCGGATACTACGTCCAGCGACATGCCTTCTTCTTCGGCAATCACGCACATTGCCATTACACAAAAGGCTTTGCTCGCGTAAGCGACTTGAAACCTCAGGCCGGAAGCCTTGAACGCTTCGACATATTCGCGTGCACGCTGGCGAACAAGCGCCTCGTCCACAATATATAGCGGTGTGCCGAACTCTGCCGCCAGATCGGTAACATCACACCCGCCGATCTCCAGATGTCCTTTGTCGTTAATTTTACTTGTTCCATGCAAATACATTGTATATTCCCTCCGCTTTCTCCATGAGTTCCAATTTGGGTTTGCATCATTTGACTATAGTATAACTCATGTCTGCCAATGGAGAAATGGATTAATGTGAAAAACATTTGCATTTTTTTATTTGATCATATTTTGTTCATTTTTTCGGCATCTTGTCGCGCTGCTGAGGGTTCAGCAGATTAGGGCGCGTACGGTTGTATAACACCGGCATCCTCAGAAACAGATTTCCCAATGCTCTGGCATCAAAAGGGATTAACGGCCACATATAGGGCCGGTTGAAGGAGCGCTCAAGAACAAGGATGACAAATACAATTGTCGTTGCAATGACAAATCCCGGCACTTGAAAGGCCGCGACGGCAAGGATGAGCAGCAGGCGAACGATACGATTGGCTAACCCGAGCTCATAGCTTGGCGTCGCAAACATGCCGATCGCGGCAACCGCCATATAAAGCACAACCTCGTTAATGAACAGCCCCGTCTTCACTGCAACGTCGCCGATCAATATCGCTGCCACCAAAGACATTGCAGCCGCTAGCGGTGTCGGTGTGTGGACTGCGGCCAACCGCATCAGGTCAATACCAATTTCCACCAGCACAAACTGTAGGACTAGCGGAAGCTTTCCTGCGTTTTGCGGCCCGATAAAATCAAGAGCAGGCGGTTTCAACTCCGGCTGCATGACAAACAGAAACCATAAAGGCAGCATGAACAGCGATGCAAAAATCCCAAAAAAACGAATCCATCGCAAGTAAGTCCCAATGAATGGGGTTTGCCTGTTTTCCTCGGCATGCTGAATCAAATCAAAAAAGGTTGTCGGCAATATCATCACGCTCGGCGTTGTATCCACGAAAACAGCTACATTGCCCTCGAGCAGATGGGCGGCAACCACATCAGGCCTTTCCGAGTAACGAACGAGCGGATAAGGGTTCCAGCCCCTTTTGACCGTGGCCTCCTCAAGCTGCTTGTCCGCCATTGGAAGTCCGTCCAGCTCTACCTGCTTCAGCTTTTTCCGAATATTATCCACCAATCTCGGATCAGCGATATCTTCGATATAAGCCAAGCTCACATCTGTTTTGGTCCGCCGTCCCAATTTCATAATTTCATAACGCAGTCCCGGATCGCGGATGCGCCGCCTGACCAAGCTTACGTTAACCATTAACGTCTCGACAAACCCGTCCCTGCTGCCCCGCACTACCCGTTCCAGCGTTGGTTCTTCCGGACCTCGTGCCGGGAAAGCCTTAGCATCGATCAACAGCACGGCGCCTTCATGCTCTATGAATAATGCCGTGCTCCCGGCCAATACGGCATCAATGACCTTCGTAAAATCATCTTCTTTTTCCGCCTGCACTGCCGGCACATACAGCTCGAGGAAAGAGTGCATCGCATGAGGCGAAACATCGTCCGGCTGCAAATACGTTAACCGTTTCAGCACTTCTGTAAGTACGGCATCCTTGACAAAACCATTCATAAAAAACAGCGCCGTACGCCGGTTGCCAAATGTCATTTCCCTGGCTACGACATCAAAGCTGGATCCCAGCCCGACCTTCTCTTTAAGCTTTCTTCTGAAATCCTCGAGCCGTTTAGGCACCGGTTCCGCATCGGAAGCCTGCTGCTTCCCGCCGGTATCAGCATCCAACGATTTCCGGTCCGTCTCCTCTCTTTCATAAGCCGGATCTTCAGTTATTAATTCATCCTGCATGATTTCACCATTGGGCAGCGGTTGAGAATCGACCGGATCCTGACCTCTATCCCTATTATTCATAAGTTCATCACCTCATAATGAATGTCTTTCGGTCTTTCTAATGGCCACTACCATTGATACACAAGCCAATCAAACAATGAACCGACTACCTTTCCCAGCACCATCGCCATCAGCAGACTTACAAGGTATTTCCCGATTCGCAGCCGCTTGGCCAAGATCGGCAGCACATTCATGACCTCTGTCAAAGCCGCGGCCAGCATCCCGACAAACATCCCGTCGAGCAAGCCGATACCCACTAATGGAAGCTGCAGCGGAATACCAAGCTTCCAATCAAAAAAATCCGCGAACGACCAATATACCGCACCACAAATGATCGCCGATTCGAACCAGGCTGAATTGCGGTACGCATAAGCCAACTGAGCCAGTCGGGGAATCAAATCAAAAACGACCAGTAAAGCCACCAAACCGCTTCCGACGGCAATTCCGCCGGCCAATCCGATTAATCCGAGGAACAACAGCCCTGGCAATTCAGCCATCGTCAGCGCCTCGCATGCCCGATTCTCCGTTCTTTTTGCGCATTTCCTCAGCGATCACATACGTATTTACGTTTTCTTGATACTGATAAAGCTCTACCTCCAGCGGATTGGGCTCTTCATTGAACCGTTTGCGAAACAAATGGTTAAAAAACAGGATCATGCCCAGCCCAATCCCAAAAGAGTATGGAATCTGAAACCACACCGGATGCTCCTGCTTTGTGCCGGTAACCAGCTCAGACAAACGAATATGAACCTCTCTCATGCTGACATCCGTATGAAAATTCATGATCGCAAGTCCGGCTCCGAAAAATAGCAAGAGCCAAGCAAGCACGAGGACCATTATTCGCGGCTTAAGCGGTTTGGCGCTTATGATGACCAATAACTGAGGATCACCATATGGCTCGATCGTTATGGATCTGTCAGCTTGCCTGATCGTTTTGATAATATGCAGCATGTCAATGACATAGCGGTTTCCGTCCGTCTGCTGATGATGATAAAGCACAAGCTGCTCGAAGTTCGTTTTCCGTTCCGGATCGACAAGCAGCCGTGCCGCTTGTCCGAGTGTTACGGTTTCGCCCGGCTTAATCGTAATCCGTTTTTTCAATCGCAAATAAAGTATCGAGACACCGGACACAGCCATCTTCCATCATCCCTTTTGTGTAAACTTGCAATTATAGTATGAGACAAGGACATGGCGGATAGTCATGTCACAAGCGGTAAAAACAACCAAAAAAAGACCAAACCGCGCTATTGCGCGATTTGGTCTTTGATGCACTGCAATATCTTTTTCTCCAGCCGTGACACCTGCACCTGGGATATCCCAAGCCTGGATGCTACCTCGGACTGCGTCTGATCGCGGTAATACCGTAAGTAGACGATCAGTCGCTCACGTTCGGATAAGGTTTCGATCGCTTCGCTTAAAGCTAGTTTATCAAACCATTTCTCCTGCGAATCGTCGGCAATCTGGTCCATTAATGTGATCGGATCGCCATCATTCTCAAATACCGTTTCATGTATCGAGGTTGGGGGCTTGTTAGCCTCCTGGGCAAAGACAACATCCTCGGGGCTGATGCCAAGGTGGTTTGCGACCTCTTTAATCGTAGGCAGCCGCCCAAGTACTTTTGAGAGCTCATCCTTTGCTTTGCGCACCTTGTTCGCCATTTCCTTCAATGAACGGCTGACCTTTAACGTTCCGTCGTCCCGTAAAAACCGTTGAATCTCTCCGATGATCATCGGCACCGCATAAGTGGAAAATTTAACGTCATACGATAGATCGAATTTGTCAACGGATTTCAACAGCCCGATACAGCCGATCTGAAATAGATCTTCCGGATCGTATCCACGATTGATAAACCGCTGCACAACCGACCAAACCAAACGGATATTGCACTGGACAAGCGTATCCCTGGCGCCGGAGTCGCCGGATTGGCTTAACAGGATCAACCGTTTTACTTCCGTGTCATCCAAGTAATGTTGCGTCGTTTGTTTCAAATCAACATCCATGAGGTTCAACCCCTAATTATACAGCGCTTTTTTCGATTCAATTCGCTTAACCATACTAATCTGTGTTCCGCCGCCTTGCTCGCTGGAAACTTCGAAACGATCCATGAAGTTTTCCATAATGGTAAATCCCATTCCAGACCGCTCCAGCTCCGGTTTGGAGGTGTAAAGCGGCTGCCTTGCCAGCTCTACATCCTCTATTCCCTTGCCGCTGTCCTTAACGGTGATCGAGACCGTATCTCCATCAATGGAAGCTTCAATGGAAACAACCCCCGACGGATCGCTGTCATAGCCATGAATGATTGAATTGGTCACCGCTTCGGATACAGCGGTCTTAAGGTCGTTTAATTCCTCGATTGTCGGGTCCAGCTGCGATACAAATGCGGCAACAGCTACGCGGGCAAACGCCTCATTCTCCGAACGGCTGGCGAATGACAGCGTCATAAAGTTCGTTCCGTTCATGATACGACCTCCAGACTAGAGAGCGCCATCCGCTCATTATCGTGAATCGTCAAGATTTTGAATAACCCGGACAGCTCGAGCAGGCGGTATACGCTCGGGTTCACATCGCATACAACCATCTTTCCGCCCTTTCCTTTAAGCTGCTTATACCTGCCAAGAATGACCCCTAGACCGGAGCTATCCATAAAGGCCAGCTCTTTAAGGCTGAGAATGACATGGTCACTGTTTCCTCTAAGAATCGCATCTTCCACTCTGTGCCGTACGGTATCCGCCGTATGATGATCGAGTTCTCCCCGCAGCCGAACAATCAACACGTTACGATGATGTTCGAGCTCCACCTGCAAACCCATAACCTGTTCACTCCTCCCCGTTGATAGAACAGAGTTTCTACATTGGATCAGCTCATTCCTGCTTCCCGACAAAACTAGAAGAAGGACGATAGCAGCTGACAAAAACCGATATGCTTACCAGTTCAATTCCAAAGTTCTTCGCATGAAAAGCTAGGTGAACAAATTCTCGCAAGCCCGCTTAAACAGCTTCCACCAACCCGCGCGCTCTACCGGTACCGGCGCTTCCACATCAAACTCCGTCAGCACCTGCTCTCCTTGGTAAACGATCAGCTTGCCGATCGGCTGACCTGCATGAATCGGCGCTTTCAAGGTACTCGTGATGTGCAGCTCGTGGCGGATATCCGCTGATGGAGTACCTTTCTTAAGCAGCACGCTGTACTGATGTTTAGCTACGATCGGAAGCTCTGCAACTGCGCCTTTTTCAATCGGAACCATGCCCATGCTGTCACCCTCTTTGAAAATCGGGTAGTTTGTATATTGGGCAAAAGAAAAGTCAAACATTTTGGATACTTCCGCATTTCTTGTTTTTGTGTTCGGTTCTCCCATAACGACGGCAATGACACGTAAATTGTCCCGGCTGGCCGTTGCGGACAAACAAAACTTAGCCTCATTCGTAAATCCGGTTTTCAGGCCATCCGCACCGGTATAAAAACGGACCAGCTTATTCGTATTCACCAGCCAAAAAGGCTTTTCGGAATCCTTGCGCAAATAATCCTGATACATGCCTGTGTAACGTGTGATTTCCGTATGTTTAAGCAGTTCCTTCGACATCACGGCAATATCATGGGCTGATGAATAATGATTGTCTGCCGGCAGGCCGTTGGCATTGGCAAAATGAGTGTTTTTCAAGCCAAGCTGCTTCGCCCGCTCATTCATCTTGCTTACGAATGACTCTTCAGTTCCTGCTATTTTCTCCGCCATTGCAACTGATGCATCATTTCCAGAGGCCATGGCAATGCCTTTGAGCATTTCATCGACCGTCATTTCCTCGCCGGGTTCAAGAAAAATCTGCGATCCACCCATGGATGCGGCATATTCGCTGGTGGGCACCTTATCGGTTAATTTTATCTTGCCTTCATCGAGCGCTTCCATGATGAGCAGCATCGTCATAATCTTTGTTATGCTCGCTGGCGGCAGCTTATCATGGCTGTTTTTCTCATAAATGATCGTACCGCTGTCGGCATCCATCAAAATAGCGGAGCGCGCAGAAGGTGCTAAATCAGGCATGGATGGCTGTGTTTCTTCCTTCGCAAAGACAGCAACAGGAAGCAGCCATGCAAATACTAGCGATGTTACGAGTAATTTGAACACAAACGATCTTTTCATTTGTTCCCCTCCTGGACAATAGCGGCATGGATGCTGGCCTAGCCACCAACAACCCCAAAACCTTCATTCGGCTGGATTCTCTTCACCATTGTTGACAGAAGGAAAGTAAATTATTCCAAACCAAGCAAATCTTCCTCCAGGAAGAAAACAAAAAAAGACCATCCTCCTTTCGGATAATGGTCAGTCAAATACGGTTTATAATCTCGCTATCCCGTCTGCTGTGACAATAGAGAGCAGAAGCGGACCTGGCGAATAAGGCTGATCCGATATATGATACGCATTCTGAATTTGCTTCAAGATCTCATCCGTCCCGTTGTTGTTAGCGCGTGCATGGACGACAGCAAGCGATTCGCCTGCCTCGACGCGATCACCGACCTTCTTGCTAAGCACGATCCCTACCGAATAATCAATTACCGCATCCTTTGTCGCGCGTCCAGCTCCCAGCTGCATGGCGGCCAAACCTAACTGCTCCGCATCGATCGCAGTGACTGTACCCGGCGCAGATGCGTTGACCTCAATCAGGACATCTGCCTTCGGCAGCAATTCAGGATGCTCTGCGACCTTAGCGTTACCGCCTTGAGCGGTAATGAATTGCTGGAACTTGCGCAGTGCGGATCCATCCCTCAGCTTCTGCTCCAACAGCCCACGGGCTTCGCTCTCCGACGCCCTGAGGCCGCCGAGAACAACCATATGCGCGCCCAATGTGAGACAAAGCTCGGTCAAATCATGAGGACCTTTACCCTGCAGGGTTAGAATCGCTTCATTAACCTCCAGCGCATTGCCGATTGCATAACCAAGCGGTTGATTCATGTCGCTGATGACCGCAGCCGTGCGCCGTCCGACATTAGTGCCAATCTCCACCATGGCCTGTGCAAGCGCTTCGGCCTCATCCAATGTCTTCATAAACGCTCCGCTGCCCATTTTGACATCCAACACGATCGCATCCGCACCGGCTGCAATTTTCTTGCTCATAACAGAGCTTGCGATAAGCGGGATCGAATCGACTGTCGCCGTTACATCCCGGAGCGCATACAGCTTTTTATCCGCCGGCGTTATATTGCCTGATTGGCCGATGACAGCCACACCAATCTCATTTACCTGCCGGGTAAAATTCTCTTGGGTCAGCTCGATTTGAAACCCGGGGATTGCTTCCAGCTTATCGATCGTTCCGCCGGTATGCCCTAAGCCTCTTCCGGACATTTTGGCTACCGGTACCCCGGCGGCGGCAACCAGCGGCGCCAGAATCAGCGTCGTTTTGTCACCTACGCCGCCCGTGCTGTGCTTGTCCACTTTGATCCCTTGAATCTTGCCCAGATCGACTTGGTCGCCGGAGTTCGCCATGGCCATCGTCAGGTCAGCGGTTTCGGCCGCTGATAACCCCTTAAAAAAGACGGCCATCGTCCAAGCCGCCATTTGATAATCCGGGATTTCTCCTTGGCAGTAACCTTGCACTAGATAATTCAATTCGGAAGCTGAAAGCTCACTGCCGTTTCTTTTCTTGTAAATGAGATCCACAGCGCGCATAGAAGCAGCCCCTTATTAACAAGTTTTTGTTCGCTTGCGCATCGCAACCTTTTCGGCCTGAACCTTTACAATGATTTGATCCAATAATTGACTGAGAATCAACACGTCGTGGTCCATGAGCGTCTGTTTTCGATTAGCGGTATCCATCATTTGTCCGCGCAGCCCTTCAAGCTGCAGCAACGATTGCTTGTCCATTTTCGTCCACTCCATTAATTGATTATCAATGGACAGTATACGACGAAAATAGTATAAAAGATGTCACAATCAGTCGAGTCAAATTTTACAATTTTGTTAACAAATCAGGATTATAGTTGCGGGATTACAGATAACACCAAATTCAAAAATCGAGATTTAACCCGTTCCGTAGTTTCAATAACCTCTTGATGCGAAAGCGGTTGATCCAATATACCCGATGCCATGTTGCTAATGCAGGAAATGCCCAGTACTTTCAAGTCGGAATGTCTTGCTGCGACAACCTCGGCTACTGTCGACATGCCTACAGCATCCGCCCCCATCGTGCGCATCATGCGGATTTCCGCCGGCGTTTCATAGGATGGGCCGAGCACCCCGACATATACCCCTTCGCGAAGCTCAAAGCCTTGCTCTTGCGCTGTTTTTCGGGCAAGCGCGCGAAGCTGCTTACTGTACGCTTCCGACATATCCGGAAAACGCACACCCAGCTCATCGTCATTAGGCCCGATCAATGGATTGCGGCCGGTCAGATTAATGTGGTCGGAGATCAGCATCAGATCCCCTGAGGCAAAGTCGGTATTGATACCGCCCGCCGCATTTGTTACGACCAATGTATGTACACCCAGCGCTTTCATTACACGTACCGGAAAAGCAGTTAACTCCGGGCCATAACCTTCATACATATGGAATCTTCCGCGCATCAAGACGACCGTCCGGCCCGACAGCTTGCCGATCATAAGCTCTCCGGCGTGCCCTTCCACGGTTGACAGCGGAAAATGAGGGATATCGCGATAAGGAATTACAACTTCCTCGCTCAAATGATCTCCAAGAACGCCAAGGCCCGATCCCATGATCAACCCGATCTCCGGGTTCTGGTTCGTAATCGAACGAATATATTCCGCAGCTTCACGGATGTGGGTAACAGTTAACATATTCATAATAAAATCCTCCGTTTGTCGTTTATATTGTCAATAATTGCGGCAAAAAACTAACGCCGTTCCCCGTTGCCTTGACACCGAAATTATCGGCGATTGTAGCGCTGACATCGGCAAAGGTCGCGCGAATTCCCAAGCTTTGCGGCGCTTGCAGCGAAGGGCTGAAGACAAGCAGCGGCACATACTCTCTTGTATGATCCGTTCCCGGATGCGTGGGATCATTGCCATGATCCGCTGTCACAATTAACAAATCATCCTGGCGCAATTGCGCTTCCAAGGTTGGAACCGCACGGTCGAATTCCTCCAATGCGCGGGCATACCCCTCCGGATCCCGACGATGCCCGTACAAGGAATCAAAATCAACCAGATTGGTAAACAACAGGCCTGTAAAATCACGTCCTAAAAGCTCTATCGTACGTGATATGCCATCCGCATTGCTCTTCGTCGGATAGGATTCAGTTATCCCTTCACCACTAAAAATATCGTTGATTTTTCCAACAGACAGTACATCCAGCTGTGCTTCCTGCAGAGCGTTAAGGACTGTCGGCTCCGGCGGCTTCACCGCGTAGTCATGCCGGTTGGGCGTTCTCGTAAATTTTCCGGGCTCACCGATGTACGGCCTGGCGATGACTCTGCCAACCGCATAACGCTCGTCCAAAGTCAGCTCCCGTGCAATTTCACATGCCCGGTATAATTCCTTAAGCGGAATGATCTCTTCATGGGCAGCAATTTGGAAGACGCTATCCGCAGAAGTATAGACAATCCATGCTCCGGTCTGCATCTGTTCCTCGCCCAGCTCGTCCAATATCTCGGTGCCGCTGGCCGCTTTATTGCCGATAACCTTGCGCCCGGTCCGATGCTCAAAGGCTTCGATGAGCGCCGCAGGAAAACCGTCCGTAAAGGTTTGGAACGGAACGCTCACCTTTAAGCCGGCAAGCTCCCAATGCCCTGTCATCGTATCTTTGCCGACGGACACCTCGGCCATCTTGCCGTAATACGCCTGCGGGTTAGCTGCAGGTGACCAACCCTCCAGCGGCGCGATATTCGCCAGCCCCCAGCGCCGCAGCTCCGGAAGGTCGAATCCGCTCACACGCTGCACGATATGCCCCAATGTATGCGAACCTGAATCTCCGAAACGATCCGCATCGGGCAGCTCGCCGATTCCGACGCTGTCCAGGACGATAACTGTCATACGTTTGAAACCCATCTGTTCTCCTCCATCCTGTTGAACCCATCATGTGGTGCTGAATTCTTATTGCATTCTAGCGCGGGGATGCGTCCTTTCGTAAACATCCTTCATTCTTGATTTATTAACATGCATATAGATCTGAGTGGTCGCGATATCCGAATGTCCCAGCATCTCCTGTACCGATCTCAAATCCGCTCCGTTTTCGAGCAGATGCACGGCAAAAGAATGCCGCAGCGTGTGGGGGGTAATGTCTTTGGTAATATTCGCTTCCCGCGCATACTTTTTAATAATTTTCCAGAAGCCCTGCCTTGTCATACGGGAGCCCAGATGATTAAGAAAAAGCGTATCTGCTGCCTTCTCTCCTCTGATAAGCCGGGGTCTGCCGAATTCCAGATAAGCTGAGATCGCATTCGAAGCAAGTTTTCCCAGCGGTATAATCCGCTCTTTGCCCCCGGAGCCGATGCAGCGGACAAATCCCATCTGCAGATTCAGATCATTCTTGTTAAGCGAGATTAATTCAGATACCCTGATTCCCGTTGCATACAGCATTTCGAGCATCGCCCGGTCCCGGCTCCCGGTTGCCGTTTCCGGCTGCGGGCTTCCAAGAAGCTGCTCTGTCTCTTCAATACTGAGCACTTGCGGCAGCTTTTTCTCCAGTTTAGGAGCCTCCATATAGATGGAAGGATCCTGCAGCAGCCTGCCTTGGCGGGTCATCTGCTGAAAAAAAGAACGAATCGATACCGTGCAGCGCGACACCGTGGCATTGGCCCGCCCCAACTGTTTAAGATGAAGGAAGTACTTTGCAATATGATGCTTTTGGATATCTTGAACCGATCGCAGTCCTTGGGCTTCGGCAAAATTCATGAACGCGGACAGATCCCGTTCATACGATTCAAGCGTATTGCGTGACAGACCACGCTCAGTTGTCAAATAGCGAATAAATGACTGCAATTCAAGTCTCATAACGGTGTCCTTTCCCCGTTCGAAAATACTGCCGGATAACAGATATCCGGAATCATAGACTCTGTATTCCACATGAAAGGCCCGTTATCCTGCAATATTCAACAAGATTCGTCTTTTTGCTATTCACCAAGCCAATAAAACCATCTGAGCCGATCCGGGATGCTTGCACCATCAGGAGAGGGTGGATCAGCCTGGAATACTTTTAACGCTTGGCCTTGCGGCGTTTCGTATGGATTTGTAAATAATACTTCATCCATGAGCCAATGGTAACCGCCAAAGACCAGCACAGTCAATCCGATAAACAGCAGCATAAACAATAACGCGGACAGCCACTTGCGAAGCGATACGACCATTCGTCCCATTCCTCTCACAGACAGGTTGTCTCGTTCAAACCTTATGACAGAGCTTCCGCGTTTATGCCTTTAATCCAGCAGGCCCCCTAACGGCATAAATGGCAGACCGACCGCATCAGCCACCGGACGATACGTAACATGGCCTTTATACGTGTTGACCCCTCGTTGCAGCGCTTCATTTCCGGAAATCGCTCCGGCAAAACCTTTGTTGGCAAGCTCAATTGCGTAAGGAAGCGTAACATTTGTCAGCGCAAAGGTCGATGTGCGGGGAACCGCGCCAGGCATGTTGGCCACTGCATAATGAAGCACGCCATATCGTTCATATACCGGATTTTGATGGGTTGTGACCCGATCAACCGTAGCGATTGACCCTCCTTGATCAACCGCCACGTCGACAATCACCGCACCCTTTTTCATGGTCTGCACCATTTCTTCCGTAACAAGGCGGGGCGCACGGGCGCCTGGAATCAGAACGGCGCCGATCAGCAGATCCGCTTTACGGACGGCTTGCCCAATATTGTACGGGTTAGACATTAATGTGCGTATCCGTCCGTTGAATACTTCATCCAAATATCTCATCCGATCGGCGCTGCGCTCCATGATGACGACGCTAGCTCCCATACCAAGTGCAATACGGGCTGCATTCGTTCCAACAATACCCCCGCCAAGAATAATAACCTCTGCAGGCGGAACACCCGGAACCCCTCCCAGCAGGATGCCTCTGCCTCCGTAGAAAGCTTCCAGAAATTGCGCGCCAACCTGGACAGCCATTCGTCCGGCTACCTCGCTCATCGGCGTCAACAACGGCAGACCACCGCCCGGCAGCTGTATCGTTTCATAGGCAATGCTTGTTACGCCATGCTCCACAAGCGCTTTTGTGAGCTCAGGCGCTGCCGCTAGATGCAGATACGTAAACAGAAGCAGCCCTTTTCGAAAAAATCCAAACTCTTCCTGCAGCGGTTCCTTCACTTTGACGATCATTTCTGAGGCCGCCCATACATCACCCGCCTGCTCGAGGATCACTGCCCCCTCTTGAATATATTGATCATCAGAAAAACCGCTGCCTTCACCTGCTCCGCGCTGTACAAACACGTCATGTCCAGCCGCTTTAAGCATTCCCGCCCCAGCAGGCGTAAGGGCGACCCGGTTTTCATTGTTTTTAATTTCTTGAGGAACTCCGATTTTCATAATCCCTCTCCTCCTTCTCGCACGCCTCTCCTACCATGTATTCGAGGCCGCTCACATTTGATCCTATGCGATACGGTTTCCTCAGATGGTAATAAATATGTATGTAACAAAAACGGCTTCGCTCCCCTTGAATAGGTAGCAAAGCCGTAACTTTATTGCTCTTTGTTGTCATTCTTTTCCCGGCATTTACGACAGATCCCTTGAAAATCCAAACGATGATCGATGACCGAAAAACCATATTCAAGCTCAAGCCGTTCTTCAAGCGGCCCCAGCCAATCATCCATAATTTCATCCATACTTCCGCATTGTACACAGATCAAATGATGGTGGTGATGCTTGTTGGAATCTGTGCGAAGATCATAACGGGCAACGCCGTCACCAAAATTCATCTTCTCTACCACATGCAAATCGCTGAGCAGCTCCAATGTGCGGTAAACCGTTGCAAGGCCGATCTCTGGAGCTTTGTCCTTGACTAGCATGAACACGTCCTCCGCACTTAGATGATCCTCTTCATTTTCAAGAAGCACACGCACCGTCGCTTCACGCTGTGGAGTTAATTTATAGCCCTGCGATTGCAGTTGTTGTTTGATTTTATCGATCCGGGCTTCCATGGTTTCCCCCCTTGCGTCAAAGCCGCGCCCATTCACCAGGACATTTGTTTTCATTATAGGGGGAAAATATAAAGAAAGTCAAACTTTTTGAAGAAAATCAGAAACCGGTTCCAGAGCCTATTATGAAGCTGGAAGCCCAGCCCATAAGAATCGGCGACACAAAGGCTTCAAATAGAGCGGCGCCCCAAAGAACGGCCAGCATGACTACAGCAACCGAGGTATGCGATAGAAAAGGCTGTAATAACGTTCCGCTGCGCTGCATCAGCCTGTGTTTAACAATGTGGATCGAGAAGGAAATCGCCGATACGCTAGCGATCAGGATCGCTGGAAGTATAATCAGATTGGGCGGAGCGACCGATGCAAGCGAGAACAGCACGCCTTCCCAGGCATGCTGGCTGACCAGCAGCCCGACGGAAAACCCGATTAACACGCCTTTAAGAAAATCCAGGGCCAGAATTAACGGCATCCCGACTACAGTCAAACCAAGCAGCCAAATAAGCAGCAGCCACTTCGTATGAAACCAGCCTCTCTCCACAAACGACTGCGTCTCATCCGGTCCCATCCCCGCAGAAAGCAGGCGGACAAAATGCTCGACATCACCGGTTAGATCCTGCTGCTGCTCCAGCGTCAGCGCTCCGACTAACAGCGCTCCGAAGACGACGCCGACCGCAAACAATACCGAGACAAATATATAGAGCGACAATTGATCCTTTACGAGCGGCTGCAGAAAGGGTGATCTCATCCTATTCTCCCCTCTTGTCCGAATAGTAAAGTGTATGATCACGGTCGCCTGCGTATGACGCTCGGGGCGTTATCTTCCTTCAATGATCGCTATCGGCGCTCTACCCTTCCATAACGTCCGCCGCCGCCGGAACGGAGCGATAGCCGGCCCTCTCGCGCCTGGATAATTAGAGATGCGACCGCTTCCCCCGCAACAGAAGCCAACTGCTCGGGAGATGTTGCATGTAGGATCGACATCTCTGTGCCGAAAGCCGCAATCAGCTTATTGAGCAACTTCGGTCCGAGTCCCGGGACAAACTCTAACGGCACTTGATTGATATAAGGCGGGCGATCTGGCGCTGTACAAGAAGTGTCGCGACCGATCAGCGCCGCAATCTGTTCGATGCGGTCCATGACTCCTCGGACCAACTTCATGCTGCCGCACATTGCGCACCGACTTGACGTTGCAGTCGTCTCCTCCGCCAGCGAACCGCAATTCACACAGAAGGAACGGTGGTATTTGCCAAGCCGCGGATTCAAGCCGTAATTAGCGATTATTCTTCTTCCGTGTTTCTGTTTCAGCACAAGCCGGAGTTCTTCGAAGCTCGGCTCTGCCATCAGCAGCGCGTTATATTCCCTTCCAATCTTGCGCAAGGAATGCGCATCCGAATTCGTCAGAAACGGATAGCGATCCAGCTCGGGAATCCAGCCGGCCATATGCGAGTCTGCGCTTAAGCCAAGTTCAACCGCATCGATCAGTTCCATGTCCAGTACGTCCGCGATTCGATCGGTGCAGCTGCCGAGCAAGCTTTTATGCGGTGTAAAAATATGTGCAGGAACAAACAAGCCGTCCCTGCGCTTCACTTCCTCCTGGAGGCGCTTTGCCGTCACATATATGCGTTGCGAACTGAGCTGAACGTTTCGCATATGAAGTGTCAGCCACTCCGTGAAGGAGCGCATGGCATCGAAGGTCGGCAAGTAGATGAGATGATGAGCGGGACCTCCTGTCCCTTCATCTTTCACCTCAATTTCGGCGCCTAACAAGATCGTTGTATTCCGATACCGGATGCCGCCGCCTTGCAATTCAACCATTTCACCGCTGCTAAGCAAGGCCTCAATATCCGTCTGTACCCCTGGAGAATGGGCATCAATGACACCGAGCAGGCCGATGCCTTTACGCACTGCCGCTTCATAAGCGATATTGCGAAACGTCAAGTCGCGGCTGCCGCTGATTTTGACAGGCAGACCGCTCTCTGTACGGCCGATGTGCAGATGCAGATCAGTGTACACCTGAGACAGGACAGTGACTTCTTCAGCATTCATGCCTACAGTTCTCCCGTGAGACGGTAGTTATTCCATACATAGACCGCCATCATCGTCTTGGCATCGCTAATTCTTTCTTCCCGGATATACTGCTGCGCTTGTTCGAAAGTAATGGCATCCACAGAAAGATATTCATCTTCATCGAGGCTCATATTACCCTTTTCCAGCTCATCGGTAAAATATAGGTACAGCTTCTCGTCTGCAAATCCCGGGGAGGTGTAGAACGCACTGATCAATTTCATCGATTTTGCCCGATAGCCCGTCTCCTCTTCAAGCTCGCGAATTGCCGCTTCCATTGGATCTTCGCCGGCGTCCAGCTTTCCAGCCGGAATCTCGATTTGGAACTTCTCAAGCGGCTTACGGAATTGTTCGACAACGAGCAGCTTACCGTCCAGCAGCGCAACCACCGCTGAAGCGCCTGGATGTTTAACAATTTCACGCGTCGATGTGCCGCCCCCTGGCAGCTTTACCGTATCAACCTGAAGCGAGATCACCCTTCCTTTAAATATCTCTTCGGTTGTTATTGTTTCTTCCTTCCACTGTTCCGGTCTTTTATGATCGTTCATTAATTTTAGTTCTCTCCTTTAGACTATAACTTTTTTGTGTCAGTAAGGGATAACTTGTCCTTGGGCTGCATAGCTATGATTATAACAGTTTTGAAGGGGGAAATGGACGATGAGAAGAGATATGAATGAGAACCAGCTCCGCTTGACTGGAAAAGCATGGGAGATTCGGCATACCCTTCGAAAACTTGCGAATTCAGGTCAGAAACAAGCGACATTAAGCGATTATTTAAAGAAGAAAACCACATAAAACTAAAAAGGCCAAACGCAGCCGCTGCGTTTGGCCTTCATACGCCGAATCTTTCAACCTGTTACGAACGTGACGCCTCGGATATAAGCTCCACGACCAGACGCGTCGTCTTCACTAAATCCTCTACTTTAATCTGTTCCTTAGTCGTATGAATATGCTCATAACCAACTGCCAGATTGACTGTCGGAATGCCATAACCATTAAAGATATTGGCATCGCTGCCGCCGCCCGAATGGAATGTGCGCGGCGTGCATCCAATTGCCGTAATCGCTTTTTTCGCCAGCTCAACGACCGGGTCGCCATCCGAATAATTAAACGCCGGATAGATAATCTCGCTTTCGAATTCCGCCTTCGCGCCAAAATCAACTGCCGCGCTCTCCAGCGCCTCGCGCATCGATCTAACCTGTTTATCCAGCTTTTCCTGTACGATGCTGCGCGCCTCTGCGTCAAGCCTTACCTGATCGCACACGATATTCGTTGCGCCGCCGCCTTCAAAACGTCCGATATTCGCAGTCGTTTCCTCGTCGATCCGCCCTAAGGACATTCGGGAGATCGCCTTAGCCGCTACTTGAATGGCACTGATCCCATCCTCCGGATTAACGCCCGCATGCGCCGACTTCCCGATCACCTTCATCGTAATTTTGGCTTGGGTGGGAGCAGCGACTGCAATATCGCCAATTTTTCCGTTTGAATCCAGCGCATAACCGAACTTCGCCTCCAAGCGCGAAGGGTCCATCGCACGCGCGCCGTATAATCCCGCTTCTTCCCCGACTGTGATGACGAATTGTACAGGTCCGTGCGGAATCTTCTGCTCCTTCAGCACACGAATCGCTTCAAGCATAGCTGCAATTCCAGCCTTGTCATCGCTGCCGAGAATCGTAGTGCCATCGCTCCGTATGTAGCCGTCATCGTCAAGCTGCGGTTTAATCCCCTTACCTGGCGTTACAGTGTCCATGTGTGAAGTGAAAAACAGCGTTGGAGCCCCTTCTGCGCCGCTAGCCTCCAGCTTGGCAAACAGGTTGCCGGCGCCATGTCCGGTTACCGCTGCGGTGTCGTCCTCGGTTACCTGCAATCCAAGCGAGCTGAACTTTTCTTTTAACACTTTGCTGATTTCCTGCTCATGCTGTGTTTCGCTATCGACCCGTACCAGCTCCATAAACTCTTCAACCAATCGTTTATCTACAACCATTGACTTTCCTCCATCCATGTAAATCGTATACAATAGGATTATTGTTTCTATTTTAACCGAGAGGAGACCGCAATCATGCAAAACAACAAATGGGTGAAAGTAGTGGTCTACCTGATCATTGCATCCATGCTGTTATCAACCTTGGTCATGGGATTAGGTATGATCTTCTACTAAAGGCGTGAGCGGGTATCCGAATGTCCTGCAGAAATGCGGGAGCAATTCTGACGCCGCTTGATGAAGCGTCATCTCCTGCCCCGTCAGATCGGCAAAGGAGGTGACGCCATACGTATCGATACCGCAAGGTATGATGCCGGTAAACCCTTCCGAAGCAATGCCTGCCTTCAGATTCAACGCAAATCCATGATTCGTAACAAAACCGCGCCTGCGCCGGCATTTATTGAATTTGACTCCGATCGCGGCAATTTTCAGATCTCCGACCCACACGCCAGTATATTCTGATTTCCGCCCGCCTATGATCCCGTAATCGGCCAGCCAATCGATGATAACTTGCTCCAGCTTGCGCAAATAACCATGCAGATCGAGTCCCGCAGCATCCAAATAAATCAACGGATAGCCGACAAGCTGACCCGGTCCGTGATATGTGATATCGCCGCCGCGGTCAATCTCGAACAGATCAATCCCCTGTTCCTTCAACTCCGTCTCATTAAGCAGCAAATGCTCCGGATTGCGCTGTGAACCGATCGTATAGGTCGGAGGATGCTGAAGGAGCAGCAGTGTGTCACTGCGCTCCTCCATATCGATTTGTTTTACATACGATTTTTGCAGATCCCAGCCCTCAGCATAACCGATCATCGGAATGAACCGGGCATCCAGCTTATTCATTATATCGCTCATAGTTACCTCGATTAGTACAATTTTGTCTCCAAATTGTAGCTTTCCAAATTCTCCTTCACGCGCTGCAGGAACCGGCCGCAGATCACGCCGTCCAATATCCGGTGATCAAGCGATAAACAGATGTTCGCCATCGAACGTACTGCAATCATATCGTTGATGACAACCGGGCGCTTAACAATCGATTCAAAGGTTACGATAGCCGCTTGCGGATAGTTGATAATCGGATAGGACAAGATGGAGCCGAATGATCCGGTGTTGTTCACCGTGAAGGTTCCTCCCTGCATATCGCTAAGCGTCAGTTTTCCATCTCGGGTCTTACGCGCGAGATCATCGATCTCTCTGGCAAGGCCGGCGATATTTTTCTGGTCGGCATTTTTGATTACAGGCGTCAGAACGGAATCCTCGGTTCCAACTGCCAACGAAATATTGATATCCCGCTTTACGATAATCTTATCAACCGCCCAAACGGAATTCATAATCGGGAAGTCCTTTATCGCGCTGACAACAGCTTTCATCAAAAAGGCGAGGTAAGTAAGATTAACGCCTTCCCGTTTGAGGAATTCATCCTTGAGCTTGTTGCGAAGCACAACAATATTCGTAACATCAACTTCAATCATCGTCCAAGCGTGCGGAATTTCGGTAACGCTTTGGCGCATATTTCGAGCAATGGTATTGCGGATTGGCGTAACATCAATAAAATATTCGCCTCTCCCTGCAGTCGATTGGCTCTCCACCTCAATTGTCGGTATGGTCGGTATCCGAGGCGTCTCCCCCAGGTGTAAGCCTGTCGATCGTACGGAAAGCTTCGGATCAATGTTAATGACAGCGGGATTATTGATCGGACCTCCGCGACTGGATGGCTTGCCGGATGTAATATAAGCCAGTACATCCTTTCGGGTAATTCTTCCTCCCGTACCTGTCCCGTTCACTTGAGACAGCTCGACCCCATGTTCGGCGGCAAGCTGCTGAACGGCCGGAGAGAACCGGTGCCGCATGCTCTGGTCGCCTGTTTGATCCCGTTCTCCTGAAATTGCATTTGAGGCCGTTAAGTCGGAAGGAGCTCTGCCTCCAAGCTGATCCTCGGCACCTTGTTCTTCGGTTTCAATTAAACAGATCGGAGTGCCGACCGCAACTGTCTCCCCGTTGCCCACCAAGATCCTGACCAGCTTCCCGGATACGGTAGAAGGAAGCTCCGCGTTCACCTTATCTGTTAATATTTCACATATTGGCTCGTACAGCGAGACTTCATCTCCCGGCTGCTTCAACCATTTATCAATCGTTGCCGATACCAGCGATTCCGCCAGCTGCGGCATGACGATTTCCGTCAACGATTTCATGATTCTATCATCCCCTAATAAAGCGCTAAGTTGCGCATCGCTTCTTTGGCTTTCTCTTTATTCAGCATAAAGAATTTCTCGCTGGGCGGATTGATCGGCATAGCCGGCACGTCCGGTCCGCACAAACGCATGATTGGCGCATCCAGCTCATAAAGCAGCTCTTCTGCAATAATCGCCGCCACTTCCGCTCCAACGCCGCCCGTTTTGTTGTCCTCATGCACAATGAGCACTTTACCGGTCTTTTTGACAGCTTCAAGAATCGCTTCTTTGTCCAAAGGCTGAATAGTACGCAGATCAAGCACATGAGCGCTGATGCCCTCTTGTTCCAGCTCAGCGGCCGCTTGCATCACGTAGTGCAGCGGCAAGCTGTAACTGATAACCGTTATATCTTCGCCTTCCCGCAGCAAGTTCGCCTTCCCGATCGGCACGATATAATCATCATCGGGCACATCGCCGGTTACAAGCTTATAACATTTCTTATGTTCAAAGAACAATACCGGATCCGGGTCGCGAACGGCAGCTTTGAGCAGGCCCTTCGCATCGTAAGCCGAATAAGGAGCGACAATCTTCAAACCTGGCGTTCCAAAGAATACGGATTCCGGACATTGTGAATGGTACAACCCGCCGAAGATACCTCCTCCGATCGGTGCACGAATAACAATCGGACAGCTCCAGTCATTGTTGGAGCGGTAACGTATTTTGGCCGCCTCACTAATAATTTGATTCGTTGCAGGGAACATAAAGTCGGAATATTGCATTTCCGCAATCGGCTTCATACCATACATCGCCGCACCGATAGCGACACCGGCAATTGCAGATTCAGCCAGCGGCGTATCAAGCACCCGCATTTCTCCGAACTGCTCCTGCAGGCCCTTGGTTGTTGTAAAAACGCCTCCCTTCAGGCCGACATCCTCTCCGAGCACGAAGACGTCCTCATCTCTAGCCATTTCTTCTTTCATTGCTAATCGAATGGCATCGATATATTCCATTACCGCCATTACGCTTGCCCACCTTTCCCGTCTTGATCGCCATATACGTACAGCAGCGTATCTTCGGGAGCAGGAAACGGTGCCTTATCTCCATAGGAAGTCGCATCATCCAGCATCTCACGTAGTTTCTTTTGCAGGGCCTGATCTTGTTCCTCGTCCCAAATGCCGCATTCGATCAGATACTGTTTATAACGAGGGAGGCCGTCTTTGCTGCGATGCTCGTCGACTTCTTCCTTCGTACGGTAAATCAGATCATTGTCGGATGTAGAATGCGGAGACAGACGGTATAATTGCGCGTCAATCAGGGTTGGCCCTTCACCGGCCATGCCCCGCGCTCTTGCTTCCTTCACTACACGGTACACTTCCAATGCATCATTGCCGTCCACCTCGATACCCGGGAAACCGTAACCGAGTGCACGATCGCTAATCCGGCCGGCAACTTGGCGATGTATTGGCGTTGAGATCGCGTAACGATTGTTTTCACACATGAAAATAACCGGCAGCTTGTGTACACCGGCAAAGTTACAGCCTTCGTGGAAATCGCCCTGGTTGCTCGAACCATCCCCAAAGGTAACAAACGTTACAAAAGGCTTCCCCTTCATCTTTGCAGCCAGCGCCAATCCAACTGCATGGGGAACTTGTGTTGTAACCGGACTTGAACCGGTCACAATACGAAGCCGTTTGGAACCGAAATGGCCAGGCATTTGCCGTCCGCCGCTGTTCGGATCCTCGGCTTTGGCAAAAACAGACAGCATAAGCTCCCGCAATGTCATGCCTGCCGCTAAGACGAGACCGTAATCTCTATAATATGGCAAGAAGTAATCATTCTCTCGATCCAGTGCAAATGCCGCCGCAACCTGTGCAGCCTCTTGACCGATTCCTGATACGTGAAAGTTAATTTTTCCAGCTCGCTGAAGCAGCATACATCGCTCGTCAAAGCTTCTTGCCATCAGCATGGTGGCATACATTTCGACTGCCTGTTCATCAGACAACCCAAGCTCATTGTGCTTGAAGGTTTGTCTTACCGATCCGGACTGTGTCATGAAGCAGCCTCCTATCCGTTTTTGAAATGGACTTCTCATTTTTTTATGATGAAAATGTTAGTCTTAAAACCAGGTACTAAGACTTGGTTATATTGATTATACCGCTTTTTGGATGAAAAAGAAACTCAATAAGCCAGCGCCTTTCCGTCTATTGCCAGCATCGCCTCGCCCAATGCCTCGGACAAGGTCGGATGTGGATGAATGACACTCCCGACTTCCCATGGCGTTGCATCGACTAACTGGGCGAGCGCAGCTTCCGAGATTAAATCCGTCGCATGCGGACCGATCATATGTACACCGATAATATCATTGGTCGCTTCATCCGCTATGACTTTCACAAACCCGTCGGTATCCCCTAATACGATAGCCTTGCCCACCGCTTGAAAAGGAATTTTGCCGACTTTTACCTTAATCCCTTTTTTCCTCGCCTCATGCTCCGTTAAGCCGATTGAAGCGATCTCCGGTCTCGAATAGATACATCTTGGAACGCGGTTATGTTCAAGCGGTGCCGGTTGATGACCGCAAGTGTGCTCCACAGCAATAATGCCTTCATGCGCTGCTGCATGCGCCAGCTGCAGGCCGCCATTCACATCGCCAATCGCATAAATATGCGGCTCTGTCGTTTGCATCATCGCGTTAATTTTGATATATCCATTTGCGACTTGAATATCCGTATTTTCAAGGCCGATGCCCTCTGCATTCGCCTGCCTTCCGACAGACACAAGGAGCTTGTCTGCACTTAACTGGATGATCCCTTCACTTGTTTCGCCCTTCACATGAATCTGATTATCGTCCGCACTAACATGAACAGACTGCAGATCCAATTGAATATTGGTCAGCACGCGTATTCCCCGCTTGCGAAGCAGCTTCTCTAATTCCGCTGAAATTTCAGCATCCTCGCCCGGCAGCAATCTTGATGCAGCTTCAACTAATGTCACTTCCACACCAAAATCATTCATCATCGATGCCCATTCAACGCCAATGACACCGCCCCCAATGATGAGAAGTGAAGCTGGAAGCTCTGCCAGCTCAAGCGCATCATCACTTGTCAAAATATGAACACCGTCCGGCTCTAACCCTGGCAGTGAACGCGGCCTGGAACCCGTCGCGATTATCAAATTCGTGGACACGACCGTTTCCATTTCTCCATCCGGCAGCTCTACAGCAACTGCGCCGCTGCGTGGCGAAAAAATGGATGGACCGATTACACGGCCTTTACCATGTATGATTTCGATGTTGTGTTTGCGCATTAAATATTGCAAGCCCCGATGCAGCTGTTCCACTGATTTACGCTTGCACTCCTGGACAAGGTCGAACCGAAGTGAAATCTGTTCCTTCGGAAGTACAACTCCGTAGCTTTCCGCATCCTGAACTGTATGATAAATTTCCGCACTGCGCAGCAGTGCTTTACTTGGAATACATCCCTTATGCAAGCAGGTTCCACCCAGCTTGTCCGCTTCAATTATTACAACTTTCTTGCCTAGCTGCGCAGCTCTTATCGCTGCCGTATAACCACCAGGTCCGCCACCTAAAATGGCTACATCCACTTCAATCGTCATTCGATACCCTCCATCTGGAATCGCTTTGGAATCCCTTTCTATTGTAACTGTTTTTGCGGCGGAAAAAAACATCCTCAGCACATGTAAAATGGACAGGATATGCAGAAAAAGGTATGATAGTGTCAATTGAAGCTCCAGTCGCGGTTAGGGAGGAAAGCTCGAATGAAAATTTTGATTTCACGCTTTATTGCCATTTTGCTGCTTGTCATTCCAGGGCTTGCAGCTACTTATGGTTTTTTGGAAGTCAAAAATGCCTTATTTAATTTTTTCTCTGGTTTCGGAAATGATGAGATTACGCCTGATTTTGAATGGGGAAGATTTATACTAGGTTCTGTGTTGTTTATGGCAGGCGTAGGTTTTATTGGCGGCTGGATCTTCTTCCGTGACCGCAAACGGAATTACTTGCAGCCCAGGTTTCGAAAAAAACGCCCGCGTCCCGGTTCATAACATCGGGTTCGACAATAAATGGATGGCTCCTATACGGGCCATCCATTTCTTTGTTTGCAAGAACCTCCCGCCTTAAGCGGCTTAAGCATATCTGTTACATTTCATCTGTGGAGTACGTATACATGTTTTTTCCGCTCTCTTTTGAACGGTACATCGCCTTATCCGCAGATTTGATAAGCGAATCGGCATTCATCCCATGGCGGGGAAACCTGCTGATGCCAATGCTTGCGGAGACTTCGATTTCATGTCCACCCAACATATATGGAAAACCAATCGAGCGTAATATCAACTCCGCGATTCGGTTCGTCTCATCATCAGAAATATTCTCAAGCATAATGAGAAACTCATCCCCTCCATGGCGGGCGACGAGATCTTGAGGACGAATGCAGCTGCTCAGCCTGGTTGCCACCTGCTTCAATAGATAATCTCCAACCTCATGTCCCAGCGTATCATTAACTTTCTTGTATCCATCCAAGTCTAAAAACATGATAGAGAACTCTTCATTGTTTTGACTTGCGAGCTTTATTTTTTCGATCAGGTTTTTACTGAATAAATCGCGATTTGGCAAACCCGTCAAAGAATCGTGGAAAGCCATATATCTAATAGTCAGCTCTGCTTGCTTTAGTTCCGTTATATCGTTGATAACGATGACCGCGCCCAGCAGTTCTCCTGACTTTTCATATAAGCGCCTGCCATTTACCAAAAAATATTTAGGAACTTTATTGTTATCTTTGAACATAAGCTCCAAATTCGTAACTTCCTTGCCGTTTAGAGCTTGTGCCAGCGGGAACTCTTCTTTCGCCAGCTTTATCCCTTCAAGATTGCACAGCTCCCAGGTTTGATCCCATTGATCAAATGGGATCGGATATTGCAAGTTGTCCATATTCCATCTTTTGATAAAAGGCTCGTTAACAAAAGTTATATTTCCTTTTGTGTCACAAACAATAACCCCTTCCCTCATGCTCTCCAAAATCACCTGTAAAAACGAATCTTTTTCAGATAATGCATTGGAAAATCGGTTCATGCTTCTCAGGAGTATATACACAATGATGGATATGAGTAAGACCAGCATAAAATCATAAATATAATACGATATACTGCGCTCAGAGTAATAGTAATGTACCATCATGAATGAAATGATAATGAACAGAAAAAATAATAACATCTTCTTCGGTGTGATTATCATAATCGCCATTATATCACAACCTCACTGACATAAAACTGAAAAGAGAATAACAGCATTCAAAGAAAAATCCCCCTCACGAGGGATCATTCGGGAACTCATAATATGAACGTTCCCTTAACTAACCTTTGCCGCCGCTGATTCCTCAATGGACCGGAATAATAGATTAAACTCCTCGACAGGCATTGGCTTACTGAATATATACCCCTGCGCTTCATCACATTTCTGATCGATGAGAAAACGAAGCTGTTCCTCTGTTTCTACTCCTTCAGCAATGACCGTTAACCTCATATTACGGGCCATCGCAATGATGGTAGAACAAATCTCTGCATTCAATCCCTCTTTAAGATCGCTTAGAAAGGATTTATCAATCTTCAACGTGTCGATCGGCAGTTTATTCAGGTAGCTTAGCGAAGAATAACCGGTCCCAAAATCATCCATCGCAATTTTGATCCCTAACTTTTTCAACGCATGAAGCTTAGCAATGACATAGTCTTCATTATGCATGGCAATGCTTTCGGTAATTTCCAGCTCTAAATACTGAGGGTCTAGTCCTGTTTGCTGCAAAATTTCCGTTACATTTTCCACTAAATTTTTTTGCTGGATCTGGCGTGCAGATAAATTGACGGAAACACGCATTGGAGAAAATCCGGCTTTTTGCCATGCCACATTCTGCTCACAGGCCTTGCGCAGTACCCACTCACCAATCGAAACGATTAGCCCCGTTTCCTCAGAAAGAGGAATGAAATCAGCAGGAGAAATCATCGACAGCTCTCCGTGATGCCAACGTATTAAAGCTTCATTGCCAATAATATGGCCTGTGGCTAAATTAATCTGCGGCTGAAAATAGAGGGTGAATTCATTGAGTTCGAGTGCCTTTCGCAGTCCTTTTTCCAATTGGGCTCTTCTATTAATGAGCTCATTCATTTCCGGATCATAAAACTGGTAATTGTTTCTCCCCAGCTCTTTTGCACGGTACATGGCAATATCCGAATTTTTGATCAGCAATTCCGCATTATCCCCATCGATCGGATACAGGCTAATTCCAATGCTAGGCGTCATAAAAAGTTCATTTCCTACGTGAATAAAGGGCCGTGACAGCTCTTCCAACAATTTTTGCGCGATTTTGGCAGCGGATTCCCGATTGTAATTAGGCAGTAAAAGAATGAATTCATCGCCACCGATTCGGGCAACCATTACATTGTCTTCGGTATGCTCCAGTACCCGATTAGCGACAGCCTTGAGCAAATAATCGCCGACAGAATGCCCAAACATGTCATTAATGAATTTGAAACGATCCAAATCCATAAACATTATCGCGATCCGCTCCGTTTTGTGCAGCTCTTCATCAAACTGAATGGTAAGACGCCGCAAATTCGGCAAGCCCGTCAAGAAATCATGATAAGCGTGATATTCAATCTCTGCATTTTTCTCTTTTAATTCCTTTGTGTAGCTATCCAAATTTCTTGACATCGTATTGACCTGCTCGGACAGCATGCCAAGCTCGTCTTTTCGATCGATCATGAGCTGCGCTCCAAAATTGCCTTCCGCAATTTCGTTTACCTTTTTTAAAATACGATTGACTGGCTTCACGATATAAACGGCAAGAAGATAGCTGATGCAAAGAACAATAAGCAATAAGATAATGGAAGTAATAATATTATTGAATAATTGCTTGTTCAATACTCCCTGAATGACTTCATAATCCGTGACAATGCCGATTACATAAGGCGATTCCGATTGTATAGGAATGAAGCTTTTTAATACTTTCTTGCCGCTGATTGTCGTTTCTAAGCTAACCAGCTGGCCCGTGGCCATCGCTTCGGAGACACTCCTTACATCATTTTCTTTATCCTGATAGGAATAATCGCCGAACTGAATTTCCTGATTAACAAAATCTATGTATCTTTGCCCATTGGTTTCGGTATATATCGGCGGTTTTCCGAATGTCCTCGGGTTAAAGCCCGTGATTTCCAACAGGGCACTATTACTCTCCATCGCTTTGGAAACAATGGTGTCGGGACCGACCTTTTCCTTGAAATTCATGATTTGATTGTCCCTGACATAAGGATTAATGATGTAGTCTGTCGTCCCGTCGAAATAGTACCCCCATTTATCAACATGATTAGGGTCTGTGTAGGAAGTATTCATTGGACCCGACCAATAGTTTTTCAGCTTCTGTCCTTCTGGAATCGTTACTTCATTATTTTGAAATAATTGTTCAAAGGCTGTAAACCAATATCCCCAGTCCTTCGTACTCATATCCCGTTCCTTAGGATCGGATGATTTGATCCCCTTGATGTCATCCTCTACTCTTGCAAGTAAAGTAATATAAGATACGCCAATCTTTTCAGCAATCTCAATCAGTTCATCATTATTTACATTTTCGATCTTTGAGTCCAGTGCATATTGGGCAGCCACAGCTGCAACACGCAACTTTTCCCCGATCAAATCCTCAACATATTGCGCTCCGTACTGGGAGTGTTCGATTGTATTTCCCATCACTTTTGCCAGTAGCTCCATTTGCTTTTCCTGATCTTTTCGCAATAGATTTTCAGTGATGATATAGTATAATGTATTGTTTAAAATGAGGATCGCTGTTACAACGAATGCAAAAATGATGGATAGTTTCTTTTTCAGCGACAAATGCAGTCACTCCCTATCCTTTGGCTATTTCACAGGACCATAATATTCAAAATAATTTTTCTCTGTTTCCCATAAGCCTATTTTATAAAGCCCGGATAGAGATGACGAAAGCATGTCCCATATGACCTTGACCATATTGTCTGAGGTAGGATTAACTTCTTTAAATTCCTCTGTATCGACGTTTAGGAATTTGTGATCAAATTTATCGATGACGATCCGATTGACTTTCTCGTCCAGCTCAGCCAGATTGATGACCATACCCGTAACAGGGTCCGGCTGACCACTCACAGTTACTTCAACATAATAGTTATGCCCATGTCCATAGGGGTTATTACACTTGCCGAATAGCGCCTTGTTCTCTTCATCCGTTAAGTGCTGGCTGTGCAGGCGATGAGCTGCACAAAAATGATATTTTCTAGCAAAATGAACCAAAGTGTCACTTCCTTTCTCCGCAAGCAAATAATGATTCTCATGAAGTCTGATTTTATGCAGTTCACAACCAATCATACGATTTTCCAACGAATTCCAAAGGTAGTTCACTATATTTTCAGTCGTTGGGATATTCGCTTCAAAATAAGGATGTTCAACATTCAGAAACTTTCCATCAAACTCTTCATTGATAAGCTGTTTAACCACCTTGTCAATGTCGCTGATATTGACGACGATACCTGACCGCTCATCAATCTGGCCCTTGACCATTACCTCAAGCGTATAATCATGGCCGTGTCCATTTGGATTACTGCATAAACCGAAAACCTGCCTGTTTTTCTCGTCGCTCCAATCTTCTATCCGATACCGATGAGCTGCAGAAAAATATAGCTTCCTTGACAAAAAAACCATGGTTCATTCCACCTTTATCTGCTATAAAACTCCCTTTGGAGGGGTTAGTGTCAGATCATCAATTCGAACATGCAGCGGGGTTGTGGCAATAAATGATACGACCCTGGCAACGTCGTTTACGCTAAGCATGTCGTCAGAGGAAAAGCCTTCGACCCCTTTCCATAGATCTGTATAAGTTGCTCCCAAATTAATATTGGTCGTCATAATCCCATACCGATACCATTCTTCAGCCAACACCTTCCCCATACCTTCCAGAGCCTGCTTTGAAGAGGTATAGATCGATTGTTGGGATAGCGGCCGCTTCGTCATGATCGAGGAAATGTTAATGATTCGGCCGCCGGCCTTTTCCATCAGCGGAAATGCCTTTTTTGTACACAGAAACGGGCCAAAAACATTGGTTTTAAATACAGCTTCCCAGTCCTTTTCATCGGCCTCCTGAAACGGTCCAGGCAAACTGATGCCTGCATTGTTCACGAGCACATCCAACGAATCATGCTTCTCTTGAATCAGCTGAAATACGCTGTTGACCTCAGTCTCATTAGTGACATCCATACGAAGCGGCACGATCCCAGCCTCTTCGCCCTCATGGCTATCCCGGCTTGTGGCATAGGTCACAAAACCTTGAGCAGCCAAGCCTGAGCTAATCGCTTGGCCGATCCCTTTTAGCCCCCCTATTACAAGCGCCGTTTTCTTTCTCATAATTCCTCCTTCAAAGTACAGTAATTCCTTGTATGATGGCTTTCCTATTGGACTTTGCTAGTAAGAATGCCTTTAGGAGGCATGATTTTTATCTCATCAATTCTTACATGTAATGGCTTAGCCGCAATATCAACGATGGCCTCAGCTGCATCTTCAACCGGGAGCATATCAGATGGGTCAAACAGTCCCTGCCCATCAGTCATTTCTGTTCTGGTTGCACCTAAAAATACAGTTGTAACCCTGATATTTTCTTCTTTCCCTTCCTCGTTCAAAATCTGCGAAAATCCATGCACCGCGTACTTGGATGTCCCATAAACGCCATTATTCAAAATCGGCGTATACCCGGCGATCGAGGAAAGATTAATAATTCTGCCGCCGCTGTTACATTTCATTATCTTGAATGCTTCCCTGGAAGAGAGAAACAGCCCTGTAACATTAATGTCGAGCACACGCTTCCATTCCTCAAGGGTTGTTTCAGCGATAGGCTTGAAAATACCGACCCCGGCACAGTTTATTAACACATCAATTTTACCTTGATAAGCTTTGATTCCAGCAAAAAACTCGATAACCTGATTCTCATCGGTAATATCCAGATAGATTTGGCTGATTTCACCTGCAGACGGCACTCTATTATTGGTAATGCCCTTGAGATCCCCTGACCAGACACTGGCCCCCGCATGTGCGAGCATCTCTCCGACTTTTTTCCCGATTCCCTGTGCGCCGCCTGTTATCGCTGCGACTTTACCGTAAAGTGCTTGATTCATCTATTTCATCCCCCAAATCTACCATCGAATCTGATGTGTACAGATTCAATCATAAAAATACCACTTTTAAACTGGTCTTTTGAAAACCAATAAATAAGTGGTATTAGTTGACCGATTTGTAGAAGTTGTATATTACCCCATTACCCCTAACCCTCTCAACTCACCTTGTGCTCGATGCGCAGCTTGTCAGCAACCATCGCGATAAATTCCGAGTTGGTAGGTTTGGACTTGCTGATGTTAATCGTGTAGCCAAACAGGTGGCTGATGCTGTCGATATTGCCGCGTGTCCACGCCACCTCAATAGCATGCCGGATAGCACGTTCTACACGGGAAGGTGTCGTTTTGAATTTTTCTGCAATTGCAGGATACAATGTTTTCGTAATTGCACCTAGTATCTCGATGTTATTATATACCATCGTAATGGCTTCACGTAAATATTGATAACCTTTAATATGTGCAGGTACGCCAATTTCATGTATGATGCTCGTTATATTTGCGTCCAAATTTTTGCCTTTGGCGATCGGAACAACGTTATTGGATTTGTAATTCGTTGATGAGCTGTACGTGCTGGAGGAAGTCACTGCAGAGTTTCCGACCAGCTGACGGATACGGTTTGCCAAAATTTCCATATCAAATGGTTTCAATATATAGTAGGAAGCTCCAAGTTGAACTGCTTTTTGGGTAATATTTTCTTGACCGAAAGCTGTAAGCATAATGATCTTCGGCATTGGGGAGAGATTCATATCGCGAAGGCGCTCAAGCACACCTAATCCATCCAAATGAGGCATGATGATATCCAAAATAAGGACATCAGGGCCTTTTCTTGATTCTTCGAGTATGCGGAGTACTTCCTCTCCGTTGTATGCAACCCCGGTTACCTCCATATCACTTTGCTCGGAAATATATTCCGATAAAAGATTTGTGAATTCTCGATTGTCGTCCGCCAATAATACTTCAACTTTTTGCAAGGTAGGTCCTCCCTTTTAATCTGAATTACCATAATAATAGATGGTATCTTTTTTATTCTACTCAGTTAGCTTTTCTTTTTCTTTCCTGTCATAACGTTTTCGACATTGGCTTATAAATTCCTTCTGTCGAAAATTATTTTTCTTTATTTTTTTTATAAATTGAATTATAATAAATAATTTATTACAATAAGCGTCACTGTTCGAATGAATTCGTATAATTTCGACAAAAGATGGCGCATGGTACAAAAAAATCTTAAGGCGCTTTAGCTCGCCTTAAGATTTTTTTCGGGTTTTAGCAAGACCCCTGCATCCTGCAGCATCCATTCAATAAAACAACCGTAACCTGATGTTGGATCATTGACAAACACGTGAGTAACTGCACCGACCAGCTTGCCGTTTTGAAGGATCGGACTGCCTGACATGCCTTGTACGATGCCACCAGTGTGTTCAATAAGTTTGGGATCTGTAATCCGGATGACCATGCCTTTGGTCGCCGGCGTCGTTTGCTTCGTTACATGCATAATCTCAATCTTGAATCGTTCGACCTTTTGTCCGCCGATTACCGTCAATATCTCGGCAGGGCCTTCCTGTACCTCTTCTGCAAAAGCAACCGGTACAGGCTTCATATCATAACTGTGAGAAGGAAGCTCGCTCATCTTGCCGAAGATGCCGAATTGCGTATTGCTAACGACG
This sequence comes from Paenibacillus abyssi, assembly GCF_014640295.1. Lineage (GTDB taxonomy): Bacteria > Bacillota > Bacilli > Paenibacillales > Paenibacillaceae > Paenibacillus_D > Paenibacillus_D abyssi. Next base: position 63,254 of record NZ_BMGR01000001.1, on the reverse strand, counting down.
TTCCCCAATATTTTGCCCGCCTTCAGAAAATGAGCCCGTTTCTCCCCGGGTTCACCATTCTGGCTTTTGTTAATTGAAGTTACATTCGATTGAACGATTTGCCCATCACCGACTTCAATCGGGGATTGGGTGTCCATATCGGTTATAACATGCCCTAGGGCGCCGTATACCCTTTGATCCGGGGCATAGAAAGTTAAAGTACCCACACCGGCTGCAGAATCGCGGATGTACAAGCCTAAGCGCCATGCTTGATCTTCAATGTCATACGCCGGCTTGATCCGCTTCTCAATCAATTGCCCATTGCGTTTAATCGATAATTTTAAGGACTGTTTGATTTTACCTGATTTCTCTACAATTGTCGCTACCTTGGCAACTTCGTTTAAGTAAACGCCGTTTACTCGAACGATTAAATCCCCCAGCTTGATACCTGCTTGTTCACCGGGAGAGAGCTTGCTTTCTTTGCCAGTCGTCACTTGATGATGCCCAACAACCATAATCCCTGCCGATTTGACTTTGACGCCAATCGTCTGACCGCCTGGGATCACCTTCAAATCAGGTACCACACTTACTTTGACTGTCTTGAAAGGAATCCTGCCAAATAATTTCAACTTCAATTGCGTTTGGCCGCTTTGGTGCGGTTCCAGAGATAAAGGACGACTCAAATCCACCTGCATCGAACGATCCGTTGATCCGTTGACACTTAACACTTGCGGATTAACGGTAAGCTGAGCATGAACCGGCATCACGTAGTTCAAACGTTTCAGTTGGCCGGAGAATAAACGAAGTTCATTCGGGAATGCGGCAAAGTGTTGAAACGGTGAGGAAATGCCGATCATACAAACGACGAGTGCAAGAACAAGGCCGAACCATCGCTTCCGACTGCTGGAGTTCAATGATTTCACGCTCCCTATGCTTCCATCGCTTGACGAGTATCGCCAATGGCGTACCTATAAGGTAACCCTGTCCTCACGCTTTTATGTCCCATAAAACATTCCCTGAATGGCTTCCATTACGCCCCCTTCTGCCTGGTCGCCAAGTCAAGCATTTCTTGTGCATGATGTCTCGTTTTTTCCGTTACTTCCACTCCGCCGAGCATTCTCGCCAGTTCTTCGATTCGTTTATGCAGGGGCAGCTCTGTAACTGACGTAGCAGTCCGCTCATCAATGATGTTTTTGTGAATTTCATAATGATGGTCTGCCATGCATGCCACCTGCGGAAGATGCGTGATGGAAAACACCTGGCATCTTGTTGACAATACAGACATTTTCTCGGCTATTGCTTGTGCAGCACGTCCGCTGACACCGGTATCCACCTCATCAAATACAAGTACGGGTACGCGGTCAATCTGTGCAAATATGGCTTTGAGGGCAAGCATAATTCGCGACATTTCACCGCCCGATGCGATTTTGTTAAGCGGTTTGAGCGGTTCGCCCGGATTCGGTGAGATGAGGAAGACTGCCTCGTCGACCCCTTGCGGTGTCAAGCGCGCGCCATCTTGACCGTCCCGATGCTGCTCCAGCTGGACGCGGAACGTCGTACGGCCCATCTGAAGCTGCTTTAACTCGGTTTCTATAGCATCTGCAAGCCGGCTGGCTGCGTGCCGTCTAAGTTCGGATAACGTAAGGGCAAGCTTCATCGCCCGATCACGCGTGCTGTTTTCTTCCTCCTTTAATCGCTGCAGATGCTCGTCACGGTTTTCCAGCTTATCCGCTTCAGCCGTTATCTTGGCAAGATAAGACAGCATATCCGGGATGGATTCACCATATTTTCGCTTTAATCCATGAATAAGGTCCAGGCGGTCCTCAATTTCCGCAAGGCGTTCCGGATTGAATTCAATCCCATCGCGATAATCCCGCAGTTGGAAGGCCGCATCTTCCGCTTGATAATAAGCGGACTGGAGCTGTTCCAGCAAAGGATCAAGCACAGCTGAATCGTATGACCGAATATCTTCTAGTTTCGATATTGCTTTACTGAACGCATCCAGGCCTTTAGGACCGTAAAGCAGCGAATAAGCCTCTGAAGAATGGTCCATCCTGCGTTCCGCATGAGAGAGCTTGCGTTTCTCCTCTACAAGCGCTTCATCCTCGCCAATTTTTAAGCCTGCTGCTTTAATCTCTTCAATTTGGAAGCGGTACAGATCAAGCATTTGCATATTTTGGCGTGATGTATCTTCCAATTCTTTATACCTCACCCGCACCTGTTGATACATTCTAAATGCTTCCTGATAAGCTGTTTTTTTATCCATTAGCGGTTCACCCGCGTACAAATCCAACCACTCCAGGTGCTGCTCCGTTTTTAATAAAGATTGATGTTCGTGCTGGCCATGCAGATTGACTAACCACTCTCCTGCATCGCGAAGCATCGTTAAATTAACGATTTGACCATTAATGCGGCTTACGCTCTTACCATGCGTCGACAGCTCGCGACGAATAATCAGCATTTCATCCGGAGACGCGCTGATCCCGTTCTGGGCGAGCGACTGCCAGACCGGATGTTGAGCAGGAAGATCAAACATCGCTTCGATCTCGGCTTTGTCGCACCCATGACGAACCATATCCGCAGATCCCCGCCCGCCAACGACAAGGCTTAACGCGTCAATCAGAATTGATTTTCCCGCTCCCGTTTCACCAGTTAATACATGAAATCCTTCATGAAAGGTGACGTTAACTTGTTCAATGACCGCCAAATTACGAATGGACAATTCCCGAAGCATGTTATATACCTCCTTATTAATTCAGGACAAAATTAATTTAATAAATTAAGCAAGCGATCCACAACCTCGCCGCTCTGGCTCTTCGTTCTGCATATCATGAGGATGGTGTCATCCCCACAGATTGTGCCCATGACCTCGGTCCACTCCATGTTGTCGATCAAGGCTCCAATTGCATTGGCAGTGCCCGGCAAGCATTTCATGACGACAAGATTATCGGTGTAGTCAATATGGACATAATGATCGAGCAGAGCCCGTTTCAGTTTATGAACCGGATTGTAACGCTGCTCGGTCGGAAGCGAATATTTGTAACGCCCGTCATCAGTTTGTACTTTTATTAGCTGCATTTCTTTTATATCTCTGGACACAGTCGCTTGGGTAACCTGCTGTCCTGAGCTGCGCAGTGCTTCAACCAACTCATCTTGTGTCTCCACAACCTGATTGGTTATAATCTCTCTGATTTTGATATGTCTTATCCCCTTCATCTCTTACCTCCTGGGTACTTATCACTGTTCATTTATATGAAACGTAATCGTTCTAATCTGTTTCTCTTTGATGTCGACAAACAACACACCGGCGCAATAAGGAACAAGCAGTGCGTAGACAAGCAGCCGATCGCGTACTCCGCTGCCTGTCCAGTCAATCGGCATCCGATCACGGGCGCTCTTGACAATAAAAAGGCTGCCGTTCTTCTCCGCCACATAATCGATGTATAAACGGCTATGTAAAACTTCTTCATCCAGGCCGATTCGAATCGGAATGCGATGCTTCCCTGAGGATACTATATATCCTTCACTCTCAAGGAGCCGCACATACTCATCGTCATCATCCAATTCCATTCCGTCCTGAAGCAGGATGAGCCCTGTGCCCGAGGGCGTATGTAACCAACGATAAAATCGTGTGTATAACCAAAAAACGATCAGCCCTCCTGCAACGATCATCACGAACCAGTCTCCGTATTTCCCCACCGCAATCCCTCCCGGACAGCATTTGGTCGATACGGTACAATTCGATAGAGGCTTTGCAAATTCCTGTACGTATAAAGCGAACGCTTGTTTGGTTTTCGATATCAGTTTACCAAAATTAATCGTCCATGGCTACAATAAAATTAAAAAAAGAGAATAAATATCGCAGCTTTGAGCAGCTGTTACATTTATTCTCTCTTACTGGTGATTGTCATCACTTGCTCTGAAATGCCTCACCGGCTTGTTTGACTAATTCCGCAACCGCCTGTACATCGGGCCCCCGGCGCTCTCCTGAAGGCAGCCAATGCCAATAAGCTAAAAATTCAATATTTCCTTCACCGCCGGTAATCGGGGAATAGGTGACATTTTGCAATTGGAAGCCAAGCTCCCCCGCAAATGACAGCACATTCTCCAATACCTCTCTGTGCACAGCAGATTCTCTAACGACACCGGATTTGCCAACCTTTTCGCGTCCGGCTTCGAATTGCGGCTTGATTAGCGCAACAACTCCGGAGCCCTCGGGCAGCAGCCTTGACAAAGCTGGCAAAATAATCCGAAGGGAAATAAAGGATACGTCAATTGTTGCAAAATTCGGCTGCGGGCCTTTCAAATCTTCAGGCTGCATGTAACGAAAGTTAGTCCGTTCCATCACATTGACACGTTCATGCTGGCGCAGCGACCAGTCTAATTGGTTATAGCCAACATCGATTGCATAGACATATGCCGCCCCATTCTGCAATGCACAATCCGTGAATCCTCCGGTGGATGCTCCGATATCCAGCATCACGGCATCCTGCAGTGAAATGTTGAACTCGCGCAGCGCCTTTTCCAGCTTTAAGCCGCCCCGGCTTACATAGGGATGAAGCGCACCTTTGACATGGATGGCGGCCGTACGCAATACTTTCGTGCCGCTTTTCTCAATTCGTTCACCATCAACCAGTATAAGGCCGGCCATTAAGGCGGCTTTTGCTTTCTCACGACTTTCATAAAAGCCCTGCTCCACGAGGAGCACATCGATTCGTTCCTTCGCTGTCGTCATATTTCTCCTTGCCTATTACCGCTGTCCAGTTGCACTTCGTCTGCGCCGCGGCATTAATTTGATCATTTCCGCAGCAATCTGTTCGGACGTTAATCCGATCTCTTGTCTCTGTTCTTTAATCGAACCATGCTCAATGAACTCATCCGGAATTCCCATAATGCGTATCGCAAGATCATGAATGCCATGCTCGGAATAAAATTCGAGTACAGCACTTCCAAGACCGCCCTGCTGGGAGCCTTCCTCTAACACAATCATTTTCTGCTTATCAGCTGCAAGCTGTAACAGCATAGCTTTATCGAGCGGTTTAATGAAGCGCGCATTGACGATACGCACGTTCAGGCCATCGCGCTTCAGCATATCAGCCGCTTCTTCCGCTACTTGAATCATCGGGCCCAAGGTCAGGATCGTGGCCGAATCGCCTTCCCTCAGCACTTCCCAAGTGCCGATCGGTATCGGCTTCATCTCCGCATCAATTTCAACCCCAAGACCGGCTACCCGCGGATAACGAATCGCGATCGGGCCATCATTGTAATCCAATGCCGTTTTCATCATATTACGAAGCTCGTTTTCGTCCTTAGGCATCATCAACACCATGTTAGGGACATGGCGCAGGAAAGGTATATCATAAACCCCATGGTGGGTCTCCCCGTCCGGACCGACAAAGCCTGCCCGGTCGATAGCAAATACGACGTTAAGATTCTGGCGGCAAATATCATGTACCACCTGATCATATGCACGCTGCAGGAACGTGGAATAAACTGCAAATACGGGCTTCATGCCTTCAATCGCGAGCGCGGCAGACATTGTTGCCGCATGCTGCTCAGCGATCCCGACATCAATCATCCTGCCGGGGAAACGAGCCGCAAATTTCATCAATCCGGAGCCGCCAGGCATAGCCGGCGTAACAGCTATAATGCGTTCATCCTTTTCCGCCAATTCGATCAAAGCATCCCCGAACACTTCCGTATACATAGGAGGCCCGACCGCCTTGAGGACTTGTCCTGATTCAATCTTATACGGCGTTATGCCGTGCCACTTGTGGGAGTCTGACTCAGCAGGCGAGTAGCCCTTTCCCTTCGTCGTGAGGACATGAACCAGAACAGGGCCGGTCACATTATTGGCTTGCTGGAATACCTCCTGCAATTTGTTTAGATCATGTCCATCAACCGGACCAAGGTAAGTAAGCCCAAGCTCCTCAAACAGCACGCCGGAGACGACCATATATTTCAGGCTATCCTTCAAGCGTTCGGCCGTTTTGGCTATTTTGCCGCCAATCGCCGGGATTTTGTTCAATAGGTACTGAAGCTCGTCCTTGGCTTTTTGATAATGCTTATCCGAACGAATCTTGCCCAAGTAATTATGAATCGCACCGACATTAGGCGCGATCGACATCTCGTTGTCATTCAGAACGACGATGAGATTCTTTTTCTCATGACCGATATGATTGAGCGCTTCCAAAGCCATACCGCCCGTTAGCGCACCATCCCCGATTACCGCGATAACCTTATTGGTCTCTCCCTTTAAATCCCGCGCAAGCGCCATCCCCATTGCGGCAGACAGTGAAGTGCTGCTATGGCCGGCTTCCCAAACGTCATGCTCACTTTCGGAGCGTTTAACGAAACCGCACAACCCTTTGTACTTGCGCAGCGTATCAAACCGGTCCATGCGCCCGGTTAACATTTTGTGTACGTATGATTGGTGTCCCACGTCGAAGATGAACTTATCGGTCGGGCTATCATATAAGTAATGCAGCATAAGCGTTAATTCAACAACGCCTAAGTTGGGAGCCAAATGGCCGCCTGTAATTGATAATTTCTCTATTAAGAACTGCCTGATTTCAGCTGCCAATTGCTCCAACTGGCTAATCGACAATTCCTTTACATTTTTAGGCTCTTTAATCTTCTCGAGCAGCACGTGTTTTCCTCGCTTTCTTGGACTGAAAACACTGTTGTCCAACGAACGTCTAACGTTTTTCCTAATTATATCACAATATAACCTATAATCCCAAGCGCAAACCAAGAGACCTCCAACCGCATCAATGATCCCGTTGCATCAAGAAGTCCGCAATTTGAATCAGCCGTTCCGGTTGAGCCAAGTTTGCGGCAAGCAGAAGCTGCTTTGCTTCAGCTGTTAAGCGTTCCACCTGCGCTTTGCTCTCGTCCAAGCCGATCAGATATGGATATGTAACTTTGTTTTGTTCCACATCACTGTTTATTTTTTTGCCGAGCTTTTGTTCATCACCGATCAAATCAAGGATATCATCCTGAATTTGAAAAGCAAGACCAAGTTTACGCCCATATTGTTCCAATGCATTTAATTGTGCGCTGTTCGCGCCGCCAATCCGACCGCCGGCTTTCAATGAAAAAGCGATAAGATCGCTCGTTTTATGGCGGTGAATATATTCAAGATCAGCTAACGTGGTAACGCCCTGCTCGCCGAGGATATCCGCCGCTTGACCTCCGACCATTCCCGGTGCGCCAGCCAGTACGGAGAGATCTTCTACGATGGATAGCGCAGTTTCTGCGCTTACCTGATGCTGCTTGGCCGCCATCGTTACACAATAGAAAGCATGCGTAAGCAATGCGTCGCCAGCCAGTATTGCTATCGCCTCGCCATACACCTTATGGTTGGTCGGCTTGCCTCTGCGAAAATCATCATCATCCATAGCCGGCAGATCGTCATGGATAAGCGAATAAGTATGTATAAGCTCGACAGCACAAGCGATCGGCGTAGCCGCATCTACAGCAGATTGATCCCCAGTTACGGCTTCCGCCGCCGTAAGCACAAATACCGGACGCAATCTTTTGCCGCCTGCCATCGTGGAGTAATTCATCGACTCGCGCAGCGTAGGCGGCACATCCCATTCGGAAGGCACAATACACTGCAGCGCGGCTTCGATGTGCTCTGCTTGTGCAGCAATATATTCTTTAATCGAATTCGATGCTTTCAAGCTTATTCCCCTTTATCTTCGTTTGGCGTTGCAAACGGTTTTTTCTGCAGTCCTTGTTCTGTTTCGATCAGCATTTCAATTCTGCGCTCTACCTGCTCCAGCTTGCTTCCGCATAACTGTGAGAGCCTCATGCCTTCCTGAAACAGCTCAATTGCCGTCTCCAAAGGAACATCGCCGTTCTCCAGCTTCGCTACAATGATCTCAAGCTGCTCCATCGCTTCCTCGAAGCTTTCGGTTTTATCCGTTGTTTCCATCGTTAACCGTCTCCCCTTTCATCGACCAAACATGACATTCCATTTGCCCGTCGGCCAGCTTTACCTTTATCATATCGCCCGGCTGTACATCTCCGATTGATTTGATCAGGCGTTTCTCCTGCTCATCATATACAAGGCTGTAACCTCTTGCCATGACTTTCAAAGGGCTTAAAGCGTCCAATCCGCGTATTTTGCCGTGCAGTTCCATTTTACGGGAACGTACAAGCCCCAGCATTGTCGATTCCAGCTGCCGTGAAGTTGTGCGCCACCGCTTATTGGCATAAGCCAATTGCTCTCCGGGATGCGCTGCCGCCACCGCGGCGGATAACCGCATAAAACGTCCTCTGACACGCTCGGCTTGCCTGGTTGTCAAGTGCCTAAGCTTGTCCTGCAAGCGATCCAGCCGCTCAGCAGGCTCCATTAAATAACGCCGCGGATGCATGAACAACGAAGAACGCCTAACGCGCAGCAGCCGCTCTTGGCCGGATTGAAGCTTCATATGTAATGCTTGCCGCAACCGCTGCTGAATCCGCGTAAGCTGCTGCTGCAGCTCCATCCGGTGCGGAACAGCAAGTTCCGCGGCCGCGGTAGGCGTGGCGGCTCTTAAATCCGCAACAAAATCGGCAATCGTATAGTCGGTCTCATGACCGACAGCTGAAATAATCGGAATAGTGGAAGCAGCTATGCTGCGTGCGACCGTTTCTTCGTTAAAGGCCCATAGTTCCTCCAACGACCCGCCGCCCCGGCCGACGATTAACACGTCCACTTCATTTTGTTCATTCAATTGCTGAATCGCTTTTACAATGGATGGCGCCGCTTGGGGGCCCTGCACGAGCACAGGCACCACAATTACCGGCACGGTAGGAAACCGGCGCTCCAGCGTAATCAGGATATCCCTAACCGCCGCGCCAGTAGGTGAAGTGACTACGCCGATCGCTCTAGGATAAAGAGGGATTGTCCGCTTACGTTCCTGAGCAAACAATCCTTCCGACTCCAGCTTTTGCTTTAACTGCTCAAATGCAAGATATAAACTTCCAATGCCATCCGGCTGCATTTGCGTGACATAGAACTGATAATTCCCGTCACGTTCATAAACCGAGACATTTCCTCTTGCGATTACTTTCGTGCCTTCGCGGGGAATAAACGGAAGCCGTTGATTATGTGAGGCAAACATGATGCATTTCACGCGGCTGTCCTTATCCTTTAGCGTAAAGTACATATGCCCGCTGGAATGATGCGTAAAGTTCGATATCTCGCCGCGAAGCCAGACATCGGATAGTACATGATCCGATTCCAGTTTCATACGAATATAACGATTAATTTCCTTGATCGAATAAATGCGAGGACTTTCTGCCATTGTTCGGATCACTCCTTGATTCCGTTCAACCTTTTAGCCGCTTTTAATGTATTCATCATCAGCATCGTGATGGTCATTGGGCCTACACCGCCTGGAACCGGCGTGATGTATCCGGCCGTTTCGAGGGCATCCTCAAAATCAACATCCCCTGCCAGCTTCCCATCAGGCAAACGATTAATACCCACATCAATGACAACTGCACCCGGCTTAATATAGCTGCTGTCAATCGCCTTCGCTTTGCCGATGGCTACAACCAGAATGTCCGCCTGCTTGGTGATCTCTTTCATATTCGACGTTTTGGAATGGCAGATCGTTACAGTTGCATTTTCACGAAGCAGCAGCATGGAGACAGGCTTGCCCACGATATTGCTTCGTCCGATTACAACAGCATGTTTGCCTGCAATATCAATGCCTGTCCGTTTGATCAGCTCAATGCTGCCCGCTGGCGTGCAAGGCAGAAGGCTGTCATCGCCAATAACCAGATTACCTGTGCTTACCGGATGAAAGCCATCAACGTCTTTATCCACGCTGATCGCGTCGATTACTGCTTTCTCTTCGATGTGGGCAGGGAGCGGCAGTTGAACCAAAATACCGTGAATAGTGTCCTGCCCGTTTAATTGTGCGATAAGCTCTAAAAGCTCCTCCTGCGAAGTTGTCTCAGGCAAGCGGTGCACTTCGGAATAAAAGCCCATTTGCTGACACGCTTTTTCTTTGCTTCCTACGTACACTTTTGATGCAGGATCTTCGCCTACAAGCACGACCGCCAGACCAGGTATCACTGCTTGTCCTTTAAGTTTCTCGGTTTGCTGCTGAATTTCCAAACGAATGGTATCCGATATTTTTTTACCTTCAATGCGTTGTGCGGTCATATTGCGATCTCTCCAGTCTCCATAAACTTGATTCTGTTTTAGTTTGGTTTTTTAAGCTCTTCCAAAGCCTTGATCAATCGGCCAAGAACGCCGTTAACAAATTTCCCCGATTCATCGGTTCCAAAATGCTTGGCCAGTTCAATCGCTTCATTAATGACAGCTTTTGGCGGCACGTCATTACGATACACCATCTCATAACATGCCAATCTCAGCACCTGCCGGTCAACTCTGGACAACCGGTCCACTTGCCACCCTGTCAAATACTGCTGCAGCATATCATCGATAGACTGCCGTTGCCCGGTAACCCCATTCACGAGCTCCCTGACAAACGCATCAATTTTGTCGACCTCGCCGGTATCCGCACCGATTTCATTTTCTTCCTTTACTTCTTCAATAAGCATATCGACCGCATCGCTTGCGGTCACCTCATTCATTTCCATTTGATACAAGCTCTGTACCGCTATTTCTCGTGCCAGTCTTCGTTTCATGGATCCTCCCAAATGCTTTGTAATATTTGAAAAATCCTATGATCTCCTCCCTGCCCCGAACAGCAGCTTGCCGATGTCCGGCGTACGGAGGAGATCACAGGATTATCTAAACGGCCGCCAACGGTCAGAGAACCAGTCGGTTATCTGATGCCACGATATTCTAGGCAGGGCGGACATATCCTTCTGCTTGCCGAAAAAATATCCGATCCACAACAATAATGCGAAAAACAGCATATCCCAAAAACCGGAAAACAGATAAATAAAACCTAATAAAAGAGCAGTAGCAACACCGGTTATACGCCCGGCGTAGGTGATCCAAAACTCCCTCCACATGGATATGCTCACCTCTATTCTACACGACTTTTAAAGGTTTGGGTTTGGATGATATTTGCTACATATACCGTAACCAGCGCAACAGGAATTCCGGTAATTTCTTCAATATGTTCCTTGACTGCACGCTGGATGTCTTCCGTCAGCCCTGGAATCGAGGTTTCTCCGTCAACGACCGCGCGAAGCATGATTTCCAAACCAGCTTCCGCAATCCGGATGCGAGCCTTAAGATCTTTTACCCCCCGCTGCTTGCCTGCTGCTTTAAGCGCCAGGTTCTCGACGGTTTCCATAGAAATACGGATATCACCAAAATCGGTTCTTTGGTCGATGGAAGGTACGGAAGCATTCCCCCGCTTGACAGATACATAAAAGAATCGCAAGCTGACCAAAAACAGAACGATCGAGACGGATATGAGTGTAGCTTGAAGCCATAACGCATCTCCAAACAATTCATTGACCCATGCAGATACGATTCTCTCGGAAATCCATCCTGCCCCCAAACCTAATCCAGCGATCGAAACGGCACCGATTATTAAGCTGTAAAAGAACAATAGGAGCCTGTCCATTATTTTGACCAACGCGTATGCCTCCTCCTCCGACCATTCGAATGAAAAGCCCCCTTGCGCCGAGCGGCAAGCCCTTCACGAGGGGGATCTTATAATTTATGAATCATTACATCGTCTACTTCACGCGATGAGGCTGAGCATCTTCTTCCTCAGGTTTGTCCGAGGCTTTAAAATACACGTCATGGATGTGTACATTCACCTCGACAACATGAAGTCCTGTCATCGTTTCAATCGAGCGTTTGACATTGCGTTGAATCTCCGATGCGATATCCGGAATTCGATTGCCATATTCCACGATAATGGACACGTCAACAGCAGCTTCCCGCTGTCCGACTTCAACCTTGACCCCTTTGGATAAGTTCTTGCGCCCGAGCAGTTCCGCAATCCCGCCGGCAAAACCGCCGCTCATCCCTGCAACGCCTTCCACTTCGACCGTTGCAAGTCCGGCAATCACTTCGATAACCTCTGGAGCGATCTGAATGGTTCCCATTTCAGTCTTTTCATAATCCGCAGCAATCGTACTCATATTGGATCACTCACCTCCCATAAAGTTGCGGAATTATCCGCTGATTTTCCTATATGCTTATCCGCAATCTTATTCCTATACTATAACATTTGAAGAGATTTATGACAAACTTGCTTAAATGTTAAAATTGGCTCCATTACTGGCTCCGTCGGCATCATTGACATCGTATTCCTCGAGAAATTTGATATCAAAATCGCCTTGGATGAACTTCGGATGATTGAGCAATTTCATATGGAACGGGATCGTCGTTTTAATTCCTTCGATCGCGAATTCAGAGAGCGCCCTCTTCATCCGGTTTATCGCTTCTTCACGTGTGGCTCCCCATACGATCAATTTTGCGATCATCGAGTCGTAATGCGGCGATATCGTATAGCCGGGATACGCAGCACTATCAACACGAACACCCAAGCCTCCCGGAGGCAGATAAAACTGGATATGGCCTGGTGAAGGCATGAAATTACGTTCGGAGTCCTCGGCATTAATCCGGCATTCCATTGACCAGCCGTTAATCGTTAAATCCTCCTGCTTGAAAGAAAGCTCATTGCCTTCAGCAACGGAGATCATTTCTTTAATCAGGTCCGTATTTGTAATCATCTCTGTTACGGGATGCTCGACTTGGATGCGGGTATTCATCTCCATAAAGTAGAATTGCCCGTCCTGTCCCATCAGAAATTCAAGCGTACCGGCTCCGGAATAATTAACCGCTAACGCAGCCCTGACTGCAGCCTGCCCCATCCGCTCGCGCTGTTCCGGTGTAAGGATCGGACAAGGCGCTTCTTCAACAAGCTTCTGACGGCGGCGCTGGATCGAGCAGTCACGCTCGAAAAGATGAACGGCATTGCCGTGTTTATCCGCAATAATCTGGATCTCCACGTGTTTCATGCCTGTCAAATACTTTTCTAAGTATACCCCTGCATTACCGAACGCTTTTTGCGCTTCCTGCTGGGCGGTTGTAATCTGTTGGATAAGGGATTCTTCATCCTCTGCAATCCGGATCCCTTTCCCGCCGCCGCCGGCAGTCGCCTTAATGATGACCGGATAACCGATCTCGCGGGCGATCAGAACCGCTTTGTCCAAATCCTCGATCAGCCCGTCCGAGCCCGGGATTACCGGTACGTCGGCCTGTTTCATCGTCAGCTTCGCAACCGATTTGTCCCCCATCTTGCTGATCGCTTCCGGAGACGGTCCGATAAACGTAATATTGCAGGATTCACAAATCTCGGCAAAATCCGCGTTCTCGGCCAAAAACCCATATCCCGGATGAATCGCGTCACATTCAGTCAGCGTTGCAACGCTCATAATGTTCGTCAAGTTCAAATAACTGTCTCTAGATAACACGGGACCGATGCAATACGCTTCGTCAGCCAAACGCACATGCAGTGAATCACGGTCCGCTTCAGAATAAACGGCAACGGTCTGAATGCCCAATTCACGGCAAGCGCGAATAATGCGAACCGCAATTTCCCCGCGGTTAGCAATCAATATTTTATGAAATTTCACCCTTTGAACCCCTTTCGCGAAGCTATCGATTATTCCGGTTTGACAAGGAACAACGGTTGTCCAAATTCAACAAGCTGTCCATTCTCAACAAGAACCTCGACGATCTCCCCGCGTACTTCCGCTTCGAGCTCGTTCATTAATTTCATCGCTTCGAGAATGCAGACGACCGTTTTATCGTTCACTCGGTCTCCAATTTTAACAAAAGGCGCCGCATCCGGCGATGCCGCCCGGTAAAATGTGCCTACCATCGGAGAAACGATCTTATGCAGGTTGTCAGCTGCTGAAGATGCCGGCTCAGCGGCCTGAGGCGCTAGCGCAGCAGATACCGGCGCCGCTTGAGGCGCGGGAACCGCCGGTGAATATGTATGGGTAATCGGGGCGGTCTGTAAGTTCACCACTTCCGTTTTTCCCGGTTTGCGAATGAGCAGGCGTGCCCCTTCATTTTCAATTTCGAGCTCTTGTACAGAGGTCTGATCAACCAGTTTAATCAGCTCTTTAATCTCGCTCAATTTGAACATCGATTTTATTCACTCCTTAACATTTGTAAAGCTGTGTTATGTTACATTATTGCTATAACGTTAGTATTATATCACAAATGATCGTGAACACGAACCCATTTTTTACACAAGCTTTAACAAGCAAAATCCCCGTACCGGATTTGAGGGTACGGGGATGCGGCATTAATGTCTATTAAGGAACAAACTGAACGGATATGCGCTCTGCGCCTACGTCTAATGTAGTCATGACCAATTCAATAATGCTGTCCGCTTGGCTTCTCTCCAGCTTCTCGCTTTGTACGACGACCTTAAAGTTGTCGTTCTCTTCAGCGATCACCGCATTCGAATACTCGGCGAGCAGCTCCTCTTCGAGGCTCGTAAGTTTGAGCTCCTGCTCTTCAAGCAGATTCAGCTTTTCCAATGCGCTAGTCGCATCTTCTGTTTTCTGCTCCGTATCAGCCACGATACTTAACAGGCGATCGGTTTCCACGGCAAGTGTTTCAGCGCGAAGCAATTGCTGTTCTGTGAAATAATCGTTCGATAAGGCAGCCGCTCCATTCTCCTCCAATTTGTTAAGCACTTCCTGGTCGGCCTCGCTCAAGCCGGACTCCCCGATTTGTTCAATCTCTGTCACTATGACTTCATCGAGTGTAGGATCGGCGCCATTCGTGCCTGCGGCAGCTTCAGTCGCTCCCCCTTGGCCGGCGTCGGTAAACATATTCGAAGATCCTGAGTCTTCAGTAAACAGATAATATGCCGACAATATGACCATTAAACTGAGCATGGAAACCAACCAGACGGTTTGTCTCTTCGTGTTCATTGATAGATCATCCTTCCTGGATTATAGTTCGGTTGTATTGACATTATTTTCTTAAGGCTGCTTGCTTGGCAGGACTGAAATTCTGTGCGACTGCACATGAAACCCTTTTTGAATGGCGTCCACGATAAGCTGCCGGACGGTCTGATTCTCTGCGCCGCGGGCAACGACCAGAATACCGCGGATCCGCGGATTGATCCTTTTGGTTATGATCGGCGTATTCTCCCCAGCAACCTCGTACAGCACGACTTGGCCATCCTTTGTATAGGACGTAATATGTCTTCTGCCGCCATTCTTATCGGTTTCCTCCGTCGACTGCTGGGTCAGCTTTTCATTTCGCTCGACAACCAATTCCTCGGTCGATTCGATCGTTATTAATACATCCACTGTACCTACTCCAACGATCTTCTCTAAAATTTCTTTTAATCTGTTCTCCAGCGGATGTTCAATTGAAGCAAACATGGATTCCGGCTCCACGCGTCCGAGCAGTGTTTCTTGAGCTTCCGGCGGAGGAGGCACTGTATCTGCTGCAGGCTCGACTTGCTTCAGCGAGAAGAAGGAGTTCATAATCATCAGTCCGATGCCGATCGCACCGATCAATAATAACCAACGCAGCGTTTTCACCCTCTTCGGCCCCGAAGGGCCCCCTCCAAGCATGGTTTCCAATTTATTCAGCCATCCGGCCACCGCATTCGCACCTCCTTTAGGGCTGCTAGCCTTCGGCTGCAGCTGCGCTGACGCGCACGTCGCCTGGGGCAATCCCCCATCCAGCCGACAGCACTGCCGCAATGCGCCGAACCCTTTCATCGGTCGCAGGAAGCCATTGATCGGCGGCACCCTTTGAATCTGCAGTATCTGCGGTACCCTCCTTGTGCCCAACCGATTGCGCCTCGGCTGGATTCACAATGGGAATCGTCACATCAACTGCGATAGACTCCACCGGCACGATTTCTTCCTCTTCTTCCTGGGCATCTGTTAGTTGCTCAGGCGCCATATTGGACAGATATACATTCGCTTTTACGATGCGATCGTCACCTGTACGTCCGTTTTTCTCCAGCTTCACGCTCATTCCCAGCAAGTCCAGGCCGGTTATCCGCTCGACCTCGGCTTCGATCGACGCCGCCAAATGCTTTTCGGCTAACAGCGCCGCTTGCTGCTGCTGATCCTCTTTTATGCGCTGCGCTTGCTGGCGGATTTGTTCCAGTCCCATCATCTCCGATGATGAGGACAGGGAGCGATTCCAGGCCTTGAAGCTATCCGTTAATTTCCCTTCATAATCGCCTTGCAGCAGCTGTAAAACCGGAGAAAGCAGGATAAGCAAAATCAGCATGCCGACAACAAGACGGATATAACGCTGATAAGCGGAGCTTGGCAGCAGCAGCTCGATAATGCCGGCCAGTAGGATGACAGCGATAATCTGTCGTAACCAATCACTGAGCCACGCCATCAACCGTTCCGCCTCCAATCCTCAGGTTGCGGCTCAGTAGCCGCTCCATGTCTCATCTCACCATGATCGCCGCATTGCCGGCCATTAAAATGATGGTCACCGCCATAAAAAACATCAACCCGACCGAGGCCAACGCCGCAAATATGTAGATCATCGTCTTACCGATGGTTTCCAAGCAGGTGATGATCGGACTATCGCCAAGCGGCTGCAGGATAGCGGCGCACAGCCTGTAAATAAGCGCCATTACAAGAATCTTGACCGCAGGAAAAGCGCAGAGAAACAGCAGAATGACGACGCCCGCAATTCCGATCGCATTTTTGACAAGCAGCGACGCGGATAATACCGTATCAGCGGCATCCGAGAACATGCGTCCGACTACAGGCACAAAATTACCGGTAATGAATTTCGCTGTGCGCAATGTCACGCCATCGGTTACTGAACCCGTTGCTCCCTGTACAGAGATGACGCCGAGAAATATAGTCAACAGTCCACCAAGCAATCCCACGCTGATTGTGCGCAGCAGATTTGCAAGCTGTGTCACCTTGAAGCGATCCGAAATCGCACTGGCAATATGCAGCACGGCGGAGAAGAACAGCAGCGGAAACACGATGACATGGATCAAGGTGCCGACTGCATGGATCATGAATACGATCAAAGGATGCATGACAGATACCGTGATTACATTTCCCATCGAAGCCAGGAGCGTAAGCAGCAGCGGAATCATCGCCATCATGAATTGGATCATTCCGCTAATAGCATCCTTGGCGTACCCGATTGCAACATGAAAGCTGTTGACGGCGATCACGATCAACACCATATACGAGACCGCATAGGCGACTTTACTTACCGTTTTACGTTCGAACGCATTTTGCAGCGTCTCGAGAATCATGCTGAATACGGTAAGGATGACGATCGTAACGAGCAGCTTGCCATTGTACAACACCTCATGCAGCACATACTCGAGCAGGCCTTGCAGGATCATGCCAAGCTTTAAGCCTTCACCTCCCGGCCTTATCATGTCAAAGAAGCTGGGCATTTGCCCTTCGGGAAAGTACCCTCCGTATTCCCTCATCAAGCGATTCCAATAATCCTCCACCACACCGGTATCAATCGCCCGCAGCTGCTCCTCTGCTAAACGTCCGGGCAGTTGAACCTCTGCCTGTTCCTCAGGCTGTCCTGAATTTGACATCTCGGCATCCTGCGGCAATGCATAGCCAGATTGAACAGATACCAGGCAGATGAACACGAGAGCAAACATGCAAGCAGCCGTCTTCCATACGGTCAGTCGGTTCATTATACTCATCCTCCTGCCGGCAGCAGGTTCATGACGGATTCAACGATGACGCTGATAATCGGCACAGCCATCACTAGGATTAGAATTTTACCCGCGAATTCGATTTTGGAGGCAATGCTTTCTTGTCCGGCGTCACGTACGATCTGCGCGCCAAACTCGGCAATATAAGCAATCCCTATAATTTTGAGTATGGTCGACATATAAATAGAAGGAATACTCGAACGGTTAGCAAGATCTTCCAGCACCTTAATAACCGCATCAATCTTGCCGATCAAGAACAAGAATAAATAGACGCCGGTGAATGCCGCCAGCACGAAAGCGAATATCGGCTTCTGCTCTCGGACAACCAATATTAAAACGGTAGCAATGAGACCGAGGCCGACGATCTGGATCATTTCCATGCTGATTCACCTCTAAGTACCCTATGGCAAAATAAAGCCGGTTATTGGAAAAGAAAGATCGTTTTAATTTCTTGAAACAATTCATTCAACAAACGCACCACCATGAATAACACAACGACAAAGCCGATAACCGTGACCCAGTGAGCCATATCCTCCTTGCCCATTTGCTTCAGCACAGTGTGGATCATTGCAATAATAATTCCGATTCCAGCGATTTGAAATATCGCACTGACATCCATGTTCATTTCTCCGGCACCCCACCTCTGTTACACCATCAGAATGACGATCAGCGCAGCAGCCAGAATCCCCAGGCTCTTGCTCATTTTTTCGTATCTGCCTTGGTCTTCACGCGCCGCGTCTTCCTCCGATTTCAGCTGCAGCAGCGCCAGTCGAATATGTTTGATCTGATCGTCCCTGTCACTAATGCCTAATGCGGAGCCTAGACGAAGCAAGACGACCTTCTCATTGTCCTTCATCGCTGTCATTGACCACTGTTCATTAATTGCAATCTCCCAGCATTCCTGAAAAGTCAGTCCTTTCGTATCGCACAATTGGCTGGCAGTGTTTCGGAACACTCCGGCAACCGGCTCTGGTATCGTAAAGACCGCTCGTGCCAATGCCTCCGGCAGCGGCGTATAACCGTAACCGATCTCGGTTTCCAGCCTCTGCAGCGCATGAGCCAGCTGACGCAGCTGCCTTGGACGCGCGGCGAACTTCGCTGCTTGTTGAAAGCCAATCATCGTTCCTGCAAATAATACCAGCACAGCGCCAATGATTTTAATCATGCCGATCACCTCGGCTTGGCCGGCTGGAAATGGCCAGTTTCACGGGCTGACCCCTGGCAATGGCCTGCCTGTCTTCCGTCTCCGTCGGCTCCCTGGCTGCCGGCGCTCTTGCCCTTGTCCCTAATGGTATCGTCTGAAACACAGCACCAACAGCAGACCGCCGGATCACGACGACTGCGGCAAATACGCCTTCCTCCAGCAGTCCCCGCAGAACGGGCCTGCCCTTGGCATCCTCCAAATCATAAGCATGGGCGGTCGCAATGACACTTACCCCCGCATGGCTCGCTTCGCGGATGGCTTCCGAATCTTCGCGGCGCCCGATTTCATCAACGATCAAAATCTCCGGAGACATCGAACGCAGCAGCATCATCATGCCTTCAGCTTTCGGGCAAGCATCCATCACATCGGTACGCGGGCCGACATCAAAAGTCGGCACCCCCCGCATGCATGCGGCAATCTCCGATCGTTCATCCACAATGGCGACTTTTCTCCCCGGCCAGCCAGACGCTCCCGGATGCAGCCACCGGCCATAGCTAATCGACCTTGCCAGATCTCTGACCACTGTTGTTTTTCCTTGTTGGGGCGGACCGATGATGAGAGTTGGAAGCACCGATTTCCGATCCCAGTCCATCAGTTTATCCTGCAGCCGATCCGCTGCGCCTACTACTTCTCTGGCAATCCTAATATTGAACCCCCCGACTTCCCGGATCCCCCTTACCGCACCTGCTTCAAGCACCGTACGGCCAGCAAGGCCGATTCGATGACCACCGCCGACGGTGATATAGCCCCGCTTCAGCTCTTCTTCCATCGCATACAAGGAATGGTTCGTAATACGTTCGAGAAGCTTTCGGCAGGTTGTCCCTTCCGGCTTGTAAGCAGCTGTCGGGACCATGCTCAGCGAGCCGTCTGCGGATGCGAACCGGAACAAGCCTCCATAACTGATCTCCAGCGGACGTCCTTCGCGCACCCTGATTTCTTCAAGCTCATCCCGAACCTGCTCCGGCAGCCGCTCCAGCACGGCTTGCAGCTCTAATGGCAGCAGGTGCATTACGCGAGTCAACATGCGGCAACCCTCCCGGAAGTTTGTCCTTGCTTGTAATCATATGTATGCGATGTACTTGGTTTTATGACAAGCTTTGCCGCTGCTGAAGCTGCGAGGGTAGTCATTTTTTCAGTATCCCGACCAGCAAACAAGTAATGCCTGCAAGCACCCAAAAAAACTTGTCCATCGAAAGCTTGTCTGAAAGGCCGACCAGACCAATTGTCGTGGTCGATATTAAGATCAACGGCCCCACCAAAGCAAGCGATGAATTGACGACTAACGCTTTGTCAACTTGGTTTAGGCGGAGCATCAGAAAAGCCGCAAAGACCTCGATGCTGCCGGACAGGATGCGCAGAATCGCCATACTTAAGACAATTTTGTTCACCACGTTCCTCCTCCTTATTCATTTCTTACTAAACTGTATGCGGGCTTGTCTAATTTTAGGCATACCCGGCACCAGCCTACCCATGGCCGCATATATTGCTCACATGGTTGGATGGTTTCCACCCTAATACGATCAAGCAAGGAGAATCGGAATATGGAGGTAACCTCAAGCGGGGCATGGCACAGACTGCTGTGCGACCCTAAAGGTGAACGCAGCAAAATGCGGCAATCAAGCTCGGCTAACTGGGAGAAGAGCAGCGAAGCATGCGGCAGGACGATGATTATCGATAAAGGCCTGGGAAAACATGCGTATTCTGATCTTATCGAAACAGCGGGTCAATATGTGGACTGTATCAAGCTTGGCTTCGGCACGTCCCCCCTTTACTCGGATGAGCAGCTGCAGCACAAAATTAGATTGGCAGCAAAGCGGAATATTCTCATTATGCCTGGCGGAACATTGCTCGAAGCAGCCGTGGCGCAGGATGTGGTGTCATCGTTTTTCGATTCTGTATGCCAGTTAGGATTTACGGCTATTGAAGTGTCGGACGGCACAATTGAACTTAGCAGACGCAAAAGAACGGAGCTTATCCGTGAAGGGGCGGCCCGGGGACTGCGTGTTTTTACGGAATACGGTAAAAAAACAGCAGGATCTACGATCGACCCCTTTGAATTAGCGGATACGGCAGAGGAAGATCTTCAGGCGGGTGCGGATCTGGTTACAGTAGAGGCCAGGGAATCCGGCATCGGTGTAGGACTGTTTGATGAACAGGGAAATTGCCGGCAGGAAACCTTCGAACGCGTGATTGCGCAGCTGCCGGATGTCAACCGCATCTTATGGGAAGCACCGTTGAAATCACAACAGGTACTGCTTCTTGAAGCCATCGGCTCCAATGTAAACCTGGGTAACATCCCACCTGCTGATGTAATTGCCCTGGAGGCAATGAGACGCGGATTGCGCTCCGATACGTTCCCAATCATTACGAAGCAGTTGCCGGAGCCTATTCTTTATATGATATAAAGGGAGGAAGACTACAAGGGTTTGTCTGCATATTCTCGTTCTTCGGACATACATTGAACTATATGCTTTTGTAACCGAAAACGCGCAAAGAACGGGAGAATCGGCATGACCGGAGAAATCATACTTGTCGCCCTTATCATTATCGGATTAATAGGCAGGTCGCCGATCATCGCGACGGCTGCCTGCATTCTATTAATCGTGAAGCTCATTCATTTGGAACGCTTTTTGCCGACGATTGAGCGAAGAGGACTCGAGCTCGGCCTGTTATTTCTGACCTTTAGCGTGCTGGTGCCGTTCGCTTCAGGACGGATTCAGACGAAGGAAATCATGGGAGCCCTAACCTCATGGCCTGGTTGGCTGGCACTTGCCGGGGGAGCTCTGGCTACCTATGTAAATGGCAAGGGACTTGAGATGCTGAAGTTTGACCCCCAGCTTATCGTAGGGATTGTGATCGGCTCCATCCTCGGGATTGTCTTTTTGCGGGGAATACCTGTCGGCCCCTTGATGGCTGCGGGGCTCACAGCCCTACTGTATAAAATATTTTCCATGATCAGTGATCGGCTCGGTTAAGCTGGTTGAATCCTCCTGTTCAGAACATAAAACAAATTAAAAATCACCTCCGTTATGCCCATATTCGACATAGCGAAGGTGATTTTTTATTGCGCAAACCGAAGCAGGCAGAACCGGCTCAAATTACCTTCTATCCTGCGGTCCGCCAACAAACACCTGCTCGTTTGTATCCAGACCATATGCAGTATGCAAAGCGCGCACAACATCCTGCAGCGGGTCAGCGTTAATGACACAAGACACTTTGATCTCGGATGTGCTGACCATCTTTATGCTCACGCCGATTCTCGAGATCGCTTCAAACATCGTAGCGGCAACGCCCGGGTTACTCACCATGCCGGCACCTACAATCGATACCTTTACAAGGTTGTCTTCCGAGCTGGTTTCACGGAAAGGAATCTCTCCGCGAATGCTTTCGATTACGGATAAAGCTTTTTCCTTATCGCTGTTTGAAAGCGTGAAGGAGAAATCGGCTTTGCCGTCCAGCACACCGCTTTGTACGATGATATCCACATCTATTCCGTTTTTCGCTAGAGCGCCGAACACCTTAGCCAATACTCCCGGAATATCCTGAACTCCCATAATACTGATGCGTGCCACATTTTTGTCAAATGCAATACCGCGGACGACAACACCCTGCTCCATTACCGCTTCCTCCTTCACATACGTCCCATCATTTTGCGTAAAGCTGGATCTTACAACCAGGCACACATTGTTATGCTTCGCATATTCAACGGCTCTCGGATGCAGGACAGCTGCGCCTAAATGCGCAAGCTCCAACATTTCATCATACGAAATTTCATTCAGCTTTCTCGCGACCTTTACAACACGCGGATCCGTAGAATAAACGCCATCAACGTCGGTATAGATCTCGCACAGGTCTGCTTGTATTGCAGCGGCAAGCGCTACGGCAGTCGTATCCGATCCACCGCGGCCCAGCGTCGTAATCTCTCCATCTTCCGACATCGCTTGAAATCCCGCAACAACCACAATGTTTCCTTCGTCAAGCGCCTTGAAAATACGCTCCGGCCGGATATCCGTAATCCGGGCTTTACTGTGCACGCTATCCGTGCGGAAGCCAGCCTGCCAACCCGTATACGAAACCGCCTGATAGCCGAGGCTGTGAATCGTCATCGACAATAAGGCAATTGAAATTTGCTCTCCGGTCGTCAGAAGCATATCCATTTCGCGTGCCGGTGGATTCGGATTAAGCAGCTTGGACTGGTCAATCAGATCATCCGTTGTATCTCCCATTGCCGAGACAACGACAACGATCTTGTGGCCTTCTTGCTGTCTCTCTACAATTCGTTTGGCTACCCGCTGCATCCGCTCCGGACTGCCAACGGAACTACCGCCGAACTTCATCACTATTAACGACAACGCTCATTCACTCCTAACCACAACATTTACATACAAGTACATATTATAACATAACACAAAGCACGGCGAATAGACCGATCGTGATTTATATTCGAAAAAAAGCCGCTTTCAGCCTTAAAAGGCCGAAGCGGCTTTCCTTCACTCCCAATCTATGCGCGGGAGATATACTTGCCTTCACGAGTATCGATCAGCAGTACGTCGCCTTCATTAATGAACAACGGCACTTGTACGTTCAAGCCGGTTTCTACCTTCGCACTCTTCGTTGCGCCCGTAGCTGTATTTCCTTTAATGCCGGGCTCGGTCTCGATAACCTTCAGCTCGACACTGTTAGGAATGTTAATTCCGATAATTTCGCCTTGGTAGCTGGAGATATTGACGTTCATGTTTTCTTTCAGGAAGTTGATTTCCCATTCCAACTGTTTTTTATCCAGGTTAAACTGGTCATACGTTTCATTGTCCATGAACGTATATTCATTACCGGAGTTGTACAAATATTGCACTTCACGGTTCTCAATAATCGCCCGGCCAATCGTCTCGCCCGCACGGAACGTTTTTTCCACGGTATTGCCGTTGCGGAGATTTTTCAGCTTAGAGCGCACAAATGCAGCACCTTTGCCTGGCTTAACATGCTGAAAATCCAAAACGGTAAAAATGTCGCCATCTACTTCTACGGTCAAGCCTGTTTTAAAATCATTAACTGAAATCACTGCTTATAACCTCCATTTAATCTTGTTCCTTATCATCCCAACAGCATAAATTCCTTGGGAGACGAGGTTAATATTTTAATCCCGTTATCCGTAATGACAACGTCGTCCTCGATTCGAACTCCGCCAAAACCGGGGAGATAAATGCCGGGCTCCACCGTCACCGTCATGCCGGGGGTTAAAATTGTGTCGCTAAGTTTGGACAGTCGGGGCGCCTCATGGATCTCCATGCCAAGGCCATGCCCTGTGCCATGTCCAAAACGGTCACCATAACCATACCTCGTGATGATATCTCTCGTCAAGGCATCGGCTTCCCTGCCGGTCATACCGGGTTTAATCTCAGACAGCGCGTGCATTTGTGCCTCGAGGACGATCTCATAAATCTCCCGGTGTTTTGCCGTCGGCGTGCCGATGAACACAGTCCGGGTCAAATCGGAGCAATATCCCTCATAATAAGCGCCAAAATCCAGCTTTACGAACTCATTGTCCTGCAATATTCTGGCGCTTGCTACGCCATGGGGCAAGGCCGAACGCTCTCCGGACGCTACAATCGTGTCAAATGAGGAGGAAGTCGCACCGCGGCTGCGCATGAATACTTCCATCTCAAGCGCAATATCGGATTCCCGCATGCCCGGTTTAAGCAGGCCGGTGATATGCGCAAGGGTCTCATCTGCCAGCTTGGCGGCATCCTGCATGATCGCGATCTCGCTGTCATCCTTGATCATTCTCAGCTCTTCCACGACGGAAGATACCGGTACAAGCTCAATGCCCTGCAGTGCCTCTGACCAATTGGAATAATCGCTGAACACGACTGCATCCTGCTCGAAACCAAGCCGTTTGATCCCCGCATTCGCAAGCAATTCCTTCACCGTTTCGATCGGCTTGGCTGCGTGCTCGATCACGTCAAACGCCGGTGCTTGCGCAGGCGCCTGCGACATATAACGGAAATCGGTAAGGAGCCAGCTGTTGGTTGCTGTAATTAGAAGATAACCGGAAGATCCGGTAAAACCGCTGATATAACGGCGATTGACAGCGTTTGTGATGAATAGCGCCTCCAACCCCCGTTCAGAAAGCGACTCCCTCAATCGGGTAACCCGTTTGTTAACCAACTGCCTTCCTCCTTTGCAAATAAAATCCATGCTCTTTATGAAGAAAGATGCTGAATAAGCGCAAGCAAGCCCAATTCGTAACTATACGCGCCCATTCCGGCGATTTGTCCAACTGCCACCGGGGCGATGACTGATACATGGCGGAACGATTCTCTTTTGTGGATATTCGACATATGTACCTCGACGGTCGGCAATCCAACTGAGCTAATTGCGTCACGCAGCGCATAGCTGTAATGGGTATAGGCTCCGGGATTAATCACGATCCCGTCCACATTCCCGTATGCTTGATGAATCCGATCAATCAATCCGCCTTCTTGATTGGATTGGTAAAACTCAATATCAACGGACAGCCGCTTTGCTGTATCGCGCAGAGCAGCTTCAATACCGGACAGCGTCACCGTACCATAGACCCCGGGTTCGCGTATGCCGAGCATGTTTAAATTAGGTCCGTTGAGAACCAGAACCTTTGGCACGCCGCACCTCCAACAATATCGTATCGACATTTAAGAATAAAGCAAAAGATCACTTGACATTTTACCATAAAACAGACGAGATTGAGAAGACTTTCCTGTTTACTAATGAACGGTTGAGGGTTCGCGCGAAGCTTCGTCCGTAAATTCAAATGCTATGCTGTAACCGATAAACAATCCCCAGACAATAAATACGCAGCATTCAGTAAATACCGAGTTCCAACCAAGCTTTGCAGCAGGAGGCATCATACCCAGCATGGGACCGAGCCACATAAATAACACCAGCCACCATGTTACACCGTAGATCAATCCCGCCCAGGGGCCGAGTAATCGCCCAAGTACAGCCTTATATAAAAGCGCCGCCGCGATCGAAAAGACGATGAATACTGCGATTCCGGCAACATGCCCCCAGCCTGTAAGGAGAAAGGAATGAACCATAAACGGTTCGGCTAAAAAACCCGGCAGCACGTTGGTGAACGAGATCGTGTATAGCAGCCAACGCATCACTCCCCATATTAAACCGGCAAAGAAACCAAGCTGCAGACAATACAGCCAGCTGTTCGTATGGTATTCTTTTGCATGTGTTTCCAGATTATCTTTCTCGTGCATGGCGCTCTCCCTTTCTGTCTCGTGTTTCCACGTAGTATATGAAAATCCGGTACCCGTTTATCCAAATTGGTTCATATACTGCTTCGTTCAGTGGCAAAGCTCGAGGGAATGCAGTACAATACAAATACGGCCAATTAAGGTCATAAGTATAGACAAGGAAGGTGACATACTCTTGCCGGAGAAGAGACCAAACATTTACGGCGGACAGGCCGTTATCGAAGGCGTCATGTTTGGCGGTCAGCATGTGAATGTAACCGCAGTGCGCCGTAAAAACAATGAAATCGAGTTCTATGAGGTGCCCAAATCATCCAAATCTTGGGTGCAGCGGCTTAAAAAAATACCGCTTATTCGCGGCGTTGTGGGAATTATCGAATCAAGCGCAAAAGGCTCCCAGCATTTGAATTTCTCTGTTGAAGCGTATGCGGAAGATGAAACAGAGGAAGAATCAAAGAACGAAAGCGCAGCAAAACAGCTGGATGAGAAGAAAAAACCGGAAGAAAAGCCGGGCTGGAGCCTTTCCATGGTGTTCGGGGTTGCCGCTGCCGGCGTCATTTCCTTCATTCTCGGCAAGCTTGTATTTACCGTCGTACCCGCTGCGGTCGAGCAGCTTTTATTCGGTCAGGCATTCGAAAACATTTTTGTGCATAACCTGATTGAAGGAGCTATCAAAATCGCTTTTCTGCTGATTTATCTCTACATTATTTCATTAACACCGATCATTAAGCGGCTGTTTCAATATCACGGCGCTGAGCATAAAGTAATAAGCGCCTATGAAGCGGGATTAGAGTTAACCGTCCGCAACGTGCAAAAGTTCAATACCCTGCACTACCGGTGCGGCAGCAGCTTTATTATACTTTCGGTTATTATCGGCGTTATCGTATATTCATTTTTCCAATGGGACAGCTTGTGGGAAAGAGTCTATCTGCGCATTCTGCTGCTGCCTTTGGTATTAGGCATTTCATATGAAGCGCTGCGCTTCACGAACTCGCTGCGTGAGACGCCTGTGCTTCGTTATCTCGGCTATCCCGGATTGTGGCTTCAGAAATTGACGACAAAAGAGCCGACGGATGAGCAGGTCGAAGTGTCCATTGCTTCTTTCAATCGGATGCGTGAGCTTGACCAACAGTTTGCAAATGGCTTGTCCGCTTCAAACCGTCCAGCAAGTTAATGAAAGGGTGATTGAAATGCGAAGAATGCATCCTGGCATGATCATTATACTCTCTCTAATGGTCATTGGCATCATATGGATGTTGTTGACAAATCCGGGATATTTCATTATTCCGATCGCAGTTCTAGGTGTCATCTATTTGCTTTACAAGTTTCCGCCGTCCCGTTTTCGTTCGAAGCCTGCATCCCCTAGCCGGTACAAGCCGGCTCAACCAATGCAGGCGAAGGCAAAGAGCACACGGAAAAAGAACATCCCCTTCCGCGTTATTGAAGGCGGCAAGGACGATGACAACGTGCCAAAATATCACTAACGCTCGCAAAAGTATTTTTCCGCTGCCAGGCGGCCAGACTCAAATAATTGTTCACTTGCCTCCAAGGACAGATTGAATTGTGTCGTGCGAATGCCGAGCGTCGGGATTTTGATCGTACGGTCCCGGTTTTCCTTTTCGATATAACGCTCGTCATGCGCCTGCAGCATCGTCTCGAAAATGGCTGTAAGCATTGATAACGGACCGCGAATTGTTCGCGGTCTGTTTTCGTTTTTACCTACCATTTGGAATCCGACGACAGGGATCGGCTTTGCCTGATCGCGCTGCTCCCGATCAAATAACCATAACGGGAAATTGCTCAGCAGTCCGCCGTCCACGATATAAGCAGTTTTATGATACAGCCTGATTCCGCTAATTCGCGTTTTGAATTGCTTCTCCTTAATCACGACCGGGTCAAAGAAATACGGCAGGCTTGCACTCATCCGGATGGCTTTGGCCACTTCCAGACGTTTTGGATTCATGCCATATTGCGCGATGTCGTCAGGGAGCACCAGCAGCTTGCCGTTCGATATATCCGATGCAATGATTCTTAGCTTATTCGGAGGCAGATCTGCGAATGTCGATATGCCTTTGGCGCTAAGCAGCTTCCTCATCCACAGTTCCATCTCATCCCCGCTGTACAACCCTTTTCGCAGCAGCAGCCTTGCGGCTGGTCCTATGTATTTGACATTGAAAACCTGTGATCGTTTTAAGAAGGCAGCAAACGGTGTGCGGCGGATAATTATTGTCATCTCTTCAGCTGAATACCCGGCGGCCAGCAAGGCCGCTACAATCGCTCCCGACGATGTGCCTGCAACCTGTCCAAAGGTCACCCCGCACTGCTCTGCGGCAAAGACAGCGCCGACCAGCGAGATACCTTTGACACCTCCGCCTTCGAACACCGCGTTGATCTTCATCGCTCTCCCCCATTTGACTCAATTAGGCACTGCAGCCTAGTATTATCTGTCTGATGTATATGCAGGGAACGATCTCTACCATGAACAATTTACACAAAAAAACGTCTGCCGGGGGCAGACGTTTTTCCTTTGGAGCTATTCATTGTCTAGCTCAGAACGAATACGGGACAACTCTTCCGATCGTGCCGGATCCCTGTGGAAATACTCGACAAGCGTTTCGATGCAGGTAATAGAGTCCCAACTAAGATGATGTTCGATGCCCTCTACGTCACGATAAATATTCTCTTCTTGAACACCTATCGTCGTTAAAAATGTTTCCAGCAGCTGATGACGATCAACAAGCCGTTTACCCATCTTCTTCCCTTTATTGGTTAAGACAAGTCCCCTATATTTTTCGTAGATCAGATAATTATCCTTATCTAACTTCTGAATCATCTTCGTAACGGATGAGGGATGGACCTCCAGGCCTTCAGCAATATCAGAGACGCGCGCGTATCCTTTTTCATCGATGAGTTTGTAAATTCGTTCCAAGTAGTCTTCCATGCTCGGTGTCGGCATTGAAAGATCCCCCTAACCTGCTTCATTCACCATATCCATTGGCGGTACTCTATGTATCATACACTGTTCGCCACCCATACCGCAACCTGACAAACCCCAAACTTACCATGAGTGAATTTCTTCATCATGTCCAAACTAACGAAAGAATCTGATTGTTTTGGAGGTTAATGATGGGAACGACTGTTACGGACAAACCTGTAAAAGCCGCCGCGCTTTCATTTGTGCCTGAGCTTGTATACTTCGAACCGGCTGCTCTGGACTATCCAAAAGGAAAACAAATTTATGAATGGGTGCAGCGTCAAGGCATCCCTTTCCGCATGACTACTTCTCACAATCGAATAACAAATTTGCCTGGCGAAACCGAACTGGAGCAGTACAAAATCGCGAAACGCACGCTCGTTGTCGGTTTGCGCAAAACGCTCAAATTCGACACCTCTAAACCGTCTGCGGAATATGCGATTCCGATTGCTACAGGATGTATGGGACATTGCCATTATTGTTACCTGCAGACAACCCTGGGCGCTAAGCCTTATATCCGTGTTTATGTGAATATGGATGATATTTTACATGCCGCACAAGGCTACATTGACGAACGCAAACCGGAAATCACACGATTTGAGGCGGCCTGTACATCCGATCCGGTCGGATTAGAGCCAATTACCGGAAGCTTGAAGGACCTCATCGAATTTATGGCAGGCCAGGAATACGGCAGACTGCGGTTTGTCACCAAATTTCATCACGTGGATTCATTATTGGATGTGAAGCACAATGGACGCACACGTATTCGCTTTAGTGTCAACAGCAAATATGTCATCAAACACTTCGAACCATCAACATCACGTTTTGAGGACCGGATCGAGGCAGCTGGCAAGGTTGCCCGTGCAGGCTACCCTCTCGGATTCATCATTGCGCCAATCATATGGCATGAGGGCTGGCAGGAAGGGTATGCGGAATTAATCGAGTCCTTAGCCAAGACATTGCCTCCCGAAGCAGCAGGCGCCGGCTTGACCTTTGAGCTGATTCAGCACCGATTCACGAAGACGGCTAAAAACGTCATTGAAAAGCGTTATCCGCGTACAAAGCTGGAAATGGATATTGAGAAGCGGAAATACAAATGGGGGCGGTGGGGACAAGGGAAATACGTGTATCCCGATGAACAAGCAAATGCGCTCCGCATGTTTATATCGGAGCGCATTTTTGAGCATTTTCCGGAAGCCGTCATCGATTATTTTACCTGATAAACATCCTTTTGTTATCCTAACCCCGGAGGAGCAAACTGGTTGAGCCAGATTGTAATTTTTGTCATTTGATCGGTGAACAGCAGGATGCCCATGAGAATCATCAGCGCTCCCCCGACCTTCATAACCTTGTTTGAATGCTTTAAGATCCATCTTGTCGAGCCCAGGAAAAAGGCAAGGATAAAGAACGGAATCGAAAAACCAAGCGAAAAAGCTGTTGTAAGCCCAAACCATGTACCCGGCGATGATACAGCCAGAGCTAAAATCGCCGTTAGAATCGGCCCGACGCATGGGGACCAGCCTGCTGAAAATCCAATGCCAAAAATGAAAGATCCGAGAAACCCTTTCTTCCCCATCGGCATTTTGAGCTTACGTTCTTTCATTAATACTTGCGGCTGGAAAATACCAGCGAGGAATAAACCCATCAAAATAATTAAGATTGCGGATATTTGCCGGATCAAATCCTGATAATCGATGAAAAAGTCCGCAAACACATTCGTTCCGTAACCTAATGTATAGAACACAAGGGAAAAGCCCAGCAGAAAGAAAAACGTATGCGTCATCGTTCGGATCCGCACGTCTTTTGAGCGATGCTCTGCTTTTAAATCGCTAACGGAGATGCCCGTTATGTAAGATAAATAAGATGGATACAAAGGAAGACAGCAAGGTGAAATGAACGATGCGACCCCTGCTCCGAAAGCCAACCAAATATTCAAATCCATTCACGAAAGCTCCTTTGTGCTTGAGACTGCAGACTTTGATATGTCATAAGCTGCAGCTGATGTCATATTTTGAATCCGCGCTTCATCGCCAGCAGCAAAACGAGAATCAGAATTAACAACAATACAACAGATGCTCCAGGTGCCAGATTCCACACTCCGGCAGCCATCAGACCGCCGATCACAGCAAGCTCCGCAATCACAACGACCGTGATGATCGATTGCTTAAAGCTTCGCGCAATGATAAGGCTGCATGCTGCGGGTATCGTCAATAGAGCGGAAACAAGCAGCGCTCCGACAATTTTGATCGAGGCGCTAATGACAAGCGCAGTCAATACACTAATCATAATATTAAAATAGCGAACAGGCAAACCGTTGACCGCAGCGGCGTCTTCATCGAAGGTCAGAAGAAACAGTTCTTTGAAATGAAGCTTTACCATAAAAAGCACAATGACGGTTACCGCGCCGATGACGATCAGATCTGTATTATCCAGCGTATAAATACTGCCGAACAAATAACTCGTTACATTGACATTAAAGCCTTTGCCCAGCGTAAAGAGCAAAGAAGCAAGCGCTACACCGCCGGACATGATGATGGCGATCGAAAGCTCCGCATAGGTTTTGTAAGCGCGCCTGAGCTTCTCAATCGCAAAGGATGCCGCTAATGCAAATACAAGCCCCATCGCAATCGGATATACGCCGATCAAAAAACCGAGCGCAACGCCGGCGATCGAGACATGGGCCAGCGTATCGCCGATCATGGCAAGACGCCTAAGCACAAGAAACAGCCCCATTAAAGGAGCTGTAACACCGATCAGCACACCGCCGATCAGCGCTCTTTGAAAAAATTCAGTTGATAAAATGTCCAAAATAAAGCCCTACCTTCCTTTAAATCACGACCGGTGCACGTTGGTTCATCGATTGCCTGAGGCCCTTCAAGCTGTGCGTCAGATCATTCTCCACACAATTCTCCAATTCATGGGAATGCTTCACATAGAACTTCAGCTTGCCGTTCTGCTGCAGGGGCTCCTGGCCGAGGTATGAACGGACCATATCCATATCGTGCGAAACCATAAGAAATGTTATGTTATGATGCTGGTGCATATGCTTAATCATATGGAAGAAGCCTTCTTGTGTTTCCACATCGATTCCAACCGTCGGTTCGTCAAGAATAAGCAAGGCCGGGTTATTAATCAGCGCTCGAGCCAAAAATACCCGCTGCTGCTGGCCGCCGGAGAGCTGACCGATCCGTTTATTTGACAAATCTTCAATTTGCATCGCATGCATCGCGTCCTCAGCTTTCACCAAATCCGCTTTGCTGATGCGGGAAAATAATTTGCTGCGGCCGTACAGGCCGGATAATATGACCTCGCGCACAGTCACCGGAAATAAAGGGTTAAACGAATTTTTCTGCGGGACGTAGCCGATCCGCTCCCAATGCTTAAATTTCCCGATCGGCTCTCCGAACAAGGAGATCGAACCGTGCTCCGGTTTCAGCAATCCGACAATCATGCGCAGCAGCGTTGTTTTCCCCGCTCCGTTAGAACCGATCAAACCAACAAAATCCCGTTCTTTGATCGAAAAATTCAAGTCCGTAATGACCTGCTTTTGTTCATAGGAAAAAGTGATATTCTGCATGGTGATGATTTCTTGGTGACACGAGGGATTGAACTTTGATTTCGTATGCTCTGCCATGCTTGCCCTCTCCTTTCGCCCGCGAACGTTGCAACTGTTAATTGCAATTCTATGCAATTCAGTTGGCAACCAAGATTCGCAAGAAACTATCTTTCTATTGTAACGCCTTCAGCAGATTTTGCAAATTAACTTCCATAAGGGAAATAAAATCCTCGCCCGCCTGCTCCTGCTGCGGCGTCAAGCCTTCAAGCGGATTAAGCACCAGCGTGTCTACTTTCGCCTCTCTTGCCAACGTATCCGCTAAATCGCTGGACACCAATTCTTCAAAGAATATATACTGAATCCCGTTTTGTTTCACGAAATTCGCAATGTTCATCAAGTCCTGCGCCCGCGGTTCAGCATCTGGGGACAAGCCCATAATCGATACCTGATTCAAACCATAATCCCGTGTGAGGTAACCAAACGCTTGGTGAGATACAACGATATCTTTACGGGTTGTTTGAGACAATTGTTCCTCGAACTTTGCATCAAGGGCCGTGAGCTTCTCTTGTAAAACTTCAAAATTTGCGATGTAGCTTGCCTCATTGTCCGCATCCACTTCAATAAAGCTATTTTTGATATTTTCAGCCATGATGAGGGCGGATTTCGGGCTTACCCATGTATGCGGATCGATATCCAATGAATGGCCGTGGGCATCATGCCCGTGGCCGTCATCTTCTGCTTCTGCCTCGTGTGCTTGCTCATCTGCATGGCCTTCTTCATGTGCTTGCTCATCTGCATGGCCTTCTTCATGTGCTTGCTCATCTGCATGGCCTTCTTCTTCATGTGCGTGTTCATCTGCGTGGGCATCTTCTTGATGGGTTTGCTCTTCTGCAGCTTCTTCCTGATGATTGTCATCTGTTTTGCTGCCATCGATCAGCTCGATGCCATGGCTCACCTCGGAAGTGACGACTGTGCTGTCCGTGCTCAATCCTTTAAGGAAATTATCAACCCAGCCCTCAAATCCCGCTCCATTATAAAGGAACAGATCCGCCTTGGACGCATTGTCCAGATCACGGCTTTTCGGACTCCAGTCATGCGGCTCTACGCCTGCAGGAACCAGATTAACTACTTCCGCATGTTCTCCGCCGATCTCACTTGCTAAATAATACAGCGGATAAAAGGTGGTTACAACCCCGACCTTCCCATTCCCATCTTCGTTCGCGCCAGCTTCTGCTTGGCCTGTACTCTCTTGATTATTATTTCCGCATGCTGCTAATATCGTCATACAAACCAACAACACCGCTAAGGACAACCTTGACCCCATTAATTTCATGTTATTCACGCTCATATCCACTCATTCCTCTTCTTCTTATTCCAATTAGTAATCGTTACTATTACGTTAGAATTATATCGGCTCAGCCCACTGCTGTCAACCATCAATACAAAATGATAACCTTATCGTTTCCAATATTTCAAAACAAAAACCTGACGGAAAACCGTCAGGTTAAATGGTGATTCAGTTCCTATTACTTCACAATTGCGCCATTTGGCATGCTCTCAGGAACAGTGGCAAGCGTGAGCTGATCGCCGTGCGACGCAGCAAGAATCATGCCTTGCGACATCTCACCGCGAAGCTTCACCGGCTTCAGATTGGTTACACAGATCACCTTTCGGCCGACAAGCTCCTCCGGTGAATAAAATTTGGCGATTCCTGAAACAACCTGTCTGCGTTCCGTCCCCAGATCAAGCTGCAGCTTTAACAGCTTATCAGCTTTCTTAACCGGCTCAGCAAACAACACTTGGGCCACGCGAAGCTCCACTTTGGCAAATTCATCAATCGTGATTTCCGGCAATCGTTCCGACTCATCATCCGGCCCGGCTGCCCCTGCAGCCGCAGAAACCTCAGAAGCCGGCGTTGCGCCTGCTGCCTGCTGCGGCTCTGCGGCCGTAGTGCCTCCCGACATCGTAGAAGCGATAAAAGCTACCTCATCCGCCGTCTCCAAACGAGGGAAGATAGGGGCGCCTTTGCTGACGCGTATTCCGCCTGGCAGTTGACCGAATGTTTTCATGCTGTCCCATGAGGTTAGCGTTCCCTCCTGAATGCCCAGCTGCTCCCATATCGAACGCGGAGCATGGGTCAGGAACGGCTGCAGCAGGATGGATACAATGCGCAGCGATTCAGCCAGATGATACATGGCCGAGCCAAGCTCGCTCTTCCTGGCTTCGTCCTTCGCCAGTACCCACGGCTGTGTCTCATCGATATATTTATTCGTACGGCTCACAAGCTGCCAGATCGCGCTGAGCGCTACGGAGAACTCCATTTTCTCCATAGCAAGCTCAACTTGCGAGATCGTCTCGGCAGCCAGCCCACTCAGTTGACTGTCGA
The DNA here is from genome assembly GCF_014640295.1 of Paenibacillus abyssi. Lineage (GTDB taxonomy): Bacteria > Bacillota > Bacilli > Paenibacillales > Paenibacillaceae > Paenibacillus_D > Paenibacillus_D abyssi. The sequence continues at coordinate 28,266 of NZ_BMGR01000001.1, read as the reverse complement.
ATGCTGTTACCTCTCCCGCAAAAGCAGGAATGACACCATCAAAATATTTATCAATCATCGCAATGGTTCGGTTCAGCAAATTTCCCAAATCATTAGCCAGGTCAAAGTTAATCCGCTCCACAAAATTTTCCGGCGTAAATGTGCCATCCGCACCGAAAGGCACTTCGCGCAGCAAATAATAACGCAGCGCATCCAGCCCGTAACGGTCGATCAATGTAACAGGATCCACTACATTGCCCTTTGATTTGGACATCTTTCCATCCTTCATCAGCAGCCACCCGTGAGCGAACACCTTCTTTGGAAGCGGCAGATCAAGCGCCATCAGCATAATCGGCCAGTAGATCGTATGAAAGCGGACAATCTCCTTCCCGACCAGATGCACGTCAGCCGGCCAAAAGCTTTGATATTTCTCATCATTCCCGCTTCCGTAGCCCAAAGCTGTAATATAATTGGACAGCGCATCGATCCACACGTAAATGACATGCTTCGGATCCCCCGGTACCTTGACACCCCAATCAAATGTCGTGCGCGAGACCGCCAAATCCTCTAATCCGGGCTTAATGAAATTGTTGATCATCTCATTTTTACGTGATTCCGGTTGAATAAAATCGGGATGCTCCTCATAATATTGCAGCAGCCGGTCCGCATACTTACTCATCCTGAAGAAGTAGCTCTCCTCCTTCACAAGCTCAACCGGACGTCCGCAATCCGGACAATTGCCATTATCCAGCTGCCGCTCCAGGAAGAACGATTCACATGGCGTACAATACCAGCCTTCATAATCCCCTTTGTAAATGTCCCCTTGGCGCAATAGCTGCTCAAAGATCTGCTCGACGATTGCCTTATGTCGGTCCTCTGTCGTGCGGATGAAATCGTCATTGGATATTTCAAGCTTAGCCCAAAGCTCTTTTATGCCCAGCACAATCTGATCGACAAATTGCTGCGGCGTCTGGCCCCGTTCTTTTGCTTTGCGCTCAATTTTTTGGCCATGCTCGTCAGTACCGGTCAAATACCAGACACGATAGCCTCGAAGCCGCTTATATCTTGCCATGGCATCTCCTGCTACAGTTGTGTATGCATGCCCGATATGCAGCTTGTCGCTTGGGTAATAAATCGGCGTTGTAATATAAAATGTTTTATCCTGCTCTGTCATTGTCATACCTCCAGCTCGATAGTTGTAAAATCATACAAAAAGACCCCCGTCCACATGGGACGAGAGTCTGCACTCACGCGTTACCACCCAATTTCCCTCCGGCCTTGCGGCTTGGAAGCTCAATCGGCCGTAATCCTTACGGCACCACCTCTATCGCCGGCAGCGCGCCTCCCCCTTACCGATGCTCCACGCTCGGGGGAAGATCCTCCAGGACCATTTTCCAAAGCGGCAACATACCGGTTCACAGCGTACCCGGCTCTCTGGAATGCGCCTTGCTTTGTACTTATCCGTTCATTGGATGTTCATATATAGCGAATCTCTTATGACAAAATATACCGGATGCGATTCATACGTGTCAAGCACAAGCATATAAAGGCTTATATGATCGAATCGTTAAGCAGATCACTATGATTGCACAGACTCTTCTTTGGCCGGTGGAACAGGATCGAAGCCGCCCGCATGAAACGGATGGCACTTGCATATCCTTTTCACCGCTAACATCGAGCCCTTAACTGAACCATGCTTCTCGAGCGCTTCCAGCGCATAGGCAGAACAGGTCGGATAAAAACGGCAGGTAGGCGGTTTTAACGGCGAGATGAACCGCCGATAAAACCGGATAGGCAGCTGCAGCGCCCTACGCATGTACACCACATCTTACGCTTTTATTCGACATTCGCTTCTTCCTGATTACAATCCTTGCAATATCCAAACACCTCAAATTTATGCTTGACCACCTTGAACTGCTCCGGCACGTTTGTCTGATCCATAGGACAGAACGTAATCGGATACGTAAGTCCGCACTGCAGGCAGATCATGTGATGATGATGATGGTGTTCACGGCAGTGCAGCTTAAACTTGACGCCTTCCTCGAACATGACCTGCTCGAGTACCCCTAACTCCTCCATAACACGCAAATTTCGGTATACGGTATCGAAGCTGAGACCGGAGTAGAATCTTCCCATATAATCATATACATCTTTTGGTGAAAGATAGCCCGGCGTATCCGAAAATAGTGTCGCTAACGTTTTTCGTTGATCCGTGATGCGCAGCCCCTGGCTCGACATCATACGGATAATTTCATCTGTTTTTAACAAGAGATACCCTCCGTATCAATCATTCTATTTCCATAATGCCCGAAAATAAACCGTTCGTCAAATACAAAGGGCAGCCCCGATTCACGGAGCTGCCCTTTGTCATTTTATTGCCGCATCTCAGGCAGCGGAAGGAACATCATCTGGATCGGCAGATTGCTTCCGGATGCCAACACGAATTGCATTTCAACCGTTTCAATGCTGTTTCCAGTGCGATAGAGAACGCCTGCCTCTGAAGAATTCCTTAAGATACTTTTATCGGTCGTATTAACCACCTTGCCGTTAATGAGGAAGGCTCCCGCATAATGGCCGCCGCGAGGGTTCAGCGCAATGAGCGTACGCGGTGCGACATCGACAGTTAATTTATATAAGACACCGAAGTTTCCGATGTTCAGCTCCCGGTATCCGGTTATCATATCCACGCCTTCTAGATACTGATCCATCATCCGGTCACCGAGCGCGATACGCTGCGGTTTCTCGCCGAGGATACCCGAGATTTCGAGTGAACGGTTGCCTCCGCTAAACGTCCCGCGCACATGTTTATTATCGCGATCCAGCGGTTTCAAACCAGGCAGTGAAGCGATCGGGTCTAATGCCTGATCAATAACCACGACTTGGAATCGGACATTCATGTCAGCGTAAACATCGCCATATGCGCTGACGACTTGGCCCGGTTTAATCGGTACCCGGCTAAGCTCCGGCATAATAATCTTGGATTCGCCTGGAAGAAGCGAAGTCCATTGCGTATCACTAGGGTTGGCCAGCGTATGCATAAACCGTGAAGCTGCCAATTTTCCGCCTGTCGATACATACGTATTCGGGCCTCCGATGCCGAATGCGTTAAGGCCTACACTGGCTGTTGTCTCATTCGTATTGGTTGCAACGACATACAGATTAAGATTTTTATTCGTAGCGTTTGCATTATGGAACAGAAAACGTATGTCGCCGCTCAACGTATCTTCGTAAGCAATGCCTTCGCCAAGCAATGTTTCGGGCGAATTGCTGTGAACTAACACGAGCTGTTCAGGAATGACGTTGTATGGAACAGGTTCCATGCGGAGGACAGATGATGCATTGATCGGGTACTTATCTCCGACCGGGGTAAAGAGCAAATTATATTCTTCTTCGGTATATAACACTTCATCGGTAACGGTAATGATCTGATTAATGATGCCCTTTCTGCCGTGACGGTCTTCAACCTCTAATTTGACATTATAATGGCCAGCTGCGAAAAATACGGGATCATTTCCCTCCCATTTCCTTTTTACAATTGCATCCTCATCATCAGTACTGGTATCCGTATACACGATCGTTTCGCCGATTCGGTATTGTGTCTTATCCGTCTTGAAGCTTGCTACGGGCGCCTGATTCGGTTCACGCACCTGAATCGTTACACTGAACGGCTCGCTCCAAGTACCGGATTCATCCATGACCTGTCTTGTAATCACATAAGTGCCGGGTTCATTGAAGTATTCCTGCTTGCCTTCCCAATGGACTTCAACAATCTTGCTGCCGCCCGCACCTGTCGACAGGTCCTCATATGTCACTCGAGTCTGTCCTGCATAAATTTCTTCCGGGACGACTTTAAAATCCGCTTTTGGCTCCGTCGTTGCGTTCCAAGTAAATGTAATTTCGGAATTGTTCAGTCTCAATCCGCTGCCGGTCAGATTCGACCAGGTCCGCATCGGAATCATCATGAAACCCTTTTGAATAAAAACCGGGCCTGGCGATTTGACGATTTCGCCATTTACCTTAATATTGGATGAGTTCGGTGTAAAGCGAATCTCCAGATCGCCGTTTCTAGCGATGGATTCTTTTGTTCTTGCTTCGTAAGACACAGTGAAGCCATACACTCTCGCAATACTTTTAAAAGGAGCATAAGATGAACCGTTTTTAAACGTTACCGGTTGAACAGCCTGTACGGATTGGCCATTATGTAACATAACACTGCTATTTTTCTTTAACACAAGCGTATCCAACGAACCTCCATTCGCTGCCGCTTGCGATGGTTTCCCGAAGGTTGGAACAGCAACTAATGAAGCGATCAATACCCATTTTATTGCGCTTACTCTCAGCAATTTCATATCCTGTCTCCTTTTTTACCGCATATCTTTCTCACATCCACACCGACGCCACAGATGATATGACGATGCGTTTGTTGGAAAAGTTGCGAGAAATTTGGAAACCGTCATGAAATCGTCACATAATAAATAACTTTTTAGCAGCCTTTATCCATTGATTCTCATGTGGACCATAAAGCTGCCCGCCATTGCTATGAATAAAGCTACCGTCAAAATGATCAGCGTGTTACGCCGTTTTTTCAGCTTTATCAGCCTCGATGAGTCTGCTCCATTCAGTTTTGCATCAAGCACCGCCCGATGGTTGAACAAAAGAACAATAAATGAAATGACGAAGAATAGATTAACAATAAACCAGATCTGCCCCACTTTTGTTTCCTCCCCAAAAATATTACCGGATTGGCGATCCGCGGACTTCTTGGCATCGCTCTACAAACTAGAAACGGTATCATCCATTCACTGGATGACACCGTTATTGTCTGCTCACATATACCAACGGTCCAGAATGATTCCGAACACTACGCCGCTTATGATCGCTCCGGCAAATGATAGCCAGCCTGCACGATACCGAAGCTGGAACATGCGAACAACACCTAAGCTCATCAGACCGAAAACCAACAAAATAAACACAACGGCCATAATGAAGAAAGCTCCGGAGACACCGCTTAAATCCACTAACGACACGATATACACTCCTCTAGATAAAGTAGTTACTTGCATTATAAGGGATAACAATAACAGTTACCAGCTGGCACCTTGGCAAATATGTGACAACAAAAAATAAGGGCCGCCCCGCCAGCCGTAAGACCAGGGACAGCCTGTTAACATTACTTCAACAGCTCGGCGTATTTTTTCGCATATTTACATACGCTCTGCACATAGGTTGCATGGGACCATGTCAATGGAGCTACAGAGAGCGGTGAGCCATCATGAGGATTAAGCTGTTCCGCCAACACACCGCTTTGCAGCGCATTTTTTACAACCCATTCCAGCGTCCGCTTGGGCTCCTCGAGATCCTCAAGCCGCTTCGCTGAGTCAATCTCAAAGTTGGCCGCCCAAAGTGTACAGATAATCCATGGATTACCAGGCACTTTGTCGATCTCCCCAGATTGCTGAAAGTAATAGTCATTTGTATAACGGGCAATGCCGCCCACTTCGGTGCGTATCGTTAAACCCTGTTTGATGGCGTTCATCGTCCGAATGACCCGGTCATCCTCAACAGGAAGGACGCCGAATTCCCAGATTCCGAACAGGCTGCTCTCAAGCGTCATATCCTTCACCCACACATTATCCTTCAGGACCAGTCCACGCGCGAACCTCCCCGCTTCTTCATCCCACAGGTGAGTGATCATCGCAGCTTTAATGCTCTGGGCGGTATTGCGGTAGTGATCGCTCCGTTCATAGTCCCCGAACAAGTCAGTGAAGTAGGCTGCCGCCATTAATCCGCCATACACGGAAGCGGCAGTATACGACCAGATACCGTAACGCTCCTCCCATAGATCATAACTTGGTTTTGGCAGTTGGAGAGACGGCTCGATATATTGGCTCAAAAAGTGTGCTGCTTTACGGATCAAATTGCTGTACAGCGACTGCGGCAGCTCAATGACCTGATGGCGGGTATAATCTTTCCATAAAGCATGCAGCACAAGTGCCGTTTCATCCTCTTGCAGCGGAATCCGTTCGCTTCCTTGGACAATGTACGGATGCCAGCTCGAACCCACCGTTCCATCCGGGTTATACTTGTGGTACAAATAACCTTCCGGCGAGAGTGTATCCGCACAGAACTGAAAAAATGGCGCGATCACGCTTTGATAACCTGCCAAAGACATCGCATCAGCAATCAATGCACCGTCGCGCGGCCACATATAACTGTAATGATCCCGATTGTATTGCAGAATATCGGTATCATTTGCTGCGAGAATGGCACCGCCTTCATCGATTTGTGTTCTCACAATAAGAAGGCTCTTTTTATACATGTCAATCACACGATCGGATAAATCGCCTTGATCCACTTCGGCGCGTTTGAGCCAATGTTTCCAATAAATCACAATTCGGCTGAGCAGCTTTTCGGGTTGGCTGTCCTGCACATATTGATTGAGCCTCTTGACTTCCTCCAAATTTTTGCCGATGGACATCCAATAGAAAAACGTCTTTTCATTGTCAGGCGTCACCTTCGCATGAAAGCTGATCGTACTGTCGACAGAGCCTTGAGAGATCGAGTTCCCCATCAGCACACCATCCTCCGCATCCCGCCAAGTACCTTCCGCGGATCCGAACCGCTTAATGCCTGTGGAATACTGGCGGATTCCGCCTTCATCGGAAAAACCGTTAAACATAAAGTAAGAAGACCGTTTATAATGAAAAAGCGTCTGGTTCTCAGGGTAAAAGGCTGCCGTATCCCCGACTTCAGTCCCGTCAATGATTAGATCCTGGTGGAAGAACAGTCTCACTTCCCGCTCAGCCGAAGCGCGGTTGCGCACCACGACACGTTTGATATAAATGCATTCACGCTGATGAATGCCATCATTCATATAAAGCTCCAAGCCAAGCCGATCATTTTTGGCAGTAATATTGGTTACGAGCGAATCATCAATATAGCCCAGTTCAAATTCCCAATCCGGCTCGTCGAGCCAAGAAAAGGTTCCATCCACCCACACCCCAAAGCGGCAGCGTTGGCCTCCAACATGATTCAATTGTCCGACATAAGGAAAATAAATATCTCTTATGTAACAGTGATTGTCAAGATTCACTAGCAATTTACCGTTTCCGACAACAAGATGACGGGCCATTATCCCCTCTCCCTTCTTTGAGATGCAAGCTCTCGATACAGTCTCATATAAGACCTTGCGGATCGATTCCAGCTGTAATCTTCTTTAGCTGCATTACCGGTGATTTGATTCCACAGCTCCTGATTCTCATATAACGTAACAGCCCTGCGAATCGTATCAAGAAGATCACCCGCATCGTAACGTGAAAAGCAAAAGCCGTTTCCTTCCCCTGTAACTTCATTGAATGGGCGTACAGTATCTTTCAAACCGCCCGTTTCACGAACAATCGGAACCGAGCGGTACTGCAATGCAATGAGCTGGCTTAATCCGCAAGGCTCGAATTGCGACGGCATAAGATACATGTCCGATCCAGCATAAATGCGCCTGGCCAAGCCATCGTCAAATCCGAAGTGCGCCGCAATGTTTAACGGATGTTTCTCCATCGCGGCGCGGAGCATGTCTTCATACCGGGTTTCGCCGGTTCCCAGCACAACAAGCTGCAGACGATCCGAGAGCAGCGGTTCCATGATTGCCTCAAGCAGATCGAGCCCTTTCTGTTCCACCAGGCGAGATACCAATCCAAGCACAGGCGTCTCCTCTGACTCAGGCAGCCCAAGCTCCCGCTGCAGCGCCAGCTTGTTCAACCTCTTCTTAGCCAGCGAATCCCGATAGGGAAAGGCGATTTCGGGGTCCTGCATCGGATCGAAGGATATCGCGTCAATGCCATTAATGATGCCCGACAGATCAGTTGCCCGTTTTCGCAGCACGCCATCCAGCTTCTCCCCGTACGCCCTCCCTTGAATCTCTTGCGCATATGTATTGCTAACGGTGGTCAGCTTGTCCGCATATAACAATGCCGCTTTCATGCAGCTGCCTCCGCCGAAAAACTCAAGCCCCTCCGGCGTAAAGAATTCCGGTCCGATTCCTAACAAATCACGCAGCACATCTTGGGAAAATACGCCCTGGTATTTCAAATTATGAATCGTGAATAACGAACGGACACCCTCCCAGGCAGGGTCATCGCGATAACGCGTTCGAAGCAGAAACGGGATCAGTCCGGTCTGCCAATCGTGACAGTGTATAATATCCGGTTTAAAATTCAGATAGGATAGCGACTCCATGACCGCCACACAGAAAAAAACAAATCGCTCCGCTTCATCCTCATAACCATACAAATAACCGCGTTTGAAATAAAACTCATTGTCGATTACATAATAATGAATGCCATCGATGACCGCCTCAAGCAGTCCGCAGTACTGCTCCCGCCAACCCAACCGGATGTTGAACGATCCTATGAGCCGGAATTGTTCTTTTTGGCAGGATGTGATTTCACCATAGAAAGGCATGATGACGCGAACATCTGCTCCAAGCGGGCCTAAGGCCTTGGGGAGCGAACCGGCGACATCCGCCAGTCCGCCCGTTTTGGCTACCGGTACGGCCTCTGAAGCAGCAAACAGTATGTTCATAACTTCCTCCCAGCTCCTTACTCCAATATCCAGCCAGTACGATTATATGACTTTGCGTTTTACGGCGATGAACGGAGAATCTGTCACGCCGCGAATATCCCGCCCGGCTTCTATCTGGACTTCCTTATCCAAGATCACATGGTCGATCGAGCTGCCTATGCCGATCTCACCATTTTGCATCACGATGCTGTTCCGGACGACAGCGCCCTTGTTTACCTTGACTCCGCGGAACAAGATGCTGTTGATAACCGTCCCCTCAATAACGCAGCCGTTCGCAATAAGGGAATTGCTGGTTTTGCCGCCTTCCAGATAACATGCCGGCGGTTCATCCTTGACCTTCGTATAGATGGGACCTGGCTCGAAGAACAGCTCGCGCCATATTTCCGGCTTCAGCAGCTGCATGCTGTTCCGGTAATAACTTGTAATCGTATTAATAATGCCGAGGTATCCGTTATATAAATAACCATTCACCTGCAACTGGTCCAGACGGGACATAATCGCATGCCGCACCAGGTGATCCTGGCCTTGTGCCAGCGACGTTTCCACCAGATCAAGCAGCAAATCCTTCTTCATGACATACATTTCCATTGATACGAGATCGCTTTGAAGCCGCCCGTAATGATCCTGCATGGCAATGACGCGCCCGTCAGGGTCAAGCTTGACCTTCCTGGCCTTACCGCTCAAATGGTCATCCTGCTTCTTGCATACAACAGTAATGTCCGCTCCCCGCGCTAAATGATCCTCCAGCACGGCGGACAGATCAATGTTGCAGATCATGTGGCTGCGGGCGATGACGACGTAATCCGCTTGGCTTCGCATAAAATAATCCCTATGCTGAAAGAAATGATACAAATCGCCTTTACGCAAATCGCTCATATCATCTGCAATCGGAGGCAGGATAAACAGCCCGCTTTGCCTATTATGAAGATCCCAGTGGCGCCCGGAACCTACATGGTCCATCAACGAACGGTATTTGGTATGCGCAAATACAGCAACCTTGGAAATCCCCGAATTCACCATGCTTGAGAGTGTAAAATCGATCAGCCGGTATCTTGCGCCAAAGGGAACGGTAGCCAAACACCGTCCAGCAGTGAGCGCTTCAAGCTCATCCGGCTCATGAATCAAATTGATGACGCCCATTAGCTGCTTGTTCACGTCACTCCACCTCCTGAAGGGCTTGGTTCATACCGATATATTCATCACTTGCCACCACGGTGATGTCTTTTCCATCCAAACTGCCCACCGTCATGCCTTCTTCAATGACTGCCCCTTCACCTACAATTGCCCGGTATATTCGGGCTCCCTTGCCAATTTTAACGCCAGGCATAATAACCGATTCATGAATGAACGTGCCTTCTCCCGCTTCAACTCCGTAGAACAACACAGACCGATGCACCTTGCCTTCGATAAAACAGCCTTCCGTAATGAGCGACTCTGTAACTTCAGCCTGAGGTGAAATGTACTGCGCAGGGCGGTTGGGGTTTACCGAATAAATCCGCCAATCTTTATCGTACAAATCGAGCTGCGGCATCTCCGACAGCAGGTCCATATTCGCTTCCCATAAGCTCTCGATCGTGCCGACGTCTTTCCAGTAGCCTTGGAACGGGTAGGCATTTAATTTCACGCCGTCTGTCAGCATCGCGGGAATAATATCTTTGCCAAAGTCATTGCTGGACTGCTTGTTGGCCTCGTCCCTCAGCAAATACTGCTGCAGGACCGGCCAGGAAAAGATATATACGCCCATCGACGCCAGATTGCTGTCCGGGACCTTCGGCTTTTCCCGAAATTCGGTAATCCCGCCGTTATCGTCTACGCTCATAATGCCGAAGCGGCTTGCTTCCTTCCAAGGCACTTCGAAGACGGCAATCGTTACGTCTGCGCCCTTCTTCTTATGATGCTGCAGCATGAGGTCATAGTTCATTTTATAAATGTGATCGCCTGAAATGATAAGCACATATTCCGGATCGTAACGGTCAATAAAACCCATGTTCTGATAAATCGCGTTGGCCGTACCCTTGTACCATGTGCCGCCTTTGGATTTGACATAGGGAGGAAGCACGGACATTCCTCCGTACCGGCGATCCAGCCCCCATGGGCTGCCGATCCCTAAATATTGATTTAATACGAGCGGTTGATATTGCGTTAATACGCCGACTGTATCGATGCCTGAATGCGTACAGTTACTGAGCGTGAAATCAATGATCCGATATTTACCGCCAAAATGAACGGCCGGTTTAGCCAAATCTTTTGTCAGAACGCCGAGCCGCTTTCCTTCGCCTCCGGCAAGCAGCATAGCCATCATTTCTTTTCGAACCATGGACACCACTCCCTTAATGATGTAGGTAACCAAAAAACAACCGCTGCTGAGCAGGCCTTTACTCTGAAGATTAAATTCATGTTGTCCAGCAGGGATCATACGTAAATGATTTTAATTGGGAAGGGGAAAACAACGTTTTACTATAAACCAAATAGCAGAAAAAAAGGTAATGAGGCGGTAATTGCGCTTGAATCTGAAACCATGCAAGGGGTGGAGAGGTAAACGCCGGTCAAGAGGAACAACCTTCGGCGATCATATAGCGGTAAAGCCCGTCCATCTAACACATTACCATCCGGAAGATGGCCTTGAACCTTCTTTTCAATTATATGCGCACTGAAGGCCAGATAACATAAAAATTATCGCCTTCGCAAAAAAGATACAAATTCTCAAGGAAAGGCCAGTTAAGCGCTAATCATTGTCGCTTCCAATACCACCCCCTGCGATTATTGTACCTTCTGTCAATCTGTGAGCTTCGTGTAATAATTAATAACATTAATTAATAACTATACTCTAATTATACTATGATTTGTAAAAGTTTACATCCCATTTTCCGAGATTTTACCCGGTTTTATACGTCAAAATACATAACATTTCCTGCTGCCGCTAACGATAGTATCAGCCGTTTCCGGAATGAGGGACTTTGCCTACCAGATCGCCAAGACAAAAGATTCTGGTAATCAGACGTGCAGCGATATTGTTCAGCACCGCTTCTAAGGCCGGTATATTGCCATGAATATCGGAAATGATCGCGATTCTCTCCATTTACTTCTCCGATAAGCCGTATATTTAGCGAGCCGTTTCCGCCGGCCCGCCGGTCCGGAAAACTTCCTCGTTCTTGTCGTTATACCCGATAGCGCCCGTTGGCATATCATATTCCGTCTTCTCCTGAAGCGGACTGGACACGATGAAATATTCACCGGGCTCAATATCCAGCTCATATGAATCTTCTTCTACATATGCAACGATCCTGCTCATATGATCCGCATTATCGCCTGCACATACGATATATTGCCCATCAGAGGTATCAGCGACGGTTAAATGGAAGGTATTCCCAAGACCAGCCGTTTCGATCATCCATTTATCATTGCTCCCCCGCTCAAACATCGCCAAGCCGGTCTGTGACCCGAGCGAGAACAGAACAACCTTCTTGTTCGCCATGTCCTTCATCTGTTGAATGTGAATTTTCTGATCGATCCTGGTTAATTCATAAATAGCTTGGCTGATTGCCGCCTCGTTGTTCTCCACATTATAATTCATGCGGGGCGCGAGCCAAAAATGATAAAAAACAACGCCGGCGATCAGACATACAAGTAGTATTGATAAAAATAGCGGCTTTCTCATCATTTCCTCCGGTTATTAAATATCATTCGTTCACTTCGGCCAAGGTTCCCTTTAACGTCGTAACCGCATGTCCCGATACGATAACGCGATCATTGTTGACCTTTAAGTATAAAATGCCTTTCAAAGCCGACAGCTGCTTTGCTGTAAACAAACACCTCGCATATCCATCATTGAACAATTCTACAACCTCTATACCTATACTATCAGCCTGACCGCAATTCCACAAACCTCACTGTCGATCCCCTGCTCGACTGGACGAATTTTCTATGCTTTCCAAATAGATGTTGATTTTATTGAAACACTCACGGTATCGTTTACGTATGAATGAAATACGAATAACAAATGGAATATTTCATAACGGAGGTACTCAAATTTGCGAAGAACGATAGTTTTATTATGGCTGATCAGCCTGCTTCTTTCCGTACCTTCCTTTGCCGCGGCAGCCGTTCCTGATAAGGATGGCCGTATTCATGATTTAGCGGCTATGCTGCCCGCTGACCGGCTTGGCCTGTTGGAACAAGCTGCCCAATCAGGCGAATATACGTTCTATGTTTTAACGATTGATACGTTCAATGCCAATGCTCCCGCTGACTATGCAACTGAAGTGTACCGAACTTGGGAACTGCAGGCCAATGACGTGTTAGTTGTTATTGCAGATGTCGACCGCCTGATAGAAATGAACTTTAACAATCCGGGCCTACAGGCTAAGCTTAACGCGCTCCCAGCAGATTACGACGGCAACGGGAACACCGATGAATCAAAGATTACGGAATTCGTGAATCAGCACTTCATCCCCTCGGCAATCGAGGGCGACTTTGTCCAAGCGATATTATCCTTAATCGAAGCCACACAAAATCTCAAAGAAATCAGAACAGATTCCAGTTCCACACCTGCCGTACCTCAGCCGGGTGTCTCTTCCGAGATTTCCAGACCTGTACCGGGAACACAGACAACTGCGCCACAGGCAACCAGCAGCAGCCAAGTTACCTTTTCTTTTTTCTGGATCGGACTGGCAATCGTCCTGCTGGCCATAATGATCCTCTTGGTGTTGGCAGGCTGGTCTAATAAGAAGCGCATTAGAAGACAGCAGTCGCGATTGGAAGAGCTAATGGTACAAGTTTATCAAGCCAGTGAACAGTTGAAGCCTTATATCGGGCTTGTTCAAGGGGTGTCAGAACAGCTCGTGTCTAAGCTCGAACGCCAGCTAGAGGACCAAATGGTTCGCCTGAACAAGAAGAAAAACGAATTGTCCGGCACCCGTATCTCGTTGTTTCAATTCTCGCGAATGAATGCTTTATACACACAAATAAAATCAATGTTGGACGCAATCGAGCAGGAAATCACAAATGAACGCGCCGAAATCGCGCAGCTGATCGATGCAGATAGAACGATCAAAGAGAAGGTTGACCGGCTTGAGGCGCGTCTGCAGAACCTGCGCAGCCAGCTCGACGGACAGGTGCAGAAAACATCCTATCCATTGACAACGTTGTTCGACTCGTTAGATGAGCTTGATGCAGAGATGAAGAAGGCCGAGCAGTTGGAGATGTTCGATCCCATCGCAGCGACACAGGAGGTCATGGAGTCCAAGGTTGAAACGTCAAAACTTGAAGAAGAAGTGTTGTCCATTCCGGTCTATCTGGAACGCTATCATGGTTTTCCGTCAGCTTCTTCGGAGCGGAGAACTGAAATCGACCGTTTGACTGAAACACACCGGATTCAGCTGGTCATGCTGCGCTTAAATCCATACAGTCTCATCCATGATGCCCGTGAAACGAATGAGCGCATGCTCGAATCGCTTAAGCAGGGAAACATAAATGACGTATCCAGGCTGGCCGAACAAACAGAGCGGTTACTTGCCGATGCGCTGGCGATCACCACGCGCCAAGCCGAGCTGAAGCAGCTGAATCGGAACAATATAAAATATATCGAATCGAAACAAGCTTCTTATCTGGTTGAAATCCAAGAGTTAAATGCTTTGCTGCGGCATGTTAGCGCTAAGTATACAGCTAATCATTGGGCAGCCCTTCAGGAGCGATTCGAACAAATGCAAATAACAGTCAGGGATGCAGGTGCAAACCTGCTGGAAATCAAGTCGCTTTGCGATGACCAGCGGCAGGAATATGACCTTGCCAACACGGAGCTTCAGCACTGGCTGCAGAAGCTGCGTGAAGCAGACAACATCGCGGCGGAATGCCGCAGCTATTGGCAGGCGTTGGATGAGCGGCTGTCGCAAGCGGATCGCGATACGGAGCGTTTGTGGCAGCAGTTCCAGCAGGGAATGTCGCTGATTCAGAGCGAATCGCTGCCCTATCTGCAAATATGGGAGCACAGCAGTGTGGGAATCGTGCAGCTTCATCGCCAGCTTAGAGACCGCTTGGCAGCCGGCCTGATCAACCTCGACGACATTGACAAGGGCCGTACACATTATGAACAAGAAATTACATCTCTTCTTCAGCAAATTCACCGTAAGCTGGAGGAGAAACGGGAAGCGCAACGCCAGCTTCACGAGGCAGGGGCCCGGTTCACATCAATGTCCAATAAGGTCGGCTCCCGCGTGAACCAGCGAAGCTACGGCAGCCGCTATCAATCGTTGCATGGCGAGGCGGAACGGTTGATTACACAAGGCTTGTTCGTTGAAGCGATGAACCAATTGGCAGGAGTGATCCACATAACAAATGAGATGAACCGTGATTATAATGCGGCGTTAGCTGCGGAACAAATGCAAAGGCAAATGAACGATAGAAATAACACGCCCTTCGGCGGCGGAGGTTCTGGTGGTTCCTCAGGGGGCAGTTCTTTCGGGGGCGGTGGCTCGAGAAATTCCTCTGGAGGCGGTTCATGGGGCTCCAAGAGCAACTCTTCCGGCGGATCCAAGTGGTAACAGGGCAAAAGCAAAATCCACTACCTGACGCAATGTATGCGCAGGTAGTGGATTTTTTGATGCCCGATTAGTTTAAGGAGATCATCTTGCCTGTGGCTTGTGATTCGAAAGCAGCCAGAATAACGTTGAGTGATTTTCTACCTTCTTCACCAGAAATGCTTGGCGGTGTGTTGGTCACGATACAATGAACAAATTCATCGATAACGCCGCTTGTTACTTGAACGGTGTTGGTCGCAATGGCTCCAACCTTGTAGCGCTCTACATTTCCGTTGCGCAGCTCGACAATGACTTGATCTTCAGGATCTGTACCGATTTTCATTACGCCGTTCTCACACCAAAGCACAGTGCTGTTGTCTTCGCCTTTGTAGTATGTCCAGCTTGCTACGAGCGAGCCAATCGCGCCGCTCTTCATGCGCAGGATGCAGTTCGCGCTGTCGTCTACATCTGTGTCCTGCTTGCTCACGGTACCGATAAAGCCGGCTACATCAGCCACTTCATCATCCAGCAGCCAACGGATCAAGTCGGATTTGTGAACACCCAGATCACCCATCGCGCCCATAATCGCCTCTTCTTTACGGAAGAACCAGCTTTCCTTGCCGTCGACGCTCCAACCTTCCGGTCCAGGATGGCCAAATGACGTGCGGAACGATAATACTTTGCCCAGAACGCCTGACTTCAGGATTTCTTTTGCTTTCACATGCGGCGGCATAAAACGTTGGTTGTGGCCAACCATCAGCATAACACCGTTTTTCTTCGCTGCTTCGATCATTTGCGCAGCTTCTTTATCTGTAGAAGCCATCGGCTTCTCTACCAGCACGTGTGCACCAGCTTCAGCTGCAGCAATGGAGATTATGGCATGCGTTGCATTTGGCGTACATACGCTTACAGCATCCGGCTTAATTTCTTTTAACATTACAGTATAATCTGCATACGCTTTGGCACCGAATGGCGCCGCGCATTGCTCGGCCCTCTCCAATACAGGGTCAACGAACGCTACAAGCTCAACGTGCTCATTCGTTTGATATTCGATAATATGCCTTCTTTGCGCGATTGCTCCACACCCGATAACAGCTACTCTGATTTTGCTCATGTCGTTGTATTTCCCCCTCAAATTAGTTGTAATTTTGTTTTAGCCAAGCTCTGCTTGTTTTCACCGATTGCAGCGGCGGATTTGCGCATCTGTCCTGCTCTACGATGATCCACTCCACATCGGCTTGCTCGGCAGCTGTGATAATGCTCGGCAGATCCAGATCGCCTTGTCCAAGCTCAACCGTATCAATCGGTTCATTCGGCGCCGTTTTACGGAAATCCTTCAAATGCAGCAACGGCAGACGTCCTTTGTATTTGGCGATGTAAGCAAGCGGATCTTGTCCGGAGTATTGAACCCAACCCAGATCCATCTCGACCGTCAAACGGTCTGCGCTTACTTGCTCGTACATCGCATCAAATACGAACGAACCGTTAATCTTCATCGCGAATTCGAAATCATGGTTGTGGTAACCCAGCTGCAAGCCGTTTTGGCGGAAAACCTCACCATAGCGGTCCAAACGGTCGATGATCGACTGCCATGCTGCAGTATCCCGACGGTCTTCTTCGAATACATAAGGAACGATGCCGTATTTAGCGCCGATCGTTTTCAGGTAAGCGATCTCATTTTCCAGCTGCTCATCCAAACGCTGAAGGCTGATATGACTGCCAACTGCCTTTAGATTAAGCTCTTGCAGCAATGCCTTCATCTCTTCTGCAGATAAATCGCCATATCCTGCGAATTCCACGCCTTCATATCCCATTGCAGCGATTTCCCGGAGCGTTCCGGCAAAATCCCGCTGCAGATCATCCCGCACGGTATACAATTGCAATGCAATGCCCATCTTTGCCATTTCTTATATCCTCCTTAATATACGTGTACCATAGTGGAATTGAATTTTCTATAGTTTATTATAAATACATTTGCATCAAAGTTACCATGTAGGATAATGTTATAACATGAACTATTCTGCTATTGATATAAAGGAGTTATGAACATGGAGTCCGAGATTCTTATGTGCGATTATTCGCATCATATCCAGCCTTTTTATACGTATGCTTCAAATGGCTTACCAGGCTACTTGATTCGTCTGCAGACTGAAGGTTATGCCAGCGTACTGATTGACGGTAAAATGCAGCCGATCGGCCCAGGCCACCTGCTCATCTTACACCCCGGTGATCCTTATCAATTAGCGATCGAAGCCTATGAGCATCCGCAGCGGGGACTGATCGTGTCAAGCAGCGATTATTATCTGGCTTGCCAGGGCAAATGGCTCGATAAATGGCGGGAACAGCGCAAGCATCCTCCGCTTGTACGGGTCGATGTGGAAGAAAAGCTGTTGTCGTTATGGAGATTGCTTATTCTGGAGAAACGCAGAATGGAGAAAGAAAACGAAGAGCTGTCGGAATACTTACTTCGTTCCCTCTGCTTGAGTATAGACCGATTGATCGATGACCAATCCATCCACCGCGGCAGGCCTTTCGTTGCATCACGAATCAAATCCTATATCGAGGAGCACGCTACGTCTTCATTCAAAATAGAAGATCTTGCCAATCATGTCGGTCTTAGTGTCTCACGCGCTTCCCATTTATTCAAGGAGTGTTATGGAAAGACAATCATAGAATATATGCAGGAAATACGCCTTGCAATAGCTGAAGAGCGAATGAAATACAGCTCGATGACATTAGAACAAATCGCGGAAACCTGCGGTTTTGCGAGTTACTCTTACTTCTTCCGGGTATTCCGTAAAAAATTCAATATGTCGCCTGTCGATTATAGGGTCAAACATGCCCCTGCCTTGGCATCCATAGCGCGGCAGCGCAACAAAAAATAAGCAGCCAAATGCATAGCCTTGGCTGCTTTTTGCTAGAGAAAATAGATAAACCACAGCGCTGCGATGTTCAAAATAAACAGCGCCGGAATACCGTAGACGAACGAGTTGTGCTTTGTCTTATGCCGCCAGATCCGCATGCCCAGCCAAGCGCCCAATGCACCGCCGATCGCTGCGATGACGAATAACTGTTTTTCCGGCACGCGCCGTCCATGTTTGACAGCTTGCCGCTTGTCGTATCTCATCATGCTAAAACTCACAATATTAATTAGAAGCAGGTAGAAAGCCATCTCAATCATCAGGTTTCCTCATAATAGGCCGCGTTCGTCGGCCCATTCTCTTCCTCAGCGGTAAATATGACCGCATACTCGCCAACTCTATATTCCATGGACCACATACCTGCATAAAATTCATTATTCACGTTTTCATCCGGCGTATGCATCGTGTAACCATCCCCCAGAACAACGGCAATCTCTTCGAATGGCTGGCCAATCGTTACCCCGAATAATGAGTTGTCAGTACCAAAACCCATTCCTTTGATCGTACCGTCAACAATGTTATTTTCTCCGTCGAGCTCCGCATCGCTAAAAAACACCACGTTTGGATAAGACAAATAAACACCCCCGGCAAAATAATCCATTTGATCCGGCTCTCCGAGCTCTTCTGTGATGCCTTCCGTGAGATCGCCTAACCCATAGGCTATGCCTTCTACTTTCCCTTCATACGCGCCGGCCGGGAATCGATCTGTAGATTGTCCGGCGTCCGTTTCTCCTTCGCCCTGTTCGTTGGCAGGATCAACTGCCGGTGCAGAATCGTTGTTCTCTATATTAACCGTATTCACGTTTTGGGTTTGATCCTCCGATGGCGGCTCGGAGCTGCACGCCGAGAGAAGTGCTGCCAACATTGCAGAAGTTATCGCTAGGCTGCGCCATTTCATCATTTATTCCTCCTTAGTATGTAATCTCTTAAACTAGCAATTCCTGCTTCTATATTAAACGATGTTACGGCCCAGCTCAACTTTGGCCAGACCTATAGAAATGGAAACAGCCTGTACAGGTTCATCCGCTGGGCGGATTTTTTCTATACAGGCTGTTCTTGAAAGCTTAATATTCTGTTGGATTAACGCGGTGCAGCTGGGTCCGCTTCCGGCACCAAAGCAATAGGCACATAGGTTTCTTGCGGCTGCGTTGTGACAAAGAAGCTCGGTTCACCTATCGAGAATACCCGCAGCGAATGCATGGCACGCGTACAGGCTGTATAGAACAGCTTCCTTTCGTTCTCCCGGCCGTATTGATGCTGTGAGCCGTTATAAAGAATGACTGCATCAAACTCCACGCCTTTAGCCAGATAAGCAGGGATAATCTGCGTTCCCTTGGAGAAAGCGGCCGTCTCTTTCTTGACCAGATTCACCGGTGTGCGCGATGCCAATGCTTCATAGGCCGCCCGGCTCTCTGCTGCAGTCTTGCAAATCACTGCGATCGATTCATACCCATCCGCTTGCAGCTCTTCAATGTGCATCGCAACCTGTTCATGAAGCTCATCTTCATTCATTACGCTAATCACTTGTGGTTTCTCTCCACCGCGGTTAAATGGAATGATGGACTCGCCTCCCGGCACCATGCCGCGCGTAAACTCGACGATCTCTCTGGTTGACCGGTAGCTGCGGGTCAACCGGATCAATTCGGTCTGCTCGCTCCCAAACAGCTGAACAAGAGGCTCCTCTTCTCCAAAAACAGAAGTATGCGCGAAGATGGCTTGATTCAAATCGCCCAAAGCAGTCATACGGCCGCGCGGGAACAATCGCTTCAAAAACTCCAGTTGGAACGGTGAGTAGTCCTGCGCTTCATCAACGAACACATGGCGAACATTCGTATTCATCTGAAAACCTTGAACCTGCTCCTTCAGGTATAAGTATGGAGTACTATCCTCATACGACAGCTCTTTCTTGTCCATTCGTTCCGTCGTCTGCCTGCTGATCTCCGACCAGTAAGCCGGTACGAGGTCAGAGCCTCCGACCAGCTCTGTTAATAAATGCGGGTTATCGAACAGCTGGCGATACAGCTTGGTCACATCTACAAAGCGAAGTGATTTGATACGCGAACGCACCGGTTTGAGCCTCTCGCGTACGATAACCCGGGCAAGCAGCTCCTTCTCCATGTTGAAATCGTCAAACGACATTTCCTTATTTCTTCCTTGCTTTCGAACCTTCTGATAGGCGCGCTGATAATCCTCCTGGGAGAGCAGCTCCATCTCTTCTTCAACCCATGCTTCGTTCCATTCCTTCTTTGCGAAAGCCGACAGCTCCGTCAGCAGCCAATCCCGCAGCAGCACAACCCGGTTGGCCAGCTTGACCTGCGCATCCATCGCATAGAACCTAACTTTCATCGCCTCCGCGGAGACAATCTCTTTCCCGCGAAATGCCAGCGGTTTGAATAACATCCCTTCAGTTTCAAGACGTTCTGTATACTTACGCAAGGTTTCCAGATAAGCGGCTGATGATTTATAACGAATGGATTCCATTCTGGCGGCATAACCTTCCGTGTGCGGATCGGTGGACAAGATGTATTCCATTTGCTCGAAAGGATCCTCCAATTCGAATTCCTTTCCGAGGCGGTTCTCCAGATACTCCTGAAAAGTTGTCTGTTCCATATTCTCTTCCCCAAGCTCAGGCAGTACCGTGGAGACATAACTGTTAAAGAGCGGGTTAGGCGAAAATAACACCATCTGATCAGCCCTTAACGTCTCGCGATTCTTGTAGAGCAAATAAGCGACACGCTGCAGGGCAGCTGATGTTTTGCCGCTGCCTGCGGCGCCTTGTACGATCAGCATACGGCTGCGCTCATTACGGATAATTTGGTTTTGTTCCTTCTGAATCGTCGCTACGATGCTGCGCATCTGGGAATCCGCGCTTCGGCTGAGCGCTTGCTGCAGCAGCTCGTCGCCGATCGTTATCCCGGTATCAAACAACAGCTTGATCTGTCCGTCCCGGATGACAAACTGACGTTTCAACAGCATCTCACCCTTGATGATACCGCCGGGTGTATCATATTGTGCGGCTCCCGGTCCGTAATCGTAGTACAAGCTGGATACCGGAGCCCGCCAATCATAAATAAGAAACGTGTCATTCTCCTCATCCATGAAGGACGCGATGCCTAAATATATGGATTCCTTTTTTTCTGTGTTTTCTTCCACAAAGTCAATCCGGCCGAAGTATGGCGATTGAACCAAGCGCCGGTATTTACCCAGCGTTGCTGACGCATGCCTATGGCTGCGCTCACGCTCGGACATGACGTCCGCCTGCTGCTTCATGCTGAAATACGTTTCCGTCAAATCCTCCGCATGGCTGAAATTGATCGTAACCTCATCCCAAAAATGCTTTCGGATCTCCACAACATCTGAACGTACATTGCCCGTCCGCTTTTCAAGCTCATCCATTTGTAATGCCACTTTTTGAATGACTTCGTCCACACGCGACTGTTCCTGCTGCCATTCTGCTTCCTTCATGCTCAATCCGGTTCGACCTCCTAAGTAAAGATATATCATTCAATAATTGGCCTTTTTTCATAGGGTTGACACGCTTGCCCCAAAGTGATATAATTATTATTGGGTTAATCTCATTCAATTCACTTTTTTATTGTCACCAGTTTATATTGTATCAGCAAGTGTATCTGAAATCAATTCAGGTGCTTTTTTTTTTGCTCAATCACACATCAATTACATAGGAGGAAAGCAAATGACAATCTATGATTTCCAAGTCAAAACGATTGACGGTGAGGAGACAACCCTCTCGTCTTACAAAGGGAAAGTCATGCTGATCGTGAATACGGCAAGCGCATGCGGACTGACGCCGCATTACGAAGGACTTCAAAAACTGTACGAATCGTATCAGGATCAAGGGCTTGTCGTGCTTGGCTTTCCGTGCAATCAATTTGCAGGTCAGGAACCGGGTACGGAAGAAGAAATCAAACAGTTCTGCGATCTTAATTACAAGGTCACCTTCCCGATGTTTGCCAAAATCGATGTAAAAGGCGAGCATGCGCATCCGCTCTATGTACATCTTGTCAACGAGGTTCCCGAAGCTTACCGCACTGGTGAGATTGAATGGAACTTTGTTAAATTCCTCGTTGACCGGGACGGCAATGTGATCAAACAGTACAGCGCGCGTACCGAACCTTCTGCAATCGAAGAAGATATCAAAAGCTTGTTATAAAATAAAAGCCGAATCCTGCAGCACTGCTTTTCTTTATGAAGAGCTGTGCTGTTTTTGTTAGCTCCAGCAGTATATAGTTTATATCTATTCCTGTATTCAATCATTAGCAACGGGGCAAGCGTATTGATACGGGCATGACCTCGGATTTTACCTGATGCTAATGGATACCGATAGCCAGCTTGACTATCATATCACTAGCGGGCAGAGTGAACTCTGATCGTATTGAACGAATCGGTTGTACAACCATGAAGGGCCTGCCCCATAAAGGTGCAGACCCTCAGTCAACCCATCGCTGTTTTACAGCTGCGCGATTAATTCATCATCTCTCACGATGACCGGATAAGATTCGAGCCCCTTGCTCGGTACATTAAGACACGCACCTGTGTGCGTATTGAAAGTCCAGCCGTGCATCGGACACACTAATTCACCATATTCAATCTCAACAAGCTGCCCTGCATGCGGACAAATGCTGGAGACAAGAAGAAACTGATCTTCGTTCTTCAGCAAAAAGTAAGTATCCTTTTCAATCCGCAGTTCTGCCGGAAGCTTTTCGAATTGCTGAACCCGGCCAATTACAACTTCATTCATTGGTTTCCCTCCGCTAGAAATGATGGATCTGTCCATTGTAATACCTTCGCTTTGCGCCCGCAATCCCCTTCTACTCCACCGATAGTTCTTGATTTTAAACCATCAAAATATTTCAAAAAAACACTTGCATATTTATAATAATCTGTGAGATAATACATTTCGTGATTGCGAGATACGTGCCGTTGTAGCTCAATTGGTAGAGCAACTGACTTGTAATCAGTAGGTTGGGGGTTCAAGTCCTCTCGACGGCACCATCTTTCTCTCGGGACGTAGCTCAGCTTGGTAGAGCACCTGGTTTGGGACCAGGGGGTCGCATGTTCAAATCGTGTCGTCCCGACCATTTATACTACTGAAATTTGAATAAAACCAATCGTAGAAAGCTTGAGAAATCAAGCTTTTTTTGTTTTCTATGTTCACTTCACTTTGCAAATGATTTTGCGATTTGTTCAATTCGATCGGATTCATAGATATGTACACCTGGATTCGATTCCCTCTGTACCGCGGCCACCATCGCTTCAGCTACCGTCGTCGCTTCGATCGCGCGATATTTGCGAAGCGGCCCGTTTAACAGGAAAGACAACGGTTTGGCAGCGGCCCCGCCGATCCGTTCTCCGAGCCTGAATTCCTCGCGATCCCCGAGCAGCAGTGACGGCCTGAAGATATGGAGTGTATTCAGCCCTAGTGCGGCAAGCCTCGTTTCCAGCTCGCCTTTTACGCGGCTGTAAAAGAATCTCGACTGCTCATTGGCACCCATTGCCGTTATGACGGAATAGGAACGAACCCCTTCCCGTTTCCCAAGCTCACCCAATTGCAGCGGATAAACATAATCAACCCGGCGAAACTGCTCCTGCGATTTCGCTTTTTTAATCGTTGTGCCTAACGCACAGAACACGTCAGCCCCCTTCATCAAGCCAGACGCTTCCTGTTCAAGCCGGTCGAACGACACGACTAGCTCGATCAGCTTGCCCTGCTCTGCTCCTGACTTACGGCGAACCAACGCAATGACCCGTTCATAATCGGGATGCTGTAACAGCAATTGCACCAATTCTTTTCCGACTAAACCCGCAGCACCAGCTACAACCGCAACCTTCCCCATAGCTTGCCTCCCCAAACTTTGTTTCTTTATTTTAACTCTGTTATCTTTATTATTTCAGTTCACAACAACGAAATCAACCAACTCCATAACACGCACAATCGCTCAAAAGAATGGGGTCGCGTAATGATACGCGGCCCCATGATTGTCGTCTGCACTTATTTTCATCACTTAAAACGAGATCGATTTTTTCATTTCATGAAAGGCTTCTTCACCGATCAATCCTAATCTCCATAAAGCGATTCCTTTCAGATTATAACGCTTGGCTAACCCGATCTTGCTATTTACGGATTGGGCGTTTTCACTGCCCATCGAAATGCCGAGCACGAGCTTGCCGGCTTCCGTTTCTTGCAGAGCAAGGCGAATCGCCTCATCCACTTTGTCCATCGGTTCCGGTCGGCTCTCATCTTCATAAGCATAAGCCATGATCACCAATTCATCCGCATATGCGGCTAAAGTTCGGTAATCATAACCTTGATACACTGAATTTATCGGATGTAAGGCAAGGGAAAGCTTTAAGTTGGCCGCCCGGGTTTGTTCCGACATCAACCTGACGAACTCATTAAATTGCTTTCTCACTT
This sequence comes from Paenibacillus abyssi, assembly GCF_014640295.1. Taxonomy (GTDB): domain Bacteria; phylum Bacillota; class Bacilli; order Paenibacillales; family Paenibacillaceae; genus Paenibacillus_D; species Paenibacillus_D abyssi. The sequence continues at coordinate 3,841 of NZ_BMGR01000001.1, read as the reverse complement.
TCTGCTTGTCTCCCGTCATCCCTAATCCTTCGAAGTCAAGATGCACCCCTTGGAAGCCCTTCTGAACGGCCAGATCAACAATACTGTCTATCGTTTGCTGCCGCAGATTCGAGTCCTCGATGACCTTCGTAAGCTCGAGCATTCCGTCTGTCGCATACACCATCAGATAAGGCGTTGTACCGGCCGCTGCAGTCTCCTGTACGATTCGCTCTGGCGTGATCTCCCCGGCAGCCCTCGGCCATCTGAAATCCGTTCCCTCCGTCGTAAAGCTGCTCTCCCGATCGATGCGGCTCCAGCCGAAAGCAACCGAACCCATTCCGGTGATCATTCCCCGCTCGGAAAATGAGGAGAGCGCATAATACCCGGATACATACATGCTTCTCTTTGGAGAAGTGATCGCAACGGTCTTCGTCTTGTTTTCAAAACCCACTCCTGCACCGAACTGGCGGCTGAAGAAGCTAAGCGGAATTAAGGTATGTCCGTTCTTGGCTTGAGGCGGAACCGCAAGCTTCACCGGTTGACCATCCACTTGTGCCGTTGTGTTATTAAGCTGAAGCACCACTGTATGGCTGCCGGATTCATCCTGTCTTGTCGCTGTAATGCGTTTGGATGAATTTTCGTACTGCACTTTAATGCCGATCGCTTCTGCAATTGCGCGAAACGGCACCATGGTATACCCTTTAATAATAATGGGCTCCTCTGGAAACGGCAGAGGATACCCATCGAGCAATATCGTAACCTTGGGGGCCGCGGCAGCATGTATAGCCTCGTTATTAAATGGCGTGCAGAGAAGGGCAACCATCAGGAATACAGAGATAAAAGCTTTCCATCTCAACGAATAAAACCTCCTTCTCTAGCTGGTCTATCTATCATTATACGCTTAAAAACTAGAAATCTCTAATCATATCTTGAAAAAGATAGGAGAATCTATCATTGAAAAAAGCAGAAAAAAGGGATAGCCGTCCTTTTGAACGGCCATCCCTCTTCAAGTGTTATCGATCCACCTGCTCAAATATTTATATTATTATAGCAACTATAGCAACCTGTTAATTCAGATCAACCAATACAGCGGCAGGATGAAAATAGGCGTAATAATACAGCTTAGGCTCATCGAGAGCGCACTGACGCTGGCTTGCCATTCTGAATCGTTCACCAGTCTTGCCGTACCGATCCCATGCGAGGCGGTTCCGACCGCAACCCCGATCGCCAGATCACGGCGAATGCCGAAAAGCTTCAGCACCATCGGACCGAACATACTGCCTATTAAGCCTGTCAATACCGTCAATACTGCTGTCAGTTCCGGGATTCCGCCCAGCTGTTCAGACAGCGGTACAGAAACAGCTGCGGTCACGGATTTGGGGATCATCGAATATAAGATTGCCGTAGACAAACCCGATACAGAAGCCAGCAGCCACGCACCGGCTATGGAAACCACCGAGCCTGCCATTACGCCCGCCAGGATGCCGGGAATGTGGCGGCGCAGCCGCTGCGAATGCTTGTATAAGGGTACGCCAAGCGCCACGGTTGCCGGTCCAAGCATAAACAAGATCAGATCGCCGCCGATTCGGTAATCCTCGTAGGAAATGTCTGTGAAAGTAAGAAACAGGATGACAGCTGCAGCACCTGTAAATAACGGATGCATCCATTTGAATTTATTTCGGAGAAGCAGTGCTGCCGCATAAGCTGCTACAGTGACGGCAACGGCCCACTCCGGCCCTTGTATCCAATCAGCGATCGCCGGCATTGGCCTCCGCCTCCTTCCGCTCTAACAGCTTCGCAACCCACCCGGTCGCGAGCAATACCGCAATCGTGCTCGCAACCAATGAAAAAGCGACGGCGAGCAGCTTATTTGTTTCCACATAACGTGAAAGAACTAACGTGCCAACGACATAAGGCAAAAAAAACAGCATCATATGTCGGATCAAAAACGTGGCCGCGCCTTCCACCCACTGCAGCTTCACCCATCCGAAAAACAGCGAGCAGGTGAATAGAAGCATGCCGATGACATTCGCCGGAATCGGAAGCGAGAGCCACTCTTTCAGAAGAATTCCCGCGAACTGAAACATTAGTAGTATAGCTAAACCAAGCATATGCCAGCCTCCTGCCTTCTCTTATGATCGGCCCTATTGCGATTCCTTCTGAAAGGCTTGATTGTAACAGCGCCGGCATACCGGTTTATAGTCATCATTGCCCCCGATTTGAATCTGCTCGCCGGTATTGATCGGCTGCCCGTCCAGAAATCGGATCACCATCGTCGCCTTGCGATCACAGTACCAGCATATCGTCTTAATCTCCTCGATTTTGTCTGCTTGCACTAGTAAATAGTAACTGCCTTCAAAGAGCCGGTTTTGAAAATCATTTTTCAATCCGAACGCCATAACGGGGATATTCAATTCATCAACAACGCGCGTGAGCTGTAAAATATGATGCTGCTTGAGAAATTGCGCTTCATCAATAAGCACACAATGGATCCGTCTGGAACCATCCGACGAAAGCTGCGTCAGGACACTCTCGTAAAGATCAGTCTGCTCATTCACAGGTATGGCCGGACGCTCGAATCCCACCCGGGAACCTACGAGCTCCGCTTGACCCCTCGCGCTGACCGCAGGGGAGTAGATAAGCACGGGCTTGCCCTGCTCCTCATAGTTATGGGCGACCTTGATGATTTCGAACGATTTGCCGCTGTTCATCGTTCCGTATTTGTAGTAAAGCTGTGCCAATGAATTCTCCCCCAAATAAATTTCGATAGGATCTATTATACACGAAGAATGATCTTACCCGTGTTTTTGTTTTCTTCCATATACTCATGCGCACTGTCCGCTTTATCCCATTCCCATACCGAGTCAATGACCGGTTTCAGGCGCCCATCTTCAAATAAGGGCATAGCAAAGGCAGCAAATTGCTGCGTAAGGCGTATCTTATACTCAGGCAGCTGGGAACGGAGTGCGGTTCCAATGATCTGCAGCCGCTTTCTTAGCAGCAGGCCGAGATCCAGTTCCTTGATTGTACTTCCGCCCATCATGCCAATAACAATCAGCCTTCCATCCATGGCCAGCGATTCGATATTTTGTTCCCAGTACGAAGCGCCGATAAAATCCATAATGATATGAACGCCGTGACCGGCTGTTGCTTCCATTACGCGCGGAGCAAATGGGCCCGCTTTATAATCGATCGCTGCATCGGCGCCAAGTTGAAGGCAGCTGTTACGTTTTTCCTCACTGCCGGCTGTTACGATGGCGGTCGCCACTGCTTCTTTCACCAGCTGGATCGCCGCCGTTCCGACGCCGCTCGCTCCGGCATGAATCAGAACCGTCTGGCCGGGCTTTAATCCGCCAAGCACAAACAGATTCAGATAAGCGGTTAAAAAAACCTCGGGGATCGCCGCTGCTTCCTCAAATGAAAACCGGTCGGGAATTCGCATGGCCATACCGGCCGGAATGCTGACTTTCTCTGCATAACCGCCGCCAGGAAGAAGAGCAAACACCCGATCTCCCGCTTTCCAAGCCTCTACCTTACTCCCGACTTTCTCCACTACGCCGGACATTTCGAGTCCGAGAATCGGCGATGCTCCCTGCGGCGGCGGATAGAGCCCCCGCTTTTGCAAAAGATCCGCCCGGTTGAGCGCAGTTGCTTTGACGCTGACAAGCAGCTCCCCTTCAGACATTTCAGGGTCTGCGGCATTGCCTATGTACAGCTGTTTCGTTTTTTCATCGACCAATACAGCTTTCATTTGAATACCTCCTACAGAGTTATGCTGCAAATGAGCTTGTACAATAGGGATACTAGAGTGAAAGGCTGGGCGAAGCCCAGCCCCTCCTCATCAAACCGTACGTGAGGTTTT